>OZ252290.1:0-1460000 GCA_965250105.1 Tepidamorphaceae bacterium
GATCAGGCAGGACAGAAGATTGGCCTCGTCGCTATTGGTCAGCGCGACGATGGTGTCGGTGTGCAGGATATCCGCCTCGCGCAGAAGCGTCTCGTCGAGCGCGCTGCCATGCAGCACGACCGAGCGGTCGAGCACGTCGGCGACCTTGACGGCTCGCTCGCGGTCGGACTCGATCAGCTTGATCTTGGCGGTCGACTGGCGCTGTTCGAGTTCGCGCGCCACATAGACGCCGATATTGCCGCCGCCGGCGATGATCACCCGGTTGGCCTCCGGCTCCTCGTGACCGAAGATCGACAATGTGCGCCGGACATGATCCTGGTCGGCGACCACATAGGCGATGTCGCCGACCAGCATGACGTCGTCGGCATGCGGAATGAACACCTTGCCATCGCGATAGATGCCGACGACGAGCGATCTGAGGTCCGGGAAGAGTTCGGTCAGCTGCCTGAGCGGGGTGTCGACGATCGGGCAGTTCTCCTCGCAGACGATGCCGGTCACCATGACCCGGCCGCCGGCGAATTCCGCTGTATCGAAGGCGCCCGGCAGCGCTAGGCGGCGCAGCACCATCTCGCCGACCTCGATCTCGGGCGAGATGATGACGTCGATCGGCAGATGGTCACGCGAGAACAGATCCCGCCAATGCGCCGCGAGATAGCTCTGCGCGCGCACGCGCGCCACCTTGGTCGGTACGTTGAACAGCGAATGGGCCACCTGGCAGGCGACCATGTTGACCTCGTCATGCAGCGTGACGGCAATCAGCATGTCCGCCTCGCCGGCGCCGGCCTGCGCCAGCGTATCGGGATGCGCGCCATGGCCAACAAAGCCCTGCACGTCGAGGATGTCGCTGATCGATTGGATCAGGCGCGCGGAATTGTCGATCACCGAGACATCATTGCCCTCGATCGAGAGCTGTTCGGCGATGCCGAAGCCGACCTGTCCCGCGCCGCAGATGACGACCTTCATCTAGTCATTCCGTTCAATCTGTAAGCTGATCGCGCCATGGGGGCCTGATGTCGGCGCAAAGCGCAACGACCTAGCATGACGCCGGTCATTAGGCGATGCCAAGCGACTTCAATTTGCGATGCAGCGCGGAGCGTTCCATGCCGATGAATTCGGCGGTGCGGGAGATGTTGCCGCCGAACCGGTTGATCTGGGCGACGAGATATTCGCGTTCGAACACTTCGCGGGCATCGCGCAGCGGCATCGACATGAGCTGATCGGCCCGCGCGCCCCCCGGCACCGGCGGCAGGGTCTCGCCGACCTCGGCGGGCAGCATGTCGGCGCTGACCACCGCCTCGGCATCGCCACCGGTCAGGATCATCAGCCTTTCGACATTGTTGCGCAGTTGCCGGATATTGCCTGGCCAGTCATGCGCCTGGAGAACCGCCATGGCATCCTCGCCGATGCGCCGCACCGGCAGGCCGGTGGAGCGCGAGATCTGCTCCATGAAAACCTGGATGAGATGCGGGATGTCCTCGCGCCGTTCGGCCAGCGGCGGCACCCGGAGCGGCACGACGCTCAACCGATGGAACAGATCCTCGCGGAAGCTGCCCTCGGCGACGAGGCTCTCGAGATCGCGGCTCGACGACGACATGATGCGCACGTCGACCTGGACCTTCTCGGTCCCGCCGACCGGCGAAAAGGACTGGTCGACCAGGACGCGCAGGATCTTGCCCTGGGTTTCGAGCGGCATATCGGCGACTTCGTCGACGAAGAGCGTGCCGTTATGCGCTTCTTCGAGCGCGCCGATCGAGCGCTTGCCATTCTCCGTCGTGCTGCCGAACAGGGTCTCGGCCATCTGGTCCGGCGTGATCGAGGCGGCGTTGAGGACGACGAAGGGGCCGCTCGCGCGATGCGACTTGCGGTGCATGATCCGGGCCGCCAGTTCCTTGCCCGCGCCCGACGGCCCCGAGATCAGCACACGGCTGTTGGTCGGCGCGATGCGGTCGATCGTCTGGCGCAGCTGATTGGTCAGCGTCGCGCCGCCGAAGAGTTCCTCCGGCTCGCCGGATTTCTCGCGCAAGGAGCGCACTTCGCGCTTGAGCATCGAGGATTCATGGGCGCGCTGGGCGATCAGCACCAGGCGGTCGGCCTTGAACGGCTTTTCGATATAGTCATAGGCGCCGCGCTTGATCGCCGCGACCGCCGTCTCGATCGTGCCATGGCCGCTGATCATGACCACCGGCACGTCGGGATGATCCTCGCGCAAGACGTTCAGGAGTTCGAGCCCGTCCATCCGGCTGCCCTGCAGCCAGATATCGAGAAAGACCAGCGACGGTCGGCGCGCGGTGATGGCGGCGATCGCCGCGTCGCTGTCGCCGGCGGTACGCGCGGCATAGCCTTCATCTTCGAGTATGCCCGCGACCAAGTCGCGAATATCGGCTTCGTCGTCGACGACGAGAACATCTCCGGTCACAAAGACCTCCGGTCAGGCTGTTGACAGATCAGGGTTTTCGGGCGCGGCCGCATCGCTTTGCGGCCCCGACGGGTCCTCGGTGGCGGAAGCCTCGGCGGCACTGTCCGCCCTGTTGGCGGGAAAGATCAGGCGCACCATGGCGCCGCGCCCGCCATTGGCGACGGCGGGGGCGTCGGCGAGTTCGAGCCGGCCGCCATGTTCCTCTAGAATGCGGCCGACGATGGCGAGCCCCAGCCCGGTCCCCTTGTCGCGATGGGTGACATAAGGTTCGAGCAGCTTGTGGCGGTTTTCCTTCGGCAGGCCGATCCCGTCATCGATGACGTCGATGATGATCTCGCCGCCGGTTTCGCGCAGGCGCACGTCGATCCTCCCGGCGTCATCGTCGGCGTCGCGCTCGACGGCGGCCACCGCCTCGGTCGCGTTCTTGACGATATTGGTGAGCGCCTGGGCGATGAGCCTTGTGTCCATGCGCGCGCGCACCGGCTCCTCCGGAACGGAGACCGAAATGGCCAGGTCGGGATTGGCCACCTGCATCATGAACACCGTTTCGCGCACCACGGTGGTGACGTTCTCGGTGGCGAAGCTGGGTTTGGGCATGCGCGCGAAGGTCGAGAACTCGTCCACCATGCGGCCGATATCGCCGACCTGGCGGATGATCGTTTCGGTGCATTGGTCGAACACGTCGCGGTCGTCGGTGATGACCCGGCCATATTTGCGCTTCAGTCGCTCGGCCGAGAGCTGGATCGGGGTCAGCGGGTTCTTGATTTCATGGGCGATGCGGCGGGCGACATCGGCCCAGGCCGAGGTGCGCTGCGCCTTGATGAGATCGGTGATGTCGTCGAGCGTGACGACGAGGCTGTGGTCGGAGGGGTCGTCCCCTTCGAGCGCCACGCGGGCGGCGACGATCCGCTCGCGGCCGTGCCGGGTGATCGACACCTGTTCCTGAACCAGTCCGATCCGGTCGATCTCGGCGCGCCCCAGAAGGTCGGCGATCTCCGGCAGGACGCTGGCGATCGGCTGTCCGAAACTGTCCTCGCTGCCGATCAGTTCCAGCGCCGTGCGGTTGGCGACCGAGATCCGACCTTCGGCGTCGACGCCGATGACGCCGGCCGGCACGCCGGCCAGGACGGCTTCGATGAAGCGGCGGCGTTCGTCCATCTCGCTATTGACGGAGAGCAGCGCATTGCGCTGGCTGTTCAGCTCCGACGTCATCAGATTGAACGTGCCGGCGAGCCCGGACAGATCGCCCTCGCTGCCCTCGGACGGCACGCGCACATCGAGATTGCCGCGTGCCACCTCGCGCGAGGCGCCGATCAGCCGCCGGATCGGCGCGACCAGCCGATTGGCGAAGCTGATGCCGATCCAGATCGCCGATAACAAGAGAATCAGTGTGAAGCCGATATAGACCAGGCCGAAGGCGATCTGGACCCCCATGCGCCGCTGGGCCAGCTGGCCGTATTCGGCGACATTCTGCTGTGTCAGGCCGAGATAGCGCAGCACCTGCTCGTCGACGGTGCGCACGATGTAGAGATAGCCGTCGTTGAAATCGCTCAGCCGGACCACCGCGCCGACATAATCGGTCGGCCCCGGCGCGATCAGGATCGGCTGGCCGTCGCGCGCCCGTTCCATGGCCTCGGGCGGCGGCATGAGAAAGTCGCGCTCCACGCCGGTTTCGGCCTGGGCCAGGATATCGGTGTTGGAATCGATGACATAAGCACCTTCCAGCACCCGGATCGAGGCCTGGCCGTTGAGCAGCGCGCTGAACCGCGACGGCTGATGCTCGTAAAGGCCGCGCGCCCGGTTGATATCGTTGGCCATGGCCAGGACATCGGCGCGGATCACCTGGCCATGCTCGCGCATATAGGACTGGGCGACTGCCATCGAGGTGTCGACGATGGCGCGCGTGCGCTCGGAGAACCAGGCATCGAGTCCCCGGTCGAGGGTGACGCTGGCGATGACCGCGACGAGGATCGCTGGCAGCGCGGCGACGATCGAGAACAGGCCCACGATACGGACATGCAGGCGCGCGCCCGCCGTGCCGCGCCGGCGCGCCTGCAAGAGCTCGTAGACTTCGGTGACGATGCAGCCGACGAGGCCGAGCACGAAGGCGATGTTGCAGACCGACAGGATCGCGATGACGAGCCCGGTCGGGCGCACCGGCGACAGGCCAGTCAGCACGACGAAAGTGGTCACGGCCGAGACGATCGCGCCAACCATCGATACTGCCCCGACGATCGCCGTGGTCGACAGGCCGGGCGATGTCCTCTCGGCGCGCTCCGACGCTGGCCGGCCATCGGCCCGCTCCTGCCGGTCTTCACGCCGGTCATCGCGCCTGCTAGGTCGCGGCGAGGCTATGCTGGTCGTGCTCACGCGATCAGATCGTCCACATCACAGTATCGAGGCGCTGAACGGCGGCCATCGTCGGCCGTCACACGCATCGGTGCCACCGACCATGCCGCCGTGACCGATGCAACGCAACAACAATGTTGCAATTATGGCACATCGATGGCGCTGGCGGATGCCGCTTCCATCGCTTTCATTGACGATTACGTGCTCAGCGCCCGCCGCGGATGACCGGAATGTCGAGGTCGCGGATCTTCTTGCGCAGCGTGTTGCGGTTGAGGCCGAGGAGTTCGGCGGCGCGGATCTGATTGCCGCGCGTCGCGGCGAGCGCCGCCCCGATCAGCGGCGGCTCGATCTCGCGCAGCATGCGGTGATAGAGGCCTGGCGGCGGCAATTGGTCGCCGAACTGGTTGAAATAGGTCGCGAGATGGCGCTCGACGGCGCCCGACAGGGTTTCGTCCGTGCCATTGGTGGCTTCGGTGGCGGGTTCGGCGAGGCCGGCCAGTTCGGTCTCGACTATGCCGACCCCGATCGTCTCCTGCGGGTAGAGTGCCGCGAGGCGGCGGACGAAATTTTCGAGTTCGCGCACATTTCCCGGCCAGCGATAGCGCTTGAGGCGGTCGAAGGCGGCCGCGTCGAGCGATTTCGCCGGCAGCCCTTCGCGCTCGATCAGGGCGAAGAAATGGCGCACCAGATCGCCGACATCCTCGAGCCGTTCGCGCAAGGGCGGCAACCTGACCGGCACCACGTTGAGCCGGTAGAACAGATCCTCGCGGAACAGGCCCTGATGGATCAGTTGCCTGAGATCCTTGTTGGTGGCGGCGATGATCCGCACATCGGTGCGGATCGGCACCCGGCCGCCGACGGTCGTGTATTCACCTTCCTGCAGGACGCGCAGGAGCCGGGTCTGGGCTTCCATCGGCATGTCGCCGATCTCGTCTAGGAACAGCGTGCCGGCCTCGGCCTGTTCGAACTGGCCGGCGCTGCGCGACTGGGCGCCGGTGAAGGCGCCTTTCTCATGCCCGAACAGTTCGGCCTCGATCAGGTCGCGCGGAATCGCCGCCATGTTGATGGCGATGAACGGACCGTTGGCGCGCTTGCCGAAGTCATGCAGCGCGCGGGCGACCAGTTCCTTGCCGGTGCCCGATTCGCCCGAGATCATGACCGTGAGATCGGTCTGCATCAGCCGCGCCAGCACGCGGTAGATGTCCTGCATGGCCGCCGATCGGCCGATCAGCGGAATGCTGTCGTCCTGACCGGCCGGCGCGTTGCGCTCGGTCTTCGGCGCCGCGATGGCGCGGCCGACGATCGAGACGAGTTCGTTCAGATCGAAGGGTTTCGGCAGATAGTCGAAGGCGCCCTTCTCGGATGCGCGAATGGCGGTCATGAAGGTGTTCTGCGCGCTCATCACGATGACCGGCAGTTCCGGCCGCCCACGCTTGATGCGCGGCAGGAGGTCGAAGGCGTTCTCGTCGGGCATCACCACGTCGGTGATCACGACATCGCCCTCCCCCTGATTGACCCAGCGCCACAGGGTCGCGGCATTCGACGTGGTTTTGACCTCGTAGCCGACGCGCGACAGCGCCTGGTTCAGGACGGTGCGGATGGCGGTATCATCGTCGGCGACGAGTATGCGGCCTGACGGCATCGGGGTCACTCCTTCTCGGCGCCCTGCCCGGCGACGCCGGTGGCCGTTCCGGTCGGGTCCTGGGGCATCTGGGCCGCGCCGTCCCAGACCGGCATCAGAACGCGGAACACCGTGTTCTTGGGCTGCGATTCGCATTCGACGACCCCGCCGTGATTGCCGACGATCTTGGCGACGAGCGCGAGGCCGAGCCCGCTGCCGCTTTCCTTGGTGGTCACGAAGGGATCGAACAGAAGCGGCAGGAGGTCCGGGGGCACGCCGGGGCCCGTGTCGCGGATGCGGATTTCGAGCGGCAAGCTGACGCGCTCGCGCGTCCCCGGCACCGACAGCCGCACGCCGGGCCGATAGGCGGTCGACAGATGGATCTCGCCATCCGTCGCCTGGCCGCCGATGGCCTCGGCGGCGTTCTTGACCAGATTGAGAAACACCTGGATCAGCTGGTCGCGATCCCCCGGCACCGGCGGCAGCGAGGGATCGAAATCCTCGACGAAGCGGATATGGCGGGCAAAGCCGTTGCCGGCCAGGCGCTGCACATGGTCGAGGACGGAATGGATGTTGACCGGCTCGCGCGTCACCGGGCGTTCGTCGGAGAAGACCTCCATCCGGTCGACGAGCTTGACGATCCGGTCGGCCTCGTCGCGGATCAGCCGGGTCAAGGTGCGGTCGTCCTCGCCGACCGTCGCGTCGAGAAGCTGCGCCGCGCCCCTGATGCCGGACAAGGGATTCTTGATCTCATGCGCCAGCATGCTGGCGAGCGCGGTGACACTGCGCGCCGCGCCGCGATGGGTCAGCTGACGGTCGAACTTCTCGGCGATGGAGCGCTCTTGGAACAAAAGCGCCACATGGTCCGGCCGGTCGACCAGCGGCGCGACGAAAATGTCCGACAGCCTGTCGCCGCTGACCCGGGGCGTCCCGACATCGACCCTGTATTCGACGATCGTCGCGCCACGATCGCGGGCCTGTTCGACGAGCTGGTTGATCGGACTGCCGAATGGCAGGAAATCCTTGATCCTGCGGCCGCGCAAGACGCGCCGGCTCGCTTGGAAGAAGGCTTCGGCGGCATCGTTGACAAGCTGGATCGTATTGTCCGCGTCGACGAGCACGACGGGATGCGGCAAGGCGGCGAGCACCGCGTCCGGCAGATCAGTCGTCCCGCCCGCCGCCAAGGCCTTCTTGACGCCCGTCATGCCGCCAGGCCCATGTCGGCCTCGTGCGCGCATGCGGTCCCGGCGAGCCGCGCCAGCGCTTCGAGAACGCGGTCGGGATCGGTTTCGGTCAGGATGGCCTTGCCGGCGCCACTCCGGCGCAGGCCCGGCCAGACCCGATCCATGGTCCAGGCGACATGCTTGCGCGCCACTCGGACGCCGATCTCGACGCCATAGAGGGTAAAGACATCGCCGACCTGGTCACATAGCAAACGCGCAACAGCCTCCGGATCCGGCGTCTCCGGCGGCGGTGCACCGGCCAGCGCCGCCGCCCACTGGCCCAGAACCCAGGGTTGGCCCTGCGCCGCGCGGCCGATCATGACGCCGGCGGCGCCCGAGGCCGCCAGCGCCGCGCGGCAGGCGGATACCGAATCGATATCGCCATTGACGACCACCGGCACCGAAACGGCATCGGTCACCGCGCTGACCGCGTCCCAATCGGCTTGGCCCGAATAGAACTGGCAGCGGGTGCGGCCATGAATCGCGATCATGGCGACGCCGCTCGTTTCCGCGCGGCGCGCGATATCCGCCGCGTTGCGGCCTGTCTCCGACCAGCCGAGGCGCATTTTCAGGGTCACCGGACCGTCGACGGCGGCGACCACGGCATCGACCAGCCGCAGCGCCATGTCGGGATCGGCCATCAGGGCGGAGCCGGCGAGCCGCGTCGTCACCCTTTTGTTGGGACAGCCCATATTGATGTCGACGATATCGGCACCGGCATCGCGGGCGAGCCGGGCGGCCTCGCCCATCCAATAGGGGTCCCAGCCGGCGATCTGGACCACATGCGGCGCGTCCTGGCCGTCGTCATGGGCGCGCGCCTTGAGCGCCATGTCGGGATGGCCATCGGCGAGCGCGGCGCTGGCGATCATCTCCGACACGACATAAGGCGCGCCCAGCCGGGCCGCGAGCCGGCGGAACGGCGCATCGGTGATGCCGGCCATCGGCGCGAGCAGGACGGTGCCCGCCACCTTGACGGAGCCGATGCTGAGGCCGCTATGGAAGGAGTCGTGCCGGGAAATCGCGCTGCCGCTCATATTCTAGGCATGTTCAAAACTGCCTAGAGTGTAACCATTGATTGCCGCATTGCAATGGAACTGTGGCGCGCGCCCGGGCGAATGGGATAAGACCAAGGTCTAACGGCTTCCGGGCACACTGATTTCCACGGGTCGGTTAGGGTCGGACTCCTTAAGAACATATGACATGTCTCTGATGCCGAAAACGACCGATGTGATCATCGTGGCGGCCGGTCGCGGACAGCGCGCGGGCGCGCTGCGGGACGGCCTGCCGAAACAATACGCACCGGTCGCCGGCCGCCCCCTGCTCGCCTGGACGCTGGACCGGTTTGCCGCGCATGCCGGCATTCGCCGCATCCAGGTCGTGATCGGCGACGGCCAGGATCGTGACTATCGCGCCGTCGTTCCGGTCGATGCGCCGAAACTCCTGCCGCCGGTGACCGGCGGGATGACGCGCCAGGCATCGGTCCGGGCCGGTCTCGACGCGCTGGCGGCGGATCCACCCGACCTCGTCCTCATTCACGACGCCGCCCGTCCCTTCGTGCCGGAAGAGATGATCGACGCGATGCTCGCCGAACTCGGGCGCGGGGCGGCGGGCGTCCTGCCACTGGCGCCGATCGCCGATACCCTGCGCCATGTAACGCCCGACGGGGGGCTCGGCGAGACCCTCGACCGGGATCGGGTCGGTGCGGTTCAGACGCCGCAGGGGTTCGCCTTTCCTGCCATTCTGGCGGCGCATCGCGCGACGCCGCCCGGCGTCGTCTGGACCGACGACGCGCAGACGCTGGAAGCGGCCGGGCACGAGGTGGTGGCGATGACGGGCGCGCCGGGCAATGTCAAGCTGACCTATCCCGAGGATATCGCTATGGCGGCCGCGCGCCTGTCGCCGACCCGCCCGGCGCCTGTCTGGGAGACCCGTATCGGCCAGGGCTATGACGTGCATCGCTTCGGGCCGGGCGATCATGTCATTCTGTGCGGCGTGCACATCCCGTTCGGCAAGGCGCTGATCGGCCATTCCGACGCCGATGTCGGCCTGCACGCGCTGACCGATGCGTTGTTCGGCGCACTCGGCGATGGCGATATCGGCACCCATTTCCCGCCCAGCGATCCGCAATGGAAGGGGGCCAGTTCGGACCGGTTCCTGATCTTCGCGCGCGAGCGCGTCGTCAGGTGCGGCGGGCGCATCGTCAATGCCGACCTCACCTTCGTCTGCGAGGCGCCGAAGATCGGCCCGCGGCGCGCGGAGATGATCGCCGCCACCGCGCCGCTTCTCGGCGTGCCGCCGGCACGCCTCAGCATCAAGGCGACGACGAGCGAGCGGCTCGGCTTCACCGGACGCGGCGAAGGCATCGCCGCGCTGGCCAGCGTATCGATTGCCCTGCCGGCCGATCCGGAACCGTTTTCATGATATCCGACACCTGTCGACACGGAGACCGATGATGAATGATGCGGCGCGTGATCTCGCCATCGAGGTGCTGAACGCGGCACAGCGGCGGGCGATGCTCATCACCCTGGCCGAATCCTGCACCGGCGGGCTGATCGCCGGCGCGCTGACCGACATTCCCGGATCCTCGGCGGTGATGGACCGCAGCTATGTGACCTATTCCAACATCGCGAAGACCGACATGCTGGGCGTCGATCCGACGCTCATCATGGAGCATGGCGCGGTCAGCGCCGAGGTGGCGGAAGCCATGGCGCGCGGCGCGCTGTGCCGTTCACCGGCCAAGCTCGCGGTCTCGGTCACGGGCATCGCCGGTCCGGGCGGCGGCAGCGCCGCGAAACCCGTCGGCCTGGTCTATATCGCCACCGCGGACCGCACGGGCACGGCCGCCCATCGCCACCTCTTCGAGGACAAGGGGCGCGACCATATCCGCCAGGAGACCGTGCTCAAGACGCTGCGCCATCTTCTGGCGCGGCTGAACGATCTGTAGGGAGCCGACCGGCAAGCGCTATCCGTGATCGGGCGGGTCAGCTCGTGCCGGCCCGGCGCCGGCGCTCGGGCGACCCATAGACCTTGTCCGCCTGGCGTTCGAAGGCTTCGGCGAAACTGCCGAAGGCCCGATCGAATACTGCGCCCGCCAACCGCTCGAACAGGCGGCTTTGAAACGCATAGGCGAGATAGAACCCGACCGCGCAACGGTCCTCCCCTTCGGGCGTGAACGTCCAGCGGTTTTCAAGGCTGCGGAACGGGCCGTCGACATATTCGACCAGGATCTTCTGGTTGCCCGGGTCGAGCGTCACCCGGCTGGTGAAGGTTTCGCGCAGAAGCTTGTAGGCGACGGTCATGTCGGCCAGAAGCTCCGTCCGGCCGTCGCCGAGATCGCGGCGCTGGCGGATCTTGAGATCGGCGCAGAGCGGCACGAAGCCGGGATAGCGCTCGACATCGGCGACGAGCGCGAACATGTCGTCGGCCGAATGGCGCACATGGCGCACGGTGTCGAATGTCTTCATGGCGGGATGACCGGCTGGCTGGGCGCCTGGGAGAGGTTGCTAGTGGCCGAGCTGCGCCTGGCGGGCCGAGCGCAGCCGGGCGAAATCGTCGCCCGCATGATAGGACGAGCGGGTCAGCGGCGAGGCCGAGACCATCAGGAACCCCTTGGCGCGCGCGATGGTCTCATAGCCCGAAAACTCGTCCGGCGGCACGTAGCGCGCGACCGGATGGTGCTTGCGGGTCGGCTGGAGATACTGGCCGATGGTCAGGAAGTCGATATCGGCGGCGCGCATGTCGTCCATCACCTGGAGCACTTCGTTGCGCTCCTCGCCGAGCCCGACCATGATGCCGGACTTGGTGAACATGTCCGGCGCCAGTTCCTTGACCTCCTGCAACAGCCGCAGCGAGTGGAAATAGCGCGCGCCGGGCCGCACCGTCAGATAGAGCGAGGGCACGGTTTCGAGATTGTGGTTGAAGACGTCGGGACGCGCCGCGACCACGACCTCCAGGGCACCGGGCTTGCGCAGGAAATCGGGCGTCAGGATCTCGATCGTGGTTTCCGGCCGCGCGTCGCGGATCGCCGTGATGACGGCGGCGAAATGGGCCGCGCCGCCATCGTCGAGATCGTCGCGGTCGACCGAGGTGATGACCACATGTTCGAGCCCGAGACGCGCGACGGCCTCGGCGACCCGGCGCGGCTCGTCGCCGTCCAGCGGGTCCGGCAGGCCGGTGCGCACATTGCAGAAGGCGCAGGCACGGGTGCAGGTCTCGCCCATGATCATGAAGGTCGCGTGCCGCTGCGACCAGCATTCGCCGATATTCGGGCAGCCCGCTTCCTGACACACGGTGTTGAGGCCGTGTTCGCGGACGATCTCCATCGTTTCGCGATAGACCAGCGAGCCGGGCGCCTTGACGCGGATCCAGTCGGGCTTGCGCAATACCGCGCTGTCCGGCCGGTGTGCCTTTTCGGGGTGGCGCGGACGGGCCGGCGCCGCGTCCTTCGGCGTCGCGCCTGCCGTGTCGCGGCGTTCCAGCAATGTCACCATGTCTCTCTCCGCCCCGATCTCGAGCCGTCCGACAACCGATACGGCGTCAAAGATCCGCTGGTTTTGAGATAGCGCCGCCGGGACGCTTTCCCAAGGGCCGATGCGGCAAAACGCCTATGACGCGCCCGTCGGGCAGACGCGCCTGCGCGATGCCGGGATCAGCGCGCATAGCGCCGCCATAGCCAGATGCACAGAACCGCGCCGATGGTCGCGATGATGAGTTGGCCGATGATGTGGATCGCGGCGATCCCGACCAGCCCGGCCAGCAGGCGGCCGACGATCGCACCCGCCATGCCGACGAGCATGGAGATATACCAGGGCTTGTCGATATCCATCAGCCGTCCGGCGATGAGGCCGGCAACGAGGCCGATGAGCGCGAAATAGAGAAGGCTGAACATGATCCGCTCCCATCGCGGCGGGATTTCCGGCGCCCAAGGTTGTCCCGCCCCGTCTCGCCGCTGTCAACTCCGGCGCGGGATCACGGACGAGACGCCGCGTCGCGTCCTGCCGTCAAGCTAGATATGAATGGCGCGGCCATAGGCGTCGAGCACGCTCTCATGCATCATCTCGGACAGCGTCGGATGCGGGAAGACCGTGTGCATCAGCTCTTCCTCTGTGGTTTCAAGCGTCATCGCCACGACATAGCCCTGGATGAGTTCGGTGACCTCGGCGCCGATCATATGGGCACCCAGCAACTGGCCGGTACGAGCATCGAAGATCGTCTTGATCAGGCCGTCGGGCTCGCCCAGCGCGATCGCCTTGCCATTGCCGATGAAGGGAAAGCGGCCGACCTTGAGATCGTAGCCGGCTTCCTTGGCCTTGGCTTCGGTTAGGCCAACAGACGCCACCTGGGGGTGGCAATAGGTGCAGCCGGGGATCTTCAGCTTGTCCATCGGATGGGCGTCGAGGCCGGCGATCTTCTCGATGCAGATGACGCCTTCATGTTCGGCCTTGTGGGCCAGCATGGGCGGGCCGGCGACATCGCCGATGGCATAGATACCCGGCACATTGGTGCGCCCATAGCCGTCGGCCACGATCGTGCCGCGCTCCATCGCGACGCCGAGCGCCTCAAGCCCGATCCCCTCGACATTACCGACGACGCCGACCGCCGAGATCACCTTGTCGACCGCCAGGGTTTCGCTCTTGCCGCCCTTGAGCTCGAGCGTCGCGGTCACGCCCGAGGCCGATTTGTCGAGCCTGGCGACCTTGGCCTCGGTGTGGATTGTGATGCCCTGTTTCTCGAACCGCTTGCGGGCAAGCGCCGAGATCTCGTCATCCTCGACCGGCAGGATCTTCGGCATCAGCTCGACCACGGTCACCTCGGCGCCCATGGTGCGGTAGAAGGAGGCGAATTCGATGCCGATCGCGCCCGAACCGACGACCAGCAGCGATTTCGGCATGTCGGGCGGCACCATGGCCTCGAAATAGGTCCAGACCTGCTTGCCGTCGGGTTCGAGGCCCGGCAACACGCGCGGCCGGGCGCCGGTCGCGATGACGATATGCTTCGCGCTATAGGTCCCCGCCCCCTTGGTGCCCTTCGGCGCCGGATGCGCCGGTTCGACGGCGGGCTTGGACGGCTCGCCGACGACGATCTCGCCGGGCTTGCTGATCCGTGCCTCGCCCCAGATCACGTCGACCTTGTTCTTCTTGAGCAGGAAACCGACGCCGGTATTGAGCTGGCCCGACACGCCGCGCGAGCGCTTCACGACCGCCGCCGGGTCGAACCCCACCGTGCCGTCGATCTTCAACCCGTACTCCTTGGCATGTTGAAGATAGTGGTAGATCTCCGAGGACCGGAGCAGCGCCTTGGTTGGAATGCAGCCCCAGTTGAGGCAGATGCCGCCGAGATGCTCGCGCTCGACGACCGCCGTCTTCAGGCCGAGCTGCGCTGCCCGGATGGCGGTGACATAGCCGCCCGGCCCGGCCCCGATGATGATCACGTCATAGGCGGTATCGCTCATGTTCAAGTCCCCTTCGCCGCCTCTGGTCGCGGTTCAAAATCTGGATATCAGCCCGTCGGCACGGCGCGCGCCGACAGCCAGCTCAACACGGTGACCAGCACGATATAGCCCGTCTGCCAGACGATCGCCGGTATCCCCGACATCAGATAGAGGTTGTTGTCGATCACCGGACCGATGCCGCCCAGCGCCACCGCCCCGACGACGCCATAGAGTAGCGCCCAGAACAACGCCACGGCGACCGCGAAGCCAAGCATCGACCCATTCACCGCATTGGCCGCCCAGCGCCCGATGGCCACCATCGCGATGGTGCCGAAGCTCAGCGAGGTGAAGGCCGCGCCGATCGACCAGACATGCTTGGCGAAGGCCGTGCTCTGTTCCGTCGTCAGTTCGCCGAAGCTGATATTGGCGGCGATCCGGGCGGCGAGCCCTGTCACGGCGACGCCGAGCGCCAGCACGCCGCTCAACACGAAAGCCCCGATCAGCGCGCCCCACAAAAGCGACATCCTGGTGAGCTTGATGCGTTTCATGGCGGCCTGCCCGCTGATCAGCGGACCGAGCGCGAGAAGGCTCGCGGCGAGATAGATCCGGAACGTGTCGCCCGAGCCGGCAAGGGCGAACAGGGCCGCGCCAGTCAAGACCGTCGACAGCAAGAGCCCCGTTCTCGGATCGGCGAGCATGGCCATGGTCCGCCCCATGCCGCACGCCGGGTTAGACCAGCATCCCCATCGGGTTCTCGATATAGCCGACAAAAGCGTCGAGCAGCCGGGCGCCGAGCGCACCGTCGACCGCGCGATGATCGGTCGACAGCGTCACCGACATCTGGGTCGCCACCGCGACGGCGTCTTCGACGACGACGGCGCGCTTCTCGCCGGCGCCGACCGCCAGAATGGTGGCATGCGGCGGGTTGATGACGGCGGCGAAATCCTTGATGCCGAACATGCCGAGATTGGAGATCGCGGTGGTGCCGCCCTGATATTCGTGCGGCGCCAGCTTGCGCGCGCGGGCGCGGGCCGCGAAATCCTTCATCTCGTTGGAAATCACCGACAGCGTCTTCTGTTCGGCGCGCCGCACGACGGGCGTGATCAGCCCGCCCGGAATGGACACCGCGACGCCGACATCCGACACGACATGTTTGAGCATGCCGCCCTCGGTCCAGGTCACATTGGCATCGGGCACCGCTTGAAGCGCCAGCGCCATCGCCTTGATGACGAAGTCGTTGACCGACAGCTTGTAGGCCGGCTCGTCGTCGGTCACAGGCGCGGCCGCGTTCAACTCCGCGCGCAGTTTCATCAGCGCGTCGAGCGTGCAGTCGCGGGTCAGATAGAAATGCGGGATGGTCGACTTGGCCTCGGTCAGGCGCCGGGCGATCACCTTGCGCATGGAATCATGGGGTTCGACCGTGAAGCTGCCCTCGTCGAACAGCGCCACGATCTTGTCGTCGGCCATCGGCTGCGGCGCCGGCGCGGCGGCGGACGGCGCTGTCGCGGGCTGCGGGGCTGGTGTTGCGGCCATCGGCGCCGCCTTGCCAGTGCCGGTGGCGACGGCCTGCTCGATATCGCGCTTAACGATGCGGCCATGCGGGCCGGTGCCGCTGATCGCCGACAGGTCGAGCCCATGCTCCCTCGCGAGCCTTTTCGCGAGGGGCGAGGCAAAGATCCGCGGGCCGGCGGCGCCATTGCTTGCCATGGCGGGTGTTGGCGCTGCCGGTGTGGCCGGCATCCGCGGCGCTGGATCCGGCATCGCGGCTGGCGGTTGCGGCGCGGCGGGTGCGGCTTCTTCTTGGGCAGAGGGTTGGGGCGCGGCGGAAGGTTGCGCCGGCGCGGCGCCGGTGTCGATGGCGCTCGCG
Organism: Tepidamorphaceae bacterium; assembly: GCA_965250105.1. Lineage (GTDB taxonomy): Bacteria > Pseudomonadota > Alphaproteobacteria > Rhizobiales > Tepidamorphaceae > JBCBSK01. The sequence continues at coordinate 15,907 of OZ252290.1, forward strand.
TCCTCGCCGTCTTCCAGCAGCACGGCGATCAGCTCATTGACCTTCACGCCCTCGCTGCCTTCCGGCACCAGGATTTTGCCGACGACGCCCTCGTCGACCGCCTCGACCTCCATCGTCGCCTTGTCGGTCTCGATCTCGGCGATGACATCGCCCGACGACACGCTGTCGCCTTCCTTGACCAGCCATTTCGCGAGATTGCCCTCCTCCATGGTGGGCGACAGCGCGGGCATCAGAATGTTGATCGGCATCGTCTCGGCTCCGGAAGGGCGTGTCAGTCTTTGCGGGAAGCGGTCGGTCTCTGGGCCATCCAGGCCTTCATATAGCGATAGAAAGCGCCATGGGCGGTGGAGGCGGCGACGAGGAAGCCGGCGCGCCCGTCGCGAAATCCGCCGCGCAGCACATACATCTTCACGAAGGCCGCCATGGCATGGGTGATCCCTGAGTGAAACCCGACCCGGCGGCCGCTGTCGACGATGCGTTCGGCGCCGAGGGTCGAATAGCGGTGCACCCGGTCGGTGACCTGGTCGAGATCGCGGATGGCATAGTGCAGGAGATGCGCCGACAGCCGGCCGATCGCGCCGTCGATCTCGGCGCGCTCATGGACGGGAAGTTCGGAAAACCGAGCCTTGCCGCGCCGGAACAGGCGGCGCGTATAATCCGGCCACCAGCCGGAACTCTTGATCGGCCGGCCGCAGAAGAAACCGAGACGCGGGATCTCGTAGCCGTCATGCCGGCCGGTCTCGACCGTCTCGCGGATTTCGGCCGCCAAGGCCGCGGTGGCGCGTTCGTCGGCATCGATCGAGAGGATCCAGTCGCCGGATGCGAGCGCGATGGCCGCGTTCTTCTGGCGCCCGAATCCGAGCCAGTCCTGATGGTGCACCGCAGCGCCGCGCGCCCGCGCGATCGCGACGGTGTCGTCGGTCGAGCCGCAGTCGAGCACGATCCGTTCATCGCAAAAGGCCACGCTGTCGAGGCAGTCCCCAATCTCGGCTTCCTCATTCCTGGTGATGATCACCGCGCTGATCGTCGCCGGCATGCCACCTCAGCACCGGATCGCGGGCCGGCGGGGACCGGCCGGTTCAGACATAGGCGACGGCCTTCACCGCCTGCACCACCTCGTCGACCGACGGCAGCGCCAGCTTTTCCAGATTGGCGGCATACGGCATCGGCACGTCCTTGCCGCAGATGCGGGTCGGCGGCGCGTCGAGATAGTCGAAGGCGTGTTCCATGACGCGCATGCAGATCTCGGCGCCGACGCCCGATTGCGGCCAACCCTCCTCCACCGTGACGACGCGGCCGGTCTTCTTGACCGACGCGATGATGGTGTCGGTATCCATCGGGCGGATCGTGCGCAGGTCGACGACCTCGACGCTGACCCCTTCGGCGGCCAGCATGTCGGCGGCCTTCATGGCATAGGTCATGCCGATGCCGAAGGACACGATGGTGGCATCTGTGCCGGCGCGGGCGACCCTCGCCTTGCCGATCGGTACGATCCAGTCATCGACCAGCGGCACTTCGAAGCTGTGGCCGTAAAGGATCTCGTTTTCCAGGAAGACGACTGGGTTGGGGTCGCGGATGGCCGATTTCAGGAGTCCCTTGGCGTCGGCGGCCGACCAGGGCTGAACCACCTTGAGGCCCGGCACATGGCTGTACCAGGAGGCATAGTCCTGGCTGTGCTGGGCGGCGACGCGGGCGGCCGCGCCATTGGGGCCGCGAAACACGATCGGCGATCCCATCTGCCCGCCCGACATATAGAGCGTCTTGGCGGCCGAATTGATGATCTGGTCCATCGCCTGCATGGCGAAATTGAAGGTCATGAATTCGACGATCGGCTTCAGTCCGGCCATCGCCGCGCCGACGCCGAGCCCGGTGAAGCCGTGTTCGGTGATTGGCGTGTCGATCACCCGGCGCGGGCCGAATTCGTCGAGCAGGCCCTGGGTGATCTTGTAGGCGCCCTGATATTCGGCGACCTCCTCGCCCATCACGAAGACATCGCCATCGCGGCGCATTTCCTCCGCCATGGCATCGCGTAGCGCTTCGCGCACAGTCATCTCGACCATCTGCGTGCCCTCGGGAATCTCGGTATCGGGCGCCGCCGCCTCGGGCGCTGGCGCGGTCATGGGCACGGGGGCCGGTGCCGCGGCCGGAGCGGGCGCCGGTGCCTGCGGCGCCGGCTCGGCGGGTGCCGGCTGTTCCGCCCCGTTCGCCGCCGGCGCCGTGTCGATCGCGGATGCGTCCTCGCCATCCCCGAGCAGGAAGGCGATCGGCGTGTTGACCTTCACATTCTCGGTGCCCTCCGGCACCAGGATCTTGCCGATCGTGCCCTCGTCGACCGCCTCGACCTCCATGGTCGCCTTGTCGGTCTCGATCTCGGCGATCACGTCACCACTGGTCACCGTGTCGCCTTCGGCCTTGAGCCATTTGGCGAGCGTGCCTTCCTCCATGGTCGGCGACAGCGCCGGCATCAAAATCTCGATTGGCATCAACGGGTCCCTTGATACAGAATCTGCTACAGAATCCGATGTCGTTCATGTCGCCCGAACCGGCACGTCCGGGCCCGGCCGTCAGCGGTAGATATCGGTCCACAGCTCCGACGGATCGGGCTCGGGGTCGAGCTGGGCGAATTCGGCGGCGTCGGTGACGATGGCGCGGACATCCTTGTCGATCGCCTTCAATTCGTCCTCGCTCTTGCCGTGTTCCTCGAGCAGCCGATGCTTGACCTGTTCGATCGGGTCATGCTCGCCGCGCATCTTCTGGACCTCGTCCTTGGAGCGATATTTCGCGGGGTCGGACATGGAATGCCCGCGATAGCGATAGGTTTTCATTTCGAGGATGTAGGGCCCGTTGCCGGAGCGGGTGAAGTCGAGCGCCTCCTCGCCGGCCGCTTTGACCGCGCGCACATCCATGCCGTCGACCTGGCGGCCGGGAATGGCGAAGGACGCGCCGCGCTGCGACAGGTCGGTGGTCGCCGACGACCGCTTCACCGCCGTGCCCATGGCGTATTGATTGTTCTCGATCACATAGACGACCGGCAACTGCCAGAGCTCGGCCATGTTGAAGCTCTCATAGACCTGGCCCTGATTGGCCGCGCCGTCGCCGAAATAGGTGATCGAGACGAGGCCGTTGTCGCGATAGCGGTTGGCGAAGGCGAGACCGGTGCCGAGCGAGACCTGGGCGCCGACGATGCCGTGGCCGCCATAGAAATGCTCTTCCTTGGAGAACATGTGCATCGACCCGCCCTTGCCCTTGGAGAGCCCGCCGCGGCGGCCGGTCAGTTCGGCCATGACGCCCTTGGGGTCCATGCCGCAGGCCAGCATATGGCCATGGTCGCGATAGCCGGTGATCACCTGATCGCCATGCTTCTGCGCCATCTGCATGCCGACGACGACCGCTTCCTGGCCGATATAGAGATGGCAGAACCCGCCGATCAGTCCCATGCCGTACATCTGGCCGGCACGCTCCTCGAAGCGGCGGATCAGCAGCATGTCGCGATAGGCCTTCAGCTCCTCGTCGAGCGTCAGCGCGGCCAGGGCGGGTTGCTTGGCCGAAGCTGTCGTCTTCTTCGCGGTCGACGATTTCCGACGCGTGGACTGTCCGGCGGATTTCGCGGCGGTGGACTGGGCGGAACGTGCCATTGTGTCTCCCTGATCCCTGTTTTCAATAGGGATATCGCACAGAGCAGCGCTTGGCTATATCGCGGCGGATGGAAAAGCTGCTGCGCCACCAGGGCGAGAGACGGCGGGGCGGCCGTGCGGCCGGAGCTGGCCCGAGCCTAGTCCGGCAGGATCAGGATCCTGTCGCCGGGATCGACGAAGCCGAGCAGGAAGCGCGCCCGCTCGTCCAGCATGTCGGGATCGATGCGGTCGCTGCGCAGAAGATCGATCCGCCGCTCATAGCCCGATCGTTCGTCGACTAACGCATCGCGCTGCGCGACAAGCGATTGTTCGAGCGCGACGAGCCTGTCGCGCTCGGTCAGGCCATGCGCGCCATAGACCGCGTGATAGGCGAAATAGGCCAGGCTGGCCGCGCCGATGGCGAGAGCCAGAAAGCCCCTTTTTCGCCGCCTGACCGGTGTCGATCGCATCGCGCCACCCTTCCCGTCCGCGCTTGGAGGCGCGGAACCGCATTGACGACTGATCTATCCGGCAAGCGCTTAAATCCCGGTTAACCAAGCAGGTCCGCTGCGCAACCAGAACCGGTCAGCGCAGCGCCGCCAAGCCCGGATAGAGCGCGATGTCGCCGAGTTCTTCCTCGATGCGCAGGAGCTGGTTGTATTTCGCCAACCGGTCCGAGCGGGCCAGCGAGCCGGTCTTGATCTGGCCGCAGCCGGTGGCCACCGCGAGATCGGCGATGGTGGCGTCCTCGGTCTCGCCCGACCGGTGCGACATGACCGCGCGATAGGACGCGCGATGCGCCATGTCGACGGCTTCCAGTGTCTCGGTCAGCGTGCCGATCTGGTTGACCTTGACGAGGATGGCGTTGGCGACATGGCGTTCGATACCTTGTTCGAGGCGCTCTGTATTGGTGACGAACAGGTCGTCGCCGACGAGCTGCACCCGGCCGCCGAGGCTTTCGGTCAGCGCCGCCCAGCCGTCCCAGTCGTCCTCGGCCATGCCGTCCTCGATCGAGACGATCGGATAGCGGGCGCAGAGATCCTCGTAATAGGCGACGAGGCCCGCGCCATCGAGCGTCTTGCCCTCGCCGTCGAGGCGATAGGCGCCGTCCTTGTAGAATTCGGTCGAGGCCGCGTCGAGCGCGATGACGATGTCGTCCTGCGGCCGGTAGCCGGCGCGTTCCACCGCGGTCATGATGAAGCCGAGCGCCTCGTCCGCCGAGCCGAGGCCTGGCGCGAAACCACCCTCGTCGCCGACATTGGTATTGTGGCCGGCATCCTTCAGGCCCTTGCGCAGCGTGTGGAAGACCTCGGCCCCCATGCGCAAGCCTTCGGCGAAGGTCGGCGCGCCGACCGGCAGGATCATGAATTCCTGGATGTCGATCGGGTTGTCGGCATGGGCGCCACCATTGACGATGTTCATCATCGGTACCGGCATGATGCGTGCGCCTGCCCCGCCGACATAGCGGTAGAGTGGCAGGCCGGACGCTTCGGCGGCGGCCTTGGCGACGGCCAGCGACACGCCGAGAATGGCATTGGCGCCGAGGCGCCCCTTGTTCTCGGTGCCGTCAAGGGTCACCAGCGCTTCGTCGATCTCGACCTGGCCCTCGGCGTCGAGACCGACCAGGATCTCGGCGATCTCGGTGTTGACCGCGCCGACAGCCTTGAGGACGCCCTTGCCGAGATAGCGGTCGCCGCCATCGCGCAGTTCGACCGCCTCATGCGCGCCCGTCGACGCGCCCGACGGCACCGCGGCACGACCGAAGGAGCCATCCTCCAGGAGAATATCGACCTCGACCGTCGGATTGCCCCGACTGTCGATGATTTCGCGGCCCTGAACATCGGCGATGGCGGTCATGGTGGATCCTGTCTATTGTGTCCGGCGTCTCGGCGCGTTTGGCGCGCCTGCTTCTAGCGCACGTGTCCCGGGGACAAAAGAGGTCCGCCATGTCAATTCTCGTGATCACCAATGGCGATGTCGCCACCGATCTCCTGAAGGCCGCCGGGCTGGCTGGCGACAGCCTGATCGCCTGGCGCGATGTCCTGCATGAGGGCCCGGTGGTCGATGACGGCGATCTCGCCGGCCTGTCGGCCCGGCGTGCCGCCTATCTCGCCGAAACCTATTCGGCCGGGAACGGTGTGGACAGTATCGCCGAGGACTTCCGGGCGCGCGATGCCGCCTTCGTCGCGCATCCGAATCACGAGCGGGTCGAGCTCTGGTTCGAGCACGATCTCTACGACCAGCTGCAACTGCTCCAGATCCTGACCCTGTTCGACCGCGACGGACGTCATGACGGCGTGTTTCTGGTCCAGGCGCCGAGCCATCTCGGGCTTGAAACGCCGGAGACGATCGGCCGCTTCGCCGCCGATGCCGTCGAACTGGCGCCGGAAGCCTTCGCCCTGGCGGCGCGCGCCTGGGCGGCGTTCGCCTCGGGGACGCCCGAAAAGGTCATGGCCGCCGTCGAGACCGAGGACATGACGGCGCTGCCCTGGCTGCGCCCGGCGCTGCTGCGACTTCTCGCCGAATTGCCGGACGACCGGTGTCACCTGTCGCAGACAGACTGGATGATCCTCGACACGCTGAACGAGCAAGGCCCGCTGCCGGCCGGCCCGCTGTTCAAGGCCTATCAGGCCCGCGAGACGGCGGCCTTCCATGGCGATCTCAGCTTCTTCGACCGCCTCGATGGCCTGAAGGAAGGTGGCCGACCGCTCGTTGAAGGGCCGGCAGGAGCCTACCGCACGATCACCCGCGACGCCGACGGGCGTCCGGCGGGAGCCTATCTCGAAACGCCCTTCGCGCTCACCGATGCCGGCAAGGCCGTCCTATCGGGTGAAGCGGGCATGGCACGGCCGATCGCGCCCGGCACATGGTTCGGCGCGACGGAACTTGGCGACGCGGCGCCCTGGCGCTGGGATCGGACGCGGCAGACGCTGATCGGTGCGTGATCTCCGCGAGCAGCAGTTCCGGCGAAAGTGAGAACCGGCTTGGCGGAGATATGCTCTAAATGGTCGCCACGGGCGCGCGCTTGGCGAGATTGTCGAAGCCAATCAAAATCTCAAGAAGTCCGCGCAATCCCTTGAAAGGAATCATATTTGGACCGTCGGACGGTGCCTTGTCCGGGTCGCGGTGGGTTTCGATGAAGAGCCCCGCCACGCCGACCGCGACGGCCGCCCGCGCCAGGACCGGCACGAATTCCCGCTGCCCGCCCGAGGTGGTGCCCTGCCCGCCCGGCTGCTGCACCGAATGGGTGGCGTCGAACACGACCGGATAGCCCGTCGCCGCCATGACCGGCAGGCTGCGCATGTCGGAAACCAGCGTGTTATAGCCGAAGGACGCGCCGCGCTCGATCAGGATGACGTTGGGATTACCGGCCTCGGCCACTTTGGCGGCGACGTTCCGCATGTCCCAGGGCGCCAGGAACTGGCCCTTCTTGACCGATACCGCGCGCCCGGTCGCGGCGGCGGCGTGCAGAAGATCGGTCTGCCGGCACAGGAAGGCCGGGATCTGCAAAAGATCGACCGCCTCGGCCACCGGCGCGCATTGTTCGGGCAGATGCACGTCCGTGGTGACCGGAATGTCGAGCGTCTCGCGGATCTCGGCGAAGATCGGCACCGCCGTGCCCAGGCCGAGCCCGCGCGGGCTGGCCCCGCTCGTCCGGTTCGCCTTGTCGAAGGATGTCTTGAAGACGAGGCCGATGCCGAGTTCGTAAGCCAGTTCGCGCAAGGCCGAGGCCATGTCCAGCGCATGCGCCCGGCTTTCGAGCGCGCAGGGGCCGGCGATCAGAACGAAGGGCCGGTCATTGGCGAAGCTGACGCCGCCGACCGAAACCGTGCGTGGCGGGGTGGCGGGCGCGGTCATGAGCCGATATCCGGGGTTTCCTGGTGAAAGGCGATGGCCGAACCGAACGCGGTCGACGCCGCCACGACGAGCCGCGTGCCCTGATCGTCGAACGGGATCTCGCCGTCGGTCAACGCGGCGCGCGTCTTGTCGAGATCGTCGACTGCGATGCCGTAGCCGATGAAGCGCGGCGAGTTCACAACGCGGAGATCGACCGCGTCGCCCCAGATGCGGCGGGCGGCCTGCGGCGTCAGGACATGCACCGTACCGCGCGGGGTGACGAAGTCGACCCCGAGCGTCGAGGAATTCACGTCGCGCACGCCGCAGAAGAATTGCAGGAAACGATGGTGATCGGCTGGGTCGGTCGCCACCATATGGACCGAGGCAATGGTCTTCGCGCCATTCGGATGGCGCTGGAAATCCGGCTTCCAGAAGTTTTCCGGATAGACGTTCTCGCAGGCGAAGAACCCGCATTCCGGCATGAAGGGATCGCTGGCGAAGGCCAGCCGGAACGCCACCTTGCGTTCCGAGCCGTCGGGTTGGATCGCGATGCGTTCGAAACCACCGGGCAGATAGCTCTGCAGATGGGCGGCCGCGAAGGCTTCGGCATCGGCCTGGGCGTCGCGGCTTTCCAGAACGAGCATGCTCATCCCTTCGCGCCATTCCAGGAAATGATGGTTGAAGCGGGCGAAGGAGAATTCGCCGGGGCCGACGGCGGGAATAGCGCGCGGGTCGCGCATGCCGAGAATTTCGAGGAAACAGCGATCGAATTGGATCAGCGAGTTATGCGTGCCGAAAGGGTGCCGCGCCACCGGCGTCAGCGTGAAGCCCATCGCGGCATAGACCTGGCGCGCATGGTCGAGGCCGTGCACGGCGAGAACCAGATGGTCGATCCCGCGCGCCGACGACGTGGTCCCAGTCGCTTCCGCCATCAGACGAGCCTCGATTGTTCCACCGCCGCCGCGATGAAGGACGAAAACAGCGGATGCGGGTTGAACGGACGGCTTTTCAGTTCGGGATGGAACTGAACGCCGATGAACCAGGGATGGTCGGGATGTTCGACGATCTCCGGCAGAAGACCGTCGGGCGACAGGCCGGAAAAGCGCAAGCCCGCCGCCTCCAGCCTGTCGCGATAGTCCATGTTGACTTCATAGCGATGACGATGGCGCTCCGAGATATGGTCCGCGCCGTAGACTTCCGCGACCCGCGATCCGGCCGCGAGATTGGCCGGATAGGCGCCGAGCCGCATCGTGCCGCCGAGATTGCCCTCCGCCGCCCGGCGTTCGAGCGCATTGCCGCGCAGCCATTCGGTGAGAAGACCGACGACCGGGTCCTCGGCGGGGCCGAATTCGGTCGAGCCGGCGCCTGAAATGCCGGCGAGATGGCGCGCCGCCTCGATCACCGCCATCTGCATGCCGAAACAGATGCCGAAATAGGGCACGCCGCGCTCGCGCGCGAACTGCGCCGCGCGGATCTTGCCTTCCGCCCCGCGCAGGCCGAAACCGCCGGGTACCAGAATGCCGTGCACCTGTTCGAGAAGCGGTGTCGGGTCCTCGCGCTCGAAGACTTCCGATTCGATCCATTCGACATTGACCTTGACCCGGTTGGCCATGCCGCCATGGACGAGCGCCTCGTTGAGCGACTTATAGGCGTCGAGAAGGCCGGTATATTTGCCGATCACGCCGATGGTGACGTCGCCTTCAGGCGCGCGCACGCGCTCGGCCACGTCGTGCCAGCGGGAAATGTCGGGAGCGTCCTCGGGCGTCATGCCGAAGGCCCGCAGGACCTCCGCGTCGAGCCCTTCCCCGTGATAGGCCACCGGCACGGCATAGATGGTGTCGGCGTCCATCGCCTGGATCACCGAGCTTTCGCGCACATTGCAGAACAAGGCGAGCTTGCGCCGCTCGTCGGGCGGGATCGGCCGGTCGCAGCGGCACAGGAGAATGTCCGGCTGGATGCCGATCGAGCGCAGTTCCTTGACCGAATGCTGCGTCGGCTTGGTCTTCATCTCGCCGGCGGACGGGATGAACGGCAGGAGCGTCAGATGGATGAAGACAGATTCGCCGCGCGGCAGTTCCTGGCCGAGCTGGCGGATCGCCTCGAAGAAGGGCAAGCCCTCGATATCGCCGACCGTGCCGCCGATCTCGGCGAGCACGAAATCGACATCGTCATTGTCGCCCAGCACGAAGGCCTTGATGGCGTCCGTGACATGGGGAATGACCTGGATCGTGGCGCCGAGATAGTCGCCGCGCCGCTCCTTGGCGATGATGTCGGAATAGATCCGGCCGGTGGTGATGTTATCGTTCTGGGTGCAGGGCCGATCGGTGAAGCGCTCGTAATGGCCGAGATCGAGATCGGTCTCGGCCCCGTCATCGGTAACGAAGACCTCGCCATGCTGATAGGGGCTCATCGTCCCCGGATCGACATTGAGATAGGGATCGAGCTTCTTCAGCCGGACGGAATAGCCGCGAGCCTGAAGAAGCGCTCCGAGAGCGGCGGAAGCAAGTCCTTTGCCGAGCGAAGAGACCACGCCGCCGGTAATGAAGATGTACCGCGCCATGGGCCTTCACTTATAAAGGTTCAAATCGATTCGGCGAGGCCAAATTTCGCCTGCCAGCCATGTCGTTGAGATGACGCCGGAAAGTCGCCGGTTCAGGTTCGGATCGAACGCCCCGACAGCTTATTCTGAGAGCGGAACCTGCGGCCCGGAGGGTTCGGTGGTCGCGCCGGGGATCTGGTTGAGAAGATCGTCGGTCGTCGTCGTGCCGCCGGGAGCGGGAACGGCCGTGCCGGGCGCGCTCTGCTCGATCTGGTCGAGAATGGAGCGGGTGCCGCCGGTCTGATTGGCGATCAAGGTCAGCGTGATGCTGGTCGCGAAGAACCCGAAGGCGAGAAAGGTCGTGGCTCGGGTCAGGGCGCTGGCGCTGCCGCGGCCGGACAGGAAATTGGCATTGGAACCGCCGCCGGCTCCTCCGCCGCCGATGCCGAGTGCACCGCCCTCGGACTTCTGCAGCAGGATGAGGATGACGAGCGCGATCACCACCATCAGGTGGATGACGATAATGACGGTTTCCATAAATCCTCTCGGCGCGCGGAAAAAACATGCGCGAAACAGGCCGCCCATCGGGCTAACGCCCGGCGACCGATAGTGACATGGCGCTTCGCGCGCGCGCCGTCAAGCCATCGTGTCAAAGAGCGACGATCGCCCCAACTACCGGGGACGCGACCATCACGCGATTTCCGCCCGACCTCTTCGCTTTGTCTCCCGGCGTCCGTCGGGAGACCGCTTGCGGTGCGTAGAAGGTCGAGAGAGAGTGCGGGATCCTGTCGAGCGTCATCCTGTGGCGCCGTGCCTTGGAAGGGGGATGTGGTGACGACCGAGACGATCCGGATCCCACGACACACGGTCATGTGCGGGCTTGTTCTCGTGATGGTGGCCGCCTGTTCCACGATTCCCGACGCGGACAAGGCGCTTTTGGCCGCGACGACCGATTGCGCGCAGGCCGAGGCGCGCATCGCGGAATTGGAGGCGATCCGGCCGACCGTCGCCCAGCGGGCGGTGGCGGCGGCCGGCAGCATCGCGCCGGCCGGCATCGTGACGGGGATCGCGATGCGCGACTATCGCGACCGTGTCCGCGTCGCTGTCGGTTCCCATGACGACGATATCGATGCCCGCATCGCCGCCATTCGCGCGCAATGCGGCCTGCCGGCGCCGCCGGACGGATCCGACGCCTAATCTCGACTATTCAGGCCGGCGTATGGCCAATGACCGCGTTGAAATCGGCCGCCTTGAGGCTCGCGCCGCCGACGAGCGCGCCATCCACCCCTTCGACCGCCAGGATATCCGCCGCATTGCCGGGCTTGACCGAGCCGCCATAGAGGATCGGCGCCGCCTCCCCGCCCGTCACCGTCTTGGCGAGCGTCGCGCGGATCACCGCATGCATGCGCGCGATGTCGTCGAGGCTCGGCGTCAGTCCGGTCCCGATCGCCCAGATCGGTTCATAGGCGACCGCCAGTGCGTCGGCGGGCGCATCGGCCGGCACCGACCCGGCCACCTGGCGGGCGACGACGTCTTCTGCATGCCCCGCCTCGCGGTCGGCCAGACTCTCGCCGACGCAGATGATCGGCACCAGCGCGACGGCCAGCGCCGCCCGCGCCTTCGCACACACATCGGCATCGCTTTCGCCATGGCTCGCGCGGCGTTCGGAATGGCCGACGATGACGTGGGACGCGCCGGCATCCGACAGCATGTCGGCCGAGACGTCGCCCGTATGGGCGCCGCTTCTGTCGGCGTGGCAGTCCTGGCCGCCGAGTTGCAGGCGGTCGACGACGGGCAGCATCTGGGCGGTGCGCGCGATGAGCGTCGCCGGCAGGCACAGGACGACATCCACCGAGCGCGGCAGGCCATGGGCGTTTTCCGCGATCCCCTGAATCTCGGCCAGGTCGGTCGACAGCCCGTTCATCTTCCAATTGCCCGCGATGATCCGCTTGCGGTTCGCCAATGTCATATGTCACATCCTTGTGCGTGGTGGGGAGGTTGCCGCAAAATGGACGCGATCCCCGCATCAAACGGGTTGTGCCCGTTTCGCGGTGCCATGTGAACCGAAAACGATGGGCGGGCCGTTCGGCCACGCCATCGACGACCCGGCCGCTCCTCCGACGGCCCGATTGAGACGAGACCGGAATGCTCACCAGTATGCGCAAATCGGCCGGCGGATGGCTGGCCAAGATCCTGCTCTTCCTCTTGGTGGTCAGCTTCGCCGTCTGGGGAATCAACGACGTCTTCACCGGCTATCGCGGGGATGCGGTCATCGCCGTCGGCGACACCGAGATTTCGGGCGAGGAGCTGCAATTGGAGATCCAGGCCGAGGTGCAGGCGCTGTCGCGGCAGATCGGCCGGCCGCTGACGATGCAGGAAACGCGCGCGCTCGGCATCGACCAGCAGGTGCTCGGGCGCCTCGTCACCCAGGCCGTCCTCGACGAGGCCGCGCGGCAATATGGCGTCGGGGTGACGGAAGACGCGATCCGTGAAGCGATCGTCAGCGATCCCCGTTTCAATATCGGAACCGTGTTCGATCGCGGCTCCTTTGAACAATATCTGTTCGCGACGCGCCAGACCGAGGCCCAGTTCGTCGCCCAACAGCACGATTTCCTAAGCCGCCAGATCGTCGGCGAGGCGCTCGGCGGCGGCGGCAGCGTGCCGGCCACGATCGTCGACGCGCTGGCCGAACAGGCCACCGCGCGGCGGTCCGCGACCTTCTTCTCGATCGGCGCCGACAGCGTCGCCCCCGTCGCAACGCCGGACGACGCGACGCTCGCCGCCTGGTTCGACCGCCAGCAGGGCGTGTTCCGGGCGCCGGAATATCGCGAGGTCGGGCTGATCGTCCTGACCGTCGATGTGCTGGCCGACGAGATCGAGCTGACCGAGGACGACATGCGGGCGCATTACGACGCCTTCATCGACCGCTATTCCGAGCCCGAACGCCGCCAGGTGCGCCAGATCGTGTTCTCGACGCCCGACGACGCGGCCCAGGCGCGCGAGAGGCTGGTGGCCGGCAACGCCACCTTCGAGGATATCGCCGGCGAACAGGGATTGAGCGTCATCGACACCGATCTCGGCCTCGTCACCCGTGGCGATCTGGTCGACCCGGCGATCGCGGCGGCCGCCTTCTCGCTCGATGTCGAGCAAGTCAGCACCCCGGTCGACGGCCGGTTCGGCCCGGCGCTCGTCACCGTCACCGAGATCGAGGAAGGCCACAGCGCGAGCTTCGAGGAAGCGCGCGACGAGATCCGCCGCGAACTCGCCCTCTTTCGGGCCGAGGAACTGCTGCTCGACATCCATGACGCGATCGAGGACAGCCGCGCCGCCGGCTCGACCTTGCGCGAGGCGGCCCAGGAACAGCAATTGCCCTATCAGGTTATCGCCGCGATGGACGCGACCGGCCTGACGCCGTCCGCCGCGCCGGCCGCCGATTTCGACGGCTATGACCGGGTGGTGACCGACGTGTTCGACAGCGATGTCGGACTCGAAAACAACCCGGTCCAGTTGCCCGACACCCAGTTCGCCTGGTTCGAGGTGCTCAATGTCACGCCCGACCGCGACCGCACGCTTGACGAGGTGCGCGAGGAGGCCGTCGCCCGCTATGTCGCCGACGAGCTTGCCGCCCGGCTCGATGCGCGCGCCGCCGAACTCGCCAATGAGATCCGCGCCGGCAATCCGATCATCGCCGTGGCCAGCGCCGTCGGCGCGCCGATCAGCAACAGCGGGCCGGTGACGCGCAATGACGAGTCCGACATCCTGTCGCCGGCGGCGATCGCGGCGATGTTCTCCGATGCGCAGGGCTCGGCCGGCTGGGCTCAGTCGAGCGCGCCCGAACGCCGCATCATCTATGTCACCCACGAGATGGCGCCCGATCCGCAGGCCCTCGCCGAGGCCCGCGAGATGGAAGACGCCGGCCTCGAATTCGCCCTCGCCAACGACATGCTCACGGCCTATGTCACCGGCCTTCAGGAAGAATTCGAGATCGTCATCAACGAACCGCTGCTCGAGGAAATCCTGACCTATGGGGCGCCCCGCTCCGGTGGCCATGCGGGGATGTGACCGGCTTGGCCATCGGGAGCGGCGCCCCGATCCCGTCCGCTTGAGGGGCGCCCTGGCGCGACGCGGCTCATGAACGTTTCACCCGATCCAGCCGATTTCGCCGCGCATTACGCGGCCGGCACGGCGCAGGTCGTCTATACCCGGTTGGTCGGCGATCTCGAGACGCCGGTCTCGGCCATGCTCAAGCTCGCCGACGGACGGGCGAACAGCTTCCTGCTCGAATCGGTAGAGGGCGGCGCGACGCGGGCGCGCTATTCGATCATCGGCCTCGATCCCGACCAGATCTTCCGCGCCCATGGCGACCGGCCCGAACTGGCCGAAAGCGCCGCCGGCCCGCCGGTTGATTTCAGGCCCGTCGAGGGCGGCACGCTCGGCGCGCTGCGCGGTCTGGTCGATGCCGCCCGGATCGACCTGCCGCATGATTTGCCGCCCATGGCGGCGGGCATGTTCGGCTATCTCGGCTATGACTGTATCGGGCTTTTCGAACGCGTCCCGTCGACCAATCCAGACGACCTTGACCTGCCCGACGTGCTGCTCCTGCGGCCGCGCATCGTGGTCGTGTTCGATTCCGTGCGCGACGAGATCACGATCGTCACCCCCGTGCGCCCCGCCGATGACACAAGCGCGGAACAGGCCTATGCCCGCGCGCTCCAGCGGCTCACCGATACCGTCGACGCGCTCGACCGGCCGCTGCCGAAGATGGCCGGCCCCGACGATGTCGCGGCCGCCGTCGGGCCGGTGACCAGCAGCATGAGCACCGAGGACTACAAGGCCAAGGTGCGCGCCGCGCAGGACTATGTCCATGCCGGCGACATCTTCCAGGTGGTGCTGAGCCAGCGCTTCGAGGCCGGCTTCTCGCTGCCGCCCTTCGCGCTCTACCGGGCGTTGCGGCGCGTCAATCCGGCGCCGTTTCTGTTCTATCTCGATTTCGGCGACTTCGCCGTCGCCGGGTCGAGCCCGGAAATTCTGGTCCGCGTGCGCGACGGGCGCATCACCGTCCGCCCCATTGCCGGCACTAGGCCGCGCGGCGAAACGCCGTCGGCCGACGCCGCGCTCGCCGAAGACCTGCTGTCGGACCCCAAGGAGCGCGCCGAACATCTGATGTTGCTCGATCTCGGCCGCAACGATGCCGGCCGCTTCGCCAAGCCGGCCTCGGTCGAGGTCACCGACCGCTTCTTCATCGAATATTACAGCCAGGTCATGCATATCGTATCGCATGTCGAGGCGGATCTCGCGCCCGAGCATGACGCGATCGATGCGCTGTTCGGCGGCTTTCCGGCCGGCACGGTGTCGGGCGCGCCCAAGATCCGCGCCATGGAGATCATCGACGAATTGGAGACCACCAAGCGCGGCGTCTATGCCGGCGCCATCGGCTATTTCGCCGCCAATGGCGACATGGATTCCTGCATCGTTCTGCGCACCTCCATCGTCAAGGACGGGCGCATGTATGTTCAGGCCGGCGCCGGGATCGTCGCCGATTCTGTGCCCGACAGCGAACAGGCCGAATGCGAACACAAGGCGCGCGCCCTGTTCCGCGCCGCCGACGAAGCCGTGCGTTTCGCCGCCCGCGCCGGCCGCGGCCAGTAGCCGGGGGCACGGGAAAGCGTCATGCATCTCCTGATCGACAATTACGACAGCTTCACCTTCAACCTGGTGCACGCCTTCGCGGCCCATGGCGAGACCGTCACCGTGATCCGCAACGACGCGGTGGATGTCGCCGGTGCCCTGGCGCTGAAGCCGCGCGCGATCACCATCTCGCCGGGCCCCTGCACGCCCGCCGAAGCGGGGATCTCGGTCGACCTCGTGCGGGCCGCCGCCGACGCCGCTATTCCGCTCCTGGGTGTCTGTCTTGGCCATCAGGCGATCGGGGCCGCCTTCGGCGGTACGGTGCGTCGCGGCCAGGTGCCCGTGCACGGCAAGACGAGTCCCGTCAGCCATGACGGAACAGGCGTCTTCGCCGGCCTGCCGACGCCGCTGACCATGACGCGCTATCATTCGCTGACCGTTGATCCCGCCGACCTGCCCGATTGCCTGGCCGTGACGGCGACCAGCGATGACGGCCAGATCATGGGGCTCGCCCATCGCCGCGCACCGATCCATGGCGTGCAGTTTCATCCCGAAAGCATCGCCAGCACGTCCGGTGCCGATCTGATCGGCAATTTCGTCCGTCTCGCCAGAACGCCCGTCCTGGCGTGATGCCGCGTCGGTGCTTGGCGAGCGGCTGAACGGACTTGCGATCGGTCCGGCTTTCTGATGTTGGATAAAGACAGGGCCGGCATTTGGTCGGGGCCTCAAGAACGGGGCGGAAATGCCTGACATGAAACACTACATCGCGCGGGCCGCCGATGGCGGCGCGCTGACGCGCGAGGAGGCCGCCAGCGCCTTCGACATCATGATGAGCGGCGCCGCGACGCCGAGCCAGATCGGTGGCCTGTTGATGGCGCTGCGCGTGCGCGGGGAAACCGTCGACGAGATCACCGGCGCGGTCTCGACCATGCGGGCACGCATGCTGCCGGTCGATGCGCCCGATGACGCCATCGACATCGTCGGTACCGGCGGTGACGGGTCCGGCACCTACAATATCTCGACCGCCGCCGCCTTCGTTGTCGCCGGCTGCGGGGTTCCCGTCGCCAAGCACGGCAACCGCGCCCTGTCGTCGAAATCAGGCGCCGCCGACGTCCTCCTGGCGCTCGGCGTGCGTATCGACCTGCCGCCCGAGACGATCGGCAAGGCGATCCGCGAGGCCGGCGTCGGCTTCATGTTCGCGCCCGCCCATCACGCCGCGATGAAGCATGTCGGGCCGTCGCGCGTCGAACTCGGCACGCGGACGATCTTCAACCTGCTCGGTCCGTTGTCCAATCCCGCCGGGGTCAAACGTCAGCTCGTCGGCGTGTTCTCGCCTCACTGGGTCGAGCCGCTGGCTCATGTCTTGAACAATCTCGGCACCGAGCGTGCCTGGGTCGTGCATGGCAGCGACGGGCTCGACGAGGTCACCGTGACGGGACCGACCCATGTCGCGACCCTCGATCGCGGCACGGTCACGACCTTCGATATCGCCCCGCGGGATGCCGGTCTTGCCCTGTCGCCGATGAAGGACCTCATCGGCGGCGACGCGGCGACCAATGCGGCCGCCTTGCGTGCCCTGCTCGACGGCGCGCCGTCGCCCTATCGCGATATCGTGTTGATGAATGCCGGGGCGAGCCTCGTGGTCGCGGGTCGGGC
Organism: Tepidamorphaceae bacterium; assembly: GCA_965250105.1. Taxonomy (GTDB): domain Bacteria; phylum Pseudomonadota; class Alphaproteobacteria; order Rhizobiales; family Tepidamorphaceae; genus JBCBSK01. Next base: position 33,181 of record OZ252290.1, read on the forward strand.
CGAGGATCTTCCCGCCGGCGTGGACATGGCGGCACAGTCCATCGACAGCGGCCGTGCGCGCGCGGCGCTCGCAAAACTCGTTGCGGTGACCAGCGGTCCGACGGCCTAGCTTGGTTTATGTGGTTCCTCATTCGCCTCGGCGCGGCGGGATTGATCGCTCTCTTCGCGCTCATGCAGGTCTTGCTACTCGAAAATCTGCGGGAAACGATCACGACCGGGCAAGCTTCGACAGACGACCTGGCGGTGTCCCAGGAACCGGTATTGATCTCTTTGGCGCTCGCGGCCGGCACGCTTATACTTGTCATCGTTCTCGCCCTCGCGCCCCGGAAAGGCTGACATGACCGATATCCTGAAGCGTATCGAAGCCTATAAGCGTGACGAGATCGCCGCCGCCAAGGCGGCCTTGCCGCTGAGCGAGATGCGGGCTCGCGCCATCGACACGCCGCCGCCGCGCGGCTTCATCGCCGCGCTCGAGGTCAAACGCGCCCCCGGGAAGACCGCGCTGATCGCCGAGATCAAGAAAGCGAGCCCGTCCAAGGGGTTGATCCGGGCCGATTTCGACCCTCCGAGCCTGGCGCGCGCTTATGAACAGGGCGGCGCGGCCTGTCTCTCCGTCCTGACCGACGGTCCGTCCTTCCAGGGCGCGCCGTCCTATCTCGACGCGGCGCGCCGGGCCTCAGCCCTGCCCGCCTTGCGCAAGGATTTTCTCTACGACCCCTATCAGGTGTTCGAGGCCCGGTCCTGGGGTGCCGATGCGATCCTGATCATCATGGCCGCCGTAACCGATGACGCCGCGCGGGCCGTGTCGGACGCCGCCGAAGAGGCCGGTGTCGATGTTCTGGTCGAAGTCCATGACGAGGTCGAGCTCGACCGTGCCCTGGCGCTGCCGACGCGCCTGATCGGCATCAACAACCGCGATCTCAGGACCTTCGAGACCGACCTCGCCGTCAGCGAGACCTTGGCGCCGCTGGTGCCGACGGATCGTCTCCTGGTCGGCGAGAGCGGCATTCACACACAAGGCGACGTGGCGCGGCTGGCACGCGCCGGGATTGGTGTTCTTCTCGTCGGCGAAAGCCTGATGCGCCAAAGCGATGTGGCCGCCGCGACGCGCGCTCTGCTCGATCCCGTCGCTACGAGCCCGGCAGCCGAGACAGCCGCGTGAGCATCATGGCCAAGACCGACCGCCTGACCCATCTCGACGCCACCGGCGCGGCCAACATGGTCGATGTCTCGGATAAGCCCGTGACGGCACGCACCGCGCGCGCCACGGGCCATGTCGCGATGCGCCCCGAAACGCTTACGCTCGCCGTGTCGGGGAACGCCAAGAAGGGCGACGTCTTCGCCACCGCCCGTCTCGCCGGCATCATGGCCGCTAAGCGCACCCATGAGCTTATCCCGCTCTGTCACCCGTTGGCGCTGTCGAAGGTTTCCGTCGAGGTCACGCCCGACGCCGAGAGCGACCGGATCCTTGTCGCGGCCGAAGTGCGCAATACGGGCCAGACCGGTGTCGAGATGGAAGCGCTGACGGCGGTCAGCATCGCTTGTCTCACGATCTACGACATGTTGAAGGCCGTCGACCGGGACATGGTTCTCGGCGACATCACGCTCGCCGAGAAGACCGGCGGTCAGTCCGGCGACTATCGCCGCGACGCCGCGCCGGCGACATCCTGACCTCGCGCGACAGAGACATAGAGAAAAAGAGAGAAAAGACCGCGCCGCCATGTCCCTGATGCCGGTCACAGAAGCGCTCGAGCGCATTCTTTCGGGCGCCGAACCGCTTGCGACCGAGATCGTGCCGCTTGCACGCGCGCGCGCGCGCATCCTCTCCGCCGACCTCGCCGCGAGCCGCGACCAGCCGCCCTTCCCCGCATCCGCCATGGATGGTTATGCCGTGCGGTCGGCCGATGTCGCGATCGGCGCCGACCTCAGCATCGTCGGTCGGGCCGTCGCCGGCCGTCGTCATGACGGCACGCTGGGCGCCCGACAGGCGGTGCGCATCTTCACCGGCGCGCCGGTGCCCGACGGCGCCGACGCCATCCTGATCCAGGAGGATGCGCGGCCAAGCGCCGATGGGCTGTCGATCACGGCCACGGAGACGGTTTCGCTGGGTCAGTTCGTGCGCCCCCAGGGGCTTGATTTCAAGGCGGGCGACACGCTGCTGCGGCGCGGTCAGCGGTTGAGTCCGACGCGCTGCGCCCTTGCCGCGGCGATGAACCGGGCCGAGATTCCCGTCGCGCGCCGGCCGCGCGTCGCGCTTCTGGCGACGGGCGACGAACTCGTGCCCGTCGGCGGCGATCCCGGCCCCGATCAGATCATCGCCTCCAACACGCATGCGCTCGCCGGCATGATCGACGGCGTTGGCGGTGAAGCGGTTGATCTCGGCATCGCGCGCGACACGGAAGCCGACCTCGAAGCCAGGATCGGCGATCTCGGCAGGATCGACGTTCTCGTCACGCTGGGCGGCGCATCGGTCGGCGATCACGATCTCGTCCAGAAGGTTCTGACCGGGCGCGGCATGGCGCTCGACTTCTGGAAGATCGCCATGCGCCCGGGAAAGCCCTTGATGTTCGGCCGGCTCGACGGCACCCATGTCCTCGGCCTGCCCGGCAATCCGGTCTCGTCGATCGTCTGCTGCAAGCTGTTCCTGCTGCCGCTTCTGCGCCGGCTGCTCGGCATCGCGCCGGAGCGGGAGACCCCGATTCGCGCCACGCTCGAAACCGATCTGCCGCAAAACGGTACCCGCGAGGACTATATGCGCGCGGTCTGTTCGGGTCCCGACGACGCGCTCCGGGTCAGTGCCTTCGAACGCCAGGACAGTTCCATGTTGGCGACGCTGGCGCGCGCCAATGCCCTGATCGTAAGGCCCGTGGCCGCGCCCGCCGCATCCGCCGGCGACAGCGTCGACATCATGCGCCTCGACTGACGGGGCGAAGTGCCGCCCTGCCCCGGCGCGTCGCGCGTCGGAAACCAAGGCTTAACCATTGCGGAACAGTCATGGAACATGTTATGAACGTTCATGATTTGTTTTGAATGGGGCGCACCATGCTGACGCAGAAGCAATATGACCTCCTGACCTTCATCCATGAAAGGTTGACCGAGACGGGTGTGCCGCCCTCTTTCGAGGAGATGAAGGAGGCCGTTGATCTGCGCTCGAAATCGGGCATTCACCGTCTCGTCACGGCGCTCGAGGAACGCGGCTATCTGCGTCGTCTGCCCAATCGCGCGCGGGCGCTCGAAGTGGTCAAGCTTCCGGAAAACCGTCAAAGCGGGTTGATGTCGGGCCGCAAGCGGTTCGAGCCCAGCGTCATCGACGGCGATCTCGGGCGCGCCCCGCCGCAGCCCGCGACGCGCGAGCAACGCGCCACGGTCGCGGTGCCGCTGATGGGGCGGATCGCCGCCGGCACACCGATTTCCGCGATCCAGGATCATGTCGATACGCTCGACGTGCCCGCCGCCCTGCTCGGCGGCGGAGGCGAGCATTTCGGCCTCGAAGTGCGCGGCGATTCGATGATCGAGGCCGGTATTCTCGACGGCGACATCGCGCTGATCCGCAAGGGTGATACCGCCGATACGGGCAGTATCGTGGTTGCTCTTGTCGATGACGAGGAAGCCACGTTGAAGCGTCTCCGTCGCAAGGGCGGGTCGATCGCGCTGGAAGCCGCCAACCCGGCCTATGAGACGCGGATCTTTGGGCCCGATCGGGTGCGCATCCAAGGACGTCTGGTCGGCCTCTACCGTCAGTATTGAGGACATGTCGGCTCGCCTGATTGCCGCTTCCGCCTCTCCTCTACTCTGGCGGCGTGTGACATGGCCGCAGGACACTGGAGATAGCAGGTATCACCTGTCCCGCGACCGCAAGGCCCAGGGGCGGCCGAAGGAGCGATCACGGGTCGCGACGATGTAAAGCGTGCCGTTGCGCCGCCGATGGACCATCATGGCGCCGTTCCGGTCGATCCCGTCCCAGTCGATGACATGGTCGGCGTCCGGGCAAGCTGCATCGGGCCGGCCACGCAAGACGGCGATGGCCGCGCCGCACGGCGTGCCGGGTTCCGGCATGATGTCGAACAGCGCGATATGTGTCGGGCCGCTGTCGAGACGGCAGACGCTGTCGCGGCAGCGCGTGAAGGCGATCTCCTCGACATTGCGCGTGTCGCCCGTCCCGCGCAGCACAGCTTCGATGACGAAGGACGACCGGCGCACGCCGGCGAAGCGCCACAGCCCGTCCGCCTCGTCGCTGGCGGCGATCAGGCCCGCTTCGCGGTCGATATAGGCGATCGGCACGGGCGTGGCCGCGACGGCCCAGACGAGACCCGCCGTCAGCGCGGCCGCGCCGGCGAGACGCACTAGACCGGGCGCCAGGATCACCAGCCAGAGGGCCAGGCTGATTGCCGCCATGAGCTGGAACGGGATCTGGGTCAGCCCGATACGGGCGCCGGGCCAGGCGGCGATGTGATCGGCGATCGCCAGCACGCCGTCGATACCGATTCCCATCACCATCAGCGGAATCGCTTCGAGCCCGAAAGGCAAGGCGACGAGCGTGACCACGGCGGGCGGCATGACGAGGGTACCGAAGACGGGCATCGCCGCGAGGTTGGCGATCAGTTGATAGACTGGGAAACGGCCGAAATGGTAGGCGGCGAACAAGGAGGTGGTCAGCCCGGCGACCACGCTTGTCAGCGCCAGCGCGAACACATAACCGCCGGCAGAATGCAGGACCCGGTCCGTCAGCGTCGCGCGGTCGCCGGTCCAGCCGCCCGCCGAGCGGCGCCGGCGCACGCTCTGATAGACCGCGACTAGGGCCGCGGCGGCGGCGAAGGACATCTGGAAACTCACCGACAAGACCGCATCGGGCGCGATGATCAGCACCACCAGCGCGGCCAAGGCGACATTGCGCAAGGTGATCGCCGGCCGGTCGAGCAGGACCGCGACCAGCATGATGGCCGCCATGATGAAGGCGCGCTGGGTCGCGATGCCCGCGCCGGACAGGCCGAGATAGACGACCGCGCCGACAAGGGCCGCCAGCGCCGCAAGCTTCTTGACCGGATAGCGCATGCCGATGCCGGGCAGCCCGGCGAGCCCGAACCGGCAGACGGCGAAGACGGTGCCCGCGAACAGCGCCATATGCAGCCCCGAGATCGCGAGAATATGGGCAAGCCCGGTATCGCGCAGATCCTGGCTGACGCCGTCATCGATGCCGCCGCGCTTGCCGACGATCAGCGCCGAGGCGATCTCGCCGCGCGTGCCGGGGGCCGCCTCGCGCAGCCTTTGCGACAGCGCGTTGCGGGTCTCGCCGAGCCAGTCGCGCAGACCCGTCAACGGTCCCGACGCTGGTTCCGCCAGGACATCTGGGTCCGATATCGCGAAGCCAACGGCCCCGATGCGGTCGAAATAGGCGCTGCGGCGAAAATCGAAGCCGCCCGGCAAGGCCGCGTCGGGCGGCGGCAGCATTACCGCGCGCAAGCTTATCCGTGATCCGATCCGGGGGGCGGTGTCGAGCCCGCGTCGCGACAGGCGGACGCGTTCCGGTGTTTCATCCGCCGCCACGCCGTCAATGGTGGCGACATCGATCAGAAGCCGCGTCGTGGCGGCCCCGCGCCGGTCGACGCCGATCAGCGTTCCTTCGACGATGACCGGTCCGACCCGCCAGTCGAGCATGGGACCGGCGACGAGATCGGCGCGCAGCGAAACCCAGGCAAAGCCCGCCGTCATGGCGAGAATCATCATGCCGACGAAGGCCGGGCCGGTTCCCCGGCGGCGCAAGGACCAGAAGGTGACCAGGCCAAGGGCGAGACAGGCGACCACCGCGACGAGGGAAGGCTCGTGCCGCAGGCCGAAATAGCCGGCGATGCCATAGCCGAAGGCGATCGGCGTCCACAAGAATCGGTCGCGCGCCAGCTTCGCCATGTCCGCCGACAGCTGGCGGCCGCGATCTTCTCTCGGGGGCGACCCGGGCAGCGTCGCGCGACGGTCGGTCATCACATTTTCGGTCGCCCCCTCCGCCGGCCCTGCCCGTCTCCGCATCCGTCATGGTGGTTACGCCACCGCCTCCGGCATGCTAAAGCGTCCGCCATGCCGAAACCAACCGCATCGCGCGGCGCCCAAAGGCCGATGTGCCGGCGCGGCTTCTCGATCATCACATATCGGACGCAGAATGACATCTTCGGTTGTAACCCGCTTCGCCCCCTCGCCCACCGGCTTCCTGCATATCGGCGGCGCGCGCACCGCGCTGTTCAACTGGGCTTTCGCGCGGGCCAATGGCGGCAAGATGCTGCTGCGGATCGAGGATACCGATCGCGAGCGCTCGACGCCCGAGGCCATCGACGCCATTGTCAACGGTCTGACCTGGCTCGGCCTGAATTGGGACGACGACCCCGTCTTTCAGTCGCAGCGCGCGGAACGCCATGCCGAGGTGGTCGATACCCTGCTGCGCTCGGGCCATGCCTATCGCTGCTATGCAACGCCGGAAGAGCTGACCGAGATGCGCGAGGCGGCCCAGCGCGAGGGGCGGCCGCCGCGCTATGACGGCCGCTGGCGCGACCGCGACCCGGCCGAAGCACCCGCCGGTGTCGCGCCCGTCATCCGCTTCAAGGGGCCGCGCGACGGCGAGACCCATGTCGCCGACGAGGTTCAGGGCGATGTCGTGTTTCCCAACAAGGACCTCGATGATCTGATCCTGCTGAGGAGCGACGGCACGCCGACCTACAACATGTCGGTCGTCGTCGACGACCATGATATGGGCGTGACCCATGTCATTCGCGGCGTCGATCATCTGACCAATGCGGCGCGGCAGACCCAGATCTATCAGGCACTCGGCTGGCCGGTGCCGGCGATGGCGCATATTCCGCTGATCCATGGGCCTGACGGCGCCAAGCTGTCCAAGCGCCACGGCGCGCTCGGCGTCGAGGCCTATCGCGACATGGGCTTCGTGGCGCCGGCCCTGCGCAACTATCTCGCCCGCCTCGGCTGGAGCCATGGCGATGACGAGATCTTCTCGACCGATCAGTTGATCGCCTGGTTCGCGTTGGCCGGCATCGGCCAGTCGCCGGCGCGCTTCGACATCACCAAGCTCGAAAACCTCAACGGCCATTACTTGCGCGCGATGGACGATTCCGCGCTGTGGGCGTCGTTCAGCTCCGCCTTGCCGCATCTGCCGGGCGGCGTCGGGTTCGGCGCCGCGCTGACGCCGGATCGCGAGGCCCGAATCAAGCGCCTCCTGCCCGGTCTCAAGGACCGCGCCCGGACGCTGATCGATCTGATGGAGGGGGCGCGTTTTCTCGTCGAGGACCGGCCGCTCGCGATCGACGACAAGGCGGCGAAGCTGCTCGATGCGGACGGCCTCGAGGCCCTATCGGGCGTCACCGACCGTCTCGACACGGTCGGCGACTGGGCCATCGAGCCCCTGGAACAGGCGATCCGCGCCTATGCCGATGACAGCGGGCGCAAGCTCGGCAAGGTGGCCCAGCCCCTGCGCGCTGCGCTCACCGGCCGCACCACGTCGCCGGGCATTTTCGACGTGGTCGAGGTGCTCGGCCGCGACGAAGCGCTCGGCCGGCTGCGCGACGCCCTGTCGCGCGCGGCCTGACGCCGGACATCGTCCCCCGGCTTGTTGCGACGCCGCATTTCCGCTAACGGGGGGCCAAGCTTTCGCGCCGCCGCGCCGCGCGGCGCGATCAAAGCACCAAACCGACGGCGCGGGACAGGCACGTTCCGCGCTGGGCAAAACAGGGGATATGGTGGATGACACAGGACAACAAAGCGCAGCTGACGATTGGCACGACGACGCTGGATCTCGACATCAGCTCGGGGACCGTTGGCCCGGATGTCGTTGATATCTCGCAGCTTTACGGTCAGTCGCACATCTTCACATACGATCCCGGCTTCACGTCGACGGCAAGCTGCGAATCGAAGATCACCTTCATCGACGGCGATGAGGGGATCTTGCTCTATCGCGGCTATCCGATCGAGCAACTGGCCGAGCACGGCGATTTTCTGGAAACCTGCTACCTGCTGCTCTACGGCGAATTGCCGACCCAGGCCGAGAAGGTCGATTTCGATCAGCGCGTGACCTATCACACGATGATTCATGAGCAGATGATGCGCTTCTTCTCGGGCTTCCGGCGCGATGCGCATCCGATGGCCGTGATGGTCGGCAGCGTCGGCGCGCTGAGCGCGTTCTATCACGACTCGACCGACATCTCCGATCCCTATCAGCGCATGGTCGCGAGCGTCCGCATGATCGCGAAAATGCCGACGCTGGCCGCCATGGCCTACAAATACACGATCGGCCAGCCCTTCGTGTATCCGCGCAACGAACTCGACTATGCATCGAATTTCCTGCGCATGTGCTTCAGCGTTCCGTGCGAGGACTACAAGGTCAATCCGGTCCTGTCGCGGGCCATGGACCGGATCTTCATCCTGCATGCCGACCATGAACAGAACGCCTCGACCTCGACGGTCCGGCTGGCCGGGTCGTCGGGCGCCAACCCGTTCGCCTGCATCGCCGCCGGCATCGCCTGCCTTTGGGGGCCGGCCCATGGCGGGGCCAACGAGGCGGCGCTGAAGATGCTGGAAGAGATCGGCTCCGTCGACCGCATTCCGGAATTCATCGCGCGCGCCAAGGACAAGGATGACCCGTTCCGGCTGATGGGCTTCGGCCACCGGGTCTACAAGAATTACGACCCGCGCGCGCGCGTCATGCAGCGGACCTGCCACGAAGTCCTCGCCGAAGTCGGCATCAAGGACGACCCGCTGCTCGACGTGGCGCTGGAACTCGAGCGGATCGCGCTCCAGGACGACTATTTCGTCGAAAAGAAGCTCTATCCCAATATCGATTTCTATTCGGGCATCACGCTGAAGGCGCTCGGCTTTCCGACCACGATGTTCACCGTCCTGTTCGCGCTGGCGCGGACCGTCGGCTGGATCGCCCAGTGGAAGGAAATGATCGAGGATCCGAAACAGAAGATCGGCCGGCCGCGCCAGCTCTATACCGGCGAAACCCGCCGCGACTACACGCCGATCGCCATGCGCAAGCATGGCTGACGCACCGCGCCACCGAGCGGGACAGGCCGAGGGCGGCGATTGCCGCCCCGGCCAACCGGATATCGATTACCCGTAAATGGATCGGCGGCCGGTGCTGATTGCCGGGCCGGGAAACCGCGAAAGCAGGGGTTGATCAGCCCTGCTGCTTGGCGAGCCAAGCGGACGCGCGACGTTCTGCCTCGTCGAGCTGCTCCGGCGAGACCAGGCTTTCGGCCTTGTGCAAGAGCGACAATACCCAGTCGCGATTGGCCGGTCCGGCATGGGCCTCGGCGATGAACAGCCATTTCAGCCCATCGACCCGGTCGGGCGGGACGTCGACACCCGAGATCAGAAGATCGCCAAGCAGCGCCTGGGCCGGTACATTGCCCTCGCGCGCCGACAGCGCCAGCCAGCGGGCGGCGGTCAGCGGGTCGCGCTCGACCGTATCGCCGGCGAGATAAAGCCGCGCCAGCCGGTATTGCGCGTCGGCATCGCCGAAATAGCTCGCGGCATGGCGCAGAAGCGACACCGCGCGGCGCGGATTGTGCGAATCTTCCTCGCCCTCGATGCCGTGCAGATAATAGGAGCCAAGCTCGACGAAGGCGCTGGCATAGACCGGCGCCATCGGCGATTCCGGGCTGTCATCGGCATGGGCATCGGCGATGCGCCTGAAATAGTCGAAGGCGCGCCGGTCATCCTCGTCGACGCCGTCGCCATCGGCATACATCTTGGCGAGCTTCCACAAGGCGATGGCATTGCCATGATCGGCCGCCATCTGGAAACCGCGCAGGGCGTCGGGAATGTTGCCGGCGAAATAGGCCCTGACGCCAACGGTCAACGCGTTTTCCGGCGTGATGACGAGCGGATCCCCGGTGGCCACCGCCGGCGCGCTGGCCGCGACATCGGTCGCATCGGGTGTCGGAATGGCGTCCTCGGCCACGGCCGGAAGCGCCGCGAGGCACAGGCCGGCCAGCATGGTCAGGCCGACCACGGCGAGGCCGCGTAGCGCCAGACCCGGCAAGCCGGCACCGGGCGACACGGGGGCGGCCACGGGCGCCGTCATGGGATCAGATATCCGCATAGGCCAGCGTCTCCGCCTTGGCGCCAGGATGGGTCACGGCGCCGGTGCGTGCCGAACCGACCAGCTGGGCGTATTTCCAGATCGTGCCCGAGCGGTAGTCGGTTTCGCGCGCCGACCACTCGGCGCGCCGCGCGGCCAGTTCCGCGTCGCTCAACCGTACGTTCAGCGTCCCGTTGATGGCGTCCATGTCGATGATGTCGCCGTCGCGCAGAAGCCCGATCGGGCCGCCTTCGGCCGCCTCGGGGCCGATATGGCCGATGCAGAAGCCGCGCGTCGCGCCAGAAAAACGGCCATCGGTGATGAGCGCCACCTTGTCGCCCATGCCCTGGCCGTAAAGGGCGGCCGTGGTCGCGAGCATTTCGCGCATGCCCGGCCCGCCCTTGGGGCCCTCATAGCGGATGACGAGGACATCGCCTTCCTTGTAGTCGCGCTTGCGAACGGCCTCGAAGGCGTCTTCCTCGCGGTCGAAACAGCGTGCCGGGCCGGAAAAGGTCTGGGTCGCGAGGCCCGCCACTTTCACGATCGCGCCGTCGGGCGCGAGATTGCCCTGAAGGCCGACGACGCCGCCGGTCGGCGTGATCGGATCGTCGCAACGGCGCACGACATCCTGCTCGTCGTTCCAGGTCACGCTGGCGAGGTTTTCGGCCATGGTGCGACCGGTCACGGTCATCACGTCGCCATGCAGATAGCCGCCGTCGAGCAGCGCCTTGAGAACCAGCGGCACGCCGCCGGCCTCGTAGAGATCCTTGGCGACATATTTGCCGCCCGGCTTGAGGTCGCCGATATAGGGCGTCGACTTGAAGATCTCGCAGACGTCGAGCAGGTCGAAATCGATGCCGCATTCATTGGCGATCGCCGGCAGATGCAGTCCGGCATTGGTCGATCCGCCCGTCGCCGCGACGACGCGGGCGGCGTTTTCGAGTGCTTCGCGGGTCACGATGTCGCGCGGGCGGATATTGCGGCGGATCAGGTCGACGATCTGCTCGCCCGCCACCATGCAGAATTGGTCGCGGATCTCGTAAGGCGCCGGCGCGCCGGACGAATAGGGCAAGGCCAGGCCGATCGCCTCGCCGACACAGGCCATGGTGTTGGCGGTGAACTGGGCGCCGCAGGCCCCGGCCGACGGACAGGCGACCTGCTCCAGCTCGTAAAGCGTATCTTCGTCCATGTCGCCAACGGAATAGCGTCCGACGGCCTCGAAGACGTCCTGCACGGTGACCTGCTTGCCGCGGAAGGTGCCGGGCAGGATGGTGCCGCCATAGATGAAGATCGACGGCACGTTGAGGCGGCACATGGCCATCATCATGCCGGGCAGCGATTTGTCGCAGCCGGCCATGCCGACGAGCGCGTCATAGCAATGGCCGCGCATGGTGAGTTCGACGGAATCGGTGATCACATCGCGGCTGACCAGCGAGGCCTTCATGCCCTGATGGCCCATCGCGATGCCGTCGGTGACGGTGATGGTGCAGAATTCGCGTGGCGTCGCGGCGGCGGCGGCGACGCCCTTCTTGACGGCCTGTGCCTGGCGCATCAGCGAAATGTTGCAGGGGGCGGCCTCGTTCCAGCAGGTGGCGACCCCGACGAAGGGCTGGCGGATCTGCCCCTCGGTCAGCCCCATCGCATAGTAGAAGGAGCGATGCGGCGCCCGTTCGGGGCCTTCCGTCACATGACGGCTCGGGAGTTTCGACTTGTCGACCGTCTTTGCGTCCATAATGCGTTTCGCCTGCCCTTTGGGGTGCCGCCATGGCGGCCGCCCGAACTCCAAATCGACTGCCTCGGGCGTCCCGCCTTGTTGGCCAGCGGGTCGGCGCCTGTCGGCCATTCACGCGTTGCCCGTCTCGAATGACATTTCCAAGACAGTCTCGGCAACAAAACACGACCGACCGTGCCCAACCAATGCGCGACCGTTGCATGCCGGCAACAAGGCCTCGGCCGATCGCCGGGGCCGTTACCGCCCGATCATGTCTAGATGTTTGGTACGCCCTTATTTCCCGCCGGTTTATGGCCGAACGGCGGCAGCGGTTTCAAAGAACGTGCTTAACGCCCGGCTTTCCAGGACCTGTTGCAGGACGGCAACAATCGGGTGCCCTGCCCGTCCCGAAAGACGGAGGCTCCCGCTGCATCGCCGGGCCGGGCCCGCTGGGTCAGGCCGCCGTTTCGAGCCGCTTCAGCGCATCGGCCAGCCGGTTGCGCCGGTCGAGGTGGTCGGCGCGGCGCTCGCGCTGTTCCTCGACCACGTCTTCGGGCGCCCGTTCGACGAATTTCGGGTTCGACAGCTTGTTGTCGATCTTGGCGATCTCCTGATCCGCCTTGCCGATGTCGGCCGCCAGCCGGTCGCGCTCCTTGGCGAGATCGATGACGCCGCCGAGCGGCAAGGCCGCCGTGACGTCGCCCGAGACGATCTGCACCGCGCCATCGGGCGCGGTATGGGCCAGCGTCAGCGTGTCGAGACGGGCCAGCCGCGCCAGCGGCTCGCGATTGCGCGTGCTCCAGGCGGCGACATCGTCGGAGGCGCCGACCAGAACGAGATCGAGCTTGGCGCCAGCCGGGACATTGACCTCGGTGCGCACCGACCGGATCGCCGAGACAAGGTCGACCAGCCGGTCGATCTCGGCTTTCGCGTCGCGATCGATCAGCCCGGTCCGCATCGGCCAGGGTGACAGTGCCAGAGGGCGCGCGCGTGTCGCGCCGGCACTGTCGGCGAGCCGGCCCCAGAGCTCTTCGGTGACGAAGGGCATGAAGGGGTGCAGCAGGACCAGGCACTGATCGAGCGCCCAGCCGGTGGCGCGGCGTATGTCGGCCCGGGCGGCTTCGTCCTCGCCGTCCAAGACCGGCTTGGCGAATTCGATATGCCAGTCGCAGAACACGTTCCAGATGAAGCGGTAGATTGTCGATGCCGCATCGTTGAAGCGGAACGCGGCCAGGGCTTCGGACACCTCGCGGCTCGCCACCTCGACCTCGCCGACGATCCAGCGCGACAGGGTCTCGGTCACCGTGCCGGGATCGAAATCGTCCGGTGCGTGGCAGCTCTTCATCTCGCAGAAGCGGGCGGCGTTCCACAGCTTGGTCGCGAAATTGCGGTAACCCTCGATGCGCCCGGTGGCGAGCTTGATGTCGCGCCCCTGCGCGGCCATGGCCGCGAGCGTGAAGCGCAGCGCATCGGCGCCATAGGTGTCGATCAGATCGAGCGGATCGATGACATTGCCCTTCGATTTCGACATCTTCTGCCCGCGCGCGTCGCGCACCAGGGCATGGACATAGACGGTGTGGAAGGGTGGTTCCTGCAGAAAGTGCAGCCCCATCATCATCATCCGCGCGACCCAGAAGAAGATGATATCGAGTCCCGTGACCAGGACGTCGGTCTGGTAGTAGCGCTTGAGTGCCGGCGTCTCGTCGGGCCAGCCCATGGTCGAGAACGGCCACAGGGCGGATGAGAACCAGGTGTCGAGGACGTCCTCGTCCCGGGTCAGCTCGACGGGTCTGCCATAGTGTTCGGCGGCGAGATCGGCCGCTTCGGCGTCGTCATAGGCGACGAAGACCGCGCCATCCGGGCCATACCAGGCCGGGATCTGATGGCCCCACCAGAGCTGGCGCGAAATGCACCAGGGCTGGATGTTGCGCATCCACTCGAAATAGGTCTTCTCCCAATTGCGCGGCACGAACACGGTCTCGCCGCGCTCGACCGCGTCGATGGCCGGCTTGGCGAGCGTCTTGGCGTCGGCATACCACTGGTCGGTCAGCATCGGCTCGATGACGGTCTGCGACCGGTCGCCGAAGGGCTGCATGATCTTCTTGTCCTCGACCTCGATCATCAGGCCTTCGGCATCGATGTCGGCGACGACGCGCTCGCGCGCCTCGAACCGGTCGAGCCCGCGATAGGCGTCGGGAACGAGATTGAGCGCGTCGACGTCATTGGCATCCGGTGTGCCACCCGCCTCGCGGATCGCCTTGGCGCCGCCGGCGCAGTCGGCGTAGGAGGCGCCGTCGTCGCGCATCCGGCCCTGCCCGTCCATCAGCCGATACATCGGGATCGCATTGCGGCGGGCGACCTCGAAATCATTGAAGTCGTGCGCGCCCGTGATCTTGACCGCGCCGGAACCGAATTCAGGGTCTGGATATTCGTCGGTGATGATCGGGATCAGCCGGCGGTGCTCCTTGGGGCCGACCGGGATCTCGCACAATTTGCCGACGATCGGTGCATAGCGCTCGTCGGACGGGTGCACGGCGACCGCGCCGTCACCGAGCATGGTCTCTGGCCGGGTGGTGGCGATCGAGATATAGTCGCGCGTCTCGCGCAGGATGACCGTGCCGTCGGCGTCCTTTTCGATATAGTCGTAGGTCTCGCCGTCGGCGAGCGGGTATTTGAAGTGCCACATATGGCCGTCGACCTCGATGTTCTCGACTTCGAGGTCGGAGATCGCGGTCTGGAACTTGGTGTCCCAGTTGACCAGCCGCTTGTCGCGATAGATCAGGCCGGCACGATACAGCTCGACGAAGACCTTGAGGACGGCCTTCGACAAGCCCTCATCCATGGTGAAGCGCTCGCGCGACCAGTCGCATGATGCGCCGAGCCGGCGGAGCTGGGTCGAGATCGTGTTGTTGGACCCGTTCTTCCAGGCCCAGACCTTGTCGATGAAGGCTTCGCGGCCGATCGTCCGCCGGTCCGGCTCCTGGCGCTCCATCATCTGGCGCTCGACCACCATCTGCGTCGCGATGCCGGCATGGTCGGTGCCCGGCTGCCACAGGACGTCGCGGCCGCGCATCCGCTCGAAGCGGATCAGGATGTCCTGCAGCGTATTGTTCAGCGCATGCCCCATATGGAGCGAGCCGGTGACGTTGGGCGGCGGGATGACGATTGAATAGGGCTTGGCGCCCGGCTCGGCGCCGGCTCCCGCCGCGAACACGCCCTGGCCTTCCCAGGCCGCGTAAATCCGCGCTTCGATCTCCTCGGGGCGATAGGTCTTGTCGATCATGATGGCAGTTGGTGCTTGAGGTCTGATGATGTCGGGCTGTCGGCTTGGTGTTCCCGAGCCGGCCGGACGAGTCAAGGCTATGGCGGTGATGCGCCGATGGCGCGGCGCGCGGATCGCATCGGCCGGTGGGCGCGGAAGCCGGACCGACCGTGGCGAGGGACCGGCGAGACGGCGGCTCAGTGTCGCTTGCCTGGGGAGCGGCTCAGCGGCCGCCGCGCGATACCCGTTCGATTTCCTCGCGCACCAGCCGTTCGACGATCTGGGACAGATTGTCGTCGATCCAGTCCTTGAGCATGGGCCGCAACATCTCGGTGATCAAATCCTCGACGGTGCGGGATTCGCGCGACATCAGCCGCGAGGCGAGATCGCCGAAGGCCTGGCGCACCGACTGGTCGGTTTCCGGCGACATCAGCCGGTCCATCGACGCAGCCAGCGTCTGTGGCGGCGCGGCGTCCATGTCCGGCAGGTCCGGATCGGCCATGGCGACGGCCGGCTCACTTGCCTCCTCGGCATCGATGCTCAGAAGATCGTCCATGGGTTCGGTCGGCGGCGGCACGATGTCAGGCTCGAACACGGTCTCGGGGAACACGTCCGCCTCGGTGGGAACGGTCATCTCCTCGGTTAGTTCGAGAACGTCGTCGGCGTCATCGGCGTCGCCGATCTCCGTCGCCGGCGTATCCGCCATCTCCGGTTCGGGCGACATGTCGGGCATCATGGCGTCGCCCGTGTCGTCCCCCATATCCATGTCGCCGAACAGCGCATCGATATCGTCCTGGCTGTTCGAGGCGCCCGCTTCGAGACCGCCCGTGTCGGCCGTCACGTCGGCCTCCGCGCCGCTCGCGGTGTCCACCTTGTCGAAATCGTCCTCGAATTCGCGCGGTTCTGGGGCCGCGCTGCCGCTCTCATCGGAGATGATCCGTCGGATGGAGGCGAGGATATCCTCCATCGACGGTTCGGGAGCGGATTTCGGTGCGGCCATGTCTGCCCCCTCGTCTCGGTCGCCGCGGCGCCGATCGAACGCCCGGGCGGCATCACTTCATCCCGCATCTCGAGCGGCAAGAAGTGATTCTTCATTGTCGAGTTTAACCACAGGACGGCGCAAGCAAAATGTCATCCCCGCCAGCCGTCCCGACGTGCCCCCGATGCAAGGCGCGCGGTCGCGCCCCCCGGCGATCCGATGTTGTCGGAAGCTACGGCCGGGGCGTTGGGCTCAATTGCCCGACGGCGTGCGCAGGCCGAACCAGCGATCACGGACCGCTTCATAATTCTGTTCGACGTTATATTCGCGGACCGCTAGGCCGAGCGTGCCGGCCGACAGACGCCCGATCGCCGACAACAGCGCATAGGACGCGACAACCCGGTCGCGCTCGGCCGAGACCAGCGAGACGCGCGCGTTGAGCAGTTCCTGTTCGGCGTTCAGGACGTCCAGCGTCGTGCGCTGGCCGACGCGGGCCTCCTCGCGCACGCCTTCGAGCGCGATGGTCGCGGCGCGCACCTGGGCGGTCGCCGATTCGATCGAGCCGATGGCGGATTGCAGGCTGCCCCAGGCCGAGAGGACGGCTGCGCGGACCTGATCGCGCGCCACGTCGATCTCGAGCCGAAGCTGCGCCCGGGTCTGTTTAGCCTGCCGCACGAAGGAGTATTCCTGCCCGCCCTGATAGATCGGCACCGTCAGGACGCCGAGCACCGTGCCGGTCACGCTCGTATTGATGCCCGGCGACGGTTCGGTCTGCACGTCGACGCTGGCCTGCAGCGACAGGTCCGGCAGCAGGGCGCCTTCCGCGACCTTGACGGCGAAGGCGGCCGATTCTTCGGAAAAGCTCGCCGACACGATGGCCGGATGTTCGGAAATGCCGACCGACAAGGCCCGGTCGACATTGTTCGGCAGCAGGTTGAGCACAGGTTGGCCGGAAACGAGGTTGCGCGGCTCGGTGCCGATGACCTGGCGATAGGTGGCGCGGCTCGTCAGGAGATTGGCTTCGGCGGAACTCAGATCGAACCGGGCGCCTGCCAGTCGCGCCTCCGACTGGGCCACGTCGGTGCGGGTCAGTTCTCCGACGCTGAACCGGTCCTGTGTGGCGCGCAGCTGTTCGGCGAGGACCTCGATGTTCTGCTGTTGCAGCCGGACGATGGCCTCGTCTCGGATAACGTTCATATAAGCTTCGGCCGCCGACAGAAGCGTATTCTGTTCGATATTGGCCAGCGAGGCGCGTGCCGCGCGCACCGTCGCCTCGGCCTGCTTCGTATTGTTCACGTTGCGGAAGCCGGCGAACAGGTTCTGCTGCGCGGTGACGCCAACCGAGGCGATCGAACTCGTCCGGTCCCGACCGAGATCGGGCCGGGTGCCAGTGACAGTCGTGCCGAACCGGCTGTCGCCGATGATGCTCGGGCGGAAGCCCGACAGGGCCTGGCTGACGCCTTCGTCGACCGCACGGACTTCGGCGCGCGCCGCATTCAGGGTCGGGTTGACCGAATAGGCGCGCGACAGGGCGTCGCGCAGCGTTTCGGCCTGGACCGTCTGCGGCGTCAGCAAGGCCAAGCCGGCCAGCATGCCGGCGCCGAACATAAGGCCGACCGGTTTGAAACCGACCCGCTGAAAGCCGGCGGATTGCCGTCCGACATGACGAAACCCGGCATGCGCGATGCCGTATTTCATCCCCCTGCCCGTCGCTTTGGGTCTGCTCACGTCGGTCTCCTATTCGCCCGCCCAGCCCGAAATCGAATCCCGTCTGGTTGGCCCGACTCGCGCCCTGCTTTGCGAAACGGCCCCGATCATGCGCCGAACATCCCCCGTCGACGCGCTTGCGACATTATCCGCCCCAATCTCCGACACAAAGTCCGATTAAGCGGAATCACTGTTATTAGAACACCACTGGCGCATTTCCGTCACAGGCCCCTCGACCGCCGGGATCAGAAAACGAAGCCAACCTCTTTCGCAAAGCCCGGCAATTCGGGGACGGTGACATCGAAGAAAGGCGCCCCGCTCAACTCGCCCGCGACCTTGGTGTAGAGCCAGGCGCGGCCGAGCGGATGGGCGCCGACCGCCGCCACCAGACGTCCGCCCTCGCGCAGTTGAGCCACGAGCTTGTCGGGAATGCGTTCGACCGCGCCCGAAACGACGATGACGTCATAGGGCCCCTGCCCCGGATAGCCGTCTTCCAGAGCGCCGGTGACGATGGCGGCATTGTCGATACCCAGATCGCCGAGCGCCGTTTCGGCGAAGGCGGCCAGGCCGGCATCGCTTTCAAGCCCGACCACGCCCTCGGCCAGGCGTCCGATGACGGCGGTAGAATAGCCCGTGGCGCAGCCGACATCGAGCACCAGATCGGCGGCCTTGATGTCGGCGAGCTGGATGAGGCGGGTCAGCGGCGCCGGTTCGAGGAGATAACGCCGGGCCGGACCATCGGTCAGATCATCGAGATCGATGTCGAGATCGGCATATGCCAGCGCGGCTTGCGCCGGCGGCACGAATCGCTCGCGGGGAATGTCCAGAACAGCGGTCAGAATATGTGGATCCGTCACATCCATGGTCCGAAGCTGGCCATCGACCATGCGCCGGCGTGCCTCGACAAATGTATCGCCCATATCTCTGTCTCGTCTGCGGAAGGTGCCCGACGCGGGAAAGACCAATCCGTCGCGGCCCGTTAGGGCGCGTGGCGGCCTGACGGCGCTTTGGGTATCATGCGTCCGCGATCTGGTAAATCCGTTCGTCCCGTCTCGGGGCTCGAAGTTACGAACGATGCGGTTCCAAGACGAAACGGCGCTTGCGCATCGGCCCGCGATGACCTAGCTAACGCGCTTCGGTGGCCACGTGGCGGAGTGGTGACGCAGCGGACTGCAAATCCGTATACCCCGGTTCGATTCCGGGCGTGGCCTCCAAGTCGTGCATGATGGCCAGGCATGACAATCCAGGGCCGTCCGGCGCCCCAGGTCGTGATGTGAATGGCGCTGAAACATGGCTTGGCAAAAGCCGCGGTGCTTGCTATAGGCGCCGCTCTGTTCCCCGGTAGCTCAGTTGGTAGAGCAAGCGGCTGTTAACCGCTGGGTCGCTGGTTCGAGTCCGGCCCGGGGAGCCACCCTTCCAATTCGTTGTCGATACGCGCAACCGGTTCCGCGCGCCGCATAAGCTGCGTGGCAGCGTTCACCGCGCGTCATAAGCCGTGAGATCGTCGGCCTGCCCCGTATTGGTCGACGGGATCCGGCCAAATCATCGGCATGGCATCGAAATTCGGCCTATCGCGACCCGTTTCGGCAATCCGCCGCCGGGGAACGCGCGTAGCACAAGCTGTCGTTCATCACGCTCGTACAAGCGTCATCCGATTCGATTCCAGCCCGTGTCCAACGCCGCCGCCCCATTATCTCGCGAACATGACCTGCCGGAGGCGCGACCGGGTGCGCCGACCGCGATTGTCCTGTTCCGCCGCGACCTGCGGCTCACCGACAATCCGGCCCTTACGGCGGCCATGGACGGCGGTTACCGGATCGTGCCGGCCTATATCCACGACAGCGAAAACGCCGAAACGCGACCGCTCGGCGGCGCGGCATCCTGGTGGTTGCGGCAGTCGCTCGCCCGCCTCGGGGAAGCTCTGGAGGCGCAGGGCGCGCGGTTCATCCTGCGACGGGGCGCGCCGATGGCGGCCCTCGAGACCTTGATCGCGGAGACCGGCGCGACGGCCGTGTTCTGGAATCGCCGCTACGCGCCCGGCGACATCGCCCAGGACACCGATCTCAAGGAACGGCTGAAGGCGCGCGGCCTCGTCGTGTCCAGCCATAACAGCCATCTCCTGCGCGAACCCTGGACGGTGACCGGCCGCGAGGGCGGCGCCTACCGGGTCTTCTCACCCTTCTGGCGCGCCCATTGCGCGCTCGATCCGATCGCCCAGCCGCGGCCCGCGCCGCGCAGCTGGCCGTTGCCCGATGCCTGGCCGGAGAGCGCCGCGCTCGACGATCTCGGTCTCTATGCCGGGCGCCCCGACTGGGCGGTGGGCTGGGACGATATCTGGCTGCCCGGCGAGGCCGGCGCGCTGGCCTGTTTCGACCGTTTTCTCGATGGTCCGTTGGCCGGCTATGCCAAGGGCCGCGACCGCCCCGATATCGCCTCGACATCGCGGCTCTCGCCGCATCTCGCCTTCGGGGAAATCAGCCCGCGCATGATCTGGCACGCCGTTCAGGCGCGCAGGGAAAGTGATGCGGTATCTGATCGTGACGCCGAGAAATTCCTGTCGGAGGTCGGCTGGCGTGAATTCGCCTATCACCTGCTCTACCACTTCCCGTCCCTGCCCGACGAGAATTTCCAGGAGAGGTTCGACGGTTTCGGTTGGCGGCAGGACGATGCGCAATTCGAGCGCTGGCGGCGCGGCCAGACCGGCTATCCGATCGTCGATGCGGGGATGCGGGAATTGTGGCAGACGGGTTGGATGCACAATCGGGTACGCATGATCGTCGCTTCCTTCCTGACCAAGCATCTTCTGCTGCACTGGCGGCTTGGCGAAGCCTGGTTCTGGGATACGCTGGTCGATGCGGACCCGGCCAACAATGCGGCGAGCTGGCAGTGGGTGGCGGGCACGGGCGCCGATGCCGCGCCCTACTTCCGCGTCTTCAACCCGATCATCCAGGGCGCGAAATTCGATCCCGACGGGGTCTATGTGCGCCGCTTCGTGCCCGAGATCGCGCGCCTGCCGAACGCGCTCATTCACAAGCCCTGGGACGCGCCGGAGGACACGCTGGCCGCCGCCGGCATCCGGCTCGACGAGACTTATCCCAAGCCGATCGTTGACCATGCCAGCGCGCGCCAACGCGCGCTCGATGCGTTTTCCCGAACCAAGCAGGCGGCCTAGCCTTGCGTCTTCAGCGCGGGCGACCCACGATCATCGAAAAATCTGGAAAGACCAGCTAGTCCATGTCGGCGGATCACAACAAGCGGGGAACAAACATGCGCATAGCCGTTGTCGGCGGAGGTATTGCGGGGAACGCGGCAGCCTGGGCGCTCGATCGCGCCGGCCATGAGGTGGTCGTCTATGAGAAGAACGACTATCCCGGCGGGCACAGCGCCACCGTCGACATCGACCATGGCGGCGTCGAGATCACGGTCGACACCGGTTTCATCGTCTATAACGAGCTGAACTATCCGGAAATGACCGCGCTCTACCGGCTGCTCGACGTGCCGACCGAACTGAGCGAGATGACCTTTTCGGTGTCGATCGATCGCGGGCGGCGCGAATGGGCCGGCAACACCATGCGCTCGGTCTTCGCGCAGAAGCGCAACATGGTGTCGCCGACATTCCTGTGGATGCTGCGCGAGATCCTGCGCTTCAACAGCCAGTGCCTTAGCGACCGCGATGCCGGGCATCTGAGCGGACTGTCGCTCGGCGACTATCTCACCTGGCGCAAGTTCTCGCAGCGCTTCCTGACCGACTATCTCGTGCCCATGGGGGCGGCGATCTGGTCGACGCCAGTCGATCACATGTTGGCCTTCCCGGCCGAATCCTTCGTCAATTTCTTCGCCAATCATCGGCTGATCAACTGGCGCCGCCCGGAATGGCGCACCGTGTCGGGCGGCAGTCGGGAATATGTCCGCCGCCTCACCGCTCCGATCGGCGACCGCTACCGGCTGGCGTCGCCTGTCGCGCGGATCGAGCGCGATGCATCGGGCGTCACCGTCATCGACGACAAGGGGCATCGGGACCGGTTCGACCAGGTCGTGATCGGTGCCCATTCCGACGAGGCGCTGGCCATGCTGTCGGCCCCGACACAGGCCGAGGACATGCTGCTCGGTGCGATCCGCTACAGGCCCAACCGGGTCTTCCTGCATCGCGACCGCGCCTTGATGCCGCGCCGCAAGGGCGTGTGGTCGTCGTGGAACTATCTCAGCTGGTCGTCGGACGAGACCGGCGAAACCGACGTTTCGGTGACCTATTGGATGAACGCGCTGCAAAATCTCGATCCGTCGCGCGACGTCTTCGTCAGCCTCAACCCGCCGCAGGACCCCGATCCCGACCTGACCTTCGGCCTCTATTCTTACGCCCATCCGCAATTCGATCAGGCCGCGATGGCGGCCCAGAAGGACCTCGTATCGATCCAGGGCGAGAACCGCACCTGGTTCTGCGGCGCCTATTGCGGCTATGGCTTCCACGAGGACGGCCTGCGCGCCGGGATCGACGTGGCCGAACGGCTCGGCGCCGATATCCCCTGGCAGCGACCGGGCGCACCGGCGACCGGCACGCTGCTCGATGCGGCCGAATAGGGCGGGCGCCCTGCTCCGACGACGCGATATGCGCAATATGACGACAAACCCCCGCATGGAAACCGATGCCGCCGCGCCGGCGGATGAACACCACGGTCCCGAAGCGGCGCGCGCGGCTTTCGTGCCGCCCGACGCGGCGGCGAGTTTCTATGTTGGCACCGTGATGCATGCCCGGCTCCAGCCGATGCAGCATCGTTTCAGCTATCGCGTGGCGTCCGTTCTCCTGGATATCGACCGGCTCGACGAGGCCGGCGGGACGGCGCGGCTTTTTTCGGTCAACCGGCGCAATGTCGTCAGCTTCCGCGAGGCCGATCACGGACCGGAAGCCCCCGACGGCACGCGCGATGGTCCGCTCAAGGCGCGGATCCGGCAGCTTCTGACCGATCACGCGATCGAGGCGGATCGGAGCCGGATCCTGCTCCTGTGCTATCCGCGCATGCTCGGCTATGTGTTCAATCCGCTGTCGGTCTATTTCGTCTATGGGCCGGGCGGCGCGCTCGACGCGGTCGTCTACGAAGTGCGCAACACCTTTGGCGGGCTGCATTGCTATGTCGAACCCGTCGCGCCCGGCCAGATGTCGGAAGCCGGCATTCGCCAGGCGCGCGCCAAGGGGTTCTATGTGTCTCCCTTCATCGGCGAAAGCGCCGACTACCGGTTCCGCGTGCGCCCGCCGACCGACGAGGTTCGGCTGCGCATCCTGGAGACCGATCCCAATGGCCCGGTCCTGTCGGCCACCTTCGCCGGCACGCGCCGCCCGATGACGGATGCCGCCATCCTGGCGCTGCTCGGACGCATTCCGCTGATGACGCAGAAGGTCATCGGTGGGATCCATTTCGAGGCGCTGCGCCTGTGGCTGAAGGGCGCGCGCTACCATCCGCCGCCGGCCGACGGACATGTCTATCGGCCATGACGCATCCCGCGATCAGAATGCCACCCGATATGCGGTCCGCGACACGCCCTTCCGGCGCGCTGGCGGCATGTTTGGCTACTTGTTCCGGCCCCGATCGGGATTATGCTTAGACAATATGTAACGGCGCCGTCGCCGGGGACCGAACGCGCCCTGCCCGGAGGTGTCAACGGCCTGAAGAGCAAGAACGATACGCCATGACCGCCAAGACGACCGACGATGACGTGATGCAGGCGCACGACCGCGCCGCCGAGCACGACGCGATCCTGCTGACCAAGGCCAATGTGCGCGCCGAAACCCGCGATCTGCCGCCCATGATTGCGCAGGTGTTTCGCGTCGGCGTCAATCTGGCCCATGGCAGCCTGACGATAGATCTGCCGAACGGCAAGCGCTACCTGATCGATTCTGGCGAGGACGGCCCCTCGGGCCATATCCGGGTCAAGAACAACGCCTTCTTCCGCAAGCTCTTCATGGATGCCGATATCGGCGTCGCGGAAGCCTATATGGCCGGCGATTGGGACAGCGAGGATGTCACGAGCTTCCTTCAGCTTTTCGCGCTGAACTTCGACGCGTATCAGGCTTTCCTGAACAGGCACCGGCTGTTCAACCTGGTCCGCCGCATCCGGCACTTCTTCAACCGCAACACTAGATTCGGCTCACGCCGCAACATCAGTGCCCATTACGACCTCGGCAATGCGTTCTTCGCCGCTTGGCTCGACCCGTCGATGACCTATTCCTCGGCCCTGTTCGAGGGAAGGCGCACCGATCTTACCCAGGCCCAGACGGCGAAATATGGTGCCATCGCCTCCGATCTTGGCCTGGCGCCCGATCATACCGTGCTCGAAATCGGTTGTGGCTGGGGCGGTTTCGCCGAATTCGCGGCGCGCGAGGTGGGCTGCAAGGTCGTCGGCCTCACGATCAGCCGCGAACAGTTCGACTATGCCCAGAAGCGCCTGTTCGAGGCCGGCCTCGCCGACAAGACCGATCTGCGCCTGCGCGACTATCGCGACGAGGACGGTTCCTATGACCGGATCGTGTCGATCGAGATGATCGAGGCGGTCGGCGAGAAGTTCTGGCCGACCTATTTCAAGACGTTGTCCGACCGGCTGGTCGATGGTGGCCGCGCCGGCATTCAGGCGATCACCATTCACGACGACCTGTTCGAGGACTATCGCCGGGCGCCCGACTTCATCCAGCGCTACATCTTCCCCGGCGGCATGCTGCCGGCGCGCGACATCCTGGCCGATCTCGGCCGTCGCTTCGGCATTCCGCTGGTCCAGGAGCGCGCCTTCGGCCTCGACTATGCCGCGACGCTGGCCGCCTGGCGCGAGCGCTTCGAGGCTGCCTGGCCGGCCATCGAGCCGATGGGCTTCGACGAGCGTTTCCACAAGTTGTGGAACTATTACCTGCACTATTGCGAGGCGGGCTTCCGCGGCGGCTCGATCGACGTGCGCCAGATGTTCTTCGCGAAGCCCGCGTGACGGCCGGTTCCGTGCCCGACCGGACGGCGGGGCCGGACAAGGCCGCGCGAAAACTGTCGATCCTGCCGCTTCTGGCCTATGCGCTTCCGGCGATCCCGCTCGCGACGCTGACGCTGCCGGTCTATATCTATGTGCCGACCTATTACGCCGAAGGTCTCGGCCTGCCGCTCGCGGCGGTTGGCCAGGTCCTTCTGGCGATTCGCCTGCTCGACGCCGTCACGGACCCCGCCGTCGGCTATTTCTCGGACCGGATCGGCCTCGGCCGGTTCCGCCGCAAGACCTGGTTCGCGATCAGCCTGCCGGTGATCGCTGTGTCGCTGATCTTCCTGCTGACGCCGCCGTCGGGCGCGGGGCTTGGCTATCTTGCCCTATGGGGGCTGTTGCTGTCGCTTGGCTGGACGTTGGCGCTGATACCCTATGCGGCCTGGGCGGCGGAGCTGTCGCCGAACTATCATGAGCGGAGCCGCATCGTCGGGGCCCGCGAGGCCTGCGTGGTGCTCGGCACGCTCCTCGCCACCGCTCTCCCGGCTGTGCTCCTGGCCTTCGGTGAAACCGATCAGGGCCGGGTTCTGGCGATCCTGGCCTGGACCTCGGCACCGCTTCTCATCGTCACCGGGTTGATCGCGCTGAAGGGCGCGCCGGAGCCGACCAACCGCTCGACCGTCAAGCCGCTCGGCATCGGCAAGGCGCTCGGCCATATGCGGCGCAACGCGCCCTTCCTGCGGCTCGTGATCGCCTTCGTGGTCAACGGGCTGGCCAATGCCCTCCCCGCCACGCTGTTTCTGTTGTTCGCGCAATACAGGCTCGAGGCCCAGGATCTCGCCGGCCTGTTCCTGTTCGCCTATTTCCTGTCGGGCATCGCCGGCATTCCAGTCTGGCTGGCCTTGTCGCGGCGCTGGGGCAAGCATCGCACCTGGTGCGCGGCGATGATCTTCGCCTGTGTCTTCTTCGCGCTGGTGCCGCTGCTCGGGCCGGGCGATGTCGACGCGTTTCTGGCGATCTCGGTCGCCACGGGCTTCGCGCTCGGCGCCGATCTCGTCCTGCCCAATGCCATGCAGGCCGATGTCATCGACCTCGATCTGGCGCGCTCCGGCGACCAGCGCTCGGGCGCCTATTTCGCCGCCTGGAGCGTCGCGACCAAGAGCGCGCTGGCGCTGGCCGTCGGCATCGCCTTTCCGGTGCTGGCGCTGTCGGGTTTCGATCCCGGCGTCGGCGTGGTGACCGATCGGGGCCTCCTGACGCTGGCGCTGCTCTACAGCCTGCTGCCGGTCGGGCTGAAGCTGATCGCCATCGCGTTGATGTGGCGGTTTCCCTTGGGCGCCTCGGAACATGCCGAGATCCAGCGCGCCATCGCCGATCGCGCGACCTGACGTGGTTACATGGAGCCAGATTCAGTCGGCCTTGGGCGCGGGCGTGTCGGCGGCAGGGCCTTCAAGCGGTCGCTTGTTCCAACCCGTGCCGCCGGCAACCAGCGGGAAATAGGCCCAATAGGGCAAGAGGTTGATGATCTTGAGCAGATAGGTGAAGCGGCGCGGAAAGGTGATCTCGAAACCAGGTTTTTCCAGACGGTCGGCGAAGCGCACCGCCGCCTTGTCGACGTCCATCAGGAAGGGCATGGGGAACGGGTTCTTGCGGGTCGCCGGCGTATCGACGAAGCCCGGATTGACCACGCTGATGCGGACCCCGGCCCGATCGAGATCGAATTTCAGCGACGATGCCAGATTGGTCAACCCGGCCTTCGTCGCGCCATAGGGCGCGGATGTCGGCAGGCCGCCATAGCCGGCGACCGAGGAAACGATCACGAGATGCCCCGACCGCCGCGCCATCATGCGCGGCACGAGCGGCGCGAGACCGTTCACCGTGCCGCCGAGATTAACGGCGAAACTCTTGTCGAAAGCGGTCGGGTCGAAGGCATCCGCCGTCATCGGCAGATAGACGCCGGCATTGAGGATCGCCAGCGCGATCGGACGGTCGGCCTCGATCTCCTCGACGATGCGGGACAGCGCATCGCGGTCGGTCACATCACCCGGCTTGGCGATGACGCGACCCTTCAGGCCGGCGCAAGCCGCTTCAAGGGCCGCGAGATCCTCCGCCGAGCGGGCCGTGCCGTAGATTGTCCAGCCGCGCGCGGCGAGTGTCTTCGACAATTCGAAGCCGATGCCGGAACTCGCGCCGGTGATCCAGCAGACCCCATCGGCCGGTGTCGCGATGTAGTCGCTCATGGCGCGCCCGTCCGTTCGGGATCAATCAAGTCGGATCATGCCGCCCTTCCCGGCCGGCGATCGCGTCACGCCCGGCCCGTCGGCGGCCGCGACGTTACCTGACTATCGGTTGAGGATCGGATTGAGGAAGCGGGTCACTGGCCCGGTGAAGCGCAGCGGGGCGTCCATGACGATGAAGCAGATGCAGTCCTCGTCCGGTTCGGCGACCGGCATGTGATCGACATCGTCGTCGGCGACGGCGATATCGCCGGGGCCGTAGCGGCCGGTCTCGTCGCTGAAGGCGCCCTGCAGGACGAGCGTCAGTTCCTGGCCTTCATGGGTATGGGTCGGAATCACCTGTCCGGCCTTGATCCACAAAAGGCTGGCCGTCGACCCGTCGGCGAATTTGCGCCGCACCTCGCGGATGCCGAGCCGGTTCTTCCAGGGGATCTCGTCGGTCTCAAGACCAAGTGCTTGCCGGATCACCGGTGGCACGAGGCCGGTATCGTCGTCGGCGTCTTCGGTTGCGTCCGGTTCCGCCCGTTCCGCCGGCGCGTCATGGGCGAAGATCGCGGCCAGCGCCGCGTCGCGGTCCGACAGTGTTTCGGGCGCGACATCGTCGAGCCAGTCGCCGCCAATATCCTCCAGCGCGTCGACGAAGGCGGCATGCCGGGTCGACAGGCTCAGATGCGCCGCGACAAGCGCATTGGCCGGCAGCGACAGGCCGCCGGCGGCATAATCCGCCAGCAACACATCGAGTTGACCCGCCTTTTCGGGCTGGCCTGCCTTTTCACCCTGATCTGTCATAATGATTCCAAACTCCTGATATGCCGCTCGCTACGCCACTGTCCGGCGATCGGATCACATCGCATAGCCGCCCAGCATGAATTCGGACGTCTTTTCCCGCCCATCCCGTGTTACTACTTAGAGCTCATGTGGATGTCACCGCGGCATCGCTTCCAAAAACCCGGCACGGTTTTTCCGCCCGACCATAAGACAGCCAAGAAAAAGGGTTCCCGCATGGCCGTTTCCAGCGTTCTCGATCTCATCGGCAACACGCCCCTCATCGAACTTCGCGGCCCGTCCGACGCGACCGGATGCCGCATTCTCGGCAAGGCCGAGTTTCTCAATCCCGGCCAGTCGGTCAAGGACCGCGCGGCACTGTGGATCATCCGCGACGCCGAACGCCGCGGCGCGCTGAAGCCCGGCGGCACCGTCGTCGAGGGCACCGCCGGCAATACCGGGATCGGCCTGGCGCTGGTCGCCGACGCGCTCGGCTACCGGACGGTCATCGTCATTCCCGAGACCCAGTCCGAGGAAAAGAAGCAGATGCTGCGCATCATGGGCGCGCAGCTCGTCGAGGTGCCGGCGGCCCCTTACCGCAATCCCAACAATTACGTGAAAGTGTCGGGCCGGCTTGCCGAGAAGCTCGCCGCGACGGAACCAGCCGGCGCGATCTGGGCCAATCAGTTCGACAATGTCGCCAACCGCCAGGCCCATATCGATAGCACTGGCCCGGAGATCTATGCCCAGACCGACGGCAAGGTCGACGGCTTCATCTGCGCGGTCGGCAGCGGCGGCACGCTGGCCGGGGTCGGCATGGCGCTGAAGGAGCGCAACCGGGACATTCGCATCGGTCTCGCCGACCCGATGGGTGCGGCGCTGTTCAGCTATTACACGACCGGCGAGCTGAAGAGCGAGGGCAGCTCGATCACCGAAGGCATCGGCCAGGGGCGGATCACGGCCAATCTCGAGGACGCGCCCGTCGATGTCGCCTATCAGATCCCCGACGCGGAGGCGCTGGAGATCGCCTTCGCGCTACTCGAAAAGGAAGGGCTGTGCCTTGGCGGCTCGTCGGGCATCAATGTGGCGGGCGCCATGCGGCTTGCGCGCGAGATGGGGCCGGGCCACACCATCGTGACCATTCTGTGCGACTATGGCACGCGCTATGCGTCGAAGATGTTCAACCCCGCCTTCCTGCGCGAAAAGGGCTTGCCGGTGCCGGAATGGCTCGACAGCAGCCCATCGGTGCCGGATGTTATGGTCCATGACGGCTGACGACACACCACGCGGGAGCGGCGGCACATCATGACGACCGAGCCGCTCTATCGCGACGACGCCTATCTGACCCGGTGCACGGCGCGCATCACGGCGATCGAGCCGGATGGCGGCGTGGTGCTGGATCGCAGCGTCTTCTATCCCACAGGCGGTGGACAGCCCGGCGATCGCGGCCGGCTGACGCTGGCCGACGGCCGGGTGCTACCGATCGCCATCGCGCGCAAGGCGGCATTGCCCGGCGCGGTGCGCCATCAGATCGATCATGACGCGGAAGATCCAGCCCCCGACGATCTCGACGCGCTGATCGGCGAAACGGTTGAGGCGGAGATCGACTGGGATCAGCGCTTCCGGCATATGCGCCTTCATACCGCGCTGCATCTTCTGTCGGTGGTCCTGCCCTATCCCGTGACCGGCGGGCAGATCGGCGATGATTACGGCCGGCTCGATTTCGACATCGACGCGGCCTTGCCGGAAACCGATCACCTGACGGAGCGGCTGAACACGCTGATCGCCGGCGATCATGTGGTGACCGAGGACTGGATCACCGATGACGAGCTTGCCGCCAAGCCCGATCTCGTGAAGACGATGTCGGTCAAGCCGCCGATGGGCGCGGGCCGGGTGCGGCTCGTGCGGATCGGCGAGATCGACCTTCAGCCCTGCGGCGGGACGCATGTCCGCGCCACCGGCGAGATCGGCCCGATGCGCATCGACAAGATCCAGTCCAAGGGCGCGCGCAACAAGCGCGTCCGCATCGTGTTCGATACGCCGTCACAATAACGGTTTTCAGGTAGAGGCAAGGCCCCATGACGAAGACGCGCGCCGACTGGCTGGTGGAGACCGATTGGCTGGCCGATCATCTGAGCGATCCCGATCTCGTGGTGATCGACGGCTCGACCTATCTGTCGACCATGGGGCGCGACGGGCGCGCGGAATATCTCGAGGCGCATGTCCCTGGCGCGGTGTTCTTCGATATCGACGAGATCAGCGATCAGGCCTCGCCGCTGCCGCATATGCTGCCGCGCCCCGAAGTCTTCGCCTCGAAGGTGCGCAAGCTCGGTATTGGCGACGGCCAGCGGATCGTCGTCTATGACGGGTTCGGCCTGTTCAGTGCGGCGCGTGTCTGGTGGATGTTCCGCATCATGGGCGTCGACGAGGTGGCCGTGCTGAATGGCGGCTTTCCGAAATGGACCGCCGAGGGTCGCCCGACCGATCAGGGGTCCGAACGACGCCACGAACGCCATTTCACCGCCCGCAAGCGGGCCGGCTACATCGCCGACAAGGACGATGTAAGGCGCGCGTTGGCCGCGAACGGCCCGATGGTCATGGATGCGCGGCCCGCCGACCGGTTCGCCGGGACCGCCCCCGAACCGCGCACCGGCGTGCGATCCGGCCATGAGCCGGGCACGGTCAACCTGCCCTATTCGGAATTCACCGACACGGCGGGCTGCGTGAAGTCGAATGCGGAACTCGACGCGCTGTTCCGCGCGGCCGGCCACACACCCGGCGCGCCATTGATCACCATGTGCGGATCAGGTCTGACGGCGGCGATCCCGTTTTTCGCTTTGACCCTGTTAGGCCACGACTCGGTCAGCCTCTATGACGGCTCCTGGGCCGAATGGGGCCAGGAAGACTGAACCGCCTGAACAACCGGCCCGGTTTCCAGGGACGTCATCGTCGGGCTTGACCCGGGGATCCGGAACGGCAGGTGACAGCGAAGATACAGGACATGCCGTGCCCGGCATGGCGACGTGTTTCAGCCTGGACAGGGCGGCGCCCGACGCGTCCCAGGCCCGTCAGTAAAGCCCACCGGTGCCCGACACAACGGCACGGTCGGCTTCCGGGCTGACCGTCAACGGTTGGCCGAACTGGTCCTGGAAGCCGATCACCGAATAGGTCGTGGGCGGATCCTGGCCGGGCTTGAAGGCTTCCAGAATGGCGCCGCCGCCATTCGACCTGAGACCGGTGCGCGGATCGACGCGAACGAGATGGATGCCGGGCGGCACGCGGAACGGGATCGGTGCTTCCTCGCCGATTGCTTCCTTCATGAACGCCTTGAAGATCGGCGCCGCCAGACGGCCGCCGGTCATGCCGCGGCCCATCGGCTCGGGGTCGTCGAAGCCGACGAAGACGCCGACCACGAGGTCCGGCGAATAGCCGACGAACCACGCATCGCGCTCCTCATTCGTCGTGCCGGTCTTGCCGGCCAGCGGAATGCCGAGCTCGGCGATCGTGCGGGCCGTGCCGCGCAGCACCACGCCTTCCAGCATCGAGGTCATCTGATAGGCGGTGAAGGGATCGAGCACATAGTCGCGCTCGTCGATGATCTCCGGCTCGTCCTGTCCCGTCCAGCCAGTTTCGTTGCAGTCCTCGCAGATCCGCGCGTCATGGCGGTAGATCGTATTGCCGTAGCGGTCCTGGATGCGGTCGATCAGCGTCGGCTCGATCTTGCGTCCGCCATTGGCGAGAATGGCATAGGCCGTCGTCAGGCGGAGAACGGTGGTCTCTCCGGCACCGAGCGACATCGGCAGATAGGGCAGCAATTCGTCATAGATGCCGAACAGCTTGGAATACTGCACGATGAGCGGCATGCCGACATCCTGCGCCAGCCGAACGGTCATGACATTGCGCGACCGTTCGATGCCGGTGCGCAAGGTCGAGGGGCCGTAGAATTCGTTGGAGTAGTTCGACGGGCGCCAGATCTCGTTGCCGGCCTGGATTTCGAGCGGGGCGTCCATGACGACGCTCGACGGCGAATAGCCGTTGTCGAGGGCGGCGGCGTAGACGAAGGGCTTGAAGGACGAGCCCGGCTGGCGCATCGCCTGGGTCGCGCGGTTGAACTGGCTGGCATCGAAGCTGAAGCCGCCGACGAGCGCCAGCACGCGTCCGGTGAAAGGGTCCATCGCCACGATGGCACCGCCGATCTCGGGCACCTGTTGAAGCTGATAGCTCCAGGCACCATCCTCGGTCTGCTCCAGCGGCGACACATAGACGACATCGCCCGGCGTCAGAACCTGCGTCGCCGACCGAATCTCGCGCCCGCGCTGCTCGCCTTCCGCCCAGCGCGCCCAGGACAGCCCATCGAGCGGGATGGTGCCCGTATCGCGCGCCGTTCCGAACTGGCCGGAGGCCAGCCGGTCGGGCTTGAAACCGATCTCGGCGGCGCCGTCCTCGACCGACAGCACGACCGCCATCCGCCAGGGTTCCACGTCATCGAGATCGTCGATCTCGCCGACCGCCGGTCCCCAGTCGCCGGCGATGTCGACGGTCGCGATCGGTCCGCGCCAGCCCTGACGCCTGTCATATTCGACAAGTCCGTCGACCAGCGCCCGCCGCGCCATGACCTGCATTTCCGGATCGAGCGTCGTGCGCACCGACAGCCCGCCGCCATAGAGCCCGTCCTCGCCGAATTCCTCGACCATCGAACGGCGGACTTCCTCGGCGAAATAGTCTGACGCGATCAGCTGCGAACCGCGCGCGCGGGGGGTGACCCGGAGCGGCTGGCTTTTGGCGTGTTCGGCTTCCTCGACGGTGATGTAGCCATTGTCGAGCATCCGGTCGATGACCCAGTTGCGCCGGGCAATCGCCCGTTCGGTCTGCCGGAAGGGGTGGTAGTTATTCGGCGCGCGCGGCAGGGCGGCGAGATAAGCCGCCTCCTCGATGGTCAGTTCATGGACCGACTTGTCGAAATATTCGAGCGCCGCGCCGGCCACCCCATAGGCGCCGAGGCCGAGGAAGATCTCGTTCATATAGAGTTCGAGGATCTCGTCCTTGGTGAAGGCGCGCTCGATGCGCAGCGCCAGGAGCGCCTCGCGCAGCTTGCGGTCGATCGTCCGTTCGTTGGTCAGCAGGAAGTTCTTGGCGACCTGCTGGGTGATCGTCGAGCCGCCCTGGCGGACCCGCCCGCCGCTCTGCGCCAGAACCACGAGCGCGCGCGCGATGCCTTGCGGATCGATGCCGAAATGGTTGTAGAAATTCTTGTCCTCGGCGGACAGATAGGCGTGGATGAGCCGGTCGGGCACGGCCTGGATCGGCAGGTAGAGCCGCCGCTCGCGGGCATATTCGCCGATCAGGCTGCCGTCGGCGGCGTGGAACCGGGTCATCACCGGCGGCTCGTAATCCTTCAGGACCGCGTAATCGGGCAGGTCGTCGGAGATCTTCCAGATGACGTAGCCGGCCGCCGCCGCGCCGACGATGAAGACGACGACGCCAACGGTGAACAAAAAGCCCAGAAAGCGGAGAATCATAAAGCCATCCAATCGGCGGTTGCCGTCCCCCCGGACGACGACCTCGTCACGTCGCGCCGCCCCTGCCCGGCCTGTCGATCGCGCCGGCAAATCAGGCGGCGGCGAAGCGCGTGTGTTTCAGGTTCGACAATCGAGGTCAAGCGAGCCCCAAAAATCGCGAACCCAGCGTGTGTTATGGCAAACATGGTCGAAACGATGGCAATCACCCCGTTCACCGGAAATCGCCCTTCTGCGCACGGGCGCGTTGCCTTTCGGCCACAGTCGCCGCAGCCTCCTACATAATCACTGGCCGGCCAGACTGCCATGCGTCGCCCGTGGCGCGAAATAGCCGATGATCGCGTCGACCATGGCCTGGGCCACGCCGTCCTGCCAGTCCTCGCTCAGCATCAGCTCGACGTCCTCGGCATTGGTGATGTAGCCGAGTTCCAGAAGCACCGACGGCACGTCGGGCGCGCGCAGCACGCGGAAACCAGCCGAGCGGATGGGGTTCTTGTTGAGCCGCGTCGCCGCGCCGAGATCATCCATGACGCGACGGGCGAAGATGACGGAGAAGTTCTGCGTTTCCCGGCGCACGAGATCGATCAGGATGCCGGCCACCTGATCGGGTTCCTCGCTGAGATCGAGCCCGGCGATCGCGTCGGCGCGGTTTTCCTTTTCCGCGAGGCGCGCCGCTTCGACGTCGGAGGCGCGTTCGGACAGCGTGTAGATCGTCGCGCCGCGCACATTGGCGACCGAAATCGAATCGGCATGCAGCGACACGAACAGGGACGCGCCCTTGTCGCGGCCGAAGGCGACCCTGTCGCGCAAGGGGATGAAACGGTCGTCGTCGCGCGTCATCTCGACATCGACCTTGCCGGTCGCGCGCAGGGCCTCGGCGAGCCGTAGCGCGAAGGTTAGAACAATGTCCTTTTCCCGCAAGCCGCCGCGGCTGAGCGCGCCCGGATCGACGCCGCCATGACCGGGATCGAGCACGATGACGGGCCGGCGCTCGAACCCGCCGCCGGGTGGCACCGGGGCGAGCGGGTCGAAAACCGCATCGGTCTGCGGGGGGGATGTTCCCTGAGACGATCCGTCCGCGCCATCATCCGACTGGCGGGTGGCGGCGAGCACGCCGGCCCGGTCGCTGGCTATGAGATCGATCACCAGCCGTGCCGGCTGCCCGTCGACGGGGTCTAGAACGAAGGCCTTGTCGACCGCCACCGGTCCGGTCGCATCGATCACGATGCGTGACTTGCCGGGCGCGACGAGGCCGTAGCGGAAGGCCGAGATCAGGCCGCGCCCGTCTCTGCCCATATCGGCGGGCAAATCGAAGGTCACCTGCGGCAAGTCGACGACGACCCGGTAGGGATCGGCGAGAACGAAGGTCGCCGGCTCGACCGGTTCGCTCAGATCGGCCAGAAGGCGCGTCCGCGTGCCGTCGCCGGCGAGCTGAACATTGCTCGCCACCGGATGATCCGTGTCCTCGGCCCGCGCGGCGGGTGGCGCGGCGATCATCGCCATGGCGACGAGCGCACAGGCGAATCGCAGCGCCCGTTTCATCCATCGCGACGAAATGGCCCTCGGGCCGCGAGCGGCCTGCTTGTCCTTGGGGCCGGCCCGTTCGGGCCCGCCCCGGGCCCTGTCGACGATGCTCAGCGACTGCATCCTGCCCTCATACCGCCTCGACCCGACACATCACGAGCCACGAGACTAAACCTCTTGACTGTCGGACTTTATAGCGACCCCGTAAACCATTCATTATGACCCGTGCGAGACCAGCCGCGTTGGCGGTCGCGGGCGGCGACGGGACTTGGGTCGCACCCCGCGTCACGATGGCCGATCTCGACCGGTCATAGCTTTCTGCTTGCGCGACACCCATATTGAACATTATTAGCTAGAGTATCGGTTTCGCGTTTCGATACCGCCCGCCGGGTCCTTTGCAACTCCTTATGGGCCCTCCGGCTTCCCGCGACAGACTATGGGGCACAGCGCCGCCGTCGTTCATTCCGGAAGCCCGTGGCGGCCCGTCGGCAGGTCAAACCGATATGCCATCGCCCATGCCGGCAAGTCCGGGCGGCGATTAGAATTCGGGTCGCGGCACGCCTCGTCAAACGGCGTGCTGGACCGGTAACGGGGTAGCATGACGAGCCAAGCCATACTGAGCCAGTATCGCGACATCGCAACGACCGTCGGTCGTGCCATGCGCGGATGGCTCATGCCGCTTGGCCCGGAAGCCCTCGCCTTGTTCAGCGCGACAGCGCTCCTTCAAACGACATATCGCGGAGCATCGCCCCGGCCATGCCGCCTGTCCGGCCGGCCCGCCGAGGCGCTCCGCATCGCCGTTTTCCGGCGATCAACCAATAAGAGACTGACGACCCATGGCCAACAAAATGTTGATCGACGCCACCCACCCGGAAGAGACCCGGGTCGTGGTGGTGCGTGGCAACCGCGTTGAGGAATTCGACTACGAATCGGCAACGCGCCAGCAACTCAGAGGCAATATCTATCTCGCCCGCGTAACCCGCGTCGAACCCTCGCTCCAGGCAGCCTTCGTGGACTATGGCGGCAATCGTCATGGCTTCCTGGCGTTTTCCGAAATCCACCCCGACTATTACCAGATCCCGGTCGCAGACCGTGAAGCCCTGCTCGCCGAGGAGGCCGCATCGGCCTCGCGCGATGGCGACTTCGACGACGACATGTCGAATGGTGACGCAGGCGCTTCCGAGGACAAGCCCTCGAAACGGCGCCGGTCGCGGCGCGGCAAGGCGAAGAGCCGCGCCGATTCGTCCGATAGCGTGAGCGAGGAGGTCTCGGCCGACAGCGATGCGCCCGGCGCGAGGAGCGAAACCGCTTCCGAAGATGAAACGGATGACACCGCCGCTGCCGTCGACGCCGCCGAAACGGACCTGTCCGAAACGAATGCCCCCGACGCCGCCGACGGAACCGATATATCGGTAACGACCGAGAGCGACGACACCGAAGCCACCGCCGATGCCGAAGACGCGGCCGTCTCGGACGATGTCATCGTGGACGAAACCGGCGCGGACGATGCGTCCGTCGACGCGTCGGCAGATGATGACGGTGGCGACACTGACGGTGACGAGGAAGGTGCCGCGACAGCCGAAAGCGACGACGGCGCCAACGGCCAGGCCGCATCGGATGACGATGATGTCGAATCGGTCGGCAGCGAGGATGCGCTCGAAGAAGTGCCGGTGCGCCGTGCCCGATCGCGCCGCAGCTACAAGATCCAGGAAGTCATCAAGCGCCGCCAGGTGATGCTGGTCCAGGTCGTCAAGGAAGAGCGCGGCAACAAGGGCGCCGCGCTGACGACTTATCTGTCGCTGGCCGGGCGCTATTGCGTTCTGATGCCCAATACCGCGCGCGGCGGCGGCATTTCGCGCAAGATCACCAATGCGTCCGACCGCAAGCGGCTCAAGGACGTGGCGAAGAGCCTCGAGGTGCCGAACGGCATGGGGCTGATCCTGCGCACCGCCGGCGCCAGCCGCACCAAGACCGAGGTCAAGCGCGACTACGAATATCTGCTCAGGCTGTGGGAGAGCGTGCGCGAACGGACGCTCGCCTCGACGGCGCCGACGCTGGTCTATGAGGAAGGCAGCCTCGTCAAGCGGGCCATTCGTGATCTCTACAACAAGGAGATCGACCAGGTCCTTGTCTCCGGCGACGACGCCTATCGCGAGGGCAAGGACTTCATGCGCATGCTCATGCCGAGCCATGCCAAGAACGTCCAGCCCTACAAGGAAGACGACCCGATCTTCACCCGCTACAGCGTCGAGGGTCAGCTCGACGCGATGTTCAATCCCGAGGTGACGCTGAAATCGGGCGGCTATATCGTCATCAACCAGACGGAAGCCCTGGTCTCGATCGACGTCAATTCGGGTCGCGCGACGCGCGAACACTCGATCGAGGACACCGCCGTCAAGACCAATCTCGAAGCGGCCGAGGAAGTGGCGCGGCAATTGCGCCTGCGCGATCTCGCGGGCCTCATCGTCATCGATTTCATCGACATGGACGAAAGCCGCAACAACCGGGCGGTCGAGCGCAAGCTGAAAGACTGTTTGAAGACCGACCGGGCGCGCATCCAGGTTGGCCGGATCAGCCATTTCGGGCTTCTGGAAATGTCGCGCCAGCGGCTGCGTCCCGGCCTGCTCGAAGGCAGCCTCCAGGTCTGCAGCCATTGCCAGGGCACCGGCATGGTGCGGTCGACCGAATCGGTCGCGCTGCATGTCATCCGCACGCTGGAGGACGAATTGATGCGCCGGCCGGCCGATCTCGTGGCCAAGACCACGACGACGGCGGCGCTCTATATCCTCAACAACAAGCGCGATCACCTGGTCGCGCTCGAAACCCGGTTCGGCGTGTCTATCACGGTGGCGGCGGAAGAGGACCTCGGCGGCGTGCCTTGCCTGATCGAGCGCGGCGATCCGCGCAAGGTCCAGAGCAAGAAGGCCGACGCGCCGATAACGCCAATTTCAGACGACATGGCCGACGAGGACGACGGCGAGACGGCGGACGGCGCCCGCGAGACGTCGGACCGCTCGGAAGACGGCAGCGGCCGCCGCAAGCGCCGTCGTCGCGGCCGGCGCGGCGGATCGGATCGCGATGAGCAGGTCGAGGCGACGGAAGCCGATGCCGAGGCCAGGAGCGACACCGACGAAAGCCAGGACGACGCAGGCGGCGAGGACAATGGCAGCCGCCGCAAGCGCCGGCGCGGGCGCCGTGGCGGCCGTCGGCGCGGCGAACGCGCGACCGAAACGAGCCTCGAGGCCGATGGCGAAGTCATGGCGGACGGCGAATCGGTCGCCGATGCGGCGGCAATGGACGCGCCCGAAGCGGACTCGTCTGATACCGACCAGCCCGAGGCAAGTCCGTCGGAGACGGATCCGTCTCGGACGGTCGCGGCGAACGACATGGTGGAGACCGTTACCGCGTCGGCAGAAGACACCGAGACGAGCCAGAGCGACGACATTCCAACGGTGGACGAACCGGCTCCTGCCAGCGTTGTCGACGAGGCGGATCTAACGCCATCATCGGTCGAAGCGGATAAGGCTGAGGCTGACATCCAAGCGCCGGAGATCGCTACCGAACCGGTCAATGTGGTCGAGGTGACGCCGCCGCAGCCGGCGCCCGTCGAGGAAGCCCCGGCCGGCCCGCCGCGCAAGGGCTGGTGGCAGCGGCGCATTCTGGGCCGCTGAGCACGCTGGCAGAAGCCAGACCGCCTCTTTGGGTCAGGCGATGTGGAATGCGCGCGGCATGCGGTCGAGCGCGCGTTCCACCTGGACATGGCCGCCGGCGACCGAAAAGCGGATGAAGCGGTGGCCACGGCCGGGGTCGAAATCGGTCCCCGGCGTCGCCGCGACATGGTGCTCGCGCAGAAGCGTACTGCAGAACCGCACGCTGTCATTGGTCAGATGGCCGATATCGGCGAAGACGTAGAACGCCCCGTCGCTTGGCAGCACCGATGGCACGCCCATGGCGCCGAGCCCGTCGAGCAGAAGATCGCGGCTGTCGAGATAGTCGGCCTTGGCCTGTTCCAGTTCGTCGGTCGCCTCGAAGGCGGCCAGCGCCGCCCATTGCGAGATGGCCGGCGCGCAGATGAACATGTTCTGGGCCAGCATCTCGATGGGCCGCGCGAGCTGCGGCGGCACCACCATCCAGCCGACGCGCCAGCCGGTCATGCAGAAATATTTCGAGAAGCTGTTGATGACGATTGGCGCGTCGGAAAAGGTCAACGTCGACACCGCCGGCATCGTATAGGTCAGCCCGTGATAGATCTCGTCGGAGATCACCGTGATGCCGGCCGCGTCGGCCTCAGCGACCAGGCTTTCGAGCTGACCCCGCTCCAGGATCGTGCCGGCCGGGTTCGACGGGCTGGCGAGCACGATCCCCGTGGTTCGGTCGGTGATGGCGGCGCGAAATTTTTCCGGCGTCAGCCGCCAGCCGTCTTCGGCGGCGAGTTCCACGAAGACCGGCTTGAAGCCGAGCGCGGTCAGGATATTCGGATAGGCCGGATAGCCCGGTACCGGCAAGAGCACCTCGCCGCCCGGCCGGAAGCCGGCGAGAAAGGCGAGTTGAAACGCCGTCGACGAGCCGGTCGTCACGACGATCCGCGCCGGGTCGACCTCAATCCCGTCGGTCGTGGCGTAATGCGCCGCGATCCGCTCGCGCAAGGGCTCGATGCCGAGCGCCGGCACATAGCCAAGTGGCTTGTCGTCGAGCGCTCGCCG
Organism: Tepidamorphaceae bacterium; assembly: GCA_965250105.1. Lineage (GTDB taxonomy): Bacteria > Pseudomonadota > Alphaproteobacteria > Rhizobiales > Tepidamorphaceae > JBCBSK01. Next base: position 72,611 of record OZ252290.1, read on the forward strand.
TGCCGCCTCGCGCACCTTGGCCGGCGCCGAAATCATCGGCTGGCCGACTTCGAGATGGGCGATGTCGGCACCATCTGAAACGAGCTTCGATGCTTCCCGGAGAACGTCCATGGCCAGGAACGGGCGCAAACCCGTCACGCCCGCCGGCGCGGCACCGGCGATCGCGAGCGTTTCCATCCTTGCGGTTTTGGCCATGCAGGTCTCCCTTTGTGTCGTCGATGCGTCAGCCATCACGTCATGGACAACGTCACGGAAATTGTGCCGCGCCCGGCCATTGCTCGCGGCCCGATCCTATCGGACCGGCGGGCGCGCGCCATCCCGGCCCCGCGCAGAGCCGCCATACGGCCGATACACAAGGATGTGCGGCCGGCAAATCGCGGCACGCCTCGTTCTGGCCGCATTGTGTCCATCCTCTCACCATGCGATGACGGATGCTCGATCGGCGCCATAACGGGCGCCATCCTGGGTTGCCGGCCGGCGGACGACGCCGCATCAGAGGATGTATCGCGCATTTCGGATATATGGCCATGGCGTCGATGAAACAAAAGCTGCGTCCTCTTTTGTCGGTCGCGATCGCGATCGTCATGGTGCTGTCGACGGTCGCCATCCAGACCGCGTCGGCCCAGTCGGTGCGCTTCGTGCGCGACGCCGAACTCGAGGCGCTATTGCGCGACTACGCCACGCCGATCCTGCGCGCCGCCAATATCCGATCGCAATCGGTGCGCATCTACATCGTGCCGGAACGGTCGTTCAACGCCTTCGTCGCCGACGGCAACCGGATCTTCGTCAATCTCGGCGTCATCACCGAATCCGATACGCCGAACGAGGTGATCGGCGTCCTGGCGCATGAGGCCGGCCATATCGCGGGCGGCCACCTGGCGCGTCTCAGGGCGCAGATCGCCAATGCGCGCGCCGCCGCCATCGTCGCCGCCGTGCTGGCCGCCGGCGCGGGCATCGCCGCCCAGGACCCGAGCATCGGACAGGCCGCCATTCTCGGCGGCCAGCACATCATCGGGCGCACCGTCCTGGGCTATCAGCGCACCGAGGAACGCGCCGCGGACCGCGCTGCGATCAACTATCTGAACGCCACCCAGCAATCGCCGCGCGGGTTGGTGCGCACCTTCCAGAGGCTGGCCGATCAAGCGCTGATGAGCGTGCGCAATGTCGACCCTTACGCGCAGACCCACCCGCTGCCGCGCGACCGGGTGGCGACGCTCGAGGAACTGGCACGCCAGAGCCCCTATTACGACAAGCCCGACCCGCCGGAGCTCCAGGCACGCCACGATCTGGCGCGCGCCAAGATCATCGGCCTGACCTCGCATCCCAGCACGGTGCAGCGGCGCTATCCGTCTTCCGACCGCACCCTGCCGGCGGTCTATGCCCGGTCGCTGGCGCAGGTCCGCACCGGCGACTACCGCAACGGCATGGCCGGTCTCGATAGCCTGCTGAACGCGGCGCCGAACTATCCTTACTTCTGGGAAGCCAAGGGGGATGCGCTGTCGCGGGCCGGTCGTCCGCAGGATGCCATCGCGCCGCTGCAGCGCGCCGTGTCGCTGGCGCCGAACGACCCTGGCCTCAAGGTGACCCTGGCAACGGCCCTGATCGCCAGCGGCAATCAGGCCAATCTCGACCAGGCCGTGCGCAACCTGTTGCAGGTGACGACCCGCGATCCCGATCACGGCCAGGCCTTCGAACAATTGGCGCTTGCCTATGGCCGGCTCAACCGCGTGCCCGATGCGGAACTCGCGACCGCGCAGGCCTATTTCGCCCGCGGCGACGTCAAGGGCGCGCATCATTTCGCCGCCCGCGCCCGCCAGGGCTTCGCCAATGGCTCGCCCGGCTGGCTGAAGGCGCAGGACATCCTGAACGTCAAACCGCCGAATTGACGGGTCATCACCTGGCGTGAAACCTGTCCGACAAGACTATCATGGACCGAATCGCATGAGAACCGTCATCCTCGCCGCCGTCTTCGCCCTTGTGTTCGCGCTCGCTGGCGCCGTGACCTTCAGCTATCTGAACCAGGAGCCCGAGGTGGTCGATGCCGGCCCGCCGCCGCTGCAGCAGGCCGATGTCGAGCGGATCGTCCGCGCCTATCTGATCGAAAACCCCGAGATCCTGGAGGACGTGTCGATCGCGCTGCAGGAAAAGCGCATCGCCGAGGAAGCCGAACGGCGTATCGCCGCGATCGAGGACAATCGCGACGTCCTGATGAACTCGCCCCTGCACCATGTCGCCGGCAATCCGAACGGCGACGTCACGATCGTCGAGTTCTTCGACTACAACTGCCCCTATTGCAAACGCGGCCACGCCGACATGCTCGACCTGATGGCGGCCGATCCCAATCTGCGCGTCGTCTACAAGGAGTTTCCCGTCCTCGGGCCGGGCTCCATCGAGGCGACCCGCGTCGCGCTCGCCGCCGGCCGTCAGGGCCGCTATCTCGACATGCACAGCCGACTGATCTCGCTGCGCGGCCCCGCCGACGAGGCCACGGCCCTGGCCGAAGCCGAAGCGCTCGGCCTCGACATGGACCAATTGCGCAACGACATGCAGGACCAGACGCTGATGCAGGCGGTCGAGGAAGCCCACAACCTCGCCAACGATCTCGGCATCTCCGGCACGCCGAGCTATGTCATCGGCGACGAAGTCGTTATCGGCGCGGTCGGCTTCGCCGAATTGCGCGACCGGGTGGCCGCCGCCCGCGACAAGACCTGCATTACCTGCTGAGCATACGCTGATACGGGTATCCGGGCTGTCCCGGCTGGCCGGGGCAATGGTTGACGCCGCTCGTGCTTGAGCGCATGAGATGGCCGATCCTGCAATCGGTGATATCTCGATCATGCGCCTTCTCGTTCTGAACGGCCCCAATCTCAACCTGCTCGGCACGCGCGAGCCGGAGATCTATGGCGCCACGACCCTAGCCGATATCGAGGCGCGGCTCGCAGAACGCGCGGCCGAGACCGGCGCCACGCTGACCTGCCGGCAGTCAAATCACGAAGGCGAACTTGTCGACTGGTTGCAGGACGCGTGCGATACCGCCGATGCGGTGATCCTCAATGCCGGCGCCTATACCCACACATCGGTGGCCCTGCGGGATGCGATCTCGGCCATCGTCACGCCCGTCATCGAGGTACATCTGTCCAATATCCATGCCCGCGAGGCGTTCCGGCACCAAAGCCTGATCGCGCCGGTCTGCACGGGACAGATTGCCGGCTTCGGCGCTTTGGGTTACGACCTTGCCTTCGACGCGGCCCGCGCCCTGGCGCGCTCGTCGGCCTGACGTCCACGACGCGCCGCGCGCCGCCATCAAGAAAGGCACAGCCCTATATGTCATCGCCAAGCGATCAGATCGCCCGTGACCTTATCCGCGATCTCGCCGAACTTCTGACGGAAACCAATCTCACCGAGATCGAGGTCGAACGCGACGGCCTCAGGCTAAGGGTCGCGCGCAACCAGACGGTCAGCTATGCCGCGCCGGCGGCCCAGCCGGTTCCGGCGGCCGCCGCCCCTGCCGGCGCCAACGAACCCGCAGCGACCGCGCCGGCCGAGGGCATGGTGACCTCGCCCATGGTCGGCACCGCCTATCGCGCGCCGGAACCGGGCGCGCCGCCCTTCGTCGAGATCGGCAGCAGCGTGCGCGAAGGCCAGACGGTCATGATCGTCGAGGCGATGAAGACGATGAACCCGATCGCCGCGCCGCGCGCCGGAACCGTCATCGACATCCTGGTGCAGAACGGCCAGCCGGTGGAGTTCGGCGAGCCGCTCCTGGTGATCGGCTAAGGCGCGGCATGTTCGACAAGGTTCTGATCGCCAATCGCGGCGAGATCGCGCTCAGGGTGCTGCGCGCCTGCAAGGAACTCGGCATCCGCACGGTCGCGGTGCATTCGACCGCCGACAGCGATGCGATGCATGTCCGGCTCGCCGATGAAAGCGTCTGCATCGGGCCGGCGCCCGCCGGTGACAGCTATCTCAACGTGCCGGCCCTGCTGTCGGCCTGCGAGATCACCGGCGCGGACGCGGTGCATCCCGGCTATGGCTTTCTATCGGAAAACGCTCGCTTCGCCGACATTCTCGAAGCCCATGAGATCACCTTCATCGGCCCGAGCGCGGAGCATATCCGCGTCATGGGCGACAAGATCGCCGCCAAGCAAACCGCCGAACGGCTCGGCATTCCCGTGGTGCCGGGATCTGACGGCGCGGTCACCGATGTCGAGGAAGCGCGCGGGCTCGCCGCGGAGATCGGCTATCCGGTCCTGATCAAGGCGGCCGCCGGCGGCGGCGGGCGCGGCATGAAGGTGGCCGAGACGGCCGAGGATCTCGATCAGGCGATGGCGACGGCGCGCGCCGAGGCGGCCGCGGCCTTCGGCGACAACGCGGTCTATATCGAGAAATATCTCGACAAGCCGCGCCATATCGAGATCCAGGTGCTCGGCGACGGCAAGGGCAATGCCATCCATCTCGGCGAGCGCGACTGTTCGCTGCAGCGCCGCCATCAGAAGGTTTGGGAGGAAGCCCCCTCCCCTGGCCTCAACGACGAGGACCGCGCGCGCATCGGCGAGATCTGCGCCAGGGCGGTCGCCGATCTCGGCTATAGCGGTGCCGGCACGATCGAATTTCTCTATGATGACGGGGCGTTCTATTTCATCGAAATGAACACCCGGCTTCAGGTCGAGCATCCGGTGACGGAGATGATCACCGGGGTCGATATCGTGCTCGAACAATTGCGCATCGCCGCCGGCGGCGCCATGTCGGTCACGCAATCGGATATCGGCTTTCATGGCCACGCCATCGAATGCCGCATCAATGCGGAAAATCCGGAAAGCTTCACGCCCTCGCCGGGGCGGATCAGCTATTATCACCCACCGGGCGGGCTCGGCGTGCGGGTCGATTCAGCGGTCTTTCAGGGCTATTCGATCCCGCCCTATTATGACAGCCTGATCGGCAAGCTGATCGTGCATGGCAAGAACCGGAACGAATGCCTGATGCGGCTGAGGCGCGCTTTGTCCGAATTCGTGATCGACGGGATCGAAACCACGATCCCGCTGTTCCGCCGGCTGACGGAAACGCCCGACATCGTCAATGGCGACTACGATATCCATTGGCTGGAGCGCTTCCTCGCCGACAATCCGGCGGAAGAAACGGCCTAGAGCGGCTTAGGAGGCAGGGGGGCAGCCCACCCTGAGACGATCGTTGGACAACGTTCTCGCCGAGATCACCCCGACGGTTCTTCTGAAGGCCTATTCCTGCGGCATCTTTCCGATGGCCGAGAGCGCGGACGATCCCTCGCTCTATTGGATCGAGCCGCATCTGCGCGGCGTCATTCCGCTCGATGGCTTCCACCTGCCCAAAAGCCTGGCCAAGGTGATCCGGCGCGGCGGCTTCGAGGTCCACGTCAACCGCGACTTTGAACAGGTCATCAATGGCTGCGCCGCCCCGGCGCGCGGCCGCCGCAAGACCTGGATCAACCGGCCGATCCGACGCCTCTACGGCACGCTGTTCGATCTCGGCCATTGCCACACGATCGAGGTCTGGAGGGACGGCAGGCTGGTCGGCGGGCTCTATGGCGTCAGCCTGGGTGGCGCCTTCTTCGGCGAAAGCATGTTCCACCTCGAACGCGATGCCTCGAAGATCGCGCTCGTCTATCTCGTCTGGATTCTCAAGGCCAACGGTTACCGGCTGCTCGACACCCAGTTCGTGACCGATCACCTGAGGCGTTTCGGCGCGGTCGAAGTGCCGCGCAAGGCCTATCACAAACAGCTCGACTGGGCGCTGGCGGCGCGCTGTCAGTTCGTGGTGCCGGCGGCGGGCTCGGTTTCGGCGGCGGGTGCCGGGTCGGCCGGTTCCGGCTCGGCGATCCCCAATTCCTCGGACGAGGTTTTGCAGTCGGTCAGCCAGACATCGTAGACCGGGTGCTCGACCGCGTTGAGGCCGGGGCTGTCGGCCATCATCCAGCCGGTGAAGATGCGCTGGATGCGGTTGTCCAGCGTGACCTCGTCCACTTCAACGAACCCGTTGGTGCGCGGCGGTTCGGTCGGCGGCCGGCTGTAGCAGACGCGCGGTGTCACCTGCAGCGCGCCGAACTGCACCGTCTCGTCGATCCTGACATCGAAGGTGATGATCCGGCCGGTGATCTTGTCGAGCCCGGTGAACTCGGCCACCGGGTTTTCCATCTTCTCGGCATTGGCCGGCCCGGCCAGGAGGCCGGTCGCCAGCAGCATCGCCGCCACTATCGGGAAAACACGTCGCGCTCTGCCCATCGCCTCATCCGTCATTGGCCGTGCCATCCGGAATCACATCTGTCGAAGGGCGATACTGTGTTCATGATCGTGACGCAATCGCGGCGGCGCTCGGCGCGCGACGGCTTACTCCGGCGACCAGGCGTCATAGTCGCCGGTCGCCTTGGGCCGCGTTTCGGCCGTCAGCGTGGATCCCGACGGCCGGTAGGCGGCGGGCGTGCCGGTCATGTTGGGCTTGTGCGGTTTCTGCCAGGCGCGCGGCGTATAGCTTTCTTCATTGGGCGGGGTGTCGACGATATGATGCAGCCAGCCATGCCATTCCGGCGGCACATGGCTGGCCTCGGCGACGGCCGCGTAGATCACCCAGCGCCGCGAGCCGTTGCGCTCGCGATAATAGCGGTTGCCGGCATCGTCCTCGCCCACCAAAACGCCCTTGCGCGCCGTCAGAAGGCGGGTGCCGAGGGTTTGCCGGTTCCACCAGGTGAACAATTCGGTCAGGATCGACATGAGATGACTTTCGCGATGTCGGCGTCGAAATGCATCGATTCGAGTGCACCAATTCGGGGCATCGGGCAGCCGTGCCAGGCGGCGCGGACTATGACCAGCGCGGCCGGTCTTGTCCAGCCTCATCGGGTGCCGGGCGGCGGGTCGTTACGGACCCGCTTCGCATAGACGCCAGCTTGCGTCCGAAAGCGGCAATTGCGTTTCCCCCGGATCGCGAACAAAAGACCCTCGACCCGACCCGCCAAGGACCTCCCTCATGATGCCCGCCGCCGCCGCGCCCTCGATCGACGACATCCGACGTGCCCATGACATCGTCCGGGGCGCGGCGATCCGCACGCCTCTGGTGCATGCCCCGAAACTGTCCGATCTGACCGGCGCCGACGTCTTCGTGAAATACGAGAACATGCAGGTCACGAATTCGTTCAAGGACCGCGGCGCCTCGGTCAAGCTGACCGATCTCGCGGGCCGGTCGGGCATTCGCGGGGTCATCGCCATGTCGGCCGGCAACCACGCCCAGGCGGTCGCCTATCACGCCCGTCGGGTCGGCCTGCCGGCGACCATCGTCATGCCGCAGGCGACGCCCTTCGTGAAGGTGGCGCGCACCAGGAGCCATGGCGCGGAGGTCGTTCTCGAAGGCGAAACGCTGAACGAATGCCAGCCGGCGGTGGCGCGCCTGATCGAGGAACACGGCCTGACGCTGGTGCACCCTTATGACGACACGCTCGTCATGTCGGGCCAGGGCACGGTCGGGATCGAGATGCTCGACGATCTCGACGACCTCGACGCGATCATCATTCCGGTCGGCGGCGGCGGGTTGATCTCGGGCGTCGCCGTCGCGGCCAAGGCGATCAAGCCCGACATCGCGATCTACGGCGTCGAAACCCAACTCTACCCGTCCATGCATGCCGCGATCAACGGCTATAAGCCCTCGCTCGGCGGCGACACGCTGGCCGAGGGTATCGCGGTCAAGGCGGTCGCGCCGGCCGCCATCGACGTCGTGCGCACCCATGTCGAGGATGTGCTTCTAGTGTCGGAAACCGCGATCGAGGCGGCGATCTACGCTTATCTCGTCGAACAGAAGACGCTGGCCGAAGGGGCCGGTGCGGCGCCACTCGCGGCTCTTCTCGACCATCGCGACAGGTTCCGGGGCAAGCGTGTCGGGCTGATCCTGTGCGGCGGCAATATCGACCCGCGTGTCCTGAGTTCGATCGCCGTCCGGGCGCTCGAACGGGAAAACCGGATCATCTCCTTGCGGGTGATGATCCGCGACCGGCCCGGCGTCCTCGCCATGATCGCCGGCATTGTCGGCCAGCATGGCGGCAATATCATCGACGTGTCGCATCACAGGCTGCATCTCAACGTGCCGGCCACGGGCGCCACGCTCGACGTCACCTTCGAGGCCCGCGACAGCGCCCATGGCGATCTGATCACCGATGCGATCCGCGCCGAGGGCATGGCGGTCAGCCGCCTGCCCGCGATCAGCGGCCACTGATCTTGGCCGCCGGCTCGCGGCGCGTCCTGGCGCAGGCAGGCCCGATGAGGCGGGTCATGCGGCTTTCGTTCCGCGCGGCAGTCCGCCACTATGGCGCGTTCGACGGGCACGAAGCGGAGCGCCGATGATCGATCTCCACATGGCCGCCACCTTCGCGATCATCTCGGCGGCGGTCATCCTCTATGTCAGCGAACGGGTCGAGCTTGAAGTCACCGCGATCGGCGTCGTCGTCGCCTTTCTGCTACTGTTTCAACTGGCGCCACTGACCGATGCCACCGGCGCCCGCCTTGTCACCACCACGGACCTTCTGGCGGGGTTCGCCAATCCGGCGCTCGTGACCGTGCTGGCGCTGCTCGTCGTCGGTCAGGGCATGTATCAGACGGGCGCCATGGATGGGGTGACGCAGGCCGCGATGAAGCTCGGCGACAAGCATCACATGCTGACCGTGATGATCGTCCTGCTGCTCGCCGGCAGCGTCAGCGCCTTCATGAACAACACCCCGCAGGTCGTCATGATGCTGCCAGTTCTGTCGGCGATCGCCGCCAAGATGCGGGTCTCGCCGAGCAAGGTGCTGATGCCGCTGAGCTTCATCACGATCCTCGGCGGCATGACGACGCTGATCGGCTCGTCGACCAATCTCCTGGTCGCCGGGGTCGCGCAGCATGCCGGGCTGCCGCCAATCGGCTTTTTCGACTTCTTCGGCATCGGCCTGGTGCTAGCCGGCACCGGCGCCGTCTATGTATTGTTCGTGATGCCGCGGCTTCTGCGCCCGCGCGCCACCATGGTCCAAGAGGTCGGCGGCGGACAGGGTCGCCAGTTCGTCGCCGAGATCCATGTCGGCCCGGGCCATCCGCTGGCCGGCGCCGAGAGCGATTACGGCTTGTTCCCCCAGCTCAAGGGCATGACGGTGCTGCTGATCCAGCGTCGCCATGAACGCATCCTGCCGCCCTTCGACGCGGTGACGATCGCGCCGGGGGACGTCGTGATCGTGGCCGCCACGCGCTCGGTCCTGAGTGATGCGCTGACTTCGCGGCAGGGCCTGTTGTCGGCGGAAACCGCGGCCGCCGATGCGCCCACGGACACGGCGTCCGCCCAGCCGACGCGCCATCTCCATCTCGCCGAGGCCGTGATCGCGCCCGGCTCGCGCATGATCGGGCGCACGATCGAGGCCTCCGCCATCCAGGTGACGACCGGCGCCGTGGTGCTCGGCATCCAGCGCCAGAGCCGCATGCTGCGTACCACGATGCGCGATATCCGCCTCGAATCGGGCGATGTCCTGTTGATCGCCGGCACCGAGGCGCAGATCGAGGGCCTGCGGGCCGACAAGGACGTGATCCTGCTCGAATGGTCGACGGCGCCGGTGCCGGCGACCGACCGCGCGCTGCCGGCACTGGTGGTCTTCGCGCTCATGGTGGGGTCGGCGGCGCTCGGCATCCTGCCGATCGTGATCGCCGCGCTGTCGGGCGCGCTGGCCATGGTCCTGTTCGGCTGTCTCAATGTGCGCCAGGCGGCCCGCGCCTTCGACCGGCGGGTCTTTCTTCTGGTCGGCAGTTCGCTCGCCATGGCCGTGCCGCTTCAGGCGACGGGGGGCGCGGAATATCTCGCCGGCGGCGTCATCGCCGCGGTCGGCGACCAGGGCCCCGCCGTCATCCTGTCGGCCATGTTCCTGTTGATCGCCATTCTGACCAATCTCGTCTCGAACAATGCGACGGCCGTTCTGCTGACGCCGATCGCGATCACCGCCGCCGCCCAGGCCGGCATCGACCCCATGGTCATGGTGATCACGGTCATTCTCGCGGCGAACTGTTCCTTCGCCACGCCGATCGGCTATCAGACCAATCTCCTGGTCATGGGCCCCGGTCACTACCGTTTCGTCGATTTCGCGCTCGCCGGCACACCTCTGGTTATCCTGCTCTGGGTCACCTACACGCTGGTCGCGCCGTTTTGGTTCGGGTTATAGTGCGCCGATGCGTCCGACTCCCGCTTGACAAGGACTAGAGGCTTCCGCGTGACGAAGGTTACGATCGACAGCCCGCAATTCTATCTGACCGCGCCAGCGCCCTGCCCCTATATTCCCGGCCGGCTGGAACGCAAGGTGTTCACGCATCTCGCCGGGCGGCGCGCGGCCGAACTACATGATCTGTTGACGCTCGGCGGGTTCCGCCGCAGCCAGAACATCGCCTATCGGCCAGCCTGCGAGGGCTGCCGCGCCTGTGTGTCGGTACGCGTCCTGGTCGACGATTTCGAGCCCTCGCGCAATCAGACCCGGGTCATGCGGCGCAATGCCGATCTCATCGGCAGCGAATGCCCGCCGAGCCCGAACGCCGATCAATACGCCCTGTTCCGAGACTATCTCGATCGGCGCCACGGTCAGGGCGGCATGGCCGATATGAGCGTGCTCGACTATTCGATGATGATCGAGGATACCTCCGTCGACACCATGGTCGTCGAATACCGCAGGCGCGGCCCCGACAGCGGTCTCACCGGCCACGGCGACGGGGCGCTTCTGGCCGTCTGCCTGACCGACACGTTGTCGGACGGGCTGTCGATGGTCTACAGTTTCTTCGATCCCGCTGCCGACAAGCGCAGCCTCGGCACCTATATGATCCTCGACCATATCGAGCGCTGCAAGGCGCGCGGCCTGCCGCATCTCTATCTCGGCTATTGGGTCGATGGCTCGCCGAAGATGGACTACAAGGCACGCTTCCTGCCCCAGGAACATCTCGACGGCGGCGGCTGGCGGCGCATCGACATCTGAGCGAACCTCATCGCGCCAATTCTCCGCGATCGCCGAATCATATGGGCAATCAAGACTTTCGAATCAGACCTTGAAGCCCCATGTGATCAAGCGCAGGGGGCAAGGGCGGGGTCAGCCGCAGCGCTGCCAGTTCTCGTTGAAGCTGGCTTCGACCGAGCCCGCGATGCCGCGGCGATTGCCGATGCTGGCGACCTCTTCTTCGGTGATCGAACGCATGGTGCGGTCGGTGGCACAGCGGCAACGATCGGCATAGTTGACCGTCGATTCGTTGGTTCGGCTGGAATTGATCACGCAGGTGTCCAGAAGATGCAGCCGCATCGCCTCGCGCGGCTGGACCTGCGGCTCCGGGATCGCCAGGGCCGGCGACAGGGCGGTCGCGAGGACCATGGCGCCGGCCAGGGCAAGCGTCACCGGGGCGCAGCGTCGAGAGAAATGGCGGCGTGTCGTGTGAGACGTAACAATCGGACGCATGAACGTTTCTTGCCCTTTGATCCTAGGTCGGCGCGACCTCGTTCAATCCCCAAAACAGATCCGGCGGCACCGGATCCCGCGTCGGCCACTTCCTAGACCAAGCAGGCGTCGATAGCCCGCTTTGCCCGGCTCCGACCGTTGGCGTCTACGGAACAGGGTGAGAGCAACGCCTCGAGACCGGGGTCCCTGGAAGCAGGCTCAGACGGCTTCGACGCGCACCCGATTGTCGTGGAACGCAGCACCACCATAGGGAGCAACAGGATCGGCGCCCGTCAAGGTGTTGATGCCCTTGCCGTCGGCGAAAGCGGCATTCGGCCACAAGCCTTCCGACACGACGACGCCGGGCTTCAGGCCGGAGAAATAGCGGGCACGCAGCCGCACGGCGCCACGCGGGCTCGACATCAGGATCTCGGCGCCGTCCGGGATTCCAAAGCGTTCGGCGTCATCGGGCCGGATCATCACATCCGGCTCCCCTTCCCGCTTCAGCGAGCCGGGCGTCTCGTTGAACGTCGAATTGAGGAAGGAACGCGCCGGCGCGGTGACCAGGCGCAAGGGGAAATCGTCCGTCTCGTTCTCGATCACATCCCAGTGATCGGGAAGCTCCGGGAGCGTGCCGGCCGGTCCGACCGCGCCGTCGCCGGGCCGGTTGGGCGCTGGCGTGTCGGTCCAGTCGGGCCGGAAGCGGAACTTGCCGTCGGGATGGGCGAAGCCGTCGAGATAATGCGCGGTGCGAAAATCCGGCTGCATGTCGATGGCGCCGGTCACCTCGAATTCCGCCAGCGTGCCGAGGTCGGAATGGCGCAACAGCCAGTCGATGTGATCCCGCGCCGTCATGCCGAACGCGGCGTGGTCGGCGCCGAGACGCCGCGCAAGAGGCTGGATGACGTCGATGTTCTCGCGCGCCTCGCCGACGGGGTCGATGAGCTTGGGGCCGAGCAGGAGATATTGGTGTCCGCCGCCCTTATAGATGTCGTCATGTTCGAGGAAGGTCGTCGCCGGCAGCACGATATCGGCCATCAGCGCCGTTTCGGTCATGAACTGTTCGTGCACGCAGACAAAGAGATCCTCGCGGGCGAAGCCGGCCTTCACGAGATCCTGTTCCGGCGCCACCGAGACGGGATTGGTGTTCTGGATGAGCATCGCGGTAACCGGCGGGCCGCCCTTCAACGCCACGGGATCATGGGTCAGGACCCGGCCGATCATCGACTGGTCGAGCGCGCGCACCCCGGGATCGAGCCGGTCATGAGCTTCGATCATCGACTTGTTCAGCGTGTAGATAGCGCCGTTATTGTGAAACGCGCCGCCCCCTTCATGCTGCCAAAGCCCGGCCACGGTGGCGATCGAACAGGCCGCGTGCATGTTGACCGCGCCGTTGCGTGACCGCGTGAACCCGTAGCCGAGCCGGAGATAGCTGCGCGGCGTGGTGCCGATCATGCGGGCGAAGCGTTCGATGTCCTCGGCCGGCAAGCCCGTGATCACGGAAGCCCAGTCCGGCGTGCGTGTTCGGAGATGCGCTTCGAGATCGTCGGGGCAGTCGGCGTGGCGCGCCAGGAAGTCGCGATCGGCCAGCCCGTCGCGGAACAGGACATGCATGACCGCGCAGGCCAGCGCGCCGTCGCTGCCGGGCTTGAGGCACAGGCCGAGATCGGCCTGCTTCATCGTATCGTTCTCATAGACGTCGATGACGACGATCCGGGCGCCACGGGTTTTGCGCGCCTTGACCGCATGGGTCATCACATTGACCTGGGTCGAGACCGCATTGGTGCCCCAGATCACGACGAGATCGGCGACCGCCATCTCGCGCGGATCCGGTCCCGCCAGCCGACCGGTTCCCATGATGAAGCCGGACCAGGCCATATTGGTGCAGATCGTGTCGAATTGCCGCGAATAGCCCTTCACATGCTTCAGGGCATGGATGCTGTCGCGCTGCACGAGCCCCATCGTGCCAGCATAGGCATAGGGCCATACGGCTTCGGCGCCCGCCTCTTGCTCCGCGGTGAGAAACCGCTCGGCGATCCGGTCCAGCGCATCGTCCCAGCCGATTTCGGTGAATTGCCCCGATCCCTTAGGACCGGTCCGCATCAGCGGCTTTGTGAGCCGATCGGGATGGTGCGTGCGCTCGGCATAGCGCGCCACCTTGGCGCAGATCACGCCGGCGGTATAGCTGTTCTCCTCGGAACCGCGCACCCGTCCAATGGTCCGTTCGTCGAGCACTTCCACATCGAGCGCGCAGGTCGACGGGCAGTCATGCGGACAGGCGGACTTGGCGATGCGCGGCGCGAGGATCTGGGTCATGACGGCGAAGCTCCGTGTTTCAGGCAAGCAGGCTCGCCGCCATTCCAGCCGCCGTCAAGCGTGATCACAAAACGGCGGCCGGCCCTGGAACCCGGTGCCGTCAGCCGACGATCTCGGCGAGATCGAAGCACATGCCGATCTCGATGGCCGCGTTCTCGACCGAATCCGAGCCATGCACCGAATTGCGCTCGATGTTTTCGGCGAATTCCTTGCGCACCGTGCCGTCTGCGGCCTCGGCCGGATTGGTCGCGCCCATGACCTCACGGTTCTTGGCCACGGCCCCCTCGCCTTCCAGGACCTGCAGGACGATCGGCCCCGAGGTCATGAAGGCGACCAGTTCGCCATAAAACGGGCGTTCCTTATGGACGGCGTAGAAGGCTTCGGCCTGGGCCTTGGTCCATTGCACGCGCTTCTGCGCCACGATGCGCAAGCCGGCGGCTTCGAATTTCGCATTGATCGCGCCGGTCAGATTGCGCGCGGTGGCGTCGGGCTTGATGATCGACATGGTGCGTTCGAGGGCCATGACGGGGTCCTTTCGATGGCTGACTTTCAAGAGCTGACAACAAGCCGGCCGGCGGGGCCGGCCGAACGGGGCGGGAAAATGGGAAGACCGGCCATGTCGCGGCGATCGGAACGTCGCGAGCAGCCGTGGCTTGGGCCGCTATGTGCCCAAATCCCGCCGCGTGCGCAAGATGGGCGCGGCCCGGCGTCGCGTTAAGTTCAGGGCCTCAGGCGGCGGCCGGCATCGACCGTCCGAGCCCGTCATGCAGTTCGAGGCAGCGCTCGAACCAGTCGGCGGCCGGATCGTCCGCGCCGAAAAGCTCGAACGGGCTCGTCACGCGTGGCCATTGCAGCGAGCCGAACAGGATGTAATCGCCGAAATTCGGCGTCGCGCCACCAACGAAGGGCTGTTTCTTCAGCATCAGCCGGAGCGGCATCAGCGCCTTGTCGAGACCGGCCTTGTTGGCCTCCCGCTTGGCGTGAAGATCCTCGAAGGAGGCGCCGATGCGCGCTTCGCGGGTCGTCCGGAAATAGGCCTGGTCGTCGGGATGGAGCTGGTCATGCACGTCCTTGACCACCAGCGGCACGATCGCCCCCATGATGCTGGCATTGGCATAGCCTTCGATCAGGCGCGCCGCCGCCTGCCCGCCCGGCCCGCCGAACAGGCTCAGCCGGTCCGGATAGGCTTCCTCGAGATAGACGGCGATATCGAAACTGTCCTGGACGAAGCGGTCGCCGTCCCGGATGACCGGCAGGGTCTTGAAGTCGCCGCCCTCGATCTCCTTGATCTTGTGGAACGGCGTCGCGCTGGTCTGGACGTCGAGCCCCTTATGGGCCAGCGCCATGCGCACGCGCCAGCAATAGGGGCTGAACCGGCAGTCCTGGTCGTTCGACAGATCGAAAAGCGTTATCGCCATGGAATAATCCCCCTGACTGGCGCGAGACGGACGGCCGTGCGCGTCGCGCCGGCCAAGATGATGAGGCGCGCAAGTGTTACGCTTCACGCGGCGAGATCAAGGGGGCGGGCCGCGCCTGATGAAAATGTGAGCCGTTCGGTCGCGACAGCCATGCCGCGACACCTCGGCCAAGGCGGCGCCGACGGGACGACCGACTATAGTGGAAACCAATTTTGGGCGGCGCCGAAGGCGCCTGGCTCGGGCTTTCAAATGGTGGAAGGCCGTGCCCGCGCCACCTACGCCCCTAACGATCATCGATGCCCTGCCGGTCCCACCACCATGTCCGATGACAAGGCGGCTGCCAGCTCAAGCGGCGCGACATGCATCGCGCCAAAGAGAGCCGGGTTAAAGCCTTTCGGCCACGCCATGATCAATGTTATTGACTGATGATCAATAAGTGAATAATTTCCGCCCCGACAGATGGTTAGTGATGGCTCGGGGCTGTCGGACCGGTTTCCGGTGCCATGGTGATCATGGCCTTCTTCGGATGCGGGCCTCACTGCTGCCGGCGGTGCGCCCTGCCCGTCGTCTGACGGGATCGTGTCCATTCCAGCGATCTGCGGTGAAACCATTCAGGCATCGCAGAGCGATATCGGGGGCGACCTGAGGAGGAAGATGTGTCTCGGGCCGGAGCCATTTCTCTGTGGGACAAATCAGCGGCGGAAAGCCCGTATGAAAGCGAGATGCGGGGCGATCGCGCCTGCGACCTGGCGATCGTCGGTGGTGGGTATACGGGTTTGTCGACCGCGTTGCATGCCGCCGAGAAGGGTCTGGACTGTCACCTGCTCGAAGCGCGGCAGATCGGCCATGGCGGGTCCGGGCGAAATGGCGGGCAAGTCACCCCTGAGGCCCCGCTGCCTTTGAAGCAGTTGCAGGTTCGGCTGGGCGATGCCAAGGGCGCCGCCCTGGCCCGGCAGATAGCCGACATGCCCGACTATGTGTTCGAACTGATCGAGAAGCACCAGATCCGCTGCGAGCCGCACAGAAACGGCCTCGTGACCACGGCCAGTTCGCCCGCCGCATTCGCAGAAATGAAGCGCAGATTTGACGATTGGGAGAGGATCGGGGCGCCCGTCGAATTCCTGACCAAAGAGCAGGCGTCGCAGGTGATCGGCGGCGGAAGATACCGCGGCGCGTTGCTCGACCGCCGGGGCGGCACCATCAATCCGATGGGCTTCGCGCGCGGGCTCGCCCGGGCCGCCGTCGGCGCCGGCGCCACGATCTCGACCGGCGTGACCGCTCGAAAACTGCGCCGGGACGGCGGCGTCTGGAAGGTGGAAACCGATCGCGGCGTCCTGACCGCGAAACATGTCGTCATCGCCACCAACGCCTATACCGACGATCTGTGGCCGGGGCTCAAGCAGACCTTCACGACAGTCGACTATTTTCAGATCGCGACCGCGCCATTGGGCGCGGAGGCCAAGGCCATTTTGCCGGGCAGGCAGGCCTTGGTGGTTGTTGGCTTCCTTTTGTTCGCGGTGCGCCGGGATGATTTCAACAGGTTGATCGTCGGTTCCGTTGGCCCGGCCATGGGTGGCCTGTCGGGGCTGTCGAGCCGCTGGGCGGCGCGCACGATCGGGCGCCTGTTTCCGAAGCTTGGCAAGGTCGCGATGGAGGAGATCTGGTGTGGGCGCCTCGCCCTCACGCCCGACCATGTCTATCACGTCCACCGGCCGGCGCCGGGGCTGTATGCGCCTACCGCATATAATGGCCTGGGCATTACGGCCGGCATCATGTTTGGCCGCGCCATGGCCGAGCTTCTGACCGGCGCCGATGAAGACAAGCTGCCGGTTCCGATTACCGACATGAAACCCGTGGTGGCGCGCGGATTGCGGCACCGCGCCCTGCAAGCCGCTTTGGCGGCAAGCCAGCTTGCCCGGAGCCTTTGATATCCGGCTCCTCTCGCGGGCGGCGGGGCGGATGCGCCCGGACGTTTCGAGGGTCTGAGAACCGAAATCCGATCGGCGCGCTGCCACCGGTGCGGCCGCCTTGGTCTGAAGAAAGGAAAACAGCATGGATAGCAGACGCGTCGCCATCTATGGAACCGGCCGCACGGCGGGGTGCCTTGTCCGGGAGCTTGAACACAGCCCGCACGTGCTTGCCGCCGCCATCGATCATGCACCCGAGCGGATCGGCCACGACCTGGGAACCCTGACGAAGGGCGACCCAATCGGCGTGACCGTGACGGACGACTTCGATGCCGCCCTGCGTTCCGGGGCGTTCGATCTCGTTGCCTATGTCGGCCTGTCCGACGAACGCCATATCGAGGTCATGACCGCCTGTGCCGAGGCGGGCATGGATATGGTCCACACCTGCTTCACCCATCCTAAACTGGCGCTCGAAGACGAGTTTCATCGGCGACTCACCGATCAGGTGGCCGCGACGGGATCGCGCATCGTCGGCGCGGGCCTGACGCCAGGCCTTTGGTTCGATGTGCTGCCCGCGCTTCTCAGCACTGGGCTGGCGGCGCCCGTCTCGGTGCGCGGCCGACAGCTATCGGACATCTCCGGCTGGGGACGCGGCGTCCTGATCGACGAGATGGGCGTCGGCACGACGCGAACGGGCGTGCCGCCCCGGGCTGATCTGGCCCTCAGCGAGCCAGCACACATGCTCGCCGAAGCGCTCAATCTGACGGATTATTCGCTCGAATCGCGCAGCCGGCTCGTCGCGGCCGAAGAGGCCGTCACGGTCGGCGACATCGAGGTCTCGCCCGGCCAGGTCGAAGGCGCCCGGCTGGAACTCGTGGTCATCGCCGGCGGACAGGAGCGCGTTCAGCTGGAATGGATCGCTCTGGCCGACATCTTTTCGCGGATGTCGGCGTCCGGCGAGGCCAAGCCGCTGGAGATCCGCCTGACGGGCGGTGACGGAAGCGAGATGGAGGTGCTGATCACGCCACCGCTTGACCCTTATCCGGGGACCGGCGCGCGGGTGGTCCAGGCCATAACGGCGATAGGAGCGCTGCCGCCGGGCATCCATGCGCCGACCGCGCTGCCGATCGCCTGAAGGGCCGCCGCGATCGCCGCTTCTTAATCGCGCTTGTCAATCGCCGATGGTGAAGCGCGGGCGGTTGACGATCTGCACTCGTTGCCCGCCGATCACACGGCCGCCGGCTTCAAAGCGCACATTCAACACATCGGTGCCCTGGGGATGGGGAACGCGGAAGCGCAGCCGGTTGGAATGGCGCCGGTCGCAAGTCACCACGGCGACGTTGACGGTGAGATCGGCGTCAACGGCGGCACCGAGCGCGCCGCTTCCCGGCCGATAGTCCCGGTCGACCGACTGGATGTCATAACAGGTCGATGTGTCGGCGAAGGTCGCGCGCACCGTCACGAAACCGCCCGTCAGACCGGTGGCATCGGTGCTGTCTGTCGACGCGATGACGCGCACGGTCTGGGCCTCGGCCGGGGCTGTGCCGAGCACGCCGAACGCCATGATACCGGACAATGCCGCGACACAGAGCCGCGCGCCGGCACGCAATTCCGTCTTCATCGCCAAACCTCCTTGGCCGTCAACCCCCGCGCGCTCCCATGTCGTCGCCCCTAATCGTTATACGGCCCGCCGCGTGCCTCGATCTGAACGCGCTGGTGATCGGCCACCCGGCCGTTGATCGTGAAGGTCAGGTTGAGAATGTCGGTATAGGCCGGATGCGGCAGGGTGAAGATCACGCGGTTTTCCTGAATGCCGTGGCATTCGGCCGGGTCGAGCGCGACGGTCACGTCGGCGCCGCGCAGCAGATCGACGCGGGTCGCGCCCCAGGGCTCGTAATGCCGGTCGACATGGTCGACGGCATAGCAACGCAGGCCGTGATCGAGCAGCACATCGACGCGCACGACACCGCCAGTCTGTCCGACGGCCGAGCCAAGGCCGTTCACCGTGGCGCTCGACTTGGAAAAGAATGATTTCAGATCAAAGGATCCACGATCAGACGATCCGCGATCGCCCGCCAGCGCCGGTCCCGTGAAACCTAAGGCCACGACCAAAGCCGCGACGCCGAGCCAGTTCATCGTCCTGCCGTTCATCAGCCTGCTCCCAAGCTCTCGTCGGAGATGGCCGCACAAGCCACGCTCCGCAAGCCCCGACATGGGCACTAACCGTCCCATGCCACGAATGTGATGGCTGGTGTAGAGCCGATACGGGCCGTGCCCGATATGGGCTGGCTCAAACCAGGGCCGAAATCGGACCTTACCGTTCAGGCTCCTTGCCGTCCGATCACATGGTTGACCGGAATGGCGCTCTCGGCCATCACAACGGCCATGTTGACGGTTCAGGATCTGACATACCGGCTCGGCGATCGGCTGCTGCTGGAACGTGCTTCGTTGACCGTGCGCGATGGCGCGCGCGTCGGTCTCGTCGGGCGCAATGGCACGGGCAAATCGACGCTCTTTCGGCTCATTCTCGGGGAGATCGGCGCGGAAAGCGGGACGATCGAGATGCGTCGCGGGTCGCGGATCGGCACCGTGGCCCAGGAAGCGCCGGGCGGCGACCAGGCGCTGATCGACTATGTGCTCGATGCCGATATCGAGCGCAGCGCGCTTCTCGCCGAGGCCGAAACCGCGTCCGACCCGACGCGCATCGCCGAGATCCAGATGCGGCTGGCCGATATCGACGCCCAATCCGCGCCGGCGCGCGCAGCCCGCATCCTCTCGGGACTCGGCTTCGACGAGGCGGCGCAGCACCGGGCGCTGAAGACCTATTCCGGCGGCTGGCGCATGCGGGTGGCGCTTGCCGCGCTGCTGTTTTCGGCGCCGGATCTCCTGCTGCTCGATGAGCCGACCAACTATCTCGACCTCGAAGGCGCGCTCTGGCTCGAGGACTATCTCGGCCGCTATCCGCACACGCTGATCATCATCAGCCACGACCGCGATCTCTTGAACACGGCGACGACGGAGATCGCGCATCTGCATGGCCGCGCCCTGACGCTCTATCGCGGCGGCTATGACAGTTTCGAGCGCCAGCGCGCCGAAAAACAGGCCCTAACGGCCAAGTTGAAGAAGAAACAGGATGCCCAGCGCAAGCATATGGAAGCCTTCGTCGAGCGCTTCCGCTACAAGGCCTCGAAGGCCCGGCAGGCGCAAAGCCGGCTAAAGGCACTCGAACGGCTGGCGCCCGTCATCCAGGAAGAGGCCGAGAGTTCGGCCCATATCGACCTGCCGGATCCGGAGCGCGCGCTGTCGCCGCCGATCCTCAGGATCGAAAAGGGCGCGGTCGGCTACGCACCCGGCCATCCGGTGCTGCGTCAGCTCGACATCCGCATCGACCATGACGACCGCATCGGGCTGCTCGGCGCCAATGGCAATGGCAAGAGCACCTTCGCCAAGCTGATCCAGGGCGGGCTGACGCTTGAAACGGGCGCGCTGGTCAAGGCCGAGAAGCTGCGCATCGGCTTTTTCGCCCAGCATCAGCTCGACGAACTGGTGCCCGAACAATCGCCGGCCGAACATATCCGCAAGCTGATGCCGGACGCGCCGGAGGCCAAGGTGCGCGCCCGCACCGCGCAGATCGGCTTCACCGCGATCAAGGCCGATACGCCGGCGAAGAAACTCTCCGGCGGCGAGAAGGCACGCCTGATGCTGGGCCTCGCCGCCTTCCACAAACCGCATCTCCTGATTCTCGATGAGCCGACGAACCATCTCGACATGGATGCGCGCGACGCTCTGGTCGCGGCGCTGAACGCCTATTCCGGCGCGGTCATCGTCATCAGCCACGATCGGCATCTAATCGAAACGACCTGCGATCGCCTGTGGCTCGTGGCCGACGGTACCGTGACGCCCTATGACGGGGATATAGATAGCTATCGCCGCATCATCGGCGGCAGCCCGCGCCGGCGCGACAAGACGAAATCGCCGCAAGCCGCGCCTCAGCCGGCGGCGAAAACGCCGGAAGGGCCCTCCCCCGGCCGCGACCCGACCGATCTTCGCAAGAAGATCGCCGCGCTGGAAGTCCAGATGCGCAAGCTGAATGCCGGCATGGAGAAGCTCGACAGCGCGCTGGCCGATCCCGATCTCTTCCGCAAGGATCCAACGCGGGGCGCCGACCTGTCGCGGCTACGCGCGGATGCCGAACGTCGGCTCGCGCGGGCGGAACAGGACTGGCTCGATCTGAGCGCGGTGCTCGAAACCGGCTCGGCCAGTTCGTAGCCCGGCGGCCGTCAGCCGCGGCGAAACAGCGCCCGGATATGCGGAATATCGCGGTCGCGCGTCACGGTATGATGTTCCAGATCGACGAGCGTCAGGCCATGGTCGGTAAGCGCGGTCACCTCGTCCTCGACGAGCGGCCAGGGCGGACCGTCGGCCGGCTGGCCCGTCAGATTGGACCGGGTGACGACCAGAAGATGCCCGGCCGGCGCGACAAAGGCCGCGATGCGGCTCGCGGCTTCCGCGCGCTCGGCGCCGTTGAGCGCCTGAAGCGTGTAGCATTCGTGCACGAGATCGAAGCCCTGCATCCAGTCGAGCGGCGGAGCGAAGAGATCGCCAGCGAGATAGGTGACGCTACTCGTCGGAAATCGCGACTGCGCCCAATGAACCGCCGTTTCCGACAGGTCGAAGGCGGTAACGTCGAGGCCTGCGGCGGCCAGCGCCTCTGCGTTGTCGCCGAGGCCGCAGCCGACATCGAGCGCGCGCAGGCCGGACGCCACGACGCCGCCGGGCTTGCCGCCCGCCAGCCAATCGCGCAGCAGTTCATGCGGTTCGAGCCGCGCCCAGGGGACACCCGCCGGGTCGCCGGCGGCATGTTGATAGACCGCGTTGAACCAGTCCTGGCGGGCTTCTGGGTCACCGCCGATGGCGCCGGTCAGTTCGTCGAGCCGCTGCCGGGCCGTCATCCGGCGCGCGTCGAAATCGGGGTCGCCAGGCCGGCCGCGGCCGGCTTCGTTATCCTGCCCGCCGGTCATGCCTTCTTCTCCCAACGTCCGCTGCCCGCCAATTGCCAGTAGGATACGTCATGGCCGGCGTCCTTGGCGTGCTTCCAGGCCTCGCGCGCCGCCGTCAGCGCCGCCTCGTCACGCCCGTCGAAGATCAGCATGGAGCGCTCATAGCCGTCGTAATCGGCGGCTTCCGCCCGGTCGACCAGGATCTGCGCCTCGGCCGCGTTCGGTGTCGCGGTCGTCGTGGTCAGCCAGATTGGCTGACTCTCGGCGCGCTCCTCGCCATCGGCCGCATGCGGCAGGAAGCCCGCCTCGTCATGGGTCCACAGATGGTCGTCGAGCGCCTGCACGCGTTCCGGGCTGCCGGCGCGCACAACCACCCGCCAGCCGCGCTCGCGGCAGCGCGTCAGCAGCGGCGGCAGCAGGGCTTCCAGGCTGCCGCGCTCGAAATGATAGAACCAGATCTCGGCCATGTGCCTCCCGGTTCGCGCGCCGCGTCAGCGCCGGCCGCCCTCATGGACATCGGCGACATAGCGGTCGAGCAGCCGCACGCCGAAGCCCGACCCCCAGCTTTCATTGATATCGGATTTCGGCGATCCCATTCCCGTGCCCGCGATGTCGAGATGGGCCCAGGGCGTGTCGCCGACGAAACGCTGCAGGAACTGCGCCGCCGTGATCGAGCCGGCCCAGCGTCCGCCGGTGTTCTTCATGTCGGCGAATTTCGAGTCGATCAGCTTGTCATAGGGCTTGCCGAGCGGCATGCGCCAGACAAGATCGCCGGTCGTCTCGCCCGCCGTCGTGAGCTCGGTGGCCAGATTGTCGGAATTGCTGAACAGCCCGGCATGGTGATGGCCGAGCGCGACGATGATCGCGCCGGTCAGCGTGGCGAGATCAATCACCGCCTGGGGTTCATAGGTCTTGATGACGTAATGCAGCGCGTCGGCCAGAACGAGCCGGCCCTCGGCGTCGGTATTGATCACCTCGATGGTCTTGCCCGACATGGCGGTGACGATGTCGCCGGGGCGCTGGGCGCGGCCGTCGGGCATGTTCTCGACGAGGCCGACGACGCCGATGGCGTCGACCTTGGCCTTGCGGGCGGCCAGCGCATGCATCAGGCCGGCGACGCAGGCGGCACCCGCCATGTCGCCCTTCATATCTTCCATGCCGCCGGCCGGCTTGATCGAGATGCCGCCCGAATCGAAGATCACGCCCTTGCCGACAAAGGCGACAGGCTTGGCGCCCTTCTTCTTGGTGCCCTTCCAGCGCATGACGACGAGGCGCGATTCGCGTTCCGACCCCTGGCCGACCGCCAGCAGCGCACCCATGCCGAGCTTCTTCATGTCGCGGTCGCCGAGAATGTCGACGGTGACGCCGAGATCCTCCAGCGCCTTGCAGCGCTCGGCGAATTCGACGGGCCCGAGCACGTTGGGCGGGTCGTTCACGAGATCACGCGCCAGATTGACCCCGTCGACCACCGCCTGGCGTCGGGCGAAGGCCTTTTTCGCGGCGCTCGCCTGGTCGGTGAGAACCGTGATCACCCGCGCGGCGCGCTTCTTGCGGCCCTTGGCCGGCTTGTCGTCATCCGTCTTGGTCTTGAACCGCTCATAGTTATAGCCGCGCAGTTCGAGGCCCGCGAGGATGAGCGCGATGCGCTCCGCGCTGTCAGGTGCCTCGGCGACCTCGGAGGCGTCTTCGCCTGTATCGGCCGCCACCGGTGCCGGACCGGCATCGAACAGGATGGCGGCGTCGGTCTTGCGGCCAATGGCCGCGGCAATGCGACCGCCGAGATCGGACAGAGCATGCTCGCGCGCCGGCAACCCCTTGCCGATGCCGACCACGATGAGCCGCTCGAGGCCGCTATCGGCGGGAGCGAGCAGCGTCATCGACTGGTTTTCCGCGCCGGTGAACTCCGCCGCCTTGGCCGCGCGCGACAGGGTCTCGCCGCCGACTAGTTCGGCGGCATGGGCGCCGAGCGTGAGGTCGTCGCCGGCGAAAACGACGAGCGTGCCGTCCTGCGGTGGCTTGATTTCGGAAAAACGCACGGTCATGAGGCTACTCCAAGGATTCCAAGGATATGGGCGGGGCACGTCTTTCCGGCATCTGATCGCCAGCGTGACGCCCCGGATACTCTCCGGTTGTGCCCGGGGGTATCGCCTGTCGCGGCCGATGACAAGCACGATCCGACGTGCCGGAACCAGATACGGGAAGCCGCGTCGCCGCCGTGCCGCCTTCGAGACCGATGCACATGACAGATCGGTCACATTCGTGCCATTTCGGTCTGGAATGCGGCACCGAACGGCATTTTCCAAGACGGGCAAAAGAGTTAGTCTGACCCGATGGGATCCATCGAACGCTATATCTTCAGGCAGGCGGCGCAGACCTTCCTTCTGGCGCTGACCACGCTCGTCGCGCTCGCCTGGCTGACCAATGCGCTGAGACGCATGCGGCTGATGGTCAATGACGGGCAGACTTTGGGGCTCTTTCTCGAAGTCACCACCATGGCCATGCCGGCGCTGATCGTCGTGATCGCGCCGGTCGCGCTGTCGATCGGCGTCGCCTACACGCTGAACCGGCTCAATGCCGATTCCGAACTCGTCGTCGTGACGGCGTCGGGTGCTGGCCGCTGGACCGTGATCAAGCCGCTTTTGCTGCTCGCGGTCCTGGTCTCGCTCGTCGTCGGCGGCCTGTCGGTCTTCGTCATGCCGGAAGCGACGCGGCACTTGCGCAATATGATGACCGACGTCCGGGCCGACGTCATCTCGACCTTCCTGCGGGATGGCCGGTTCAACACGGTCGGGCAACTGACATTCCATATCCGCGAGACGACGCCGGACGGGACCCTGCTCGGCCTTCTGGTCAATGACGAACGCAGCCCCGACGCCTCGATGACCTATCTCGCCGAGCGTGGCCGGATCTTCGAGGACGGCGCCGGCGCCACCTATCTCGTGATGCAGGACGGCTATGTTCAGCGCCGCACGGGTGGGCCCGAAACGGTCACGCTCGTGTCATTTGACCGCTACGCCTTCGACTTGTCAGGTCTCGGCGACCGATTCCGCAACATCAACTA
This sequence comes from Tepidamorphaceae bacterium, assembly GCA_965250105.1. Lineage (GTDB taxonomy): Bacteria > Pseudomonadota > Alphaproteobacteria > Rhizobiales > Tepidamorphaceae > JBCBSK01. The sequence goes on from OZ252290.1 coordinate 97,750, forward strand.
CCATCCGCGGGAGCGCTCCACCTTCGAACTGATCGATCCCGATGAGAGCGAGAGCTTCTACTGGCGCAACCAACTGGCTTTCCGGTCGGAACTGCACGAACGCTTCTCGGCGGCGCTTTATCCGATTGCGTTTACCATGATCGCACTTTCCACGGTCGGATTCGCGCGGACAACGCGCGATCAACGCGGTCGTGCCATTTTGTTAGCCATTGTTCTGATCTTTAGCTTGCGCATGGCCGGCTTCAGCATGTTCAACCTGCATAAATCCGATCCCGCCGCGATCATCGGCGTTTATGGCATACCGCTGGCGGCGATCGGATTGGCGACGCTCGCGGCCTTCGGGGTCGGCCGGTCGGTCTATGCGAAATGGAGGCTGCCGCCCCTGCCCGCGCCCGTGATTAGCCTGTTCGATCAACTGCGTGAGCGTCTGCGACGCCTGCCAAACGGCACGCCCAAGGGCGCGCTCGCCGACAGCGGCGGCGGCCGGAGTGCCGCATGATCGCCCATGGCCAGATCTGGCGCTATGTCGGCCGCCGCTTCCTCGTCTCCTTCCTCGGGGTGACGGGCCTGGTCGTGACGCTGATCTTCTTCGTCGAGATGCTGGAAAACCTGCGCCGGGTCGGCAATGTCGAAGCGCCGATCTGGGTCGCGGTCATGATCACCGGCCTGCGCCTGCCCTGGCTGTCGGAACAGGTCCTGCCCTTCGCGATCCTGCTGGCAGCCATGGCGACGTTCCTGACGCTGAGCCGAAGCCTCGAACTTGTCGTCATCCGCGCGTCCGGCCTCTCGGTCTGGCAGTTCATCGCGCCCGTGATGATCGTCGCGTTCACGATCGGCGCCCTGGCGACGGCGGTCTATAATCCCGTCGCGGCTCAGCTTCTCGAACGCCACCAGCTCGCTTTCGCCGAATGGTTCAATGGCGGCCAGGGCCGAGGCGACGCCTGGCTGCGGCAGAATGGCGAAGGCGGCAGCTCGGTCTTCTATGCCGGCGGCGCTTCGTCCTCGGGCGAGGAGCTGACCCGGGTGACCGCCTATCTGTTCGATGAGACCGGCGCCTTCACGCAGCGGATCGAGGCTGAGAAGGCCCGGCTCGAACCGGGCCAGTGGCAGCTTCTGAACGCGCATATCCTGGAGACCGGCAGCGAACCGGTTCCGGCCGCGAGCGTCACCGTCAGCACCTATCTCAACGCCGCCCAGGTCCGCGAGAATCTCGCCAATGCGGAGACGATCGGCTTCTGGCGGCTTGCCGGCTATATCGACATCGCCAAGCGCTCGGGGCTCAATGCGACGCCGCTTCAACTGCAATTTCACTCCTTGCTGTCTCAACCCATCCTGTTCATGGCCATGGCCTTGATCGCAGGGACGTTTTCGCTGCGATTGTTTCGTTACGGCAACATTGGACGCATGATTCTGGGTGGCATCGGGACCGGGTTTTTGCTTTATGTCGGTCTCAAGCTGACGGGGGATCTCGGCGCAGCGGGCTTCCTGGCGCCCAGTCTTTCGGCATGGACGCCAGGACTAGTGACGCTTCTGCTCGGGGGCACATTGCTTTTGTTTCAGGAAGACGGCTGACAATGGCGCGCAACAAAAGACGGGCGAACGCTCTCGCGCCGGCGCGCTTGAGGTCGACGGCGAGCGCGGCCGCTCTGGCGCTCGCCGCCGGGCTCGTCCTGCCGCAGGCCGTTCATGCCCAAGAGACGTCGACGCCATCACTCGTCGAATCGACGGTGACCGACCAGATCGTCGGCGACAATCCCGATGCCCAGCTTCTCCTCGAAGCGGACCAGCTCATCTATGATTTCGACGAGGAAGTCGTCACCGCCGCCGGCAATGTGCAGATCTATTACGAAGGCACCACGATCGAGGCCGATCAGGTCCGCTACGATCAGGCCACCGCGCGCGTTCTGGCCTTCGGTCGCGTCAAGGTGGTGCAGCCCGACGGCAACATCATCTATGCCGAACAGGTCGAGCTGACCGATGATCTGCGCGATGGCTTCATCGAATCGCTGGTCGTGCTTGGCAGCGACGAAACCCGTTTCGTGGCGGCCAGCGCCGAACGCCGCGACGGCGACGTCACCATTTTCCAGGACGGCGCCTATACCGCCTGTCCGTCCTGCGAGAACGATCCCGACAAACCGCCGACCTGGCAGGTGCGTGCCAAGCGCATCATCTACAATCAGCGCGAAAAGGTCGTGCAATACGAGGATGCCGTTTTCGAATTCCTCGGCGTGCCGATCGCCTATGTCCCGGTCTTCTTCCATGCCGACCCGACGGCTGGGCGGCGTTCGGGCCTGTTGCGGCCGACGCTGATCTTTTCCGAGGAACTCGGTTTCGGCGCGTCGATCCCCTATTACTTCAATCTGGCGCCGAATTACGATCTCACGGTCACCGGCACCGGGCTGACCAATCAGGGCTTTCTCGGCGAGGCCGAATTCCGCCACCGCCTGGAGCGTGGCAGCTATATCGTGCGTGGCGCGGCGATCCACCAGCTTGATCCCGAAGCTTTCGCAACACCGACCATCAACGACGACGAGCCGGGCAATCGCGAGTTTCGCGGCGCTCTGCAGACCGCCGGCCTGTTCCGCATCAACGAATTCTGGACCTGGGGCTTCGAAGGCAATCTGGTCACCGACCGGACCTTTCTCAGGACCTATGAGCTGACCGATGACCGCGAGCTGAAATCGGAGCTGTTCCTGACGGGCCTGTCGACACGCAACTATTTCGACCTGCGCGGCGTGTTCTATCAGCCGCTGTTCCGCGACGAATTGCAGGAACAGCAGGGCGTTATCCATCCGAGCCTCGATCACAACTATGTCGTCGGCACGCCGGTTCTCGGCGGCACCGTGCAGATCGACACCAACCTTCTCAGCCTGACCCGGGCGGACGTCGATTTCGACACGATCTCGCTCAATCAAGGTGCTGGTTTCTGCAACGATCCGGATAATGTCACCACGACCGACTGCGTCTTGCGCGGTTTCGAAGGCAATGTGACGCGCCTGACCAGCGAAATGACCTGGCGGCGCACCCTGGTCGGCCCTCTGGGGCAGCTGATCACGCCGCGCCTCAGCGCGCGGGGCGATCTCTACACCGTCGATGTGGAAGACCCGTTCGCCAACTATACCGGCCCTGGGTCGGCGCCTGATTTCAACGATTTCCTCGAAACCGGCAGCCGCGACAGCGGGCGGGGCATGGTCTCGGCCGGTTTCGACTGGCGCTGGCCGTTCATGAACGCGACATCGCGCGGCATTCACACGATCGAGCCGATCGTCCAGGTGATCGCGCGTCCCGATGCCACCGACAATGACAGCCTGCCGAATTCCGACGCCCAGAGCTTCGTCTTCGACGACACCAATCTGTTCGACTGGGACAAGTTCTCAGGTTACGACCTGATCGAGGGCGGAACGCGCGCCAATGTCGGTATCCGCTATGGCTTTTCCTCGCTGTCTGGGTTTAATGTCCAGGCGCTGATCGGCCAATCCTATCAGCTGGCCGGCGAGAACCCCTTCGCCGACGGCACCGGTCTCGAAGACGATGCCTCGGATTATGTGGCGAGCCTGATCGTTGCGCCGACGGTGAACTTCTCGACCACGACACGGTTGCGCCTCGACGAGGAGGATTTCTCGCTCGAACGGCTTGAAATCGATGCCCGTCATACGACCGAACGCACCGCCGCCACGCTCGCCTATGTCATGCGCGCCGCGCAGCCGGAACTCGGCTTCGGCGACGACCGCGAGGAGATCGGTGCCGCCGCCTCGCTGCGGCTCGACGACCACTGGCGGGTCTTCGGACGCGGATCCTTCGACCTCGAGGAAGGCGAGCCGATCAAGGCCGGCCTCGGCATTTCCTGGGCCGACGAGTGCTTCGAGATCACCGTCGCCTATGACCAGAGTTTCGTGCCGGACGGCGATCTTGTTGACGGGGATCAGCGCATCACCTTCAATCTCAAGTTAAGAACCCTCGGCGAGACCGGCTTCAACTTCGACACCGACGGTTTGTCCTCGGAGTAGCCATAATTCTGGTGTGATGCTGTCATCATGACGATCGGACGCGACATCGCTGCCATCCCCCGGAACGGGCCAGACACCTGCCTTGCCCACAAGCTCGCGCTGGCGGCCTCTCTCATCATCCTGACCCTATTCGTCATCGGGCTTCAGACGCCCGCGCACGGGCAGACCCGTATCGAGGCGTTGGTCAACAACAATCCGATCACCTCCTTCGACGTCCAGCAGCGCGCCCGCCTCATCGAGGTGACCGGCGGGATCGGACGCCCACGCGCCCAGCAGATGGCGCTTCAAGAACTGGTCGACGAGGAATTGCAGCTCGGCGAAGCGCGCCGGCTCGGGATTTCGGTGTCCGATTCGGAGGTCAACGAACGGCTCGGTGGCATGGCGAGCCGGGTCAATATGAGCCTTTCCGGCCTGACCCAGGCCTTCGGCCAGATGGGGGTCGATATCGACACCTTGCGCCGGCGCATTCGCGCCGACCTTGCCTGGGGCCAGATCGTGCGCCGCCAGTTCCGCCAGGAAGTACGGGTGCGCGAGCAGGACGTCCTGATGGCGCTCGAGGAACGCGAAAATCGCGGCATGGAAACGACCACCGAGTTCAATCTGCAGCAGGTGGTGTTCTTCACGGTCCGCGGCACGACGACCGCGCAGGGCCGTGCCAATGCCGAAACTTTCCGCAGCCGCTTCACCGGCTGCGAGAGCACGCCGGCGATTGTCGCCGAACTATCGGGTGGAGCCTTCAAGAATATTGGCCGCTCCGTCCTCGAAGAACTCAACGAACCCATCCGATCGGCCGTCGTCGACGTGCCGTCCGGCGGCACCAGCGCGCCCATCGTTGGCGACGAGTCCGTCACCGTCTTCGCGGTGTGCAGTCGGCGCGAGATCGAGGATGACGGCGTCGCGCGCGCCGAGATCCAAAGCGAACTCCTCAATGAAGAAGGTCAGCGCCTGGCGCGCCGGCTCCTTATGGACGTGCGCCAACGGTCCACCATTGAATATCGCTGACCCAACGCCCAAACGGCCTCTTACACGGGACAAACGGCCGCTCGCGGTCTCGATGGGCGAGCCGGCCGGGATTGGCCCGGAACTGATCCTCAAGGCCTGGCAGGACCGGGCGAGCCGATCCTTGCCGAGCTTCGTTGTCTTCGGCTCGGGCGCCATCCTGACGGAACGCGCCCGCCGCCTCGGCATGGACGTGCCGATCCACGTCAGCCCGGTCGATAATGTCGGACAGGCCATGGATCGGGCCCGCGACGCTCTGGCGGTCGTCGATGTCCAGCCGGAAGCGGCCGTCACCGATACGCCCGGCCGTCCGACGCCAGATACGGCCATGCTGACGATCGCCGCGATCGAACAGGCGGTTCGCGCCGTCCATGACGGCGCCATGCGCGCCATGGTCACCTGCCCGATCCAGAAGGAGACCCTCTATCACGCGGGCTTCGACCATCCCGGCCATACCGAATATCTAGGCGCGCTCGCCGAAGACTTGTGGGGGGAGCCCGCCGAACCCGTCATGATGTTGGCGAGCGATGAACTGCGGACCGTGCCCGCCACGGTGCATATCCCGCTCGCCGAGGTGCCCCGAGCCCTCACCGCCGACCGCTTGCTCGCCGTCATGACCGTCGTGCACCGCGATCTCGTCTCTCGCTTCGGTCTGGCCGCGCCACGGCTCGCGATCTGCGGCCTCAACCCGCATGCCGGCGAAGGCGGCACGATCGGCACCGAGGACGGTGACATCATCCGGCCGGCCATCGACCGGGCCGTCGCGCACGGCATCGATGCCACAGGCCCCTTCCCCGCCGACACGCTGTTTCACGCGCGCGCGCGGCGCGGCTACGACGCCGTCATCGCCATGTATCACGATCAGGCACTCATCCCGATCAAGACCATCGCCTTCGACGAAGCCGTCAATGTCACGCTCGGCCTGCCCTTCATGCGCACCTCGCCCGACCACGGCACGGCACTCGACATCGCCGGCACCGGCCGCGCCGATCCGTCGAGCTTCCTGGCGGCGCTGGCGCTCGCCGACCGGCTGACGCGGGAAGAGACCGCCGTCAAGACCACGTCATGACTGCGGTCGCTGCCCTCCCACCCTTGTCGGATGCCCTGCGCGCGGCCGGGATCGACGCCAGGCGATCGCTCGGTCAGAATTTCCTGCTCGATCTCAACCTGACGCGGAAGATCGCCCGCGCGACGGGCCCGCTCGACGGCGCGACCGTCGTCGAGATCGGCCCCGGCCCCGGCGGTCTGACGCGGGCGCTGTTTCTCGAAGGCGCGCGCCGGGTCGTCGCGGTCGAGCGCGACGACCGCTTCCGGCCGCTTCTCGACGATATCCGCCATGCGGCGGGCGGCGCGCTCGATATCGTCCAGGCCGATGCGTTGACCGTCGACTGGCCTGCCCTGACGATGGGCGAGCCGGTTCGGCTGATCGCCAACCTGCCCTACAACATCGCGACCGAACTCCTCACCACCTGGCTCGAAACGGAGCCTTGGCCGTCCTGGTTCAGCCACGCAGCACTGATGTTTCAGCGCGAGGTGGCCGACCGCATCGTCGCCGGACCGGACGACAAGGCCTATGGCCGGCTGTCGGTGCTCGCGGGATGGCGTGCTCACGCCCATAAAGCCTTCGACGTGCCGCCCGACGCCTTCGTGCCCAAGCCGAAAGTGGTCTCGACCGTCGTCGTGCTGACGCCCAAGGATGTCGGCCGGGACGCGCCTTCACCCGTCGCCATGCGGCAGGTCACGGCGGCGGCCTTCGGGCAGCGGCGCAAGATGCTGCGGTCGAGCCTCAGACCCATCTTCCACGACCCGGCGGCCGTGCTGGCCGATCTCGCTATCGCCGAGACCGCCCGCGCCGAGGATCTGCCGGTCGACGCCTATATCGCCCTCGCCAGACGCTATCTGTCCGACCGTGACTAACCGTTACCGGCCGGGCATGTCACGGAGGCGACCTTATACATCGCTACCTTTCTCGCCAGTGTTGGCTAGCAGCACGGCCCGGCGGCGGATCACTGGGCCGGCATCGAAGAGGCGGCGCGATGGACGAGATGACGACCCGACCTGCCTTGCAGGAGGCCGGGAACAAGGCGTTTGCCGCGCCCCGGCCAGACGACAGAAAAGTCACGGCACCCCGCGATGACGTCCTTGCCGATCACGATGCCTGCGCCCTCGCCGAATTGATCGGCAAAGGCGCTATCTCCGCCCTCGAAGCGACCGAAGCGGCGATCGCCCGCGCCGAGGCCGTCAATTGCCGGCTGAACGCGATCGTCACCAAGACCTATGCCTATGCCCGCTCACGTTGCGCGCAAGATCTTTCCGGCGTTTTCGCGGGCGTACCGACGGTCATCAAGGATTCCGATGCGATCGTTGGCGTGCCCTGCCGCTCGGGCTCGCGGGCCACGAGCGAGAAGCCGGCGGGCCGCGCGTCGGATTTCGTGACCGAATTCGAGACGACCGGCGTGGTCACGATCGCCACCTCCACCATGCCGGAATTCGGCCATACGGGCACGACCGAGGCCCTGCTCACCGGGCCGACGGCCAATCCCTGGAATACCGACTATTCGCCCGGCGGGTCATCGGGCGGCGCGACGGCGCTTGTGGCTGCGGGCGTCGTTCCCATAGCCCATGCCAATGACGGCGGCGGCTCCATCAGGATCCCCGCCGGCGCCTGCGGGCTGGTCGGTCTCAAGCCGAGCCGCGGCCGCTCGGCCACCGCCAAAACGCCCGGCTTCTTCCCCATCAACATCTTCCATCAGGGGATCGTCAGCCGAACGGTGCGCGATAGCGCGGCCTATCTCCATGCCATCGATATCGCCCATAGGGCTTCCTCCCGCTCGGACACACCGCTGCCGCCGCTCGATCGGAATATGAAGCCGACGGACAAGTCCCTGAAGATCGCGCTCTATATCGATGATTTCGAGGACGTCGAATGCGACAGCCAATGCGCGACGGCGATCCACGAGGCCGGCAGGCGATGCGAGGATCTCGGCCACGAGGTCGAACTGATCAGCAATCCCTTTTCCAAACAGTTCGACGACGATTTCTGGCTCGGCTGCTGGGCTTTCATGCAGTTCCTGCTGAAGGTCGGCGGGCGGCAAAAGCTTGGCGACGACTATCACTGGGACCGCATGGAGCCATTCTCCAAGCATCTGGCCAAGGTATTCCAGAACCGGTTCTATGATTATCTGTTCGCGCGCGGCCGGCTGCGGCGGTTCCCGGATCTCTACGAAAAGGCGATGGCGGGCTTCGACGTCTTTCTCTGCCCGACCATGGCGTCGCCAACGCCGAAGCTCGGCTATCTCGGTCCCGAGATTCCAGGCGGCCTGCACCTGACCCGCCTCAAGCGCATGTTCCCCTTCACGACCGTGCACAATGTTTCTGGCGCGCCCGCGATCTCGCTCCCCATGGGGATGGACCGGAACGGGCTGCCGATCGGGGCGATGTTCGCCGCCCGCCTCGGCCAGGATCAGCTCCTGCTCGAACTTGCCTTGCAGTTGGAAGAAGCCGGGACCTTCACGCCGCCGCTCCGGCAGTGGTGACCGGACGCTCCGCCCAGCCCAGCCGTGGCCAACGTCCTTGAGCGTCCAGGCGGCACGGTTTCGCCTAAAGTTCGCCGATCATCCCGTCGAGGAAGGGCTGCAAAGCGACGGCGCGGCGCGCGCGACGCCGTTCGGAGCGCAACACGCAGCGCACCTCGCTGAGTGCGGTCTCCACATCGCGGTTGACGATGACATAGTCGTAATCGCCCCAATGCACCATTTCGGAGCGGGCATTCTTCAGCCGCCGCTCGATGACATCCTCGGGGTCCTCGGCGCGCCGCGTCAGGCGCGCCCTGAGATCCTGCGCCGAGGGCGGCAGGATGAAGATCGAGGCGACATCGCCCGACGCATTGTCGCGCAACTGGCGCGCACCCTGCCAGTCGATGTCGAAAACGATGTCGCGCCCCGCGGCCAGCGCCTTCTCCACCGGCGCGCGCGGCGTGCCATAGTAATTGCCGTGTACTTCCGCCCATTCGAGCAGGTCACCGGAATCGCGTCGGCGCTCGAAGGTCTCTCGGTCGACGAAACTGTAGTCGACATTGTCGACCTCGCTCGGCCGCTTCTGCCGTGTTGTCAACGATACCGACAATTCGAGCCCCGAGGCGCGTTCGATATCGAGCAGCTTGCGCGCGATCGTCGACTTGCCCGCCCCCGACGGCGACGACAGAACCAGCATGACACCACGACGGCGCTCTTCCGGCCGATCCATGGTCACCTCCCCCGACGCCCCGGTCATTCGATGTTCTGAACCTGCTCGCGGACCTGATCGATCACGGCCTTGAGGTCAAGCCCGATGCGCGTCTGCTCCAGGCTGTTCGATTTGGAACAGATGGTGTTGGCCTCGCGGTTGAGTTCCTGCGTCAGGAAGTCGAGGCGCCGTCCGATCGTCCTGCCTTCGGCGAGAAGATCGCGCCCGCTCGACACATGGGCGCGCAGCCGGTCGATCTCCTCGCGCACATCCTGCTTCTGAGCGATCAGAAGCGCTTCCTGGGCCAACCGGTCGGCATCGAGCTCGGACGCGGTCGCGACGAGATCGCGGACCGAGGCGGCGATCCTGTCGGCGATGGCCTGTGGCGCGCGTTCGGGCAGGCCGTCGAGATCGTTGGCGAGCCCGGCAATGCGATCGAGCTGATCGGCTATGGCGGCGGCGAGATGGCCGCCTTCCCGAAGCCGCATCTCCTGAAGGGCGGCGAGCGCGTCATCGAGCGAGACGAGCAGCGCGTCATGCAGTCGTTCCGTCGCCGCGTCGTCGGCGGGCACCGGATCATCCGCCCGCAACATGCCGCGTAACTGCAGCAAGCCATCGGTCGAGGGCCGCGCCACGCCATGTTGATCGGCGAGCGCGCAGAGCCGCCGCGCCGCGTCTGCAAAGGCAGCGTCATCGATGCTCAAGCCGGCGGCGGCCTGCGGGCGCTCCATCTGCAGCGTCACCGAGACCGAGCCGCGCGTGAGCGCGGTGGAGACCCGCTTGCGGATCTCGGGCTCCAGCATATCGAGGCCCGCCGGGCAGCGCATGCGCACATCCAGGCCACGGCCATTGACGCTCTTGATATCCCAGCGCCAGCGGTCGCCGGCGGTGTCCCCGCCATCGGTCCCATCCGGGCCGGCGCCGGATGCGGCGAACGCCCCCGACACGGTGGCGAAACCGGTCATGCTGGCAACGGTCATGTGGTCTCTCGTCAAGGTTCTTTATGGATCGCCGCTCGCCAAGAGCGATCAAGGCAGGATAACGCTCCCGGCGGCGTCCGGTCGAGGCGGGGTGATGACCACCCGGGAAAAATGTCCGGTCGGTTCACCCCGATCAATTCACCGACGTATCGAGCCCGCGCAGCACATTGGCCGGATCGTTCTCGTCGGCCTCGCCGGTGCCCTCGGCCGGTGCTTCCTCGACGGCCTCGGCCGCCGCTTCGGCGGCTGCTTCCGCCTCGCGCCGTTCACGCTCGATCTGGCGCCAGCGCGCCACGTTGCGGTTGTGCTCCTCGAGCGTTTCGGCGAAGGCGTGACCGCCGGTGCCATCGGCGACGAAGAACAGATCATCGGTTCTGGAGGGATTGGCGACCGCTTCAAGGGCCGCGCGGCCGACATTGGCGATCGGCCCCGGCGGCAGGCCGTCGATCTGATAGGTGTTGTAGGCGTTGTTCGGTGCGTTCAGTTCCGACCGGTAGATGGTGCGGAACTCGTCCCAGGCATCGCCGCCATAGAGCCCGTAGAGAATGGTCGGGTCGGACTGCAGCCGCATGCCGCGATTGAGCCGGTTGATGAAGACGCCGGCGACCCGCGCGCGCTCGTCGGCGCGTCCGGTTTCCTTTTCGACGATCGAGGCCAGCGTCAGCATTTCTTCCGGGCTCTCGATCGGCAGGCCGTCGACCCGACGCGACCAGGCCTCGGCCAGCGTCCGCTCATGCTCGCGGCGCATCAGGTCGACGAGATCCTGACGCGTCGTGCCGCGCGGCACGCTGTAGGTCTCCGGCATCAGCTTGCCTTCGGCCGGAACCTCGGTCACCGGATCGCCGATCAGCACCGGATCGGCATTGACGATCTCGATCATGCGCTCGCTGGTCAGGCCTTCGGGGAAGGTCATCCGATGCAGGATGGCGCGGCCCTCGACCAGGATATCCATGATGTCGCGCATGCTGGCGGAGGCGGGGATGAGGTATTCGCCGGCCTTGAGATTGGGCGTCTGCTTATGGGCGGCGATACCGGCGAGAAACAGCCAGTTGCGCTCGATCAGCCCCTCGCGTTCGAGAAGGTCGGCAATGGCGCGCACGCCCTGCCCGCTCGGCACGACGACGGTGCGGTCGGCGGCGACGGGCCCCGGCGCCTCGAACATGGTCTTGCCGACATAGAGAACGGCCCCCAAGGCGATGACGCCGAGGACGAGAAAGGTCATCACACCCGACAGAAAGACGACCACGGGGTGATTGCGCCGTCGCTTGGCGCCGGGCGGCGGGGGCGCCTTGCCGGGATGGATGGCGTCGCGCGCGCCTTTCGGACGACGCAGCGGCCGGTCCGCCCCGCTCTCCCTGTCCTCTGACGCCACGTCTCGATCTCCCATGCTGCGCCGGCCGACCTTAAGCCGGTCTATGTGGCGAAACGGTGTTGTCGACTAGAGCGACCGGCGCTCGTAGCGGCGCGGAGAAGTCGCTCTATTCTTTTGAAATCGATCACCTTTCCGCATGTCGATCGATGTAGTCGACATGCGGAAGGATCTAACCGTCGAAACGGCGCAGGACAAGCGACGCGTTCGTGCCCCCGAAGCCGAAGGAGTTGGTCAGCACGACATCGATTTCGCGCTTGCGCGCGGTGTGCGCGACGAGATCGATGGGCGTTTCGACCGACGGGTTGTCGAGATTGAGCGTCGGCGGCGCGATCTGGTCACGGATGGCGAGAGCCGAGAAAATCGTCTCGACGGCGCCCGCCGCGCCCAGCAGATGGCCGATCGACGACTTGGTCGACGACATCGACAACCGCCCTGCCGCATTGCCCACCAGCCGGGTCACGGCGTTGAGCTCGATCTCGTCGCCGAGCGGCGTCGAGGTGCCGTGCGCATTGATGTAGTCGATATCGCTGACCTCGATGCCGGCGCGCTTGATGGCGGCCTGCATGCAGCGGAAGGCGCCATTGCCGTCTTCCGGCGGCGCCGTGATGTGATGGGCGTCGCCGGACAGCCCGTAGCCGATCACCTCGGCATAGATCGTCGCGCCGCGCGCCTTGGCGTGGTCGAGTTCTTCCAGGACGACGACGCCGGCCCCCTCGCTGAGAACGAAGCCGTCGCGATCGCGGTCATAGGGCCGCGAGGCCTTTTCCGGCGTGTCGTTGAAATGGGTGGTCAGCGCGCGGCAGGCGGCGAAGCCAGCGACGGCAAGCCGCGACACCGCCGATTCCGTGCCGCCGGCCACCATGACATCGGCATCGTCGAGCGCGATCATGCGCGCGGCATCGCCGATGGCATGGGCGCCGGTCGAACAGGCCGTCACCACGGCGTGGTTCGGGCCCTTCAATCCGTTGCGGATCGAGACATGACCCGATGCCAGATTGATCAGCCGGCCGGGGATGAAATAGGGGCTGACGCGGCGTGGCCCCTTGTCTCTCAGGTGATAGGCGCCATGGGCGATGCCTTCGAGGCCGCCGATGCCGGACCCGATCAGGACACCGGTGCGGCAGCGGTCTTCCTCGTCGGTCGGATGCCAGTCGGCGTCGTCCAGCGCCTGGGCGGCGGCGGCCACCGCATAGACGATGAACTCGTCGACATGGCGCTGTTCCTTCGGCTCCATCCAGTCGTCCGGATTGTAGGTGCCGTCCGACCCGTCGCCGCGCGGCACCTGGCCGGCGACACGGCTCGGCAGATCCGATGTCTCGAACGTCTCGATGGCGCGCACGCCGCTGTTGCCGGCGATCAGCCGCCGCCACGTATCCTCGACACCGGAGGCCAGGGGCGTAAGCATCCCAAGCCCGGTTACAACCACGCGCCGCATTCTGGATGACTTCCGATTAACGCCCTGGGCGGGAGCCGGTCAGCTCGAGCTCTGTTCGAGGAACTTGATGGCGTCGCCGACCGTCAGAATGGTCTCGGCGGCATCGTCGGGGATTTCGCAATCGAACTCCTCCTCGAACGCCATGACGAGTTCGACCGTATCAAGGCTGTCGGCGCCGAGATCGTCGATGAAATGCGCTTCGGGCGTGACCTTGTCGCCTTCGACACCGAGATGCTCGACAACGATCTTCTTAACACGTTCTGCGATATCACTCATGCTTCTGACCCCGAATGCTGGCCTGACAGATTTTTCAGTTGTGCGCCGAGAAAAGGCATATGGCTGGTTCGGCGCCGAGGCCGTCCATGCCGTCGAAATTCGAAATGACGACCGCCATGACAGCCGAGTCGGGCGCTCCTAGCATATCGCCCTCGCCTTGGCTATCGCGCTGTTGGCGACGACCTCCCCGACCCACGCGAGAGGCGCTTGTATAGCGCCATGACGGGTGCGTCAAACCATGACCATGCCGCCATTCACATGCAATGTCTGGCCGGTCATGTAACCGGCCTCGTCGCTGGCGAGATAAAGCGCTGCACCGGCGATGTCGGCCGGCAGGCCGAGCTTGCCGGCGGGCACGCGCTCGAGAATCATGCCCTTCTGCTTGTCGGTCAATTTGTCGGTCATCGCGGTCGCGATGAAGCCGGGCGCGATGCAGTTGACCGTGATGCCGCGGCTCGCGGTTTCGAGCGCCAGCGATTTCGACATGCCGATCATGCCCGCCTTGGCGGCGCAGTAATTGGCCTGCCCCGGATTGCCGCTGACGGCGACGACCGAGGTAATGTTGATGATGCGGCCCGAGCGGCGGCGCATCATGGTCTTGGCGAGCGATCGCGTCAGCCGGAAGACCGAGCCGAGATTGATGGCGATCACCTGGTCCCATTCCTCGTCCTTCATGCGGATGAAGATGTTGTCGCGGGTGACGCCGGCATTGTTGACCAGGATGTCGACCTGGCCGAGCGCTTCCTCGACCGTCTCGCCGAGCGCGTCGACGGCCGCGAAATCGGACAGGTCGCACGGATGGACATGGGCGCGCTCGCCGAGATCGGCGGCCAGTTCGGCCAGGACGGCTTCGCGCGTGCCACTCAGGGCAACCGTCGCGCCGGCGCCGTGCAGCGCGCGGGCGATCGCTTCGCCGATCCCGCCGGTCGCGCCGGTCACAAGGGCTGTCTTGCCGGTCAAATCAAACATCGGAACTCCATCGGCGGTTGTTCGGGAAACGCCGCAAGCGGCAACACTATGCCGGCTGCGCGCGCGGCCTTGCGGGGATCACGCGCCCCGCGCGGCCAGAAAGGCATCTATATCGCCCGGCGCACCGAGCGGTGACATCGTAACGGCCCTGTCGATCCGGCGCATCAGCCCGGTCAGCACCTTGCCATTGCCGACCTCGAAGGCCGTGTCAACGCCGTTGCGGGCGAGCCACTGGCCCGTTTCGCGCCAGCGCACGGTGCCGGTGACCTGGTCGACGAGTGACGCACGGATCTCATCGGGCGACGACACCGGGGCGACCGACACATTGGCGATGACCGGCACTTGCGGGGCGGTGATCTCGGTTTCGGCCAGTGCCTCGGCCATGCGTTCGGCGGCCGGCCGCATCAACGCGCAATGGAACGGCGCCGATACCGGCAGCAAGACCGCCTTGCGGGCGCCCTTCTCCTGGGCCAGCGCGACGGCGCGCTCGATGGCGGTCTTGCTGCCCGACAGGACGACCTGGCCATCGGCATTGTCATTGGCCGCCGCACAGACATCACCCTGGGCGGCCGCTTCGGCGATCTCGCGAGCGGCATCCATATCGAGGCCGAGCAGGGCCGCCATGGCGCCCTCGCCGACCGGCACGGCCTGCTGCATCGCCTGGCCGCGCAGCCGCAACAGCCGCGCGGTATCGGCGATGCTGAACGCGCCGGCCGCGCACAGCGCCGAATATTCGCCGAGCGAATGGCCCGCCATGAAAGCGACATCGCGCGCGAGATCGACGCCGCGTGCCTGCACCACCCGCACCACGGCCATGCTGACGGCCATCAGAGCCGGCTGCGCATTCTCCGTCAGGGTCAGCGTCTCTTCCGGGCCATCGAACATCAGGGCCGACAGGGACGTATCGAGCGCCGCGTCGATTTCGTCGAAAACCGCGCGCGCCTCCGGATAGGCGTCGGCCAGATCGCGGCCCATGCCCACCGATTGGCTGCCCTGGCCGGGAAAGAGAAAAGCTGTCGTCATGGCATATATGGCCGTGTTCGGTCGTGAAGTGACGCGCGACAAGCCCGCTCCCGCCCCGATTGTCAAGGCCCGCCGCTTACGATCCGGCGTGCCGCGACCAGCCATGGCGGGTGACGGCATCCCGCGAAGGCGGGTTGCAATTCGCCACGAGCTGTGGCTTATCACGCGCTTCGCGTCCGGCTCGGCCGGGGGCTGAACGGAAGACCATGCGATAACGTGCTTCGGAAGGACGTGCCAGCATGGCAGGGCTCGGTATACAGATGTCCGGCTTCCCGTGTCCCCGCTCTCGATGACCCGCAACGATGCCTTTCCCGAGGCATCAGGAGGCTTCGCGCCGGCGGAACGCGATTTGTTGGCGGGTTCAGGCGTTTCGCCGCGACCACGAGCTTCGATGATCACGGGCCAGCCCGGCCCCGCCGCCCTATTGGAGCAGGAAAGGCAAGTCATGCCGCTTTACGAGCATATCGTTCTGGCGCGCCAGGACATTTCGGGCCAGCAGGCCGAAGCCCTCGTCGAGGACTTCAAGAAGATCATCGAGGATAATGGCGGCCAGGTGCCCCATGTCGAAGCCTGGGGCCTGCGCCCCCTGGCCTATCGCATCCGCAAGAACCGCAAGGCGCATTACACGCGGCTGAATATCGACGCGCCGCATGCCGCGGTCGCCGAGATGGAACGCCAGATGCGCCTAAACGAAGACATCATCCGCTTCATGACGGTGCGCGTCGAGGAATTGAGCGAGGAAGCCTCGCCGATCCTGACCCGGCGCGACCGCGACCGGCGCGACCGCAATGATCGTGGTGACCGGGATCGCGGCGACCGTGGTGATCGTGGCGACCGCGATCGCGGCGAGCGCCGTGACGACCGGCCGCGCGACGACCGTCCCCGTGCCGAAACACCCGCTGAAGGAGCCGCATGATGAGCCTGCAGAGCATCGCCCAGTTGCCGGTCCGTCGGCCGTTCTTTCGCCGCCGCAAGACCTGCCCGTTTTCGGGCGCCAATGCGCCGAAGATCGACTACAAGGACCCCAAGCTCCTGCAACGCTACATGTCCGAGCGCGGCAAGATCGTGCCGAGCCGTATCACGGCGGTATCGGGCAAGAAGCAGCGGGAACTGGCGCGCGCCATCAAGCGGGCGCGCTTCCTCGGCCTTCTGCCCTATGTCATGAAGTAAGGCGGACATCTGACCATCCGGCCCGACGGCCGCCGCGATCAGCCGATATCTGAGGGCGGCGCGGTAGCCTTGTGGGCTCTCTCTGGTTGGGGCGGACGCCTGATCCGTCTCTAACCGCATGATGCGGGACAGCTTGAATGACACGACAGCTTATCGTCGCTCTGGTGGCGGGTTTGGCCGCCGCCTTGTTGTTCGCCAGCGCGCTCGGCGGGCCGCTGGGCCTGTTTCTCGTCTATCTGACGGCCCTGCCGATCTTCATCGCAGCGCTCGGCTGGGGCTGGATCACCGGCTTCGTCGCCGGCGGCATCATGGCGCTGGCGCTCGCGGTGACGCTCGATCCCGTCGCGGCACTGTTTCCGCTGTTCGCCATCGCGGGCCCCGCCGTCTGGCTCAGCCGGCTCGCGCTCCTGGCGCGCCCGATCGACGACACCGATCCGCAATCGGCACTTGAATGGTATCCCGCCGCCCGGCTTCTGCTATGGGCCGCGGGCCTCGCCGTCGGCATCGCGCTGCTCGGCCTCGTCATCCTGCAACTGATCGGCCAGGAGGCGGAAGCCGCCTATCGCAATACGCTGATCTTGGCGATCGACCAGTTCCGGCTCGACAATCCGGACCTTTTGGCGGATGCGGATTCGGCCGCCATGGCCGACGTAATCATGCAGATGCTGCCGGTCATCGCGGCGACGAGCTGGATGATCATGCTGTTGGCCAACTATGTGCTCGCCCGGCGCGTGACGACCGCATCGGGTCTCTGCCAGCGGCCGCCGACACCGCTTGCCGCCCTCAGCCTGCCGCGCGAGGCGGCCTATGCGCTGGGCGCGGTGATCGTGCTGAGTTTCCTGCCGATCGGCTTTCTCGCTTCCCTCGCCAGCGTGGCGACGGCGACGCTGCTGATCGGTTTCCTGCTCAGCGGCCTCGGCGCGATCCACGCCATGACGCTTGGATCGAGCGCGCGCGGGCTGATCCTGTTCGCGCTCTATGCCTCGCTGATCATTCTCGGCTGGGTCGGCCTGTTCGTCGCCATATTCGGCGTCATCGACACGATGATCGGCCTGCGCAATCGCAATGCGCCGCCGCCCGTCCCGCCCAGCGTGACGCCAGGCAATGACGACCGGACCTGACAACATATCCAAGATGACACGACCGATCTGAAAGGAGATCTCCCATGGAAGTCATTCTGCTCGAACGCGTGCCGAAACTCGGCCAGATGGGCGAAACCGTTCGTGTGAAGGACGGGTTCGCGCGCAATTTCCTGCTGCCCCAGGGCAAGGCGCTCCGGGCGACGCCGGAAAACAAGCAGCGC
This sequence comes from Tepidamorphaceae bacterium, assembly GCA_965250105.1. Lineage (GTDB taxonomy): Bacteria > Pseudomonadota > Alphaproteobacteria > Rhizobiales > Tepidamorphaceae > JBCBSK01. Next base: position 115,508 of record OZ252290.1, read on the forward strand.
TTCGAAAACGAGCGCGCCCAGCTCGAAGCCCGCAATCTCGAACTGCGCAGCGAGGCGGAGAAGGTGCATGAGACGCTCGGCGGCACGCAGATCGTGCTTATCCGCTCGGCCAGCACCAATGGCCAGCTCTATGGCTCGGTGTCCTCGCGCGACATCGCCGAGGCGCTCGACGGGCTCGGCTTCAGCGTCGCCAAGGGTCAGGTCCAGCTGCATGCGCCGATCAAGACGCTCGGCATCACGGATCTCTCGATCCGGCTGCATCCGGAAATCGAATCCGACATCAGCGTGAACGTCGCGCGCAGCGAGGAAGAAGCCGAACGCCAGGCCGCCGGCGAAGACGTGGTCAATGCCGACCGCGAAGCCGAGCGCGAGGAAGACGCGGCGATCGCCGAATTCTTCGAGGAAGGCGCCTTCAGCGAAGACGACGACGAGGATGCACCACGCCCCGCCGCCGAAGCGCCCGCGGACGACAGCCCGGCCGACGACGCCCGCTGACCCGGTGTCGGTTATCTCGTAGCCGTGCGGTTTTTGCCGTCCTGCCCGCGATCCGCCCGACCATCTCCCGGTCGGGCGGCGCTTACCGGCTGGCGTCAACCGGCCCAAGACGTGCAACGCGCACTTGTCCCCGTTCCTCACATCGTTTTGCACATAGAATCGAGCTATTCTGCGGGTTCCGGAAAAACGATCGGCCATCGCATCAACCGCTGACTTCCCCTCCACGGCGCGGTAAACCGAGCGGCTATCCGTTGCCCATGGACCCTTGTGAAGACCGCCGATGGCCCAGCCGCATCTCGAAGCCGTTGCTCCGCCGAGCGAACCGGCCTATCGCACCCCGCCGCACAATATCGAGGCCGAACAGGCGCTTCTCGGCGCGATCCTGGTCAATAACGAGGCCTTCTACCGCGTTTCGGATTTCCTCGGCGCGGAACATTTCTACGACCCCCTGCACCAGCGCATCTATCAGACGCTGGCGACCCTGATCCGGGCGTCGAAGACCGCGACGCCGGTCACGCTCAAGACCTTCATGGAGCAGGAAGAGCCGATCGGCGACGTGCCGGTGCCGGTCTATCTGGCGCGGCTCGCGGCCGCCGCGACCACCGTCATCAATGCCGAGGACTATGGCCGGTCGGTCTATGACCTCGCCTTGCGCCGGACGCTGATCGCGCTCGGCGAGGACGTAGTCAACACGGCCTTCGACGCCGATCCCGACCTGACGCCGCAGACTCAGATCGACCAGGCCGAACAGCGGCTCTACGAGCTTGCCGAGACCGGCAAATATGGCGGCGGCTTCCTCGGCTTCGGCGACGCGTTGCGCGATGCCGTCGACATGGCCCAGCGCGCCTATGAGCGCGACGGGCACCTGTCGGGCCTGTCGACCGGGCTCAAGGATGTCGACGAGAAGATGGGCGGGTTGCAGCCCTCCGACCTCGTCATCCTCGCCGGCCGGCCGGGCATGGGCAAGACGTCGCTCGCCACCAATATCGCCTTCAACATCGCCCGCGCCTATCGCGCCGAGCCCGATGCCAGCGGGCACCCACGCACCGCCGATGGCGGCATCATCGGCTTCTTCTCGCTCGAAATGTCGGCCGAACAGCTCGCCACCCGCATCCTGTCGGAACAAGCCATGGTGTCGTCGGAGACCATACGGCGCGGCAAGACGACCCGCGACGAATTCGACCGTATCGTCGACGCCGCCCATATGATCCAATCGTTGCCGCTCTTCATCGACGCGACCGGCGGCCTCAGCATGGCGCAACTGACTGCCCGCGCCCGCCGCCTGAAGCGCCAGCGCGGCCTCGACATGCTCATTGTCGACTATCTGCAGCTCATCCAGGGATCGAGCCGACGCGCGCAGGAAGGCCGGGTTCAGGAGATCACCGAAATCACCACCGGGCTCAAGGCCTTGGCGAAGGAACTTAACGTGCCGGTTCTGGCGCTGTCGCAATTGTCGCGCCAGGTGGAATCGCGCGACGACAAGCGCCCGCAACTGTCGGATCTGCGCGAATCCGGCTCGATCGAACAGGATGCCGATGTGGTCCTATTCGTCTATCGCGAGGAATATTATCTCAAGAACAAGAAGCCGAAGGAAGGCACCGAGGAATTCCTGAAATGGGAGGAAGAAATCGCCAAGGCGCACGGCCTGGCCGAACTGATAATTGGCAAGCAGCGACACGGCCCGACGGGCACGATCATGCTGCAGTTCCAGGCCGATGTGACGCGGTTCGGCAATTACGCGCCGACCGACCATTATCCGGAGCCGCTTGAGTGAACGAAACAGGACGCTTCGCGCCGAAAGGCCGGGACCTGCCGGCGGACGCCAATCCGATCCCGCCGACCGTGCCGGGCTTGTTGACCATCGATCTCGACGCCGTCGCCGACAATTGGCGCCATCTGGACCGGCTGTCGGGCCGGGCGGAAACCGCCGGCGTCGTCAAGGGCAATGGCTATGGCATAGGCCTCGAACAGGCCGGCGCGGCGCTGTCGGGCGCCGGCTGCCGCACCTTCTTCGTCGCGACCTTCGACGAAGCGGCCCGCCTGCGCGCCCATCTCGGCGCGGCCCCGGCGGTCTATATGCTCGACGGCTTCATCCCCGGCAGCGGCCACGATCTCGACCGCCATGACATCCGGCCGGTTCTCGGGTCGCTGCCCGAGATCGAGGACTGGGCCGCGTTTTGCGCGGCGACGGGCGCCCACGGCTCGGCCGCGATCCATCTCGACAGCGGCATGCACCGGCTCGGGCTAGAGGCGAGCGAGGTCGATGCGCTGGCCGCCCGCCCCGACCTGCTGACGGCCTTCGACCCCGCGCTCGTCCTGAGCCATTTCGCGTGCGCCGACCTGCCGGGCCATCCGCGCAACCGGGTGCAGATGGACCGGTTCGATGCCATGCGGGCGAAACTTCCGGCTATGCCGACCTCGCTGGCCAATTCACCGGCCACGCTGACGCTACCCGAAAGCCATTTCGACATGGTGCGGCCGGGCGTCGCCGCCTATGGCGGCCGCGCGGTGCACGACGGCAGCGCCAATCCGATGCGGTCGGCCGTCTCGCTCGACGTGCATGTCCTGCGCGTGCGCACCGTCGCAAAAGGCGATCCCGTCGGCTATGGCGCGACGCATACGCCTAGGCGCGACAGCCGGATCGCGCTGTTGTCTGTCGGCTATGCGGACGGGCTTCTGCGGGCCGCCTCGTCGAATGACACGCGGGAAGGCGCCAGCGTGACGATCGGCGGACACCGGGCACCGATCTTCGGACGTTTGTCGATGGATCTGATCGCCGTCGACGTCACCGACCTGCCTCCCGACATGGTCGGACGCGGCGCGGTGGCGAGCTTCTTCGGCGATGATCTGACCGTCGATGACTATGCCGACCGCGCCGGCACGATCGGCTATGAGGTCCTGACGAGCCTCGGCCGCCGCTTCGCCCGGCGCTATCTGCGCGACGGCCGGGTCGTCGAGGAGCTTCGGCCCGGCGCGCGGCCGATGCCCGCCTGATGGCGCGACGCGGGCCTCAATTCGTCTGCCAGAACTGCGGGGCGGTCACGGCGCGCTGGGCCGGGCGCTGCGATCAATGCGGCGCATGGAACACCATCGTCGAGATGGCGCCGGAAGCGCCCGTCGCGTCGGGTGGCGCGAAGCGCGCGGCAAAGGGCCAGACGCGCGGCGGCGATCTCCTGGTGCCGTTGTCGGGCACGACCGAGGACGCCCCGCGCATCACGACGGGCATCGCCGAACTCGACCGCGTCGCGGGTGGCGGGCTGGTGCGCGGCTCGGCGCTTTTGATCGGCGGCGAACCTGGGATCGGCAAGTCGACGCTCGTCCTGCAGGTCGCCGCCCATCTCGCCCGCGCGGGCCATCGCATCATCTATGTGTCGGGCGAGGAAGCCGTTGCGCAACTACGCCTGCGCGCGGACCGTCTCGGCCTGCTCGACGCGCCGCTCGACCTGGCGCCGGAAACCCATGTTGAGACCGTGCTCGGCGGGCTCGGGCGCGATGCCGCGCCCGATCTGGTCATCGTCGATTCGATCCAGACGCTGTGGACGGATGCCATCGAATCGCCGCCCGGCACCGTCGGTCAGGTGCGCGCCGCCGCCCAGACCATGATCCGCTACGCCAAGAAATCCGGCGCCGCCGTCATCCTCGTCGGCCATGTCACCAAGGACGGCCAGATCGCCGGTCCCAAGCTGGTCGAGCACATGGTCGACGGCGTGCTCTATTTCGAGGGTGACCCGAGCCATCAGTTCCGGATCCTGCGCGCGGTGAAGAACCGCTTCGGGCCGACCGACGAGATCGGCGTCTTCGAGATGACCGGCGGGGGATTGCGCGAGGTGGCCAATCCGTCGCGGCTCTTTCTCGGCGACCGCGACGGCGCGACGCCGGGGTCGGCCGTTTTCGCCGGCATGGAAGGCAGCCGGCCGCTCCTTGTCGAGGTGCAGGCGCTCGTCGCGCCATCGAGTCTCGCATCGCCGCGCCGCGCGGTGCTCGGTTGGGATTCGAACCGGCTGTCGATGATACTCGCGGTGCTCGACGCCCATTGCGGTCTCAGGCTGGCGAGCCACGACGTCTTTCTGAATGTCGCGGGCGGCTTGCGCATTCAGGAGCCGGCGGCCGATCTGGCGGTCGCCGCCGCCCTCGTCTCCTCGCTCAGCCGAGCGCCCTTGCCGCCCGACCGGGCCTTTCTCGGCGAAATCGGTCTGTCGGGCACGGTGCGCGCGGTCGGCCAGACGCCGGCGCGGCTCAAGGAAGCGGAAAAGCTCGGCTTTCATAGCGCGGTCCTGCCCGAATCGGGGCTCGATCGCAAAGCCATGGCCTCCGGCCTCGAGCTGTCGGGCGTCGCCACCCTGCCCGATCTCGTCGCCATGGTGGCGGCCACGGCGCCAAGCCCCGCGCCCGACGCGGCGGCGGCGCGGCATGGCGGATCACGGCCTGGCCCCCAAGGGACGCAGAGAACGACTTGAGTGCATGATCGAAGCGCTATAGGTTCCGCCCCGAGCGCTTCCCCTCACTGAACGGCAAGATGGGACCCCACGATGATCACCGGGCTGGACGTGATCCTCATCGTCGTCATGCTTGTGTCCGCCATCCTCGCGATGGTGCGGGGCTTCACGCGCGAGGTGCTGGCGATCGGCAGCTGGATCGCCGCGGCGGTGGCAACCCTGCTTTTGTTCCCCCGCCTTCAGCCGATGGCGCGCGAGCAACTCGACCCAAACTGGCTGGCCGACGCGCTCACGGCGGGCGGCATCTTCATCGTCACCCTCATCCTCGTCTCGCTGATCACGGTGCGCCTGTCCGATCTCATCCTCGATAGCCGGATCGGCGCGCTCGACCGATCGCTCGGCTTCCTGTTCGGTCTGGCGCGCGGGCTGCTCCTCGTCGTCATCGCCTATCTGTTCTTCGCCTGGCTGGTGCCGCTCGACCAGCAGCCCGACTGGGTGCGCGATGCCCGGGCCCGTCCGCTTCTGGAAAATGCCGGAGACCAGCTCATCGCCATGTTGCCGGAAGACCCTGAACAGGCCATTCTCGACCGGGTGCGCGGCAGTCTCGAAGGCCTCAACGAGGGCGGCAACGGCGCACCGCCGAATGGTGATGCCACACAGGGCGCCACGCAGGCCGATGGCCAGACCACCGGCATCGAGGGATTGATCGAAAGCGATGGCAATGCGCAGTAAAGCGCAAGGCACTATCGACAGGCCGCGCGACGGCACGCCGCGCGAGGACGGGTTTCGCGACGACAAGTTCCGCGAGGAATGCGGCGTCTTCGGCATTTTCGGCCATCACGACGCCGGCGCGCTGACGGCGCTCGGCTTGCATGCCCTGCAACATCGCGGTCAGGAAGCCGCCGGCATCGTGTCCTATGACGGCCGGCAATTCTATTCCGAGCGCCATATCGGCCTCGTCGGCGACAATTTCACCGAGGCCAGCGTCATCGACCGGCTCAAGGGCGACCGCTCGATCGGGCACAATCGTTATTCGACGACCGGCGCCCCGGTCCTGCGCAATGTGCAGCCTTTGTTCGCCGAATTCGCCGGCGGCGGCTTCGCGGTGGCGCATAACGGCAATCTCACCAATGCGCGCGCGCTGCAGCGCCAATTGCAGCATCAGGGTTCGATCTTCCAGTCGACCTCGGACACCGAGACCATCATCCACCTGACGGCGACCAGCACGCAGAACTCGCTGGTCGGCAGGCTGGTCGACGCGTTGCGCCAGGTCGAGGGCGCCTATGCCATTGTCGGCCTGTCAGAGAAGAAGCTGATCGGCTGCCGCGACCCCTATGGCGTGCGCCCGCTGGTGCTCGGCAAGCTCGACGGCGCGCATATCCTGGCATCCGAGACCTGCGCGCTCGACATCATCGGCGCCGACTATGTGCGCGATATCGAGCCGGGCGAACTCGTCGTCATCACCGAGGATGGCATCGAAAGCCACCGCCCCTTCGCGGCGGCCCCCAACCGGTTCTGCATCTTCGAATTCGTCTATTTCGCCCGACCCGATTCGATGATGGACGGGCTCAACGTCTATGGCGTGCGCAAGAGGATCGGCGCCGAACTGGCGCGCGAGGCGCCGGCCGATGTCGACATGGTCATTCCGGTGCCCGATTCGGGCACGCCGGCCGCCCTCGGCTTCGCCCAGGAAGCAGGCATCGAGTTCGAACTCGGCATTATCCGCAACCACTATGTCGGGCGCACCTTCATCGAGCCGACCGACCAGGTGCGCAATATGGGCGTCAAGCTGAAGCACAACGCCAATGCCAAGACGCTGGAGGGCAAGCGCATCGTGCTCGTCGACGATTCCATCGTGCGCGGCACTACCTCGATCAAGATCGTGCAGATGGTGCGCGAGGCCGGCGCGCGGGAAGTGCATATGCGGATCGCCAGCCCGCCGACCACCGATTCCTGTTTCTACGGCGTTGACACGCCGGAAAAGTCAAAACTCCTCGCCTCGCAAATGTCGGTCGCCGACATGGCCGGGCATATCGGTGTCGACAGCCTCGCCTTCCTGACGATCGACGGGCTCTATCGCGCGGTCGGCGAAGCCAGGCGCAACAACGAACTGCCGCAATATTGCGACGCCTGCTTCACCGGCGACTATCCGACCCATCTGACCGACCAGTCGGGCGAGGAGGATGTCCGGCAGCTGTCGCTCCTGGCGGAGTCGGCGTGACGCCCCCGACCCAGCGCATCATCGTCGTGACCGGTGCCTCGCGCGGCTTCGGCCGTGCGGTCGCGCGCGCGCTCGCCGGGCCGGCGCATCATCTGGTCCTGATCGCGCGCACGTCCGGCGCGCTCGAGGAACTCGACGACGAGATCACCGCCGACGGCGGCGCGGCCACGCTGGTGCCGCTCGACCTGACCGATGTCGACGGCATCGACCGGCTCGGCTCGGCGCTGTTCGACCGTTTCGGGCGGATCGACGGACTGGTCGGGGCGGCCGCGCAGTTGGGTGTGTTGTCGCCGATCGGCCATATCAAGCCGCGCGTCTGGGACAGAACCTTCGCGGTCAATGTCACGGCGAACTGGCGGCTGATCCGCTCGCTGGCGCCGCTCCTGCGCCAGTCGGAGGCTGGTCGCGCGGTCTTCGTCACCGACCGTTCGGCCGCGCTGTCGGATGCCTATTGGTCGCTTTATGCGGCGTCGAAGGCCGCGCTCGAGAAGCTGGTCGAAAGCTATGCCGCAGAAACGGCCAAGACGCCGGTGCGCGTGACGCTTTACGATCCAGGGCCCATGGCGACGGCCCTGCGCCATCAGGCCTATCCGGGAGAGGACAAGTCGGCGCTCAACGACCCCATCGAGCCGGCCAAGGCCTTGTTGCCGCTTCTCGCGCCGGACTGGATCGGAACCGGCGGGCTCGTCCGCCATGGCGACGGGGCCTAAGCCCGCCACGACAAAAATCTGAAAAGCGGCTATTTGCGCCGCCGCTCGGCATACGGGTTGTCGGGCTTGCGCACCATCAGCCGGATCGGCATGCCGTCGAGGCCGAATGTCTCGCGCAGCGCGTTGACGACATAACGCCGATAGGCCTCGGGCAGCGCATCGCCTTGGCTGGCGAACAGGACGAAGGTCGGTGGCCGCGCCTTGGCCTGGGTCAGATAGCGCAGCTTGATGCGCCGGCCGCGCACTGCCGGCGGCGGATGGCGCTCGGCGACCTCGCCGAACCAGCGGTTCAGACGCGCGGTCGGCACCCGCATGTTCCAGCGCGCTTCCGCCTGTTCGATCGCAGTCGTGAGCTTGCCGAAGCCCTTTCCCGTATGACCGGAGACGGGCACCAGATCGACGCCGCGAATCTGCGGCAGGAGCCTTTCCGCCTCTTCGCGGAGTGTGGCGAGCGTCCGGTCGCGCTCGGCGGGGGGCAGCAGGTCCCATTTGTTCAGGCCAATGACGAGCGCCCGGCCCTCGCGCACCACGAGATCGGCGATCTGCAGATCCTGCTTCTCGAAGGGGGCCGTGGCATCGACCAGCAGGACCACGACTTCGGCGAAGCGGATGGCGCGCAGGGTCTCGGCCACCGAGAGTTTTTCCACCTTGGCCTGCACCTTGGCGCGGCGGCGCATGCCGGCGGTATCGAAGAGCCGCACGGGCCGCGCGCCAATCCGCCAGTCGACGGCGATCGAATCACGGGTGATGCCGGCTTCGGGGCCGGTCAGGAGCCGCTCCTCGCCGATCAGCCGGTTGATCAGGGTCGACTTTCCGACATTGGGACGGCCAACGACCGCGATGCGCAGCGCCTTGTCGCCAGGAGCGCGATCGCCGGTCGCTCCGTCAGCGCCTTCGCTGTCGTTGGCGCCGGTCTCTTCGAGCCGGGCGATCCGGTCGAGGATTTCGGCATAGAGCACGCCGATCCCCTCGCCATGCTCGGCGGACAACGCCACCGGATCGCCGAGGCCGAGGCTGAACCCGTCAAGAGCCGCGATCTCGCCTTGCCGGCCTTCGCTCTTATTGGCGACCAGGATCACGTCGGCGCCGCGCCGGCGCAGGAGGTCGGCGAAATGCCGGTCCGTCGCCGTCACGCCGGCGCGTGCATCGAACAGGAACAGGATGATGTCGGCGCCGTCGATCGCCAGTTCGGTCTGCTGGCGCATGCGATCTTCGAGCGTCTCGGCGGCCGCCTCTTCGAGACCCGCGGTATCGAAGACGATGACCTCCGCCTCGCCGATCCGGGCCTCGCCCTCGCGCCGGTCACGGGTCACGCCCGGCTGGTCGTCGACCAGGGCGAGACGGCGGCCGACAATGCGGTTGAACAGCGTCGACTTGCCGACATTGGGACGGCCGACAATGGCGATGCGCGGGATCATGGCGTTCGTTTAGGGCATGGCCGGCGCTTTGTCATGCGCCGGCGGTTATCGCGCGCCGGATAAACGACCCGGTATCGCGGCGGGCGCTCAGTTCAACGCGGTGATGCGCCCGCTATCGTCGAGGATATAGACCACACCACCGGCCGCGATCGGCGGGATGTTGATCGCATTGCCGAATTCGGTATCGCTGATCACCTGACCATTCGCCGGATCGACGCGAACGAGGCGCCCCGTCGACGAGCCGATCCACAGCGCATTGCCGGCGAGAAGCGGGCCGACCCAGCTCGCGCGCTCCTCGCTCGTCAGCCTGAGATCCCAGCGCACCGCGCCGGTCTCGCGATCGACGGCCGCCACATCGCCGGTCAGCGTGACAACGAACAGGCTGTCGCCGGACACCGCCGGCGTATGGGCGCTGGCCAGCCCGTTGCCCCACAGCCTGTTGCCGTCATCGAGACGGGTCGCGATCAGATTGCCCGAGACGCTGATGGCATAGACCACCCCATCGGAGATCACTGGCCGGGCGGCGACGTCGGAAAAACCGGAAACGGCCGTGAAGCGGCTCTGGCCGGCAAGCTGGGCGGACCAGATGCCCTCGCCCGTTTCGGCGTCGAAGGTCAGGATCTCGCCCGAGGTGAAGGGCACGACGACCCGGTTGCCCGATACCGACGGGCTCGAATTGGCCAAGAGGCCGGAACGTTCCGGAATGCCGTCGAAGCTCCAGACGATGGCGCCGGTTTCCTGTTCGAGCGCATAGATGACGTTATTGGCGGAAATGATGTAGACGCGCCCGCCGGCAGCCGTCGGCGCGCCGCGCGTCGGCTCGGGCAAATCGGCCGTCCACAGCAGATTGCCCGAGGCGAGATCAAGCGCCACGGCCTCGCCGAACGGCGTGTTGACGAAGACCCGCCCGCCATCGGATGCGAGCCCTCCGCCATAGATGATGCCGACATCCTCGCCATCGGGCATCAGATCGACGCTCCAGGCACGGCTGCCGCTCGAGGCTTGCAGCGCCGTGGCAGCGCCATTGCCGTCGATCGCGACCAGGATGCCCTGGTTGACGACAGGCGTCGCCGAAATGCGGGCGCGCCGGCCCGATCCGCGCCCGATCGAGGCGGTATAGGCGACCTGTCCGCTGCCGGCGGCCGAATTGCCCGGCGCGCTGGTCGCCGGCCCGCCGGCATTCGGCCAGTTGGCGTTCAGCGTGGCGGCGCCGATCGTCGCGGGCTCGCCGGTCACCTCGCCGATCTGGCCGCTATCGGCCAGCGCCGGGCGCCGATCGCCGGCCATGCGCGGATCATCGGAGCGGAACGGCGAGGCCAGGTCGCTGATGTCGAAACCGGAACAGCCGGCCAGGACGAACGCCACGGGCAGGACCAGAAGCCAGCCTGGCAGATAACGGCCTGACAATCCCCGCGCGCTCATTGGCCGGCCTCCGTCGCCGCCGCGTCCTCGTCACCGGGCTCGCTGGCTTCAGATCCGGCGGGCGTGGCCATCTCTTCCGTCGCGGGCGCCCCGACGCCCTGCCCGGCCAGAAGGCCGAGCATGCGTTCGGCCCGGCGACGCAGATCGACGGGCGCGCCGAGATCACCGGTGATGGCGGCATAGGCGCGGCGGCTATCGTCAAGCGCGCCGACCCGGTAGGCGGTGGCGCCGATAATCTCATGTGCCATGGCCTGAAACGGCGAATTGTCCTCGGTCAGATCGCCGATACGGGCCGCCACTTCTTCCGGGCTCGCGGTATCGATCAGAAGATAGCCGGCGCGAATGGCAGCCGCCTGACGCACCAGTTCGTCGGCGCCGGTGTCGCCGGCGATCGCGTCGAAGCCCGCGATCGCGCCCGCCACATCGCCGGCCGAGGCCTGCGCCGAGGCCGCGCGGAAGCGGGCCAGGAGGGCCGTATCGCCGCCTCGATCGGCGAGCGCGCCGAAGGCCTCGGCGGCGACACCATGATCGCCGGCGCGCGCCACATCGACCGCGTCGAGGAAGGCTTCTCCGGACTGGGCCGCCTGCCGCGTCTGATACCAATCCCAGAAGCGGTAACCGCCGACGCCGATGACGATGGCGAGCGCCAGGGCGATCACGATCCAGCCATAGCGCTGCCACAGCGCCTTGTAGCGCTCCTGGCGGAGATCCTGATCGACCTCACGGAAAATATCGGACATCTAAACTCTCAAACCCCGTCCCAGGCGGCGCCGGCTGCGGCACAAGCCCCCGCGCCGCCGGCCGGCGCGATGATCCTGGAATCACACGCCCTATGTCGGTCTCGCCGACGATCGGTCGTTTCTTAGTTGCCTCGGGCACAAGACGCAATCAACCGTTACGCCCAAGGCCGGAAGGTCACAGAAGGGCGACAACAACGGCGATAATGCGGCAAGCGCCCTTGGATGCCGTCAGCCCGGCATCACCGGCATGCCGAACAGGAGCTGATGCAGCCACAGCAGGATCGCCACATAGATCGTCGCCCCGATGACCACGACGATCAGGTCATTGGCCGCCGGCGTGTCCGCCGGCAGGGTATATGGCGTCAGATAGCCGTTGCGCTCGCGCCTCTTGGCCGAGATACGCGCGACGATGGCCCAGACGAGGAAACTGCCGAACAGAAGGACGCTCTGCACCTCGCCATTGGCGAGAAGATGCGCCACCGCCCAGATCTTGATGCTCGCCAGCATGGGGTGCTTGGTCCAGGCCTTGATCCGGCACGGCACATAGGCCGCGACCAGGAGGATGATCGAGGGGATCATCAGAACCAGCGTGATATGCCCCATCCAGAAGGGCGGCTGGTAGAGCGGCGGAATGCCGCTGAAACGGGCCTGACCATAGCCGACGAAGATCGCGACAATGCCGACGAGGGACAACAGGCCGACCAGGCCCTTGACCGACATCTCGCCATAGCGCTCGACCATGGCGCGCCGCTGCGGCGCGAAGATCGGCACGGCATGCGCCCCGATGAAGACAATCAGGCCCAGTATCAGCAAGGTCATCGCACAGCCTCCGGAAAACGCGATTGCGCCGTAACGGCCCGCCACCGCGGGGCCTCATCCGGTTCCTCTATCCGATGCGCCGGCCACACGCCAAGACAAAGTGGAACGATTCCAGGATCTGATGAGGCGTCACGGCGCCCCATGACAAGTGGCCGGACGCGATCCATGCCGCAAATCCCGGCGGTTTGATCTAACCCCAGGAACAATCTGTCGAATGGCGCGATACTAACGGCGCGGCGGAGGTACATGACAAGCGGGGCCCTTCGGGAGAGGAAGGATGCTGGGACGCCTGTCCTTGATCATCGCCACCGCCGTTTTGGCGGTCGCCATCACGCTTGCCGCGCCGGCCGCCCCGGCGCTCGCCGGCGTCACCGTCCGCGTCGATCTGTCCGACCAGCGCATGCGCGTCTATGTGAATGGCGCGCGCAGCCATAGCTGGGCCGTGTCGACCGGACGCCGGAACTACCGCACGCCGACCGGCAGCTATCGACCGACGCGCATGTATCGGCGCTATTTCTCGATCAAATATGACGGCGCGCCGATGCCCTATTCGATCTTCTTTCGCGGCGGCTACGCCATTCACGGCACAAATCACGTGAGCGCGCTCGGCCGGCCAGCATCGCATGGCTGCATCAGGCTCAGGACCGAGCATGCGCGCCGGCTCTACGATCTCGTGCGCCGGCACGGACCGGGCAATACGCGGATCGTCATCCGGCACTGAGCGCGGGCGGCGACTGCCGCCCGGCCGATGTGCCGGCTACTGCCCCTGCCCCAGCGAGAAGCCTGGCACACCGTCGAAGGTGAAAAGGCCCTCGGTCTTGATGAAGTCGACGCCCTCGGCAGCAAGCCGGGCCAGCAGCGCCGCGACCAGGGCATGGTCGATCTCGCCGCCGGCCTTTGCCTCGAACCGTGCCCGCCAATGGTCGGTGCAGAAGGTTTCCGGCATGCCCTGGGGCCAGACCTTGACGCCGCGATTGGAGATCATCGTCAGTTCGGCGGCGTCCGCCACGACAGGCGCCGAGGCCGAAACGAGCATGTCGGCGACCGCATCCGGCGTCTTGCCGTCGGCATGGACGAAAACGTCGACGCCGACCATCTTCTTCACACCGCGCGGTTTCGGCGCCGGCGCCGGCATCGCCCATCCGGCATCGGATTTCGCATAGGTCACCGGCTTCAGCGTCTTTGGCCGGGCGCCGAGCCGGGCGATGACCGCATCGGCGAAACCAGCCGTGCCGACCTTTTCCGTCGAGGTCGCGGGGTCGTAGATCTCGCCCGTGTGGACGCCATCCTCGAGCGTTGCGAGCCAAGCGTTGTGCACTTTCTCGGCTACCTCGCCCTGGCCGATATGGCACAGCATCTGAACACCGGCGAGCAGCAGCCCCGACGGATTGGCGATGTCCTGGCCGGCGATCGTCGGCGCCGAGCCGTGAATGGCCTCGAACATCGCGACATGTTCGCCGATATTAGCCGACCCGCCGAGGCCGACCGATCCGGCGATCTCAGCCGCCACGTCCGACAGGATATCGCCATAGAGATTGGGCAGGACGATCACGTCGAACTGTTCCGGCGCATCGGCCAGCTTGGCGGCGCCGATATCGACGATCCAGTGTTCCTTCTCGATCTCGGGATACGCGGCGCCAACCTCGTCGAAGACCTTGTGGAACAGGCCGTCGGTCAGCTTCATGATGTTGTCCTTGGAAAAGCACGTCACCTTCTTGCGTCCTTGCGCGCGGGCATAGTCGAAGGCGTAGCGCATGATCCGCTCGGTGCCCGGCCGGCTGATGAGCTTCAGGCACTGATAGACGTCGTCGGTCTGGCGGTGTTCGATACCGGCATAGAGATCCTCCTCGTTCTCGCGCACGATGACGAGATCCATCCCCGGATGCCGGGTCTTGACGAAGGGCGCATAGGCCGCGCAGGGGCGAACATTGGCGAACAGGCCGAGCGATTTGCGGATCGTGACGTTGAGGCTCTTATAGCCACCGCCCTGCGGCGTGGTGATCGGCGCCTTGAGGAAGACCTTGGTGCGACGCAGCGACTCCCAGCTGTCGGCCGCGATGCCGGCGGTATTGCCGGCGAGATAGAGCTTCTCGCCGATCTCGATCGGTTCGAGCGCGAGATCGGCCCCGGCCTCGATCAGGACGCGCAAGGCGGCATACATGATCTCCGGCCCAATGCCGTCGCCGAAAGCCACGGTGATCGGCCGCGCCGTCGGCGACGGCGACAGGTTCGCCAATAGCTCATCGATCTTCGGCTGCATGGTCATCGGTCATCTCCTTCGCCGGGTCCGCCGGGCGCGGATCCGCTTGGCATCCAGTCTCTCCGCGCGGTTCTAACCACGGACCAACCGGAAGGGGAATTGGGAAACGGCGCGCGGATGACGGTTTCCACAAGGACCCGCGCTAGCGCCCGGCGATCGATGCGCCCGTCGGTGACGCGTCAGGTCTCGACGTCGAAACGCGCCGCGATGGCCGGATCGGCATTGCCGGTGGTGAGCGCCAGAAGCACGATCTCGGCATCGCGCGAGTCCGATGTATCGAGGACCGCCTCCAGACGCTCCTCGACGGCTTGGGCGAGGTCCGGCGATGTCGCCTCGCGGAAATCCTCCGGCCCGAGAATGCAGTAAGCGAGAAGCCGCGCCGGTTCGCGCAGCCTGTCCTGATGGCCGGTGCCAGGCACCTCGGGGACCAGCCGCAACAGGGTCAGCTTGACCGAGTCGTGTAGAAGATGCGGATGCAGCCCCGCCTCGCGCAGTTCCGCATCGAGCGCCGTCAGCGCCTTGGATTTTCCGAACAGACCAAGCAGACCGAACACCGGACCTCCGTCTCTCAAGAAGCTTCTTGGCGACGCATGATATCAGATCCATCGCATGACGCCCCCGCGATCGGAAAGGTCATGGGCTAGCCGTCAAACCATGGCCACGGCTTTCGCCGAGCGGTCCGCCGGGCGATGATCACGGGCAACGCGGAAACCGGGAACATGACAGTGCGAGACGCCGCGGCATGGCGGGCAACCCTATGCCGGTTTGGCCACCCCCCGGTGCCTTCAACGGGGATTGATCACGTTGAAGGCCCAGGCGGTATAGTCAGACCCGGTACGGCACCAGCGCGCATGCTCATCGACGGGCGGAGTGTAATCCCAACGCGGAAAGACACCGACGTCGAACGCGCGTCGGATCAGAAGCCGGCGCCTGATCGACAGGTCGATCTCGGCCTGAAGCGAGTCCGCATCCCAAATCTTTTCCATTTCCGCACGCATCGCCACCAATCGGTCTGATTGCGGTCCCGTTTCGTCGGCGAGATTGACCATTTCGTCGGGATCGACGGCCAGATCGTAGAGCTGCGCTGGATGGTCCGGCCCCCAGATAAGCTTCCAGTCATCACGGCGCAGCATGAATACCGGCGCCGCGAGCCCGTCGCTCATGATCTCGGCAAGCGCGACATTGTCCCAGTTCGCAGGTCGCGTGTCGCCGAACAGGGGGACCAGGTCGCGCCCATCGAGCGCGTCGACCGGCTCAGGCTCTTCCATGCCGGACAATGTCAGCAGGGTCGGCAGAAGATCCATCAGGGTGACGTTCTCGCTGCGTCGACCATATGGCAGCAGGTTCGGTCCCCAGAAAACCATCGGCACGGTCGCGGCCCAGTCGAAGAAATGGCGCTTGAACCACATCCCCCGCTCGCCGAGCATCTCGCCATGATCGCCGAGAACAACAACAATCGTATTGTCGATGTAACCAGCCTGCGACAGCGTGCTCATGAGGTTGCCGATCAAATCGTCCACATAGGAGACCGACCCGAGATAGGCGCGCCGCGCCTTGCGGATCTGTTCGGGATCGAAGTCGCGCAACAATTCATGGCGTTCGATGTTGAAGCGTGACAGCGGGTCGGCCTGCTGTGTCGGCAGGCGATCGACGCGCGGCAGCGGAACCTCGTCATCGCGATAACGATTGAAATGCTCCTCGAAGCAGTAGAACGGATCATGCGGGTGGGTCAGAGAGACGAAAAGGCAAAAGGGCCGATTGTCCTCGCGGCGGGCCAGGTCCCACAGATGCTGGCGGGCGCGAAATACCGCCAATTCGTCATAGTCGATCTGCACCGACCGGTCGCAGACGCCCGATTGCAGCACCTGGCGTGCATCTGATTTGTGCTTGCGATCCCGGGTTTCGAGATTTTCCGTCCAGTAGAAATCTCCGGGATAGATGTCCGAGGTCAGACGCTCCTCGAAGCCGTGCAACTGATCGGCGCCGACGAAATGCATCTTGCCCGAAAGCGTCGTGCGGTAGCCGCGCGCGCGCAGGTAATGCGCGAAGGTTGGAAGCTCGGAGCGAAACTCGGCCGCGTTGTCGAATGCTCCAACGCGCGATGCCAGGCGGCCGGTCATCATCGACATGCGCGACGGACCGCACAGCGGATAGGAACAATAGCTGTTCAGGAACACCGTCCCCTGGTCGGCGAGGCGATCGAGATGAGGGGTCTTGGCAATCGGCCGGCCATAGGCGCCAAGGACCTGAGATGTCAGTTGATCAGCCTGAATGATCAGGAAATTAGGCTGCATGGCCGGCTCACCTTCGCGGTTGTCTTGAAACAGCAAGACGGGACGGAACGGCGACCGCGCGCCGTCCCGAACTTGGGTCGAGATCGTGGATGATCGAACCGCCGGCGCGGATGGTCCGCGCCGGCATCACGGTGTCAGGTCAGCCTGTAAACCACCAGCGCTCGGTCGCCCGGTGGCCGTCGAACTGCCAGTTGCCGGCGACGGTCTCGGGATGCGCGACGGTTGGCGCGAGACCATGGATGTGGTTGGCGAACATCGGGATCAGCGTGCCACCATCGTCGCGCACCAGGAGCTGCGCCTCGCGGTAGAGCTCGGCGCGCTTGGCCTCGTCCAGCGTGCCACGGGCTTCGAGAACGACCTGATCGAAGCGTGAATTGTTGAACGCCGTCTCATTGGCCGAAGCGGTGCTGAGATAGGCCGAGGAGAACATCCAGTCTTCCGTCGGCCGCCCGCCCCAATAGCTCAGGCACCAGGGCTTCTTGCGCCAGACATTCGACCAGTAGCCGTCATTCGGCTCGCGCACGACATTGATCTCGATCCCGGCCGCGCGCGCCTGTTCGGACAAGAGAACGGCCGCGTCGACGGCGCCGGGGAAGACGGATTCGGCGGCATGGATCGGCACCGACAGCGTACCGAGGCCGGATTGCTGGACATGCCATTTCGCCTTGTCGAGATCCTGTTCGCGCTGCGGCAAATCGGCGAAATAGCGATGATTGGGCGGGATCGGCTGGTCATTGCCGACCGATCCATGGCCTTGCAGCACCGTGTCGACCAGTTGCTGCCGGTCGGCGGCGAGCTTCAGCGCCATGCGCACGTCGAGATTGTCGAAGGGCGCGGTTTCCATCCACATCGGGAAGGTGTAGTGCAGCATGCCGTTGATCTCGAGCACCTGGACCGTGCCGGCCCGGTTCAACAGATGCAGGGTCGTGACGGGCACCTGGTCGATGGCGTCGACCTCGCCCGAGATCAGCGCGTTCTGCCGCGCCGCCGGATCGACGACCGCCACCCACTCGACCGCGTCGAAATGCGCCCGCCCCTCTTTCCAGTAGTTGGGATTGCGCGTGCCCGACGCGCGCACGCCGGGTTCGAAAGAGTCCATGGCGTAGGGGCCGGTCCCGATGCCTGATTCCCAGTCGATGCCGTCCTCGGTGGCCGGGCAGATGATCAGGTGATGATCGGCCATCAGGAAGGGGAAGTCGGCATTGCCGCTTTCCAGCGTGACGCGCACCGTGCGGTCATCGGGGGTTTCGATGTCCATGATCGGATCAACGAGGATCGTCGCCTCGGACTTGCTGTCCTCGCCGCGATGATAGTTGATCGAATTGGCGACATCGGTGCTGTCGAGCGTCTTGCCGTTGTGGAACTCGACGCCGTCGCGAATCCGGAAGGTCCAGACCGAGGCATCGTCGGACGGTTCCCAGGATTCGGCCAGTTCCGGCACAAGCGACCCGTCCGCCGCGATCTCGGTCAGACAGTTGTGGAAGCCGTAGCACAGTTCCTGGGTGAAGCCGTTATTGCGGATATGCGGATCGAGATTGTCGCTCGTCTGGCCATGGGCGAGGCCGAGCCGGAAACGGCCGCCGCGCTGCGGCTCGGCGGCGCGCAGCGACGTGCCGGACAGCGCCAGCGCGCCCGCCGCCGCCGTGCCGGCCATGAACTGCCGGCGATCGAGACCGGGAACGAATAGGCCTTTGTCTTTGGTCATCTTTTGTCCTCCCTTGCGCTCGACGCGCCTGGTCGAGCCTTTGAGGAGGATTATGCCGCGCTCTCCACGGACGGCACGAAGATATGCAATGATTTCGAGATGTTCGAATTAACGCGCGCGAGTTCTTCGGTTGCGCTAGGTTGCGGCGCTCTCCGCGACCGCCCGACCCGTGACTTGCCCGTCGTGCCTGGCTTCGACCGCGACGCGGGCCAGGTTGGCGAAAAGGACCCTTCGGCATGATCCGTCCGGCGACAATGGATGATGAACCCGCCATCAGAGACTGCGCGGAACAGGCCTATGCCCGCTATGTGCCGCGGATAGGACGCAAACCCGCCCCGATGGTCGCGGATTTCGCGGCGCAGATCGCCGCCGGCCAGGTCCATGTCGCGATGGATGCGGCCGACGGATCGCAGGATGCGTTTCAGGGCTTCATCATCTTCTTCCCCGACGACGGCCACATGTTCCTGGAAAACGTCGCGGTGCTGCCGCGTGCAGCCGGGCGCGGTGTCGGCAAGGCGATGATCGCCTTCTGCGAGGACAAGGCGCGGCGGCAAGGCCTGACCGCCATCCACCTCTACACCAATGAGAAGATGACCGAAAATCTCTCGATCTACCCAAGGCTCGGCTATGTCGAGGTGGCGCGCCGCACCGAGGATGGCTTCAACCGCGTTTTCTTTGAGAAAAGGCTCGCCTGACCCCTGCCCGCGTCGGTCGCCGCGTTTGCCGGGGTCCGGGAGAGTATGACAGCCATGCCATGATTAGCGATGTGTTTTCCAAGACGGCGGATCTGACCGGCGCCACCGAGAATTGGGGGCTGCTGCGCAGCTTCTATTTCATCGCCACCGAACAGGGCGTTACCCGGGCGGCGAAGGCGCAAGGCCTGTCCCAGCCCTCGGTCAGCGCCGCGTTGCAGCGGCTCGAGAAGCGCCTCGGCCAAGCGCTGGTCAAGCGCGGCCAAAGGCATTTCGAACTGACGGCGGCCGGTCAGGTGGTACTGACCGAGGTGGAGCGGATGTTCGACGCCTCGCTGCGTATCGAGGAGAAGCTCAAGGCGCTGCATTCCGACCTCGTTGGCGTGGTGGCCGTACAGGTCGTCACCGGCGCGCGCAGCCCGCTGCTCGACGAGATCCTGCGCCTGATGCACCAGCGCCATCATTCGGTGATGCTCGATATCCAGGTCGCGTCTAGCAATGCGATCCTCGACAATCTGACCGCCGGCAGCGTGCCCTTCGGCGTCTGCCTGATGTCGCGCCCCCTGTCGCGCCTCGACTGCCAGTTAATGCTGCGCGCCGAATACGGCGTGTTCTGTGGCGCCGAACACGCGCTGTTCGGCCGCAGGGACGTGACGCTGGCCGAACTGCGCGACGAACCGTTCATCGCCTTTTCCTGCGACGCCGAGGGGCGCGCGCCCGAGCCGATGATCGCGCTACGCGACAGCGCCGGCATCGGCCGCCAGGTCAGCGGCACCAGCGGCGATTTCACCGAGGTCTGCCGGATGATCACGACGGGCGTCGGGATCGGCGTGCTGCCGGTCCATGCCGTCAGACAGGAAGTGCGCGACGAGGCATTGTGGCAGATCGACCTGCCCGGCCCCAAACTCTTCGCCGACATGTATTTCGTTCGCGATCCGGCGCGTCATCTGAGCGAGCCCGAGGCGGCGTTCGCGGCGGTCGTCCGCGAGGTTCTCGCCACCGAGGCGCCGGCCAAGGCATAACAGAAAACTATCTGAGAGATAGACTCCTGTTATTTCTCCATCACCGAACCCGTTGCTACGCTTTGTCCGTCAATGGTTCGTGGGGTGATGCGCAGGCTCGGCCGACCGGCGACGTCGAACGCCAGCCGGGACCTTCGTGACATGAAGCAAGACGCCCTCGCCACCATCCCCCGCGAAAGGCTGGACCTCGCCGCGGCCTATCGGTTGGTCGCGCATTTCGGCCTCGACGACAGCATCTTCACCCATATCTCGTCGCGCGCGCCGGCCGACGAGGCCGAGCACGGCTTTCTGATCAATCCCTTCGGGCTGCGCTTCGACGAGGTGACGGCGGGCAATCTCGTGACCGTCGACCTCGACGGCAATGTCGTGCGCGACGATTTCGGCCAGGGCATCAATGCGGCGGGCTTCACCATTCACAGCGCCGTCCATGCCGCGCGACCCGATGTCGGCTGCGTGCTGCATACCCATACCGTGGCCGGCGTCGCGGTGTCCTCGTCGGAAGAGGGCATCCTGCCGCTCAATCAGTGGGCGCTCCAGTTCCATGACCGGATCGCCTTTCACGATTATGAAGGTATCGCGCTCGACCTCGCCGAGCGCGAGCGTCTGGTCGCCGATCTCGGCGACGCCAAGGTGATGATCCTGCGCAATCACGGCCTGATGACCTGCGGCGGCACCGTCGGCGAGGCCTTCACGCTGATGTACAATCTCGAACGCACCTGCAGGGCGCAGCTCGCCTTGATGGCGTCCGGCGCGACGCCAAGGCGGGTGTCGGCCGAACTCGCCGAATTCACCGCCTCCCAATACGACCACATGACCCGGAATCGCGGGAATCCCGACATTCCCGACCCCGAATGGGAGGCCTATCTGCGCCTTGCATTCAAGCACTATCCGGATCTAGCGCAGTAAGACCGGACCGGACCGAAAACCCAGCCAACAGGGAACATAGCGATGAAGAAACTGCTCTTACTCACAACGGCCCTCGTGATGGCCACGGCATCGGCGACCGCCATCGCCGAAGAGCCCGTCCGGGGCGGAACGCTGAACGCGGTGATCCAGCCCGAGCCGCCGGGCCTGATGCTCGGCCTGATCCAGAACGGTCCGACCCAGATGGTCGCCGGCCTGATCTATGAGAGCCTGCTGCGCTACGATCATGACCTCAACCCGATGCCGTCGCTGGCCAAGGAATGGACCGTGTCGGACGACGGGCTGACCTACACGTTCACCCTGCAGGACGACGTCCTGTGGCATGACGGCACGCCGTTCACCTCGGCCGATGTGGTGTTCTCGGTCGACGAGTTCCTGCGCGAGACCCATGCCCGCCTGCGCGCCTCGCTGGTGCACGTGGACTCGATCGAGGCGCCCGACGACAAGACCGTCGTCTTCACCCTGAAACAGCCCTTCGGCCCCTTCCTCGGGATCTTCGAGACCGGCACCATGCCGATGATCCCCAAGCACATCTATGAGGGCACGGATTTCGCCAACAATCCGGCCAACAACACGCCGATCGGCACCGGCCCCTTCAAGTTCAACGAATGGGAGCGCGGCAGCTACATCCATCTGGTGCGCAACGAGGACTATTATCTCGACGGCAAGCCCTATCTCGATGAGATCTACTACCAGGTAATCCCCGACGCGGCGGCGCGCGCGGTCGCCTTCGAAACCGGCCAGGTCGACCTTCTGCCCGGCGGATCGGTCGAGAATTTCGACATCCCCCGCCTTCTGGCGATGGACAATGTGTGCTCGACCAATGCCGGCTGGGAATTCTTCGGCCCGCACTCCTGGCTGTGGATGAACATGCATGAAGGCCCGATGACGGACGAGAACCTGCGCAAGGCGGTGATGCGCTCGCTCGACCGCGAATTCGCCCGCGACGCGCTGTGGAACGGCAATGGCAGGCTGGCCACGGGACCGGTGAGTTCGGTGACCCGCTTCCACGACGCCGATACGCCGGACATTTCCTTCGACCCGGACGCGGCGCGCGACTATCTCGCCCAATCGGACTATGACGGCGAGACGCTGCGGCTCCTGCCGCTGCCCTATGGCGAGACCTGGCAGCGCTGGGCCGAGGCCACCAAGCAGAACCTCGCCGATGTCGGCATTGACGCCGAGATCGTCGCCACCGACGTGGCTGGCTGGAACCAGCGGGTGGGCGCCTGGGACTTCGACCTCGCCTTCACCTATCTCTACCAGTATGGCGACCCGGCGCTCGGCGTATCGCGGACCTATGTCTCGTCGAACATCGCGCCCGGCAGCCCGTGGAACAACGTCTCGGGCTATGTCAACGAAGAGGTCGACGCGTTGTTCGCCGAAGCGGCCGTCCAGGCCGATGCCGGCAAACGGCAGGAACTCTATTCCGAGGTCCAGGACATCATCGTCGACGACGTGCCGGTGGCTTGGCTGCTGGAGCTCGAATTCCCGACGATCTATCGGTGCAACCTGCAGAACCCGGTCAGCACCGCCATCGGCGTGAATGACGGCCTGCGCGACGCCTGGTTCGCCAACGACTGAGCCTGCCCGCTCCGTCCCGCCGCGCCGTGCTGACACGGCGCGGCGGGACGAGGCCCTTTTCCAGCACGGAACCCGATCTTGCTCGGCTTCATCCTCATGCGGCTCGTGAAGGCCGTATTCATTCTTCTGGCCATTCTCGTTCTGAACTTCGCGCTGATCCATGCCGCGCCGGGCGATCCGGCGGCCGTCATGGCGGGCGAAGCGGGTGCCGCGGACGAACAGTTCCTGCAGGACCTGCGCGAACGCTTCGGCCTCGACCAGCCCTTCGCGGTGCAGCTCTGGACCTATGTGAAGGGCGCGGTGCAGCTCGATCTCGGCTTCTCCTACCGCCAGCAGATGCCGGTGGCGGAGCTGATCTGGGACCGGGTGCCGGCGACGCTTCTGTTGACCGCGACGGCCTTCGTGATCTCGATCCTGCTCGGCGTGCTGGCCGGCGTGCTCGCCGCCCAGGCCCAGGGAACCTGGTGGGACACGGTCATCTCGACGCTGGCGCTTCTGTTCTACGCCACGCCGCTGTTCTGGGTCGCGCTGATGGCCGTGCTTCTGTTCTCGGTCGTGCTCGGCTGGCTGCCCGGTTTCGGCTACGAGACCATCGGCGCCAACTATACCGGCTTCGAGCGCGTGCTCGATGTCGGCAAGCATCTGATCCTGCCCGCGACCACGCTGGGGCTGTTCTTCACCGCGATCTACATGCGCATGACCCGCGCCTCGATGCTGGAGGTCTCGCGCCTCGATTTCGTCAAGACCGCGCGCGCCAAGGGCTTGCGCGAATCAGTCGTCCAGCGCCGCCACGTGCTGCGCAACGCGCTGTTGCCCGTCATCACCCTCGCCGGCTTGCAGGCCGGGCAGATCGTCGGCGGCGCGATCCTCACCGAGACCGTCTTCGCCTGGCCGGGCATCGGCAGGCTGATGTTCGAGGCGATCAACCAGCGCGACTACAATGTCATCCTCGGCGTGTTCTTCGTCTCCGCCGCGATGGTCCTCCTGTTCAACCTGATCACCGACATCCTCTATGTCATCGTTGATCCCCGGATCAGGCTGACCAAATGAGCGGGTTCTGGAGCCGGTTCCGGCAAAATCGCGGCGCGGTCATCGGCCTCGTGATCCTGGCGATCATCGTCGCCTGCGCCATCGCCGCCCCCTTCCTGTTTCCGCGCAGCCCCTGGGCCATGGTGCAGCGCCCCTTCCTGCCGCCCTTCACCATGGACGGCCTGCCGCTCGGCACCGACGCGCTCGGTCGCAATGTGATGTCGGGATTGTTTCACGGCGCGCGCGTCTCGCTGCTGGTCGGGCTGGTGTCGACCATCGTCGCGCTCGCCATCGGCATCCCGATCGGCGCGCTGGCGGGCTATTACGGCAATGTGGTCGACGACGCGCTGATGCGCTTCACCGAATTCTTCCAGACCATTCCAAGCTTCGCGCTCGCCATCGTGCTCCTGGCGATCTTCCAGCCCTCGCTCGGCTATGTGATCCTGGCCATCGCCATCGTCAGCTGGCCGCCGGTGGCCCGGTTGGTGCGCGGCGAGGTCCTGTCGCTGAGAACGCGGGAGTTCGTCGAGGCCGCGACGCTGTCGGGGCAAAGCCATCTGCGGATCATCCTGCGCCAGGTGCTGCCCAATGCCTTGCCGCCGATCATCGTTCTGGCCTCGCTGATGGTGGCGACCGCGATCCTTCTGGAAAGCTCGCTGAGCTTTCTCGGGCTCGGCGATCCCAACGTCATGTCCTGGGGCTACATGATCGGCGCGGCGCGCACGGTGCTGCGCACCGCCTGGTGGCTCAGCTTCATCCCCGGCGTCGCCATCCTTCTCACGGTGCTGTCGCTCAACCTGATCGGCGAAGGGCTGAACGATGCCCTGAACCCGCGGCTCAAGAGACGCGACAAATGAGCCTTCTCGATATCGACGCGCTATCGATCGCCCTGCCCGAGGGCGCCGACCGCGACCTCGCCGTCAAGGACGTGTCCTTCACCCTCGACAAGGGCGAGATCCTCTGCATCGTCGGCGAAAGCGGCTCGGGCAAGTCCATGTCGGCCAATGCGCTGATGGGCCTGCTGCCCGAAGGCGTCGCGGCGACCGAGGGCCGCATCGTCTTCGAAGGCCGCGACCTCCTGAAGCTCGACAAGGCCGAGATGCTGGCGCTGCGCGGCCGCGACATCTCGATGATCTTCCAGGAACCGCTTAGCGCGCTCAACCCGCTGATGCGCATTGGCGACCAGATCGTCGAGGTATTCGAGGCCCATAACGTGCTGACGGCGCCCGAACGGCGCCGGCGCGCCCTCGAACTCCTCGATGAGGTCGGCCTGCCCGACCCCGAAACCACGATCCGGGCCTATCCGTTCCAATTGTCCGGCGGCCAGCGCCAGCGGGTGATGATCGCCATGGCGCTGGCGCTCGAACCCAAGCTCCTGATCGCCGACGAGCCGACCACCGCGCTCGACGTCACCACCCAGGCGCAGATCCTCGACCTGATCGAACAGTTGCGCCGCACGCATGGCATGGCCGTCCTGTTCATCACCCACGATTTCGGCGTCGTCGCCGATATCGCCGACCGGGTCATCGTCATGCAGTCCGGCGAAGTGGTCGAGGCCGGCAAGGCGGACGATGTCCTGATCGAACCGGCCCACCCCTATACGCGCGCCCTGCTCGACGCGATCCCCAGCCTGTCGTTCCGCGACGCGCCCGCCGACGAGACGCCGGACCCCGATCCGCTCCTGCGCGTGCGCGATCTCAGCATGACCTTCCGCAGCCGCAGCGCGGGCCTGTTCGGCAAGCTGCGCGTCGTGAACGCGGTGCGGGAAGCCAATTTCGACCTCTATCATGGCGAGACCATCGGCATTGTCGGCGAAAGCGGCTCGGGCAAGTCGACGCTGGGCCGCTGCCTGGTCCGGCTGCTGACGCCCGACACCGGGGTCGTCGAGATCGGCGGGCAGGACATCTCCCATATCCGAGGCGACGCGCTGCGCCGCCACCGGCGCCGCATCCAGATGGTGTTCCAGGACCCGTTTTCCTCGCTCAACCCGCGCGCGCGGATCGGCACGATCCTGACCGAAGGGCAGATCGCCTATGGCGCCCACAAGGCGACGGCGCGGGCCCGTGCCGAGGAGCTGCTTGATCTCGTCGGTCTCGACCGATCGGCCATGGAACGTTTTCCGCACGAGTTTTCCGGCGGCCAGCGCCAGCGCATCGGCATCGCGCGGGCCTTGGCGCTCGATCCGGAAGTCGTCATCGCCGACGAGGCCGTGTCGGCGCTCGACGTCTCGATCCAGAAACAGGTGCTCGACCTTCTCGCCGATCTGCGCGACCGGCTGAACCTGGCGATGATCTTCATCACCCACGACCTGCGCGTCGCCGCCCAGGTCTGCAACCGGATCATCGTGATGCAGCATGGCCGGATGGTCGAGTTCGGCCCCGCCGAACAGGTGCTGGGCCGGCCCCGGACGGCCTATACCCAGTCCCTGCTCGACGCCATACCCGGCAAGGCGCACGAAGAAGCGCTCGCCGCCAAACGGGCGGCGCAAGGATGAGCCAGGCGATCGCGAGCCCACAGACCGACATGGTCGAGGGCGTCTATCTCTGCGAGCATCTCGACCTGCCCGCGCTGTTCGGCGCCGAGATCGCGGCACATCCGGGCCTGCGACTCTACCGCCCCGAAGAGGTGCCCGATCCGCACCGCATCCGCTTCGCGCTGGCCTGGCGTCCGGCGCCGGACGCCTTCGCCCATTATCCCAATCTGGAACTGGTGCAGGTCATCGCGGCGGGCGTCGATACGGTGCTCGGCACGCCAAGCCTGCCCGCGACCGTCGCCGTCGCCCGTGTCGAGGAGGCCGAGCAGGCCGCCGTCATGGCCGGCTTCGCCGCCTGGCATGTCGTCTGGCATCATCGGCGCATGGGCGCCTATCTCGACGCCGCCGCCCGCGCAGAATGGCGCCGCGTCAGCTTCCAAACACTGCGCCCGCCGAGCCAGGTGCCGGTCGGCGTGCTCGGCTACGGGCTGATGGGCCGGCAAATCGCGCGCGCCGTCGCCGCGATGGGCTTCCCGGTCCTGGCGGCGAGCCGCCGCGACGGCCCCGCCGACATGGGCGTCACGCGCGTGACTGGCACGGATGCCGTCGGCAGGGTCGCCGAGCGGGCCGAGATCCTTGTCAATGTGCTGCCGCTGACCGATGAAACACGCGATATCCTGGCGACGCCGCTGTTCGACCGGATGCCCGCGGGCGCGGCGCTAATCCAGCTCGGCCGGGGCGAACAGATGATCGAGGAGGATCTTCTGACGGCCCTCGCCTCGGGCCGGATCGGCGGGGCGTCGGTCGATGTGTTCCGGCACGAGCCCCTGCCCGCCGACCATCCGTTCTGGGCGCATCCCAAGATCGTCGTCACCCCGCATGAAGCCAGCCTGGCCTCGGCGGCAGCGGTGGCGGGCGCGCTTGCCCAATCGGTCCGCGACATGCTGGCCGGGCGGCCGCCGGCGACGGCCGTGCACCAGCCCGTTCCCTCCTGACAGAAGAGGTTCGTCCGGATGAAATCGTTTTTCGACGAACGCCAGCTCGGTCATCGGCCGGAGATCTACTATCGCGGCGGCGCCCCGATGCCCCATCCCGAGCAGCCGGAGCGCGCGACCCTGATCCGCGACATGCTGATCGAGAACGGCTTTTCAATCGAGGCGCCCCGCGACTTCGGCCTCGATCCGATCAAGGCGGTGCATGATCCGGCCTATGTGGACTTCTTCATCGATGCCCATGCCCGGTTCCTGGCCGAGGCCCCGAAGGACGCGCTCGGCATTCCGACGCGCCATCCCGGCTCACGACGCGGACGGGTGCCAAAGGACATCAATGGCGCGATGGGTTGGTGGATGACCGATACCTCGACGCCGCTGACGGACAAGACCTTCGAGGCGATCTACTGGTCGGCGCAGACCGCGCTGTCGGCCGCCGAGGAGGTTATGGACGGCGCGCGCGCGGCCTATGGCCTGAGTCGGCCGCCCGGTCATCACGCCATGACCGACTGCGCCAACGGCTTCTGCTTCTACAACAATGCCGCGATCGCCACCCATCGCCTGCGCCGCCGCTGGTCTCGGATCGGCCTGCTCGATGTCGACGTGCATACCGGCAACGGTTCGATGGACATCTTCTACGAGCGCGGCGATGTGTTTTTCTGTTCGCTGCACCCCGATCCGGCGGTCTATCCGACCTTCTATCTCGGCTATGCCGACGAGACCGGCGACGGCGACGGCGCGGGTAGCACGCGCAACGAAGTCCTGGCCATGGGCGACGGCGAGCCCGAGGTGATGGCCGCGCTCGACCGGGGCCTAAAGGCCATCGAGCAGTTCGGCGCCGAAGCGCTCGTCATATCGCTCGGCTTCGACATGGCCGCGGACGATCCGCTGGCGGCGGTGAACGTGACCGCCGACGGCTTCGCCGAGATGGCGCGGCGCATCGCTCGCGCCGACCTGCCCACGGTTTTGATCCAGGAAGGGGGCTATCTCGGCCCGTCGCTGAAGACAAATGCCGAAGCCTTCCTGACAACGTTCCGGCGCGAGATCGGCGGCTGACGCCCGGACGCGACGTTCAGGACAACCTATCCGCGCCGTTCACGGTGCAGCTGGCGCTAGCGCCCGCCGTAGGCTTTCATGAACAGCGCGACCGCCGCATCGACGACGGCGTCGATCTCGGCCGTCTCGGGCGCCTCGCGCACCCTGAAGCGGAACGGCTGAACGAGCGTCGCCTGGCACAGCAGAACGAAGTGTTCCGCCGCCATGCCCGGATCCTCGACCGCCAGTTCACCGGCCGCGGTCGCCTCTTCGAGATAGGTCGCGATACGCGCCGTGGCTGCTGCCGGTCCGGTCTCGTAGAAGACCTTGCCGAGGGCGGGAAACCGCAAGACCTCGTGCAGAACGATGCGCTCCAGCGCATCGACCGTTTCGTCGAACAGCACCTTGAGAAGGCCGCGCCCGATCTCGCCTAACGCGCCGGCAGGATCCGATGGGTTGAGGGGCGGGGCCACGATCAGCGCGGCCCGCCGCTCCACTTCCGAGATCACGAAGGCTTCGAACAAGTCGTCCTTGCTCGCAAAATAGGCGTAGAGCGTCGCCTTCGAGCCACCCACGGCAGCGGCAATCTCCGCCATGGAGGTCGCCTCATAGCCTTTTTGGAGGAAGATCGGTTTGGCGCGCGCGATCATCTCGCGGGCCCGATCATTTTCCTTTTGATGGCTCTCTCTTTGTTGCGGTTTTCTCGGCACGCCATCCTCCCTCACCAAAAAAACTGTACTGTACGGTCGATTGCTGATCAACGGCTTGATACCGTACTGTACAGTTCAGTCATTCCGAGACTGAACCCCTGACGCACTGAGTACACGACCACCGAACAGACGGTCGCCAAAGTGGACGACCACGACACGCCCTACCGCGACATGCCCCTGAACAGAACCGCGCCGGTATGTCGCCCGACCGACGACACGGCAATCCGCAACGACAAAGGCATACCCCATGGCCGAGCTTCCCGGTTCCTTCTGGCAATTCGCGTTCAGCAAGCCGGTGGTTCGGCGCGCCGCCGTCATGGCGCTCATCGTCGGGCCGATCATCGCCGTCATCAACTACGGCGATCTGGTCCTGTCCGGCGCCATGACGACGACGGCATGGCTGAAGATCGGGATCACATTTCTCGTCCCCTACACCGTGTCGACGGTGTCGTCGGCGCTGGCGATCAGACACCCCCTCAAACAGGCCTCGGACACTTAACGCCGGGTGGCGATCAGCGGGATCGGCCGGCGAAATCCTGAAAACATCCCGGATGGAGAAGGGAGATTTGGACATGCAGCTGCTACTGGAACTCGTCTTTGGCCTGTCCCTCACCCTGATGCTCTACATTAGTTGGCGGATGTTCCGCGATCTGGCCGACATCAGCCAGTGGATCGTTCGGACATCACGTCAGAGCACCATGTGGACGTTCCACAATCGCCACAAGCTCGCGCTCGCGCTGGCCGTCCTTTGGGCCATCGCGACGGCGAGCTGCGTTTTCGGCGGCGCGGGGCATTGGATCATCCTGGCGATCTGCTCGCTCATCGCCGCCTTCGGCTTCGGCATCGGCTATGTCAACCCGCGCTTCATGATGCGCTCGCAGCATAAACACCCGCGCTACTATCCGATCGCCAAGGCCAAGGAGGTCTTGAGCCCCGAGACCAGCCTGATCGTCGTCGAAACCAAGGCGGGCGCTCGTGGGCACCCGGACCACCACATCCTGCGGCCGCATGTGGCCGGCCTGACCGATGCGGCCGGAGGCGAGGAGATGGTTCTCACCTATTGCGGCCTGAGCAATCTCGGCGTGGCCTATGTGCCGGAAATCGACGGGAAGAAACTCGATCTCCAAGTCATGACCCAGCTCGAGAACAATCTCGTCATGTGGGATCGCAATTCGGGGGAACCGATCCAGCAGCTCTGGGGGCGGCTGGAGCGCGACGGGCCGGACGGATCGGCAATGCCCGAACGGCCGAGCTACCGGATGCCGCTCTGGGCTTTCGAGAAGGCTTTTCCCGACGGCAAGGTCTTCCTCAATCCGATCGTGCCCGTCTGGAAGAACCCGATCCTGAGCATCTACGACCGGATCGTGCACATGGCCTTTGTCGGTGGCGTGAAGGATCAGGCCGAGAAGGATAGCCCGACCTTCCCCACCATCCCTCACGTCGACGATCGCCTACCGAACAAGGAGAAAGTCTATGCCGCCAATGTCGGCGACGACTATGTCGCCTGGACGAAGGACTTCATCCACGAAAACGGCGATGTGCTGAATATCCGCCTGGGCGGCCGCGATATCGTCGTCGCCTATCATAGGGAACAGGACAGCGTCGGCATGTATGTCAACGACAGCGGCAACCGCGTGCAGGCCATCGAATTCGGCGGCGAAAGCGACCAGGGCCTCCTGCCCCGCCTCGAAACCATGAAATCGGCGGTCTACTGGATCGTCTGGCAGAACTTCTTCCCGCAGACGGAGGTGAACAGACGGCCGCTACTGGCCGCATAGCCGAGCGATGCCCGCATCGAGCACGTCGGCGTGACCCTATGTCGAAGAAGCCGTCGGGGCGGAAACGGGCCCGGCGCTCACTCCCACTCGATCGTACCGGGCGGCTTGGACGTCACGTCATAGACGACCCGGTTAACGCCGCGCACCTCATTGATGATCCGCGTCGCGGTGTCGGCGAGGAACGTCATGTCGAAATGGTAGAAATCCGCCGTCATGCCGTCGACCGAGGTCACGGCGCGCAAGGCCAGGACGCTCTCATAGGTCCGCCCGTCGCCCATCACGCCGACGGTCGACACCGGCAGGAGCACCGCGAAGGCCTGCCAGATCACGTCATAGAGGCCGGCCTTGCGGATCTCGTCGAGATAGATCGCATCCGCCTGGCGCAGTATGTCCAGCTTGTCACGGCTGACCGTGCCCGGATAGCGGATGGCCAGGCCCGGCCCCGGGAAGGGATGCCGGCCGATGAAGCTTTCCGGCAGGCCGAGTTCGCGGCCGAGCGCCCGCACCTCGTCCTTGAAGAGTTCGCGCAAGGGCTCGACAAGGCCGAGATTCATGCGTTCCGGCAGCCCGCCGACATTGTGGTGCGATTTGATGGTCACCGACGGACCGCCGGTGAAGGAAACGCTCTCGATCACGTCCGGATAGAGCGTTCCCTGGGCCAGGAAATCGGCGCCGCCGAGCTTGCCGGCCTCGGCTTCGAACACGTCGATGAACAGCCCGCCGATGGTCTTGCGCTTCTGTTCGGGGTCGGAAACGCCGTCGAGACCATCGAGAAAGAGTTCCGATGCATCAACATGAACGAGCGGGATGTTATAGTGACCTCTGAACAGAGAGACGACTTCTTCCGCCTCGTTCAACCGCATCAGACCATGATCGACGAAGATGCAGGTCAGTTGATCGCCGACCGCTTCATGGATGAGGACGGCGGCCACGGCCGAATCGACCCCGCCCGACAGCCCGCAGATCACCCGCTTGTCGCCCACTTGCGCGCGGATGCTGTCGATCGCCTGTTCGCGGAAGGCCGCCATCGTCCAGGCACCCGAACAGCCGCAGATATCGATGACGAAGTTGCGGATCAGCCGCGCGCCATCCGGCGTGTGCACGACTTCCGGATGGAACTGGACGCCATAGAAGGACCGCGCTTCGTCGGCGATCGCCGCGAAGGGCGCGTTGTCCGACACCGCGATCGGTTCGAAACCGTCGGGAAGCGCGGTGATCTTGTCGCCATGGCTCATCCAGACCTGCTGGCGCGAGCCCGGTTCCCAGACACCCTTGAACAGGCGCGCCGGGCGCTTGATCTCGACATGGGCGCGGCCGAATTCACGGGCATGGCCGGTTTCGACGTCGCCGCCGAGCTGGGCCGCCATGGTCTGTTCGCCATAGCAGATGCCGAAAACCGGGATATCGGCCTGGAAAACCGCGTCGGGCGCGCGCGGCGTATGCGCTTCGGTCACGCTGGCCGGTCCGCCAGACAGGATCACGCCCTTGGGCCGGAAGGCCGCGAAGGCGTCTTCTGCCTTCTGGAACGGGACGATCTCGCAATAGACGCCGGCCTCGCGCACGCGCCGGGCGATCAGCTGCGTGACCTGGCTGCCGAAATCGATGATCAGGATACGGTCGTCTTGCGCGTCGGGCGTCATGGCGAGCACCTAGAGGATTCCCGGCCGTCCCGCAAGACGCCGGCCCGCGTCATGCATGCCGTTCCACGATCGCCACGTAGAAGCCGTCGCAGCCGGTGCGGCGCGGCGTCATCTGCAGGCCGTGTCGGGTGACGAGGCTTCGTGCCGAAAGACGCTGGCCAGCCTCGCCCGGAAACGCCGCCTGAATGACGGTCTCCGCCGCAATCGCGGCGAAGTCCGGCATCTCGTCGAGAAAGGCCGCCAGCCGGTCATCGTTTTCCGCGGGCAACATGGAACAGGTGATATAGGCAAGTCGCCCGCCGGGCCGGACGAAGGGCGCGGCGGCACGCAACACCGTGTCCTGTTCCGCCATACGGGCCTTGAGCGCGTCGGGCGTGACCCGCCATTTGCTGTCCGGTCGCCGCCGCCAGGTGCCCGATCCGGTGCATGGCACGTCGGTGACCACGAGATCCATGCGGCCGACGAGATCGTCCAGCACGCGATCATGCGCCGGGTCGCGCACCTGCACATTGCGCGCGCCCGCCCGTTGCAGCCGCTCATGGCTGTTGGCGAGCCGGCGGCGATCGGCATCATAGGCGTAGATCTGGCCCTTGTTCCCGAGCATGCCGGCCAGCGCCAGGGTCTTGCCGCCACCGCCGGCACAGAAATCGAGCACCTGCTGGCCCGGCCGCGCGCCGGTCAGAAGGGCCGCGATCTGCGACCCCTCGTCCTGGATCTCGACGCGGCCCTTGCGATACTCGGCTTCCGAGGCGACGGAGGGCGGCCGCGCAGGGCCCACCCCCGCCGCGATCCGGATGCCCCAGGGCGACAGCGGCGTCGGTTCGGGCTTTAGCCGGGCCAGCGATTTGAGGCATTTC
Organism: Tepidamorphaceae bacterium; assembly: GCA_965250105.1. Taxonomy (GTDB): domain Bacteria; phylum Pseudomonadota; class Alphaproteobacteria; order Rhizobiales; family Tepidamorphaceae; genus JBCBSK01. Next base: position 148,761 of record OZ252290.1, read on the forward strand.
GGCCGGTCGGCCTTCAGCACATTGACCCTGAGATCGAGACCGGCGCGGGCGGCCAGCGCCTGGCCCTCGGTCACCGCCTCGGGGCCAAACGCCTGTTCGATGTCCGGCCAGATCCAGTCCGGCACATCGGCCCGCACGGCATCGGGCGCAATCTCATCACGGGGATCGATCAGGGCACGGCGTTCGGCTATGGAAAGCGGCTCCGGCGCATGCGGATCGGCGGTGAAGGCATCGGCGATCTCATCGGGCGACCGCGCCCAGGCGCCGTGCAGCACCGCCAGCACGGCGGCGCGCGGGCTGTCATCTCCCATCCGCCAGGCCGACGAAGCGCGCCAGCGCAGGCAGTCGAAGACGAGATTACCGATCGCGGCCCGGTCGCCGGAGCCTGCGAAGCGGTGCGCCCGCCCCCAGTCCTTCAGGGCTTCGGACACCGGCAGGCGCCGACCCTCGACATCGCGCAGGATCTCGATGGCCGCGGCGGCGCGACCGCCCAGCCTCATCGGCCCCGGATCCCGTCACACATTGGAGGGATAGTTCGGGCTTTCCCGCGTGATCGTCACGTCATGGGTATGGCTTTCGCGCAGGCCCGCATTGGAAATCCGCACGAAACGCGCCTTGTCGTGCAGTTCGGGGATATCGGCGGCGCCGACATAGCCCATCGCCGCGCGCAAACCGCCGACAAGCTGATGCAGCACGCTGCTCAGCGGCCCCTTATAGGGCACCTGGCCCTCGATGCCCTCGGGCACGAGCTTCAACGCGTCGCGCACCTCGGCCTGGAAATAGCGGTCGGCCGAGCCGCGCGCCATGGCGCCCACGGAGCCCATGCCGCGATAGGATTTGTAGCTCCGCCCCTGGTGCAGATAGACCTCGCCGGGGCTTTCGTCGGTGCCGGCCAGGAGCGAGCCGATCATGGCGCATTCGGCGCCGGCGGCGATCGCCTTAGCCAGATCGCCGGAATATTTGATGCCACCATCGGCGATCACCGGCGTATCGAGCTTGCGGGCCACCTCGACGGAATCGAGGATGGCGGTGAGCTGTGGCACGCCGACGCCGGCGACGATGCGCGTCGTGCAGATCGAGCCCGGGCCGATGCCGACCTTGATCGCGTCCGCGCCCGCATCGATCAGCGCCTTGGTCCCCTCGCCCGTCGCCACATTGCCGGCAACGACCTGAACCGAGTTGGACAGCCGCTTGATGCGCTGAACGCTGTCGAGCACGCGCTCCGAATGGCCATGGGCGGTATCGACCACGATGACGTCGCAGCCGGCATCTATCAAAAGTTCGGACCGCTGATAGCCGTCCTCGCCGACCGTCGTCGCGGCCGCGACGCGCAGCCGCCCCTGGGCATCCTTGGCGGCATGCGGGTTGAGCTTGGCCTTCTCGATATCCTTGACCGTGATCAGGCCGATGCAGCGATAGGCGTCATCGACGACCAGGAGCTTTTCGATCCGATGCTGGTGCAGTAGCCGCTTGGCCTCCTCCTGCGACACGCCGTCGGTGACCGTCACCAGGTTCTCGGTCATCAATTCGCGCACCGGCTGGCGCTCGTCGGTGGCGAAGCGGACATCGCGATTGGTCAGGATGCCAACCAGCCTGCCCTGGCTGCCGTCGGCGCGACGCTCGACGACGGGAATGCCGGAAATCCCGTGATGCTGCATCAGGCCGAGCGCATCGGACAGGAACGCTTCGGGCCCGATGGTCACCGGATTGACGACCATGCCGGATTCGAACTTCTTGACCTGGCGGACCTGTTCGGCCTGCTCCTCGGCGGTCATGTTGCGGTGCACGACGCCGATACCGCCGGCCTGCGCCATGGCGATCGCCAGGCGCCCTTCGGTCACCGTGTCCATGGCCGATGAGATAACGGGGATGTTCAGCGAGATCGAACGGGTCAGCCGCGTCGTGGTGTCGACCTCGGTCGGCATGACCGATGAGCGTCCGGGCCGCAGCAGGACGTCGTCGAAGGTCAGCGCCAGATCCTGATCCGCCACGCTGGGCCGGAACGTGCCCTGACTGGTCATGTGCCGCATCTCCTCGCCATCTCGGGTCTTTAGCACCAGCGTCGGCACGCGCAAAGAGCATGACAGCGATGATTTGGTGACGATGGTGCGGAAAGACGCGGTCGCGTCGGGCCGCGATCGCCCCCGGGGCACGCCCTCAGCCCATTTCGTCCCCTTCCCGACCGCGATAGCCGGTCGCCAGCACGTAGAGTTCGACCGATTCGGCGCGGCTCGCCGACGGTTTGACATGGCGCACCGAGGCGAAGGCCTTCTTCATCTCGGCCAATACCGCCGTCTCCGTGCCGCCGCGAAACACCTTGCCGAGAAAGACGCCGCCGGGCGCCAGATGGGTGGTGGCGAAATCGAGCGCCGCGTCGAACAGTGCCGATGTCCGCAGGTGATCGGTCTGGCGGTGGCCGGTGGTCGGCGCGGCCATGTCGGTCATGACGACATCGGCCGGGCCGCCGAGCCGGCTTTCGAGATCGCGCAGCACCGCGTCATCGAGAAAATCGCCCGTCATGATCTCGGCGCCGGCGACGGGTTCCATGTCGAGAATGTCGATCGCGACCACCCGCCCCTTGTCCGGCGCCCCGACCCTGTCGACCGCGACCTGGGTCCAGCCGCCCGGCGCCGCGCCGAGATCGACGACCCGCGCGCCCGGTGTCAGGAAACGGTATTTGTCGTCGATCTCGATCAGCTTGTAGGCGGCCCGCGAGCGATAGCCCTCGGCGCGCGCGCGCATGACGTAGGGGTCGTTGAGCTGGCGTTCGAGCCAGCGCCGCGACTGGACCGACCGCTTCTTCTTGCTGCGCACCTTCACCGTCAAGCCGCGCCGCCCGCCGGCCCCGGATGGCCGCGTCACGCGCCGCCCTCCGGCCGGCTGCCGGCATGAGGGCCGGGCGCGGGCCGGCCGGTGCGCCGGCGGCGCCACACGCCATCCTTTGCCATCAGCGTCAGCAGCATGCCCTCGCGCAGGCCCCGGTCGGCGACGCGCACATCGGCCCAGGGCCAGTTGCGCCGGATCGCCTCGAAGATCGCGCAGCCGGCCAGCACCAGATCGGCACGGTCGCGGCCGATACAACCATTCTGCTGGCGGTCCTCATAGGTCATGGCGAGAAGCTGATCGGTGACCGACGTCACATCCTCCGGCCGCATCCAGGTGCCGTCGACCCGGCGGCGGTCATAGCGGTCGAGCCCGAGATGGACACCGGCGATGGTCGTCACCGTGCCCGACGTGCCGAGGAGATGCAGCCGGTCGCGCGGCTTGCCGGCGAGCTTTTCGAGGCCGTGAAAGCCCGCCAGCATGTCCATGACATGGGCGACCTTGGCTTCGAAGACATCGGGCGTGATGTCGCGCCCGCCGAATTTCTCGGCCATCGTGACGACGCCGACCGGCAGCGAGGTCCAGGCGACGATGTGGCGGTCGATGCTCCAGGGATAGCGGCCGGAAATGCCTTCGAGATCGATGATGACGATTTCCGTCGACCCACCGCCGATGTCGAAGACGACGACGCCGTCGGCGGTGTTGTGAATGAGGCTGGCGCAGCCGGCGGCGGCCAGCGCGGCCTCGGTCTTGCGCGAGACGATTTCGAGCTTCAGTCCGGTCTCGCGCGCCACCCTGTCGATGAAGCTGTCGCCGTTTTCGGCGAGCCGGCAGGCTTCGGTGGCGATCAGTCGGTGCCGGGCGACGCCATTGGCCGCCATCTTGGTGCCGCAGACGGCCAGCGCCTCGATCGCCCGATCCATCGCGTCGTCGGACAGACGGACCGTGCGCCCGAGACCCTCGCCGAGCCGGACGATGCGCGAAAACGCATCGACGACGCGAAAGCTGCGCTGGGTCGGTGTAGCGATCAGCAGCCGGCAATTATTGGTGCCGAGATCGAGCGCCGCATAGGTGCGGCCCGGATCGGCCTCGTCCCGCCCGTTCCGCGCGCGCCAGCGCGGCCGCTGACCGGCCTTGCCATTGCGCGCCGGGCGGTCGGCGCGCGGGGACTGGGCGCCATTGGTCTTCGGCGCGCCGGGCTTGTGCTGCGGCGGCGACGCGCCATTGCCGTCGCGGCCGGGCGCGGCCTCCGCGCCTTCGGCCGGTCCGGCCTGGGACTGGGCGGAGACGGCCTCCGCCGCATGACTGCGCTGACGCTTTCGCGCCCGTCGCGCACGACTGGATCGCGCCATGATGAAGCGCCACTTTACATCCGTGTCGGGACACGCGTCCGGAGACGTCGCGGCCGCGAATTCGATCTATCACCGGAAAGCGTATCAGCCCCGACGCCAAGAGCAAGGCCCGACGGGGCGCGGGAACCGCCGGGCCGGGCCGATTGGCTCTGGACGTTGGCGGCAAAATTGCGTAATCACCGCAGCCTTGCCGCGCGCTTCCGCGCTGTCGGCGCGGCCAGTACGGCCGGCCCGGCGCTTGGGGAATAGTTTAACGGTAGAACAGCGGACTCTGACTCCGTCGGTCCTGGTTCGAATCCAGGTTCCCCAGCCAGCGCCCAAGTCTCAAATCGACAACACTTCAGGGCGCCATGACCTGGCGCCTCAGAACCTCAGGTCGCCAGGCGCTTTTCCGCCCCGACATTGATCTCCGCGCCGCGCGCCTGGGCGACGCGCGTGTGGAACGCCACGGCATCAGGGGCGAAATCGGCCACCGGCGGCGTCTCGGCTTCGTAGAGGCCCCAGCGGTCCTGCCCGCGCACCAGCATCGCCGTGTCGTGTTCAAGGACGCTCTGGCGCACATCGGCGCGGATATAGTTGATGGCGAGCCCGATCCGGCGATCATCCGACCGGTTGGGCTGCGAGGCGTGCAGTACCCAGCCGTGATGCAGCGACATCTGCCCCGGCCCGAGCGGACAGGGCCGGACCGGCTCGTCCGCGCCGACCATGACCGTCTGGCCGCGCGACAGCACATTGTCGGCCTCATAGGTCTCGGCATGCGCCCGCTTGCCACCCTTGTGGCTGCCCGGGATCATGCGCATGCAGCCGGACAGTTCGCTCGCCGGCGACAGCGCGACCCAGGCGCTGACCACCCCGTCCTCGCTGTCGAGCCCCCAATAGGTCTGGTCCTGATGCCAGGAGACGAAGGCCTCGGTATGGGGCTCCTTGATGACGAAGCCCGAATCCCAGAGCAGGATATCGGGTCCGAGAATGGCCTCCACCGCATCGAGCACGTTGGGATTGCGCACGATCCTGTCGGCCGCCGTCATCACGAGATGCGGCTTGACCATGTAGTGAATGGGACCGCGATCGCGTTCGATCGCTTCGAGATCGGCCCGCAACGCCCCGGCTTCCGCCGGTGTCATCACATCGACGGGCCCGAGGAACCCGTCGCGCCAATAGCGGTCGATATCCGGTCGAGACAAGCGCGCATCCATGCCGTCCTCCTCAGCATGTCGATACAGCCCAAGGCGCTTGCGCCCGTCTTGCGCGGGCGTCAGCGGCGCCATCCGGAAAGCGTGCACGCCGAACCGCCCGGGGCGCTTTGCCCGGTCCGTCATGCTTTGTCGCGTAACGGTCGATGCCGCGTCAGCGACCGCGCAAGGGGGCGGTGGCGCGCAGCATGGCGAGGATCAGCGCGTCCCGGTCGGCGGCGAGATCGGCGGTGGCCCGGCCATGGCCTTCCGCCGTGACGCCGTCGGCGAGGTCGGCCGTGATGCCGGCCTCGAGCCGCGGCGCGCCGAGATCGTCCCACCAGCGGTGAAAGCTCGGCGCATAGCGCGTGCAGAATTCCGACAATCCGCCCGGCCCGGCGCCAAGATGGAACAGCATGTGCGGGCCCATCGCGGCCCAGCGCAGACCCGGCCCCGCCCAGACCGCCTTGTCGACATCCTCGACCGACGCGACGCCGGTTTCGACGAGATGGATCGCCTCGCGCCACAAGGCCGCCTGAAGCCGGTTGGCGACATGGCCCGGCACTTCGCGATTGACCCGGATCGTCACCTTGCCGAGATCGGCATAAAAGGCTTCGGCGGCCTCGAGGACGCCCTCCCCGGTCCGTTCATTGCCCATGACCTCGACCAGCGGGATCAGATGCGGCGGGTTGAACGGATGGCCGAGCACGAAGCGGCCCGGATCGCGGAACCCGGCCTGCATCTCCGACAGCGTCAGACCCGAGGCCGAAGACGCGATCACCGCGTCGACCTCGAGCGCATCCTCGATGCGCCGATAGAGCGCGTGCTTGATCTCGATCCGCTCCGGCACGCTTTCCTGGACGAAGCGCGCGCCGCGAACCGCGTCGGCCGGATCGGCGTGAAACGACAGCGCCGTGCGGTCGCCATTGGCCGTCAGCCCAAGCGCGTCGAGCGCCGGCCAGGCGGCCTCGACATAGGCGCGCACATCCGTTTCGACATCGGGCGCCGGATCGTGCACGGCGACCATCTTGCCGGCGGCGAGACACAGCGCGGTCCAACTCGCGCCGATGACGCCGGCGCCGAGAATGGCGACATGAGTATTCGATTTCATCAGAACAGCCCCGGTTGCAGCGGCGACGCGGCCGTCAGCCCGCCATCGACGGTGAAACATTGGCCGGACACGAAGCGCGCCTCGTCCGACAGAAGCCAGCGGACCATATGAGCGATATCCTCGGGCGTGCCGAACCGGCCGACCGGATGGCGCGCCAGCGCATCCCTCTTGGCGGCCGCCGGATCACGCGCGAGGTCGAAGGCGGCGTCCGCCATGCCGGTCATGATCCAGCCCGGACAGACCGCGTTGCAGCGCACGGCCGGCCCGTGATCGACCGCGATCGAGCGCGTCAGGCCGTGAACGAAGGCTTTCGATGCGTTGTAGAGCGCGAGTTCGGGATCGGCGACATTGCCCGAAACCGAGCCGATATTGACGATCGCGCCGCCGCCCAAGGCTTCCATGCCGGGTATCGCCGCCCGGCAGAGATTGAACACGCCGCGCGCATTGATGCCCATGACGCTGTCCCAGTCGGCATCGGTGCTGTCGGTGACGGTCTTTTCGAGCTGGACGCCGGCATTGTTGACAAGCCAGGCCGGCGCGCCGAAGCGCGCCCGGGTCGCGTCGAGAAGCGCGGCCACCGCATCGGGATCGGCCACGTCGCAGGTGATCCAGCCGATCGTCTCGGGGAGATCGTCGGGTCGCGCGCCGCGCCCGCAGGTCATCACGCTGGCGCCGGTCTCGGCGAGCGCCGTCACGATGGCGCGGCCAATGCCGCGCCCGCCGCCGGTGACGAGCGCCACCGGTGCAGATCGATCGGTCATCTCCGCCTCGTCAACTATGCGCGATCATGACGTGGCGGATCGCGGTATAGGCGTCGAGCGCATAGACCGACATGTCGCAGCCGGTGCCCGAGCCCTTCATCGCCGCCCAGGGCATTTCCGGCGTGCCTGCGCCATGGGTATTCACCCAGGTGAAGCCGTAGCGGAGCCGGCTCGACAACGCCATGGCGCGGCCGACATCGCGCGTCCAGACCGATGACGCCAGCCCGTAGCGGCTCTTATTGGCCCAGGCGAGCGCGTCCTCGACATCGGAAAAGCGCGACACGGTGACGACGGGGCCGAATACCTCGTCGCGCGCGATCTCGGCGTCATTGTCGACATTGGCGACCACGGTCGGCGTGTAGAAGAAGCCGCCGCCGACGCCCGCCGCGCCGCCGGTCGCGACCTCGGAGGTGGCGCGCGCCCGGTCGACGAAGCCAGCCACCCGGTCGCGCTGGGCGGCCGAGATGACCGGCCCCATCTCGACGCCCTCCTCGGTCTGGGCACCGGTCTTGATGGTCGAGACGGCGGATGCCGCATCGGCGACGAGCTTCTCGTAGATCTTGTCGGACGCCATGATCCGGCAGGGCTGGGCGCAGTCCTGGCCCGCGTTGAAATAGGCGCCGCCACGGATCGTCTCTACCACGGCATCGAGATCGGCGTCGTCGAGCACGATGACCGGCGCCTTGCCGCCAAGTTCGAGATGGACATGGCGGATCTGCTGGGAAGCAGCGCGCATCGCCGCCATGCCCGTCGCCGGGGAGCCGGTCACGGTGATCGCTTCCATCTCGGGCGCGTTGATCAGCCGGTCGCCGATCGTCGGCCCGCGCCCGTGCACCACGTTGAGCACGCCCTTGGGCAAGATGCCGTTGAGGATTTCCGCTAGCCGCAGCGTGGACAACGGCGTGATCTCGGACGGCTTCAGGACGATGGTGCAGCCGGCGGCGAGCGGCGCAGACAGCTTCCACGACGCCATCATCAGCGGATAGTTCCATGGCGCGATCGCCGCGACCGGGCCGACCGGATCGCGCCGGATCATCGAGGTGTGGTCGGCGATGTATTCGCCGGCGGCAGACCCCGTCATGGTGCGGGCGGCCCCCGCCATGAAGCGGAACACGTCGATCGTCAGCGGCATCTCGTCGTGAATGGCGCTTTGCAGCGGCTTGCCGCAATCCCGGCTTTCCAGCTCGCCGAGTTCCTCGGCCGCCGCTTCGATGGCGTCCGCGATGGCGAGGAGATAAGCGGCCCGTTCGCCAGGCGTGGTGCGCGACCAGGTCTCGAACGCTTCGGCCGATGACCGCACCGCGGCGTCGAGTTGGGCGTCGGAAGCTTCGGCGACGCGCGCGATCTCCTCGCCCGTCGCCGGGTCGAGCACGGGCATCGCCTCGCCCTCGCCCGCGACCATCTCGCCATTGATCAGCATCCCCGTCTGCATGCGCGTGTCTCCCGTTGTTTGCCTGCCTGCCGGCCGTTTCAGATGCGCCGTTTCAGAACGCGACCCGGTCGCCGCCCTTGAGCCCGAGACGGGCCCGCGCCTCGACCGGTGTCGCGACCTGAAGGCCGAGATTTTCGACGATCGTGCGGATGCGTTCGACCTGTTGGGCGTTGGAGGTGGCCAGTTCGCCCTTGCCGATATAGAGCGAATCCTCGAGCCCGACCCGGAGATTGCCGCCGAGCATGGCCGACTGGGTCGCGAACGGCATCTGGTTCCGACCCGCCGCCAGCACCGACCATTCATAGGCGTCGCCAAAGAGCCGTTCGGCCACCTTGTGCATATGCATGAGATTGTCGAGATCGGCGCCCGCGCCGCCCAGGATGCCGAACACCATTTGAACGAAGAACGGCGGCTTCACGAGGCCTTTGTCGACGAACCAGGCCAGGTTGTAGAGATGGCCGAGATCGTAGCATTCGAATTCGAACTTGGTGCCATGACCTTCACCCAGCTCCTTAAGGGCATATTCGATCGTCTTGAAGGTATTGGGAAAAATGAAGTCCTTCGTCATGGCCAGGAAGTCGGGCTCCCAGTCATGCTTCCAGCTGTCGTATTTTTCAAGCAGCGGGAAGATGCCGAAATTCATCGACCCCATATTGAGCGAGGCCATTTCGGCGCTGGCGGCCGTGGCGCCGGCCAGCCGCTGATCCATGGTCATGCCGAGCCCACCGCCGGTCGACACATTGATCACCGCGTCGGTCGACTGCTTGATCACCGGCAGGAACTGCATGAAGGTTTCGGGCCGGTGGTCGGGCCGACCATCCTCGGGATTGCGCGCATGAAGATGGATGATCGACGCGCCGGCGTCCGCGGCGTCGATCGCCGCGCGCGCGATCTCCTGCGGCGTGATCGGCAGATGCGGCGACATGGTGGGCGTGTGAATGCCGCCGGTGACGGCGCAGGTGATGATGACGGGTTGGGCCATGGGGTCTGATCCTGTGCTGACGGGAAGGCTTGCGATCGATCCTGGACAACCGATCTTAGGGCGTCGTCCCGCCTAGAGTCGCATCTGCTGAACCTGGGCCGTCAGCCCGCCATCCATCACCCAGAGCTGGCCGGACGCGTAGCGCGCCTCGTCGGAGGCGAGCCACAGGACCAGATTGGCGATGTCATCGGGCGTGCCATAGGTGCGCAGCGGGTGCACGTCGCGCACCGCCTGCTGCAGGTCGTCGATGGTCTTGCCGCCCCCGCCCGATCCGTCGCCGGTGAAGAAGCTCTGCAGCATCGGCGTGTCGACATAGCCCGGGCAGACCGCATTGACCCGGATGCCCTCGGGTCCGTGGTCGCAGGCCATGGCGCGGGTCAGCGCATGCACGGCCCCCTTGGTCGCGCAATAGGCGGCGAGGCCCGGATCGGCGATGAAGCCGTCATAGGAGCCGAAATTCACGATCGACGCGCCGGCGGATTTCCTGAGAAGCGGCAGCGCGTGTTTCGACGCCAGGAAGGTCCCGGTGACATTGACCGCGAAGATCCGGTTCCACGCCTCAAGGGTCGTGTCTTCGATCGTGTGCTCGATCTCGATGCCGGCCGCGTTGACCAGGATATCGAGCCGGCCCCAGTCATCCGCCAGCTTGGCGAAGAGCGTTTCCGCCGCCGCCTCGCTGGTGACGTCATAGGCTTCGAACCGGACACCGTCGGACGTAGCCCGTTCGGTCAGGTCGGCCGCGACGACAGTCGCCCCCTCGCGCGCGAAACGCGCCGCGATCGCGGCCCCGATTCCGCCCGTGCCACCGGTGACGACAGCGGTTTTCCCGTCGAGACGTCCGGTCACCGGGCGGCCTGTTCGTAAGCGTCGAGCACCAGTCCGTGGAAATGGTGCACGGCGTGTTCGGATTTCCCGGAGCCGTCCGGATCATGCACGATGCGCCCTTGCGTGAAGGCCGGGGTGCGCATGCCGCGCTGGACGCTTTCGACGATGGCGATGTCCTCGGCCTGCAGCACCTCGTCGAGATAGCGGATCGCTTCGACTTCCGCCTCGTTCGGTTCTGGCGTTTCAAGATAGAAATCATAGGTTTCGAGCGTGCGCTCGGGCCCCGCCGGGATGATGTTCAAGACGATCATCGAGCTGCGGCCGGGATAGCGCATCAGGCAGGTATTGGGCCACAGCCACCACACGGCGTGGGTCTTCACCGTGGCATCGGCCACCGAATAGGCGTTGTTCGACCCCTTGCCGGCATCCGCCATATGGCTCGAATAGATGCCATGCGTGGTCACCTTGTAGGTGTCCATGTCAACCAGCGTGCAGAAATCCTTGTGCGCCGTGGGGCAGTGATAGCATTCGAGGAAATTGTCGACGACGTTCTTCCAGTTCGACTGGATGTCATAGGTCAGCCGGTGGCCGAAGGTCAGATCGGCGACATCGGGCGCCCAGTGCAGGATCTCCTTGGCGAGATTGCCCGACTGGTCGGCGAGCGGCGCGGCGGACCCATCGAGGTTCACATAGACGAAACCGCAGAACTCCTCGACCTGGACTTGATCGAGGCAGACCGATTTGACGTCGAAATCAACGAGGTTCTCGGTCTCCGGCGCGCGGCGCAGCTGGCCCGTCAGGTCATAGGTCCAGGCATGATAGGGGCACATGATCTTCGACGTCTGCCCCTCGCCGCTCAGCAATTCATGCGCCCGGTGCTTGCAGACATTGTAGAAGGCGCGCAGCACGCCATCGCGATCGCGCACGATCAGGATCGGCTGGCCGGCGATGTCGACCGTGACATAGGACCCCGGCGCGCGCAGCTTCTCGACATGGCAGACCCATTGCCAGGTGCGGGCGAAGACCGTCTCGCGCTCGATCTCGAACCAGCGCGGATCGGTATAGGCTTCTGCCCGCAGCGACAGAGAACTGGCCGGATCGGCGTCGTAGCCGGTCCTGATGCGGCCAAACTCGGCCTGGCTGATGGCGATGGTCATGATCGGGATCCTCCATCCTCGAGCGGGGGGAAACGGGTCCTGGCGGCGGCTTCCGTCCAGTCCATGTGGTTGCGGACATATTCCTGCGACGCGTCGCGGCGCGGCTGATAGTCCCAGCTCGTCAGCGCGCCCGCCTCCATGGCGGCGTGAACGGCGCGGCGCTGTTTCTGGGTGGCGATGACGTCGGCGCGGATCTTGGCGCTGTCCCAGCGCCGGCGGACCTCCTCGGCGAAGGCCCGGGCGGTGTCGGCATGAGCCGGATCGTCCGCCAGATTGACGCGCTCGCCGGGATCGGCCTTAAGGTCGAAGAGTTGCGGCGGATCGATATCGCAATGGATGTATTTGAACCGCCCGCGCCGGATCATGAACACCGGATGCGACGCGCATTCGGCGCAATATTCGCCGATCGCCTCGTCGCCGGTATCCGCGCCGCCCGTTGCCACGGGCCATAGCGAGCGCCCGTCGACCGGCATGCCAAGATCGGGCGCGGCGTCGGCGATATCGAGCATGGTCGGCAAAAGGTCGACCAGGGAGCAAGCGGTCGGCACGGCCGCGCCTCGCGCCACGCCAGGCCCGGCCATGACCAGCGGCACGCGGGCGGAATGCTCGAAAAAGCTCATCTTATACCACAGCCCGCGCTCGCCCAGCATGTCGCCATGGTCGGCGGTCATGATGACGATCGTGTCGTCGAGCTGATCGGTCTCTTCCAGCGCCTGGACGAGTTCGCCGAGCTTTGAATCGACATAGGACGTATTGGCGTAATAGGCGTGGCGCGCATTGCGCACCTCATCATCGGTCACCTCGACGACATCGGCCTCGATGCCGGTCATCACCCGCTTGGAATGCGGGTCGAGCGCCGGCGTCGTGTCCGGCATGTCGATGTCGGCGGGATCGTAGAGGTTCCACCATTCGGGCCGCGCCACATAGGGGTCGTGCGGGTGGATGAAGCTGACCACCATGCAGAAAGGCGCGACGCGGTCCTTGGCGTAGTCAAAGATGCGCCGCCGAGCGAAGAAGCCGACCTCCTCGTCATAGTCGATCTGGAACGTCGTCGCAGCGACGCCGGCTTCCCGGACCGAATCCATGTTGTGATACCATTTGTCGATCCGCTCGTCGGGAAGTTCCCAGTCCGGCGTCCAGGCATAGTCGGCCGGGTAGATGTCGGTGGTCAGCCGCTCCTCGAAGCCGTGCAACTGGTCGGGGCCGACGAAATGCATCTTGCCCGACAGGCAGGTGCGGTAGCCGACAGCCCTCAGATAATGGGCGAAGGTCGGAATGGCGGCGGGAAATTCCGAGGCATTGTCATAGGCCGCGATGCGCGTGACGAGCTGGCCCGACATGAAGGAAAAACGCGAGGGCGCGCAGAGCGGCGCATTGCAATAGGCGGCGTCGAAGCGGGTACCGCGCGCGGCCAGCGCATCGATATGCGGCGTCTTGACCAGCGAATGACCATAGGCGCCCGTGAATTGCGGGCTCAGCTGATCGGCCATGACGATGACGATATTGGGCTGTTTCGCCGGCATCGGCTTACTTCCTTCCCGTTCGGACCGCCCGGCTGTTATCGACCGGCCGATGCGATCCTGGTTTCTAGGATCGATTTGAAAAGGCGGCACGAATTAGCGTAGTTCGCCGCCCAGTTGACGGCTTTCGCCGTCGAGATCGGCGGCGCGCTTGGTCGGATTGGTGATGATTTCAACGACGGCGCCGAGGGCGACGAAGGTCGCGCCGATCGCTTCCGGCCAGCCGAAACGCTCGTCGAGAAACAGCGCGCTCGATATGACGCCGGACAGGATCTCGGCGGTGAGCAGGAAGCTGAACAGTGCCGGCGGCAGGCGCCGCGCGCTCCACATGGTGATGACGATGATCGGCGCGAGATAGATCATGCCCGACGACACCGCGAGGCCAGCGAGCGTCGCGATCTCGAGGCGCGGGGCGAGCGTGCCCGCTACCGGACCGCCAAGCACCAGGACCAGCGCGCCGACCGCGATGGCGCCGAGACAGGTCGCGAAGGCCAACCGCCGGGCGCTCGCCGCCGGCGCGGTGAAGATCAGCGCCGCCCCGACCGACCAGGCCATGCCGGAACCGAGCGCCATCATGTCGCCCGCATTCAAGCCCGACAGCGTGATGTCACCGCGAAAGATGATCAGCGCCCCGAGAAGCGACAGGCCGAGCGCCAAGGATGACCGCCAGGTCCAGCGGCGACCGAGAAAGACGCATTCGATGATCGTGCTCCAGGCCGGCGCCAGATAGAACAGAAGCACCGCGCGCACGACATCGGTGAAGGTCAAGGCCGAGGCGTAGAGCGTGATGGCGACCCCGACCAGGACCGCGCCCATTAGGGCCTTCAGGGTCAGCCGGTCGGCGCCGCGATGGGTCAGCGCGAGGATCACCAGCAGCGGCAGCGCGCCGGCATTCATGGCAAGGCCGGCCCAGGCACCGCCGAAACCGGCGCTTTCGAGATAGCGGATCGGCACCCACCACAGACCCCACATCAGCGCCGCGATGACCGCCAGTGTCACCGTGCCGCCGCGCGACGGGGCCGCGCCGGCCAGCGCGGTCATGTCGAGGGGCCCGACGTGCCGGCGGCCGAATGCATCGGCCAGGCACGGAATTCGAACGGTACCCGGCCTTCCACCCGGTCGGTGCGCGGCGCGAGCCCGAAGCGGGTGCGATAGGCGCGGGAGAAATGCTCGGGGCTTGAAAAGCCACAGGCCAAAGCGACTTCCCAGATCGGCATTTCGGTCTGCGTGACGAGGCCGCGCGCCCGGTCGAGCCGGATATCGCGATAATATTGCAGCGGCGACTTGCAGACATAGAGCGTGAACAGCCGTTCGAGCTGGCGCTGCGACAGGCCGATCTCGTCGGCGATCGCGGGGATCGTCGTCGGTTCCTCGAGATGGCGTTCCATGATCTTGATGGCCGCGCGCAGCTTGGCCGGAGTCGACGCGCCCACCGGTTCCACCTGATCGGGGTTCTGCTGGGCGCCGGGCGGGCGCAGCCTGTCATGGAACAGATAGCGGGCGGCCGCGTTGGCCAGCGCCTCGCCATGGGTGGCGCGCACCACCTGCAGGCCGAGATCGGTCGCCGCGCCGCCGCCACAGGTGGTCAGCCGGTCGTCATCGAAGACGTAGAGATCCTCGCTCGCCTCGACATCGGGATAGAGCTCGATGAAGGCATCGAGATGCTCGTAGTGCACGGTCGCCCTCCGCCCCGACAACAGCCCGGCATCGGCCAGGATGAAGGCACCGGTGTCGATCCCCCCGAGCGCAGCGCCGAAGCGTGCCCAGCGCCGCAACACCGCGTCAAGGGGCGCGCCGAAAAACGCTTCCGGCGTCCAGCTCGACGACACCACGGCGAGATCCGGCGTGCCGCGATGGGCCGACAGATCGGGAAGGGCCAGGTCGACCCCGTTCGAGGCGCGCACCATGTCACCGCCGAGTGCGAAGATCGACCAGTCATAGAGCGGCCGGCCGTTGAGATAGTTGGCCACCCGGAAAGGATCGACGAACCCCATGGTCGCGGCAATGTTGAAGCGCGGCGTGGCGACGACGAAAATCCGAAACACGCTCTCGTTTCTGGACATCTCACAGCCTGTTTGTGACGGTCATTGTCAAGATGATGACGAAAACATATAGGTTGGTCCATTCCGCTGTGTAACGATGATGTCCCAGCCCGGGCGCCGGGAACCGCGCGGGCCAAGGGTAGCGGGACTGTTTTGTCAGACCCTTGCTGCCGGAACCTTTGATCCAGGGAGGACTTCAGCCATGAACAAATCGATTGTCGCCGGTCTCGCATTGGCGCTGTCGGCCGGCACCGCGAGCGCCACCGATCTCGGCGCGACCGATCAGCCGATCAAGCTCGCCATCAATGAATGGACGGGCCAGCACGTCACCACCCATATCGCCGGCGAAATCCTGAAGGCCGCGGGCTATGACGTCGAATATGTCACCGCAGGCTATTTCAACATGTATCCGGCGATGGGCGAAGGCGACATCCACGCGGCCCTCGAGATCTGGACGTCGAACGTCTCCGACCAGTTCGCCGAGGAGCGCGACGCCGGCCGGGTGGTCGAGATCTCCGATCTTGGGCTCGACGCGAAGGAAGGCTTCGCCTATCCCGCCCATGTCGAGGAAATCTGCCCCGGCCTGCCCGATTGGGAAGCGCTGAAGGACTGCGCCGCCCAGTTCGCCACCGCCGAGACCCTGCCGCAGGGCCGCCTCGTCGACTATCCCGCCGACTGGGGCACCCCGGGCGCCGACCGCATCACCGGCCTCGACCTGCCATTCAGGGCCGTGCCGGCCGGATCGGAGGGCGCGCTGATCGCCGAACTGCGCGCGTCGACCGAAAAACAGAGCCCGCTGCTCATCGTCTTCTGGCAGCCACACTGGGCCATGTCGGCCTATGACGTGAAATTCGTCGAATTGCCCGAGGGCGAAGCGGCCTGCTACGAGGATCCGAGCTGGGGCGTCAATCCGGACGCGGTCGCCGATTGCGACTTCATCCCGACCCGCATCTTCAAGGCGGCCTGGTCCGGCTTCGAGGACACCTGGCCCGCGGCCTATGAAATCCTCGAGGAGTTCACCCTGACGACCGAACAGCAGCAGCCGCTGATGGGCGCGGTCGATGTCGACGGGCGTAGCGTCGAAGAGGTCGCTGCCGAATGGGTGGCGGCCAATGAGGACAGCTGGCGGCCGATCGTCGACAAGGCGGTCAACTGACCGCCGCGCCGGATGACGGGCTGGCCATGACCAGCGCCACCACGACGCCGGCGATCGCCTGCCGTGACCTCTGGATGGTGTTCGGAGCGCATGCCAAGAAGCGCTTCGACGCCGTCCGCGCGCGCCTGCCCGACGCCTCGCCGGACGAGATAGCCGAGATCCTCTTGGCCGAGGATTTCGTGCCGGCGGTCCGCAATGTCTCCTTCGACGTCGCGGAAGGCGAATTGTTCATCATCATGGGCCTGTCCGGATCGGGCAAGTCGACGGTGATCCGCTGCGTGTCCCGGCTGCTCGAACCGACATCGGGTTCCGTGCTGATCGACGGCGACGACCTACTGGCCGCCTCGAGCCGCGATCTGATCGCGCTCCGGCGGCGCAAGATGGGCATGGTGTTTCAGCATTTCGGCCTGTTCCCGCACATGACGGTGGCCGAGAATGTCGCCTTTCCCCTGCGCGTTCAGGGCATCTCGGCGGCGGAGCGGCTGGCGCGCGCCGAGGAGGTCATCAAGCTCGTTGGCCTCGACGGCCGCGAGACCTCCTATCCGCGGCAATTGTCCGGCGGCCAGCGCCAGCGCGTCGGCATCGCCCGCAGCCTCGCGGTCAATCCGGATATCTGGTTTCTCGACGAGCCCTTCTCGGCGCTCGACCCGCTCATCCGCCGCCAGCTCCAGGACGAATTCCTCGGGCTACAGGCCAATCTGCGTAAGTCCATCGTCTTCATCACCCATGATATCAGCGAAGCGCTGAAGCTCGCCGACCGCATCGCCATCATGCGCGACGGCGAGGTCGTGCAAATCGGCACGCCGGCGGAGATCGTGCTGTCGCCGGCCGATGCCTATGTGGCCGATTTCGCCAGCGACATCCCGCGCGGCCGGCTGATGACGGTGGAAGCCATGATGACGCCGCTTAATGGCGGCCCGCCGCCGGGCGACGACCTGCCCCGGCTGGCCACGGCGATGACGCTCGAAACCGCGCTGACGGCTTGCGTCTCCGGCGCCGGCCTGAAGACCATGGCGGTGACCGACGGCGACGGCCGGGTGGTCGGCACGGTGACGCCGGAACAGCTCGCCCGCGCCGTCGGCGACGCCGCGACGCCCGAGCCTTCGCCAACGGCCCCGGCATCGTCATGACACGGGCGCGCGCGACGGTAGGACCGGGGGGAGCGACCGCATGGCGCTGATCTCGGCTCCCCTGCCCGACAGATCCCCGATCGTCGCTCTCGATACAGGCGCGCAGCTCGCGCTGGCGATCCTCGCGGTCGGCGTCGCCGCGCTCGTCGTGTCGAGCGCCCTGCCCTGGGTCGCGGCCTGGCCGGATGCCTGGACGCTGCCGGTTAGCAGCTGGATCGATGTCGGGCTCGGCGCCGTGCTGGACGCGCTTAAGCCGCTGGCGCGGGTTTTCTCTGGCCTTCTCGCCTATCCCATGGACTGGGTGAACGCGCTTCTGACACAAATGCCCTGGCCGATCGTCGTCTTCGCCTTTGTCGGCCTCGCTTTCTGGATTGGCGGCGGGCGGCTCGCGCTCATGACGGCGGTGGCGCTCGGCTTCATCCTGTTGTCCGGCTATTGGGACAAGAGCATGAACACGCTCGGCCTGGTCGCCATTTCGGTGCCGCTGGCGATGTTCATGGGCCTCGTGATCGGCATCCTGGCTTATGAGATCGGCTGGCTGCGCCGCGCCGTCGAAGTCGTCCTCGACGTGATGCAGACGGTCCCGACCTTCGCTTATCTGACGCCGCTTCTGGTTCTGTTCGGTTTCGGCCCCGTGGTGGGGCTGATCGCCTCGGCGATCTATGCCTCGCCGCCGATGGCGCGCAACGTGCTGCTCGGCCTGCAGCGGGTCGATCCGGAAATCCGCGAGGCGGCCGCCATGGCCGGCACGACACGGCTGCAGCGGCTCCTCCTCGTCGAACTGCCCGGCGCCGGCCAGCAGATCCTCGTCGGCGTCAATCAGTGCATCATGGCGGCGCTTTCCATGGTGATCATCGCCGCCGTCATCGGCGGGTTCGACGATATCGGCTGGGAAGTCCTGCTCACCATGCGCAAGGCCGATTTCGGCCAGGCGCTTCTGGCCGGCTTCGTCATCGTCGTCTTCGCCATCATGATCGACCGGATGAGCGCCGGGCTGGCGACACCGGAAAAACGCGGCGGCTGGCGCACCGCGCTGATGCTGTTCGGCGCCGGCGTTATCGTGGCGCTTGTCGGCATGCTGAGCGGCGCGCTGCCGGGCGCCGACAGGATCGGCGTGCTGCAGCCGCTGGCCGAAATGGTCGACCGGGCGCTGACCGATTTCACCGTCGCCCATGGCGCTTTGCTCGACACGATCAAGAACACCGCCATGTTCTATGTCTTCCTGCCCCTGAAGATCGGCCTCGACGACGCCGTCCTGCCGTTAACCTGGGGGTTTTCGTGGACCGGCACGATGAGCGCCGGCTTTCTCGCGGCCGGCGCGCTCGTCGCTGGCTTGATCGCCTGGCGCGGCCATGTGGTCGCCGCCGTCGTCGTGTTCTGCCTGTTCGGACTGGTGCTGACCGGTATCACCAACCTGCCCTGGCCGTTCGTCATCGTGGCCGTCAGCGCCATCGCCTGGCGGGTCGGCGGGGCAGGTCTCGCGACTTTCGCCGGACTGGCGCTCGTCGCCATCCTGCTGGCCGGACTCTGGGACCGGGCCATGCTGTCTGTCTATCTCTGCGGCGTCGCGGTCATCGCCTGCGCGATCCTGGGTGGCGCGCTCGGCCTGCTATCGGCCATAAGCCCGCTCGCCTGGCGCATCCTGCGGCCAATCTGCGACACCTTGCAGACGATCCCGCTCTTCGTCTTCCTGATCCCGGTCCTGATGTTCTTCCAGATCGGCGAGTTCTCCGCCTTCCTGGCGATCTGCGCCTATGCCATCGTGCCGATGATCCGCTATACGCGGCACGGTCTCGTCACGACGCCGCACGAGCTTCTCGAAGCCGCCGAAGCCTCGGGCTGCACGCCCTGGCAGATCCTCGTCAATGTGCGCGCGCCCTATGCCGCCCCGACCATCCTGCTCGGGCTCAACCAGACCATCCTCTATGCCTTCGCCATGCTGGTCATCGCCGCCCTGATCGGCACGACCGGCCTCGGCCAGGCGATCTATATCGCGCTCGGCAGCGCCGATGTCGGATTGGGCGTTGCGGCGGGGCTGGCAATGGCGTTACTAGCGCTCATCGCGGACCGTCTGGTTCAGGCCTTCGCGGCCGAGCGCAAGGCGGCCCTCGGCCTGTCCTGATCGTCCGGCCGCCCCGGATATCTCCCTATCGAAAGTTCCAAGGCATGCATGACGTCCAGCCGCAAGCCAGCCATTTCGTCGCCGGCGCCTATGTCGAGGACACCGGCGGCGCCCCGATCGAGACGATCTTTCCCGCGACCGGCGAGACAATCGCCCAGCTTCACGCCGCGACGCCGTCGGTCGTCGACCGCGCGCTCGATGCGGCACAGGGGGCACAAGGCGCCTGGGCCGAGATGCCCGGCTCGGAACGGGGGCGCATCCTGCGCCGCGCGGCCGACATCATCCGCGCGCGCAATGACGAACTCAGCCGGCTTGAAACCCTCGATACCGGCAAGCCCTTGCAGGAAACGCTGGTCGCCGACGCGGCCAGCGGAGCCGACGCGCTCGACTATTTCGGCGCCCTCGCCGCCAGCCTGACCGGCGAGCACATCGCGCTCGGCGCGGACTTCGTCTACACGATCCGCGAGCCGCTCGGCGTCTGCGTCGGCATCGGGGCGTGGAACTATCCGATCCAGATCGCCTGCTGGAAGGCGGCGCCGGCGCTGGCTTGCGGCAACTCAATGGTCTTCAAGCCATCCGAGACGACGCCGCTGAGTGCCTTGAAGCTCGCCGAGATCCTGGCCGAAGCCGGCCTACCGGACGGCGTCTTCAATGTGGTGCAGGGCTTTGGCGATGTCGGCGCGCGGCTTGTGTCCGACGAGCGGGTGGCCAAGGTGTCGCTGACCGGCTCGGTGCCGACCGGACGACGGGTCTATGCCGCCGCCGCCGAAGGCATGAAGCATGTCACCATGGAACTCGGCGGCAAGTCACCGCTGATCGTCTTCGACGACGCATCCGTCGAGGATGCCGTATCCGGCGCGATCCTCGGCAATTTCTATTCCTCCGGCCAGATTTGCTCGAACGGCACGCGGGTCTTCGTGCAATCGGGCATCAAGGAGCGCTTTCTGTCGCGGCTGGCCGAACGGCTGTCCAAGGTCGTCGTCGGCGACCCGCTCGATCCCGACACCAATTTCGGTCCCCTCGTCTCGGACGCGCAGATGTCGATCGTGCTCGGCTATATCGATCGCGGCAAGGCCGAGGGCGCGCGCCTCGTTAGCGGCGGCAACCGGCTGAACCGCAACGGCTTCTATCTCGAACCAACGGTCTTCGCCGATGTCACCGACGATATGACGATCGCCCGCGAGGAGATTTTCGGCCCGGTCATGTCGGTGCTCGATTTCGACGACGAGGACGATGTCATCGCGCGCGCGAATGCGACGCGGTTCGGCCTGTCGGCCGGCGTGTTCACCTCGGATCTGGCGCGCGCCCATCGGGCGGTGCGCCGGCTCGAAGCGGGCACCTGCTGGATCAACACCTATAATCTGACGCCGGTCGAGGCGCCCTTTGGCGGCAGCAAGGCATCGGGCGTCGGACGCGAGAACTCGCGCGCCGCGGTCGAGCATTATTCCCAGCTCAAATCGGTCTATGTCGCCTCGGGCCCGGTCGAGGCGCCCTACTGACCCCCATTTCTCTCAAGGACGCGCGAGGGTCGCCATGTCGATGGAAGCGGATTTCGTCATCGTCGGCGCCGGATCGGCCGGCTGCGCCATGGCCTACCGGCTGGCCGAGGCGGGCGCATCGGTCCTGGTGATCGAACATGGCGGCTCCGACAGGGGGCCGTTCATCCAGATGCCGGCGGCGTTGTCCTATCCGATGAACATGGCGCGCTATGACTGGGGGTTCATGTCGGAACCCGAGCCGCATCTCGGCGGCCGCCGCCTCGTCACCCCGCGCGGCAAGGTGATCGGGGGGTCGTCCTCGATCAACGGCATGGTCTATGTGCGCGGCCACCCTTGCGACTTCGACACCTGGGCCGAGATGGGCGCCACGGGCTGGGACTACGCCCATGTCCTGCCCTATTACAAGCGCCTCGAAAGCTGGCATGCCGGCGGCCATGGCGGCGATCCGATATGGCGCGGCACGGACGGCCCGCTGCATGTGACGCGGGGGCCGCGCGAGAACCCCTTGTTTCACGCCTTCGTCGAGGCCGGCCGCCAGGCCGGCTATGAAACGACCGGCGACTATAACGGCGAGAAGCAGGAAGGCTTCGGGCCAATGGAACAGACGGTCTGGCGGGGCCGGCGCTGGTCGGCCGCGAATGCCTATCTGCGCCCTGCCCTCAAGCATCCATCCTGCGATCTGGTGCGCGCCTTCGCCCGCCGGATCGTTCTCGAGGACAATCGCGCCAAAGGCGTCGAGATCGAGCGCGGCGGCCGGATCGAGGTTGTCCGGGCCCGCCGCGAGGTCGTCGTCGCCGCGAGTTCGATCAACTCGCCGAAACTCCTGATGCTGTCCGGCATCGGCCCGGCGGCGCATCTCGCGGAACACGGGATCGACGTCACGGCCGACCGCCCCGGCGTGGGGCGCAATCTGCAGGATCATCTCGAAGTCTATTTCCAGATGGCCGCGAGCCAGCCGATCACGCTCTACAAGCACTGGAACATCGTCTCGAAGGGACTGATCGGCGCGCAATGGCTGTTCACCAAGACAGGCCTCGGCGCGTCGAACCAGTTCGAAAGCGCGGCCTTCATCCGCTCGCGCGCCGGCATACGCTATCCCGATATCCAGTATCATTTCCTGCCCATGGCCGTGCGCTATGACGGCAAGGCGCCGGCCGAAGGCCACGGCTTTCAGGCCCATGTCGGGCCGATGCGGTCGAAATCGCGCGGCTCTGTCAGCTTGCGCTCGGCCGACCCGGCGGAGCCGCCGGCGATCCGCTTCAACTATATGTCTGACCCGCAGGACTGGGTGGATTTCCGCACCTGTGTCCGGCTGACGCGCGAGATCTTCCAGCAGGACGCCTTCAAGCCCTATGTCCGCCACGAAATCCAGCCTGGCGCCGAGGTAACGTCCGATGACGCGATCGACGACTTCATCCGCGACCATGCCGAAAGCGCCTACCACCCCTGCGGCACGCTGCGCATGGGCCGGCGAGAGGATCCCGACGCCGTGGTCGATCCCAACTGCCGCGTCATCGGCGTCGATGGCCTGCGCGTCGCCGATAGTTCGATCTTCCCCCAGATCACCAATGGCAATCTGAACGCGCCCTCGATCATGGTCGGGGAAAAGGCGGCCGATCACCTGTTGGGCCGCGATCCGCTGCCGCCGTCGAATGCCGAACCGTGGATCCATCCGGACTGGCGGACGGCGCAGCGCTGAACAATCCACGTATTGGACGCGTGCAAAACCGTACGCCGCCTGTTCCGCCATTGCGGTAAGGCGGACTCGGAGCTAGGGTCCGCGCGTCACGCGGCACCGCTCGTCGACCCCGAAACCCCCAAACGGATACGGCACCGATGAAAATCGCGATGATCGGCACGGGCTATGTCGGCCTCGTCTCCGGCGCCTGTTTCTCCGAATTCGGCTTCACCGTCACCTGCGTCGACCAGGACGCCGACAAGATCGCGCGGCTCGAACGCGGCGAGATCCCGATCTACGAGCCGGGCCTCGACCGCGTCGTCGAGATGAACCGGTCCGAAGGCCGACTGCATTTCACCACCGATCTCGCCACCGCCGTCGCCAATGCCAATGTCGTCTTCGTCGCCGTCGGCACGCCGTCGCGGCGCGGCGATGGCGAGGCGGATCTCGAATATGTCTATGAAGCGGCCCGCCAGATCGCCCGCGCCGCGCAGCCGGGCGCCGTCATCGTCATCAAATCGACGGTCGTCGTCGGCACGACCCGCGATGTCCGGCGCATCATCGCCGATGAACGCCCCGATCTCGACTTCTCGATCGCGATGAACCCGGAATTCCTGCGCGAAGGCTCGGCGATCGAGGATTTCATGCGGCCCGATCGCGTTGTCATCGGCGTCGAGGACGAACGCGGCGAAACGGCGCTGCGCCGGCTCTACCGGCCGCTCAACCTGCGCGACACGCCCATCGTGGTGACGAGCCTTGAAGACGCCGAACTGGCGAAATACGCTTCCAACGCCTTCCTGGCGATGAAGGTGACCTTCATCAACGAGGTCGCCAATCTCTGCGAACAGGTTGGCGGGAATGTGCAGGACGTGGCCCGCGCCATGGGCCTCGACAACCGTATCGGCTCGAAATTCCTGCATGCCGGACCAGGTTTCGGCGGCTCTTGCTTTCCCAAGGACACGCGCGCCTATGCGGCGACAGGGCGCCGCTATGCCGCGCCGCAAGGCCTGATCGAGGCCGTCGTCGAGATCAACGATACGCGCCGCGCCGACATGGCGCGGCGCATTCTGGCGCGCCTAGGCGACAGCCCGGCCGGCAAGACGGTGGGCCTGCTCGGCATCGCCTTCAAGCCCAATACCGACGACATCCGGGAAGCGCCGAGCCTCGACATCATTCCGATCCTGCAACAGGCTGGCGTGGCGGTGCGGGCGCACGATCCGGCGGCCATGGCGGCCGCCCAGCAGCATTTCGATGATGTCGTCTGGGCCGAAAGCCCGCTCGACGTCGCCGATGGGGCGCATGCGGTGGCCATTCTGACCGAATGGAACGCCTATCGCGCGCTCGATCTGACGGACATGGCCGCGCGCATGGCCAATCCGGTGCTGCTCGATCTGCGCAATATCTACAAGGCCGACGACATTTCCGGCAGCGGGCTCGCCTATCATTCGATCGGCCGACCGACGATCGACCGGCAGGCCTCGCATAGAACGCCGCACCCGGTCGAGGACGCCGCCGAATAGGCAGCCCGTCCACCGCAAGGCCCGTCCCAGCGGTAACGCGGCATCACAAGAACGCCAGTGATGCCCGGAGCATGACCGGCGGCCATGTCGGGATCGGGAAACGATTTCAACACCTTAGATGCGTTGAATCTGCCTGCATGCCGATTGCGGCAAAAACCGCCGCCCAGTGAATCGCTCGCCCATGGGTGACATTCCGGCGAGATCACCTATCCTTTTCACCATGTGACATGGTTCACCTTGTGACATGGCGGGAGGGCTTGCCGAGGATGGATGGGCGACTGTTCCAGATGCCGTCAGCTCTGTTCAAGACGATCGCCTGTCTGGCGACCCTGATCGCCGTCCCATCCATATCGCCAGCCCTGGCCCAGACCAACCAGCCCTATGGCGTCGAGGTCGATGTCGAACTCGTCATCGCCGTCGATGTGTCGCTCAGCATGGATCTGCGCGAGCAGAGACTGCAACGCGACGGCTATGTCCGCGCGCTGGCCGATCCGGAAGTACACCGGACCATTGAGCGCGGGCTCCTCGGTCGTATCGCGCTGACCTATGTGGAATGGGCGGGCACGGCGCAGCACCGGACCATCATCGACTGGACGCTGATCGACGGCGCCGATGCCGCGCTCGACATCAGCGCCGCGCTAGCCGAAGCGCCGATCTCGCGCGTCCGCCGGACGTCGATCTCGGCGGCGATGGAAGTCGCGGCGGAGAAGATCGCCGAGAACGATTTCGAGGGCCTGCGCAAGGTGATCGATATCTCCGGCGATGGCGCCAACAATCAGGGCATCCTGGTCACCACGGCCCGCGATGCGGTGCTGAGCCAGGGCATCGTCATCAACGGCCTGCCCTTCGTGCCCGATCCGAATGGCCCGCTCGGCCTGTTCGACATGCCCGAACTCGACATCTATTACGAAGACTGCGTGATCGGCGGCCCCGGCGCCTTTTCGCTGCCGGTGCGCGATCCAGACGACTTCGCCGAAGCCATCCGGACCAAGCTTTTGTTGGAAATCTCCGGCGAACAGCCGGCGCGGCTGATCCCGGCCTCGACGACGTTCGAGCCACGCATCCCCTGCGACATCGGCGAGCGTCAATGGCAGATGTTCATGGGCCGATAGCGGTCGAATGATGTGGCCGGCCGCGTGTCAGGCCGGTTGATGGCTGCCGCAAAAGCTGTCGATCAGGCAGAATTCGATCGCCGACATCAGATGCTGTTTCAGCCGGCGCACCCGGTCGGTCAGAGCGTCGTCGCTGACCCCGCGCAACACGGCGATGCGCAATCCGCGGCTGCCGAGCCGGGCATCGCTGTCGATGATGCTTTCAAGCGACACCGCGCTCGCCGGCGACGGCGCCGTCGTCGGGACATGCCGCGCGCGATGGCCCCGGGCGTCTTCGTCGACGGCATTGACCACCCGCGCCACCGCGTCCTGGGTCAGCCCGCGCAGCGGCACGAAGCAATCGGGACTGTCTGGCTTGAGCCCGTCGAGGACACCGATCAACCGGGCGAGCAGATAGGCCGCCTGCAAGGGCGCGTCGCCCTGGGCCCGCCGTTCAGCGACCGCCGGCGCGGATCCGTCGAAAAAGACGATGTTATCAACATGTTGGGTCAAAAGCCGGCTCTCCGATGCCAGTTCCATCCGAAACTGGGCACAAGCCGGCCTACCAACCTTGATCTTGATCAGCCCTGCGGTGACTACGTAGCGGACATGTTCAATCGCCAGGCAGCATCCGTAGATGCCCGGGGCGGATGTCACGCGATGCGCGACAGAGGGTCCATCATGGTTTTTCGTAGATGACGAAGGGCCGCAGCTTGCCGACCCGGTCATAGAGCGTCCGGGCGGTGGTGTTCGATGTCTGGGTCGTCCAGTAGAGCCGGGTCGCCCCGCGCTCTTGGGCGGCCGCATGGACCGCCTCGATGAGCGCCCGTCCCACGCCCCTGCCGCGCGCATCTGGCGCGGTGAACAGATCCTCGAGATAGCAATAGCCCCTGTCTGACCAAGTCGAGGGATGGAACAGGTAGTGGGTGATCCCGAGGATCTCACCATCTTGCTCGGCGGCGAGGCCGTGAATATCGACCATGGGATCGAGCAGGCGCTGCCAGGTCAACTGAACCATCTCCGGCGTCAGCTTGTGCTCGTAGAATGTCAGATAGCCATCCCAGAGCACGGACCAGCGCTCATGGTCGGCCGCGACCAGCGGGCGAACGATCATCGAAGGGTCACCATGTTTTCGTCAGGCCTGGGCGATCACTGGCCATCGGCCCGAACATTCATCGCTTCTTCCAGCCGATCCACAACATAGCCGATCTCGTCACGTTCGAGATCGGGATGCAGCGGCAGGCTGATCACCTCGCCGGCGAGGCGGTCGGACACCGCGAGCGGCACGTCATGGCGCACGAAGCGCTGGAAGGCCGGATGCTTGTGCAGCGGCACACGGTAGAACAGCCCGGTGCCGACGCCGTCCTCCTGCAAGCGAGCGCGCACCACGTCGCGCTCGGGCAGCCGCGTCGTATAGAGCGCGAAGGGCGTGCGGTAACCGTCCGGAATATGCGGCGTCGGCAGCATGCCATTGAGGCGCGCATTGTATTCCGCCGCGATCTGGTTGCGCGCTTCGAGTTCAGAGGGAAAGGCTTCGAGCTTCACCAGCAGGATGGCGGCCTGGATCGTGTCGAGCCGGCCGGTCATGCCGAGCCGCACCGCCTCGTCGCCATCGCCCTGGCGGCCATGCGTGCGAATGAGACGCACCGCTTCGGCGAGATCGTCGTCCTCGGTGAACACCGCCCCGCCATCGCCATAGGCGCCGAGCGGCTTGGTGGGATAGAAGCTCGCCGCCGAGATCGGCGCCAGCGCGCCGACATGACGCGAACCGATGCCGCCACCGACGCTCTGTGCCGCATCCGCCGCGACGATCAGCCCGTGCCGCGCCGCGACGTCGGAAATCGCGGGATAATCGGCCGGCAGGCCGTAGAGATCGACCGGCATGATGACTTTCGGCACGAGAACGCCTTCAGCCTTGACCGCCTCGATCGCCCGTTCAAGGTCGTTGACCTCCATGTTGAAGGTGACCGGATCGACGTCGACGAAGACCGGCGTTGCGCCGAGCGGCATGATCGATCCCGCCGTCGCCGAAAAGGTGAAGGCTGGCACGAAGACCGCGTCGCCCGGGCCGACATCGAGCGCCATCAGCATCATGGTGATCGCGTCGCGGCCCGACGAGACGGCGATGGCGTGCTTGGCGCCGGTGAACTCAACCAGCCTTTCCTCGAACTCCTGGACTTCCGGGCCGAGGACGAATTGGCCATGTTCAAGCACCTTGGCGATCCGCGCTTCGATGCGGTCATGCATGCGCGCCTGCTGACGCTTGAGATCGAACAGGTTCACACTGCGGCGAATGACGACGGGCTGGTCCGCGAGCGGGGCGGACGGGTTACTCGGCGACACGGGCAACTCCATTCTCGGCGGGCCTTGACAGGCCGGGCATGGGTCGGGTTTTCGCGCGCGCGCTGTCGAGCACGCGGCAGGCAAGATCGAGCGCATCGCGCCCGCGTGCGCCGTCTACCGTCGGCCGGCGCCCGGTGGCGACACAATCGAGAAATTCGCTGATCTCATTGGCCAGGCTGTCCTCGCGATCAATCGCGCGGGTCGTGCTGGTCAACGCGTCGCCGCCATTCAGGGCCGCGACGCGGTCGTGGCCCTGGCGGGTCAGCGTGCTTTCGGCGAAATCACAGACGAGCGTGACATCGGCGTCATGGACGATCATGCGCCTTTCGGTAGCGGCGGCGACGCGGCTCGCCGACACATTGGCGATCGTCCCGCCGTCGAAGGCGATACGGGCATCGACGCTGTCCTCGCCCTCGGAAAAAACCGAGGCGGCCACCGCATCGACCCAGGCGATCGGCGATGGCACCAGCCCCAGCACCAGATCGAGATCGTGGATCATCAGGTCCAGGACGACGTTGACGTCGGTGGCCCGCTTACGCCAGGGCGCATGCCGGCGCACCTCGATCAGCCAGGGACGGTCGGTCTCGGCGCGCAGCGCCTTGAAGGCGGCCGAATGGCGCTCGATATGCCCGACCTGAAGAATGAGCCCGTGGCGATCCGCCTTGTCGACCAGCGCATCGGCCGATGCGAGATCCGGCGTGATCGGCTTTTCCACCAGGACATGGATGCCGAGATCGAGCAACTCCGACACCGCATCGAAATGGAGCGAGGTCGGTGTCGCGACGCTGACCAGGTCGACGCGGCCGGCCAGATCCGCGATACGGGTAAGCGGCGTCACGCCATATTCGGCGGCGACGGCCTGTCCCCGCGCCGGGTCGGCATCGACGACGGCAACGAGATCGGCATTCGGATGAGCCGCATAATGCTTGGCGTGGAAGCGGCCGAAATAGCCAACCCCGACAACGGCTGCGCGCAGGCGTGATGTCATGACCGCCCTCTTGGCATTCCACCTCTAGAGAAGCAAGACGGCGGCAAGCCCCAGAAAAGCAAAAAATCCAACGATGTCGGTAACAGTTGTGAGGAACACGCTTGAGGCAATCGCCGGGTCGATGCCGATCTTGTCGAGCAGGAGCGGAATGAGAATGCCGGCGAGCCCGGCGCAAATCAGATTGACGATCATCGCCAGCGCGATCACGGCGGCGAGCCCGGCATCCTGAAACCAGACGAACGTGATCAGGCCGACCAGCACCGCGAAGGCGGTTCCATTCAGAAAGCCGACAAGCACTTCGCGCGTGATGACGCGCCCGGCATTGAACGCGCCCAGTTCCCGCGTCGCCAGGCCGCGCACGGCGACCGTCATGGTCTGGGTCCCCGCATTGCCGCCCATCGAGGCGACGATCGGCATCAGAATGGCCAGCGCCACCATCTGCTGGATCGTGGCGTCGAATAGGCCGATCACGAGGGATGCCAGGAACGCCGTCATGAGATTGACCACGAGCCAGACGAAGCGGTTGCGCGCGGTATAGAACACGCTGTCGCTGATCTCCTCGTCGCCGACCCCCGACAGTCGGCGAATGTCCTCTTCCGCTTCCTCCTGGATGACGTCGACGATGTCGTCGATCATGATCGAGCCGACGAGCCGGTCGTTCTCGTCGAGCACGGCCGCCGAGACCAGATTGTAGCGGTCGAATTCGCGCGCCACATCCTCCTGGTCCTCGGTGGCCGCGAAATCGTGACGCGACGGCGCCATGATCTCGTCGATCCGCACCGGCCGGCGGGTGCGCAGCAAGGTGTCGAGCGGCACCACGCCGAGGAGATGGAAGGCCGGGTCGACGACGAAGAGTTCGTAGAACTGGGTCGGCAGGTCGTCGGAGACGCGCATATAGTCGATGGTCTGGCCGACCGACCAGAAGGGCGGCACGGCGATGAATTCCGTCTGCATCAGACGGCCAGCGCTGTCCTCGGGATAGTCGAGGCTGCGCTTGAGCCTGAGACGCTCGAATTCCGGCAGGCGCGCGAGGATGGCGTCCTTGTCCTCGTCATCGAGGTCTTCGAGGATGTAGACCGCGTCATCGGATTCAAGATCGCGGACGCCTTCCGCGACCGCCTCGGCCGGCAGGTCGGCGATGATGCGCTCGCGCACGGTGTCGTCGACCTCGGTGAGAATGGTGAAGTCGAAACGCGAGCCCAGCAGCCGGACGAGCCGGGTCGCGTCCTGCGGCGGCAACAAATTGACCAGATCCCCGACATCGGCCTCTTCGAGATCGGCGAGCAGCGCGTTCAGCGCATCGGCGTCGCCGGCGTCGAGCGCGGCTTCGATGTCGTCGATGAAGTCCGACAGGAACGCGCCGTCCTCGTCACGCACGGGGCGCGGCATGACGGTCGTCGCGGCATCGGGGCGTGCGATAGTGTCGAGATCCGTCATGCTCATGCGCCCTTAAAAACCATCTTGAAGAACCGTGTCGCGCGATCCGATCGGGCCGGATCCGATCGAATCGCATGCATGTGCTCTAACGCAGCTTGCAGGGCGGACCTAGCGAAATAGGGTGGCCGAAGGCGCCGGCCAGTTGGCCGAAGACAGCGGCGGGCGGCGTAGCGCGCCTGCCCGATGAGTTGGCCGGAGATGGCATCGCGCCAACAAGGGTGGTGCGGGCGGCGGGACTCGAACCCGCATGCTCTTGGAGCGAGGGATTTTAAGTCCCTTGTGTCTACCAATTCCACCACGCCCGCTTTTGCCGCGCGGCGGTTAAGCGTTAGCGCAGGTGCGCATGGTCATGCAAAGCGCAAATGCCGGTGCCCCGCGCCGGTCGTTGCCGCCGGCCTCGTCGGCTGTCAGCCCTGCCGGTTGGCGATCGGCGGCTGGAAGACGAGGTCCAGGTCCCAGGGGAAATAGATCCAGGTGTCCTGGCTGACCTCGGTCACGAAGGTGTCGACCAGCCGCCGGCCGATCGGCTTGGCGTAGACGGTGGCGAAATGCGCCCGCGGCAGCAGCCCGCGCACCACGTCGAGCGTCTTGCCGGTGTCGGCCAGATCGTCGATCACGAGCACCCCTGCCCCGTCGCCGAACTGGTCCGCGACGGGCTTCAGGATCCGGACGTCGCCCTGTCTGGTCTCCTCGTGATAGGAGGCGATCGAGATGCTCTCGACGACGCGAATGCCGAGTTCGCGCGCGACGATCGCCGCCGGCACCAACCCGCCGCGCGAGATCGCGACGATCGCCTCGAAGCCGTTCGTGTCGGCAAGCCGCCAGGCGAGCGCGCGCGCGTCGCGATGAAACTGTTCCCAGGAGACGGGGAAGGATTTTTCCGGCTCGCTCACGAGGCGACCTCTATGCCATTCGTTGAAAACATCTCGCGCACGAGGGTTTCGGCCCGGTCCAGGGCGGCCGCGTCGACGCTACGCAGGACGACCGAGGTTCGGAACACGCCGTTCTCGAAGGACGGATAGCTGCCGATCGACACCGGCGTCCGGTCCTGGATGACGCGCAGCAGATCGGCGAGATCGCCCTCGCGGTGATTGGCGACGATGGTCCGGCTGTCGACCCGCCGTCCGGTACGCAGACGTGGCGCCACGCTGTCGAGCATGGCCTGCATGATGGCGGGCACGCCGGCCATGACGATGACATTGTCGATCCTAAAGCCGGGCGCCGCCGTGACGGCATTCTCGATCAGCTCGGCGCCCTCAGGAATGCGCGCCATGCGCAGCCGCGCCGGATTGAGGCCTTCCTGGCCGTGGCGCGCTTCCAGAAGCGCCACCGCGCGAGGGTCGACATCGATCGGAACGCCAAGCGCGGCCGCGACCGAATCGGCGGTGATATCGTCATGGGTCGGACCGATGCCGCCGGTGGTGAACAGATAGGTATGCGACGCCCGCAAGGCGTTGACGGCGTCGACGATGCGGGCGGCGACATCGGGGACCACGCGCACTTCCTTGAGGCCGATGCCGATCGCGGTCAGATAGTCGGCGATATAGCCGATGTTCTTGTCCTTTGTCCGGCCCGACAGGATCTCATCGCCGATGACGAGCAATGCCGCCGTCACCTCGTCATGCGTTTGCGCCGCTTCCGTCATGCCTGTCCGCTCACTCCCGGCTGGCCTCACCCGTGGCCCCGACCAGCCTGCCCTGTTGCGATCCGGCCTACGCCCGGCTACCAGCAAGCGCAAGTCCAAAGCCCCCTATCCGGTTCGCCATGCACTATCCCTCGCCGCTTCTCGAAGGCCGGCTGATCAGCCGCTACAAGCGCTTTTTCGCCGATATCGAACTCGCATCCGGCGAGATCATCACCGCCCATTGCCCCAATCCGGGCTCGATGCTCGGTCTCAAGGCGCCGGGCCTGCGCGCCTTCGTGTCCGAAAGCGACAATCCGAAACGCAAGCTCAAGCACACGCTCGAAGTGCTGGAAGTCGACGACGGCCGGGGCCCGACGCTGGTCGGCATCAATACCGGACGGCCCAATGCGATCGTCGAGCGCGCCATCACCGATGGCCTGCTGCCGGCGCTATCGGGCTATGACGGGCTGCGTCGCGAGGTGAAATATGGCGCATCGAGCCGCATCGACATCCTGCTCCAGGCCGACGGGCGGCCGGACTGCTATGTCGAGGTCAAGAATGTCCACCTGGTGCGCACGGCGGGCCTGGCCGAGTTTCCCGATTCGGTCACCGCGCGCGGCGCCAAGCATCTCGACGAACTGGGCGATATGGTCGCGAACGGCCAGCGGGCCGTAATGGTCTATCTCGTCCACCGCGACGATTGCGACCGGCTGCGTTTCGCCCGCGACATCGACCCAGCCTATGGCCAGGCCTTCGACCGGGCGATCGCGCGCGGGGTCGAGGCGGTCGCGATCTCCTGCACCGTCACACTCGAAGACACGGTGGCGCGCCGGCCGATCCCGATCGAGGAGGCAGGGCTGTAGGGCGCGGCCTGAGCCGCGTGCGGGAGCAGTCCGCGAGACCCAGCCGCCGTCCGCGACACGGATTGCCGGGCCTGCCCCTTCAAACCGGGGCTCGAAGTCTCTAAGTTTGGTCAGATGTGAGCAGCGCAGCGCGCCCGACCTCGCCCATGTGTTTCCGGACGCCCGGCGTCCCGACCTGATGGACCGGCCCCATGAGCTATATCGACGCAGATACCGCCCCTCATCGCAATACCGGCCAGATCAAGATCTACGGGCCGGAGGCGTTCGACGGCATGCGCAAGGCCGGCCAGGTGGCCGCCGGGGCGCTCGACCTCCTCGCGGGCGCGGTGGCGCCCGGCGTGACGACCGATCATCTCGACCGGCTGGCCTTCACCTTCGCCCGCGACAACGGCGCCATTCCAGCGACGCTCTATTATCGCGGCTACACCCATTCGATCTGCACCTCGATCAACCATGTGGTCTGCCACGGCATTCCCAATGACAAGCCGCTGCGCGAGGGCGATATCCTCAATATCGACATCACCCTGATCGTCGACGGCTGGCATGGCGATACGAGCCGGATGTATGCCGTCGGCGAGGTGTCGCGGCGGGCCGAACGGCTGATCGACATCACCTATGAAGCCATGTGGCGCGGTATCAAGGCGATCCGGCCGGGCCGGACGACGGGCGATATCGGTGCCGCCATCCAGGCTTACGCCGAAAGCGAACGCGCCAGCGTGGTGCGCGATTTCTGCGGCCATGGCGTGGGGCGCGTGTTCCACGACACGCCGAACATCCTGCATTACGGCACCGGCGGTGAAGGCATCGAACTGAAGCCCGGCATGCTGTTCACCGTCGAACCGATGATCAATCTCGGTCGCCAGCACGTGAAGATCCTCGCCGACGGCTGGACGGCGGTGACCCGCGACCGGTCGCTGTCGGCCCAGTTCGAACATTCGGTGGGCGTCACCGAGGACGGTGTCGAGGCCTTCACCATCTCGCCGGCCGGGCTCGACAAGCCGCCTTACAAGAAGACGTAAGGCCGGGCGGGAGTGAGCGGGGCGTTTCGCGACAGAGCCGTCAGGCCGCACTATCACGGCCACCGCGAACGCCTGCGCCAGCGCTTTCGCGAGGCCGGCGGCGACGCCCTGCCCGACTACGAGCTCCTGGAACTGATCCTGTTCCGCGCCCTGCCGCGGCGCGACACCAAGCCGATCGCCAAGGCGCTGATCGACCGCTTCGGCAGTTTCGGTGAGGTGCTCAACGCCCCGCCGGCTCAGCTCGCCGAGGTGTCGGGCCTCGGCGACACCGCGATCACCGAACTGAAACTCGTGAGCGCGGCGGCCGAACGCGTCGCCAAGGGCGCCGTGGTCGGCCGACCCGTCCTGTCGAGCTGGTCGAGCGTTATCGACTATTGCCGCACCTCGATGGCCTTCGCCGACCGCGAGGAATTCCGGATCCTGTTCCTCGACAAGCGCAACAGGTTGATCGCCGCCGAACGCCAGCAGACCGGCACCGTCGATCATACGCCGGTCTATCCGAGGGAAGTCGTCAAGCGGGCGCTCGAACTGTCGGCCACCGCCATCATTCTCGTCCACAACCACCCCTCGGGCGACCCGACGCCGAGCAATGCGGACATCAAGATGACGCGCACCATCGCCGACATCGCCGAGCCGATCGGCGTGGCGGTGCACGACCACATCATCGTCGGCAAGGAAGGCCATGCGAGCTTCCGCGCGCTGGGTCTGCTGTGATGCCTGCCCGTTCCCGCGCCACAACGCGCGTGCAATTGCCGGCATTATCGGCACTTGGCCGCCTAAGCATGACGAAGCGGGCGGCAGGCCCTTCCGTTCGACGGTCCGCTTCGCCTATCGTGACACAACCATGTCAGTCGGGTTGCGTTGCATAGCGGGCGTTGCGAGATCATGACCAGGCCGTTCGACGAGATGACGGATGCGGCGGGCGTTCGCGAGGCCTATCGGGGGCTGGTCGACTGGCTGAACGACACCCCGCGCGATCTCTTCGAACAGCGCCGTCAGGAGGCCGAACTCCTGTTCCGGCGGATCGGCATCACCTTCGCCGTCTATGGCGACGACGAGGCCGAAGAGCGCATTATCCCCTTCGATATCGTACCCCGCGTCTTGACCCATGGCGAATGGGCGGTTCTCGAACGCGGCCTGATCCAGCGCGTAACGGCGATCGACCGGCTGCTGTCCGACCTCTACGGCGATCAGGAGATCGTTCGCGCCGGCGTCCTGCCGGAAGATCTGGTCTATAACAACGACGCCTACCGCCCGGAAATGATCGGCGTGCCGGTGCCCGGCGGCATCTACACGCCGATTTCCGGCATCGACATCGTCCGCGTCGATCCCGAAACCTTCTACGTGCTCGAGGACAATGTCCGCACGCCGTCGGGCGTATCCTACATGCTGGAGAACCGGGAAGTGCAGATGATGCTGTTCCCGGAACTGTTCGAAACCAACCGGGTGGCGCCGGTCGAGACCTATGCGTCGGACCTGCTCGACACCCTGTCCTCGATCGCGCCTCCGGCGGCGGGCGGCGAGCCGACAATCGTCATCCTGACGCCCGGCATCTACAATTCCGCCTATTACGAGCATTCCTTCTTGGCCGACAATCTCGGCGTCGAACTGGTCGAGGGCAATGATCTGTTCTGCGACGAGGACGTCGTCTATATGCGCACCACCGAGGGCGCGCGCCGGGTCGATGTCATCTATCGCCGGGTCGACGACGACTTTCTCGACCCCCTCACCTTCCGCCCCGATTCGGTGCTCGGCGTGCCGGGACTGTTCTCGGCCTATCGCGCCGGCAATGTGGCGCTGGCGAACGCCGTCGGCACCGGCATCGCGGACGACAAGGCGGTCTACAGCTATATGCCGGAGATCATCCGGTTCTATCTCGGCGAGGCGCCGGTCTTGCAGAACGTGCCGACCTGGCGCTGCCGCGAGCCTGAGGCGCTGTCCTATGTCCGCGACCATCTCGACGAGCTCGTCGTCAAGGAAGTGCATGGTTCGGGCGGCTATGGCATGCTGATCGGCCCGCGCGCCGACAAGCCGACCATCGAGGCGTTTCGCGCCAAGCTCGACGCCAATCCCGACGGCTTCATCGCCCAGCCGACGCTGGCCCTGTCGACCTGCCCGACGCTCGTCGCCGACGGCGTCGCGCCGCGTCATGTCGATCTCCGCCCCTTCGTTCTGTGCGGCCGCCACAGGATGCGCATCGTGCCCGGCGGGTTGACGCGGGTCGCGCTCCGCGAGGGCTCGCTGGTCGTCAATTCGAGCCAGGGCGGCGGCACCAAGGATACCTGGGTGCTGCAACCGTGACGCTTCTCGCCCGCACCGCGGAAAACCTGTTCTGGATGGCGCGCTATGTCGAGCGCGCCGAAAGCGTCGCTCGGCTTCTCTATGCCACTTTGCGCATCAGCCAGATGGCGAGCGCCTATCCCGAAGAAACCAATGAGTGGGAGACCGCGCTGCGCGGTGCGGCCTGCGACCAGCTGTTCTTCGACCGCCATCCGGCCGCCACGCCGGAAGCCGTGATCGCCTTCATGGCGTTTTCCGACGACAACCCGTCCTCGATCCGCAATTGCCTGAGAAGCGCGCGGCAGAATGCGCGCTCGGTGCGCACCGCGCTGACCAGCGATACCTGGGAGGCGATCAACGCCTCCTGGCTCGAACTCAAACGCGTCGACACACGCGATTTCTCGCCGCGCGGCATCAACCGCTTCATCGGCTGGGTCAAGGAGACCTCGCTGCGCATCGACGGGTCGGCCATGCGCACCATGCTGCGCAGCGACCGCTACTGGTTCACCCGGCTCGGGCTCTACATAGAACGCGCCGACACCACTGCCCGGCTTCTCGAAATCAAGTGCAACCTGCTTCTGCCGCGCGAGGAGCGCGTCGGCGGCAGTCTCGATTACTATCAGTGGACCGCGCTATTGCGCGCGGTGTCGGCCCAGAGCGCCTATCACTGGGTCTACCGCCAGCATCTGAGGCCCGATCTGATCGCCGATCTCGTGATCCTGCGCGAGGAAATGCCGCGCTCGCTGGCGAGTTGCTACGACAATCTGTCCGATTATCTCGAAGCGATCGCGCAGGCCTATGGCCGGCAGGGGCCGGCGCAACGGCAGGCGCGCAAGACCATCGGCCGATTGCGCAACGCCCGCATCGGCGAGATCCTCGATACCGGCCTCGAAGCCTTCGCCCGCGATTTCATTGCGGAAAACAATCGTCTCGGCGTTGCAATCACCGAGCAATATCTGTCCTGATCGCACAGCAACCTCCGGCTTCGCCCCATCGGTCCGATGCGCATCTTCGTCCGCCACGCCACCACCTACTGCTACGACCGGCCGGCCCGTGTCGTGAACCAGATCCTGCGCATGACGCCGCGCCCGCATATCGGCCAGCACATTCTCGATTGGCGCATCGACACTGATATCGACTGCCGCATGCGGGTGACCGAGGACAGTTTCGGCAATCTCGTCCATTCCTTCACCGCCAATGGCCGGTTCGAGGCCTACACGATCCTGGTCGAAGGCGAGATCATCACCGATGACCGCAACGGCTTCGTGCAGGGCGCGATCGAGCGCATGCGTCCCGCGCTCTACCTGCGCGAAACGCCGCTGACGACGGCCGATGTCGCGATCCGCGATTTCGCGCGGCGGATGAGCGAGGGCCGCGCGCCGCTGGCGGCGCTCCATGAGATGAACGGCTATCTGTTCACCGACATGGCCTTCGACACCCAGGCGACGATGACCACGACGACGGCCGCCCAGGCCTTCGACGACCATCACGGCGTGTGCCAGGATTTCGCCCATGTGCTGATCGCCGCCGCCCGCTCGCTCGGCATTCCGGCGCGTTACGTGTCGGGCTATATGGTGCATGACGACGACGCCCGGGTTCACGAAGCGGGCCATGCCTGGATGGAGGCGCTGATCCCCGAATTCGGCTGGATCGCCTTCGATCCCGCCAATGGCGTCTCGCCGACCGACCGTCATGTGCGCGTCGCGGTCGGGCTCGATTATCTGTCGGCGGCGCCAGCGCGCGGCATCCAGCGCGGCGGGCTCGGCGAACGGCTCGATGTCAGCGTGCTGACCCAGAACAGCGACGGCAGGGCAAGTGCCGGCCCGTCGACGCAGAGCCAGGGAGCGGTTTTGTGACCTATTGCGTCGGACTTCTGGTCAAGGACGGGCTGGTCATGCTGGCCGATACGCGGACCAATGCCGGGCTCGACAATATCGCCACCTATCGCAAGCTGCATCTCTACGAAACGCCCGGCGAGCGGGTCGTGATGATCGCGACGGCCGGCAATCTCGCCGTCAGCCAGGCCGTTTTGAGCATGATCACAGAAGGCCTGCACAATCCCGACCGTGACCGGATCGAGACCGTGTGGACGACGCCGAGCATGTTCGCCACCGCGCAGTTGGTCGGCCGTGCCGTGCGCGAGGTCTACCGCATCGACGGGCCTGGCATGGAGCAGGTCAATACCCGCTTCGACGTGATGATCCTGATCGGCGGGCAGATCGCGTCCGGTCGTCTCAGGCTGTTTCAGATCTATTCTGCCGGCAATTTCATCGAGAGCGCCGCCGACACGCCCTATCTGCAGATCGGCGAGCACAAATATGGCAAGCCGATCCTCGACCGCGCGGCGCATTTTGGAACCGAGCTCTATGACGCGGTGAAGCTCGGCCTGATCTCGATGGATTCGACCATGCGCTCCAATCTCGGCGTCGGCATGCCACTCGACCTCGTCGTCATGCGGCGCGACACAATGCGCACCGAGCTCGATCTCAGGATCGAACCGGGCGAACCCTATTTCGAGGCGCTGCGGCACAGCTGGTCGACGGCGCTGTCGGAAGCGCATCAGGCAATCCCGAGCCCCCCCTGGGCGCCGGACGCGGCGAAGATCGTGACCTGACGGGATTGCGGCGCCTAGGGCCTTTTATCGGGCGCGTCACCAATGCGGGCCGGTGCGTTCGTCGCTTCGAGTTCGAGCAGAAGCGCGGCGTGATCGAGCGCGCCCTCGCCCATCTCGTCGACCAGCCGGCGATAGCGGTCGCGGACATTGCGGGCAAGCGGCAGGTCGATGCCGATCTCGTCCGCCGTGGCGATGATCGTTTCCATGTCCTTCAGCTGGATGCGCGCCGCGCCGCCGGGCACGAAATCGCGGGCCACCATGCGCCCGCCATGCAGATCGAGAATGCGGCTTTCGGCGAAGCCGCCGCGAATGGCCTCGCGCACCGCCGCCGGATCGGCCCCGCCGGCGGCCGCCAGCAGCAATGCCTCGGACACGGCACCAATGGTGATGCCGACAATGGCCTGATTGGCGAGCTTGGCCAATTGCCCCGACCCGGACGGGCCGACATGGGTGACCCGGCCCATGGCCGCGAAAACCGCTTCGGCGGCCGCGATATCCCCGGCATCGCCCCCGGCCATGATCGCCAGCGTGCCCTGTTCCGCGCCGACGACGCCACCCGAAACAGGCGTGTCGAGATGGCGGACCCGGTGCCGCGCCAGCCGGGCCGCGTGATCACGCGCCACCGATGGCGGGATCGAGGCCATATCGATCACGAGGGCACCCGACGCCAACGCCTCGGCGACGCCCTGGCCGAACAGCACATCGGTGGTGACCGTGCCGTTTTCGAGCATCAGGATCGCGATGTCGGCGCCCCTCACCGCCTCGGCGGCGGCCGGAGCGACATCGGCGCCCGCCTCGGCCAGCGCCTCGGCCTTGGCGCGCGTGCGGTTCCAGACGGTCAGCGCGAAGCCGGCCGCCAATAACCGGCGCGCCATGGGCGCGCCCATCAGGCCAGTTCCAAGAAGCGCGAGGCGCATGGCGTTACCCATTTTCCGACAGGATTGACAGCGTCGAAAACCGATGACCGACGCCGTCCGCCGGGTCAAGCGGCCAGGCCGGCCTGCGGGGTCGCGGCGTCAATGAAGCCGGTAGTCCCCCACCACCGCGCGCCACTCATTCGGGCCGATCAGCGTTTTGTGCGCCACCGTCACCGAATGCAGCCCCGCCTCGATCTCACAGCGCCAGAAGGCGAGAAACTGGTTGAGCGCGGGAAAATCAGGCGCGATGTCATGAAACTGCCAGAGAAACTCCTTTAACAGCGCCGGGTGATCCGGCAGATGATAGAAGATCTTGGCGGTCGTCAGGCCATAGTCCTGCATCTGGCGGTCTAAATCGGACGACGTCATGTGGCGACCTCTCGCGGTTGTTCCCCGAAAAGGATCTCGGGGTGACTGAGTATTGCAAGAGGTCAGCGTTAATTTTACCTTTCATTTAAATGATTTAGCAGCACACCCGTTCAACTGCTGCCAGCCCCTGTTTCCGCGAAAGAGACTACCTTGCTCCGCTCTGTTCTAGAGCCGCGCCAGGAAAGTCTCTGCGTCCCGCTTGATCTCGGCGACACGTGCCGGATCCATCCGGTCGAGGGTCCTGTAGATCATGCCGAGCCGCGCATTGCCCGATAGTCGAGCCCGGTTCTCGATTAGGAAATGCCAGTAGAGATAGTTGAACGGACAGGCGGTCGTGCCGGTCTTGTCGGCAGGGCTATAGCGACAGTCGGCGCAATAGTCCGACATCCGGTGGATATAGGCCCCCGAGGCGGCATAGGGTTTCGATGCCATGACCCCGCCATCGGCGAACAGCGCCATGCCGTGGGTATTTGGGAGTTCGACCCATTCGACGGCATCGGCATAGACGACCATATACCAGTCGTTTACTTCGGCCGGGTCGAGACCGGCGAGAAGCGCGAAATTGCCCGTAACCATCAGCCGCTGGATATGATGGGCATAGGCGTTGCGCTTGGTCTCGCCGATCGCCTGGCGGAGGCAGTTCATGTCGGTTTCGCCCGTCCAATAGAAGGCCGGTAGCGGACGGCGTGCCTTGAGCGCATTGGTCGTCTTGTAGTCGGGCATTTTCAGCCAGTACAGCCCGCGCACATATTCGCGCCAGCCGAGGATCTGGCGCATGAAGCCCTCGACCGCGTTGAGCGGCGCGTGCCCGTCCTTCCAGGCATCTTCGGCCGCCCGGCAGACCTCGCACGGCAGGAGTAGGCCGATATTCAGATAGAGGCTCAGGACCGCGTGGAAGAGAAACGGGGCGTCCTGTTTCATGGCGTCCTGATAGTCGCCGAAACGCGGCAGGCAATCGGCGATGCAATGATCGAGCGCGCGCAAGGCATCATCGCGGGTCACGGCGAAGCGAAACGGCTCCAGATCGCCGAAATGGTCGGAAAAACGCGCCCGAACGAGAGCGATGACATCCTGCGTGATCCGGTCAGGCGGAAAGCCGATACGGTCCGGCGGGACAAGGTCGGCCGGCAGCTTCTTGCGGTTCTCGGCGTCGAAGTTCCACTGCCCGCCCGCCGGTGCCTCGCCATCCATCAGAAGGCCGGTCTCGCGGCGCATCTCGCGATAGAAATACTCCATGCGAAGCTGCTTGCGGCCCTCGGCCCAGCGGTTGAAGCGGGTGCGCGAACACAGGAACCGGTCATCGTCGCGCAGCGTGACGGGAAGCCCCGTTACCCGCGACCAGTCCTCGATCATCTCCAGGACGCGGAATTCACCCGGTTCGGTGACGACAATCCGGTCGGCACCATGGCGCGCGGCGGCGCGACGGACTTCGCCGGTGAAGCTGCCGGTATTGTCGGGATCGTCGAGCCGGACATAGTCGACCGTCACGCCGTCGGCCGTGAGCGCCTCGGCGAAATGACGCATGGCCGACAGGAAGAAGGCGATCTTCTTCCTGTGATGGCGGACGTAGGTCGTTTCCTCGGCGACCTCGGCCATCAGCACCACGTCGCGCCCGGGATCGAGATCGGCGAGGCTCGACAGGGAGCGCGACAACTGGTCGCCGAGCACGACCCTCAATGTCGTCATGGCTTGCGGCGGCCGTCAGCCATGCGCCCTGAGCTTGGCCAGGACTTCGGGGGTATCGACGTCGAAACCGGCATCGGCGCCGACTTCGACCTCGACGACGGCGGCCGAATGGTCGCCGATCAACGCACGGCCGCCGACATCGCCGCGCACCGCTTTCAGATCGGCGAAAAAGGCGCGCGACCACAAGACCGGATTGCCGCGCTTGCCATCGACGGTCGACACCACGATGCGAGCGTCCTGATCGTTGCGATAGGTCTCGATCAGCCGGGTCATGACATCGGCGGTGATGCGCGGCATGTCGCCGAGACAGATCAGCGCCGCATCGATATCGGCGGGCAAGGCGTCGAGACCGGCGGCCAGCGAGGTGGATAACCCGTCGGCGAAGTTCGGATTGTCGGCAAAGCGCAGCGGCAGATCGGACAGAACGGACCGCACCGCGTCGGCCTGATGGCCGGTCACGACGACCACCGCGTCGGCCGCGCTCGCCACCGCCTGTTCGGCGGCGCGGCGGATCAAAGGCCGGCCGTTGAAGGGGGCCGCCGCCACCGTTTCGAGAAGCTTGTTCGGCCCGCCCATGCGTCGCGAGCGGCCGGCCGCCAGCAGGACGATACCGATGCGCGGCCGCGATTCGGTCGCTTCCGGCCGTTCCGCGCGCGGCTGCGGCCGGCTGACGATCTCCATCAAAAGACCGCCGACGCCCATCGCCTGAATGGTTTCCGGCG
This sequence comes from Tepidamorphaceae bacterium, assembly GCA_965250105.1. GTDB lineage: Bacteria > Pseudomonadota > Alphaproteobacteria > Rhizobiales > Tepidamorphaceae > JBCBSK01. Next base: position 190,996 of record OZ252290.1, read on the forward strand.
TGACCGGGATGTCGGCCAGAAGCCGTTGGAGCACCCAGTCGAAACCATTTTCCTTCGGGCTGCGGGCGCAGCCCGGCGCCCCGATCACCGGGACAGGGCCGAGTTCGGCCATCAGCATCAGATTGCCCGGATCGACCGGCATGCCGAAATGGGTGATCCGGCCGCCGGCCGCCTCGATCCCCGCCGGCACCATGTCGGCGCGGTCCACGATGGCGCTCGCGCCATAGACCAGGATGAGATCGGCGCCGGCGTCTTTCAGATCGCCGATGGCGCCGGCAATGGCCGCGCTGTCATGCGGCACGCGCTTTTCGTCGACGACCGTACTGCCCGTGCCCTCGAGCCGGCCGTCGAGGATGCGCCTGGTCTTGTCGAGAACGCTCGGCTTGAGAACCGGCAGCGTGGTCGCCACGACGCCGATCCGTTTCGGCCGATATGGTGCGATGCGCGTCAGATCCGAGGCCACGGCGATCGCCTCGGCGGCGGCGACGGAGGCTTCAGGCGCGGCGAAGGGGATGATCTTGACGGTCGCCACCATCTCGCCGGGCACCACCGCCTTCAGATCCGGCAGGGTGGCGAGCGTGATCGCCTCGTCGATCCGGTTGAACCGGTCGATGGCCGCTTGGTCTACACGCAGGACACCGGCCTCTTCCGCGAACAGATTGGCGCGGCCGGTAAAGGCCGGATCGGTGCGCACCAGCCCACTCGCGACCGCGCTGGCAAGCCGTTCGGCGGCGCTGTCCTCATGCACGTCATCAGCTTCGAGCCGGGCGCAGATGACGTCGGCGATGCCCGCCGCTTGAAGGCTCTCGATGGCCGCGGCATCGAGCCGGACGCCTTTCTTGAAGACGCCCGCCCCATGGCGCACCGAATGGGCCAGAATGGCGCCTTCGGCGTCGGCCACCTTTACGGATCCGAACTTCATGCCGCGCTCGCTTTTTCGGGCGACGCTCCGATGCGCAGCGCGGCGGTGATCTCGGCCATGACCGACAGCGCGATCTCGGCCGGGCTCTGCGCGCCGATGGCGAGCCCGATGGGCGCGTGAATGCGGGCGATATCGCTCTCCCCCGCCCCGGCCGCGCGCAGGCGCTCGACGCGCTTTGCATGGGTCTTCCGGCTGCCGAGCGCGCCGATATAGAAGCAGGCGCGGCCGAAGGCATGCAGAAGCGCGGGGTCGTCGATCTTCGGATCATGGGTCAGCGCGCAGAGCGCGGTATAGCGGTCGATCGCCAGCCCCGGCAGCGCGGCATCGGGCCATTCGGCGATCAGATCGATGCCGGGAAAACGCTCGGGCGTCGCGAAGGCGGTGCGTGGATCGACGACCGTCAGGTCATAGCCGAGCTGGCCGGCGATCGGCACGAGCGCCTGGCTGATATGCACGGCGCCGACGCAGACAATGCGCGGCGGCGGCACATGGACGCTGAGAAAACGCTCACCGGCATCGGTCTCGATCGTCCGGCTCTTGCCCGACCGCAACAGCGACCACCACAGATCGGCCTCCGGATCGCCCGCGATATCGGTCTCGCGGATCAGCCGCGCCGCGCCGGTCGCCAAGACCGTATCGACGATGACCCCGCGCCGGGCGCGGCGCTCCGCATTGACGGCTTCGAGCAAGTCGAGATCCATGGTCAGACGACCCGCTCGACGAAAATACGGATCCGCCCGCCGCAGGACAGGCCGACCTCCCAGGCCGTCTCGTCGGCGACCCCGAAATCGAGAAGGCGCGGCTTGCCGTCGTCGATCACGTCCATTGCCTCGGTGACGACGGCGCCTTCGACGCAACCGCCGGACACCGACCCCATGAAATCGCCGTCGCCATCGATCACGAGATGGCTGCCGACCGGGCGCGGCGCCGAGCCCCAGGTCTCGATGACGGTGGCCAGGGCCACATCGCGCCCGTCGCGCCGCCAGGCTTCGGCGATGGCGAGGACATCATCGTGCCGCAGCGGGTCAGAAGGCTCCAGGGGCTGTGCGGCGGATCGGTCTTGGCTCATCTCATCCTCCAGAGGCATGCGCCCAAATCCCGGGTCGGTCAGGCGGCCTCGGGGCGCGGCGACCTTAGCCAGGACTTCGGATCGCGGGCCCGGCTCCGACCCGCATCAAGCGCCTGGCACAAGGCCGCCATGGACGACAGATTGTGCGCCGGCCGGAATTCATCAACATGGCGCAGCATTGTTTTGATGCCGGCGGCCCTGGCCTCGAAACCGTCGAAGCGCAAAAGCGGGTTCAGCCACACAAGCCGGCGGCAGGACCGGTGCAGCCGGTCCATCTCGAAATCGAGGTGTTCGATGCCTTCGCGTTCGAGCCCGTCGGTGAACAAAAGGACCACCGCGCCCTGCCCCAGAACACGGCGCGACCACAGCCGGTTGAACAGATGCAGGCTGTCGCCGATGCGCGTCCCGCCCGACCAGTCGCGCACGTCCCTGGCGCAAGCCTCGAGCGCGTCTTCCGGATCGCGGCGCTTCAGCGCTCGGGTGATATTGGTCAGCCGCGTACCGAAGACGAAGCTCGACACCCGACCGCGCCGTTCGGTGAGCGCATGCAGGAAATGCAGGAGGATCTGCGAATAGTCGCTCATCGAGCCGGAAATGTCGCAGAGCGCGACGATCGGTGGCTGAACCTTGCGCCGGTCGCGACGTTCGAGATCGATCATGCCGCCGGCGCCACGCAGCGAGCCGCGCAAGGTGCGGCGCATGTCGATCAGCCGGCCGCGCGCCATGGGCCGGTGGCGCCGGGTCAGCACGCTGTCATCGGGCAAGACGAGGTCGGCGATGCGGCGCTTGGCCTCGGCGATCTCGCCCGCCGACATGTCTGCGAAATCCTTGCCCTGGAGGATCTCGCGTTCCGATATCGTCATGCGCATGTCGATTTCGAGCTTCGGCTTGGGCCGGCTGTCCTCGGGGCGTTGTTTCTGCTCGGGCAGCAGCGCATCGGACACCCGCTTCGCCATCTTGGCCGACTTGTCCTGCTCGCCAGCGGGCGCGATCGGCATCAGCATCTGCATCATCTTTTCGAGCAGCTGCCGCTTGCGCCAGAACAATCGGAACGCCTGGTCGAAGACGCCGTGATCCTCGTGCCGGCTGACGAAGACCGCGTGCAGCACCCAGTAGAAATCGTCGCGATCGCCGATACCGGCCGCTTCGAGCGCGGCCACGGCGTCGAGCGCGTCGCGCGGGCCGACCTTGAGCCCCGCCGCCCGCAGCGCGCGGGCGAAATAGACGACATTCTCTGCCAACGCCCCGCCATGGCCGGGCGACGGCGGATCGGGGATTTGCGGCGCGTTCACGACTTGGCTCCGACCTCGGCGGTCACGCTGTCGAGCAGGGCCTTCAACTCGCCGCCCTGCATGCGCTGGATATCGTCCTGGTATTTGAGCAGGACCCCCAGCGTGTCGGAAACGAGCGCGGGATCAAGCGCCACCGCGTCGAGCTCGACGAGCGCCGTGGCCCAGTCGAGCGTTTCGGCGACGCCCGGCGCCTTGAACAGATCCTCGCGCCGGATCGACTGGACGAAGCGCACGATCTCTCCCGTCAACCGGTCCGGCACGCCCGGCACCTTGGCCGCGAGGATCGCCAGTTCGCGGTCGGCATCGGGATAGTCGACCCAATGATAGAGGCAGCGGCGCTTGAGCGCGTCGTGGATCTCGCGGGTCCGGTTCGAGGTGATGATGACGATCGGCGGTTCGGGCGCGCGCACCGTACCGATTTCGGGAATCGTCACCTGAAAGTCCGACAGGACTTCGAGGAGAAAGGCTTCGAAGGCTTCATCGGTGCGGTCGAGTTCGTCGATCAGCAGGATTGGCGGACCGGCCGGATCGGGCCTGAGCGCCTCGAGTAGCGGCCGGCGGATCAGAAAGCGTTCGGAGAAGATGTCGCCGCCGAGCCGCGCGCGGTCGTCGAGGCCTTCCGCCTCGGCGATGCGGATCTCGATCATCTGCGCGGCATAGTTCCACTCATAGACGGCGGAGGCGACGTCGAGGCCCTCATAGCATTGCAGCCGGATGAGCCGCCGGCCGAGCGCCGTGGCCAGCACCTTGGCGATCTCGGTCTTGCCGACGCCCGCCTCGCCTTCGAGGAACAGCGGCCGCCCCATCCGCAGCGCGAGGAACAGAACCGTCGCCAGCGGGCGGTCGGCGACATAGGCGCCCGACGCCAGGAGATCGACGGTATCGTCGATGGATCCCGGCAGGCTGCGCGTTTCGGCCATTCTTGTCTCCGATTGCTGCGCTCCGGGTGCGATCCGATGCGCTTCAGGTCATGGTGGCCCCCGACCGGCGCGTGATGCCTGCCTCCCCGCCCAGTGCCTTTCCCCGAGGCGGGGCGGGAACAGAGGATGCGCCCGGCTTCCAAGAGGATAGGAACGAAGGGAGACTGCCATCCCCCCTCGCCCGCCGGAAAGTCCTGCCCCTCGAGGGAGAGGGTGCCGCGCCGGCGACGCGGCGCGGGCCGCCCCTTTACGCCGCCGCCACCGCGCGCCGCGCCATGACCACGATAAGGTGCGCCCGGTAGTCCGCGCTGGCATGAATGTCCGAATTCAGCTCATCGGCGGACACCGTCACGCCGTCGAGGGATTTCGGCGCGAAGCGGGTCTTGAGGGCGGCTTCGAGATCGGACGCCCGAAACACCCCGTCCTGCCCGGCGCCAGTGACCGCGACGCGGATCTCCGAACCGCGCTTCGACACGAAGACGCCGACCAGCGCGTAGCGCGAGGCGGGATTGTCGAACTTCCGATAGGCCGCCTTGCGCGGGATCGGGAACATCACCTTGGTGATGATCTCGTCTTCCTCGAGCGCAGTCGTGAACATCCCGTCGAAGAAGTCGTCGGCCGGGATGCGCCGCTTATTGGTGACGATCGTGGCGCCCAGACCGAGAGCGGCGGCGGGATAGTCGGCCGCCGGGTCGTTATTGGCCAGCGAGCCGCCGATCGTGCCGCGATTGCGGACATGTGGATCGCCGATGCCGCCGGCGAGCGCGGCGAGCGCCGGTATCGCTTCCTGGACGACATCTGAATCGGCGACGTCGGCATGCTTGGCCATGGCGCCGACATGCAGCGTCCGGCCCTTGAGTTCGATCATGTCGAGGCCATCCACGCCCGAGAGATCGACCAGATTGGCCGGCGAGGCCAGCCGCTGCTTCATGGTCGGCAGGAGCGTCTGTCCGCCGGCGAGAAGCTTCGGGTCCTCGGCCTTGCCGAGCAGCGTGGCCGCCTTGCGGACCGTTTCGGGACGATGGAAATCAAAGGGATACATGGGTCGTCCTCCTTATTCGGCCGCGGCCTTGGCGACGGTTTTGCGGGCGGCGCGCCAGACCGCCTGCGGCGTCGCCGGCATCTGGATCTCCTCATGACCGAGCGCGTCGGTCAGCGCGTTGACGACGGCGGCGGGCGCCGCGATCGCGCCGGCCTCGCCGCAGCCCTTGATGCCGAGCGGGTTCGACGGACAGGGCGTCACGGTATGATCGACCGAAAAGCTCGGCAGATCGTCGGCGCGCGGCATGCAATAGTCCATATAGGACGCGGTCACGAGCTGGCCGTTATCGTTATAGGCCGCCCCCTCCAGCATCGCCTGGCCAACGCCCTGGGCGATGCCGCCATGCACCTGGCCGGACACGATCATCGGATTGATGATGATGCCGAAATCATCGACCGCGACCCAGTTTTCGATCGTCGTCACGCCGGTTTCGGGGTCGATCTCCAATTCGCAGACATGGACGCCCGCCGGGAAGGTAAAGTTGGTCGGATCGTAGAACGCGCCCTCCTTGAGGCCCGGTTCGAGTTCGTCGGGACCGAACTTGTGGGCGACATAGGCCTGCAGGGCGACGCTCGTCCAGTCGATCGACTTGTCGGTGCCGGCAACGGTGAAATTGCCGTCCTTGAACTCGATGTCGCTGTCCGAGGCTTCGAGCAGATAGCCCGCGACCTTCTTGGCCTTGGCGACGACCTTGTCGAGCGCCTTGGAGATCGCGCTCATGCCGACCGCGCCGGAGCGCGAGCCATAGGTTCCCATGCCGAACTGAACCTTGTCGGTGTCGCCATGGACGATCGAGACATTGTCGATCGGAATGCCGAGCCGGTCTGAGACGAGCTGCGCGAAGGTCGTCTCATGGCCCTGGCCATGGCTGTGCGAGCCAGTCAGGATCTCGACGGTGCCGACCGGATTGACCCGGACTTCCGCCGATTCCCACAAGCCAACGCCAGCCCCGAGCGAGCCGACGGCCTGGGACGGCGCGATGCCGCAGGCCTCGATATAGGCCGAGAAGCCGATGCCGCGCAGCTTGCCGGCCTTGGCCGAGGCGCGCTTGCGCTTGCCGAAGCCCTTATAGTCGATCATGTCGAGGGCCTTGGTCAGCGAGGCGTTATAGTCGCCCGCGTCATAGGCCATGATGACCGGCGTCTGGTGCGGGAAGGTCTTGATGAAGTTCTTCTTGCGGAAGGCGGCCGGGTCCATGCCCATCTCGCGCGCCGCCACCTCGACGAGACGCTCGACGACGAAGGTCGCTTCCGGGCGACCAGCGCCGCGATAGGCATCGACGGGCGCTGTATTGGTGTAAACCGCGTCGACCTCGGCATAGATCGCCGGAATATCGTATTGGCCCGACAGCAGCGTGGCGTAGAGATAGGTCGGCACCGAGGTCGAGAACAGGCTCGGATAGCCGCCGAGATTGGCGGTGGTATGGACCCTCAGGCCGAGAAGCTTGCCCTTCTCGTCCATGGCGAGTTCCGCCTTGGTCACATGATCGCGGCCATGGGCGTCGGTGAGGAAGCTCTCGGTGCGCTCGGCGGTCCATTTCACCGCCCGGTTGAAGCGCTTGGCGGCCCAGCCGCACACCACCTCCTCGGAATAGACATAGATCTTCGATCCGAACCCGCCACCGACATCGGGCGCGATGCAGCGCAGCTTGTGCTCGGGCGCGAGGTTCAGGAAGGCGCTCATCACCAGCCGCGCGACATGTGGGTTCTGGCTTGTCGTATGAATGGTGATGTGGCCGGTGCCCGCGTCATAGTCGCCAAGGGCCGCGCGCGGCTCCATCGCATTGGGGACCAGGCGGTTGTTGACGATGTCGAGCGTCGTCACGTGATGGGCGGCCTTGAACGCGGCCTCCGTCTCGGCCTTGTTGCCGAGCTCCCATTCGAAGGCGGTATTGCCGGGCACGTCGTCGAACAGCTGCGGCGCGCCCTGTTTCGACGTCTCGACCGGATCGACGCTCGCCGGCAGTTCGTCGAAGGCGATGGCCGCCAGAAGCGCCTCGCCGGCATCCTTGGCCTCGGCATAGCTGTCGGCGACGACGACGGCGACCGGATCGCCGACATAACGCACCTTGCCCTGCGCCAGCAGCGGATGGCCCGGCGCCTTCATCGGCTCGCCGTCCTTGGAATGGATCATCCAGCCCGCCGGCAGCGGCCCGAGCCCGTCGGCCGCGACATCGTCGCCGGTCAGGATGCCGACGACGCCGGGCATGGCGGAGGCGGCCGACAGGTCGATCCCGGTGATCGCGGCATGGGCGTGCGGCGAGCGCACGAAATAGGCATAGGCCTGGCCGGCGACATTGACGTCGTCGGTGTAATTGCCGTTGCCGGTGATGAAGCGCTGGTCCTCGATGCGGCGCACGGGGGCGCCGATACCTGTATCGGTCATGATGTCCTTCCTCCCCAGGAATGCGGCAATGGTTATTCGGCGGCCTGTTTCATGCCGCCCGCCATGGCTTCGGAGCCCGCGGCGATGGCCTTGACGATGTTGTGGTAACCGGTGCAGCGGCAGATATTGCCTTCCAGCTCTTCTCTGATCGTCGCTTCATCGAGCGGGCCGTCGAGACGGTTCACCATGTCGACCGCCGCCATGATCATGCCCGGCGTGCAGAAGCCGCATTGCAGGCCGTGATGCTCGCGGAACGCTTCCTGCATCGGATGCAGGTCCGCGCCCGACGCCAGCCCCTCGATCGTCGTGACCTCTGCGCCGTCGCATTGCAGCGCGAGCGTCGTGCAAGCCTTGATCGCCCGACCGTCGACATGCACCACGCAGGCGCCGCACTGGCTGGTATCGCAGCCGACATGCGTGCCGGTCAGCCGCAGGGTCTCGCGCACGAACTGAACCAGAAGCGTGCGCGGATCGACATCCGCCGACACGGCCTTCCCGTTCACGGTCATCGATACAGTTGGCATGAACACCTCCCCTTTATTCGGCGCCTTGGCCGATTTTTCGATTGCCGGTTGCGGCGACGCGTCGGCGCCCGCGCGCAATAATCGGCTCAAAGCGCCACAAACGGCGTCGAACGAGGGTCGGTCGATCGAAAACCGGCGCTTTCAGCCGTCTATCTTCCTGAAACCAAGAGTGAGGGTCGATATGGGTGCCGGTCAAGCCACTTTAGAAAGAAAATAAGTCCAAATCGCTCGAATTGGGAAAGGACTCGCGATCCAAAACCCGAAATTCGACCAAAAGCCTAGTTTACGCCCCGGTCTCGCTGTGTTCGGATGTCATTTGTGCTTCGCGCAAGATCGATAACCAATAACAACAATAAGGATAAGACGATGCGCACCGGCCCTCGCAATCTCATAACGGACGTCGCCGGCCTGAAGGTCGGCAATGTCGGCGATCCCGAACATCGCACCGGCGTCACCGTGGTCATGACCGACAGGCGCGCCACCGCAGCCGTCGATGTGCGCGGCGGCGCGCCGGGCACCCGCGAAACCGATCTCCTCGATCCCGAACGCACCATCACCGGCGTCGACGCCATCGTCCTGTCGGGCGGCTCGTCCTTCGGCCTCGACGCGGGCGCCGGCGCGCAGGCGCTCTTGCGCGAGATGGGGCGTGGCGTCGAGATCGGCGGCATCACGGTCCCGCTGGCGCCGACCACGATCCTGTTCGATCTCCTGAACGGCGGCGCGCCGCACAAGACGCGCTACATGCCCTATCGCGAAATGGGCTATGCGGCGGCGGCGAGCGCTGCCGAAGACTTCGACCTCGGATCGGCCGGCGCCGGTTGGGGCGCGACCACCTCGACCCTGCGCGGCGGCTTGGGCTCGGCCTCGGTGGTGCTTGAAAACGGGACCACCGTCGCAGCCCTCGTCGCGGTCAATGCGGTCGGCTCGGCGACGATCGACGGCGGCCGGCATTTCTGGGCCGCCCCCTTCGAGATGGACGACGAATTCGGCGGCCACGGCCTGCCCGACCCGATGCCGAAGAAAGCGGCGATGCTGGTCGCGAAATCGATCAGCGATCCCAACGAGATCGGCCAGAATACCTCGATCGGCGTGATCGCGACCGATGCGACGCTGAACAAGGCCGAAGCCAAGCGGCTCGCCGTCGCCGCCCATGATGGGCTGGCGCGCGCGCTGTGGCCCTGCCATACCGTGCTCGACGGCGACACGGTCTTCGCGCTGGCGACCGGACGCGCCAAGACGTCGGCGGAGATCGAGGACCGCCTGCGGCTCGAAGCGGCCGCCGCCAGCACGATGTCGCGGGCCGTGGCGCGCGGTGTCTATCTGGCGCAGTCGAGCGCCGGTCTCGCGCCGATGCCGCCATCCTGGTCGGACCGTTTCGGATCCTGAGGCAACATCACCCGACGGCAGGCTGTCTCGGACAGAACTATCTTCGATAGGGCCGTCGCAGATGGAACCATCCCAAATGGCACAATCTTGGATGGAACTATCCTAGATAGCGCTCCGGCTCCACGGCTTCGGTGGTCGCGCACAAGGGTTTGCCGGTCATCTGCTCGGCCAGCAGGCGCCCGGACACCGGCCCCAGCGTCAACCCCCAATGGGCATGGCCGAAATCGACCCAGAGCCCATCATGACGCGGCGCCCTGCCGATAACCGGCAGCTGATCGGGAAAGGCCGGACGGCGCCCGAGCCAGGGCGTGTCCTCGACCGGTTCGTCCAGCGGAAATAACGCCTTGGCCTGTGGTAGGACCGCATCGAGCTGAGCGCGATTGGGTGGCGCGTAGATATTGTCGAATTCGACGCCGGTCGTCACCCTGATGCCCTGTTCCATCGGCGCCAGCACGTAGCCGTAATCGCCGTCGACGACGGGCCGCGTCAGACCGGCGTTACCGGCGGGCCTGAAATGCATGTGATAGCCGCGCTTGGCGACCATCATCATGCGATAGCCGAGTGGCGCCAGGAGCGCTTTCGACCAGATGCCCGCCGCGACCACCACCTCGTCGGCCTGAAGCGACGCACCGTCCGTCGTCACCCGCCAGCCGCCATCGGCCCGTTCGAGGGCTCGCACGCCCGCGGTCACCACCTGCCCGCCATTTTTGGTAAAATCGGCTGCATAGGCCTTGGTCAGCCGGCCCGGATTACCGGTCGAGGTGATGTTCTTCCAGTGAATGGCGGCGCGGGCGACCGGATTGAGCGAGGGTTCGAGGTCACGAAGGGTGTCGCCATCCAGAACGTTGAAGTCGACCCCGTAATCCTGCGCGAGCTTGCGGTTCAGCGCGGTCGCCTCGAGCCCCGACGGGTCGCGGAACAGTTCGATCCAGCCGTCGTCGCGCAGCAGATCGTCGGCACCGGCCGATGCGGCCATGGCCTTGTGCTCGGCGATGGCGCGCGCGAACAGCGGCTGGGACGCGCGCGCGCTGGCTTCGAGCCGTTCGGCGCTCGTCGCCCGGTAGAACGCCCACAGCCATGGCGCCAGTTGCGGCAAAAGGCTCGGGCGATAGCGAATATAGCTCGTTCGGTTCAGCGCGATGCGAGCGATCTCCGCCGGATCGCGCGGCATGGCGACGGGGATGTCGATGCCGCCGATGATGACGCCGGCATTGCCATAGGAGGTTTCCTCGCCCGGATCGCGCCGGTCGACCAGGGTGACCGTCCGGCCGCGCTTGAGAAGATGCCAGGCGGCCGCCACGCCGACCATGCCGGCGCCGATCACGATGGTGGAGGTTGCGTCGGCGGCTGTGGTCTGGGCGGGCATTGGACGGTCTCGGGCTGCTGATTTGCGGCAGGATGGAGGAGATGAATGGCCGCCACAAAGCACGAAACGCCCCGAGCTGTCATGCGCGCTGGAGATGGCTTCCGTGCGGCAAACGCCGGACGCCATTGAGGGGCGGGATCAGGCCTGCTATCGACGACCCTCAACCTGAGCCGGACGGCAAGACGAGATGATCCCCCGCTATTCACGCCCCGACATGGCGTCCATCTGGACGCCCGAAACCAAATTCCGCATCTGGTTCGAGATCGAAAGCCATGCCTGCGATGCGATGGCCGATCTCGGCCTGATCCCCCAGGACGCCGCGCGCACGATCCGCGAGAAAGGCGGTGCCGCGACCTTCGACATCGACCGCATCGACGCCATCGAGCGCGAGGTCAAGCACGACGTCATCGCCTTCCTGACCCATCTCGCCGAGATCGTCGGGCCCGACGCCCGCTTCGTCCATATGGGCATGACCTCGTCGGACGTGCTCGACACCTGTTTCAACGTGCAGCTGATGCGCGCCGCCGATCTGTTGCGCGCCGATCTCGTCGACCTGCTGGCCGCCCTAAGGCGGCGCGCCGTCGAACATAAGATGACGCCGACCATCGGGCGCAGCCACGGGATCCATGCCGAACCGACGACCTTCGGCATCAAGCTCGCGACCTTCTATGCCGAGTTCGACAGGGCGCTCGCGCGACTCGATCTGGCGCGCGCCGAAATCGCCACCTGCGCGATCTCGGGCGCGGTCGGCACCTTCGCCAATATCGACCCGCGCATCGAGGCCCATGTCGCGGACAGGATGGGGCTCGCCCCGGAACCGGTCTCGACCCAGGTCATTCCGCGCGACCGGCACGCCATGTTCTTCGCCACCCTCGGCGTCATCGCCTCGTCGGTCGAACGGCTCGCCACCGAAATCCGCCATCTCCAGCGCACCGAGGTGCTGGAGGCCGAGGAATTCTTCTCCGAGGGGCAGAAGGGCTCCTCGGCGATGCCGCACAAGCGCAATCCGGTCCTGACCGAGAACCTCACCGGCCTCGCCCGCATGGTGCGCGCCTATGTGACGCCGGCGCTCGAAAATGTCGCCCTCTGGCACGAGCGCGACATCTCGCATTCCTCCGTCGAGCGCATGATCGGCCCGGACGCCACCGTGACGCTCGATTTCGCGCTCGCCCGGCTCACCGGCGTGATCGATAAGCTCGTGGTCTATCCCGAGGCGATGCAGGCCAATCTGGACCGCCTCGGCGGGCTGGTCCATTCCCAGCGCGTGCTGCTGGCGCTCGTCGATGCGGGCGTCAACCGCGAAGATGCCTATCGGCTGGTGCAACGCAACGCCATGCCGGTCTGGCGAGGCGATGGCCGGTTCCTCGACCATCTGAAGGCCGATACGGATGTGACGGCGGCGTTGTCGGCGGCCGATCTCGAAGCCCTGTTCGATCTCGGCTACCATTTCGCCCATGTCGATACGATCTTCGATCGCGTCTTCGGTCCGGCCGAGGCGGACAGAGCCGCCAAGACCGCCGCCGAATGAAAAACCGCGAGGTCGACATCCTGATCGCCCGCGGCTTTGGCGGCGGCAGCCCCGATCACTGGTACGCGCGCTGGGAAGCCAAGCTGACGACGGCCCATAGCGTCGACCAGGCCGATTGGACAACACCCGATAAGGACGCCTGGAGCGATCGGCTGATCGCCGCGGCGGCCCGGGCCAGCCGGCCCGTCGTCCTGATCGGCCACAGCCTCGGCGTGGCTACGATCGTCCATGCGGCCCCCAAGCTGCACAATTTCGACGTGCGTGCCGCCTTTCTCGTCGCCGTGCCCGATCTCGATGCCGGTCGTGAAGCCAATGACGACGAAGCGACTGCCATTCTGGCGGACTGCCAGAGCTTCAATCCGCTACCGCGTGATCCGCTGCCTTTTCCGTCCTTGCTGGTGGCGAGCCGCTCCGACCCCTACTGCGCCTATGAGGTGGCCGACGATCTGGGCGCGGCCTGGGGCTCGCTGGTGATCGATGCAGGCGAGTCGGGCCATCTCAACCCCGACAGCGGCCACGGCCCTTGGCCCGAAGGGCTCATGGTGTTTTCGCGCATGCTCGCGCGGCTCTAGGCGAAAACGCCCGACCTGGCAGCGCGAGAACGGCTCAGCCGGCGCCGCCGCCGTCAAAGGCCGCGACCGTTTCCGCCGCCCCCGCCGAGACGAAACCGAGATCGGTGCCACAGGCGATCAGCCGGTAGCCATGGGTCCGGCAGCGCAGGGCACGCTCCAGCGGACCGGCGAAAATAGCCGGGATCTTGCCGGCCGCCAGCGTGCGCCTGGCGATGTCCTCGAGCGGATCCTGCCGCCCGCCATGGGTGAGATCGAAGCCTGCGCCGCGTGACAGCGACAGCGACAGATCATAGGGCCCGACGAAGATACCATCGAGCCCGTCGACCGCCAGAATGTCATCGAGCGCCGACAGTGCTTCGTCGGTTTCGATCATCGCGAAAACGAGCTGGGCCGTATTGGCCTCGGCGAGAACGCGCGACCCGTCCCAGCCCCAGGCGGTCTGCAACCGAACCGGCCCCCAGCTCCGCCCGCCGATGGGCGGATATTTCGTCGCCTGAACGAGCGCGCGGGCGGCCTCGACCGAATTGATCATCGGCGCGATCACCGCCTCGACGCCGAGATCGAGAAAGCGGCCGATATCGGCGACCGTGTCCTGCGTCGGGCGGATCACCGGCGCCGCGCCGCAGGCCTGGGCCGCCGCGATGGACGACACAACCTCGCGATAGTCGACCACGCCGTGCTGCTGATCGATGCAGATGGCCGCATAGCCGGCCGCGGCCATGGCCTCGACGGCGGCCGGGCTGCCGGATGCCGCCCAGCCGAGAAGAACCGTATCTCCCTCGCCCAGACGCTCGGCGAGGCGCGGTCCGGTCACGAATCCAAGTCGCGGATTTCAGTCCGGACCTGTTCCACGGCCTCGTTCAGGAGGTCGCTCATCTGCCGACGCAATTGGTGGTCGGACTGGTCGACGCCGGCGGCGTCGAAATCGCCGCGCACCTTGCGGAACACGTCCTCGTCGCCGGCTTCCTCGAAATCGGCCATGACGACTTCCTTGGCATAGGCTTCGGCGTCGTCGCCCGTCTTGCCCAGCAGATCCGCCGCCCACAGGCCAAGTAGCTTGTTGCGCCGCGCCTCGGCCTTGAAGCGCAGCTCCTCATCATGGGCATATTTGTTCTCGAAGGCGTCCTTGCGCTTGTCGAACGTGGTCATGGCAACCTCCTCGGGGAAACGGACCCGTCTGTCAGCGGCTTGCATATCGCCCGGTCCCGATTAAATCAACGATCAGACGCGGGCGCCGTGGCGCGTTGTAAGGACATACACAATCGAGTAGGGTCCGGCCGACCGTGACGGTGACTCGCGCACTGACGGCGAACGCTGGCACGAGAGCCGGTCGAGCGGGACAAACCCGATCGTTGCAAGCTATTCGGGCCATGGGTCAGCGGTGCGGCCGCCCGACCTTCACATAACGCCACCCAGCACCCTTTGACGACCACGTGGCGTGCAGGGTGATATCGACAAGGTTTTCCAGCATGAACCGCCGCCGCAAGATCTATGAAGGCAAGGCCAAGATCCTCTATGAGGGCCCCGAGCCGGGCACTATCGTCCAGCATTTCAAGGACGACGCCACCGCCTTCAACGCCAAGAAGCACGAGCGGATCGACGGCAAGGGCGTCCTGAACAACCGGATCTCGGAATATCTGTTCACCCAGCTCAACCAGATCGGCGTGCCGACCCATTTCATCCGCCGGCTGAACATGCGCGAACAGCTCATTCGCGAGGTCGAGATCATCCCGCTCGAAATCGTCGTGCGCAATGTCGCCGCCGGTTCGCTGGCGAAACGGCTTGGCATCGAGGAAGGCACCCAACTGCCACGCTCGATCATCGAATTCTACTACAAGAATGACGAACTCGGCGATCCGCTGGTGTCCGAAGAACATGTCACCGCCTTCGGCTGGGCCACGCCGCAGGAGATCGACGACATGATGGCGCTGGCGATCCGGGTCAACGACTTCCTGGTCGGCCTGTTTCTTGGCAGCGGCATCCGCCTCGTCGATTTCAAGCTCGAATTCGGCCGTCATTACGAAAACGACATGGTGCGGATCGTCGTCGCCGACGAGATCAGTCCCGATTCGTGCCGGCTGTGGGACATTCAGTCGAACGACAAGCTGGACAAGGACCGGTTCCGCCAGGATCTCGGCGGCCTGATCGAGGCCTATACCGAGGTGGCGCGGCGGCTCGGAATCATGGTCGAACAGGAAATCGCCCGCGCGCGCGGACCGAGACTGGTGCACTGACGGGAGCTTCGCGCCGACTGCCGCTCTCCTGCTTGCAAGGCCCCAAGATCGTCGAAGGAACACAGGCTGTGAAGGCTCGCATTACCGTCACCCTCAAGACCGGCGTGCTCGATCCCCAGGGCAAGGCCATCCACCAGGCGCTCGACGCGCTCGGCTTTTCCGGCGTCGACGGCGTGCGCCAGGGCAAGCTGATCGAGATCGATCTCGCGACACGGGACCGCGCCGCCGCCGAGCGCGAGGTCGCCGAGATGTGCGAGAAGCTTCTCGCCAACACGGTCATCGAGAACTACGCGGTCGAGATCGTCTGATATCCTTGCGCGCGGAGAAGTGCCATGAAAGCCGCCATCATCCTCTTCCCCGGCACCAATCGCGAGCGCGACATGGCCGCCGCCATCCGCCGGGCCGGCGGCGCGCCGGAGATCGTCTGGCACGGCGACACGGCGCTGCCCGCCACCGATCTGATCGTGCTGCCCGGCGGGTTCACCTATGGCGACTATCTGCGCTGCGGGGCGATCGCGGCCAAATCGCCGATCATGCGCGATGTCATCGCCAAGGCCGAGGCCGGCGTGCCGGTTCTCGGGGTCTGCAACGGCTTTCAGATGCTGCTCGAAACCGGGCTCCTGCCCGGCGCGCTGATGCGCAACGCCAATCTGCAATTCGTCTGCGGCGATGTGCATCTCAGGGTCGACAATGCCGAGACCCGCTTCACCCATGCCTATGACGCGGGTGCCGTGGTCAAGGTGGTCGTGGCCCATGGCGATGGAAACTACTATGCCGATGCGGCGACGCTCGACCGGCTGGAAGGCGACGGCCGGGTGCTGTTCCGCTATTGCGACGCGACGGGCGCGGTGACGGATGCGGCCAATCCCAACGGATCGCAGCGCAATATCGCCGGCATCATGAACGAGACCGGCACCGTGCTCGGCATGATGCCGCATCCCGAGGACGCGACGATCGCCTTTCAGGGCTCGACTGACGGCCTCGGCCTGTTCAAGTCGCTGACGACCGAATTCGGCTCGGGCCGCGCCGCGGCGTGACCGACGCCAGCGTTGCGGGCGCCGGCGTGGACAGGACCGCGAAACCGCGCCTCTTCGGGCCCGCCTACAGCGCCTATGTCCGCGCCGCCCGCCTGGCGCTTATCGAAAAAGGCGTCGACCACGTTCTCGTGCCGGTCGATGTGTTCGACGGCACCACCCAGGCCGCCCATCTGGCCCGCCACCCTTTCGGCAAGGTGCCGGCATTCGACCACGACGGCTATGCGCTCTACGAGACGGCCGCGATCTGCCGCTATGTCGATGCCGCCTTCGACGGCCCCGCCCTCCAGCCGGCGGATGCCGAAGCGCTGGGCCACATGGCGCAAATCATCTGTATCGTCGACGCCTATCTCTACAAGGCCCTGGTCTGGGACGTGTTCGTTCAGGAGATCGTCCTGCCGCGCAATGGCGGCGCCACGGATTCGGCTGTCGTCGCGGCGGGCGTCGTCCGCTCGAAGACGTCGCTGGACGCGCTCACTGCGCTGCTCGACGACCAGCCGTTTCTAACCGGCGCGAGCTACAGCCTCGCCGATGCCCATCTGACGCCGATGCTCGACTATGGCAGCCAGTGCGCGACCGGAGCAGAGCTGATCGCGGCGTATCCCACGCTTGGCCGCTGGCTCGACCGGATGCGCGCCCGGAACAGCTGGCCCAAGGCGATCGCGGACGCCTAATCGACGCCATCCGCGTGACGGTCGCCCGCCCGAGGCGGCAGGATCCGTCAAGGACGCGGCCGCATCTTCAAAATAGTTTACTTATAAACATCGGTAGCATTACGGACCCGCTTTAACCCGTTGGCAGGCCCTTCCCGGCTGCTTCAGCGGCACGGCGCGCGGCGCGCGATCGTCTTCACCCTGACCATGCCACAACCGCGACAACAACCGGCCAAGGGGTTGGAAAGCCCTTGGATTGCAACATCTAGGACGCATCGCCAACGGGTTATCAACCACATTCCGGGCATCTTGCCGCCTCGTCGGAGCGGCGCGGCGTGTCGGTCAGGCATCACATCCCAAAAACTCGGGGGATACGGGTTTAAACGTGGATTTTGCTGAATGTCCGTTCAATTGCGGCAAGAAATCGTTAACCCGGTTTGGGCAGTGTCGGCCCATATTTTCGAAACCTGACCTCGCAAAGACGTGGAGCCGGCAATGAGCGTCGCGGACTTCCAGCTGATCTCCGTCCTCGTGGTCGATGATAACAGCTATATGCGACGGATCGTGCGCACGATGCTCGGCGGTTTCGGCATGCGCATCGTCTTCGAGGCCGAAACGGTCGACGACGCGATCGCCCTGGCCGGCCGCGACATGCCCGACATCGTGCTGACCGACTGGTATATGCCGAACCGCGACGGCAGCGAACTGGTGCGCTTCCTGCGCAACGAGAAGAACAGTCCGAACCCCTATGTGCCGATCATCCTCCTGACCGCCTATACCGAAAAGCAGCATGTCCTGAAGGCGGCCGAACTCGGCGTGAACGAGATCCTGTGCAAGCCGATCTCCGCGACGGCGCTCTATCGCCGAATCTATAACGTGCTCTACAAGCCGCGCCCGTTCATCCGGACCAAGACCTATTTCGGCCCCGAGCCGCGACATGCGCCCGCCACCCTGTTGCGGCCCACCGACACGGTGGATGGCGACGACGGGACCTTCGATGCCGACACGTCCGATGGCCGCCGCCATCAACCTCCTGGCAAGCATGTACTGATCTAATGCGTGCCGATGGCGCCACGGACCGCCATTTCCCGGACGGGGTGTGACCGGCAGCGCGGGGCAACGAGACGAGGCCGCTGCCGTTTGAAGGAGGAGCTCATTGTCCGACCAAGACGGCAAGACCGCCTCCGGCGTCACCTTCATCGATCCACCGAGCCCGCTCGGCCAGCGCGTCACCGCGATTGGCCCCGATGCCGGTCTCGACATGGACAAGGTGAAGCGCGCCGAGATGGCGCTTACCATGCTGTCGGGACAGTTCGACGGCTGGATGGCTGAAGAGGTCGACAAGCTCGACACCGCGATCGCCGCCTGCCGCGCCGGCCAGAATGGCGACGGCGATATCGCAACTGTCTTCCGCGCTGCCCATGATCTGAAAGGACAGGGCAAGACGCTCGGCTTCCCGCTGGCCGCGCGCGCCGCCGCCAGCCTGACATCGCTGCTCGAAACCGCGCCCGATCCGACGCGCGACGTGATCTGGCTTCTCGTCGAGGAACATCTCAAGACGATCCGCGCCATCGTCGCGGAAAATGTGCGCGGCGAGGACCATGACGTCGCGCGGACGCTGGTCGGTGAACTCGAAGCCGTGACCCGCAAGGCACTGGCGGCCTAATTCGGCGCGATCTGCCAGATGCGTTCCCGCAACGGCCGGGACATCCTTCAAAGCGATCAATATGGCTCAGGCAGCCGCCGCGTGGCCCGTGGCCGACTGCCGCGCCGCCTCGCGATTGAGGTCCGCCGACAGCCGATAGAGCAGCGGCAGCAGGCTATCGCCTTGCCGCTCCCCGCTATCGACAAGCGCCGTCACCGCGCGCTCCAGCGCCCGGAGCCTAAGCGCGAGATCCTTGCGGTCGTCCTGCAGCAGTCCGGCCTCGCAGAAAGCCGACAGGACCGCATCGAGCATGTCGACCGCCTGCGAAGTCAGGCCGGCCTGCGCCAGGGCCGACCGTCGCGCCGCTCCGGACCGGTCGCGCATCAGACGACCGATCCGGCGCTCGGGCAGCCCGGTCAGCCTTTGCAGGCAGAGCGCGAACAATTGCACCTTGCCGGTGCACAGGGCGCGCACGAGAAAGTCCGGCGTGACGAGTTCGGTCTCGAACAGGCGATCGACGAGACGACCGAGCGCCTGGCGATCCGCCGCATCGGCGAGCACAAGGGTCGCGCGAGCGCGCGCCTGGCGGATCGTCTTGTCGGCGGTGCCGGCATCGAGCCAGGCACGGGTCACGACCATGTCGTGCAGCAGATCGGCGACATGTCCGACGAGCGCTTCCCGACTTTCGACCGGCAGATCCGGGCGCGCCAGCAGGGCCGTGCGAATATCGGCGTTCGGGCCATGCCGTTCGGCGAGCCGGGCAAGCGCGCTGCGCGGCAGAAGCGCGCCGGGATTGCGCAATAGCGCCAGACAGACATCGGCGCCGGAAATCTCGATCAGCGCCGCCGACAAGGCGGCTCCAACATGCGCGCGCTCGGCGATCGCCCGGCGATGCCCGTCGCCGCCGAGGGCGGCACAGTCGACGAGATCGTCCTCGCCGAGCACCGATGGTGCCCGCAACAGCGGCGCGGCGATCTCCGGCAGATCCGCCGCCAGCGCCCGCACCACATGGCTAGGCGGTTCGGCGATGCCGGCCAGCGCCTCCGCCAGCGCGCGACGCACGCGCACCGACGGATCGTCGAGCAAGGTGGTGAACACCGTCACCGCGCTCCGGCGGTCGAGGTTCGACAGCGGCGCCCGGTCATAGGCGTCGACGAGCCGGCGCATGATCTCGATGCGCCGGGCCGCATCGGCCCGTTCGAGACGGTGGAGGAAACGATCGATCAGCATCGGACTGTCCTGCCGGCATCAGCGGTCATGCGGCGCACTCAGCGGTCGGTCAGGCTGGACAGAGGCTCGGCCGACCAGAAGGCGGGCCCGTCATCGCGCCGCGCCGCCTTGGCCGCCACGAAGGCCGCCGCGACCGGATCGGCGGATGGCGCGGTGGACGGCACATCCCGTTCCGCCGACGACCGCGTGATTTGTGCCGCGCCCGACTGGGGCGAGTCCCGTTCCGCCGCCGGCCGCTGCGGCGCATCGGCATAAAGCGCGGCGAACATGCCAGCCGATTTGGCGGCGATCGGCCCGAGGCGCTGCTCCGATCCGGCACCACGGCCGAAGAGATCCTGAACGGACGGCGCGGGCTCGGCGGCCGCGAAGGCCGTCGGCGCGACCGCTGACGCCGCGCGCCGCGCTGGCGCGAGACCGGCCGACGCCTCTTCTTTTGTCGCCGCGTCCGGCGTGCCGCGTCCGCCACCCCCGAACAGGGCCGAGAACAGGCTCGCCAGTAGTCCTTTCCGGGGTCTGTCGCCCGCTAGGTCGCCGGCATCCATCTCGACGGCGGCGTGCTTGGCGATGAGATTGTCATAGACATCGGCCATCGAGCGCGCCGCTCCGCCGGCATAGAAGATCGGTTTGTTGGCGCGGGCCGCGCTCGGAAAGGCGGCGGCCGCGACGGCGTCGGGCTGGGTTTCGGCCATGCGGATGAAGCTCTTGGCGCCCGACAGGCCGAGGAAATGGGCGATATAGAGTTCGCCCGGCTCGGGCTCGCGGCCGAGCGCCGATTTGAGCCCCTGTCGATTGTGTTCGGTCAGTTCGCCCGCCATCAAGGACGCGGTTTCGGCGTCATAGCGCAGCGACAGGAGTTCGCGGCGCGCCTCGGCATCACGCACCACCGCGCGGCCATTGCCGGTGGTCTCGATCTGGGCGGCCAGCGCGCCGAGCCCATGTTCGGAACCTGTATCGCGCACCATGCGCAGCCAGGTCTGTTCAATGAACTGGAACAGCCCCGCCGCCGAGGAGGTCGGGGCCTTGGCGGACGGATCGAGGCTCGATTCCCGCTGCGCGGTGGCCAGCAGATAGGAGAAGTCCGCCCCCGTTCGCCGGCTCGCGCTCTGGATCGCCGCGCGAACCGGGTCCGCCGCAACAGTGTCAGAAAACAGAAGCACGCAGCGCCCCACCTTGCCGGTATTTCATCGCTCAAGTCTTGCGGGCTATGGTAAACGCGGCGTTAACGACAGACGTGATTCCAAATCGGGGGAGACGGCATGCGCGGCCTGTTTTTCGAAGAATTCGAGGTCGGCCAGACCTTCGAGCACGGCCTGACCCGCACGGTCACGGAGATGGACAATGTCATGTTCTCCGCGCTGACCCACAATCCGCAACCGCTGCATATCGACCGGCATTTCTGTGAAACCGAGACCGAATGGGGCCAGCCGCTGGTCAACAGCCTGTTCACGCTCGGCCTGATGATCGGGATCTCGGTCAATGATACGACCTTCCGGACCACCATCGCCAATCTCGGCATGACGGATGTGAAATTCCCAAATCCGCTGTTCCATGGCGACACGGTGCGCGTCTCCACCGAAGTCATGGGCAAGCGCGAATCGCAGTCCCGCCCCGATGCCGGCATCGTCGAGTTCGAGCACCGCACCTATAACCAGAAGGGCGATCTCGTCGCGAGCTGCCGGCGCCAGGCCTTCATGCGGCGCAAGGCAACCCCCGCCCCCGACGAGACCGAATGATCCCGCCGGCCTGACCCATGCGCAGCTATCTCTTCGTTCCCGCCGACAGCGCGCGCAAGCGCGACAAGGCGCTGCAATCGGGTGCCGACGCGCTGATCCTCGATCTCGAAGACAGCGTCTCGCCAGCGAACAAGGTCGAAGCCCGGGAGATGGTCGCGGCCTTTCTCGCCGACCGGGCGAACACGGCCGCGTCCGGCGCGGGCCCGAGGATCCATATCCGGGTCAACAGTTTCGACAGCGGGCTGCTGGAAGACGATCTCGATTGCATCGGCCCCGGCCTGCCGGACGGCATCGTGCTGCCGAAATCCGAAAGCGGCGGCGATGTCCAGAAGCTCGACGCGCTGCTGCGGGTGGCCGAAGCGCGCGCCGGCGCGGCGGACGGCGCGATCCCCGTGATGGCGATCGCGACGGAAACGGCGGCCGCCATGTTCACGCTCGGAACCTATGGCGCGGCGACGCCCCGGCTGGCCAGCCTGTCCTGGGGTGCCGAAGACCTGTCGGCGGATATCGGCGCCCAGACGAACCGGGACGGGACGGGCCAGATGACCGAACCTTTCCGGCTCGCCCGCTCGCTCTGCCTGTTCGGGGCGGCGTCCGCCGGGGTTCCGGCCATCGACACCGTCTTCGTCGATTTCCGCGACATGGAGGGCTTGGCCGCCGAATGCCGCGACGCGGTGCGCGACGGTTTCGCCGGCAAGCTTGCCATCCATCCAGCCCAGTTGCCGGTGATCAACGATGCCTTCACGCCGGACGCGGAAACGGTCGAGACGGCCCGGCGCATCGTCCAAGCCTTCGCCGATCAGGCGGGCATGGGGGTCACCAGCCTCGATGGGCAGATGCTCGACCGGCCACATCTCCGCCGCGCCGAGCGCATTCTGCAACGCGCCCGCCTGGCCGGCCTGTCCTAGCGGTTCAGGTGCGCTCCGGACGCGGCATGTCGAACACCTGATCGACCACCGAGTAGTCCATGTAACCGAGCCGGGCGATGGGGCGGGCGCGCGTGATGTCGACCCGACCGTCGCTGATCAGGCTCTCGTCGATATGGATGCCAACAACCTGGCCGAAGACCATGAAGCCCTGGAGCGGCGTGTCGTCGAGATCGGCCAGTTGCTTGGTTTCGAGATGCTTGCATTCGAGCGCCACCGGCGTGGCCGCGACACGGGGCGGCTTGACCATGACGGACGGCGCCGTTTCGAGGCCGGCCGCATCGAATTCATCTGTCGCGGAATCGAAGGGCGCGGACGAGACATTCATCTGGTCCTTCAGGCCGAAGGTCGCGAGATTGCAGACGAATTCCCCGGTCTCGCCGATATTGCGCGCCGAATCCTTGAAGCCCGTGCTCGAGAACATCACGATATGCGGCCGGTCATGGACCGCGTTGAAGAAGCTGTAGGGGGCGAGATTGAGGGTCCCATCGGCGGAAAGCGACGAGATCCACCCGATCGGGCGCGGCGCGACCAGCGCCTTGAACGGGTCGTGCTTCAGCCCGTGCCGGTTTTCGATGGCATCGTAGAACATCGTAAAAGCCCCGCTTTATGTGAGTTGTCAGCCGTCGCCGAGATAGGTGGTGAGCGCGGCGACGTCCGGCCGCGACCTTTCGGCGGGCGGTTCCGACGGCGTGCCGATATGGATGAAGCCCGCGACGCGCTCGCCTGGCGCCAGGCTGAGGGCGGCCCTGGCCCGATCGTCGAAGGCGGCGAAGCCGGTCAGCCATTGCGCGGAAAAGCCGAGCGCATGCGCGCCATGCATCAGGTTGAGGCAAACGGCGCCGGCGGTGAGTTCCTGCTCCCAGAGCGGGATCTTGGGGTGGTCGGACGCGGTCGACACGACGCAGACGACGACGGGCGCCGGCTCGAAGGGGCGGCTCTGCTTGGCGATCTTCTCGGGATCGGCCTCCGGCGTGGCGTCACGATAGATCTCGCCAATCTCGGCGCCGAGCCGGGCCCGCGCCGCGCCCTCGATGACGATGAAGCGCCAGGGCGACAGCTTGCCGTGATCGGGCACGCGGCTCGCCACCGTCAGAAGCTGCGTGATCTCGTCGCGCGACGGCCCCGGATCTGAGAGCTTGGCAGACGGCACGGTGCGGCGGGTGGTGAGATGATGCAGGAGATCTGTCATGAAGCGAACTCGGGCGGACGGATCGATGGGATATCGCGACGCCAGGCGGCGCTGTCAATGACGCGGCCGCGCAGGCCCGTTGCGCGGGTTCCGATAAACCGCACCGCCGGCCATAATCCGCTCACAATCGGGCCGCATCGGAAGATCCCATGAGACGGACCGAAACCCTTGCGAAGCTGAGCGAGTCAGCGTCTTACTGCCTGACATGACGCGCGCGACGATCACGACGGATACCGTGGCCGACGGCACCGCGCCGCCGACCTGCGCCGGCAGGCTGTCGCGGTCGATGCGCAACACCGTCGTGGCCTGCGCCCTGTTGTCGCTCGGCACGGCCCTGTCGATCGACATCCCGACGGCCTCTGCCCAGACGCCCGCCCAGGCGATGATCATCGTCGACGGCTCCAACAGCATGTGGACCCAGATCGACGGCCAAGCGAAGAGCACCATCGCCGTCGACGCCATCTCGACCGTCCTGCGGCAGCGGAGCGAGGCGCTGAATGCCGGCGTCATCGTCTATGGCAGCCGCGAGACCAATAGCTGCACCGATGTGGTGACCGCCGTCGAACTGGCGCCCTATGACGCGGAAGCGATCACCGAAGGTCTGGCGGGGATCAGCCCGGAAGGGGCGACGCCGATCGCGCTGGCGCTCGAAACCGCCGCCGAGGCCCTACCGGCCGGCCCGGCCACGATCGCGCTGATCGCCGACGGCCGCGACAATTGTTCGGGCGATCCTTGCGCCATGGCCGCCGGGCTGGAACAGGCGCGGCCGGAGCTGTCTATCCATGTCATCGGCTTCGCCGGGGAAAGCGGTGCTGCGGAAAGCCTCGCCCCGCTCGCCTGTATCGGCGAAGCGACCGGCGGCAGCTTCGCGATGGCCTCTGACGGCCCCGCCCTTCTGGCCGCCCTCGACAGCGCTCTTGACAGTGCCCTTGGCACGAGCCCGACTCCAGCCGGCGACGCCAACCCGCCGCTCGATATCGCCCAGGCGGCAACCACGCCGACGAGCTTCTTCCGCCGCTCGGAGAACGGCATTCCCCTGCCGCCGATCCGGCCAGGCAGCGGCCAGGCGCCGCCGGCCGCCGACGCCGCGCCACCCGTGTCCGATATCGCCGATGTGCCGCTCGAGGAGCGGCCGCGCCGACCGGTCAGGATGTGGGCGCAGCTGACCGAAGACACCGGCGCCATTCCGAGCGATCTCGTCTGGCGGGTCTTTGTCGTCGATCCGCGCAACCCGTCCGACTACGACCTGTTCGACACCTCGGACGCCGCCCAGCCGCAGTTCAGCCTGCCGCAGGGGCGCTATGTGGTGCATGTCGGCTATGGCCGGGCCTATGCCACCCATGTGCTCGAAGTCGCCGAGAGCGCGCTCGACGAAGGCATCGTGCTCGATGCGGGGGGCCTGCGGGTGTCCCAGATCGGCGCCGACGACCGCCCCCTGCCGCGCGGCCAGTCGCGCCTCGCGGTCTATTCGTCGGAACAGGACCAGCACGGCCAGCGCCGGCTTCTCCTGAAC
Organism: Tepidamorphaceae bacterium; assembly: GCA_965250105.1. GTDB lineage: Bacteria > Pseudomonadota > Alphaproteobacteria > Rhizobiales > Tepidamorphaceae > JBCBSK01. The sequence continues at coordinate 216,162 of OZ252290.1, forward strand.
GACATGCCGCCCGATTCGATCGTCCGGCTGAACGCCGGCACCTATCATGTCGTCAGCCAGTATGGCGACGCCAATTCCGTGGTCCGCTCCGATGTCCGGGTGCAGCCGGGCCTGTTGACCGATGCCGCGATCGAGCATCACGCAGCGACGATCACGCTCAAGCTCGTCACCGAACTTGGCGGCGAAGCGCTCGCCAACACCGCCTGGTCGATCCTGTCGCCAGGCGGCGACGTTGTGAAGGAGAGTTTCGGCGCCTTCCCGACCCATGTTCTGGCAGCCGGCGACTATTCCGTCATCGCGCGCCATGAAGGCGAATTATTCAACCGCGACTTTACCGTCTCGGCGGGCGAAACGCGCGAGGTGGAATTGCTGGCGGAATAGGTTCAGGCCACGCCGTGGCCGGCGAAAGCAGAGGGGTCGTCCATCATGTCCATCAATTCCGTGCCCAAGATCGCCGAAGTCAGCTATCAGCGCTCGGCTCATCTCTCCGACGACATTGATTTCGTCATTCGCGGCGCCGAGATGCAATACGTCGATATCAAGCTCGAACCGGGCGAAGCGGCCATCGCCGAGGCCGGCTCGCTGATGCACAAGGACGCCGCCATCGAAATGACGACGCTGTTCGGAGACGGTTCCGACGGCGATACGGGCCTGCTCCACAAGCTTTGGGGCGCGGGCAAGCGCGTCGTTTCAGGCGTCGGCATGTTCACGACGCTCTTCAGCCACCAGGGACAGGACGGCCAGGCACATGTCGCCTTCGCCGCCCCCTTCCCCGGACATATCATCGCGCTCAGGCTCGATCAGGTCGGTGGTGAACTGATCTGCCAGCGCGATGCGTTTCTCTGCGCGGCCCGAGGTGTCTCGCTAGACGTTTTCCTGCAGCGCAAGATCATGACCGGCATTTTCGGTGGTGACGGGTTTATCCTGCAACGGCTGCACGGCGATGGCTGGGTCTTCGTTCATGTCGGCGGGTCGGTCGAGGAACGCGAGCTGGCGCCCGGCGAGGTGCTCGATGTCGATGCCGGCTGCGTCGCCGCCTTCACCTCCAGCGTGGATTTCGACCTCGCAAGAGTTGGCAATGTCAAATCCATGCTGTTCAGCCGGGAAGGCTTCTTCTTCGCCCGCATGACGGGTCCCGGCAAGGTCTGGATCCAGAGCCTGCCCTTCTCGCGGCTAGCCGCCCGCATCGGCGTGGTCACCGCCGCGATGCAGAGTAAGGAAGCCGCAACCGAGGACATCGCCGGCGTGGTCACACGATCGATTATCCAGAATATCGGCCGCTGACACAGCACCGAGCCCGGCCCAGCGCTGTGTCCGGCACATAGTGGTGGCGGCGGGCCTATTCCGCCGCCACCGCCAGATCCCGCCCGGCGAGATCGGGCGGCACCGCCTCGCCGACCAGCATCGCCACGGCATCGTCGAGGCTCATCGAGGCCTGATCGCGCGAGCCCAGCCGGCGGATCGACACCGTGCGCTCCTCGGCCTCGCGCTTACCACACACTAGGATGATCGGGATCTTGGCCAGCGAGTGCTCGCGCACCTTGTAATTGATCTTCTCGTTGCGGAGATCGATCTCGGCGCGCACGCCGCGCGCCTTGAGCGCGGCCTGCACGTCGCGGGCATAATCATCGGCCTCGGACGTGATCGTCGCCACCATGGCCTGGGTCGGCGACAGCCAGAGCGGCAGATGGCCGGCATGGTTTTCGATCAGAATGCCGGTGAACCGTTCGAGCGACCCGAACAACGCCCGGTGCAGCATCACCGGCACGTGTTTTTCGCCGTCGGCGCCGATATAGAAGGCGCCCAGCCGGCCCGGCAGGTTGAAGTCGACCTGGAGCGTGCCGCACTGCCAGTCGCGGCCGATCGCGTCGCGCAGGACATATTCGAGCTTCGGCCCGTAGAAAGCGCCCTCGCCCGGATTGAACTCATAGTCCATGCCCGCCGCCTCGACGGCGACCTTCAGCGCTTCTTCCGAGCGGTCCCAGACATCGTCCGAGCCGACACGCTTTTCCGGCCGGTCCGAGAACTTGATCACGACGTCGTCGAAGCCGAAATCGCGATAGATCGACAAGATCATGTCGTTGACCTTGACGCACTCCTCGGTGATCTGGTCCTCGGCGACGAAGATGTGCGCGTCATCCTGGGTGAAGTGGCGCACGCGCATCAGCCCGTGCAAGGCGCCGGACGGCTCGAACCGGTGCACCTTGCCAAATTCAGCAATCTTCAGAGGAAGATCCCGGTAGCTCTTCAAGCCGTTCTTGAAGATCTGGACATGGCCCGGACAGTTCATCGGCTTGCAGCAATAGACGCGCTCGTCCGGCGTCTCGGTGGTATACATGTTCTCGCCGAACTTCTCCCAATGGCCGGACTGCTCCCACAGCGCCTTGTCCATCATGTCGGGCGTGTTGACCTCATGGAAGCCGGCCGCGTCCTGGCGCCGGCGCATATAGGAGATCAGTGCCTGGAACAGGGTCCAGCCCTTGGGATGCCAGAAGACCGAGCCGGGCGCCTCTTCCTGGAAGTGGAACAGGTCCATCTCGCGCCCGAGGCGGCGATGATCGCGCTTTTCGGCCTCTTCGAGCATCTTGAGATAGGCATCGAGATCGGCCTGCGACGCCCAGGCGGTGCCGTAGATGCGGCTCAGCATGGGGTTGTTCGAATCGCCGCGCCAATAGGCGCCGGCCACCTTGGTCAGCTTGAACGCGCCGCCGACGCGGCCGACCGAGGGCATGTGCGGCCCGCGGCACAGATCGAGCCAGTCGCCCTGCCGGTATATCTTCAGGGCCTCGCCCTCGGGGATGGCGTCGACGAGTTCAACCTTGAAATACTCGCCCATGTCGCGGAAATGCCGCTTGGCCTCCTCGCGCGACCAGAACTCCTTGGTGAAGGGCGCATCGCGGGCGATGATCTCGCGCATCTTCTTCTCGATGACGTCGAGATCGTCGAGGGTGAAAGGCTCGTTGCGCGCGAAATCGTAGAAGAACCCGTTCTCGATCACCGGCCCGATGGTGACCTGGGTGCCGGGAAACAGGTCCTGCACCGCCTCGGCTAGGACATGGGCGCAGTCATGCCGGATCAGTTCGAGCGCGCGCGGATCGTCGCGGGTGACGATTTCGAGCCGGACGTCGCGCTCGATCGGGTCCGACAGATCGGACAATTCGCCGTCGACCGTCATGGCGACGGCCTTCTTGGCGAGCGATTTGGAGATATCGGCGGCGATGTCGGCGCCGGTCACGCCGGCGTCATAGGAACGCTGATTGCCGTCGGGAAAGGTAATCGAGACCATCTCGGGTCCTCCTTTTTGCTCAACTCCTGCACACCACGCAGGTAAGCGTTTGCGGTGTTTGATCGTCCGATCACACCGCGGGACTCGTCGGTTATTAATGCTGCATGGAGTTTCAGTCCAGCCTTCGCGTCAGACTCGGACCACGGTGCGATCAGAGGTCGACGATCATTCCATCCTCGGCACATGCATGATCGACCAGTTCACGCTCCGCCAGCATCGCCTCAGACATATGCGTTAGAACCAGACGCTTTGGCGCAATGGCCGGCAGGTGACGTTCGAGGGTGGCGAGATCCAGATGCAGCGGCACCTGTTTGTCGCGGAAATAGGCTTCGGCGACGAACAGATCCGCACCCTTGCCAACGTCGATCAGTGCATCCGTCCATTGGGTGTCGCCGGTATAGGCAATGACGCGGCCTTCCACCTCTATCCGGTAAGCGAAGAACGGACCTCCGGGTTTTCCGTGATCAACGAGGAAGGGGGTGATGGCCAGTGCTCCGACAGTGGTCAGATCTCGCTCGGTCAACTCAATTAGCTGCAGGTCAAACTTGGGGACTGTCCGTGACGAGCCGGGGAATGCCGTTTCCATAGCCTGCTCGAATGCAGTCCGGAGTTCGTGCGGACCGACAATCGTCAGTGGGGTGGACCGCTTCGAAAAAAACTGAGCGTCGAGCATGAATGGCGGCAAACCGCCAAAATGGTCGGCATGAAAATGGGTGATCAGGATTGTTTGAATATCGTTCAAAGCGATGCCGTATCGCTTCAGAGCGACCACCGATGTGGCGCCACAGTCTATGAGGAAATTCGACGCGTTACCTGTGACGTGGAAGCATGTGTTGAACCGGCCACCGCTCCCAAAAGCGTCTCCGCAGCCAATGAACTGAAACCTCATTTCACACCCGTGCTTTGCGGTCGAATTCGCCACACGCCATAGCGCCACGGCGCATACCAGCGCGCTGTCGGATCGAGCGTCTCGGGCACCGGATCAAAGCCCGATTGCCCGCCCGGCCGACAGCGCTGCAGTCGCGCCAATGTCAGCCAACCGCCGGCCCAGAAGCCGTGGCGCCGGAAGGCTTCCTGGGAATAGTCCGAACAGGTCGGCAGATATCGGCACTGCCGGCCCATGATCGCCGACAGCGTGTAGCGATAGGTGAGCACCAGCCATCGCGCGATATGGCCAAGCCCACGGTCCACGAGGCGAGCGGGGTTCATGGGTGACATCGGTTTATTCCGGTCCGCCCCCCCACACTAGCCCTATCGCCGAGGGAGAGGGTTGCGTGAGGGTATCTCGAAGCCGGTCAGCCGGGCCAGCCAATCGGGCGACCCCGTCAGGCCAGCCTGTCAGGTGTCAGGCCGCAGCTTCGGCGGCACGTTTCGCCGCGATCTGGTCGAGACAGTCGACGACGGCATCGAATGTCAGGAGCGTCGAGGCATGCCGCGCCTTGAAGTCACGCACTGGTTCGAGAACCGCGAGATCGGCCCATTTCCCCTCGGGCGGCGCGCCGCCTTCCTTCAGCATGCGGCGCATCGCCTCGCGCAGCGCGCGCAACTCATCCGCCGTCGACCCGACGACATGCCGCGCCATGATCGAGGACGAGGCCTGGCCAAGCGCGCAGGCCTTCACCTGATGGGCGAAATCCGTCACACGGTCGCCGTCTGTCGCGAGATCGACGGTGACGGTCGACCCGCACAGCTTGGAATGCGCCGTCGCCGTGGCATCGGGCGCATCGAGCCGGCCGATCGCGGGAATGTCGCCGGCGAGTTCCAGGATACGCGCATTATAGAGATCGTTCAGCATGGCCGCTCGCCCATCGCATCGTTATCGAGGCGTTCGTCAATCGCATCATCGTGACACGACCGGTCTGTCGCATCACCGCTTGCGGCATTATATCTGATTGGCAGCGCTCTGTCGCAAGCCTAGCTTTCAACCGGCAGGCACGCTTTGCATCCGGTGCCTGTCGCGGCCAAAATACCCAAATCGGCCGCAAAGACGCCACAGCAAGGCGCCATGTGACGGCGTTCCATGACGGAAAGGCAGATCAGCCATCTCTTTTGCCCCGCACAAGTCCATGTCCCCGAACGACGCGTAAACCGCCCTTGGGACCTGACACATGGAACCTTAAGCATCAGACCTCGACGCCCGTGACACTCTGGGGGTTCGACCCACCATCGAAGGGATCAACATGCACTCAATCGTGAAAAAGACCATGTCGGACACCGTCTCGACGCCCGCAGCCGACCGCCCGAGCCGCGAGGAGGTGGAAGCCGCCGTCCGCACGCTCTTGAAATGGGCCGGCGACGATCCGCTGCGCGAAGGCCTTCTGGATACGCCGAAGCGCGTCACCAAGGCCTATGGCGAACTGTTCGGCGGCTATGACGAGGATCCCGTCGAGGTCCTGGCGCGCACCTTCGAGGAGGTCGGCGGCTATGACGACATCGTGCTGGTCCGCTCGATCCCGTTCTTTTCCCATTGCGAACACCATGTCGTGCCCTTCTTCGGCAAGGCGCATATCGCCTATTACCCGTCGAACGCGGTGGTCGGCCTGTCCAAGCTGGCGCGCGTCGTCGACATCTATGCCCGCCGCCTGCAGACCCAGGAGAACCTGACCGCGCAGATCACCACCACCATCGACACGGTCCTGAAACCGCGTGGCGTCGCGGTGATGGTGCAGGCCGAGCATATGTGCATGTCGATGCGCGGCATCCAGAAGCACGGGTCGAGCACGATCACCAATCAGTTCACCGGCGTGTTCCGCGAGGACCCGACCGAACAGGAGCGGTTCCTCAAGCTGGTGAGCCATCGCGAGGCCTAGGGCCCATTGGCAATCAGGTTTCGGGCGTGACGCGACGCCCGAACCGCGCTATGGCCGGGCCCATGACCGAGAAGACGACCGGCGCCGAGGCGCGCTTTCAACAGATCGACGACAAGGCATTGTGCGAGGAAGGCACCGTCTTCGCGCCGCGTTTCGACGCCAACGGCCTGATCACGGCCGTTACCGTGGACGCGGACACGAAACAGGTGCTGATGGTCGCGCATATGTCGGCGGAGGCGCTGACCCGAACGCTCGAAACGGGCATCGCGCACTACTGGAGCCGGTCGCGGCAAACACTTTGGCGCAAAGGGGAAACCAGCGGCAACGAGCAGCAGGTCGTCGAACTCCTGACCGACTGCGACCAGGACGCGCTGGTTCTCAAGGTCCGGGTGCGGGGCGACGGCGTGACCTGCCATACCGGGCGGACAAGCTGCTTCTACCGCCGGGTGCCGCTCGGCGGCGGACAGGCGCCTGGCCAGCCGCTCGCCCCCAGCGACGACGGGGACGGCTAGACCGGCTTGCCGCGGCTTCAGGTCATGGCGATGTAGTCACGCATCATCGCCGTTTCGCTCTCGGCCTGGGCGAGCTTGTTCTTGACCACGTCGCCGATCGACACGATGCCCGACAGCCGCCCGTTCTCGACCACGGGGATATGGCGGAACTTGCCGCGCGTCATCTTCTCCATGACATGGTCGATCAGATCGTCCTTGCCGCAGGTGATGACATCCTTGGTCATATGCGCCTGGACCGGCTTGTCGAGGATGTCGGGCCCATGACGGGCCAGCGAGCGGACGATGTCGCGCTCGGAAATGATGCCTTCGACCGCATCGGCGTCGCCGACGATGACGATGGCGCCGATGCCGCGCGCGTCGAGTTGGCGCGCGATGTCGTGCAGGGATGTGTCGCCGCGCGCGGTGGCGACGTCGGCCCCCTTGGTCTTCAGGATGGTGGCGACCGTCATCTTCCTCCTCCCGCTCGTTCCCGCATCGTCGTTCGGGTGCGCGATGCACCTTGCATGATGCGCCTCGATCGGGCGGCAGGCAAGAGAGCGACGGCCGGGCTCAGAACCGCGCCGTGACGACGGGCGGGCCGCCGCGACGCGCCGGCGGCACCGGATCGAAGGCGCCGAACAGAACCAGGCCGAAGACGAAACCGCCGATATGCGCCTGCCAGGCGACCTGGCCGCCGGTTTCCGATCCGCTCATCAGCGCGACCGCCAGATTGACGGCGAGAAAGATGAAGGTGAAGGCCAGCGCGCGCGGATTGCGCCAGACATCCACCAGCGACGCGCGCGGCACGCGGGCGGCGGCTTCCGGCGCCAGCCGTCCGAAACCGCTCATCGGACCGCCGCGCTCGAAACAGAACCGCATCGCGGCCGCCATATAGCCCGACACGGCGGCAGAGGCGCCGATCATCGGCGTGTCGCTCGACCAGTTCGCGACAAGATGCAGCGCCGCCCCCGCCACCGCCGCGCCGGCGGAAAACAGAAGAAATCGCGCGGTGCCGAACCGCCGCGCCAAGGGCGCGCCAAAAGCGACCAGCCAAAGTCCGTTGATGGCGAGATGGACAAACCCGCCATGCAGCAGCGCATAGGTCACCGGCGCGACCCAGGCGCCGACCGGGCTCAGCGGAAAGGTGAAGTTCAGGACGGCGGTCACGTCATAGCGCAGCGGCACGAAGCCGAAGGCGTAGATCACCCAGAGATCGTCACGCGGGCCGAGGAACATGCGGCCGGCATGGATCGCGCACAAGACCGCCACTATGGCCACGATAACGGGCGGCAGGTTGAACACCGGCTCCCGCCCCACCGGTGGCGGAGGCATCCGTCCGCTCTCGTCGCGCGCCGCGTCTGGCATGGTTCCTGCGATCCTATCGATAAATCCGCACAAGGCGGGTTAACTGTTTCGAAACCGTACAGACACGCGTCCAATAACGGGACACAAGGCCCATGTTCGATCACCACGTGTCCGAAATAGACCGCAATGCGGCCCTCCTCGACAAGGAGACATCGCGTCGCTTGCTGGCGTATTGGAACCGTCTGCGCGGCGCCCGGCTCGCTCCCGACCGATGCGACATCGAACCCGCCGACATCGCGCCGATCCTCGGCGACGCCTTCATACTGCAGGCGGACGATCCGGAAAACCTGCCCTATCGGCTGGCCGGCACGCGGCTGGTGCTGGCCATGGGCCGCGAGCTGCGCGGCGAAAACTGGCTCGCCCCCTGGCAGGGCGAGGAACGCAATGCACTCATGACGCTGTTCAACTGCCTGATCGAGGATGTCGTCGGCATCGCGCTGACGGTGCGCTACCGGACGCATGGCGCACGATCGGTCCGGTTCGAATGGGTCTTCTTCCCGCTCGCCATGCGCCATGGCGGCATCGGCCGCATCATCGGTGTCGCGACGCCGATGCATCCCGTCATGGGGCTCGGCTCGGACCCGGTCGTCGATCAGGACCTCGAAGATGCCCGCATTCTGTGGCTGAATCGCAGCTGGCACGATGCCGATCATCGCGACGCCCGTTTCGGTCTGCCGGATCTCAAACCGACGGGCCGTGTCGGCCATCTCGCGGTCTATGACGGCGGCCGGGCCGATTGATCCCGAATATCGACGATTAGGCGCAATGCGGCGAATGTCGATTACGCGGCATTAACCGCTTAAGCATTAGTGTTCGCTTACTGACATGCGGCTTCGGGACACGGCCTGTTGGACGGGCCGGAACGATCCGGCGCGGCGAGTTCTGGAGGCGAGACCGGTGCAGCCGGCAACTTCATCCGTGACCAACGAGGTCGCCCTGTCCGGGCCGGACCGGCGCCGGTTCCAGCGCGTCGAGGTCAATCTCGTCGGCCGTTACATGCTGCCGGACCGGCGCGAGTTTCCCTGCCAGGTGCGCGAGATGTCGCCCGGCGGCGCCGCGCTGATCGCGCCGCAAAGCGCCGAGATCGGCAGCCGCGTCATCGCCTATCTCGACCATGTCGGGCGTATCGAAGGGCGCATCACGCGCCAGCTCGACACCGGCTTCGCGATGACGGTGGATGCCGGCGCCCGCAAGCGCGACAAGCTGGCCGCCCAGCTCACCTGGCTCGCCAATCGCGACCAGCTCGGACTGCCCGAGGATCGCCGCCACGAACGCCTGATCCCCGAGCAAAGGTCCTCCGAGATCATGCTCGCCAATGGCAATGTCTATCCCTGCGACATCATCGACATGTCGCTCTCGGGTGCGGCGCTATCGTGCATGCTGCGCCCCGAAATCGGCGCCGTGGTCTATCTCGGACAGGAAGTCGGCAAGGTGGTGCGCCATTTCGACGGCGGCTTCGCGATCGAGTTCTCGAATGCCCAGTCGCCGCTGAAAGCCGGCTAACCACCCTTCCCTTCGAGCAACGCGCCAGCGATAACGTGCCAGCAGCCTGGCCGCCATCCGCGGTCGCGCGCCCGGTCGCGGGCCCCGATCACCGTCAGCATGCGCGGAGCTGATAACGGGCAAAAATCGTCGATTAGATCAAATTGCAGCAATTGGCTTAGACCGATCGAAAATCACGCCGGGTAGCGTCACGCCCATAAAAAGACGGGGTGACAGGGATGGTTCGATTGGTCGCGGTGGCAGCCGCGCTATTGATGGCTGCCGTTTCAACACAGGAACAGGCGGTCGCGCTGGACACACTCAGCGCGCCCATGACTGACTTGGCCACGCAAAGCGTGCCCACGCCCAATCTGGATGCGGGTCATGCGAACATGCCGCGTCTGGAAACGCCCGGCCAGGACCGGTCGCGGGTCTCGATGGGCGAGTTCGGCCCGTCGCGCGCGCCGATCGGCTATATCCAGTTCTGCCGCCAGGCGCCCGATTACTGCGCGATCGATGCGCGTCGGGCCGAGGGCGGCGCGGTCGCGCTCGACGCCGATCTGTGGCGCGAACTCAACCATGTCAATCTGTCGGTCAATGCGGCCGTGTCGCCGATGACCGATCTCGACCTCTATGGTCGCGAGGAGGTCTGGGCCTTCCCGCGCGGTTATGGCGACTGCGAGGATTATGTCCTGCTGAAGCGCCAGATCCTGATCGAGCGCGGCTGGCCGGCCGAGGCGCTGCTGATCACGGTGGTGCGCGAGGCGGATGGCGCGGGCCATGCGGTGCTGACGGCGGTCACCGATCGCGGCGATCTCATTCTCGACAACCAGGTCGACGCGATCTTGCCCTGGACCGATACGGCCTATGCCTTCGAGAAGCGGCAGTCGCCGCATGCCACCGGCCAGTGGGTGTGGCTGCGCACCGATCGCCCCGGCGCCACCCAGGTCACCAGCACGATGGGATACCAGACGCGCTGAGGCACGGCCTCGGCATCATTTTGGACGGTCATCTGGTCATGGCCCGGTCGCCCCACCCCTCCGTCCCTGAAAGACCGGGTCAGAGAGCCGGCTTCCCGCTGCCCCGGGGAGCCGGCTCGCCCTTTTCGCTTCCGGGTCGCCGCATATGGCGGATCTCGGTCATCGCGTGACGGGCGTCAAACCCGCCTTGTAGCGGCGCCAATTGGCGACATAGCCATCGGCCGATCCCTTGAGGCCGGCGATCTCGGCCTCGCTCAACGCGCGCACCACCTTGCCCGGCATGCCGACGACGAGCGAGCCGTCGGGAATCTCGCGTCCCTCCGGCACCAGCGCGTTCGCGCCGATGATGACATTGTCGCCGATCCGCGCGTTGTTGAGAATGGTCGCGCCCATGCCGACCAGCGAGCGGTTGCCGATGGTGCAGCCATGCAGGATCGCGCGATGGCCGATCGTGCAGTCCTCCCCGATGGTCAGCGGGCAGCCCATATCGGTATGCAGCACCGAATGGTCCTGGATATTGCTGCGCGCGCCGATCTCGATCCATTCATTGTCGCCGCGCAACACCGCGCCGAACCAGACGCCGACCGCCTCGGCGAGCCGCACCTTACCGATGACCGCCGCGCTGTCGGCGACCCAGAAGGCATCGTCGACGGGCGTTTCGGGGGCGATGCCGCCAAGGGCGTAGAGCGTCATGGTGGGGCTCCCTTCTGATTGCCGGCGGGGTGACGGATGACGGCGCGATCAGACGCCGAACTGCGTGACCCCGTCAACGCCCTGCAGGATAACGACGCCCGACAGGAACGACCAGAAGAGCGCGATCGCCACCCCGGCGCAGACGAAACCCATCGGCCGTCCCTCGATCCGCAATCCGCGCCAGGAATTGCGGATCAGGATGGCCGGGCCCGCGAAGGCCAGTGCCAGGCCGTAGGCGATCTTGGCGCCGGCGCTGTGCGGATAGACGAAAAAGCTCAAGGGTCGGCCAAACAGCGCCATATGGCCGCTCAGGAGAATGGCTGCGGCGATCAGCCCGACGGCCAGGATATGAACTGTGGGAAGCACGACGTCGCCCCGTTTCGACACACTAACGAAAGGTTAAAAGCAAATAGCATGCCGTGTCATCCTGTCCCGATCCGGGACACATCACCCCCCGAGCCGTCCTCGCACCTCGCGCCTTAGGACCGGCAGCACATCCGCCTCGAACCAGGGATTACGCTTCAGCCAGGCCGTGTTGCGCCAGGACGGGTGTGGCAGGACCATGACCAGACGCCCGTCCGCATCCCGCCGCCCATGGCCATGGGCACGCACCGTCTCGGTCAGGCCGCGCGTTGTTCGGTCGGGCAGATGATAGGCGATGGCATATTGGCCGATCACCAGTATCAGACCGAGATCGGGCAGTTCGGCAAGAAGACGCGCCCGCCAGACGGGCGCGCATTCGCGGCGTGGCGGCAGATCGCCGCCGCGCGCGTCCTGGCCCGGAAAGCAGAACCCCATCGGCGCGATGGCAAAGCGGCGCGGATCGTAGAAGGTGTCGCGGTCGACGCCGAGCCAGTCGCGCAGCCTGTCGCCGGAACGGTCGTTGAACGGGATGCCGGTCTCATGCACCCGCGTGCCCGGCGCCTGGCCGGCGATCAGGATCGGTGCCTCCCGCGAGATCTGAACCACCGGCCGAGGCTCATGCGGCAGCCGGTCGCCGTGCCGCGGTCCGTCGCGACACAGGCGACAAGCGCGGATGGCGCCGAGCAGTTCGGCTAGTGCCGCGCCGTCCGCGCCCTGCCCGTCCCGGTTTCGACCGGATGCCTCGACTCTCTCATCGGCTGCGCGTGCGGTCATGCCGTCACCCTTTTGGGCTTTTCCCGTCTTGACCTGTCTCGTCTTGACCGGTCTTGTTGCGGCGCGATAGGGCCATTTCGCAATTGCGAAATCCTCGACTGCGGGAGAGCGTGCCGATGACGATCCGACTTGACGGCCAGACTGCAATCGTTACCGGCGGGGCGCAAGGCCTCGGGCGCGCCTATGCCTTGGCGCTGGCCCGCGCCGGGGCCGCCGTGGTTGTCAACGACCTCGCAGCTTCCGAGCAGAGCGACGCGCTGATCGCCGAGATCGAGGCGACGGGCGGACAGGCCCGGTTCTTCGCCGGCGACGTCACCGACCCGGCAACCGTTGAAAGCATGGTGGAAGCGGCGATCAACGCCTTCGGCCATATCGATATCCTGGTCAACAATGCCGGCATCCTGCGCGACAAGAGCTTCGCCAAGCTGCCGCTCGAGGATTTCCAGCGGGTCATCGACGTCCATCTGACGGGATCGGCCATCGTCACCCAGGCGGTCTGGGGCGTGATGCGCGCCGCCGGCTATGGCCGCATCGTGATGGCGACGTCGTCGTCGGGCCTTTACGGGAACTTCGGCCAGGCCAATTACGCGGCCGCCAAGATGGGCCTGATCGGGCTGATGAATACGCTGAACCTGGAAGGCGCCAAGCACGGCATCGCCGTCAACGCGGTCGCCCCCGTCGCGCATACCCGCATGACCGCCGACTTGTTTCCCGTGGGCGCCGACACGGCGATGGCGGCCGATCTCGTGGCCCCGGCCGTGGTCTTCCTGGCGAGCCGGGCCGCGCCGGCCGGCGCGATCGTCTCGGCCGGCGGCGGGGCCTTCGCCTTCGCCCGGCTGGTCGAGACCGAAGCCGTCTCCTTTGGCCCGCTCGCAACCGCCGACGACGTGGCCGGGGCCTGGGCCAGGACGGGCGACCGGCCTGATCCGCACACGCCGGCCTCGGGCAGCGCGCATTCGCAGAAATTCTTCGCGGCCGCGGGCCTTGCCGAACCGGCCTGACCGGCACTACGACCGCTTGTCTCGACGTCGCGACCAATCGGGTTTTGCCCCGAATTAACCGCAATCCTGAAACTGTTGTTAACCAAAGCCTGTCAGGCTGGCCCGGAATAGTCGGGCGGCATGTGCCGCCCCGCTGGGGGACATGTCTTTCAACCGATGGCGGAGCAACAGGCCAGCGCGAGATCGACCGCCATTGGGTCGAGGACAGCCTTTCGCAGCCGTCACGACACGGCCGGCGACACCATTCGCTCGGCGCGCGAGAAGCTGACATCGGCATCCAGCGTCAAGCCGCAATATGCCCTCGAACTGTTCGATACCTATGCCAGCCAGCAATTGAACGCGGCGGCGATCATGCCGCTCCTGGCCATGCTGATCGCCTTCATGGCGACCCAGTGGATCAACTGGGTCGAGGCTGCGCTGTGGCTGGCGGCGGCGCTTGTCGGCAATGCGCTCATCCTCCTGACCTGCCGGCGGTTCAGGAAACAGCCGCCCGAGCTCGCCACGGCCGATCGCTGGCGCGCCCGCTTCATCCGCGCCGAAGCCTTCAACGGACTGATGTGGGCGCTGATCGCGGCCATTCCGGTGCCGGCGGACAATATGCTGGCGCTGTTCACCCTGTTCGCCTCGGGCATCATCGTGCTCGCGGTCAGGACGATCCTGTCCAGTCAGCTCTGGATGGCGATGATCGCCGGCACGGCCCCAATCGCCGTGATGATCCTGGCCCAGTCGATGATGTATGGCGGCCATGTCGGCATGGCGCTCGGCGGGATGATCATCGGCGCCGAGGTCCTGTTCATCCTGATCGGCCAGCGCATGTATCAGAGTCAGGTCGAGACCATTTCGCTGCGCGCCGAAAAGGACGCGTTGATCGGCGAACTCGAAACCGCGAAATCGTTTTCCGACGAGGCCCGGCGCCGCGCCGAACAGGCCAATCTGGCGAAATCGCGCTTTCTGGCCACCATGAGCCATGAATTGCGCACCCCGCTGAACGCCATTCTCGGCTTCGCCGAAGTGATGAAGGCCGAACTGCTCGGCGCCCATTCCAACCCGGCCTATAAGGAATATGCCGGCGACATCCACCGGTCCGGCGAACATCTCCTCAATCTGATCAACGAGATCCTCGATCTCAGCCGCATCGAGGCCGGGCGCTACGCACTCCACGAGGAACCGGTATCGCTGGCCGGCACCGCCGCCGACTGCCGCTACCTGACCAAGCTGCGCGCCAAGGAAAAGGGCGTCCGGGTCCGCGAGACCTACGAGACCGACCTGCCGCGCCTGTGGGCGGACGAGCGCGCCGTGCGTCAGATCGTGCTCAACCTGCTGTCGAATGCCATCAAGTTCACCCCGTCGGGCGGCGAGATCGACATCGTCGTCGGCTGGACGGCCTCGGGCGGGCAGTATCTGTCGATCTCCGACAGCGGCCCCGGCATCCCGGAAGACGAGATCCCGGTCATCCTGTCATCCTTCGGCCGTGGCTCGCTGGCGCACAAGAACGCCGATGAAGGCACCGGCCTCGGCCTGCCCATCGTCATGGGCCTGATCCAGCTTCACGGCGGCAGTTTCGACATCAAGAGCCGGCTGCGCGAAGGCACCGAGGTCACCGTCACCTTCCCGCGCCAACGGGTCATGCAGACGCTGCCGCCGATGCCGGATCCGGAACTGATGTGGAAGAAATCCGCCTGACGGCCGATCGGCCGTCTTGTCGGACGGCGACCCGGTTCACGCGTCCTTGCCGCTGACGCCGGCCTCGGCGAAGGTCGCCATGCCCGCATGGCAGCGGGCGGCGGCGCGCACCACGCCGGCCGCGACCGCCGCGCCCGAGCCTTCGCCGAGCCGCATGCCGAGATCGAGGATCGCCTCGAGCCCGAGCGCGTCGAGAAGCCGCGCATGCCCCGGTTCGGCGGACACGTGGCCGGCCATGCAATGGGCGATGAGATCGGGGTCGATGCCGTGCAGCACGGCCGCTGCCGCCGTCGTCGGGAACCCGTCGAGAATGACCGGCACGCGCTGATGCCGCGCGGCCAATATGGCGCCGGCAAGGGCCGCGAATTCGCGCCCGCCGAGCCGCCGCAGCACTTCCAGCGGGTCGTCGAGATGGTCCTTATGGGTATCGAGCGCACGGCGCACGGCGTCCTGTTTCAGCTTCAGCCCGTCATCGTCGACGCCGGTGCCGCGCCCGACCCAGTCGGCGGCATCGCCACCATGCAGCGCGGCGGCGAGCGCCGCCGCCACGGTCGTATTGCCGATCCCCATCTCGCCGAGGCAGAGAAGGTCCGGGGTGGTGGCCAGCGCCTCCATGCCGAAGGCGATGGTGCCGGCGCAATCGCGCTCGCTGAGGGCGGCTTCCGTCGTGATGTCGCCGGTGGGATGATCGAGCGCGAGGTCGAACACCTGAAGGCCGAGATCATGCGCCTTGCAGAGCTGGTTGATCGCCGCCCCGCCGGCCTGGAACGCCGCCACCATCTGCTCGGTGACACCCGGCGGATAGGCTGAGACGCCCCGCCCTGCCACGCCGTGATTGCCGGCGAAGATCGCGACGAAGGGCCGGTCGACGGTCGGCGGCGCCTTGCCCTGCCAGCGCGCCAACCAGGCGGCGATGTCCTCGAGCCGACCGAGCGCGCCCGGCGGCTTGACGAGATCGGCCTCGCGGGCGCGGGTCGCCTGTTCGGCGGCGAGCGAGGGGCCCGGCACATCGGCGCACAAGGCGCGAATGCCGTCGAAGGGAAGTCCGGAGGCCTGGGCCGTCATGTCTCCACCACCGCATCTTGATTAGGTCGTTTTGGGCGCCCGCTATGGCGTTTCGACGGGCCGCTCCGTATAACGGGACATATCGCGACAGGAAAGGTCTTCGCCATGGCCAGCCGCAACGCCGAGCGCGACAATCCCTTCGATTTTTCCGAATTCAGCGCGGCCGCCGGCATCAGGCGGCTGATCCGCGATACCGGCGTCTGCCTGACCTTCTTCTCGCGCATCCCCCTGCCCGACCGATTCAGCCCCGGCCATGCCGCGCCAAGCTTCCGCCGCGCGGCCCGCGCCGCACCGATCGCCGGCGGGATCATCGGCGCGGTGGCGAGCCTGTTCCTGGTGCTCGCCGCGCTTCTCGGCCTGTCGGACGCGATGGTGGCGATCATCACCGTGGGTGCGCTCCTGGCGATCACCGGCGCGCTGCACGAGGACGGGCTGGCCGACACGATGGACGGGATCGGTGGCGGCGCGACGCGGCTCAAGAAGCTCGAAATCATGCGCGACAGCCGCATCGGGACCTTCGGCGCCAGCGCGCTCGTCATCTCGATCCTGATCCGTGTCGCCGCGCTGTCGACCTTCATCGCGGCCTTCGGCCCGGCGCGGGCCGCGCTGCTTCTGATCGCGGCGGAAGCCGTCTCGCGGGTCGGCGCGGTGTCGATGGCCTATGCGGTGCGTCCGGCGCGGGCGCAAGGGGCAAGCTTTTCCGCCGGCCAACCGACCGGCAACACGCTCTACGAAGCAATCATCTATGGCGCCTTGATCGTCATGCTGGCGGGCGCCACGGCGATCGGCTTCTGGCCGATGCTGGTCGGTCTCGCGGCGGTCGCGGCCGCGACCTTCGGTATGATCGAACTGGCCCGATCCATGCTCGGCGGACAGACCGGCGATGTCGCCGGCGCGACGCAGCAGGTTTGTCTGCTTGCCTTTTTGCTCGCTGTTCTCATCTTTGTCTGACGACCGGCCGCGCCGTCGTCGACGCTCCCGCCCCAGCCCCTCGAACCTTCGGGAACCGCATGTCCGTGATCGAGTCGCCTTGCGTCCAGATCTGTCAGATCGACGAGGAAAACGGCATCTGCACCGGCTGCGGCCGCACGCGGCCGGAAATCGCGCTGTGGACGCGGCTTGAGCCGGAACAGCGGCGCGAGGTGATGGACGCCCTGCCCGAGCGCATGCGCTCGTGGCACGAGGCGCGCAAGGCCAAGCTCGGGCGCGGCAACCGGCGCGACAGGGCCAGGTTGTGAGACCCACGGGAGAGATCCCATGCGTTCGGCGCTGATCGGTGTCGCCGTCCTCGTCATCGGCGGCATCGTTCTGGTTCTCAATCACGGCAGCGAACCGATCGCCGGGTTGCAGACCGCCGATCTCGCCCAGATCGTCGTCGGCGTGGCGCTCCTGATCTGGCTCGCCGGCGGCGTCTTCGACCGCGGCACACGCTTCACCGACGTCATGCGCACGGCCGCCATCTGGGCCATGGTCGCCTTCGTTCTCGTGCTCGGCTACAGCTATCGCGCCGAATTGCAGGGCGTCGGCCAGCGGGTGTTCGGCGAACTGATGCCTGGACGGCCGCAGATCTCGGCCTCGGGCGGCGACGTTACCATCCGCCGCGACGCGAGCGGGCATTTCGCCGTCGACGGCTTCGTCGACAACGCGCCGGTCCGGTTCCTCGTCGATACCGGCGCGAGCCGCGTCGCGCTGCCCGTCTCGGTGGCGCGGCGGGCCGGCATCGATACCGATGCCCTGAGTTTCACCCTGTCCGTGTCGACCGCGAACGGCCAGACCATGATGGCCGGCACGCGGCTGCCCTCAGTCACCATCGGCGGCATCACGGTGCCGGAAGTCCAGGCTTTCGTCGCGCCAGACGCGGCCCTCGACGGCGCCCTGCTCGGCATGACCTTTCTCGACCGCCTGCCCGGCTACAGCGTCAGCGGCAACAGCCTCGTGCTTCAAGCGACACCTTAACCCGCGCTCAACCATGCTCGGGCGTAACGGGTGTTCTCGCCCGGTTTGGCCCGCGATCTTGTCGTCGTATTAAGGCCGTCCCTGTTCATCTCGGCCAAGCTATCGGTCGGGATCGCGTGCCTCATGACCAACTGGATCGGCCTTGGCCTCATCATCGCGGCGTCCGTGGCGATCGTCCCCGTGATCGACCATGTCCTCGACCGCACGGAACAGACGCAGGGTGCCACATCCGGCGAGCCGGCAGCGCGCGATCAGGTCGTGCTGCGCGCCGGCCGAAACGGACATTTCGTCACCGATGTCCTGATCGACGGGCGGCGGATCAATGTGATGGTGGATACCGGGGCGTCCGGGGTCTCGCTGACCTATGAGGATGCGCGCCGGCTCGGCCTCAATCCCGGCAGCCTGGACTATTCCGGACGGTCGCGGACCGCCAATGGTATCGCGGAGATTGCGCCGATCATGCTCGACAAGGTGACGCTCGACGGCATCACGGTGCGCGATGTGCGCGGTAGCGTCGCGCGCCAGGGCGCCTTGTCGGTCAGCCTGCTCGGCATGAGCTTCATCGGCCGCATCGAACGCTTCGAGCTGACTGGCGACCGGCTGATCCTCAGCGACCGCTAGGCTGCGGCCGCGCGCCTTTTGCGTTGCACCGCGATAGCGCGCACTCTAGAAGCAGCACGATCCGCCAGACGGCCGCGCCCGAGCCCCGGAGCCCAAGCCCCAAGGCACTCAGCCCCAAGGCGCTCAGCCCCAACGGAGCCCAGCCCAAGGAGCCCAGCCGATGTATCCGACGCCGCTTGCCAAGATCACGCCGAACACCGCCGACTACGAGCGCCTCCCGCTCGTCAAGCCGACCGGTTTCCGGGAATACGACGCGCGCTGGCTGTTCGGCGAGGAGCTCAACCTGATGGGCGCCCAGGCGCTCGGCCTCGGCCTCGGCACGCTGCTCGGCGAGCGCGGCATCGAGCGCGACATCGTCGTCGGGCACGACTTCCGTTCTTATTCCGCCTCGATCAAGATGGCGCTCGTTACCGGCCTGATGGCATCGGGCTGCCGGGTGCGCGATATCGGCCTCAGCCTGACGCCGATGGTCTATTTCGCGCAATTCGCGCTCGACTGCCCGGCCGCCGCCATGGTGACCGCCTCGCACAACGACAATGGCTGGACCGGGGTGAAGATGGGCTGCGACCGCCCGCTGACCTTCGGCCCCGAGGAGATGGGCCAGCTCAAGGAAATCGTGCTGTCTGCGCGCTTCGACATGGCCGGCGGCGGGACTTACGAACTCGTGCCCTATTTCGCCAACCGCTATGTCGCCGATCTGACCGAGGGCAAGGCGCTGTCGCGGCCAATCAAGGTGGTGGCGGCCTGCGGCAACGGCACCGCCGGGGCCTTCGCCCCCCAGGTGCTGAAGGCGCTCGGCGCGGACGTTATCGAGCTCGACTGCGAACTGGACCACAGCTTTCCGCGCTACAATCCGAACCCGGAAGACATGAAGATGCTCGAGGCCATGGCGACCACCGTGCGCGACACGGGCGCCGAGGTCGGGCTCGGCTTCGACGGCGATGGCGACCGCTGTGGCGTCGTCGACAATGAAGGCCACGAGATCTTCGCCGACAAGGTCGGCGTCATGCTGGCCCGCGACCTGTCGGCGCTCAATCCGGACAGCACCTTCGTCGTCGACGTCAAGTCGACCGGGCTGTTCATGACCGATCCCGTGCTGCAATCGCATGGCGTCACCGTCGATTACTGGAAGACCGGCCACAGCCATATGAAGCGGCGGACCCATGAACTGGACGCGCTCGCTGGCTTCGAGAAATCCGGCCATTACTTCTTCAATCCGCCGATCGGCCGGGGCTATGACGACGGGCTCGTCTCGGCGATCGCCGTGCTCGAAATGCTCGACCGCAATCCCGACAAGACCATGGCCGATCTCAAGCGCGACCTGCCGCCGACCTGGCAGTCGCCGACCATGTCGCCGCATTGCCCGGACGAGATCAAATATGAGGTCGTCGAGCGCGCGGTGGCGCATTTCTCCAAGGTCGCGAAAAAGGGCGGCAAGCTGGCCGGCCAGCAGATCCGCGACCTGGTGACGGTCAACGGCATCCGGATCACGCTCGAGGACGGCACCTGGGGGCTGTTGCGCGCGTCGTCCAACAAGCCGGAGCTCGTCGTCGTCGTCGAAAGCCCGGTGTCGGAAAAGCACATGCGCCAGATCTTCGCCGAGATCGACGGCTTCCTGTCGAAGCAGGACGAGGTCGGCGCCTATAATCAGAAGATCTGACGGTCTGACCCGCCTCAGTCGCGTTCAAGCGGAGGCAAGGGGCGCGCGGTCGTGCGTCGTCCCCCCACCCCCCGCCTATCCCGCGGGGCAATGGCCAAAGGGTACCCAGCCTACCGTGACCGAGCGCCGGAACACATCCGGCGATGACACGCGAAGGATCAGACGCTTCAGCCTGAACAGAAAGATGCGCAGGTCGGCGGTGATCCAGCAAAGATGAACCGCGCACAACGGCGGCTTCAGATCGGGTTCAAGCCGCGCCACCCATGATCGCTGCCAGACAGACCGGGAGCAAGATCATGGATATCGGCACACTCGTTTCGACCCTGTTCGGCGGCGCCTTCGGCCCGCTGCTTTTCGTCATCCTGGGCCTTGGCGGCATCGCCCTGCCGGCCCTCATCGGCCGGGTCCGCTTTTGATCGGCCATACGCCAGCTTCGTCACCCAGTCCCTGTCAGGCGATGAAGGACCAGGCGAAGCGCGCCGCGACCACCAGCAGGAACAGGCCAAAGGCGGTTTCAAGCACCCGTTTCGAGGCGGCATGCGCAATCCGCACCCCGATCGGCGCGACCAGGAGCGTCACCGGGATGACCAGCAGGATGCCAAGCAGGTTGACATAGCCGACCGAGGCCGGCGGCAGGCCCTCGACCCCCCAGCCGGCCCACATCAGGCCGATAGCGCCGGGGATCGAAATCAGGACGCCGGTTCCCGACGAGGTGGCGACGGCCTGATGGATCGGCCGGCCATAAAGCGTCATGAAGGTATTGTTCATGACCCCGCCGCCGATCCCCATCAGCGTCGAGAAGAAGCCGATCACTCCGCCGGCCAACGCGCGCGTCGGCCCGGTCGGGATGTCCGGACCGAGCCGCCAGGAATCGCGGCCGAACAGGAGCTTCAGCCCGGTCAATAGCGCCAGGACGGCGAAGACGAGCCGGAGGCCCGCCCCCGACAGGAAGGCGGCCGCGAACGATGCCAGCACCACGCCGACGAAGATCGGCACGATCCAGGCCCTCAGAAGATCGATATCGACCGCGCCGCGTTTCTTATGCGCCAGAAACGAACGGATCGAGGTCGGCACGATGATACCGAGCGAGGTGCCGATCGCGAGATGCATACCGATATTCTCGTCGACGCCGAGAAAACGCAGGAACTGATAGAGCACCGGCACCAGGATCGCGCCGCCGCCAATTCCGAACATGCCCGCGAGGACCCCGGCGACGGCGCCCGACGCGACGAGCGCCAGCGCCAGGCCGATCAGTTCTCCACTGGAAGCGGTAATGTCCAAAACAGCGCTTTCATGGCACGGCGGAAACGGCCGGCGACGGGCATGAGAGACCGGTGCATAGCATTCGCGCCGCGACGCCGCCTAGATGCGGAACCCATAGTCGTCATGCAATTCTGTTTGGCCGACAGGGACAGGGTCGCGCGCGACCCGGGGGTGTCCCGTCACGCGGCGGCGCGATCCGTGCCTGTCACGATCGCGATCGCCTGGTCGAGGACGCGATGATCGGCGCCGGGCTTGATCGCCTCGGTCGCCAGATGCCGGCGAAAGGCGCGCGCATGCGGCAGGCCATGCCACAGCCCAAGCATGTGGCGGGTGATCGCCGACAACCTCGTGCCGCGGGACACATGATGGGCGGTATAATCGGCCATGTCGCGCAGAACCGCGATGCGGTCGCGGGCGGGCCGCGTGTCGCCAAAAAGAGCGCGGTCGACATCGAGCAGAATGGCCGGCGTCTGATAGGCGGCGCGGCCGAGCATGACGCCGTCGACATGGTCCAGATGGCCGCGCGCCGCATCCAGCGTCGCGATCCCGCCATTGATGACGATGGGCATGTCCGGAAAAGCGCGCTTCAAGCGATAGACGATATCGTAGTCGAGCGGCGGCACGTCGCGGTTTTCCTTGGGGCTCAGGCCCTTCAGCCAGGCCTTGCGGGCATGCACGACGAGCCGGTCGCAGCCGGCATCGACCACCTGGCGCGCGAAGGAGAACAGCACCTCCTCGGGATCCTGGTCGTCGATCCCGATGCGGCATTTCACGGTGACCGGCACCGGAACTGCGGCCTTCATCGCCGCGACGCCGCGCGCGACCCGGTCGGGCTCGGCCATGAGACAAGCGCCGAAACGGCCCGACTGCACCCGGTCCGACGGGCAGCCGCAGTTCAGATTGATCTCGTCATACCCCCAATCGGCGCCGATCCGCGCGGCTTCGGCCAGATCGGCGGGCTCTGAACCGCCGATCTGCAGCGCCACCGGATGTTCCTGCCGGTCGAAGCCGAGCAGATGGTCGCGATCGCCATGGATCACGGCGCCCGTGGTCAGCATTTCGGTATAGAGCAGCGCCCGCCGCGACAACAGACGATGGAAGGCCCGGCAATGCCGGTCCGTCCAATCCATCATCGGCGCGACGGCGAACAGGCTCGCGCGATCGGGGGCGTTTTCCATCTCATTCCGCATGGTGATGGATATAGCGGCGAGTGATATCGAACGCTACGGACTTTGCGCGGGCGCGGCCACGGATACAAAACGAATTGCGGACGCGGTCGATCGTACAGATGCCTCGACGGGCGATAGCACAGTCGCGGTCAAAGGGTCATTCAAGACCGCGTATCGACTTCATGATGTGCTCTTCAAGCATGGCTGAGGCGATATCGGCGTCGCCTTCATGCAGTGCGGCAAGAAGCGGGACATGTTCTTCGGCAACCTCTTCAAGCTCTGGATAGCGCGCATTGTCCAGGGCCAGCGCCAGGCGGATCTGGCCGTCCAGCATCTCACCGACCTGCAATATAAAGGGGTTTTCGGCCAGTTCACAGAGGGCCCGATGGAACTTGAGTTCGGCCTCCACGACCTTGACCAGATCGCCTTTTCTGCTGGCAAAACGCATGCGCTCCACAAGATCGTGAAGCGGCTGCAGATCAGCAGATCGCTCGCGACGACAGATCTCGCGAACCGCCAGAGTCTCGATCGCCAACCGCACCTCATAAAGCTGTCTCAGTTGGGTCGATGACATCTCCACGACCGAGGGGCCGAAATGGGTGCGGGTTTCCAGAAGGCCCTCCTGGACGAGCCGATTGACCGCTTCGCGCACTGGCGCGCGGCTCGTACTCAGGGTTTCCGCTAACCGGCTCTCCACGACCCTTTCGCCAGGAGCTATCTCGCCCGATAGAATGGCAGCTCGAAGATGCTGGTAGACCTGATCGGCGACCGACAGCCGTGTGATACGCGTAGACCTAGGCACAGACCCCTTCCCCCGTCACGGAAACATCTCGGCGACGTTCGTCACCCTTCACCGCGTAACATCGCCCCCAACCTTCGCCAACTCTCACCTTGGCACATTACGCAAGGCATTGACATCGCTTTATAAACATCACTATTGTCGACAGTCGACTGATTTGATATGGATTCCGATGATGATACAGGCCGATTTCGATGCCGCGATCGATGACGATTGGCTTATCCGGTCCTGCCAGGACATCGTGCGATGCCCAAGCGAAACACATGACGAAGCGCGCGCCGCCGACTTGACCCGGACGCTCATGGTTGAGCTTGGTTACGACGATGCCAAGATCGACCGGAACGGCAATGTCATCGGCACGATCAGCGGGCGCGGCAACGGGCCGTCAGTCATGCTGAACGGCCATCTTGACCATGTTCCGGCAGGCGACATGACCGACCCTTTCTCGGGTGCGCTCGTCGACGCGGCGCGCTGGGGCGAAACCGGCCAGGCGATCTATGGTCGGGGCACATGCGACATGAAAGCGAATGTCGTGACGGCCGTCTTCGCCGCCGCCGCCGTCAAGCGTGCCGGCCTGAGACCCGGTGGCGACATCGTCGTTGTGGCGGATGTCGAGGAGGAAATCGATTCGCCCAAAGGCGTGAAGTCGGTCGTCGAGGACGGCCTGCGGACGGACTACGGCATTTCCGTCGAAGCGACGAACGGAGCCGTCTGTCTCGGCCATCGCGGCAAGATCGAATTCGAAGCGGCGATCAAGGGGCGAACATGTCATGCCTCGGAGCCAAACAACGGCGTCAACGCGATCTTCCAGGCCTTGCCCTATCTGCGGGCCGTCGAAGAGGCGGCGGTTTCACTCGGCCATGACGACTTCCTCGGTGCCGCGACGATGACCGTAACCGGCCTGCACTCCCATCCTGACAATGGTTCGGCGATCGTGCCGGATCGTTGCGTCATGCGGGTGGACCGCCGCTATGTGCGCGGCGAAACGGCCGCTTCCTGCGAGGCCGAGTTGCGGTCCTTGTTCCGTTCGGTCGCAAGCGACGACCCGGCGTGGGACCTGGCGCTCGTCAACCACTATCCGCTGATGTATACAGAGCCCGACACCGTGCTCGTCGATACGACCATTCGCGCCGTGCAGCAAATGACGGGGCAACGGCCAGCCGTTACAGCCTGGCGCTTCGGCGTGAACGGTACCTTCATGGCGGACGCCGGCATTCCGACGGTCGGTCTTGGCCCCGGCAACGAAATCTGGGCGCATACGCCCGATGAACATATCCTGGTGGATGATGTCCTCACGACGGCACGCACGCTGGCAAGCCTCGTCGCCATGCTGACCAAGGCCACGACCGTTTAAAACCGTATCATCTGAAGAACCGACGACAGCGCATGACGGCATGATGGGAACAGCGGGACAGATAGACCGGCACCTCCGCGCGATCGTCGGTGATGGTCATGTCCTGCCTCGCGAGGCGCTATCGACCCGCCCGTCCGGATATGGCGACCACAATCTGTCGGCCGATTGGCTGGTGCGCCCTGCCGACACCGCGGAGATCGCGGCCTGCCTGCGGCTTTGCGATGCGGAAGGCTGGAAGATTGCGACGCATGGCGGACTTACGGGCCTTGTCGACGGCGCGATGAGCCGGGCCGGATACGTGATCCTAAGCACCGAACGCATGGCCGCCATCGATCCTGTCGATATCGGGCAGCGTCAGATGACGACGGGCGCGGGAGCAAAGCTCGAAGCGGTCCACGAGGCGGCTCACGGCGCGGGCTTTCGCTTCGGCGTCGACCTCGGCGCCCGCGGCAGCTGCACGATCGGCGGCATGATCGCGACCAATGCGGGCGGTAATCGCGTCCTGCGCTACGGCATGACCCGGCACAATGTCGCCGGCCTCGAAGCGGTCCTCGCCGACGGGACGATCCTCTCCGATCTGGGCGGCCTGGCGAAGAACAATGCCGGCTATGATCTAAAATCGCTATTCATTGGCAGCGAAGGCACGCTTGGCGTCATCACACGGGCCAGGCTAACGTTGTATTCGGCGCCGACATCCAGCGCGACCGCGTTGCTGGCCTTCGATACGTTCGATGCCGCCTTTGAGGCGATGCAGCAATTGCGCGCCACACTCGGCGCGCTCATCTCAGCCGTCGAAGCGATGTGGCCAGCCTATTTCGAGGTCGTCTCGCGCCACATCCTTGGCAACCGGCCGCCAATCATCGCGACCAACTGGCCAATCTATCTTCTCGTCCAGATAGAATGCGACGCGCCCGCCAATGCCATGGAACGGCTAACGGACACCATCGGCGCGCTCGATCGGCTCGGTGACGGCACGATCGCCCAGAATGAACGACAGGAGGCCACGCTTTGGGCCATAAGGGACGCCTCCGAAGCCGTCGAGAAACCGCATGCGGCAGCTTGGTCCTTCGACGTCAGCATTCGAGCCGACGCCTTCGCGGATTACCATGACTTGGTTCAGGACGCGCTGCAGCAGGCACTGCCCCACTCCACGCTCTACAGCTTCGGCCATCTCGCTGACGGCAACATCCACTTCGTTGTCGGCGTCGATACGCCCGACCCGGACACAAAGCGCGCCGTCGAGACCTGCGTCTACGAACCGCTGATGCAGTTCAACCCCGCTTCGATATCGGCGGAACATGGGATCGGCGTGGAGAAAGCACCGCATCTGTGGCGCACGCGATCGGATGCGGAAATCGAGACGATGAACCGCATCCGCGACGCCCTCGATCCGAACCGCACACTCAACCCGCATATCGTCTTCTCACGCCGATCCGAACAGCAGATGTAACCGGCCGCATCGATCGGCATCCCCCCCACACCTGCAATCTCTAATTGTCGACAGTCGACTACATGGAGACACGATGACCCGACCGCCTCTTTCCCATGCCGATCTAGCGGAGATCCAAGGCCTGGCGCAGGCTTATTTCCATGCGCTCTATCACGGAGACGCGGACCGCTTCGCCCAGATCTTCCATCCAGATGCGCGCCTTTACACCCATGACGGCAACGGCACAGTCGTGCTTGACGTACCGAGCTATCTCGACATCGTCGCCGGGCGTGAAGCACCGGCGGCCTCACAGCAACGACGCGATGACGAGATCCTGGCCATTGCCCGGATGACCGCCAGGACGGCCCATCTCAGGGTGCGCGAAAGCTTCTTCACCAAGCGCTTCACCGACGAACTCGTCCTCCTGAAGGCCGGCGATGGCTGGAAGATCGTCGCCAAGGTGTGGGACGCCGAAGAAATGGGCGATGCCACATGACCGGCCCAGCCGACACTCATACCGCAACGAGCAGCGCGATCCTGGATGCGTTCATCGACCGGTCCTGGCGCTCGAATGCCGAACGTCAACGCCGAAAGGGCGTCGACTTCGTCATCGGCCATCGCGAGGGTGTTTTCCTATGGAATGTCGACGGCACCCACCGGGTCATCGATTGCGGGACAGGTGGTGGAGTCCATGCGCTCGGCCACCGTCATCCCGAAATCGTCGACACCTTGCGCACAGCTCTCGACGACGGCTGTGACACGGGCCTGTGGACCGTGCCCAATGCGGCCTATCTGGCGCTGCAGGATCGGCTGGCCCGCCAGGCGCCCATTGCCGAACTGAACCGCTCCGTGATCACCTTGGCATCCACGGCCTCGGTGGATCTGGCTGTCATGTGTGCGTTTCGTATGACCGGTCGACGCCGGATCCTGGCCTATCGCCAAGGCTATCATGGACATACCGGATTTGCCGCGCTGGTGACCGGTTCTCTCGAAGAAGGAATCATCGAGCACTATAATCTGCCACCCCAACTGTCAGACTTCTTCGATGCCTATGGCGATATCGACGCTGTGGCAGAAAAGATGACGGACGACATCGCAGCAGTCATCCTGGAACCGTTGGACTACGAGACGTTCCAGCTCGCACCACCGTCTTTCCTCGCCGATCTCGGCGCGCTGTGCCAAGCGCGCGGTATTCTTGTCATCATCGATGAAACGCGCACCGGGCTCGGGCGAACGGGCCGCCTATGGGCCAGCGCGCACTATAACGTTAGCCCTGACATGTTGATCACTGGAAAAGGACTGTCCGGCGGATTGTATCCGGCGAGCGCCGTGCTGATGCGGCAGGACATCTATGAACGCTGCATCAACATGCATCCATTCTCCTATATTTCCAGTCTCGGCGGCAACGAGATCAGTTGCAGGGTGGCGGACAAGGTCCTGGACATCGCGAGCCGACCCGAAACTTTGGCGCATGTCCAACACCTGTCGTCCTACTTGAAGACGCGGCTGATGCAGGTCGCCACTGATTGTCCGGACCTGTTCGGCACGGTCTATGCGCAGGGCGCGATCTTCACGCTTGAAACGCAGGGCCGGCAAGCCGCGAAGGCCCTCTATGCGAAACTGTTTGAATACGGCGTCCTGTGCCACAGCGTCTGCGAGACGGACCCTGCGGCACTGAAATTCTTCCCGCCTCTCCTGATGACGCTGGAGGAAGCCGACCTCGTCGAGACAGCATTGCGCCGGGCGGCCGCGACATGTCACCTCGCCTGAATCGGTGATTCTGAAGCATTGGATTGGCCTGCGTCGGTGACGGCACAGATCAGTCCAGATGTTTTTCTGTTTAAGCTGAGGCGTCAGGTCTTTGGCGTGTCATGCCAGACTTTTGTTTCGGCAATCGGGGACGGCAGGCTCGGTGCCCCCGCAGCGCTGGCCCCCCGGGACAAACTCAGGGATAACGACGCGCGAACACCAACTGCTGTCAAACGCTTCCGCCTGAACGTGAATGAGCCTAGTGACGCAATGTCAGCAGCACGTCGCGACGATAGGCGTTGAAGGCATCGCCGGCGATCACATCCAGCGATCGCGGCCGAGGCAAATCGATGCGCAAATCCGCGACGATCTCACCCGGATGTGGGCTCATGACCAGGACGCGATTGGCGAGATAGACCGCTTCTTCGACATCGTGGGTGATGAACACCACCGTGGTCTTGGTGCGCGTCCAGACCTCGAGCAGCATCTCCTGCATGCGCGAGCGGGTCTGGGCGTCCAAGGCGCCGAAGGGTTCGTCCATCAACAGAACCTTCGGCTCCATGACCAGAGCGCGCGCGATCGCCACCCGCTGGCGCATGCCACCCGACAGCGCCTTGGGATACTCGTCGGCGTGATCGACGAGCCCGACAATTTCGAGAAGCCGGTCGACGGCTTCCTTGCGGCGGCCCACGGTCCAGCCCTTGACGCTCGGTCCGAACTCCATGTTCTCGCGCACCGTCAGCCATTGGAAAAGCGAATAATGCTGGAACACCATGCCACGATCGGGACCCGGATGGGTGACGACCTCGCCATCGACGCGCACCTGGCCAGACGTCGCCGGCAAGAGACCGCCGATGACATTCATCAGGGTGGACTTGCCACAGCCGGACGGCCCCAGAACGCAGACGAAATCACCCTTTTCGATGGTCAGGTCGGTCTTTGTCAGCGCAATCCTCCCATCCGCCTGATTTGCGGACCGGAACGCGACCGAAACACCGTCTATTTCTATCTCGGCCATGCCGCCTCTTACGCCAAATAGGGAAACAGCCTGCGGTGCGCCATCCGAAAGGCGACATCGGTCAAAACGCCCAGGATACCGACAGTTATGATCCCAGCGATGACCTGGTCGGTCATCAGGAACCGCTGTGCCTGGAGAATGGAAATCCCGAGCCCATTCTGCGCGCCGACGAGTTCGGCCAGGATCACATAGGTCCAGGCGATGCCCATCATGACGCGCAGCGTGTCGAATATGGTCGGAATGCAGGCGGGCAAGAGCACGCGAAAGAAGACCTGCCGGGAATTGGCGCCGAGCGTGTAAGCGCTGTTGACGAGATCGCGCGACACCGAGGCCGAGATATCGGCGACCAGCAGCACAAGCGGAAAGAACACGCCGATGAAAACCACGGCCATCTTCTGTGCTTCGCCGATGCCAAGCCAGATGATCAGAAGCGGCACGAAGGCCGATGCCGGCATGTATCGCGCAGCGCCGAACAACGGTTCAAGCGCCGATTGGAAAAAGGCGAAGTTCCCCATCAAGACCCCAAGCGGAACTGCCAGCAGCGCGGCAAGCGCAAAGCCGCCGAAGATCCGGTAGGTGCTGGCCCAGATATCGTTGAGAAACGCACCGTTGACGAGAAGCGAGAAGAGCCGGATCACGACATCGATCGGGCTTGGCAGCAGAAAAGGTTCGATGAAGCCAAGTTCGGTGGCGAAGATCCAGACACCGAAAAACAGGCAAACGGAAATGACCGAGATATAGACAGCTTCCCGCCGGCTTATCTCGGCCCGCGGCCGGAGATATCTTTGGATGGTGTCGATCATGCCGCCTCCACCCGCACGTCCGTCAATAGCCGTCGGCGATGGCCGTCGCATGCTCCACGATAAGATCCGGTCCCCTCGCACATCTCAGACATCGACTTCGGGAAGGCAGGCGGGCGCCTTGGCGGACAGGATCTCGCAGCCATCGGACGTCACCACGACATTGTCTTCAAGCGTCAGATAGCCGATCTCGGGGATGAACAGGTTGGGCTCGACGGCCAGCACCATGCCCTCCCGAATGACCGTTTTGTCGACAAGCTGGATATTCGGCGGCTCGGGCTGCTCGAGGCCGATCCCGTGACCATAACGCCCGAGGACCCCGATTTCCGTTCCTCTGCTCTCGAAGACCTGATTGATGACCGTCGCCACATCGCTGCAACGTATCCCCGGTTTGACCGCATCGAGCGCGCGGTGATGAGCTTCGACAAGGATGTCGTAGGCCTTGCGCTGCGCGTCGCTGGCCGGACCGATCGACGCCAGTCTGTTGTAGTCGGAGCAATAGCCGCCGATGAAAGCGCCGCCGTCGACATAGAGCATCTCGCCACGCTCCAGCACATGCGGCGTCGACGAGCCCATCATGCCGACGCGAATATTGGCCGACACGTTGCTGTAGCCGACATGGTCTGCGCCGTGCTGTAGCAGCAAACGCCGCAACAGACGCACCACATCGGCCTCGCTCAACCCGGCGGTGACGGCTGGAAAAAGATCCGCGTAGGCGCGGTCGAGCGTTTTCACCGCACGGCGGATGATGTCGACTTCCGCGCGTGATTTGACCAACCGACATTCCCACAACGCACCAGATGCATCACGCCACTCAGCATTCGGAAAGGCCTGCCGCACCTGATCGAGCGCCGCCAAGGTGCCCCCCCAGCGCATATTGCCACCCTGTTCGATCCCGATGGTCGTCGCCTGGTCGGCGCGAATGTCGCATCCGATCGCGATCACCTGATCGGCGAACAGGGCATTCAGGTCGGTCTGCCGCTGACCGAAGATTGGTTCTCCGCGCGGCGCCCAGTCGGACGGATAGCTGCGGACATCGTCGAGCCAGGAGGTGATGCAGGCATCCGCGTGTTCGATATCGGCGGTGACGGCGATCGGCAGTCCCGCCGATGGCACCCAGACAGCCATCGGACGGCTGAGATTGACCCAGACTTCGGTCTGAATGCCGGTCAGATACTGGAAATTCGCCTGCGACGACACCAGAATGGCATCGATACCACGATGCGCCATCTGGTCCTGCAGCGCCGCGATACGGGCGCGGTAGTCATCGACGGAAAACTGCAAATGCTTCGACATGGTCGCTCCGATTGGGATTGGCGGAGGCTAGAGGCCGCGCGGCCGCAAACGTTGAGGGTCGTAAATCGGATCCGGCGACACCCAAGCGGGGCAGAGCTTCCCGTAGAGGTCGATGTCGCATCGGGTATCGGGCGCGGCATGAGCGGCGTCGATGTAGCCGAGCGCGATCGGTCGGCCGATCGCATGCCCGTAACCGCCCGACGTCACCCGCCCTACCGGCCGGCCATCATGTAGGATTGTCGCCCCGTGGTATGGGTCATGGTCGTCGCAGTCGACGAGAAACGGCACGAGGCGCCGAGCCGGCCCCTGCGCGACATGCGCGGCCAATGCCGCTTGACCGAGAAAGCCGGGCTTGCCGAGATCGACGAAGGACATCAGACCGGCCTCGAGCGGCGTGTCCTCTGTCGAGAAATCATGCTTCCAGGACCGGAAGCATTTTTCGAGACGCAAGGAATCAAGGGCGTAGAGGCCGAAATCCGCGATGCCGAACGCCGCACCGGCATCCCACAACGTCTGATAAACAGACACGAGGGATTCGATCGGGACCTGAAACTCCCAGCCCATCTCGCCTGTATAGCTCAAGCGCATGGCATGAAGCCGCGCCGGGCCGATGGTTATCTCGCGGACGCTCATGAAGGGAAAGGCTTCGAGCGAGAGTTCCGCATCCGTCACCAGCGAAAGAACATCACCCGAGCGCGGCCCGGCGAAATTGAGCACGCCATAGCGTGCCGTCAGATTGACTATCTCGACACTGCCATCAGCCGGCGCATGGGCCGTAAGCCAGTCAAGGTCGTGCCATTCCGCCGCACTTGCCGTCAGAAGCCAGAACCGGTCATCCGCGAAACAGGTAATGGTCGCTTCCGACACGATGGTGCCCTGCGCCGAGCAGAAGTATGACAGCGCCATACGACCGGGCTTGGGGATCCGGCCCGTCGCGAGATGGCTCAGAAAAGCTCTCGCGCCCTTGCCGCGCACTTCAAAGCGAGCGAAGCCCGCCGCATCCATGATGCCGACCCGTTCGCGAACGGCGCGACATTCCGCACCGATCACATCGAAGAAATCGGGCCGTTGAAACGTGGTAGGCTCCTTGTAGGATCGCGTGTCTGGCAAGAACAGAGCTGGCCTTTCCCAGCCATTTCGCGCCCCGAAAACTGCCCCCTTGTCGCGCAACACGCCGAATAGCGGCGTTACCTTGGCCGGCCGCCCCGCCGGCCATTCGGCGAAAGGAAAGTGCGGGGCGTATTCGCGCCGATAGACCTCGAGAGCACGGGAGGTCGTGTAGGACCTGGTGGCATGGCCGGTGAAACGGCGCGGGTCCATATCCCAACTGTCCCATTCGCTGTGGCCGTGGACGATGATCTCGGCGAGACATTTGCCGATGCCGCCGCCCTCACCGATGCCTGGCCGGATGCCACAACAGGCATAGAAACCGGTCTTGCCGGGCACTGGGCCGACGAGCGGTTCACCGTCCGGCGTATAGGCGATCGGCCCGTTGACGACGGTCTTGATTCCGGCGCGCTCCATGGCCGGCACCATGGTCATGGCTTCAGCGATCTCGTCCGCTACCCGGTCGAGCGCGTCGGGACAGAGGGCCGCGGTGAAATCATCGGGCACACCATCGGGGAAGAAGACCTGGGGCGTCTGCTCATACATCCCCAGAAGCAGGCCCTGCCCTTCCTGCCTAAGATAGAAATTCATCTCCGGCACGCGCAGGATCGGCAGCTTCTCGGCAAACCCTTCGAGTTCGGGCAGGTTGTCGGTGACGATGTACTGATGCTCCAGCGTCACCGACGGATGCTCGACGCCAATCAAGCCGGCAATCTCATGCGCCCGGTAACCCGTCGCATTCACGACGATGTCGCACTCATAGACATCTTTCGGCGTCGAAACGCGCCATCCGCCGCCTGACCGCTCCACCAACCCCGTGACCGGGCTGCGGCGGAAGATCGATGCGCCGCCAGCCCGCGCTCGCGCGGCGAGCGCATTGGTCAGTTGGGTCGGATCGATATTGCCGTCGCGTGGGTCCCAAAGCCCGCCCAGAACACGGTCAGTGTCGAGTAAAGGCTGGCGCCGGCCGCATTCAGCGGTGTCGAGCAGCTCGAAATCGATGCCGAAAGAACGCGCGACCGAACAGGCCCGCCGACATTCGTCCATGCGTTCGGGCACGAGAGCCACGCGCACACTGCCCGTCCGGCTATAGGCGATTGGATGATCCGGGTCGTCGCAAAGCTCGGAATAGAGGTCGATCGTGTAGCGACGGGCCTGCATGAGCGCCGGGCTAAGCGAGAATTGCGTCACCTGCCCCGCAGCATGCCACGTCGACCCGGATGTGAGTTCGTCGCGTTCGAGAAGCGCCACATCGGTCCAGCCCAACTGAACGAGATGATAGAGCGTGCTGACGCCGGCAATGCCCCCACCAATGACCACGACGCGATACGGAACCGCCACGATGCCCTCAATCAAAAGTCTCGTTTTTTGAGATAATGATATTGTTTTTCGGGAAATCAAGCTTTATTTTGCTCGAGATGCCGGGCAACCGGATTTCGTCGCCGTGCGACCGGGCGTGATCATGTCAAGGATGCGGCTTGTGGCTCGCGCGCTTCGAACGGTATCGACATGCAGGATATGACCGGAGATTTCGGATAGATCGGATAGAGGCACCGCTATGACGGACGGCAAATCGGCTCCGGCACCCTTGCGCCGCATGGCCCGTATTCTCGACCGGATCGCGGCACATCCGGACGGCGCCGCGCTCAACGACATCGCAACGGCCGTTGAATTGCCGACCTCGACCGCCTATCGACTGATCAGCAGTCTGATCGCGATTGGATATGTCGAGGCAGACAAGACGCTGAAGGTCTATCGCATCGGGCGTCGCGTGCTGAAGCTGGCCCATATGGGGCAGAGCACCAGCGACATTCGAGCCGCCGCGCGCCCTGCCCTCGAACAGCTCGGCGACAAGCTTGAACAGGTCGCCTATCTCACCCGGCTGATCGAAGGCGAGGTTCGGCTTGTGGCCTACCACATGCCCAAGAACACCGATTCAGCCCTGATCGTCCCCGGTGCGCTTTATCCCTTGCACGCAACGGCAACCGGCAAGGTGACGCTGGCCTTTCAGGACCACGACACCCGTCACGCCTTGCTGCCCAAATCCCTGGAACGCTTTCAGGACGCCACAATCACGGATCTGGCAGCTCTAGATCGGCAGCTTTCCGAGATAAGGGCACAAGGCTTCGCAATGATCGATTCCGAATACGATACCGGTGTGTTCGCGGTCGCCTGTCCCGTCTTTTCACCAGGCGACAGCGTGGTGTTCGCCTTCGGCATCGTCGGGCTTCGCGAGCGGGTCCTGGCGCAACAACCACTCAACCACATCGTCGACGCCCTCAAGGCAGGGGCCACGCAGTTCGCCATGTCGCTCGGCAGTGCCGGCGACGACAGTTTGCCGCCGGCCAACGTTCAAAGCCCGGGCTAAAGCCAAGCGTCCTCGAAGCGTTGCCGGCATAAGCGTGAAGGAGACGGCCCGTCCGCGCTGTTACAACAACCCCTGTATAATTGTCGACAGACGACAATTTATGCCCGATCGCGAACCGATCCCAACAAGGAGCTAGATCCATGCAACAGGCTTATGGCGACGGATCGGCGCAAACCACATGCGCCGATTTCATTTTGTCGAAGTTATCGGAAGCCGGCATAGACATCGTGTTCGGCATTCCTGGCGTCCACAACATCGAGTTCTACCGCACCTTTCCCGA
The DNA here is from genome assembly GCA_965250105.1 of Tepidamorphaceae bacterium. GTDB lineage: Bacteria > Pseudomonadota > Alphaproteobacteria > Rhizobiales > Tepidamorphaceae > JBCBSK01. The sequence goes on from OZ252290.1 coordinate 251,024, forward strand.
CCATCCGCTTAGGCATGTAACGCCACGCCATGAACAGGGCGCCGGCTTCATGGCCTATGGCTATGCTTTCGCCACCGGCCGTCCGGCCTGCTGCATGCTGATCACCGGTCCCGGCCTCCTCAATGCCGCCACAGCCATCGCCGAAGCCCATTCGGATTCGCTGCCGATGCTGGTGGTGACATCCGGCAATCAGCGCTCGGAGATCGCCATCGATGCCGGCCGACTGCACGCCAATGGCAACCAGCACGTGCTGGAGCGGGAGATCACCGCCATCGCCCATCTCGTTCTCGACGAAGCCAATATCGTCGAAATGCTAGAGCGCAGCTTCGCCGCCTTCGCAACCCAGCGCCCGCGCCCGATCAGTATTCAGCTGCCCCGCGATCTCGCCGATAAGCCTATCCGTTATACAGCCAAGCCGGCATCCGCTTACTTCAAGCCCGTACCATCGGACGATGCCATTGCCGAAGCTGCGAGAATGCTGTCAGCCGCCGAGAACCCCATCATGATCCTCGGCGGAGGCGCCATCGACGCCACGGACGCCGCGCGCGAACTCGCGGAGATCTTGGCCCTGCCCGTCCTGACGACAACGGCCGGCAAGGGCATACTGCCGGAAACCCATCCGCTCAGCCTCGGCGCTTCGCTGCCGTTCAAGGCCGTGCAGGAGCGTGTCGCGGCGGCCGATGTCGTCCTCGCCGCTGGCACGCAACTGGCCGAAAACGACACGCTCTACAGCTATTCGAGCTATCGCATCGGCGGACGCCTGATCCGCATCGATCTCGACCCGAACCAGCTCGCCGCCAATCATCCGGCCACGCTCGGCATCCACGGTGACGCGAGAGCCGCCTTACAGGCGATCACCGCCGATAACACCCTTCCGGCGGCGGATGACGTTCTCACATCCGAACGCCACCTCGAGGTGCAATCGCTGCTCAAATCACGCGACGGCCAATGGGCCAGAGGCGCCGACCGGCATATCGCCATCTTGGACGCGCTCTGGGAAGCGCTGGCGGACGATGCGATCATCTGCGCCGATTCAACGCAGCTCGCCTATACAGGCAACCACTACTATCGGTCGCTCAAGCCGCGCACATGGCTGTTTCCCAACGGCTACGGCACGCTTGGCTCCGCCCTGCCCGCAGCCATCGGCGCCAAGCTCGGCTGTACCGACCGCCAGGTTGTTGCCATCGTCGGTGACGGCAGCCTGCTTTACACGGTGGAAGAACTGGTAACCGCCGTCGAGAACGGTATCGGCCTTCCGATCATCGTCTGGAACAATGCAAGCTACGGCGAGATCCGCGACGCCATGCAGGACGCCTCGATTCCGACCATCGGCGTCAATTTGCACACGCCGGACCTGTCGCGCCTGGCCGAGGGGTTTGGCTGTCAGGCAATACAGCTCGACCGCGCCGACGGGCTTAGGCGTCATCTTGCCAACGCTTTCGCCGCATCGGTGCCGACACTAATCGAGATCGACGCCAAGGCGATTACCTAATGCTATCTGCGGCGAGACGCTCTCGTCACTGACATCCTCTTGAATTATCGATTTATGAGAATTTTATCTCGAATATTGACAATGCATCCCTCCCAACGCACCGTACGTGTCTGACGGGCATCGTCTTGGGACGACCCCGTGCACTGACTTGAGGGAGAACCAAGATGAAAAACCTGGTGACATGCCTAGTCGCGGCAACCGCCGTTTCGGTTGCGTCGCCGGCCTGGGCCGAAGAGGATCCGACGATCCGCCTGGCGCATTCGACATGGATCGGTTTCGGGCCTTTCTACGTGGCTAAGGAGAAGGGTTTCTTCGAGGCCGCCGGCGCCGATGTCGACCCCATCATCATCGAAGCATCGTCGGACGCCATCGCCGCGGTCATGGGCGGACAGCTCGAAGCTGTATCGTCTACGGTCGACAATTTCGCGCTGTTCGCCGGTAACGGCGTGCCGTTGTCGATCGTCTTCGCGACCGATGAATCGGCGGGCGGCGACGGTATCGTCGCGCGGGAGGAAATCGACGGGGTCGCGGGTCTGGCCGGCAAGACAGTGGCGGCGCAACAAGGGTCTGTGTCCCAGTTCCTGCTGTCCCAGGCACTCGACGCCGAAGGGCTGTCACTATCCGACGTCAATCTGATCGACATGAAATCGGGCGATGCCGGCGCGGCCTTCGTCGCTGGCCAGGTCGACGCCGCCGTGACCTGGGAACCCTGGTTGTCGCGGGCCGACGACACCGAGTTTGGCAAAATCCTGATCGACACCGAAGCCATGCCGGGTCTGATCATAGGCGCCGTGGCCTTGCGGCCCGACTTCATCGAGGCACATCCGGAGGCGGTTCAGGGCATGGTCACCGGTTATTTCGACGCCATCGACTTCATTCGCGAGAACCCGAAGGAAGCCAAGGAGATCATGGCGCGCAACCTGAATATGACACCCGAGTCTCTCGAAGCTTCCTGGGGCGACATCAACCTGCTTGGCCGAGCCGAAAACCGAGCGCTTTTCAGTACAGCAGGATCGGCCTCGCCAATCGCCGATCTGGCGCAAGCCGCCGGCGACTTCTATCAGCGGATCGGCGTTCTGAACACGGTCGCAAACGGCACCGACATCGTCGATGGCGAGTTCGTCAACGACTGATGCGTCGACAGCATTGTCGAGGGTGATCCATTTTGTGAGCTGCCCTCGCCTGCCTCTAAAGCTTATCGGCTGAACTCTGATTTATGCAGCAGGTTGCGGTTGCGACGATTTGGATTTCACGACCGCCAACAGATGGGTGTGTGTCGCGGACCAATAGAAACAAACTTCGGGACCAGGTTTTAGATGCAGCCGATGCTGGGCTTAAGGTAATGGCTCCGCTCTTCGTCTATGCCGAGGCAATGAACGGGATAGTGTTCCTCGCCTATGTTGAGCAGGCCCTTGTCCCAATACGCTCACCCGGCGACATCGCTGTCCTGGAAAGTCTTCCAACCCCAAAACAACTGGCGTTCGTGTTGCGATCTGAGATACCGATGCGGCAGTTCGCTTCTTCCTGCCAAACTCACGGAATTCGATCCAATCGAGAACGCCTTTCAAGCTCAAAGCGATACACATAGCCACGGCTGAGCGAACGATCCCCGCCGTTTGAGATGCCGTAGGCGACCACATCGACACATTTAAGCCAGAGGACTGCGCAAACCACTTCCAGGCTGCTGGAGATGGTCCGACTTAATATGGACGCGCTCTAGCTATCAGTTAACAGGGTCATGATGATCCGACGACGCCAGCACCCCAAATGCAGGCACGATCGGGACTGTCGGCGTCCTGGTTTCCGTGCGGCCAAAGGCCCTGCGGACGGGCGTTCCATGACCACCGAGGCCCTGCGCCCGGCCGTCAATTCGGCGTCGTGGGTTCTGCAGCGCTGATCGGGATGGCAGCGTGAGCTGAGGCAACCCAATCCATGAAGCGCCTAATCTTCTCCTCGTGAGCACGGCGTGCGTCACAGACCGCGTAGAACGCATTGCGGCTAGGGGCCGGCTCGCCGAACGCCGCGGCTAGCCGCCGGGCCTTCAGTTCTTCCTCGACATAGAGGCTTGGCACCAGGGCAATGCCAAGCCCGGCCCGGGCCGCACCGATCATGAGGCCGAACGTCTCGAAGACCGGCCCCGTATGGCCCGCCGGTGGTTCGAGGCCCTGCCCCGTGAACCAGGCGCTCCAGTCGCGCGGTCGCGTTTTTAGCGAGAGCAACAGGTGCGATCGAATATCCTCTGGCCGGCTCCCGCCGTCACCCAGCAGCGACGGCGCACCGACAGCGATGAGCGTCTCATCGCAGATCTTCTTCGATACCGTATCGGCCCAGTCGCCATTGCCATGCTGTATGGCGACGTCCAGTTCCCCGGAATGAACGCTGAACGGCGTGACGCCTGTCGAAAAACTGAGCTCGATGTCCGGATGCCGCGCGGTAAAGTCGGTCAGCCGCGGCATCAGCCAGCGCGAACCGAATGTCGGATAGGTAGCGAGCCGCAGCGTCGGATCCTCTTGCCCACGCGACACGACAATAGCGGTCTCGGCCTCCAACTGATCCAACAGGTCCGAGACGATGGCGGCATAGGCGCGGCCCGGTTCCGTCAGCGTGACCCTTTGCTTATTCCTCACGAAGAGGTCAACACCGAGAAAGCCCTCAAGGCTGAGGATCGAGCGACTGATCGCGCTTTGACTGAGCGCTATCTCTTCTGCGGCACGGGCGAAACTGCCGAAGCGGGCGGCCGCTTCGAAACTCAGGAGCATGGACAGGGTTGGAACGTGGCGCCGCATAAGCTTGATGATTTTTCCTCATGAAGTTTCGACTTTATCTCGCTATCAATTGAAAAATGAAGCCGTAAAGTTCTTTCAATGATCGATCCGGGCGGCTCTCCACACATGCAGGACAACGACCACTCCTCGTCCTCAACGCGAACGAAAAGCGCGCTCGATGGGCTGCGCGTCCTTGATCTGTCGCGCATCCTTGCTGGTCCATGGGCAACCCAGATCCTCGCCGATCTCGGCGCCGAAGTGATCAAGATCGAGCATCCGGAACGGGGTGACGACACGCGAAGCTGGGGTCCGCCCGACCTGATCGACAGCGTGGGACGGAATCAGGGCGCTGCGTATTTCAATGCGGCCAATCGGGGCAAGAAGTCCGTCACGCTCGACATAACCTCCACCGCCGGCCAACGCGCGGTACGCGATCTGGCGGCCCAGTCGGACGTCGTCGTCGAGAACTTCAAGGTCGGCGGGCTTGCGCGCTACGGCCTCGACGACGCCGGCCTGCGCGCGGTCAAACCCGACCTCATCTACTGCTCGATCACGGGCTTCGGACAGACGGGTCCCTATGCCGAGAGGCCCGGCTACGATTTCCTGACCCAGGCGATGGGCGGGTTGATGAGCCTGACGGGACAACCCGACGGCGCCGCGGGCGCCGAACCGATGAAGGCTGGCGTCGCGCTGACCGATATCCTGACCGGGCTCTACGCCGTGATCGGCATCCTCGCAGCACTGCGCCATCGCGATGCCACCGGCGAAGGACAGTATATCGATCTCGCCCTGCTCGACGTGCAGGTCGCCACGCTCGCCAATCAAGCGTTGAACTATCTGGCGACCGGAACACCACCAAGCCGGCTCGGGAATGCGCATCCGAACATCGTGCCCTACCAGGCATTCGCGACCGCCGACGGGCATCTGATCCTGGCCGTCGGCAATGACCGGCAGTTCGGCAGGCTTTGCCAGGTCATCGACCGGCCCGAACTCGCGACCGACCCTCGGTTCAGGACCAATCCGCTGCGTGTCGCCAATCGTGACGTGTTGACCGAAACCCTGCAACAAGCGCTTCGCACCCGCCCGCTGGATGACTGGATCGCGGATTTGACGCTGGCCGGCGTGCCGGCCGGCCCAATCAACGATCTGGACCGCGTATTCCGTGATCCGCAGGTGCTCGCCCGTGGCATGTCGACCGAGCCGAAAACAGCCGATGGCGCCCACATAAAAGGCGTGGGCTCGCCATTGAAGCTGTCGGTCACGCCACCGGTCGCGCCTCGCGCCGCTCCCAAGCTCGGCGCCGATACGATTGATGTGCTCAGCGGGCTTCTTGGTATCGATGTCGAGACCGCCCGGGATTTGAGTGGTGGGGACACATCGCTAGCCATCGACCTCGGCTCGAAAGTCGGGTGAGGCGGATCGCGAACGAAAGGTCACACACGCTTACTCAGCTGACTATCAAGCGGGCCGGACGACAACAGGCCCGGTTTAAAGGGAGGATGATATGGGCTTTGCAACCAGGGACATGAACGGCCTGAACCGGCGAACACTGTTGCTCTCCATGGCAGCAGCCGGTGCCGTGATGACGACGGGAGCGCCATCGGCCTTCGCGCAAATGCCATCTCGTGGCGGACATGCGCGTTACGGCGTTCGTGGCGGGTCGACGACGGACACGCTCGATCCCGCGACTTACTCAAACACCTTCATGCGCACGATCGCCTACGGCTTCTACAACACGCTTGTGGAGATCGACGGCAATAACGAGATCCAGCCTGAACTTCTTGAATCCTGGGAAGCCTCCGATGGCGCCAAGACCTGGCTGTTCCGTGTGCGCGACGGAGTGACCTTCCATAATGGCAAGACGCTGGATGCCGACGATGTCATGGCGTCAATCCGCCACCACATGGGCGATGACAGTACGTCCGGCATGAAAGCCCTTCTCGAGCCGATCACCGATATCGTCCGCGAGGATGCCTCAACGCTTCGACTCGAACTGTCCTCGGGCAACGCGGATTTTCCGATGATGTTCACGGACTACCGCATGATGATCATGCCGCAGGTCGATGGCGTGCTCGACGTGTCGGGCATTGGCACAGGCGGTTACGTGCTGAGGGAGTTTGAGCCCGGCGTCCGGGCGGAACTGGAGCGCAATCCGGACTATTGGCGCAGCGACCGTGCCTTCTTCGACAGCGCGGAAGTCATCTCCATGTCCGACCCGGCGGCGCGCCAGAACGCGCTGATGACGGGTGCGATCGACATCATCGACCAAGTCGACCTCAAGACCGTGCACTTGCTGGATCACCAAGACGATATCTCAGTGATGAACACGTCGGGCGGGCTTCACTATGTCTATGCGATGAACATGACGCTCCCGCCCTTCGATAACAATGATGTGCGGCTGGCGCTCAAGCACGGCATCGATCGCGAAGCGTTGTTGGAGACGGTGCTGCGCGGTTACGGATCGATCGGGAATGACCATCCGATCTCGCCCAATATGGCGTATTATGCCGGCGATATCGAACAAACCCACTATGATCCCGACAGAGCCAAGTTCCATCTCAACAAGGCCGGGCTCGATGGCCTCGATATTGGCCTCAGCGTCTCCGAAGGGCTCTATCCGGGCGCGGTCGATGGCGTCACGATCTATCAGGACAGCCTCGTCCCGACCGGCATCAATCTGGAAGTCGTGCGCGAGCCAAACGATGGGTATTTCTCGAATGTCTGGCTGAAAAAGCCCTTCGTCGCGAGCTATTGGGGCGCCCGCCCGACCGCCGACATCATCTTCTCGGCCGGCTATGCCAGCACCGCGAAATGGAACGAGTCGCGCTGGAGCAATGAGCACTTCGACAAACTTCTGGAAGAAGCGCGGGTTGAACTCGATGATGAAAAGCGCGCGGCGATGTATCGCGAAATGCAGATGATGCTCCGGAACGACGGTGGATCTGTCATTCCGCTGTTCGCCGACAATGTGTTCGCCGCGAGTTCCAATATTGGCCATCCGGAAGTGATGTCCGGCGCTTGGGAGCTGGACGGCGGCCGCTCGATGGAGCGCTGGTGGTTCAACAGCTGACCACGACACGGTCGGGTGCCGTCATGGAACAGCGATTGGCAGAGGCTGAACAGATGACGGCGACGGCCGAGAAACTGGTCGACATGATCAAGCGGGATGTCTCGACGCGGCGCGATGTCGTCACCGACGCCGTAGTCACGTGGCCGGCAGTCGTGCCGGCCACGGAGCGACCACGGGAAGCTCGCTTCAACCGCAACTTCCCGGTGCTCGATCATCTCGACGCCGCCTTGGCGCTCGCCCAGCAAGGCCCCCTCGCCAACTTGGCTGAGGTCGTCATTGGTGCCCGCGCCGAGCTGAACTGGTCGCAAAATGCCAGCTACACGGAGCAGACCTGCTCGCGGGCCTTCCTCGATGGCTATGCCTATGCCGGCCTGTCAGGACCCGACGGACCGCTCTATTGGGCCGCGCCGCGCGTCGGCATCATGCTGATGGGACCGAACGTCCTCTATCCCGGGCATAACCACGCCCCACGCGAGATCTATCTGATGCTGACAAGTGGTGCGCGCTGGCGCTTGGATGGCGGCGACTGGTTCGATGTCAAGGCCGGCGATCTTGTCTATCACGACCGCTGGCAGATGCATGAAATGCGAACCGAAGACACGCCGCTCCTGGCGATCGCGGCGTGGATTGACCCCGGCGACCGGCGGGCGATCGCGTGGGATCCGGAACGACGCGGCATCAGCGCTTAGAGAGCAAGGGGCAGGCATCATGCTGCGCAAGTTCAACCCGGCGACGCTCTATGAACCGCAGGGGCAGTATCACAATGCCATCGAGGTTCCGGCGGGCTGCAGGCTTGTGTTCTCATCCGGCATTATCGGTCTCGACCAAGAAGGTCAGCTCGCTCGCGATCCGGAAACGCAGATCCGGCAGGCATGGGCCAATGTCGCTGCTTTTCTGGCCGGCACCGGCGCGACGACCGACAACCTCGTCCGCATGACCATGCATCTGACGGACGCCGACCTGATACCCATGAGCAAGACGGGCCGGATCGCGGCACTTGGCGAAGCGATCCCCTGCGCCGTCACCGGCTTGATCGTCGGGCTTTTCGACCCGGATCTCGTGATCGAGCTCGACGTCATCGCCGCGATTCAGGAAAACGCCGCCTGACAAGCGATCCGATACGATTTCCATTCACCCATTGCGGAGCGAATGCCTCAGCTCCGATTTGAGTGAAGCATTTACGCGCCGCGGCCGGGTCTTGTGGGAACCGGCCGCAGCTCGTTTTCGTCCTGCGGATCGCTCTGTGGTCTGGCAACGCGCGCGGTAAAGACGATCCGTCTGCGACAGGCTGGCCGTTACCCGCCCTTGCCACCGTACATCTCGGCATCCGCATACGGGAACCACCAGAAATCCTGCGCATCGCAGTCCGGGTCGATCATGATCATCTTGGTCGTGCGGAACGTCTCGATGCCTTCCGGCCCGAGCTGTCGGCCCATGCCGCTCATCTTGGTGCCGCCGAACGGGCCTGCATCATTATCGAGGAGTGGTGCGTTGACCCAGACCATACCAGCCTGAATCTCTTCGGCGGCACGGATGCCTTCGGAGAGATCGGTCGTGTAGATATTGGCACCAAGGCCGTATTTGGAATCATTGGCCCGTTCAACCGCTTCCTCGAAGCTCTTGACCCGACAGACCGGCGCGACCGGACCGAAGCTTTCCTGGTGGAACAGGGTCATGTCCGGCGTGCAATCCACAAGAACCGTCGGCTCGACGAACCAGCCCCGGTTGAACTGGGATGGCCGGCCGCCACCGGCCGCCGGCCGCGCACCTTCGTCGGTGGCCTTTTTGAGCAGCGTCTCGTAGCGGTCGCGCTCCTTCGACGACACCATCGGCCCCATATCGACGGCTTCGAGACCGTTGCCGATGCGGATCTTGCGCGTTTCCTCGACGAGCTTCTCGACGAAAGCATCATGGATGTCCTCGTGCACGTAGAACCGTTCGGCCGAAACGCAGATCTGCCCGCAGTTCATATAGGCCGAGAATGCGGCCGCCCGCGCCGTTAGCTCAAGTGGCGCCGACGGCATCACAAGGAACGGGTCGTTGCCGGACGTCTCGATGAGCGACGGCTTCATCAGCCGGCCGCAGGTTTCAGCGACGGACTGGCCGACGGGAATGGATCCGGTGAAGGCGACGACATGGGTGTCGTCATGCTCGACCAGCGCCTTGCCGACCGCCCCGCCCCCCGAGACGATGTGGAACAGCCCTTTGGGCAGCGGCGAAAAGCATTCGGCGAACAGCATGGTCGTCAGCGTCGTGTATTCGCTTGGCTTGACGATCACGGCATTACCGGCGGCGAGCGCGGCCCCCGCCTCCCAGGCCAGGAGCACCATCGGATAGTTGAAGGGCATGATCAGCGCCGCCGTGCCAAGTGGCAGCTTCAGCGTGTAGTGGAACTGGCCCGCCGTCGCCGGCCCCATCACACGGCCCATGTCGGAACGGGCGATCTCGGCGGAATAGCGGATCGAATGGGCCGACCAGTCGACTTCGTCGACGGCCTCCTTGTAGGGCTTGCCCATTTCACGGGTGAGCGCCTCGGCCAGAAGCGGCTTCAACTCGATCATCTTGTCCGCGACGTGGTGCAACACATGGGCCCGTTCGAGGGCCGCCAGCTTCCACCAGCCCTTTTGCGCGACATTGGCCTGTGCGACCGCCTGATCGATCTCAGCGGATGTCGTCTCCGGGATCTGGCCGATCACGGCTTCGGTCGCCGGGTCGATCACGTCGAGAGCAGCGCTCGACACGCTCTTATGGAAGGCCCCGTCCGAGTAGATGTGGCCACTGATGGCGGAGAAACGGTCCTGCACGTCGGTCATGTTGGAGCTCCCTTGAAGATGATTATGGAACCTACGCTTTGATGCGCGTGTTTTGCGGGTCGTAGAAGGGCCTGAACTGGGCTTGCGCGGCATAGCGCTCACACGCGACCTCGACCTCGAAGCTGCCGCTATCGAGGAAGTCTTTCGTCACACCGTCCGGGCAGGACACGTAACCCATGCCGAGCGAGGCATCGATACGGTGGCCGTAGCCCCCGGACGTGATGGAGCCGACAATCTCCCCGTCTCGAACGATTGGTTCCTCGTGATAGAGCATCGGGGCATTGTCGCGTCCGTCGAGCCGGACCTGCACCAGCCTGCGCCGTGGCGGACCGGCGTCGCGAGCACGCAACAGGGCGTCACGGCCGAGGAAGTCCGGCTTGTCGAAGCCGACAGCGAAGCTGAGCCCGGCCTGAAGCGGGGTATCTTCCTCGCCAATGTCATGGCCCCAGTGGCGATACCCCTTCTCCATTCGGAGCGAGTTGATCGCGAAGAAGCCACCATGGGCAAGGTTATGCCCAGCGCCGGCGGCCGTCAGTTCATCGAAGACGTGGGCCGCGAATTCGGTGGGGATGTAGAGCTCCCACCCGAGTTCGCCGACATAGGTGACCCGGCTCGCGCGGACACGCGCATAGCCGATATCGATCTCCCGGCTGGTGGCGAAGGGGCACGCCGCATTGGACAGATCCTCGGCCGAGAGCTGTTCAAGCAATGCACGCGATCCGGGGCCCATGACGCCGAGCATGGCGTAACCCGACGACACGTCGGTGGCGATCGCATGCGCGTCCGGCCGAATGTGTCGCGTCAGCCAGGAGAAATCGCGTGTCTGGGACCCGGCAATGGTGACGATCAGAAAAGCCGTTTCCGAGAGACGGGTCACCGTCACATCCGCTTCGATGCCGCCCCGATCGTTGAGCCATTGGGTATAGACGAGCTTGCCGACGGGCACATCGACATTGCCCGCCGAGATGCGGTTCAGCTCGCGACAGGCATCCCGACCTTCCAGCCGGAACTGGGCAAAGCAGGACTGATCGAACAGCGTGACCGCATCGGCCGTGTTGCGGCTTTCGATTGCCGCCATCTCGAACCAGTTTTGCGGGCCGTAGGAATAGTCGATTTCGGGCTTCATGCCGTCGCGCGCGAAGAAGCCGGGACGCTCGAACCCGGCCCCTTCGGTCATGCAAGCGCCCTTGGCCAGGAGCCGGTCGTGGAAAGGGCTTTGGCGCACATGGCGAGAGGTCTCGTATTGCCGATAGGGCCAGTGCATCTGAAACAGGAGTCCAAGCGTCTCGGTCGTCCGGTCGTGCAGATAGCGGCGGTTTGATTGGAACGGCTGCATGCGCCGGATATCGACATCGGCGAGTTCAACCGGCGGATGACCATCACGAATCCACTCGGCCAGCGCTTTGCCGACACCACCCGAGGACAGGATCCCCACCGAGTTGAAGCCGCAGGCACAGTAGAGATCGCGCACCTCCGGCGTCTCGCCGAGAAGATAGCGATCATCCGGTGTGAAGCTTTCCGGCCCGTTGAAGAAGAGCTGGATGCCGGCCCGGCCAAGCGCCGGCACCCGTTTGACGGCCATGTCCAGGATCGGCTCGAAATGATCGAAATCCTCGGGCAGGGAATCGAAACAGAAGTCCTCGGGAATGCCATCCATGCCCCAGGGTTTGGCGTTCGGTTCGAAACACCCGAGCAGAAGCTTGCCGGCGTCCTCCTTGAAGTAGGAACATTCGTCACCGACAAACATCACCGGCAAGTCCGGCTGAAGCTCCGGCATGGGTTCGGTGACGATGTAGAAGTGTTCGGCGGCATGCAACGGCAGCGAAACGCCAATCTTGGCGGCGAAGTCACGCGACCACATGCCGCCTGCGATGACGACCTTGTCGGCGCGGATCTCCCCGTCGGCGAGCGCGACCCCGACCGCTCGCCCCTGCTCGACCAGAACACGCTCGACCACCGTGTTCTCGAATAGTCTGACGCCCTTCTGCCGAGCTCCCTTGGCCATCGCCATGGTCACGTCGGCGGGATTGACCTGGCCGTCCCTGGGCATCCAGATCGCGCCGACAAGGTCGCCAGTCTCGGCAAGCGGATAGCGTTCCTTGACCTCATCGGGCGTGATGACATGGGCTTCCAACCCAAAGTTACGCGCCATGGAAACGCCGCGTTTCAGCTCCTCGAAACGGGCTTCGTGCTTGGCCAGCCGGAGCGAGCCGTTCTGCTTGAAGCCGGTCGCCTGCCCGGTCTCGGCCTCGAGCGACCCAAACAGCTCACCGGTATATTTGGCGAGTTCGGTCATGTTGCGGGTCGCCCGGAGCTGGGTCACGAGTCCCGCGGCATGCCACGTCGTGCCGGAGGTCAGTTGCTTGCGCTCGCACAGGACCACATCGGTGATGCCGATTTTCGCCAGATGATAGGCGATCGAACAGCCGGCGACCCCGCCCCCGATGATCACGACATCTGCTCGACTTGGTGGCTGCATGGTGCGTCCCCAAAAGGCGGTTCGGTGTTAAAGGGTCTCAGGCCCTTACCGACCGCCGCCTCCTTTCGGTCCAGGCCCTGATGAAGCGGTCGGACAGGATTGCCAGGCAGGCGATGCAGATGCCGCCCACAATGCCCTGCCCTGGATCGATTTCCGACAAAGCGCGGTAGATCGTGGCGCTGAGATCACGGGCGCCGACGAGTGCCGTGATGCTCAGGGTGAACAGGCCGAAGACGATCATCTGATTGACCCCCAACAGGATTTCCGGCAGCGCCATCGGCAGTTCGACCTTCACCAGGACCTGCCAGCCGGAACAGCCGCTGGCGACGGCGGCTTCCTTGGTCTCGCTTGAGACGTTGCGCAGGCCGAGATTGGTGTAGCGGATGATCGGCACGACGGCGTAGGCGATCGTCGCCGAGATGGCGGCAACATCCCCGACCTGGAACAGCATCACGACGGGAACGAGATAAACGAAGCTCGGCAGTGTCTGAAGCAGATCACACACCGGCATGACGACACGCGATATCCGATCGCTGCGCGCTGCCAGGACGCCGATCGGAAGTCCGATAACCAGGCAGACGATCAGCGCCGTCCCGATCATGTAGACGGTCGTCATGGTCGGCACCCAGAGCCCGGTGACGGCTGGGAAGAGCGCGATCAGCCCGGCTGTCACCGCCAGTCGGAAACCGCCGACCGCATATCCTCCCAATACGACCGCGCCGATCACGACCGTCCACGGCAACCACAGGAGGAAGTTCTTGATGGGCAACAGGAAGTAGATCAGCGCCGCATTCCGGAAGGCTCTCAGCGTGTAGAACCAAGTATCGGTTACCCACTTGATCAGACCGTCCCAGAAATCAGCGGTCGAGATGGCCATTTCAGGTTGGGGAACCGCAAAGCGCTGATCAACGGCTCCCAGGGCGAACGCAGCCGCGATGAGACCCGTTACAATCCAGGTCGACCGGTTGCGATGCCATGGCACGTGAAGCTGGTGCACGCGCGGTCGGGAGATCAGCCCACGGCTTAGCTTGTCGAGCACGATCGCGAGAACGACGATACCCATTCCGACCTCGAGCGCACGCCCGAGCCAGAGCCGATCGAGTTGAATGAGGATCTGATGTCCTAGCCCCTGCGCGCCGATCAGGGACGCGATGACGACCATCGCCAGCGTCAGCATGATCGCCTGATTGACCCCGACGAGGATCGTCGGCTGAGCCGCTGGCAGCCGGACCTTCCAAAGAAGCTGGCGGGGTGTCGCTCCAGCCATCAGGCCGGCCTCGACGACTTCGGGCGCAACCGTCTTGAGGCCCACAACGACGCATCGCGCCATGGCCGGAACCGCGAACACGGTGGTTGCGACAACGGCGGCAACCTCGCCCAGGCCAAACAGCACGACGACAGGTACGAGATAGGCGATCTGGGGCGTACTCTGAAGCACGTCGAAGACCGGGTTAAGGATCGCTTCGAGCCTCGGCCGGTCCGCCGCCAGAATGCCGAGGACGAGCCCGGCCGCACAGATCAGCGGCACCGTGACCACGACGAGGGCCAGGGTCTGCATGGACAGTTCCCAAAGCCCGAAGACGGCGAGATACAGCATGCCGCCCGCGCCGAGCGCCGCCAGCCGCAAACCGCCGGCGCGCCACCCGACAAGTCCCGCCATGACCACGACGGCGACCCACGGCAGCGGCCCTATACCCCAGGCCGGAATGCCGCGATACAACACCACTTCCGTCAGATCCAAGGGCTGCTGGATCAGCCATCGGACACCCGCCATCAGATCGCCGAAGGTGAAAAATCCCAGCGGCAGGCCCGGAAGCGCGTTGAACAGCGCGCTGATCCAGTCGCTTAGCGGAACGACCAGAGCGTCGGGATAGTCGGACAGTATCGGTGCATAAGCCCGAATGGGCACGGCCAATACCGCCAGCAGGATCGCCATGCCGGCAAGGCCGAACCGAACCGACGGTGACACGCTGGACGCCGTCCGGTCTCCCAACGCAACATTGCTCATTGCCGGGCACTCTGCTGGTCGACGAGATTGTCGAGCAACTGCCGGCGATCCACGAGCCCGAGCAGGTGTCCCGCCTGATCGACGACGCCAACGGGCGCATCGTCGGCCATGACCGATCGGGCGATGTCGTAGAGACGCGCGTCAGCGGCCACCGTGCGCGCAGGGGGCGACGCCTCGCCTTGCGCATCCGCCACCACATGGCGCGCGGTCACGAGCCGACCGCGAACCGCATCGCGCGTGAATTGGGCGACATAGTCGGTGGCCGGCGACAGGACCAGTTCCTCTGGAGAGGCGACCTGGACGAGACTGCCGTCCTTCATGATGGCGATGCGGTCGGCCACACGGATGGCTTCATCGAAATCGTGCGTGACGAAGACGATGGTCTTGCCGAGCTGGCGTTGCAGCCGCAGGAACTCATCCTGCATCTCGCGCCGGATCAAGGGATCGAGCGCGGAAAACGGTTCGTCGAGAAGCCAGATATGCGGGTCCGCGGCAAGCGAGCGCGCGATGCCGACGCGCTGTTGCTGGCCGCCGGAGAGTTCCGAGGGGTAGTAGCCGTCCCTGCCCCTCAGCCCGACCAGTTCGATCATCGATCGGGCACGCTCGAGCTGCTGGTGACGGCCAATTCCCTGCAGTTCGAGCGGCAGCATCACATTCTCGAGGACGGTGCGGTGCGGCAACAAGCCGAAATGCTGAAACACCATGCCGATCTTGCGACGGCGCAGCTCAATCAGCTGCTTGCGATCCGCATCAAGAATGCTGTCGCCCTCGATGAAGATCTCGCCGCGGCTCGGCTCGACGAGACGGCAGAGACACCGCAACAGCGTCGACTTGCCAGAGCCGCTCAGCCCCATGATGACCAGGATTTCACCGTCGAAGACCGATAGGCTCACATCGCGCGCGGCCACAATGCAGTTCGCCGCGGCAAATTCGTCATTGCTCGGCGCCGTCCCGTTCACGCCGCGCAAGAGCGTCTCGGCACGCTGACCGTAGACCTTCCAAACGCCGCGGCATTCAATTGTGGGAGACGCATTCGACATGGCGTATTCGCTCGTTGTCGGGCCTTTGGCGCAAGGCTTGGGCTATTGGTCTTCGGAAGGCTTCGAGATGGAGGTGCCGAAGCGCGTCACGGACGCAAGGCGCTCCGGCACATCCCAGCGCGTCAGCTGATCGAGCAGGCGTCGGGGAGATCAGCGATCCAGGAATCGGCCTCGGCACCGTATTTCTCGAGCCACGCAGCCGCTCCTTCTTCTTCGGACAGGTTATCGACGTCCATCAGATAGAAGGCGTCACCGATCATCTGATCGTTGAAGCTGATGTTGCGCAGCAGTTCGAGCGCACAGGGGTGGCTTTCGGCGAGACCGGCATAAGCCGCTTTCTTCAGCCAGCCGGCATCCGCATTGCCGCAGTCATAGGTCAGCTCGGGATTGGTGCCCCAAGACGGATCCGTCTCGCATTCCGCCGCCCAGTCCGGGAACTCGACGAAGCGGCCTTCATATTCGAGCAATACCCAGTTCGGCTTGTAGTTGAACATGACCAGCGGCTCTTTCCGGTCATAGGCCGCCTGCAGCTCGGCGATCAAAGCCGAGGTCGATCCGGCATAGATGACCTCGAAATCCATGCCGAGGGCCTCTATCCGCTCCTCGTCGTGCTTTTCCCATTCGACCGCACCGCCAAGATAACGTCCCTTGGGCGCGGTTTCGGGAACGGCGAACAGCGCATGGCACTCCTGAAGCGCTTGCCAATCGGGAAGGCCGGGGCACGTTTCTTCCATATAGATCGGATACCACCACTCTTCGCGCGTGGTCGCCACGTGTGACCCGGCGTCGATCATCCGACCGGCCGCAACCTCTTCTTCAAACGGCGTGCGCATCGTTCCTTCCCAGACCTCGACCTGGACATGGACTTCTCCGCGACCGATGGCCGGGAACTGCACCTGGGTGTTGGAAGGGACGTATTCAACGCTGTAGCCAAGCCGCTCCAGGAGGTTGCCGGTCACATTGGACAACACGAGCTGACTGCCCCAGTTGTTGGTGACGATCCGGATCGGCTCCGAGCTCTCTGGCAGCTCCGCGGCGGCTGGCGGTGTCGTCACGCCAATTGCGGCCACCAATGCGACCGCCGCGACCGACCCGCGCCATCCCAAACAATCAAGCGACATGCGACTCCTCCAAGTTCCACTCTGGTTGTCGTTCTCTCCGCCCCGATTTTTCTTGGCGGGCCGACAGTTTCGGCGCCGAACGTGAAGCGGGCGACAGGAATTTCATACATGTGATGAACAAGTGTCAAGGGATTCCTGTGAAATCGGCGCATGTCACGCACCACCTCGCCCCAATCAGCACACCCCTTTAGTCTGAATAATGTATATATAATAATAACTTAGCGAAAAACCTTATTTGACCATCACGAACAGGTCGCAAAAACCAGCCCAACCCTCAAGGATTTCACAAGTATGAAAACATCCTTGCTCTCATCGCATGCCGGCACTATGGTTTTCACAAGGTGCAAGACAGGATCACGCCTGGTCGTCCCGAGGGTCATCCACGAAACGTCGGCCGGGAGGCATGCGACGCAATGATGTTCACAACCCATATCGACGGTCGCGCAAATCAGGCGCCTGCGCTGACCCAGGACGTCGAGCGCTATATCGTGCCGGCCGGGCAATGCCTGGGCGTGGACCTGTTCGACGGCGATCGCGTGACGGTCATGACGACCGAAGGCCTGCAAGCGTGCGAACTCGTCGGCTTCAACGCCGATGGGACGTGCGATCCGGGCGTCTTCGACCGAAGACCGACAGCATCCCCGTGCTTGCTGCAGGATATGCTGGAGACGCATGACGCGATCTCCCTGCGCCGCGGGCTGACGACCCGGCAGGCGGATCTCGCATCGCTGCAAGCGATACGACTCCTGGACGAAACCGCCGCGCCGGGCAGCACGGACAGTCTTGAAGTATGCCAGGATGGGTTCGCGGTCTTCGGCGCACCCGAAACGGCTGTGGGATCGGCCTTCCCGATCCCGCCGTCGGACGTCGTGCTGCTGGTTCGCCGATCTGTCCGTCGCCGGAACGATCCGATGATGGAAAGGCTCCCCGATCCGCTCGGACGGGTTCGTGAGGAAATACGCGTCGATGCCGCGACCGCGCGCGCATTTATGGTCCGCGCCGGGGAATACATCCAGATCCTCGATGTCAGTGGCCGCCAATGCGCCGATATCGTTTTCTTCGACGAAGCGGATCTCGACGCCGGCCACGTTGTCGGCATGAGCGATGCCGCAACCCGGTCGATGCTCGGCACGCCGGTGCCGGCGCCCGGCTTGCGGTCGACGATCTATGACCAGCGCTATCGACCGACTGTCGAGGTTGTTCAGGACACGGTGGGTTTGCACGACACGTTCCTGACCCCCTGCACGGCCTATTACTACGACACCGTCGGCTATCCCGGACACACGAACTGCACCGACAACTTCAACGGCGAGCTCGCCGACTATGGGGTCCGCTTGGACGCCTATTCCGCGGTGAACCTGTTCACCAATGTCGATGTCGATGCGGGCAATGTGTTCGTGCCGGACATGTCCTGGAGCCGAGCGGGCGACTATGTTCTGTTCCGCGCCCACCGGGATCTGGTCGTCGCCACATCCGCCTGCCCAAGCGATATCGATCCGGTAAACGGCTGGAATCCAACCGATATCCATGTCCGCGTTTACGACCGAGACATCACCGCGAAGCGGTCCATCGCGCGGGTCGTCAATGGGCTGGGAGACAAGGCAATGACGCAAGATAGCCCGTTCCACGGCCGCACATCGGCCTTGGGCGCCGATTATGCCGAGCGCGGTGGCTATTGGATGCCGAAACGCTTCGCCGGAATCGGTACCGAGCGGGAATACTGGGCCTGTCGCGAGCAGGCCGGCGTCGCCGACCGATCGGATCTCAAGACGTTTGAGATCGTCGGTCCGGGAGCCGCCCGCCTGATGAATTGGGCCGTTACGCGCGACGTGACCCGCCTGGCGATTGGGGACGTTTGCTACGCGGCAATATGCCATCCGCATGGCGCGGTTCTGTGCGACGGGCTTCTGTTTCGCGTGACCGAACAGAACTTCCGCTGGACGTGCGCCGACGACACCTGCGCCGGCTGGCTGCGGCAGGAAGCCGAACGGCTTGGCATCGAAGCGTGGATCAAGGATTCAAGCGCCGCCTTGTGCGCACTCGCCATTCAAGGCCCCGCGAGCCCGAGGATCCTGGCAAAGACGGCCTGGACGCCGTCGAGCGATACAGCCCCCCTGTCGCTTGAACCGTTTCGATCGGCGGTCGGGCGCATCGGCGGTGCCGATGGCAGGCCGGCCGTGTTCAGCGGGACCGGCGGCGCCGGCCTGACCGGATTTGAGATCTGGTGCCATCCGCGAGATGCCGAAACGGTCTGGGATGCGATCCTGGAGGCCGGCGCCGAAGAAGGCCTGGCCCCGGTTGGGCAATCCGCCTTGGAACTGCTGCGCGTCGAAGCCGGCCATCCCGCCATCGGTGCCGAGTATGGCGGTGACGTCGATCCGTTCGAAGCCGGGATTGGGCATGTCGTATCGTCTCGAAAGCGAGCCGATTTCTGCGGGCGCGAAGCCTTGGCTTCACGCCGCAATACAGGCCTGCGTAGGTTGATCGGCCTGCGGCTCGACAGTGACCGGGTGCCGCTGCCGGGCTGCGGTATCTGGAACGGAGACGCCCAGATTGGCGAGATCACCAGCGCCGTGACGTCGCCATGGCTTGGCCAGGTCATCGCTCTGGGACGCGTGAACAAGGCATATGCGATGACCGGTTTGCGACTGATGGTCGGTCGGAACGACCCGCAGGCCCCGAGAACGGACGCCGACGTCGTAACCCTGCCATTCGTTGCGCCGAACGAGCCGGCCGATTGACATCGGGCAGACTTTCAGGCTTCCGAGCACAATGACCAGCGACACACAACCCAAGAGGGAAACATGCTGAGGCGAAACGGGGCGCTTCTGGACTCTGTTGACCCATATCCGCCGGCCGACACCGGCGGCAACGATGTCGACACCAATGTCGGCACGAAGGTCCGCGGGCTCCGCAAGGAGCGAAAGATGTCCCTCACCGATCTTGCCGAAGCGACCGGACTGTCCGTCGGTTTTCTCAGCCAGGTCGAACGGGACAAGTCGAACCCGTCGGTCAAGGCATTGCACGACATTTCTCGCGCCTTGGGCGTCAACATCACCTGGTTCTTTGAAAGCACTCAGGAAAGCCCAGTCCCGCCCACCGGTCCCATTGTGCGCGTTCGAGAGCGCAAGAAGATCCATTATGGCGTGGATATCTGCGATGAACTGCTGTCGCCCGCATCGAGTGAACAGCTCGAGCTCATCTGGAGCCGCTTCGCCCCGGGGTCGTCGAGCGGAACCCAGCCCTATGACCATGATGGCGAAGAGGCCGGCGTCGTGCTGTCCGGCGTGCTCGAACTGGTGATCGGCGACACCGTTCACATCCTGAAGGCCGGCGACAGCTTCGGCTTCAAGAGCCGAACGCCCCACCGTTATTCCAACCCGGGCACCGTCGACACGATCGTCGTCTGGGCGGTGACGCCGCCCACCTATTGACTCAGTTGGCAGCCGCCCATGACCGGAAACGACGCGCCAATGAATTCAGGCCGAGAGGGACAGCAGAGATGGATCAACTTCGAGACGGCCTGACAGCCATTCAGCTCGATGGCAGCGCGGCCATGATGGAGATCGTCGAATTGACAGCCCGCGACGATGAGCGCCTCTGGATCAAAGAGCCCGGCGCGGCCGTGGACGTCTGGTGGCGACCGCTGATGTTCGACATCGCCAATGGCAATCACGTCGAACTCATGAAGGTGGCGAGCGGTGGGTCGCTCGGTCGCCACATGCACTGTACGCCGGTTCACGGCTTCGTCCTCAAGGGATCATGGCGCTACATCGAGCGAAACTGGGTGGCGGAGCCGGGCGCCTATGTCTACGAGCCGGCCGGCGACGTGCATTCCCTGGTTTGCGACCATGGCGAAGAGATGATCACGCTGTTCCACATCAACGGACCGATCATCTATGTCGACGACGACGATTCCGTTCTCGCGATCGACGACAATAAAGAGCTTATCCGGCGCGCGCGCGAGCACTACGCCGAAGTCGGGCTTGGCGCCGACTATGTCGATCGATTGTTCCGTTAGAGTATTTGCGGATCAACATCATCACCCGGTCAATTTGATAGACTGGCAGAATGCCGGCGCTTGTCGATGGCGCATTGCCTCAGGACCGGCAGCATGGCGTCGAGATCGGCGCAGGGCACCGCGCCGAGGCGGCGGATATCGTCCGACACGTCGACCGGCAGATCGGTGTTTGACTGGTCGGGAACCGCGTTGAGCTTGCCGCCAATGATCACCGGCAGGCGCACTTCCCGGCGTTCAAGATCGGCCAGCACGGCGCGGGTGAAAGCCAGCCCGACACCGTTATAGGTGCTGATGGCGATGATGTCCGCGCCGGCCGACAGCGCGGCATCCACGAGATCATCGGCATCGACCGAGACGCCGGCATCGACGACCTGAACGCCCAGCCGTTCGAGAACCTCGCGGACGAGATAGGCGCCGTGTTCATGGACATCGGTCGTGCCGAGCGCGATGCGCAATCCCCTCACCTCATCCGCCAGCCCGTCTTGATCGGTGACCCAGACCGCCGCCATCTCGTCAAGCTCCTGCGCCCAATCGGCCGGCACCAGCGGCGCGCGGCGCGCCCGGTCCTCGGAGCCCGCGCCGAACAGGTCTTCCATCCGCTTGGCGCCGAGCCGCCGGATCGCCAGCATCAGGGCGGCGGGGTCGTCGATATCGACACCGCGTTCGGCAAGCCCCGACAGCGCGCGCGCCTTGAACGCCGCGCCTCCCTGGCACAGCCGGTCGGCCAGGGCATCGACCGACGCCCAGTCGACGAGACCGGCATACCCCCCGGCATGCTCGGTAAGGCGCGACGCGAAAAGCTGGGCGTCGAGGATTTCGTCCGTATCCGGTATGCGCACATTTTCGGTGACCGGGACCGGATTGATCGCTTGTCCAGACGGATGCCGGCCGAGCGCCAGGATATCGGCCAGGAGATAGCTCGACAGGCTGGCATAATTGGCCGCCGCATCGCTGCGATAGGACACCGTGTTGCCGAAGATCATGCTGCCGGGCGTCGCCGTCACGCGCGCCAGGGCGGTCTGAAACGCCATCCGGCTCGCAGGCGCCGAGAAATGATGGCCGAAGCAGAAGGAGGCCCGCGCGCCGATCATCTCCTCGACGATCATGCGTTCAATCAGCACCATGCCGAGCGCCGACGCCATATCGCGGAACAGGCCGGCGAAGCCATCGTCGAGATTGGAATGGACGAGGATATCGGCATCCTGCGCCGCGATGAGGCCGAGCGCCTTGACGGTCGCCTCGGTGGTCGCGACGTCGTCGTCCCAATGCGGCAGGCGGAAGGTGAAATACTGCCCGAGATTGCCGATCGCCGTGGCGCCCGCCGCGATCGCGGCACGGGTATTGTCAAGCGCGCCAGGCAGGCCGAGCATGAAATCGCCGAAATGGGCCGCCGCCGGACTGGCATTGGTGATGCGGGCGAAGTCCTCGGGCCCGGTCAGCACGATACCGGTGCCATGCACCGCGCCGTCGCGCCGGTCGGCCGGATAGCCCATGGCCCAGTCGAGCGTGATGCCGAAGCGGTCGATCCGGGCGCCGCGCCGCGCCGCCGCCTCGTGGAGATCAGCCATCGCCTGAACCGTGCGGTCGATGGAGCGAAAGCCGATATGCGCATGCTGCATGATGCGCCCCTCGGCGGAGGCGCGGCGCTTGTAGTCAGCCTCGGATGCGACATCCTCGGTGTCGAGAAACAGGCAGCGCCCGAGCCGCCAGTCGCGCGCCAGGGCCCGGCCCGCGGCGAGAAGGTCGGCACCTGGCGCCAGCGCGGGCTCGGTGAGCCGGATCGGATCCGATACCGTCATCGGTTTTGCTTCACGGCCGGCATCCGAGACCTCCACGCGCTATCGACAGCCATCGGCGCAGTATGATCATCATGATCGGATTGACCACTGTGTTCGCCGCGAAAGCGCTCAAGACCGTGCCGCCGCCATGACCAGGAGACCGGATGTGAAACTCGGCATCATCGGCGTCGGCCATCTGGCCGTCTCCGTCCTGCGTGGGCTCTTGAAGGCCGGCTGGGCGCCGGGGGACATCATGTTGTCGCCACGCGGACAGGCCGCACGCATGGCAGAGGCCCACGGCTTCGTGCTGGCCGCCGACACGGCAAGCCTCGTCACGGCCTGCGATCACATCATGCTCACCGTGCGGCCGGGTGACGCGGTCGCCGCCGTCAACGGGCTTGCCTGGGAACGCCGCCACCTCCTGATGAGCGCTTGCGCCGGCGTCACGATCGCCGATCTGGCCGAGGCGACGACGCCCGCGACCGTGCTGCGCATCATGCCGATCACGGCATCGGAACTGAACGCCAGCCCGACGGTCGTCTATCCGCTCGTCGAAGATGCCCGCCCCGTCCTGGACGCGCTTGGCGGCATCATCGCGCTCGATCGGGAGGACCAGGTCGATGTCGCGAGCGTCAGCGCGGCGATCTATGGCTGGGTGCAGGCGCTGATCCGCGACGGCGCCGACTGGAGCGCCGAGAACGGCCTTGATGATGCGACCGCGCGTCAACTCGTCGCCCGAACCTTCGTCGCCGCCGGCCGGATGATCGCCGAACAGGATGCGTCCATGGCGGAACTCCTCGACAGCCTGTGCACGCCGGGCGGGATCACCGAAGCCGGCCTCGACCATCTCGACCGCGCAAACGTGCCGGAGGCCTGGCGCGGCGCTTGCGATCTGGTTCTGGAGCGGCTGCGCGGCCATTGACCAAATGGTTGCCAGTTGAAAGTTTACCGCGTCATCTTCAGGGAGTTTTCGACATGACCCGCACCGCGATCGTGACAGGCGCCTCGCGCGGCATCGGCGCCGAGATCGTGCGCAAGCTGCGCGACGACGGCGTCGCCGTTCAGGCGCTCGCCCGCCCGAGTGCCGCCCTTGACGCGCTCTGTGCCGAAACGGGCGCCGACCCCCTGCCCGTCGATCTCGCCGACACCGGCGCCCTGGAACGGACGCTGGCGGGCCAGGCGCCGGACATTCTGATCAACAATGCCGGGATCATCACCGCAAGCGGCCCGTTGCACATGCTGGACGGCGATGCGATCGACCGCATGGTGGCGCTGAACGTGACGGCGGTCATGCACACGCTGCGCCTCCTCTTGCCCGGCATGATCGCGCGGCGAACCGGCGATGTGGTATTGCTCGGCTCGATCGCGGGGCGCTATCCGCTGCCCAACATGGCGGTTTACGGCGCGACCAAGGCCGCGATCCGGGCGCTGGTGAACAGCCTGCGCCTCGACCTGCATGACACCGGGATCCGGGTCACCGAGATCGCCCCGGGCCGGGTCGAAACCGACATCAATCTCGACGCCATGGGCGGCGACCACGCGGCGATGCGCGAGACGCTGTTCGCCCGGCACCAGGCGAGCCAGCCGGCCGATATCGCCGATGCCGTGATGGCCGCGCTGGCCATGCCCCGGCGGTCGAATATCGCCTTCATCGAGGTCGTGCCGACGCGCCAGACCGTGGGCGGCGCGCTGTTCGCGGAAGGGTATGACGAGGGGTAAAGACGGGTTCCCTGGCCTTAGCCAGTTGCGCTCCGACGAGAGGTTGTTTTGAGCAGGGAGGACGATTTAGCCAGGCGGACAAAGTGGTTGCGTGCCACAATCCGATGAACGTCTAACCTAGAGGTTTTGGCCTGGAAGCTTCAAGGCTTGGCAAACCCAGCTTTCCAACTGCGCCGCGTCGAGAGATTCATGTTCATGGATGTTTAGATACCGGGTGCCTTCCACTTTGGATGCTTTTGGCGGTAACGGATCAAGTGACGAGCCAGTCATGAAGGTAATCTGCACATAGTTCTTGTAGCAGTATATCGCGAGAAACCACCCATCCTCCTTTCCATAGAATGGCGTGTTCCACCGCACCATTTTTCGTACGTTGGGAAAGGCCTTCTCAATGGTTTCATCCACTTGCTTTCCAAGAGCATTTTTCCAACCCGGCATTGCCGAGATATACGCTTGCACGGGCTCATCGCCGTCCCCCTTTGGAATGTAGGGGTTGGTGCTCGACGAATGCGTTGCTTTTTTGGTGTCGGCCATCGTCTGAGCTTAGCATACGCATAGGCGAGAAACCGACATTCGACGCCATGCAGCAACCAGGTTGCGACACCCTCACTCGGCATAGTCGACCGGCAGGACCGTCGTCGCCTTCAGCGTCTCCATGGCGAAGTTCGAGGTCACGTCCGACAGGCTCGCCGCCTTGATCAGCCGTTTGTAGACGTCGTCATAGGCGGAAATGCTCGGCACGACGATCTTCAGGAGATAGTCGATATCGCCCGACATGCGGTGGAACTCGACGACCTCGTCGATATCGGCGACGGCGCGGGCGAAGCTCTCCAACCACTCATAATTGTGCTCATTGGTCCTCAGCCGCACGAAGACGGTGACGCCGACATTGAGCTTCTCGGCATTGGCGAGACAAACGCGGCGCTCGATATAGCCGTCGCGTTCGAGCCGCTGAATACGCCGCCAGCAGGGCGTGACGGTCAAACCGACCTGTTCGGCGAGGTCGGCCGCGGTCTGGGCACTGTTCTGCTGAAGAAGTAGCAGAATGCGCCGGTCGATACGATCAAGCAATACCATTCCTCCCACGGAAACGTATGCAAAATGAAATGCTACAAATCAAGGGTTGAGTGGCGATAATTAGGATGACAAACCGGTTACGGCCCCCTAGGCTTGTTCAACATAAGGATCTGCATGAGACGGGGGTCAGATGCGCGCAGCGGTCATTCGCCAACACGGGGATATCGACGAGATCGCCTTCGAACCGGCCTGGGCCGACCCCGAGCCCGGACCGGGCCAGGTGGTGCTCAAGGTCGAGGCCTGCGCGCTGAACTATCACGACCTGTTCACGCTCAAGGGGATGCCGGGCATCCGGATCGACTTCCCGCGCATCATGGGCATCGACTGCGCCGGCACGATCGCGCGGCTCGGCCCCGACGTCACCGGCTGGGAGCCAGGCCAGCGCGTCGTCATCCACCCGATCGCGACGGGCGCGCGGCCGGGGCTCGTCGGCGAAACGCTTGACGGGGGGCTGGCCGAACAGGTCGTGGTCGATGCCGACCAGCTCTGCGCCATTCCCGATCCGCTGAGCTTCGCCGAAGCGGCCGCCCTCCCCTGCGCCTACGGCACGGCCTATCGGATGATGGTGCGCCGCGGCAAGATCGCGGCGGGCGAGAAGGTCCTGATCCTCGGCGCGTCCGGCGGGGTCGGCACCTGCTGCGTCCAGCTGGCCAAGGCGGCGGGCGCCGAAGTGATCGCCACCGCATCGAGCGACGAAAAGCTCCAGCGCCTCGCCGATCTCGGCGCCGATCATCTCATCAACTATGCCGAAAGCGATTTCCGCACCGAGGTCACCAACATCTTCGGCAAGCCGCGCGTCATCGGCGGCGGTGGCGTCGACGTGGTGGTCAATTTCACCGGCGGCGACACCTGGGTGCCGTCGCTGCGCTGTCTGACCAAGAACGGCCGGCTTCTGACCTGCGGCGCGACGGCCGGTTTCGATCCCAAGACCGACATCCGCTACATCTGGACCTTCGAACAGACCATCATCGGCTCGAATGGCTGGTCCAAGGAAGACGTCGAAGACCTTCTGGCCATGGTGGCGCGGGGCGAGTTGAAGGCCCTCGTCGACCGCGTGCTGCCGCTCCAGGAGACGCGCGAGGCGTTCCGCCTGCTGCGCGACCGGGAGGTTTTCGGCAAGGTCGTCGTGTCACCGACACTTGATCCGACATGACCGCATGGAGGCTCTGCGCCGCGTGCGCCGGAGTCGACAGGGGTTGGGTCAGATGCCATGCTGACGCCGATATCCAACCCCTGGACTGTGAATTAGAAAGAACCAAACAAAAAAAGTACGAATTATTTTCCAGACAGGGACCAGAAGACCAGCAGGAGACCATCCATGACCCTTTTGAAGGCTGCCGCGGTGTCCGCCGCGATCATCGTCGCGCCGGCATTGGCCATAACGCCCGTGAGCGCCCAGGAACCGGAATTCGAGTGGCGCGTCACGACCTTCGACAGCGAAACCGGCTCCTACTGGAACAATTTCCTGCTGCCCTTCACCGAGCTGGTGAACGAGCTGACGGACGGGCGCATGGTGCTCGAACCGGTGCCGGGATCGGCCATCGGCAACATCTTCCGCATCTATGAGGCGGTCGAGGACGGGCTCGTCGAGATGGCCATGATGCCGCCCGCCTTCCTCGGCACGCAGGATCCGTTCAATGCGATCATCGCCGGCCTGCCGACCGGGCTCGGCGTCGATTCCATCGTGCCCTGGGCCTATTATGGCGGCGGCGAGGAAATCCTCCAGGCGCACCGCGCAGACCGGATGGACATGCACGCTTTCGTGCTCGGCGCCGGCCCGTCGGAATTCTTCGCCCACAGCCATGTCGAGATCGCCACGACCGACGACCTCGCCAATGTCACCTATCGCACGCTCGGCAATTGGGCGGCCGTCATCGCCGATGCCTTCGACGCCAGCCCGACCACCGTTCCGGGGCCGGAAATCTACGGCATGCTGGAGCGGCGCGGCCTCGACATGACGGAATATTCGACGCCGTCGGAAAACCTGAAGCAGGGCTATCAGGAAGTCGCGCCCTACATCATCTATCCCGGCATTCATGCCTCGGCCTTCCTGTTCGAGGGCGTGGTGCTGCTCGACAACTGGAACGAGCTTCCCGAGGATATCCAGAACGCGATCCATCTCGCCGCGCGGCTCACCACCTATGAAGGCATGAACCGCTTCATCATGGCCGATCTCGACGCCATGGAAACGCTGCAGGCCGGCAATAACGAGTTCATCGAACTGTCGCCGGAATTCCGCGCCGAGGCCGAGGAAGCCTCCCGCACCTGGGCCCGCCGGGTCAGCGAGGAAGTCGCCGCCGACGGCAACCCCCACGCGCTCGAAGCCCTGGATTCGATCATCGCCTTCCAGGACCGCTGGCGGGCGAACTCCAAATACATGGTCGTCGACCACCGCGACTGACGCGGCCCGCAACGGGCGCCGACGCCAACAGCCGGCGCCCGTATGTGCCTTCCCGCAACGCCTGATCGGAGCATCCCTTTGCGTCCGCAGCCCGTCTTGCGCCTCGTCGCGGCCCTCGACCTGATCGGCCGCGCCACCGGCTGGATCGCCATGGCGCTCATCCTCGTGATGATCGGCTCGATGATCTACGAGGTGATCGCGCGCAAGGTCTTCAACAACCCGACCATGTGGGCGCTGACGCTGTCCTATATGTTCAACGGCACGCTGTTCCTGTTGGGCGCGGCCTATACCTTGCGCGCCAATCAGCATGTGCGGATCGATTTCCTGTCGACCCGGCTGCCGCTCAGGGTCCAGCACGCGATCAACGCGGCCTTCTATATAGGCGCGCTTCTGCCGGCCCTGTGGTTCACCACGCTTTTCGCCTGGTCGCGGACGACACGCGCCTTCGAGCGCGGCACGCTCGAGAACATGAGCGCGTGGGAACCGCTGATCTGGCCGTTCCTGGCCGGCATCACCATCGGCCTCGCGAGCTTCGCGATCCAGGTCGCGCTTGAAACGATCCGCCATCTGATCGGCGTGATCTGGCCCGACGCGGTGCCGGGGCCGAGCGTGCGCGAGGAGTTCGTCGAGGCATGAGGCCCGTTCGCAACATTGTCGAGGCGGAACGCTGACCCATGGAGAGTGAAGTCCTCGCGGCACTCATGTTCCCGGTGCTGTTTGCCTTCGTGTTTCTCGGCGTCCCCGTCGCCTTCGCGCTGATCGCCACGGCGTTTCTGCTGGCGCTGCCGGAATTCGGCCTGAAATCGCCGATCCAGCTCTATGGCATCATCCAGGGCACCGCCTCGCAATTCCTGCTGACCGCCATTCCGGCCTTTGTCTTCATGGGCGTGATGCTCGAATCCTCGGGCATTTCCGAACGCCTGTTCAAGGCGATGCAGGTCTGGATGGGCCGACTGCCGGGCGGGTTGTCGCTGACGTCGGTCGCGATGGCCGCCGTCATCGCCGCCTCGACCGGCATCGTCGGCGCCGTCGAAGTGGTCATCGGCGTCATGGCGATCCCGATCATGATGCGTCATGGCTACGCCAAGTCGCTGATCTCCGGCACCATCTGCGCCGGCGGTTCGCTGGGCACGATGATCCCGCCCTCGATCGTCGTCGTCATTTATGCGTCGATCGCCAATGAATCGGTTGGCCGGCTGTTCGCCGCCGTGATGATCCCGGCCGGGATCATGGTGGCGCTGTTTCTCGGCTATATCTATTTCCGCGCCCTGCTGCGGCCGCAGGACGCGCCGATCGTGACCGATGGCGCCGACTACACGATCGGCGAAAAGCTGTGGGCGACGCTGACCGGCATCGTGCCGGCCTTCTTTCTGATCGGCGCCGTTCTCGGCGCGATCCTGTTCGGCGTGGCGACGCCGACCGAGGCCGCCTCGCTCGGCGCGCTCGGCGCGCTTGTCCTGACCATCGCCTATGGCCGGTTCTCGATGGCCGTCCTGTTCGACACGCTGCGCCGGACGCTTCTGATCAACTGCATGATCATGCTGATCGTCGTCGGCGGCAACATGTTCGCCGGCATCTTCCGGCTGCATCAGGGCAACGCGCTGGTTCAGGACCTCGTCGCCGCGATGGCGCTGCCCGAATTCGGCATCGTCCTGGTGCTGCTGCTGATCGTCTTCATCATGGGCTTCATTCTCGACTGGGTGTCGGTCGTCCTGATCACCCTGCCGATCTTCCTGCCCATCCTGGCGACCGCCGGCATCGATCCGATCTGGTTCGCCGCCGTCATGGTGATCGTCATCCAGACGAGCTATCTGACCCCACCGATGGCGCCATCGATCTTCTATTTGAGATCGATCGCGCCACCCGAGATCACATTCGCCGACATGTATCGTGGCGTCCTGCCCTTCATCGCCTGCCAGTTGATCGTGCTGGCGCTCGTCATGGCGTTTCCGGCGCTCGCGACCTATCTGCCCTCGCAGATCCAGGGCTACAACTAGGGCCCGGCCATGACGCGATCCCGCCGCACGGATCCCTCAGCCGGCCCGAAAGGTCACGGCGACGCCATGCGCATCGGCCGGCGCGACCGTGATCGCGCCATCGGCCTCGCGATGCGGCACGTCCTTCAGCGCGGCGCGCGTCAAAGCGAGATCGCTGACGGCGAGCGTCATGCCGGTGAAGCGCAGCGGCAGCCCGCGCGCATCCCCCTCGGCAAGCCGGATATCGGTGCCCTTGGCATCGATCCGCACCGCGTCGCCCGTCCATTCGGCGCGCGCGTCGAACAGAGCCGCCAACGCATCCGCCGCGACGTCCAGGTCCCCGGCCACTCCGTCGACCGCCTGGATCCCCGTCGCGCCATTGGCATGCATCATCAGCGATGGCAGCCACACCGTGTCGCGGGTCAGGTGCTGACAGCCGAACAGGGTGTCGCGCACGCCGCCGGGATCGTCGAAGCGGGTGATCGTGAAGGCGGCTTCGCCGGTGCCGCCATCGGGCAGATCGACCGGGCGCTGAAACGAGACCGGCTCCATGACGCCGATACCCGAAGCGGCCAGTTCCCGGCCCATCGCCGCCGCGTCGTCGGTCTTCAGCGCCGTCGCATAGAGCCCGTCGCCCGCGTCGAGCCAATCCCGCATGGAAACGTTCAATTCGGTCGGCGACAGAACGGACAGAAGCTCGAAGTAATCGTTTTCGAGCATGATCGTGTAGTTACCGGTGCCCATATGCTCGGAATGCAGCCCACGCGGCGAGAGCGTGAAGCCAAGCCGCTTGTAGGTCGCCGCCGCCGCTTCGAGATCGGCGACCAGGATCACCAGATGGTCTATCCCTTGGATGTGCTGCGGCATGGCGGAGGCTCCGTTGTGTCGGGGAAAAGGTGTAAGCGGTGGCGCCAGTCAGACGCCAAGCCCGTCGCATGGTCAAGGGTCGCCGACGGGAGGGCGCCATGAGCGATACGCGCAGGGGCAATCTCGGCTATTGGACGGGCGACTGGCCGGGGCGCGCGCCCGACCGCGTCGCCGTCATCGACCTTCATGGCGGACGCGAACGCCAGATCACCTATGGCATGCTCGATCAAAGGCTCGATCGGGTCGCGCATGCGCTGCGCGCGGCGGGCCTGCGCCCCGGCGACCGGATGATCCTGTCCTGCGGCAATCGGGTCGAGTTCATCGAAACCATGTTTGGCGCCATGCGCGCCGGCGTGGTGCCGGTGCCGATCAACACCCGCCAGGGCCATGACGTCCTGGCCCATGTCATGGCCGACAGCGCCCCGCGCGGCGTGATCGCCGAGCCCGAAGCCAACGCCGCCATCATGGACTTGGCGGCGGAAAGCCGGGGTCTTCTGTCGCGGCTCGCGATTGGCGGTGCCGCCGACGGCTTCGCTTCTTACGAGGACGCGCTGGCCACGGCACCCGAAACGGCCTTTGCGCCGCCTGCCCTCGCCGACGACGCCTTGTGCTTTCTGTCCTATACGTCGGGCTCGACGGGACGGCCCAAGGGCGTGCCGCTGACCCATAAGGGCCAGGACTGGTGGCTCGACACCTATCTTCGGACGTGGCCACCGGGCGAAGAGGTGCGCAATCTCGTCGCCGTGCCGCTCTATCACAAGAACGCCATGGCGGGCGCGGTGAAGCCGCGACTTGCCTCGGGCGGATCTCTGGTGCTGATGCCGGATTTCTCGGCGCGACCATTTCTCGACGCGATCGCGCGCTACCGTGTGACCCACATCTCGGGCGTGCCGACGGTGTTCACGCTGCTGCTCGAGGAACGCGACCTTCTCGAAACGCTCGATCTCTCGTCGCTGCAACTCGCCGTCGTCGGTTCCGCGCCGGTCCATGAGGAACTCGAAGCGGCGATGGCCGAAAAGCTCGGCGTGCCGGTCTTGCAGAGCTACGGGCTGACCGAGGGGGGACCGGTGATGCTGGGCCCGCCGCCCGACGGCCGGCCGGTGCCGCGCGGCTCGGCCGGCGCGGCCTGGCCCGAGGGCGAGGTGAAGCTCGTCGCGGCCGACGGCGCGGAAAGCGATACCGAGGGCGAGCTTTGGGTCCGCAATCCGGGCGTCGCGCCGGGCTATTACAACCTGCCCGAGGTCAATGCCGAGCGCTACAAGGATGGCTGGCTGAAGACCGGGGATCTGTTTCGCAAGGATGCGGACGGCTTCTTCTATTTCCAGGGCCGCGTCGACGACATGTTCAATTGCGGCGGCGAGAACATCTATCCGCGCGAGGTCGAGAACCTGCTGCTCAGCCATCCGGATGTGGTCGACGCCTGTGTCGTCGCCCTGTCCCATGCCACCAAGGGCGAGGCGCCGGCGGCGCTTGTCGTCCTGCGCGCCGGGGCGGCCGCCGACGAGGCCGTGCTGAAGGATCACGCCTTAAAGAACGGCCCGGCCTATGCCCATCCGCGCCGTATCCTGATCCAGCAAACACCGCTGCCGCTGACCGGCGCGCGCAAGGTCGATCGCAAGGGTATCGGCGCCCGGCTCGCCGCGCGGTTCGGGCAACTCGGCGACCAAGCATCATAGGAGCGAGCATGGCCCATCAACGGTTTTACGACGGCACCGAGGCGGCGGGCGGCTATGCGCGCGCCATCCGCGCCGGCAACATGGTGTTCGTCGCCGGCACGACATCGCTCAATCCCGACGGGACGGTGGCCGGCGCCGACACCTATGCCCAGACGGTCGCCACCTATGACAAGATCGAGGCCGCGCTGAAACAGGCCGGCGCGACGCTCGACGACGTGGTGCGGCTGACCATCTACATCACCGATATCGGCCAGGCGAACGACTTCCTGCGCGCCCATGCCGAGCGGTTTCCGGGCGCGGCGGTGCCGACCTCGGCCCTGATCGGCGGCGTCGACCTGCTCAAGCCCGACCTTCTGGTCGAAATCGAAACCACCGCCGTCATCGAGGAGCGCACCGAATGACCGATGAACCTGTTTTCGGCGCCGAGGAGATCCAGGCGCTCTGCGACGCGTCCCCCTTCATCGCGGCGCTGAAGATGGAGGTGACGGCGATCGATCCGGCCGCCGGCATGGTCACCTTCCTGATGCCAATGACGCCGCTCGCCGAGCGCGCCGCCGGTACCAATCAGTTCCATGGCGGGCCGCTCGCCTCCCTGATCGATGTCGCGGGCGATTTCGCGGTGGCGCTCGCGGTCGGCGGCGGCGTGCCGACGATCGATCTCAGGGTCGATTATCTGCGCCCCGCCTTCGGGCCCCATGTCGAGGCCCATGCCACCGCGCGCCGGGTCGGGCGCACGGTCGGGATCGCGGATGTCGATGTCACAGGCGCCGACGGCAAGCTCGTCGCGATCGGGCGCGGCTGCTACAGTGCGAAGATTGGCTAGTCCGTTATTCTGCGGGCCCCGACATGGCCGCGTTGGCGGCGGCACGGGCGGCATTCTTCGGCTTGACCCGGTGCGCGAGCATCTCGTCGTGCAATTGCGTGATCAGGCCACTCCCCGTCTTGGTGAACAGGAACGGCAAAAGGCCATGCATCAGACAGGCCAACCCGCCGAGCACCATCCGCCCGCCGAACGAAAACGCCGTCCCCATATGTTCGAAATAGGTCTCGCCGACACTGTCGGGATGGTCGGTGAACAGCGTGCGCAAGCGTGCCATCTTGTCCTCGCATGAGTTTCTGATCATCGATCGTGCTGAGGACATGAAACTAGCACGCCGGGCGCGCAAATCGGTTTCAAACATGCGGCGATCAGGCGAATATAGAGATTCATTTTGCGCGATTTCATCCCAGAAAGGGAATGGTTTTTCAAACACCTTCTAACGCGGGCGCAACTCGCGCGAATCCCTGAAGCGATAAAGTCCGAGCTTGAGCCGCGCCACATGGCGCAGGACGGGCTGAAAGGTGATCGGCGCAATCTCCGAAAAGGGCAACGCGAGATCGGCCGCCGGCGCGCCGTCGAGCGCGCGGGCGAATTCGCGGCCGACGGCCACGGACAGCGCGACGCCGCGCCCGTTGCAGCCAGCCCAGGCATAGCCGTCGGGACCGAGACGATGAAAACGCGGCGTGTAATCGGTCGTCATCCCGATATAGCCGTTCCAGACATGGCTGAACGCGACTTCGCCGATCTGCGGAAAAGCGGATGACAGACGCTCCGCCACCAGCGCCTTGAGCCGCCTCGCGGCATCGATATCGACCATCAACGCTCCGCCGGTCACGAGGCGACCGTCTCGGTCATAGCGGAAGAACCGCAGATCGCCATGGGTGTCCGATACCGCCTGACGCCCGGGCAGAACCGACCGGCGGACATTGTCGGTCAGCGGCGTGGTGGCCATCTGCCAGGACAGGACGGGCACGATCTCGCGCTTGAGGCGCGGATGGAGCGCATCCGTATAGGCGTTGGTGGCGAGCAGCAGGCCACCGGCGGTGACGCGGCCCTTGGGCGTTTCGACCGTCCATGCCGTGCCGTCATGGGAGATCGCGATAGCCGGCGACCGGGTGAAGATGCGGGCGCCGGCCGTGAGCGCGGCGCCGGCCAGGCCGCGCGCCAGCGCGAGCGGATTGATCGTGCCGCCCGAGCGCGCCGTCCATCCGCCATGCCAGGCCTCGCTGCCGAGCAACGAGCGCATCGTGTCGCGGTCGATCAGATCGACCGCCATGCCATGTCGGGTCCATTGCGCGACGCGGCGCTCCGCGATCGCCATCCGGCCCGGCGAATGGGCGGGCTGAAGCCAGCCATTCTGTTCCGCCTCGCAAGAAATGCCGTGGCGACCGACGAGATCGAAGACAAGATCGGCCGACCCACCAAGCAGGGCGACGAAGCGTTCACCCCGTTCCGGCCCGAAGCGGGCGACGAGGTCGTCCGGGTCGGGCCGCGTCAGGGTCGGGATCACCTGGCCGTTATTGCGCCCCGACGCGCCGGCGCCGATGTCGTCGGCCTCGAGCACGGCGACCGATCGGCCGGCCTCGGCGGCATGCAGCGCGCAGGACAATCCGGTGAAGCCAGCGCCGATGATCGCGACATCGGCCCCGACCTCACCGTCGAGCCGTTCCGTGCGAGGCGGCGGCGGGGCCGTATCGGCCCACAGGGCGCGGCTATCGTCCGAAACGGCGAGCGGGGCGGAATCGGGAGAGACAGACACCGGTTTTCCGTTCGACCTCGCTGCGGCTGACGCATTCACCGCGTGTCATCTAACAGCATCGCGCGGCGGGCGGAAAGCGCCGGGTTCCACGCTGCGAGTCACGTCGGTCGGGAGACGGCGCGCTGACGGACCGCCTGGCCCGTCGATGCCGGTAAAACCGTCTACGATCCATAGAGATAGAGCGGCAGCCAAGTCCCTATTTCGGGCACGGCGGCGAGCGTGATCAGCGCGAAGATCTGGATGACGATGAACGGCACGACGCCGCGATACATCGCTTGCGTCGGGATCTCCGGTGGCGTCACGCCTCTCAGGAAGAACAGGGCGAAGCCGAAAGGCGGCGTCAGAAAGGAGGTTTGCAAGTTGACCGCGATCATGACGCCGAGCCAGACCGGATCGGCGCCCATGATGATCAGCGCCGGGCAGACGATCGGCACGATGATGAAGATGATTTCCAGGAAATCGAGGAAGAACCCCATCACGAACATCAAGAGCATGGTGAAGACCATGGCGCCGAACAGCCCGCCCGGCAGCGCCTCCAGGAAGCCGTGTACGGTCTCTTCGCCGCCGAAGCCGCGAAAGGTCAGCGAAAACAGGCTGGCGCCGATCAGGACGGCGAAGACCATCGCCGTGATCCGCGCCGTCCGATAGACGACATCGTTCAGCGTCCGGTCCGCGAAGGTCACCAGAATGGCGGCAAGGCAGATCAGGAGCAGGAAGCCCGACAGCGCGAAGGAGAGATAGGTCGCCGCCAGATCAACGGGGGCGACGACGTCGCGGTTGAGCCTGAGATCGAAAGCCTGATTGAGGACGATGAGCAGTATGGCCGCGACGACGCCCGCCACGAACAACGCCGTCCAGCCGGGCTTCTTGCGCGCCGCGGCGAGCAGGGTCGCGCCGATGGCACCGACGCCGGCCGCCTCGGTCGGGGTGGCGATACCACCGAGGATCGAGCCGAGAACCGCGACGATCAGCATGATCGGCGCGAACAAGGCACGCGCCAGCAGCCGCAAGCGGGGCTCGTCGGAGACGAACGCATCGGGCGGCAACGCCGGGACACGTTCCGGCTGACGCCGGGAGACGATGAAGGCATAGGCGAGATAGAGGCCGACCAGCATCAGGCCGGGCAGCAGGCTCCCGGCGAAGAGTTCGCCGACACCGACCGATTTGCCGGTCAGGTTCCCGGTCGACAGATTGGCCTGCTGGTTGGCGTAGGTCAGGATGTCGCCGAGAAAGACCAGCACGATCGATGGCGGGATCACCTGCCCCAGCGTGCCGGCCGCGCAGATCGCGCCGGTGGCGAGGCGAGGATCGTAGCCATGGCGCATCATCACCGGCAGCGACAACAGGCCCATGGTCACGACCGTCGCGCCGACGATGCCGGTCGAGGCCGCCATCAGCGCGCCGACGACGATCACCGAGAACAGCAATCCGCCAGGCGTGCCGCGAAACAGCGATGCCATCGAGGTCAAGAGGTCCTCGGCGACCTTGGACCGTTCGAGCATCAGCCCCATGAAGATGAACAGGGGTGCCGCGACGACCACCTCGTTCGACATGATGCCGAACATCCGCTGCGGGAAGAAGTTGAGCTGGGCGAGATTGAACACGCCAAGCATGCCGCCGATCGTCGCGAAGATCAGCGCGACGCCGGCAAGGGTGAAGGCGACAGGAAAGCCGATCATCAACAGCCCGCAGACCGTGATGAACATCAGGATGTCGAGGACTTCCGCCATGCCGGATCAGGTGTCCTGGCGCCAGCGGCCGTAAGCGACGGCACCGGAGAGTTCCAGCAGGCGCTTGAGAACCAGCGACACGGCCTGGACGGCCAAGACGACGACGAAGACGAGAATGAAGGTCTTCAGGATATAGATGCCCTGGATGCCGCTGACCTCGTGGGATCCTTCCCCGAGCCGCCAGGAGCGCTCGACATAGGGCAGGCCGCGTTCCCAGATCAGCCACAGAACGGGCGCGAGCAGGAAGATGCAGCCGAAGATGTCGATCAGCGCCCGCACGCGCGGGCTCGCGGCACGATAGACGATGTCGATCCTGACATGATCATCGGTCAACAGCGCCCAGCCGGCGGCGGCCGTCAGCACCATCGCAAACGCATAGAGCACGGATTCGTAGAAAACGACGATGCTGACGCCGTAGAGATAGCGCAACAGCACATTGACGAACGTCATCGCTACCATGAACAGCGTCAGCCAGGCGAACACCTTGCCGAACACCACCGTGGCGGCGTCGAGCACGCGGATCAGAAGGAGTGCCGCGCCGACCATTCCGGTCCCGCCCCTCGCAAGCTGGTCAGGATGAGGATGGCCGACGGACCGCGTCCGCCGGCCGATGACAGAGGAAACCGAAGACGTTACGGGTTCAAGGCGATCCGGCGCGCATTGTAAAGTGGCCAGTCGACGGCCACGGAATAGGCGACCGCCTCATCGCGCCAGGGCTTCCAGCTTTCGTAGATCTTGTTGGCATAGGGCACATCGCTGTCGCCCAGTTCGGCCGTGACTTCCTGTGCCGCCGCCGACAGCGCCTTGATGACATCATCGGGATAGGTCCGGATGTCGACATTGTCCTCTTCAACGAGTTGCTTGAGGAACTGCGCGTTGTACCAGGGCCATTCCGCCAGATTGACCGCATTGGCGGCAGCCGCGGCCCGTTCCATGATCTTCTTGTCAGTCTCGGACAGGCTGTCGAACAGATCGGCATTGATGCCGATCTCACCGGCCGAGTTCGGCTCCTGCCAGCCCGGCGTGTAGTAATATTTCGCGTGCTGTTGAAAGCCGTTGGCGGAATCGAGCCAGGCACAGCAAAGCTCGGTCGCATCGATCGTGCCGGCCTGAAGGGCCTGGAAGATCTCCTGCGGCGCCAGCATGACGGCGCTCGCCCCGACCCGGCGCATGGTCTCGCCGCCCAGTCCCGGATTGCGCATGGTGATCCCGCGGAAATCGTCGAGATTGTTGATCTCGGCATTGAACCAACCGGCCATCTGCACCCCGGTATGCCCGCATGTATAGGGCACGAGATTGAACAGGTCGCGATAGGCTTCCTGCTGCAGCGCCTGGCCGTCGCCATGATACATCCAGGCACAGTGTTCGAGCGCCGTGAGGCCGAACGGGATGACGCTGAAGAAGGTCGCCGCCGGCCATTTGGAGACCAGAAAGAGCGCCGGGCCGTGATAGAGGTCGGCCGCGCCTGATCCGACGGCATCGAAGATCTCGAACGTGCCGACAAGTTCACCGGCCGCATTCACCTTGACGGTGATGTTGCCGCCGCTCAGTTCCTCGACATATTGCGCGTAGTTATAGGCGATCGACGCGAGGCCGGGAAAGTTGTGCGGCCAAGCCATGACCATGTTGAGCTGGCGCTTGCCTTGCGCGATGGCCGGACGGGGAAAGGCGCTTGCCGTCGCCACGGCGCCAGCCGCGCCGGCGAACAAAGATCCCTTGAGAAATGACCGACGTTCCATCTTTCGCTTCCTCCTTATTCCAGGGCTGTTCCCCGGTTCGTTCGCGCCTTCTTCTTTTGCGCTGTCATCCGTTGCGGCGCCAGCCCGCGCCATTGCAGCCTGATCCGCCTCCAGGCTTGCGCGATTGGCGGGGGCGGGACAATCCGCAGGCTGGTTGTCTGCTGCTTCTCCGTCAGCTTACCGAACAAACATTTGGTAGATAATTCTGCCTTGGCTTTGGCGAATGTGCAACAGAGCTTTTGCCTTGACGTCCCGGCAGTGCCGCGCGACAGTTCTACCAAACGATCGTTTGGCTGAAATCAACCGGTCATGACCGGACCGGGCGCGATCGGCGACCGGCGCGGCACGGCTGTTTCGTAAGCCCGGCTGTCCCGCACCGGTCGCCGGCCAGACGCCACACCGTCACCGGGAACGGATATCGAGGGAGGGAAATGTGGCACAGGCTCTCGCATCGGTCGACGATACGTCCCGTCCGAGCGGATTTTCGGAAACCGAATGGGCGGTGCGCCTAGATCTCGCGGCCTGCTACCGGATGGTCGCCCATTTCGGCCTCGACGATCTGATCTACACCCATATCTCGGCGCGCGTGCCCGGCCCCGACGAGCACTTCCTGATCAATCCGTTTGGGCTCTTATACGAAGAAGTCAGCGCCTCGAACCTGGTCAAGGTCGACCTCGCCGGCAACGTGCTCGACGAAACGGACTGGGAGATCAACCCCGCCGGCTTCGTGATCCATAGCTGCGTCCACGCGGCGCGTCCCGAGTTGAGCTGCGTGATCCACACGCACACGGTCGCCGGAACGGCCGTCTCGGCGCAGGAGGAAGGGCTGCTGCCGCTGACCCAGACGGCGCTCCTCTACAAGGACCTGATCGGCTACCACACCTATGAAGGACTGGCGCTCGATCTGGCCGAACAGAAGCGCCTGCTTGCCGATCTCGGCGATCACAAGCAGCTCCTGATCCTACGCAATCATGGCCTGCTATCGGCTGGCAGAACGATCCCCGAAGCCTTCATCATGATGTATTATCTCGAGCAGGCCTGCCGCATGCAGATTGCCGCCCAAGCCGGCAACGACCTGCATCTGCCGAGCCGTCAAGTTCAGGATCTCGCCCACAAACAGGCCATGACGGGTCTCGGAAAGGCGCTCGGCTCGCGCGAGTTCGCCGCCCTCAAGCGGAAGCTTGATCGGGAACAGCCGGATTACCGGAACTAGAGCATCCGGTGTTTTGATTGACCTGATCAAAACACAGAAAGGCGTTCTATTCCAAAGCGTTAGAGCAGCTTTTCTGAATCCTTCACGGCGCAGGTCGCTCTAGGCTCAGTCCGATCGGCCATCGACCGATGGCGCGAGCAGCGCATAGCAGGTCGACAGCATCGGTGTTGGTATGCCGAGTTCGGCTCCATCTCGAACGATCGCGCCGGCCAGGGTTTCGAGTTCGAGCCTGCGGCCCCGCTCGAGGTCTTCGAGCATCGAGCCGCGCGTCCGGCGGTCCGCCTTTTCAAGGGTAAAGGCCAGATTCTCATCGACCACATCATCGGGAAGGTCGACGCCCTTGGCTTGCGCCACCGCCACCGCTTCGTGCATGCCCGCGATATAGAGCGCACGGCTGGCGGGCGGGTCGATCCAGCCGCCGAGTTCAAGCCGCGTGAGCGCCGACATCACGCTGAACGGCGCGAGCATCACGAGTTTGCGCCAGCAATGGACACGCGGATCGGCGACCGCATCAAGCGTTATCCGCGCGTTTGATCCGAGCGCGACAAGCCGGTCCACGGTATCTTGGCTCTTAGGATCCAGCGCACCGAAGACGAACCGGTCGATCGGGCCGGTATGCCGGATGACACCCGGTGCGTCGATGACGGCGGGCACATAGGTCACGCCGGCCAGAACGCGCTCGGCGCCATAGGTCTCCGCCAGAAGATCGACGCCGGCGAGGCCGTTCTGAAACGACACGATACGGGTCTCGGGTCCAACCAGCGGCGCGATCGCCTCCGCGGCGGTCGCATTGTCATAGCCCTTGACTGTGAAGACGACGAGGTCGGCTGGCGCCATGTCCGCTGGCGCGTCGCTGGCCGCGACCGCGACCGTGCCATCGCCCTGCTGCGATTTAAGGGTCAGTCCTCCGGCGCGAATGGCATCGAGATGGTGCCCGCGCGCGATGACGCCGACATCGGCGCCCGCTTCCGCCATGCGGCACGCGAAGAACCCGCCTATCCCGCCCGTCCCCATCACGACGATCCGCATGGCCTAGACCTCGCAGCGATGACGCAGCATGGCGACGAAGGCCCGTGCGAGTTGTGCCGGGCTTTGCCGTCCTTGCGGGCGATACCACACCGGCGACCAGTTCACGGCGCCGAGCAGCATCAGCCGGAACAGCCTGTCATCGACCGTGTCCGGAAGATCGAGATCGCGCACCAGAGCCGCGAATTTTTCCTCATAGGCGTTTCGCTGCGCGATGAGCCGTTCGTTTAGTTCGCCACGCCCTTCCGGAAAATCCGGCGACACGATCGCCACGGTGTCGGTGGTTTCGAGCATCGCTTCGAGATGCGCCCGCGTCGCCGCTTCGAGGCGGTCCCAAGGATCCCTTTCGGAGGCAATGGCATCATCGACAGCGCGGTTGATCGAGGCCACCGCCTGGGCATGCACCTCGACGAACAACTCCTCCTTGGAGGGGAAATGATAGTAAAGCGAGCCGGGCAGCATGCCGACGGCGGCCGCGATATCGCGCATCGACGTTCCCTCATAGCCGCGCTTGGCGATGAGACGCGCCGCGGCGGCCACGAGATCGGCGCGGCGATTGCCGGGTTGCCTGCGGTCGGCCTTCGCCGTCTCGGCCGTTGCCTCGCTATCTCCCATATCTTCCCCCCGCTGCCACCATCGTGTTCGCGCTTAGCGTCTTGGGATCTTCACCCGCCACGCGCATCATGTTAGTCTACCAAACGATTGTTTGGTAACATTGCCGATCCACGGGCGCGTCGTCCAGCATCCGGCATATATCAATTCGACCTCACGCGACGCGGTCAGTCAGTGCCCGCCGGACGCGCCCCCCATGGGAGACGGGAATGTCCATATCGATGCCATCTCAGGATCCGCCTGTCTATGATCCGGAGAATCCGGCGATACGCGCCGACCCCTTCCCGGTCTACAAAAGGCTGCGCGACGAAGATCCGGTGCATTGGAGCCCGGCCCTGAAATCATGGATCATCACGCGCTATGAGGATGCCCGGAAAGCGGCACTCGATGCGGGTATGTCGCCGGATCGGCTGACGCCGTTCTTCGAGAAGCTGCCCGAGGCGCAGAAGACCACGCTGACCGAGGTCATGCGCTATCTGAATCTGTGGCTCGTCTTCCGCGATCCGCCCGAGCATACCCGTCTGCGCCGGCTTTTGGGCACGGCCTTCACGCCGCGCGCCCTAGCGGCGCTCAGGCCGAATGTGATCGAGATCGTCGATATGCTGCTGGACCGGCTGGAGGGTCGCAAACGGGTCGATCTGATCTCCGACTTCGCCATGCAGATGCCGGCGATGGTGATCATGGACATGCTCGGCGTGCCGCGCGACCGGCTATGGGACATGAAGGCCTGGTCGGATGACATGGTCAGTTTCATCGGCTCGGCCCGCAACGTGCCCGACAAATATGAGCGTGCCCGCCATGGCGCGGAGAAGATGTCGGCCTTCTTCCGCGAGGTGATCGCGGAGCGCCGGGAAACGCCGCGAGACGATTTCATTTCCGCGCTGATCGCCGCCCGCGACGCCGAGAGTGCCGACGGTCAGGCGCGCCTGAGCGAAGACGAACTTGTCGCCTCCTGCATGCTGATCCTGTTCGGCGGCCACGAAACGACGACGAATCTCGTCGGCAACTCGGCCCTGATCCTGATGCGGCATCCCGAGCAACGCGACGAGCTGCGCGCCGATCCCGACCTGATCGTCTCGGCCGTCGAGGAGTTCCTGCGTTATGATGGACCGTCGAATTCCATCGCCCGCGTCGTCGCCGAGACCCACACGCTGCATGGCGTCGAGATGAAGAAAGGCGACCGCGTCTTCATCATGCTCAATGCCGCGAACCGCGATCCGCGCCAGTTCGACCGGCCGGACGAACTCGATCTCAGACGCAGCCCCAATCGCCACGTCACCTTCGGATCCGGCATTCATTTCTGCCTCGGCGCGCCCCTCGCCCGGCTCGAGGCACAGATCGCCATCCCGGCCCTGATCGAGCGCTTTCCCGACATGCGGCTTGCCGACGACGACCCGCCCGAATGGCTCGATGCGCTGATCATGCGCGGCATGCGCCGCTTGCCCGTCGATCTCATGTGACGACTAAGACGCCGACAAAAAGTCCCCGCCGACAAGGCGGCGCACAAGGCCCTGGGAGGCAATGACCATGGAACCGCATATCGCATTGGCCGCCGGCACGCGTTCGCCGATGGGCGATTTCGGCGGCGCGCTGAAGGAT
Organism: Tepidamorphaceae bacterium; assembly: GCA_965250105.1. Classification (GTDB taxonomy): domain Bacteria; phylum Pseudomonadota; class Alphaproteobacteria; order Rhizobiales; family Tepidamorphaceae; genus JBCBSK01. Next base: position 293,822 of record OZ252290.1, read on the forward strand.
GTCGATACGCTGGAACTGGCCGGCACGATGGGCCGCGCCTGCATCGACCGCAGCGGGCTCAAGGCTGACGCCGTCGACCACATGGTGTTCGCCACCACGGTGCCGAGCGGGCGCGACACCTTGTTCGCCTCTCGCGTCGTCTGCCAGAAGTCGGGCCTGCCGGAAGAAGCCGGTGCGCTCGATGTCGTGCGCGCCTGCGGTTCGGGACTACAGGCGATCATCTCGGCCAGCCAGCAGATCAAGGACGGCCACAGCCGCATTGCACTTGCCGGCGGCGGCGAGAGTTATTCGCGCGTGCCCTATGTCGTGACCGACATGCGCTGGGGGCCGAAGCGCGGACCGGTGCAGATGGACGACATGCTGGACTGGGCCTATCGCTGCCCGTTTAGCCAGGAATATATGGGCGAGACGGCGGAAAATCTCGCCGAGGATTTCCAATACACCCGCGAGGACATGGATGCCTGGGGCGTCATGAGCCAGGAGCGGGCGCTCGCGGCGATCGACAGCGGCTTCCTGGCGCGCCAGACCGTGCCGGTCGAGGTCCCGGCCGGCAGGCGCGGCGAGACGGCCCTGTTCGCGACCGATGAGTATCCGCGCACCGACGCGACGCCGGAAAAGCTCGCCAGACTGCGCCCCGCCTTCCGCGAGAACGGCAAGGTCACCGTCGGCAATGCGAGTGGTGTCACCGATGGTGCCGGCTTCGTCGTCGTCGGCGACCGGACAGCCCTCGAAGCCGAGGGTTGCGCGCCCGAGGCACTCGTTCTCGACTATGCGGTGGTCGGCGTGCCACCGCGCATCATGGGGCATGGTCCGGTACCGGCGATCCGCATGCTGCTCGACCGGCAGGGGATGAGCGTCGGCGATATCGACTATTTCGAGATCAACGAGGCGTTCGCGGTCGTCAACCTGCATGCCGAACGCCAGCTCGGTATCCCGCGCGACGCGCACAACCTCTATGGCGGCGGGATCTCGCTCGGCCATCCGCCGGGCCTGACTGGCGTGCGGATGACCATGACGGCGATGCACCACCTCGCCGACACGGGCGGGCGCTATGCGATCCTGTCCATGTGCCTCGGCGCGGGCCAGGGCATGGCCATGCTGATCGAGAATCTGAAGCGCTGATCACCGTCATGGCCACGCCCGAAACCTACTATCAGGCATTCGCCCGAACGGCAGAGGCCAAGGGTGAGAACGCATTTCTGTGCGTGCCGCCCCGGCCCGGCCGGGACTACCACCCCGACGGCCTCGAGCTAACCTATGCGCAAGCCCAGGCCGAGGTCGACGGGCTGATCGGGCTCTATCGCGACGCCGGATACGGCCCCGGCCACCGCGTCGCGCTGATGCTCGACAATCGCCCCGAGCATTTCCTGCATCAATTGGCGCTCAACGCGCTCGGCGTCAGCCAGGTCCCGGTCAATCCGGACTATCTGGCCCATGAACTCGCCTATCTGCTCGACCATTCCGAGGCGGATCTCGCCGTCTGCCATCGGGGCCATTCGGCGCGGCTGGCGGATGTCGCGACCGCGCGGGAGACGCCGCTCCCGATCGTGGTCGCCGACGATCCGCCGGCGGTCCTGCCGCTGCCGCGTTGGCCGGCGCGCGAGGAGACACCGGGCGGCAAGACCGAAGCGGCCGTGATCTATACATCCGGCACGACGGGCCGACCGAAGGGCTGCCTGATAGACAACGATTATCATATGGCCGTCGGCACCTGGTATGCCGAACTCGGCGGCCGGTTGACGCTGGAACCGGACGCCGAGCGGCTTTTCGTGCCGCTTCCGGTGTTTCATGTGAATGCCGGCATCAATACGCCGACGGCGCTGGTGCTGACCGGCAATTGCCTGATCATGCCGGATCGCTTCCATGCCAGGACATGGTGGGCCGATCTCGTGGCGACACGCGCGACCGCCCTGCACTATCTCGGCGTCGTGCCGCCCATCCTCCTGAAGGCACCGCCCTGCGCGGAAGAGAGGGAACACAAGGCCAGGTTCGGCCTCGGCGCCGGCCTCGATCCGGAACTCCATCCGCGCTTCGAGGAGCGCTTCGACATCGCCATGGTCGAAGTCTGGGGCATGACCGAAACCGGGCGCTTCTTCGCCGACGCCTATGAGCCGCGTCGGATCACGACCCGCGCCTTCGGCCGCCCGACGGACAGCTTCCTCGCGCGCGTGGTCGACGATGCCGATAGGGAGGTGCCGCGCGGCGAAACGGGCGAACTCGTCGTCCGCTGGACCGGCAGCGACCCGCGAAAAGGCTTCTTCGCCGGCTATCTGAAGGACCCCGAAGAGACCGAGAAGGTCTGGCGTGGCGATTGGTTCCATACCGGCGATATCGTCACGCAGGACGAGAGCGGCATGCTGCATTTCGTCGAGCGCAAGAAGAACATCATCCGCCGCTCGGGCGAGAATATCTCGGCGGCCGATGTCGAGAACGGCGTGATCACCCACGACGCCGTCGAGCAGGTCGCCGTCCTGCCGATCGAGGACGATCTGCGCGACGAGGAGGTGCTGGCCGCGATCGTTCTCGTGTCCGGTGCGCAACCGGGCCGCGACACGGCCCAGGCGATCTTCGACAAGGCCCGCGATCATCTCGCCTATTTCAAGCTGCCAGGTTGGATCGTGTTCGTCGACACCTTGCCGACCACGGGAACGCAGAAGGTCCAGAAGGGTCTGATTTTTCCTGACGGCCAGGACCCGCGCGAGCATGCGCGCTGTTTCGACCTCAGGGCCCAGAAGAAGCGGGTCGCCGCCGCATGAGGGGACAGGAAAAGGATCTCGCTGAATGAAGACGGTCGTGTTCGACAGCTTCGGTGTTCCGGACCAGGTGACCCGTGTCGAAAACCGCCCCGACCCCGTGGCGGAGCCGGGCAAGGTCGTCGTGAAGATGGCCGTCATGGCGATCAATCCAGCCGATCTCCTGACGATCGAGGGGCGCTACGGCATCCGTCCCGCTTTGCCTGCGGTTCCAGGCGTTGAGGGCGTCGGCCATGTCGAAAGCATCGGTGACGGTGTCACCGAACTCTCCATCGGCGATCTGGTGGTGCCGATGGTTGGGAACTGCTGGCGCGAAAGGCTGCTTGCCAGGCCGAGCGCGCTGATCAAACTCCCCGCCACGGTCGACATCGAACAGGCCGCAATGCTGAAGGCCAATCCGGCGACCGCGGAAGCCTTGCTGACGCTCGTCGACCTCAAGCCCGGCGACTGGATCATGCAGAACGCGGCCAATTCCGCCGTCGGTCGCAACCTGATCCAGACCGCCCGGGCACACGGCGTCAGGACGCTCAACATCGTGCGTCGCGAACGGGCGGCAGAAGGATTGTCCGACCTCGGCGCCGATGCGGTTATCATCGATGACGGCACGGATCCAGACCGGCTGGCCGCGCGCGTGAGGGATGCGGCCGACGATCTGCCGAAAATGGCGATCGATGCCATCGGCGGCACGGCGACGGCGGGGCTCGCGGCGTCCGTCTGCGATGGCGGTCTCGTTGTCAGCTACGGCCTGATGAGCGGCGCGCCATGCCAGGTCGATCCATTTCATCTGGTCTTCCGCGCCGTCAGGCTCGAAGGCTTCTGGCTGGCGACCTGGTTCCAGAAGGCCGGTCCCGATGTCGCCGCCAGCATCTATGGCCGGCTTGCCGAAAGACTTACCCGGGGCGAGCTGCGAACGCCTGTCGAAGCGCGCTATCCGCTCGACCGGATCGGCGAGGCCCTCGCCCATGCCGCGCGGCCGGGCCGCAGCGGCAAGATCCTGCTGACGGCCTGAGCGCGGCGACCGAGACTTAAAGGGAGGAATGTCATGCGCGACGTCTATGTTCTCGGGAGCTTCAGCACACAATTCTCGAAGCTGCCGGATACGAGCTTCAAGGAGCTGACCCGCGAGGCCTATTTCGGCGCGCTCGATGACGCACGGCTCGAAACGGGCGCGGACATCGAACAGGCCTGGTTCGGCAATTGCGGCATGGGGACGTTCGGCCAGCGCAACATTCGCGGCCAGGTCTGTTTCACGCCGCTGGTCCGTGAGGGCTTGTTTCCCGAACGCGTCTCGATCATCAATGTCGAAGGCGGCTGCGCCACGGCTTCGATGGCCTTCAACGGCGCCTGGAAGGACGTCCTGTCCGGCCAGGCGGAACTGTCGCTCGCCATCGGGGTCGAGAAGACGTTCTTTCCCGATTCGGCCGAGCGCACGCTGGAGATCTTCGAGGGCGGCATCGACCAGTTCGACCCTCATGAATGGCACGACTACTATCGGGCCGCCGGCAAAGCCGCCGACAAGCCGTTCGATCCCAATGGCGGCGGCGGAACCGTCTTCATGGACACCTATGCGATGCAGGCCGCCTATCACATGAAGCGGCACGGCACGACCCAGCGCCAGATCGCCATCGCCGCATCGAAGAACCACCATCACGGCTCGATGAACCCAAAGGCGCAATACCAATTCGAGGTCTCGATCGATCAGGCCCTGCAGGACAGGCCGGTCTCCTGGCCGCTAACCCGCTCGATGTGCGCGCCGATCGGTGACGGCGCGGCCGCCACCCTGCTCTGCTCAGAGGACTATCTCCGCGCCCAGCCGCAAGCCGTTCAGGATCGGGCCGTCAAGATACGGGCGTCAACGCTGTCGGGCGGCAAGTATCGCGCCCTCGACGAGCCGGGCCTATCCCGCATCGCCGGCGACAAGGCCTACAGGCTCGCCGACCTTGGTCCCGCCGACATCGAGATCGCCGAAGTGCACGATGCCACGAGCTTTTGCGAGATCTACCAATCGGAGATGCTCGGCTTCTGCGCCGAGGGCAAGGGCGGCGACTACATCGAAAGCGGCGCCACCGCGCTTGACGGCGACCGGCCGATCAACCTGTCCGGCGGTCTCGTCTCGAAGGGCCACCCGGTCGGCGCGACGGGCCTGTCGATGATCGACGAGCTGATGCTGCAATTGCGCGGCGAAGCGGGGCCGCGTCAGGCAAAGGGTCGGAACGGCGACGGTGTGCCGCGTCTCGCGCTCGCCGAAAATGGCGGCGGGGTCATCGGTTTCGACGAGGCTGCCTGTTCGGTGGTCATTCTGGAGCGCTGAGCCTGTCTTGGCACCCCCTCACCTTCCCCCAGCGGGGAGAGGGTGAAGGGCAGCGCTCGCGAAACCCTCGCCCCAAGCTGGCAAAAAAGCCGCCTCTCTTGATGGAGAGCGTTGCATGAGGAGCGGGCAATGCGGTCGGGTCGGTCATGCAAGCCGCGCGCTCGCATCCAGCCTGACGGTCTCGCCATTGAGCATCGGCGTTTCGCAGATGAAGCGCACGGCATCGGCGAATTCCTCTGGATCGCCCTCGCGCTTTGGAAACGGAATGCCGTCGACGATCTTGGCGCGCCATTCCTCCTCGACCGTATGGAACATCGGCGTGCCGAAGACGCCCGGTGCGAGGGTGACGACCCGGATCCCATGACGGGCGAGTTCGCGCGCCGCCGGCAATGTCAGCGCCGCGACACCGCCCTTGGAGGCGGCGTAAGCCGCCTGTCCGACCTGTCCCTCGAAGGCCGCGATCGACGCGGTATTGATGATGACACCACGTTCCCGGTCGCCGCGCGCGCCGGTCACCGGCGCGCTGGCAGCCATGTCGGCAGCGGCCAGCCGGAGCGCGTTGAAGGTGCCGAGCAGATTGACCCGGACGACCCGCTCGAACGCCTCGAACGCCATCGGCGCGCCGCGGCTGACGATCTTCTCACTCGGCCCGACGCCCGCGCAATTGACAAGGATCCTCACCGGGCCATGGCGCGCATGCGCCTGGGCGAAGGCCTCGGCAAGGCCTTCGGGGTCGGCGACATCGACACCAAAACCGATGCCACCGATCTCGTCGGCCACGGCCCGCGCCGCTTCGGCACCGAGATCGACGACCGTGACCTTGGCGCCGAAAGCCGCCAGCTTCCGCGCCGTCGCGGCACCGAGCCCCGATCCCGCGCCCGTGACGAGCGCAGCCTTGTCCTGAATGTCCATCTGCCGTTTCCTTACTCCGCGGCACCTGTGTCGACATCCTGCCAGTAGGGATCGCGCAGGAAACGTTTCAGCACCTTGCCGAGGGCATTGCGCGGGAACTCCTCACGGCACTCGACGCCAACGAGCCGCTGATGCTTGCCGAGCCTGTCATTGGCCCAATCGCGAACTGCATCTGTGTCCGGCACCGCTCCCTCGCGCGGGATGATGAGGGCCAGCGAACCCTCGCCCCATTTGTCGTGCGGCACGCCGATGACGGTGACATCCTGCACATCGGGGTGCTGGCCGACGATCTCCTCGATATCGGCGGGAAAGACGTTGAAACCGCCCGAGATGATCATGTCCTTCTTGCGGTCGAGGATGTGAAGGAAGCCATCGTCGTCGAGCTTGCCGACATCGCCGGACCGGATGAAGGTCCGGCCCCGCTCATCGCGCCAGATCAGTTCGGCGGTCTGCTCCGGCCGGCGATAGTATTCGCGCATGATGCCGGCCCCATAGCCGGCGATCTCACCCGCCACGCCGGCCGGGCATTCCCTGCCCTCTTCGTCGAGGATGCGCAGTTCAAAACCGATCACCGGCGTTCCGACGCTGGCGAATTTCTCATGATGCTGATGCGGCTTGAGGATGGTCGCGAAGCCTTCCGAAAAACCATAGAGCTCGTAAAGGCCCGGCCCCATCCGCGCGATGACGTCGCGCTTGGTATCGCGCCGAAGCGGGCTGCCGGCCGACAACATGGTCTTGAGGCTCGAGAGGTCCGTGGCGTCGAGCTCGGGCTGTGCCAGCACCATGAGATATTGCGCCGGCACCATGAAGGTATGGGTGATCTTCTCGCGCGCGACCGTTTCCAGAAATCCACCCGGCTCGAACGTGTCCATGGCGTAGAGCGTGCCGCCGGCGAATAGAACCGGCAGCACCATGAGCCAGGTGCCGTTGGAATAGAGCGCGGTCGTGGTCAGCGCCCGGCTGTCACTGGAGAAAGCCATCTCGACCGCATTGGAAAAGGCCCAGTGCAGCCGTGCGCGATGGGTCTGCACGATCCCCTTGGGCAGGCCCGTCGTGCCAGACGAATAGATGATATTGAACGGATCGGTCATCTCGTGGCGGACCGGCGGCTGATCACTCGAGGCGCCATCCAGAAGCGTTTCGAGCCTCTGCCAGCCATCCGCCTCGAAATCGGCCGCGATCCAGCCATCGTCGCGTATCTTGGTCAGGGTCGCACGTTCGGGCGCGATCCGGTCGAGGAACTCTGCGGACAGGATCAGCATCTTGGCGTCGCAGTCGTCGATCAGCGTCGCGAGCTGCGCGCCGGTCAGAAGGCCCGACAGCGGCACGACGCAGGCGCCCGCCTTGACAACGCCGAAAATGACTTCGAGGATCTCGACCGAATTCTCCATCAGGACGGCGACCTGGTCACCCTTGCCGATACCCTTGGCCAGGAGGGCATTGGCGACCCGGTTCATCCCCTCGTTGAACGCACGCCAGGTGCGCGTCCGGCCGCCGCATACGAGCGCCGGCTTATCGGGATAGAAACGGGCATGGGTGGCCCAGAGATCCGGCAGATAGACCTGCGGGTCGTCCAATGTATCGGTCATGGCTGTCTCTCGTATCGGCGGTTCAGGCGAAAAGGTCATGGATCATCGCGGATCGTGCGCTTGCCCTGGGTCCATTCGGCCATCAGCGCGAGCGCGTCGTCGGAAATCATCAGGTCACAGAACAGGGTCCGTTCGGCAGCAAGCGCATCATCGAGCGGAGTGTCGCCGGCAAGGCGCAGCAGCCGCTTGATATGGGCCAGAGCCGCGGCGGGTTTCGCCGCGAGCCGCCGCGCCACCCGCATGGCATCCGGCAGGACCGGCCCATCGGTGACCGCCATGGCGAAGCCGCATGCCAGTGCCGCTTCGGGGGTCAGCGTATCGCCGAGCAGCATCATGCGGGCAGCCCGCGCATGGCCGATCAGCCGTGGCAGGCGCTGGGTGCCCCCGGCGCCGGGTAGGATACCGAGATTGATCTCCGGCAGGCCGAGATGGTGCGGGCCGTTCTGCACGAGGCGGATATCGCAGGCGAGCGCCAGTTCGAATCCACCGCCCATCGCGGTGCCGTTCAACGCCGCGACATAGGCCTTGCCGCTTTGCTCCATACGCCTCAGCGTCGCATGGATCGGTGCCTCGGGAACGGGCCGGTCGGTCGAGAAGCCAAGACCGCGCGCGGCCAGCGCCCGGCCACGCGCCTCGATCACACTGACATCATAATGGCGCACGAAAACGCCGTCCTGACCGCCCGTCAGAACCACGACGCGTATCGCGTCATCGGCTTCGAGTGCGTCGACATGGGCAGCCAGCGCCGTCTCCATGGCCTCGTCCATGTAACCCCGCGGCGGATTGGACAGGGTGAGACAGGCAACCGCGCCGTCGCGTTCGAGCGTCACGCGGCTCCCCTTGGCGGATTCGTCAACCGGTTCAATCATTCAACGTAACCCCCTGAAGGCATTAGGCTGTTCATCACGGTCACCCCATCGTATTCGGCAGCCAGAGCGAGATCTGCGGAAAGCCGATCAGGAGCGCGAGCACGATCGCCTCGATGATCAGGAACGGCACGACACCGCGGAACAATTGCCCAGAGCGCACCTTGCCGTCGGCGGCTGCGAGCACCGCATAAAGATTGAGACCGACCGGCGGCGAGATGGCCGCGATCTCGATCAACTTGACCGCCAGCACGCCGAACCAGATCGGGTCCATGCCGATCGCCTGGGAAATGGGGAACAGGAACGGCATGGTGATGACGAGAAGGCTCACCGAATCGACGAACATTCCCAAGATCAGGAACAGGACGATGGTGATGGCGATGAAGCCGTAGAGACCCAGCTCGGTGCCGAGCACCAGCCCGCGCAGATCGCCTATGAAGCCGCTGATCAAAAGAAACCGGCTGAATAGGAGCCCCGCGATCACGATCAGAAAGATCACGCAAGAGATCTTGGCCGCTTCGATCAGCGCATCCTTCAATTGCCCGCCCGACAATCGCCGCATGGCGAGCGCGATAACGAGCGCGCCAGCCGCCCCGACGGCTCCCGCCGCCGACGGCGGGAACAGGCCGGAATAAATCCCTCCCATGACGATCAGCATGAGCAGGACGACCGGCCAGATACGCGCCAGCGAGCCGAACCGGTCGCCCCAGCTGACGGTTTCGCGATGCGCCGGCGCCCAATCGGGCTTGAACACGAGAAAGACGCGAATGCCAATGATGTAGGCTACCGCCGTCAGAAGCCCCGGCAGAATGCCGGCGATCAGCAGGGCGCCGATCGGCTGGCCTGTCAAAACGGCAAACAACACCATCGCGATCGACGGGGGGATCAGGCCGGCAAGCGTCCCGGCGGCCGCGATACAGCCGGCCGCGACGCCTGGCGCATAGCCGAAACGAAGCATCTCCGGCAACGCCATGCGCGTGAAAACGCTCGATGCGACAACCGTCGACCCCGACGCCGCCGCAAAGGCGGCTTGGGCCAGAACGGTCGCCATGAACAAGCTGCCGCGCAACCAGCTCAGGAGCCGATAAGCGGCGGTGTAAAGATCGCCGATAATGCCGGCCCGCGAGGCGATCGCTCCCATCAGAACGAACATCGGCACGACGACGAAGGTGTAGTCGCTGCCGAGCGTGTAGGGCATGGTCTCGAAGGTCGAGAACAGAAAGCCCGGCCCGACGGTGAGATAGAGACCGATCGCGGCGACCGTCGCCATGGCATAGGCAACGGGCACGCCGAACGCCAACAGACCAAGCAGACAGGCGAAGGCGATCCCGCCGGTAGCGAGCCCGCTCAACGCGACGCTCCACCGTCACGGGTCCTGAGCCGACGCAGCAATGCGCTGATGATCTGATGGGCGATCACGAGAACGGTGAGGCTCGCACCGACGGCCGCGGCCACCTTGGCCGGATAGATGGGAAAGCCGAGCGTCGCCGCCGAAGCCTCCCGTATCGCGACGCTGTCGACCGCGAGATGCCAGGCGCCATGGGCGATCAGGCCGAAGACGAGCAACCCGCAAGCCAGGCCGAGGCCGCGCGACAGAAGCAGCATGCCGGGCGAGGCATGGCGCAGGAAGAGATCGACGCGAATATGGTCGCGATGACGCTGGGCCAACGGCCAGGACAGGAAGATCGCGACCGCCAGCAACATCCCGGACAGATCGACCTTGAACGGCAGATATCTGCCGAAGACCTCGCCCATGACGATGTCGACCGCGCCGACCACCATCACCACGAACAGGGCGGCCGCCGCGATCCAGATCGCCACCGTCTCGATGCGTTCAAGAAGCGTCACGCGTCCCTCGCGGCGTGGTGGATGCGGGCCCGCGCGCCGCGAAAAGGCGCGCGGGCGCCACGGAGGTCATCGTGGCGCCAAGCGTGACGGTTGGCAAAGGCGGCTCGTCAAGAGGCACCCAAGACTACGGCGCGAAGCTCTCGGCCGCGGCCCGCTGAAGCGGGATCAGGGGCTGGATCTGGTCGGCCATGCCGTCGCCGGTCATGGTGTCGACCCAGACGGCGATCATGTCCGGCGACGCCGCAACGAAATCATCCATGTCCGCGAGTTCAATGACCTGCCCACCGGCTTCGTCGAAGGCGCCCATGGCGGTCGCCTCGACCTCCGCCAATGAGTCAAGCTCCATCCGCATGGCTTCCTGTGCGACGTCGGTCATCAGCGTGCGCACGTTTTCGGGCCAACTCGCAAAGGTGTTTGCCGGCACGTAGAGTTGGAAGGTCGTGAAAGTTCCGGTGTTGATGTCCGACAGATAGGGGGCGACTTGCTGCAGGTCGAAGAACGGCACCCATTCGATGGGCCCGAAATTGCAGTCGAGCGTGCCCCGCTGGAGTCCCTCGCGGATTTCGGGCGCTTGCACGCGGGTCGGCACGATGCCGTAGGATTCCATCCAGATCGGCACATAGGCGCCCCCGACCGCGCGGATGCGCATGCCGTCAAGATCGGCCATCTGGTCGATCGGCTTGTTGCACAGGAAGCGGTAGGGCGTCGTGACCGTCCATTTCAGCGGCTTGAGGTTCAGCCCCTCGAGTTCGGCTTGAACCGGTGCGGTGGCATAGGTGTCGCGGGCCAGCACATGCGCGGTTTCGGGATCGGCCGACACCCGGTTGAGGAGACCCGCCGCGACCGCCGTCAGCGGCATTTCCGAAGCGTGCACGGCTTGGGCGAAGACACCGATATCCACCGCCCCCGATGACACCAGATTCTTGATTTCAAGCAGTCCACCAAGCTGGCCCGACCAGAAGATCTCGATATCGATCTTGCCACCCGAGCGCTCCTCGACCTGCTCGGCCCACCACTGATCCCATTCGACGCCCGGCCAGCTCTGCGGCAACGGATGCGCCATGCGCAGGCTGAGCGACGGATAGTCCTCGGCTTGCGCCGGGATCGCGGCCAGGCCGCAGGCGAATACCAAGGCGGCGCCCAGAACGCCAAATCTCTTCATCATGCTCTTCCTCCCTGACACTCGCATGGCGTCGCCATGCGGCTCATTGTTTTCTTGCATGTCTTTCCGCGCCACCGATCATCCCGCCACGGCGCGAGACATCCACATTCCGCAGATACAGGCCCGCGCAATCCAAGCGCCGGCCTGACCCACGAAATACCGGCTGGACAGCCGGCGGCGAACCGATGCTCGGTATTTAACCAAACAATCGTTTGTTCATTCAAGCGCCGCGTTTGATTTGTTCGGCCGGAAAGTCCAGACGACCTGCGAAAGAGGGCCAAGCCGGTCGGGAATCAAAATCTCGGCATGGGCGTTCCAGGCCCAGATTGCGCCTCCAGCCGCCCAATGACTAAGGGCAATGCTTGGCAAATGCAGCAAGTTCGATTTCGGTTTCCAGGCTTGGACCCCGCCCGCCGGCCCCCTCGGGGTTACAAGCTCGCCCGCTCAATCGGGACACAAGCCCGTCGCCTGGATCAGGCCATGCCCGAAAACCTCGTCGAAGCCCGGATCGCCCAGGTCCGTGACAATCGCCGTCAGTTGCGACTTAGCCGCATCATAGGTTTCGAGATCGGGATTGCCGCTGCGCAGGACCGCGAGCGCCGCCGTGACGAAAGGCGTCGCGAACGACGTTCCCGTCCGCGTGCGCGCGCCGCGAATGGATGCGGCTGTCCAGACCTCGACACCGGGTGCAGCGAAATCGATATGCGGCCCGCGTCCCGCCCGCCGGTAGATGCGCTTGCCATTGTCGATGGCCGTCACGGCGAACACGTCATCATAGCCCCCCGGAAAAGCCGGATCGGATCGTGGACCCGCATTGCCGGCGGCGGCTACGAGAAGAATACCGCGATCGCTGAGCCGCGCGATCATGTCTTCAAGCAGCGCATTGGCCGGCCCGGCGAGGCTCATATTGATGACCACCGCGCCGCTTTCGGCCAGGCCGTCAAGCGCGCGGATCAATGTGAAGACGTCGCTACGATCGTCACCCCGGTCGCCGCGATAGAAGGCATCGACAGCGACGATACGAGCGCCCGGCAACAAGCCCGGCGAGCGGGTATCGGAGGATCCCACCAGCATCGACGCCACAGCCGTGCCATGCTCCTGGCCGGAGCTCGGACGGTCAGCCTCAACCACGTCGATGAGCGTGATCTCGCTGTCGCGCAGCGCTTCGTGATCGACATTGATGCCCGTATCGACGATCCCGATCGTCACATCCGCGATGCAGCTGTCATTGGCCTTGGGATCCGGCCAGCCGATCAGATTGGGCGCCACGCACCACAGCTCATCGCAGGGCTCGGCTTCTCCTGGCCGGTAGAAATGGTTGAAATCGGCCTGGGCGCCCGGCTGAACGGCCTCGACGGCGGTCCGCGCGTCTTCAAGACCAGTGCCATCGGGGACTTGCAGACGGGTCAGGAACGCGCCGACGGTGGTGATGTTGTCGCGCTGAAGAACCGTGTAACCGAGCGCTTCCAATTCGTCGATGCTCGGCTCGGTCAGGCCAAGCGCGATGATTTCGGCCGGTGCGAAATCCGGCAGAGGTGGCGGCGGCGGGGCCGCGGGCCGGGCCGGGGCGCGTCTTTGCCGCTGCGGCTGGCGCGTTTGGCGCGGCGGCTCGGCGTTCCGTGGCCGAAGCAGACGCTCGAACAGTCCCTGCTGTCCCGACGATCCGCGCCAGCGCTGGTCATCATTGCGGTCACCGCCACCGAACAACCCGCCGCCGGACGATCCGCCGCGACCACCGGACGATCCGCCGCCGACACCGCCCACGCCTCCGCTATCACTGTCGCTATCGCTGTCGCCATCGTCTCCGCTGTCACCATTATCGCCACTGTCTCCATTGTCCCCGCCATCACCGTCATCGGCCCAGGCGATCGTCAGCGCCGTATCGGCAAGAGGCGGTATCACGATCCACGCCGTCGCCAGGCCGGACAGGAAAGCCAGGCGCACGGCAAGCTTCGTGCAGGAAAGACCACCGATCGATAGGGATTGCTGGAACTTGAACACATTCGGCTCCCGGGGCATGTGCTGACTGCGGTGTTACAGACGATGGTTACAACGGGCGGGACGGTATCTTATTCCATGACCGCTGAATTCCCCCTGGAGCGTTGAATGACGCACTCGATTGGGCAGGAACTGATTGCGCTGTTGCCGAATCTGCGGCGCTTCGCCCTGTCGCTCACCCGGTCGGGGGCGACGGCGGACGATCTCGTGCAGATCACCTGCGAGAAGGCCCTCGCCAACCAGCAGGGCTATCAGCCCGGCACGCGGCTCGACGCCTGGCTGTTCAGGATTATGCGCAATGCCTGGATCGACCAGTTGCGCAAGCAAAAGTCGCAAGGCGTCAGCGTCGATATCGACGCGCTGTTCGACACCGCGGGCGACGACGGCCGGACGCTGACCGAAAACACGCTTATGCTGAAGGCCGCCCAATCGGCCATGGTCGACCTGCCCGACGATCAGCGCGAAGTGCTCGTCTTGGTCTGTGTCGAGGAGCTGACCTATCAGGAAGCCTCCGAGGTGCTGGGCATACCGATCGGCACCGTGATGAGCCGTCTGGCGCGGGCCCGCAAGAAACTTGCCGGCGTGTTGGGAATAAATGCCGATTAGCGGCGTTTTATTGGCAATCAGGGGCCAGGACAATGGAAGAAAGATATAGCGACGCGATGCTGATGGCCTATGCAGATGGCGAGCTGACCGCTGAACAGCGCGCCGAGATCGACCAAGCGCTGCGACAGGACGCCAGCCTGGCCGCGCGCCTGGCCGTTTTCGCCAAGACGCGGACCATAGCCTCGGACGCCTTCGAGCCACTTCTGGAGGCGCCGGTGCCGGCGGCCCTCAAGGACAGCATCGCCGATCTGGTGGCGCGGCATGACGAAACGGCCAATGCGGCGCCAGAATCCGGGCCAGCACCGGAGACGACAGCCGGCGCCGGCGACACCGTCGTCCCGCTCGCCAGGAACCAGACCACCAGAAACGCGAACGGCAGGCGTTCGAACGCCAGGAAACCGTCCTTTCTCGGCGTCCGGCTGGACTACGCGCTGGCCGCCTCGCTGATGCTCGCGGCGGGCGGGGTGATCGGCTATCTCGTCGCCACGGCGGGCGCGCCGGCGCCGTCGGGCGGCATCCTGGCGGCGGGTATCGACAATCCGGCCATCGCGACCGCGCTCCGCACGGTGCCGTCCGGCGACGAACTGACGCTCGAGGACGGTACCCGTTTCCGGGCCATCGCGTCATTCAACGATGACGCGGACAGCCTCTGCCGGGAATTCGAAGTCGACACCGCCGACCGCTCGACCATCGTGTCGGTCGCCTGCGCGGCCGACGAGGCGTGGCGGCTGCGGTTCGTCGTGGTCGCCGGGGCGCCGGATGCGGCGTTCGCGCCCGCATCGTCCCTCGAAGCGCTCGATGCCTATCTGTCGGCGATCGGCGCCGGCGCGCCGCTGTCGGCCGAGGCCGAACAGGCCGCACTCGACGGCCTGCGCTAAACCAATCTCGCCTTAAGCCAGACGCATTTGACCGACGCGCAGTCGCGCGCCGTCACCGTCAGGCTTGCCCCGGATTTCAAGGACTTCAGGCGCCTGATCCGCGACCCCGGACCGCCAATATCCGGCCACCGACAGCCAATCGCAAAAAAAGTTTCCCTGCCGGGGAATACGTACAAGCCCGAAGCGTTTTCCTGCCGTGGTTCCAAAGACGGACCCGAAACACAGGAGACGTAGATGCGTGAAGATATCGCGATCCTCTCGGAAGCGCTGATCGCCGACGCCGCGACGCCGGCCCCCGCCGAGCCGCATGACGACGGCTTCAATCCCTTTCATGACGCCGCCACCCGCGACGTGCCGCCCTTGCAGCCCGCCTCCTTCGTCGATGGCGACGGCGACAACGCAAGAGCGCCGGCCCCCGCGCCTTTCCCTCAGCCAAGACCCAACTGGCACGCCGCGATCCGCCGGCCAACCGACCGACAGGAGCCTTTCATGCAAGCCTCTCGTGCCAACGATCTCGCGGCGCTGGCCAAGGCGCATTGGACATTCACGACCCGCCGGGTCGACCGGAGCCATGCCGTGGCCTTGTCGCCGGAGATCGACGCCGCGCGCCCGGGCGATCTCCTGCTCGGCGAACTCACCGAGATCAGCCAGCACCGCCGGCTGCAACTGACGTCGAAACGCTATAAGAAGAGCTATGTCGGCGACCTGTTCGTCGCCTGTGTCGGCGACCGCTATGCCCCCGACCAGTTCCAGGGTGTCGCCAAGGTCGCCCCCGACATGGGCCATGTCCTGGCCGGCGGCGGGGTCGTCGGCACGGTCGAACATGCCCATGAGAGAATGGCGCCGCCGACCGCCTTCCGGCCGATCGGCCTCGTGACGGATGATACCGGCAGCGTCATCAATGTCGGCCGATACGGCCTCGAAAAGCGCGCCATCCCCCAGGACGTCACCGTTCTCGGCGTGTTTGGCGCATCGATGAATGCCGGCAAGACGACGGCGGCCGTCAGCCTGGCCTATGGCCTGTCGCGCGCGGGCTATGCCGTGGCCGGCGCCAAGGTCACGGGCACCGGCTCCTTCGGCGACTTCCTGGCCTTCGAGGACACCGGCATCGCCACCTTCGACTTCACCGATGCCGGACTGGCATCGACCTTCCGGGTGCCGCTGTCGCGCATCGAGGACGCCTTCGAGACCCTGGTCGGGCAGGCCGCCGCGGGCGGCGCGCAGATCGTGGTCGTCGAAATCGCCGACGGCGTCTTCCAGAAGGAAACGGCAGCGATCCTGGCCGGGTCGCGCATCAAGGACAGGCTGGATGGCCTGCTGTTCGCGGCACCCGACGCGCTCGGCTCGGTCGGCGGCGTCGGCGTGCTGGAACGCCATGGCCTCAGGCCCATGGCGGTGTCCGGTATGGTCACCCGCTCGCCGCTCGCGGTCGCGGAAGCCACCACGACGACCGGCGTGCCGCATATCACCCGCGAACAGCTCTGCGATCCGCAAGAGGTCGTGGCGCGCTTCCGCCCCGCCCTCAGGGCGCCCGTGCCGGCAAGTGGCATAGCCGCCTGACCGGTCGCCAAAAACCCTCGGTGCGTCCCGGATTTTCCATGCAGCGGCGGAATAAAGCTCACCCCCCGCCGTTGTCCTTTCCGGAACGACCTGACCCCCATCCCAAAGAGAGAGGATAGCACGATGCAGTATTTCCAACGCCTGAAGTCGGATGTCGATCCGAAGCCGTTTCTCGACGAGATCGACGGTATCGAAGACGCCTGGGCCCAGTCGACCGGACGCCAGGACAAGATCAAGGTGCAGCGCGAGGCGTTGGCCATTCCGCTGCGCGGCCTGCGCAAGTCGGCCATTGGCAACCGCAAGCGCAGCGATGTGCATGAAAGCCGCTGGACCACGGGATCGCAGCGTTTCGTGCTGGCGCGCAAGTTCCTCGAAGACGTCGCCCGCGAGCAATACAGCATTCTGGGACGCGCGAAGATCGTCTGCCTGCCGGCCGGCAAGCGCGTCTATCCGCATATCGATCGCGGCGAATACTACCGCGTCCGCAATCGCTACCATTTCGTGCTGCGCTCGGCCGACGGCTCCTGGCTGAAGGCGGGCGACGAAGAAGTGCGCATGCGCGAAGGCGAGTTGTGGTGGTTCGACAACGACCAGATGCACGAAGCCTTCAATGACGGCGATCAGGACCGGATCCACATGATCTTCGACATGCTGCCCGCGCAGCGTGCCGAGGAAGTGTTCGGCGCCGTTGCCTGACATTCGAGAAAGAAGGCGTTCAACATGTTGTCGGCAACCGCATATGCCATGACCTTCCCCGCCCCGGCCCACGGCCTCGACTTCCGGCCGAGGCCAGGCTCGGCCGATCTGGATTGCTGGCTGGCCCTGCCCCGCCGGATATCCGATGACCGGCCGCCGCTGGTCGCCGTCCACGGCCTGCGCCGTGACGCGCGCCAGCAGGCGGAGCTGTTCGCCGAACAGGCCAACGCGCTCGGCCGGCCGGTGATCGCGCCGCTGTTCGACGTCGATCGCTGGCCACGCTATCAGCAGGCCATCAGACGCGGGCGGGCCGATCTGGCCCTGCTCGCCCTGATGGCCCGGCTGCGGCGGGAAGGCATCTGGCGGACGCCGCAATTCGACCTCTTCGGCTTTTCGGGTGGGGCGCAGTTCGCGCACCGGTTCGCCATGCTCCACCCGGAAACCGTCTCCCGGCTGACAACCGCGTCGGCCGGGTGGTACACCTTTCCCGACACTACACGGTTTCCGCACGGACTGTCGCCCTGGCCAGGCGAAGGCGATCCATGGGCGGCGGTCACGGGCGACAAGATCAAGCGCTTTCTGTCGATCCCGATCCAGGTCTGCGTCGGGGCCGACGATCACATGCGCGACCGCAACACCCGCAGCGACCCGGTGATCGACGCCCAGCAGGGCCGCCACCGGCTCGCCCGCGCGGTCAACTGGGCGAAAGCCCTGAAACAGGCGGCCCGCCGGCATGGCCTGACGCCGCGCATAAGCTTCATCGCCCTGTCGGCCTGCGGCCACGACTTCGGGCAATGCGTCCAGTGCGGCGGGCTCGACCGGATCGTCATCTCAGGCAAAGACGGAAACGACGTCCCGTCCCCGGGAACCGCGTCCCTGTCGGGCCGCCAGCCAGCCAATTGTGCGACCTGTCAGCGCCTCTGCGGTATCCGGTCGCGGTTTCAGGACCCCGCGTCATGAGTGCCCTGCCGCCGATCTCCGGCAATGGCCGGCGCAAGGGCATCGCGGTCATCATCGGCCTGGCGCTCGGCCAGGCGGCATCGGCGGGTATCGCCGCCTTCGCGACGCGCGACGTCTTCGCCGCGTTCCGGGATCTCTCGGCGACGGTGCCGGTCGTCGCGCTGACGCTCGTCGCCCTGTCGGGGCTCGCGATCGCGCTGTTGCGGTATCACGAGCGCGTCGTCGCCGAGCGTGTCGGCCAGGACTATGTCGCGGCCTTGCGGGTCAAGCTCTTCAAACATCTGTCCCGGGTGTCGGCGCGGGATATCGCACAACGGCGCAGCGGCGCGTTGGCCCTTCGCTTCGTCGGCGATCTGTCGGCGGTGCGCGGCTGGGTGAGCCTTGGCCTGGCGCGGTTGATCTCCTCGCTGATCGTCTTGCCGCTGGCAACCGCCGCCCTGTTCCTGCTCAACCCAAGCCTCGGGATCGCCGCCGCGATCCCGATCGCGGTCGGCCTGGGCGCCATGGCGCTCGCCGGCCCGCGCCTCGGCCCGACCCATAAGCGGCTGCGCAACAGGCGGGCACGTCTCGCGGCCGATATGAGCGAGCGGGTACCGCATGCGCCGGAACTGCGGCTGCTCGGCCGCATGCGGACCGAAACACGCCATATCCTCAAGCGCACCGAAAACCTGATCGATGCGGCCCTGGAGCGGGCGCGCGGCGCCGCCCTGTTGCGCGCCATCCCCGACGCGGTGTCGGGCCTCGCGGCCGCCGCCGTGTTCCTCGCCGCGCTGATGGGCGGTGCATCGGGCGCCGAAGCGGCCGGCGCGCTGGCCGCCGTCGGCCTGATGATCCAGCCGATGCGCGATCTCGCCGGCGTCTGGGACCGCCACCGCGCCTGGACGGTCGCGCGCGACAAATGCCGCGATCTCCTGTCGGTGCCCACGCTGCCGCACGGCACCGGCGCGGTTGCGGCCGGGGCGGCGAATTCGACGGAGGCAATGGCGGGGGCGACAGGCGAGACCACGCCGCAATGCCTGTCCTTCACGAAGGCACGCGCCGGCGCCCTGGCCCCGATCGATGTCTGCGCGGTTCAAGGCCGGAAGATCGCGATCATGGGCCCCAATGGCGCCGGCAAGTCGACGCTTCTCAGCCTCGCGGCCGGCTTGGAAGAACCCGACAGCGGCACGGTCACGCTCGGCGATCGCGAAACGATCGCGCTGTCCACCAGCGAGCGCCGCGACCTGATCGCCTTTGTCGGAACCCGCTCCCCGATCCTCGCCGGCACACTGCGCCGGGCCCTCACCATGGGCGTGAGCGGCGATCCGGACGACGATGCGATCCTGCATTGCGCCGCGAGGTTCGGCCTGGGCGATGTCGTCGCGCGGCTCGGCGGCCTGTCCGGCAAGGTCGCCGAAGCCGGACGCAACCTGTCGTCCGGCGAGATCCGGCGCGTGCTCCTGACCCGCGCGGCGCTGTCCAATCCAAGCCTCATGTTGTTGGACGAGCCGGACGACGCGCTCGACCGGGACGGGCCGGCGCTCGTCGAAAA
The DNA here is from genome assembly GCA_965250105.1 of Tepidamorphaceae bacterium. GTDB lineage: Bacteria > Pseudomonadota > Alphaproteobacteria > Rhizobiales > Tepidamorphaceae > JBCBSK01. Next base: position 313,492 of record OZ252290.1, read on the forward strand.
GCTCGTGGCCGAAACGCCGGCGACGACACTGCTCATCACCCACAACGACGCGATCGCCGCCCTGATGGACGAGGTCTGGATCCTCGACGGCGGGCGTCTCGTGGCGAAGGGCCCGCCGGATGTCACCTTGCCGACCTTGCGGAAGGAGCTTTCGCTCTAGACGTGGTGTCGGGCGCAACGCGTCATAACGTCAGCCTTCCGCATCCCCGTCCGGCGGGCGACGGACCGCGCCGCGATCGTAATAAAGCGCGATGGCCTGCGCGCGGCTGCTGACGGCGAGCTTCTCGAACAGGTTGCGCAGGTGAAACTTCACCGTGTTGACCGAGATATCGAGGCCAGTGGCGATTTCCTTGTTCGACAGGCCGCGCGCCAGTTCGCCGAGCAGTGCCCGCTCGCGCTGGGTCAGACGGTCGATCGGATCGGCGTTGAGATCGCGTATGTCGAGGAACGGGAACACCATCCTGCCCGCCGCCACCGAGGCGGTTATGTCCAGAAGCTGCTCGACCGGATCGTCGCGCGAGCAGAACCCGGCCGCGCCAGCCGCCATCGCCCGGCGCGGCGTCTCGCGAGCGCCCCCCGACGCATAGACGATGACGCGCGGCGGCGCCGGCAGCAAGCGCAGATCGCCGATCAGCTCCTCGCCGCCGAGCGTCGGCAGCGCCCAGTCGATGATGCCGACTGCTACCTGGACGCGCGCCGCCGTCTCCAGGAAAGCCTCGGCCGATTTGGTGGTGAAGACGAGGCTGAACCGCCCGTCGCGGTCGAAGACCTCTGACAAGGCTCCCAGCATGAGCGGGTTGCTGTCGGCGATCGCGATATCGATCGGTGCCGTCCGGTGACCGGCCATGGCGTGAAAACCCATCCTTTTAGACAGGCCGCAACGCTGCGCCTGCCGGCATTTCCGCCCTGATAGGCAGGTTTTTACCCACCCATATGGTTACACTTTTGTGTAAATCGGAATGTTGTGACATTCGTCGGCCGGGATCAAGGTCCGTCGGGATGCGGGCCGTAGCGAAGAGCCTGCACGGCAAATGCGCTCAACCGATCGGAACGAGCCGGTCGCGCCGAGCGCAACTCTAGGAGGATCGCCATGCCGGGAGTGACCGGGCTTTTCGTGCCGGGGCCGACCAATGTGCCCGACCGCATACGCCACGCCATCGACATTCCGATGGAAGACCACCGCGCGCCGGATCTCGCATCCTTCACCAAGCCGCTGTTCGACGATCTGAAGAAGATCTTCAAGACCGAGACCGGCCAGGTCTTCGTGTTCCCGGCATCCGGCACCGGCGGCTGGGAATCCGCCATCGCCAACACGCTGTCGCCGGGCGACAAGGTCCTCGCCGCGCGCTTCGGCCAGTTCTCCCATCTATGGATCGACATGTGCCAGCGCTTCGGCCTCGACGTCGAGATCGTCGAGACGCCGTGGGGCGAAGGCGTGCCGCTCGATATCTATGCCGAGCGGCTCGCCGCCGACACAGGCCATGAGATCAAGGCCGTCCTCGCCTGCCAGAACGAAACCGCAACCGGCGTCACCTCCAATATCGCCGGCGTGCGCCGGGCGCTGGATGCCGCCGGCCACCCTGCCCTTCTGTTCGTCGACGGGGTCAGTTCGATCGCCTCGATCGATTTCCAGATGGACGCCTGGGGCGTCGACGTCGCCGTGTCGGGCTCGCAGAAGGGCTTCATGCTTCCAGCTGGCCTCGCCATCGTCTGCGTCAGCCCGAAGGCGCTCGCCATGGCCGAGACGGCGAGACTGCCACGCTGCTTCTTTGACTATGCCGACATGATCAAGACGAACGCGGACGGCTATTTCCCCTACACCCCGTCCATGCCGATGCTGCGCGGCCTCCGCGCCGCGGTCGACATGCTGCTCGACGAAGGTCTCGACACTGTCTTCGCGCGCCATCACCGGCTGGCTTCCGGCGTCCGTGCCGCGGTCCGCGCTTGGGGTCTCGAGCTCTGCGCCGCCGGGCCCGAATGGCAGTCGGACACCGTCAGCGCCATCGTGGTTCCCGAGGGTTTCGACGCCAATGACGTGATCAGGCACGCCTATCACGCCTATGGCCTGTCGCTCGGCGCCGGCCTGTCGAAAGTGGCCGGCAAGGTGTTCCGCATCGGCCATCTCGGCGATCTCAACGAGATGATGGTCCTGTCGGCGCTTGGCGGCACCGAACTGGCCATGCGCGACGTCGGCATTCCGTTCGAAACGGGGTCCGGCGTCGGCGCAGCCATCGAGTATTTCTCGACAAGCCGCGGCGGGACGATCCTGCAGGCCGCCGAGTGACGGGCCCCGGCCATGGATATCCACGAATATCAGGCGAAGGAGATCCTCGCCCGGTTCGGCGTGCCCATTCCGCGCGGCGGACTGGCCTATAGCCCCGAACAAGCTCACTACCGCGCCCGCGAGATCGGCGGTGACCGCTGGGTCGTCAAGGCGCAGATCCATGCCGGTGGCCGCGGCAAGGCCGGCGGCGTCAAGCTCTGCGACAGCGAACAAGCGGTCGAACAGGCCGCCGACGCGATGTTCGGCAAGCGCCTCGTCACCCAGCAGACCGGCCCCCAGGGCCGCGTCGTCTACCGGGTCTATGTCGAGGGCGGCGTGCCGATCGACCGCGAATTCTATCTCGGCCTGGTGCTCGACCGGACGACGGAACGCGTCATGGTCGTCGCGTCGGCGGAGGGCGGCATGGAGATCGAGGACATCTCGGCCGAAAAGCCCGCCTCGATCATCCGCTCGGTAGTCGAGCCGGCGGTCGGCATGCAGGCCTTCCAGGCGCGCGAGATCGCCTTCGGCCTCGGCATTCCGGCCGCGCAGGTGCAGCAGGCCGCCGAATGCATTCTCGGCGCCTATCAGGCGTTCGAGGAACTCGACGCCGTCATGGTCGAGATCAACCCGCTGGTGCTGACACACGATGGCAATCTCCTGGCGCTCGACGCCAAGATGACCTTCGACGACAACGCGCTCTACCGGCTGCCGCATATCGCCGAACTGCGCGACAAGTCCCAGGAAGACCCGCGCGAGACGCTGGCCGCCGACCGGGGCCTGTCCTATGTCGGCCTCGAGGGCAATATCGGCTGCGTGGTCAATGGCGCGGGCCTTGCCATGGCGACGATGGACATGATCAAGGCGGCGGGCGGTGAGCCGGCCAATTTTCTCGATATCGGCGGCGGCGCGACGCCCGAACGTGTCGCCAAGGCCTTCAAGCTCGTCGCCTCCGACAGCAATGTGCAGGCGATCCTGGTGAACATTTTCGCCGGCATCAATCGCTGCGACTGGGTCGCGAATGGCGTCGTGCAGGCGCTCGAAAAGGATCCCCTGTCAATCCCCGTCATCGTTCGGCTGGCCGGCACCAATGTCGAGGAGGGCCGCAAGATCCTGGCCCGGTCCGGCCTGCCGATCATCCGCGCGGCCACGCTGGCCGAAGCCGCCGACCGCGCCGTCGCCGCCTGGAAGAACGACCGGCCGACGCCCTTGGAGGCCGTGACATGAGCATTCTGATCGACCGCGACACGCCCGTCCTGGTGCAGGGCATGACCGGGCGCATCGGCGCGTTCCACGCCGAGGAAATGATCGCCTACGGCACCAATGTGGTCGGCGGCGTGTCGCCGGGCAAGGGCGGCACGGAGGTCCATGGCCGCCCGATCTTCGATACGATGCGCGAGGCCGTAGAAGTGACCGGCGCGACAGCATCGATCGTCTTCGTGCCGCCCCCCTTCGCCGCGGATTCCATCATGGAAGCCGCCGATTGCGGCATAAGGTTCTGCGTCTCGATCACCGATGGTATTCCGGCGAAGGACATGATCCGGGTGAAGCGCTATATGCGCCGCTATCGCGCGGAAAACCGGATGCGGCTGATCGGCCCGAACTGCGCCGGCATCATCAGCCCGGGCAAGGCGATGATGGGCATCATGCCGGGCCATATCTATCTCCAAGGCAATGTCGGCATCGTCGGCCGGTCCGGCACGCTCGGCTACGAAGCCGCCTCCCAGCTCAAGGAATTGGGGCTCGGCGTGTCGACGTCGGTCGGCATCGGCGGCGATCCGATCAATGGCTCGTCGTTCCGCGATATTCTCGAACTGTTCGAGGCCGATCCGGACACCCATGCTGTCGTCATGATCGGCGAGATCGGCGGCCCGCAGGAAGCGGCGGCCGCCGAATATGTGCGAGACCACATGACCAAGCCCGTCATCGGCTATGTCGCGGGCCTGTCGGCGCCGAAGGGCCGCCGCATGGGCCATGCCGGCGCGATCATCTCGGCCTTCGGCGAAAGCGCGAGCGAAAAGGTCGAGATCCTGCGCGAGGTTGGCGTCGCCATCGCGCCATCGCCGTCCGAGATCGGCGCGACGGTGGCGGCCACGCTCAAGAAAGAGGCAGCCTAGACGTGGCATGACCTTGCCGGTCCGTGGCAGACCGGTCACCGGAAACGCAATTTGTCGGATGAAGCGAAGGCAGAACGTCATGACCCGTCCCCGCATTGTCGTCACGCGGCGCTGGCCGAGCGATGTCGAGGCCGTCCTCGCCGATCGTTTCGATGTCGTCTTCAACCGGATGGACCGGCCGCTGAGACCCGATGAACTGCGCTCGGCGGTCGAAACGGCGGATGCGATCCTGCCGACCGTGACCGACCGCATCGACGCCCATGTGCTCGACGTGCCCAAGGTGCGCACCCGGGTCTTGGCCAATTTCGGCGTCGGGTTCAGCCATATCGACGTCGCCATGGCGAAAGAGCACGGCATCGTCGTCACCAACACGCCGGACGTGCTCAGCGACTGCACCGCCGATCTCACCCTGACGCTGATGCTGATGGTGGCCCGGCGCGCCGGCGAGGGCGAGCGCGAAGTGCGCAACAGCGACTGGGCCGGCTGGCGGCCGACGCATCTCCTCGGCTCGAAGGTCACGGGCAAGACGCTCGGGATCATCGGCTTCGGACGCATTGGCCAGGCCGTCGCGCGGCGCGCCCATTTCGGCTTCGGCATGAAGATCCTCGCCTATAACCGCTCGCCGGTCGCCGAGGAAATCCGCGCCGAGGTGAAGGCGGAGATGTGCCCCGACATCGACGATCTCCTGCCGCGCGCCGATTTCGTCTCGCTGCATTGCCCCGGCGGCGCCGCAAACCGCCATCTGATCGACGTCCGGCGGCTCAACCTGATGAAGCCGGATGCCTATCTGATCAATACCGCGCGCGGCGAAGTGGTCGACGAGCACGCCTTGGCCCGGGCGCTCTGGTTCGAGACGATCGGTGGCGCCGGCCTTGATGTCTTCGACGGCGAGCCGCGCATCCTCCCCGACCTTCTGGCCTGCGACAATGCGGTGCTGCTGCCCCATCTCGGCAGCGCGACCCGGGAAACGCGGCGGGCCATGGGCCTGCGCGTCGTCGCCAATATCGAGGACCTCTTCGCCGGGCGCGAGCCGGCCGATCGGGTCGCCTGATGACCACGGCGGCGCGTCTGTCGGCGGGCGGGCACGCCGAGGCCCCGGCGCCGCTGTCCGATCCGGCGGACACGCCCTTGACCGCTTTGTTGTGGCGGATCTTCGCCGCCGTCGTCGACACCCGCGATCCGGCGATCCGCAAGGCGCTCGACCGCGCCCATCATGCCGGCGAGACAGCGCGCGGCGGCGTGCTGCAGGCGATCGGCATCTGGTTGCAGCTTCTGACCATCGCCGATGAACTGGCCATCGATACCGAGCGCCGGGATATCGAACGGCGCGGCGGGCCCGACGGTATCAACGGCACCCTGTCGCACGCCATCGGCCAGGCGGCGGCCGCCGGTGCCGACCCGTCCGCCATCGCGGATCTGCTCGAGCGCCTCGCGATCTGCCCGACGATCACGGCGCATCCGACCGAGACCCGTCGCGTCACGGTTCTGGAAATCCACCGCCGCATCCATGCCTTGCTGGTTCAACTCGATCGCGGCGACCCGACACCCTTCGAGCAGGATCGGCTGACGACGGCGCTGCGGGCGGAGATCGAGCTTCTCTGGCTGACCGGTGAATTGCGCCTGGAACGGCCGACCGTCGATCAGGAAATCGCCTGGGGGCTGCACTTCTTCCGCGACGTCTTGTTCGATCTGGCACCCGTTCTGCTCGCACGCACCGAAACAGCGCTTGGCCGGCATTTCCCCGAGGACAGGCTGCCGGTACCGGCCTATTTCCGCTTCGCCTCCTGGATTGGTGGCGACCGCGACGGCAATCCGAACGTGACGACGGAAACGACGCGCTCGGCGCTGACGGCGCTGCGCCGGCTTGCGCTTGACCGCTATGAAGAACGGCTGACCGCGCTCGCCGAGCGTCTGTCGCCAAGCGCGCGACTGGCTCCGCCGCCGGACCGTTTCGGGGCCTGGCTGCACGGCGCGCTGGACCTCAGCGGTGCCGGCACGGAGATCATCGCGCGCAACCCGAACGAGCCGTTCCGGCAGGCTGTCGCGGCGCTGGCCACGCGCCTCGACGCGACCCGCTACCAGCCTGCCGACCGGCGGGCCTATCGCCGGCCGGAAGATCTGGCCCGCGATCTTGGGGAGATCGAAACAGGCCTGATCGCGCTCGATGCCGCGCCCATCGCCGATACGGTCGTCCGACCCTTGCGACGCGAGGTCGAGACTTTCGGCTTCCGTTGCGCCAGTCTCGACTTGCGCCAGAACACGACCGTCATCAACCGCACATTGGCCGACCTCTGGCAGCGCAATGACATGGCGATCGACCCGGGCGGCGAAGCCTGGTCTCGTCAGCTGCGCGCCGAACTGGCGCGCCCCCTCGACAGCCCGCTCTCGACCGACGGCCTGTCGCCGGAAAGCGCCGAGACCCTGTCCCTTCTGACGCTGGTGCGCGACTGGCGCGCGATCGGTGACCCGGACGCCATCGGCGCCTTCGTCTTGAGCATGACGCAGAGCGCCGACGACATTTTGGCCGTCTATCTTCTGGCGAAATATCAGGGGCTCGCGACCGACGCCAACGGCGTCGAAGCCATCCGGCTCAGGGTGGTGCCGCTGTTCGAGACCATCGAGGATCTCAATGGCGCGGCCACCATCCTCGATGCCGCCTTCGAGGTGCCGATCCTGCGGCGCAGCCTGCGCGAACATGGCGGCGCGCAGGAAGTCATGCTGGGCTATTCGGATTCGAACAAGGATGGTGGCTTCGTCACGGCGACCTGGGAACTGGTCAAGGCCCAGAAGCGGCTCGCCGGGCTGGCGCGCACATCCGGCACTGGCATTCACTTCTTCCATGGACGCGGCGGGTCGCTCAGCCGCGGCGGCGCGCCGACCGGGCGCGCCATCGCTGCGCAGCCGTCCGGCACCGTTCAGGGCCGCATGCGGCTGACCGAACAGGGCGAGGTCGTCTCCGGCAAATATGCCAATGCCGCCTCGGGGCTGCAGCACGCCGAACTGCTGGCCGCCAGCGTCATCACCCATTCGCTGCGCAACGGCCAGGACGCCATGAGCGGCGATGTCGAAGACGCGTTCGAAGCACTGTCTGGCGCGTCCCAGGCGGCCTGGCGCCGGCTGATCGAACAGCCGGGCATGGTCGACTATTTTCACGCGGCGAGCCCGGTCAACGAGTTCTCGCTGCTGCGCATCGGATCGCGGCCGGCACGTCGGTTCGGCGCCCGATCGATGGCCGATCTGCGGGCGATTCCCTGGGTCTTCGCCTGGAGCCAGAACCGGCATCTGATCACCGGATGGTATGGCGCGGGCTCGGCGATCGAGGCCTTCCTGCGCATTCGCGGCGAGAGTGGAGACAAGCTGCTGCGCGCCATGTTCGAAAGCTCGCCGACATTCCGGCTGATGATCGACGAGATCGAGAAAACCCTTCGGCTCGTCGATCTCGATATCGCCGAAGCCTATGCCGGGCTGGTGCCGGATCGCGCGGCGGCCCAGACGATCTTCACCGCGATCCGCCGCGAATTCGAGCTGACGGTCGATGGCGTGCTCGCGATCACCGGCGAGGACGCGCTGGCCACCCGTTTCCCCGTCTTTCAACGCCGCCTCGACGCGCGCCTGCCGCTGATTGAGGAAGCCAATGTTCAGCAGATCAGGCTGTTGCGCGATCTGCGCGCCCACGCCCGTGACGGCGACAGCGATGGCGACAAGCCGCGTGAAGAGGTGCTGGTGCCGCTTCTGATGTCGATGACCTGCATCGCCGCCGGCCTCGGCTGGACGGGCTAGGCTCTGTCCGGTCGGGGGGCCGGAACAAGCCCCACCGCTTGCGGCGTCCGCCGTTTTTCGTGACAGTGCGTCCGGTGCCGTGCCCGGCCGGGCGGAGGAAACCCCATGTCGTGTGCGAGCGGGCGTCTCGGCGCCGTCCCGACCCTTGAGTTCGATGATGTCGCGGGACATGTCCGCTGGACGGAGATCGCCGACGCCATCGCCGCCGCGCATGGCCGTGGCCAGCCGGAATCCGGCGATGTCCTGCTCGAACGCCATGGCCGGTCCTGGCTGACGCGGGTGGCGCGGATAGACGGGCTCGGCAGCCTCACCAAGGCCGTCTCGGTCTATCCCGAAAACCCCGGTCGCGGGCTGGCGAGCGTGCAAGGCGCGGCCATTCTGTTCAACGACGCGACGGGTTCGGTCGAGGCGATCATCGACAATGACGCGCTCACCCGCCTGAAGACGGCGGCGGATTCGCTTCTGGGCGCGCGCTTTCTGGCCCGGCCGGATGCCTCGCGGCTTCTGGTCATCGGCGCCGGCGTCGTCGCCGGCGACCTGGTTCGGGCCTATGCGGACGGCTTCGATCTCGACCGGATCCGCATTTGGAATCGGTCGCGCGATCGCGCCGAAGCGCTGCGAACGACGCTCGCGAACGAGGGCATCGCGGTCGATATCGCCGACGATCTGGCCCAGGCGATCGGGGACGCCGATGTCATCTCTTCGGCCACCATGTCGCGCGCGCCGCTAATCCCCGGCGCATGGGTGTCGCCAGGCACGCATGTCGATCTCGTTGGCGCCTATACGCCGGAGATGCGCGAAAGCGATGATGCGCTGATCGCCGGCGGGCAAGTCTTCGTCGACTGCCGGCTGACGACTGAAACGCGGACCGGCGATCTCGCCGACCCCATCGCGCGTGGCGTCATCGCGCCACAAGACATCCTCGGCAGCCTCTATGACCTCTGCGCCGGTCAGGCTGGGCGCCAGGACGATGAGGCGATCACGGTGTTCAAGAATGGCGGCGGCGGCCATCTCGACCTGATGGTCGCGCGCTATCTCTACGAGCGCTTCGCGGCCGGTGCCCTGGCCAGGCCCGGCCCGTGACGCGGCTCAGCGTCGGCGGAAACCTGCCCTGCCCGATCCCACCAAAAGGCGACGCCAGAGCATATCCATTGATTTTAGACAACTCCGGACGCGAAACCGGTTCCCACCTTCGCTGGAATTGCTCCGGATCATATCGTCTCAAGCGCGGGCCAGTCCGATAGGGTTCGGGCCGTTTGGAAGATCGACGCGCCGTCGTCGAAAGCCTCCAGGCATGCGGCGACGATGAAACCCGTATCCCCCCAACGAACCTCCACCCGGCTCCGGATCTCGACGTTCCAGTCCGGCCGCTTGTAGACGAGACGCTGTGAAAAGGCGGCGGTCGCGCTGGCCGGGTCGGTCAGGTCGATCGAATAGTCGGCCGAGGTCTCGAAGCCGAAATCGAGTCCGATTTCAAGGTGATGGGTCACGAGCAGAGGCTGCCGCCAGCCGCTGAGGCGCCATCCCGCGCCCTCCTTGTACCAGCGCTCGAGCGGCGGCGCCTCGACGACGACATGGCGTTCGCGATCGAGAAGCGCCGAAGCCTGTTCGAAGCGGATCGGCCGGTCCGATCCGCCGGGCGACCGCACCGGGAGCCTTAGCGTGCACGCCCCCGTCGAGAGGGTGATGCGGGATTGGCGCGGCGATGGCCAGACGAGAGGCCAATAGGCGCCCGAGATGGCGAGCCTGATGCGGTGGCCCGGCGCGAACCGGTAGGCCGTGTTGGCGAGCGCGATCTCGACCACACGCCGCCCACCCCCATTGGCGGTCACGGGCTGGCCGGTATCGTCGAGCGCCAGATCACGCACCGCATAGGTGACCCGGTGCACCTCGCCCTCGGGCGGCACATCGTTCAACCGCACGGCCACCTGGCCGTCGGGCAGGCCCATGTCGACGACCAGCCTCAGCCTGGCCGCGCCAAGAATTTCGATCGCCTCGGTCAGGGGCTCCGTCTCGAACAGGATCGAGCCGGCATCATCGGCCGCCTGGTCGAGCGGCAGACCGCCCGGGCGCCCGAAATAGCCGGAATCGCCGGCGGCCGACCCGATGCTCAGATCGACCGGCAGGTCTATCTCGTCGGGGTCGGGAGGCGCGTCCGCCGTCAACCTGCCAGACGAGAGATGATAGAGACGATCCGAAACGCGCGAGGACGGCCAGTTGTCCTCACTGATCCAGCGCCCGGCGCGTGTGTCGATCAGGTCGCGCGGCGTCTGATAGTCCTGGCACCAGGCGGTCAGGCGCGGCTCAAGGTCCATCCCATTGTCGATGTCCCTCAGCCAACGGTCCCACCAGCGCAACGCCAATTGCTGCGAGCTGATCCCTGGGCCCGGATGCCCCTTGTCGGGATAGTGATGCCCCCAAGGCCCGACGACCCCCCAGCAGAGGCCGGGGCTGTCGGCGAGAAGGGTCATCACCGTATTGCTGTAGCGGTCGGCCCAGCCACCAATCGCCAGGACGGGACAGGCGATCGCGTCGGGCGTCTCGCTGACCGACCCATGCCGCCAATAGGCATCGCGGTGTCGATGCGACAGCCACGTCTCGAGCGGAAAGGCGAGATTGTCGAGCCGCGCGATCCACTGGTCGCGCCAGCCTGGCCCAGCGATCTCGGGATCAGGTGGTGAGGCCAGGATCGCGGGCAGCGTGGTGCCCCATTCGATCGTGTCGTTGAGCACCGCGCCGCCCATGTAATGGATGTCGTCGTTGAAGCGGTCATTGGTCGCGCAGACGGCGATGATGGCCTTGAGCGCTTCCGGCCGTCGGGCGGCCGCCTGCAGGCTCGCCGTGCCGCCCCAGGACGTGCCGAACATGCCAACCCCGCCGTCGCACCAATCCTGACGCGCGATCCAGTCGATCACGTCGACCGCGTCATCCAGCTCCGCCTGCGTGTACATATCGGCCATCAGGCCTTCGGACTGGCCGGTTCCGCGCATGTCGACACGCAGACAACCATAGCCGTGCCGGGCGAAGACGGGATGTTTGCGTTCGTCGCGGGCACGGACCATGTCGCGCTTGCGGTAAGGGATGTATTCGAGGATCGCCGGCACCGGCGCATCATCTGGCATCTGCGGCAGCCACAGCCGCGCGGAGAGGCGCACCCCGTCGCGCATCGGGATCCAGTAATGCTCGATCTCGACCACCGGACATCCACCGTCCGATGCCAGGCTTCGCGCCGGATCGACCGGCGGGGGACACCGTGTCTCGGCGTCCCCGACAAGCGTCGTGTCATGTGCGGCCGGCCCCGCCCAACCGCCAGACATCAGGCCTTGAACCACCAGCGACGGGCCAGCCGGCTATCATCCATGCGCCGGCTGACGCCGACCGGGCCGTGGCCGAGCTTGTCGGACACGCCATGCAGGAAGCTGCCGAAAGCGAGGACGATCACACCGCCCTCATTGTGCAAGGTCTCCTGCAGCTCGAAATACATGTCACGCCGTTTGGCCTCGTCGCTTTCGGCACGCGCTTCGGCGAGGATGCGGTCGAAACGCTCGTTCTTGAAGTAGGTGCTGTTCCAAGGCGAGGTCGAGACATAGGTCGAGCTCAGCATCCAATCGACCGTGGGCCGGCCGTTCCAGTAGACGGCGCACCACGGCGCGGTCAGCCAGACATTCGACCAGTAGCCATCCGCCGGTTCGCGCTTCACCGTCACGTCGACGCCGACATCCTTCAGCGACTCCTGCATCAGGACGCCCATGTCGACGGCGCCGGCGAAGGCCCCGTCGCTGGTCGAGAACTCGACGGCCAAACCGTCAAGCCCGGCTTCCTTGAGATGGAACCTGGCGCGGTCGGGATCATAGTCCCGCTGCGGCAGGTCGGTGTTGAAATAGCGCACCCCACGGCCGACCGGATTGTCGTTGCCGACATAGCCGAAGCCGCCGAACACCTTGTCGAGGATTTCCTGGCGGCGGATGCCGTATTTGATTGCCTGGCGCACATTGTTGTCGGTGAAGGGATCGACATCGGTGCGCATGTCGGCGGTGTAGTGCTGGGTGCCGGGGATCTCGAGAAGGGAAAACCCCGAGACGCCATCGAGCCGACGCGCGGTGTTGATGTCCGGCTGGCCGATCACATCAACGGAATCGCCCATCAGCGCGCCCGCCTTGGCGGCGGCATCGGCGATGTTCAGGATCTCGACCGAATCGAAATGGCCTTGGTCATCACGATAGAAATTCTCGAACCGCGTGCCGCGAAACCGGACGCCCGGCTCGAATTCCTCGAGCCGGTACGGCCCGGTGCCGATCGCGGCGTTCCAATCTTCGGTGCCTTCCTGGCCGATGATCAGGCCAAAGGCGGAGAGATGGGCCGGCAGGTCGAAATTGACCTCCCTCTGGACCATGACGACGGTGCGGTCGCCATCGGCCTTCAGCTCTTCGAGATTGGCGATGATCTGTTGGCCCTCGGCGAACTTGTTGTCCTCGCCGAGATGCTGTTTGAGCGACCACACCACATCGTCGGGCGTGAGCGACTTGCCGTCATGGAACTCGACGCCCTCGCGCAATGTGAAGGCCCAGGTCTTGCCGTCGGACGAGACATCCCAACTTTCGGCGAGGCTCGGCACCGGCGTACCGGTCGCGTCGATCTCCGTCAGCGTGTCATAGCAGGCCAGCACGCCTTGCGTCGGATGGTCGGCGCCGAGCGCCTGCATCGGATCGAAGGTGTCGGAGGTTCCACCGCCATCGGCACCGACACGCAGATGGCCTCCGCGCGACGGCGCCGCGCGCACCGTATCGGACCACAGCGTCGTCGCCAGGGCCGTTGACGCGCCCATGGCGAGCGCGGCGGTCATGAAATCGCGCCGGCTCAGCCGGCGGCGCGCGGCATCCGTCACCAGAGCATCGAATTTCGTGTCGTTCGTCATATCCATCCCCTCTGTCTCACCGTCCATGTCCGCCGGTCATTCTTTCACCGGTCATTCATTCGCTGGTTACGCGCCACCGGTCGTTCCGTCGCTGGCCCTTCCTCCCTGGCCACACGCCGCCCGATCCGGATCGGTCTATTGCAGCGTGGCGCATGGACAGGAATTTGACAAATAAATTCCTGTTAAGATTGAAATGATCGGCTTTCTTGCGACAGCTATCCACGAACGGGACGCCGTTCCGCCGGTTGACTTGCGGCCGGGCTCGCCCCTAGAGACGGACAGTCCCGGATCCGTCACATGCCAACGCGACCCAACCCGACAATGCCCTCCGCCGGTTCGGAGATCCGCGAGCTACGCAAGGCGCGCGGCATGACGCTGAAGGACCTCCAGGTCCGGACCGGCGTCTCGCTCAGCTATCTCAGCGCCATCGAGCGCGGCACCAACAAGCCGTCCCTCGACGTGCTCGAAGCGGTCGCCGAGGCGCTGTCGGTCGATGTGAACTGGTTCTTTCCGTCCCGTCGTGGCAATGGGCCGATGGAGCGCGCCTTTGTGGTCCGGGCTGGAAACCGGCGCAATCTGAACAGCCTCTACGAGCAGAGCGCGCGGGAGATCGGCTATAGCGACAGCCTCCTGTCGAGCTCGATCGGCGGGCTGTTCTATATGGGCATGGCCGTCTACGCCCCCGGCGCCGAACGCCCCGACGAACCCTATCACGTCCATGACGGCGAACAGCATGGCGTGGTGATCAAGGGGGAACTCGAACTGACCATCGGCGACGAGGTGATCGTGCTGCGGGCCGGCGACAGCTATAGCTTCGATGCCCGCATCCCCCATCACGGCCGCAACCGGACCGATCAGGAAACCGTCCTGATCTGGGGCGTGTCGCCGGTCGTCATCCCGCGACATGTCGCGCAAGGGGAAGCCGATGCGCCACCGGCCGATGCCCATATGCAAGGCCGACCCCGTATCGCCGGGACGAAACGCGGAACATCCTGACCCGGGATCGGGTCACGGACGCATCTGCCATCTTACGAACCTTCGGGCCCTCCGGCCTGCGTGATGATCCATTGCCTGACGCGGCGGTAGAGACCAACTTCCTTGAAGCTGCTTGATCCAACGAGAAAATAGCCATCGTTATGAACGAGCTTTTCGGCAAAGGGCGCGACAAGGACACGCGTCTCGATATCCTTGCTCAGAAGATTGCGGCAACCGAGCCCTACCCCGAGCCCTTCGCGCACGGCGGCAATCGTCAACGACCGATCGCTGAAGGAGAAGGTACTGCGCAAATCGTCGAGATCGGCACCAACGCGCCCGAGCCAATGCGCCCATTCGGAAAAGGTCTTCAGGTTGGCGATGACCGGCAGCCGCTTCAGATCGTCGACATGGGAGACGGGATGCCGGTCGAAGAATGCCGCGCTGCAGACCGGCGTCGCGGTGCGCTGGAACAGGATGTCGTGACCGAGCGAGCGCGCCATGTCGAGCTGCCCGAAACTGATGGCGAGATCGGCGTCGCTGGCGAACAGATCCATGGGACGGTCGGCACCGATGACATCGAGGCGCAGTTCCGGGAACGCCTCGTGGAAGCTGCGCATGCGCGGGAACAGCCAGTTGAGCGCGACGAAGGGGTGCACCGCGATCCTGAGCGGCCGCCGGCCGCTATCGATCAGGAAGCGGCGGGTCGCCGCGCCGAGAAGCGACAGCGCCGCGCGCACGTCCTCGACATAGGCCGCGCCGTCCTCGGTTAGGACGACCCGGTTCTTCAGGCGGTCGAAGAGCTTCCAGCCGAGCAGGCTTTCCATGCCGCCGATCTGATGGCTGACGGCCGACGGCGTCATGCCGAGCTCCTCGGCCGCGCGCTGGAAGCTGCCGAGCCGGGCGGCCGCCTCGAAGGCCAGCAGTGCGCGCGTCGACGGGAGCTTCACCGGGTTGACACGTTGCACCATGGATCAATCCAAGCCGAATGCCGGGCACGGATCAACCATCCCGCTGTCGCGCGGCGGTCGGCTTTTTCAGCGTGCATGAGAATTTTGCGCTGTCGGCGCGCCGAAGCCTCACGGAAGCTTCCGGAAAAACACGTGATCGTAGATCATCGCTTTCCGGAGGATCCCATGCCCAAGACGTCTTCATCCGCATCGCGCGGCGGCCTCCTGTCCGCGCCCCTCGACCGTCGCACGGTGCTCGGCGGGATCGCCGCCGGCAGCGCCCTGCTCCTGCCCGGCATGAGCGGCGCCCGCGCCGCCGAGCCGAGACCCGGCGGCCGCTTCCGCGTCGGCGTCGCGGGCGGCGCCACGACAGACAGTCTCGACCCCGCCACCTTCGCCAGCGAGTTCATGATGCTCCTGGCCTTCAGCATGGCCAATCATCTGATCGAGATCCGGAGCGACGGCACGCTGGCCGGCGAACTGGCGGAAAGCTGGGAAGGCTCGGACGGCGCCACGGTCTGGCGCTTCAAGCTACGCCCCGGCATCACCTTCCAGGACGGGCGCGATCTCACCGCCGAGGATGTGATCGTCTCGATCCGCCACCATCTCGGCGAGGACTCCAAATCCGCCGTCAAGTCGAGCCTCGAAGCGATCGCCGATATCCGCGTCGAGGGCGGCGACACGGTTGTCTTCGAACTTGCCTCCGGCAATGCCGATTTCCCCTATATCTTCACCGACTACCGTATCCCGATCCTGCCGGCCAAGGATGGCGCGCTCGATTTCCAGGCGATGATCGGAACCGGGCCCTACAGGCTTCTATCCTTCGAGCCGGGCGTGCGCGCGATCTTCACGAAGAATCCCGACTACTGGAAATCCGGCCTGCCGTATTTCGACGAGATCGAACTGATCACGGTGCTCGACAATGCCGCGCGCCAGAACGCGCTCGTCACCGGCGATGTCGATGCCATAAGCGCCGCCGAACCCCGGACATCCGACCTTCTGGCGCGCCAGGAAGGCATCGACCTGATCGAGGTCACCGGCCGGCTGCACTATTCCTGGCCGATGCGCGTCGATGTCGCGCCCTTCGACAATCTGGATTTCCGGCTCGCCGTGAAGAATGCGCTCGACCGGCAGGAGCTGCTCGACAAGATCCACTACGGACGCGGCTCGGTCGGCAATGACCAACCGATTTCGGCGGCCTATGAATTCTGGGCCGACCTGCCGCAGCGGGTCCCGGATCTCGACAAGGCCCGCCATCACCTGCGCAAGTCGGGCGTCGGCGACAATCCGAGCATCCAGCTGCACGTCTCCGATGGCGCCTATGCGGGTGCCGTCCAGTCGGGCGAACTCATGAGCGAGCAATTGGCGCGCGCCGGTATCGACCTGCAGATCGTCCGCGAGCCGAGCGACGGCTACTGGTCGAATGTCTGGCGGGTCAAGCCGTGGTGCGCGGCGTTCTGGTTCGGTCGCCCGACGATCGACTGGATGATGACGTCTGGCTATGCCGCCGATTCCGCGTTCAACGACACCGGCTGGCAGAATCCGCGCTTCAACGAACTGCTCGTCGCGGCCCGCGCCGAACTCGATCAGGCAAAGCGCGGGGAGATGTATTACGAGATGCAGTCGCTCGTGCGCGATGACGGCGCGACGCCGATCACGAGCTTCGGCAGCTTTCTCTATGCCGCCCGCGACACCGTCGGACGCCCCGACGTGCTGTCTTCGACCTATACGCTGGACGGCGGCAAGGCTGTCGAGCGCTGGTGGTTCACGTCCTGACGGAAACGGGCATAATGCAAGCCTTCGAAGGTATCCGCGTACTCGATCTGACGCATGTCCTGGCCGGGCCGTTCTCGACCTATCAGCTCGCCGTCCTGGGCGCCGACGTCATCAAGATCGAAGCGCCCGGCCGCACCGACATGAACCGGGAACTCGGCCCCCTCCAGGACCTGAACCGCGCCTATATGGGGTCTCACTTCCAGGCCCAGGGCAGCAATAAGCGGGCCATGCTGCTCGACCTCAAGAGTGCGGCGGGCAAGGCGATCTTTCTCGACCTCGCGCGCGAGGCGGATGTCATCGTCGAGAACTTCCGGGCCGGGTCCATGGCCCGCATGGGCCTTGGCTATGATGACATAAGGGAAATCAATCCGCGCATCATCTACTGTTCGATCACCGGTTTCGGCCATACCGGGCCGAAGAGGACGCATGGCGCCTTCGATCACGTCATCCAGGCCTATTCGGGCATGATGGCCATGACCGGAGACGCCGATTGGCCGCCCGTCATGATCGGCCCGCCGGTGCTCGACTATGGCACGGGCGCACAGGCCGCCTTCGCGATCGCGTCGGCCCTGTTCCGCCGCGAAAGGACCGGCGAAGGCCAGCATCTCGACGTGGCGATGCTCGATGCCGCGCTGATGATGATGTCGTCCTTCGTCCTCAACCAGTCTCTCAGCGGCGAGCCGCCCTCGCGCGCGGCCTGGGGGCGTGACCTTGTCGCCGCCTATGGCTGTTATGACAGCGCCGACGAGCCTTTCGTCGTCTGCGCCTTCACGCCGGAACAGCATGTCAGGCTGTGGCGGGCGCTGGGGCGGGCGGATATCGCCGAGGAGATCTCGACGCTCAAGCTGCCCGATCTCGTCGACCGTCGGGCGCGTGACGAGACGCTGCTCGCGGAGATCCTGCGAACGCGCCCGGCCGACGAGTGGGAGATGCTGCTGAACGAGGCCGGCGTGCCAGCGGCCCGCGTGCGCACGCTGGAAGAGGCGCTGACCAGCGATCAGGTCGCGAGCCGCGACGTGCGCGGCAGGGTCGCGACCCGGAACGGCAATGGCGCAGCACTTGAACCCAATGTGGCGGCGTTCCGCTGTTCCGAAGATGGCCCCACGCTGATGTCGCCGCCGCCGGAGGCGGGCCAGCACACCGCCGACATCCTGCGCGAACTCGGCCATACGGAAGCCGGCATCGCCGATTTGCGGGCCCGCCAGGTGATCTGACCGGCCTGCCCGCCCCGATCGCGCCATGCCGGTGGGCGAACAAGCGCTTGATCGCGACGATCGGCGATTGCACGATCCCCGGACAATTCTGTCCACGGATGATTCCGTGCCGTGACCGGTGCCCCGCACCACCTGGCATGGCGCGGTAGCGGAGCGGCCGATGTCGTCTGACCCCCTGCTGTCGCCCTATCGGCTGAAGCACCTGACCCTGAAGAACCGGGTCATGTCGACTTCGCATGAGCCAGCCTATTCCGAGGACGGCATGCCGAAGGACCGCTATCGGCTCTACCATGTCGAAAAGGCCAAGGGCGGCATCGCGCTGACCATGACGGCCGGCTCGGCGATCGTCTCGGCGGACAGTCCGCCGGCCTTCGGCAATCTCCATGCCTATGACGACGCCATCGTGCCCTGGCTGCGCGATCTGGCCGACGACTGCCACGCGCATGGCGCGGCGGTGATGATCCAGCTAACCCATCTCGGCCGGCGCACGAGCTGGAACAAGGCGGACTGGCTGCCGGTCCTGGCGCCTTCGCCAGTGCGCGAACCGGCCCATCGCGCCTTTCCCAAGGAGATGGAAGACTGGGACATCGAGCGCATCGTCGCAGACTACGCGGCCGCCGCTCAGCGCATGCAGCAGGCCGGCCTCGACGGCATGGAGTTAGAAGCCTATGGCCATCTGATGGACGGCTTCTGGTCGCCGGCGACGAACCGGCGCGATGACGCCTATAACGGCACCCTCGACAACCGGCTGCGCTTCACCTGGCAGGTCATCGATGCGGTGCGCGACGCGGTCGGGCCCGATTTCATCGTCGGTATCCGCATGGTGGCCGACGAGGATTGGGACAAGGGGCTGAGCCGGGCCGACGGCGTCGAGATCGCGCGCCGCATCGCCGGGTCCGGCAAGGTTGATTTCATCAATCTGATCCGTGGCCATATCGACACAGACGCAGCACTCCTGAACGTCATCCCGATCCACGGCATGCGATCGGCCCCGCATCTCGACTTCGCCGGCGAGGTGCGCGCCGAAACCAGATTTCCTGTCTTCCATGCCTCGCGCATCTCCGATGTGGCGACCGCCCGCCACGCCATCGCCGAGGGCAAGCTCGACATGGTCGGCATGACGCGGGCGCATCTGGCCGATCCGCATATCGTCGAGAAGGTGATGGCGGGCGCGGAAGACCGCATCCGGCCCTGCGTCGGCGCGACCTACTGTCTCGACCGGATCTATGAAGGTGGCGAGGCCTTGTGCATCCACAATGCCGCGACCGGGCGCGAGGCGACGATGCCCCATGTCATCGCCAGGAGCGATGGCCCGGCGCGGCGCGCCGTCATCATCGGCGCCGGACCGGCGGGCCTCGAAGCCGCCCGGGTCGCCGCCGAACGCGGCCATTCCGTCACCCTGCTCGAAGCGGCGAGCCGTGCTGGCGGGCAGATCGGCCTTCTCGTCCAGAACCCGCGTCGCAAGGACATGATCGGCATCGTCGACTGGCGGCTTGGCGAACTCGACCGTCTCGGCGTCGACATCCGCTATGACTGCTTCGCCGAACCCGACGACGTCCTGGCGCTCGATCCCGACATGGTGGTGGTGGCCGCCGGCGGCATGCCGCAGACACCGCCGCTTGAGATGGGCGACGATCTCGTCGTCTCGTCCTGGGACATCATCGGCGGCACGGCGCCGATCGGCGAGACGGTCCTGCTTTATGACAATTCCGGTGGTCATCAGGGCATGACGGCGGCCGAAATCATCGCCCGGGCCGGCAAGACGCTGGAACTGGTATCGCCCGAACGCTTCTTCGCGCCTGAAATGGGCGGGCTGAACCACGCGCCCTATATGGGGGTCTTCCAGCAGAACCGCGTCACGGTGACGATCAATACACGGCTTCGCGGCGTGCGCCGCGACGGCAACCGGCTGGTCGCCACGCTAGCGTCCGACTATGCCGACGGCTGGACGGAAGAACGCTCGGTCGATCAGGTCGTCGTCGAACATGGCACGCTGCCGGCCGACGATCTCTATACGGCGCTCAAGCCCTTGTCGCGCAATCGCGGCGCGGTCGACTATCGCGCGCTGATCGCACAACCCGCAGGCGACGCCCCGATCTTCCCCGATACCGATCCGCAGGCCGCCTTCACGCTCTATCGCATCGGTGACGCGGTCGCCGCGCGCAATATCCACGCGGCGATCTATGATGCGCTCAGGCTTGGCATTCGCTGGTAGGACGCCAAGATCCCGACCGACCCGGCAAGGAGCGACAGGATGACGGACAGACGGACGATCGGCATCATTGGCGGCGGCGGCATGCTGGGTTCGGCCATCGCCGATGCCCTGCTGCGCGCGGGCACGGCGCGCGCGGATATCTGGATTTCAGGCCGTGCCGGCGCGGCCCCGCTCTCGTCCGACGACACGCGACCGAAGGCCGGCAGCAATCAGGATCTGGTCGAGGCTTGCAACCTCGTCGTCCTGTCCGTCCCGCCCGATGTGGTTTCAGATCTCGGGATCGATGCCCGCGACCGGCTCGTCGTATCGGTGATGGCCGGCGTGACGCTCGACCGCATCATGGAACTGACGGGCACGAAACGGGCGGTCCGCGCCATGTCGAGCCCGGCGGCACGGTTCGGCTTGGCCTATTCGCCTTTTGTCGCGCGCGGCGCGGTGACCGATGACGACCGGACCGCCATCCGCCGTCTGTTCGAGGCGTGCGGGCTGACGGACGAAGTCGCCGACGAAGCGCAGATCGATCTCTTCACCGCGCTCACCGGTCCGGTTCCAGGTTTCGTCGCCTATTACGCCGACTGCATGGTGCGCTATGCGATCGATCGCGGTGTCGCGCCCGAGATCGCCGACCGTGCCATCCGCCAGCTGTTCCGCGCGAGCGGCGAGATGCTCGCGACAGCACCGCCCGCCCCCGCCGACCATGTCGCCGAGATGATCGCCTATGCCGGGACCACGGCCGCGGGCCTTCAGGCCATGCAGGCGTCGCCTGTGGCCGACGCCATCGCGCAGGGCCTCGACGCCGCCGTGGCCAAGGCGAGGACCCTGTAACGCGGGGCACTTTCGCCGACCGACCCAACAGAATGCCGACGGTGCGGACCCGATAGCGGCGCGGATCCGCTTTACTGGGCCGAACTTTGGACGGAAGATGCCTGTCGCGAAACCGGCAGGGGCCGCAACGCCGGAGCGATCCTCCGCAAGCGCATGTTTAACCGCGCCCGCGTCAGCCCGAATTCGAGGACCTTTGTTGTGCAGCAGACCAGCCCTTCCTCACGCCAAGCGGCCAACAACCGGGCCGGTGCGGACCGCCCCGAAGCGGCGATCGACATAGTTACGCTTGAGGCTCTTGAGCGGAAGATCCTGTGGCTGTCGTCCTTGATCATCCACAATGCCAATCATCTCAGGCCGAAGGATGACGGGTTGAAGGTTGGCGGCCATCAGGCCTCGTCGGCCTCGCTGGTGACGGTGATGACGGCGCTCTATTTCCGGGTCCTGCGGCCGGAGGACCGGGTCGCGGTGAAGCCCCATGCGAGCCCCGCCTTTCACGCCATCCAGTATCTCTTCGGCCATCAGACGCTCGACCGCCTCAAGGCGTTTCGCGGCTATGGCGGCGCGCAGTCCTATCCCTCGCGCACCAAGGACGACGACGATGTCGACTTCTCGACCGGGTCCGTCGGGCTCGGCGTCGCGGTCACCGCCTTCGCCGCGCTGGTGCAGGACTATCTCGACGCCAAGGGGCTGAAGCGCGACTGGCCGACGGGCCGCATGGTGGCGCTTCTCGGCGATGCCGAACTCGACGAGGGCAATATCTTCGAATGCCTGCTCGAAGGCTGGAAGCACGACATCCGCAATTGCTGGTGGGTCATCGACTATAACCGCCAGAGCCTCGATTCGGTGGTGTCGGACGAGCTGTTCCAGAAGCATGCCGCCGTCTTCGCCAGCATGGGCTGGGAGGTCGTCACCATCAAATATGGCCGGCTGTTGCGGGCCGCCTTCGCCGAGCCGGGCGGCGACGCGCTGAGGCAGTGGATCGACGACTGCCCCAACATGCTCTATTCGGCGCTGACCTTCCAGGGCGGCGCGGCCTTCCGCAACCAGCTCAAGGCCGATCTCACGGGCCAGGACGACGCGCTCGCCATTGTCGCCCGCCATGACGATGACGAGTTGCACCGGCTGATGACCAATCTCGGCGGCCATTGCATGGCGACCGTCGTCGAGGCCTTCGAGACCGCGCCCGACGACCGGCCGGTCTGTTTCATCGCCTATACGATCAAGGGCTTCGGCCTGCCCTTCCAGGGCCACAAGGACAACCATGCCGGGCTGATGACCAAGGCCCAGATGGCCGCGCTGCAGGACCGCATGGGCATTCTCGACGGCGAGGAGTGGGAGCCCTTTTCGGGCCTCAACCGGGATCGCGCGGCGCTCGCCGATACCGTCGCCACAACGCCCTTCCTGGCCAGGGGCCGGCGGCGGCGCGCCGCCGCGCCGATCCCCGTGCCGGCGCTTCAGGTGCCGCCGGCGCGCGGCGAGATGTCGACCCAGGACGGCTTCGGCAAGATCCTCGGCGAGATCGCCAAGACCGATACCGCGCTGGCCCGGCGCATCGTCACCACCTCGCCCGACGTCACCGTCTCGACCAATCTCGGCCCCTGGGTCAATGCGCGCGCCCTGTTCGCCCGCGACGCGCGCGACGACGTGTTCCAGGACAGAAAGCTGATGAGCGCCCAGCGCTGGCATGCCGGCCCCGACGGCCAGCATATCGAACTCGGCATCGCCGAGAACAATCTGTTCCTGGTGCTCGCCGCCCTCGGCCTGTCGCATTCCCTGTTCGGCGAGCGGCTGTTGCCGATCGGCACGCTCTATGACCCGTTCATCGCGCGCGGCCTCGATGCGCTGAACTATGCCTGCTATCAGGATGCGCGCTTTCTTCTGGTGGCGACGCCGTCGGGCATCACGCTGGCGCCCGAGGGCGGCGCGCATCAGTCGATCGGCACGCCGCTGATCGGCCTGGCCCAGGACGGGCTGGCCACGTTCGAGCCGACCTATGTCGACGAACTCGCGGTGATCATGGAATGGGCCTTCGACTATCTGCAGCGCGACGGGTCGGGCGCGCCGACCACCGCCTGGCTGCGCGACGAGAAGGGCGGCTCGGTCTATCTGCGCCTGTCGACCCGGCCGGTCAGCCAGATCGCCCGCGACCTCGACGACGAGACCCGGCATGCCATCATCGACGGCGCCTATTGGCTGCGCCCGCCGGCCGAGGGCGCCCAGCTCGCCATCTGCTATTCAGGCGCGGTGGGACCGGAGGCCGCGACCGCGATGGGCGATGTGCTCGCGCGCTTCCCCGGCGCCGGGCTGATGGCCGTCACCTCGGCCGACCGACTGAACGCCGGCTGGCACGCCGCCCGCAAGGCCCGCCGCTCGGGCGATACCACCGCGACCTCGCATGTCGAAAGACTGCTCGCCCCGCTCGACCGGCGGGCCCGGCTCGTCACCGTGCTCGACGGCCACCCCGCCACCCTGTCCTGGCTCGGCGGCGTCAACGGACACCGGGTCGAAGCACTCGGCGTCGAGCATTTCGGCCAAACCGGCACCATCAACGACCTCTACCAACACTTCGACATCAACGCCAACGCAATCACACGCGCATGCCTGGTCAGGCCATGACACGGCCAACCAGCACAACAGCCCAGGCAAAATATTCAGCTGTTGTCGTGTGATGCCGTGAACGCCGCCGGCCGAGATCAAGAAGATCTCAAGGAACACGCGACGGGCTGCGTGCCCGTCAGCCCTGCTTCTTCATGACGTCTGCGAGGAAGTCGATGAAGGCCCGCGTCTTCGGCGGGACGGCCGATCCGGCATAGAGCGCATAGATGCCCGTCTCCGGCACCCGCCAATCCGTCAGCACGGGCACGAGCCGTCCGTCGTCGAGGGCCGCGCCGGTAATGAAATCGGCCAGGAGCGCGACGCCGAGCCCGGCCAAGGCGGCTTCATGGAGAACCAGTGCATCGTCCGACCGCAGCCATGGCGCGACGGGCACGCGCGCCGGCACGCCGTCGCGTTCCAGGAGCCAGGCATCGCCGCTCTCGAGGCGCGCGAAATGCAACAAGCGATGGGTCGACAGGTCCTCCGGAGTCCGCAGCGGCGGGGCCTTGTCGAGATAGGACGGCGCCGCCACCAGGCGGCGGATATTGGGCGCGAGAAACCGCGCCCTGAGGCTCGTATCGGCGAGGCGCCCGATGCGGATCGCGACATCGACCCGCTCTTCGACCAGATCGACATAAGCATCGGAATAGCTGATATCGAGGCGCAGTTCCGGATGGCGCGCCAGGAAGACCGGCAGGGTGTCGGTCAGGCGCAGCCGGGAAAAGGTCGCAGGCGCCGCGACCCGGAGCAGCCCCCTCGGGCGCCCGCCGAGCGAACTCGCCGCCGCATCGGCCTCGTCGAGCCCCGACAGCAGATCCTCGCAGAGCGGCAGATAGATCGCGCCCGCTTCGGTCAGCGTCACCCGGCGCGTCGACCGGAGAAACAGCGCCACGCCGAGCCGATCCTCGAGCCGCGCGATGCGCCGGCCGAGCGTCGACGGCGTCACGCCGAGCGCCCTGGCCGACGCCTTGAAGTTCAACCGCCTGGCGCATTCGACGAATGCCCGCATGAGAGCGATCCGCTGACCGTCGTCGTCGTCCACGGCGAGACACCCTCATTGTTGCGCTTCATGCAATTAACGTAACCGTTTCGCGGTTATTATCATAGCGAGCGACCGCCCCACATCCCGTCTCGACAGGTTCGCGTCATCGAGAGGAGTGGGCGGTTGGGACTTCTGACAGGCAAAACGGGCGTGATCGTCGGAGCAAGCTCCGGCATCGGCCATGCGGCGGCGATATTGTTCGCCGAAGAGGGCGCGCGGGTCGCCGTGGTCGCCAGACGGCAAGACAAGCTCAACGAACTGGTCGGGACGATCGGCGAACGAGGCGGCGAGGCCATCGCCATCGCGGCCGATGTGTCGGTCGCTTCGGAGCATGAGCGGATCGTCTCGGAGACGGCCGGTGCGTTCGGGCGGCTCGACTTCGCCTTCAACAATGCCGGCACGATCGGCAATTTCGTTCCGATGCTGGATCAGTCCGAAGCGGACTGGGACCGCACGGTCGCGACCAATCTGAAGGCGATCTGGCTGTCGGTTCGGGCGCAGGCCAAGACGATGCGCGCGCTGGGCGGCGGCGCCATCGTCAACACATCGTCCTGGCTCGCGGTGGGCGCGTTGCCGGGATCCACGGTCTATTCGGCCTCCAAGGCCGGCCTCGACGGCATGGTGCGGCCAGCCGCGCTCGAACTCGCCGCCTTCGGCATCCGCATCAACAATATCAATCCCGGCGGCATCGACACCGAGATGACCCGCGAAGCGTTCAATCACGACGACGCGGTGCTCGACGCCTTCGGCAAGGCCCACCCGATCGGTCGCATGGGCACCCCGCGCGAGACCGCCGAACTGGCCTGTTTCCTGGTCTCCGACCGGGCCGCCAACATCACCGGTCAGACGATCCTGGTCGACGGCGGCTATGCGATCGGCGGCCAGCGCGCGGCATGACGCGCCCCCTCGCGACCGGCCTGGATGCCCCGGCCGCCTTCCCACGACGTTCACGAAAACGGAGATGATGGATGACCCGCTTGAAACGCCTGCTTGCCACGGCAGCCCTTCTAACATTTCTCGCGCCTGCCGCCGCCGCCGCCGCCCAGCCCAACGCCTCGATCTGGCTGCCGGAGGGGTTCGCCTATCCAAACGGCATCGCCTTCACCGAACTGGGCGGTCTCGTCGTCGGCTCGGTCGTCTCGGGCGACATCGCCGCGATCGATCTCGGGACGGCGCCCGCGGTCCGGTTCGACGCGGACGCGGAGCGCTTCGCCGGCACGGCACTCCGCTATGATCCGGACCATGGCCGGTTCTGGGTCGCGTCACCGGACTTCCTCGGCGAGGAGGTCGACGGCGAGATCCGCCGCCGTCCGCACCGGCTGGTGGTGATGGACGCCGCGAGTGGGCAGATCGAGGCATCCGTCGAGATGCCTGATGGCGGTTTTCCCAACGATATCGCGCTTGACGGCCAGGGCGGCGCCTTCGTGACGGACACGACCATGGGCCGGGTGCTGCATATCGCCGAACCGGGGGGCGCGCCCCGCGTCATCGCCGAAGGACTCGAGAGCCGGGACGGCCCGCTCGGCCCCGCCGGTATCGCCCGTGACGATGACGGCAGCCTGGTCATCGGCATGTATAGCGACGGGCGCCTCTATCGCGTGCGGCCCGCTTCGGCCGGCGGCATGGCCGAGGTCGAAGAGATCGCGCTCGGCCAGCCGATCGCCAATCCGGACGGAATGGCCTTCGGCCCGGATGGCCGTCTGCTTGTCAT
Organism: Tepidamorphaceae bacterium; assembly: GCA_965250105.1. Lineage (GTDB taxonomy): Bacteria > Pseudomonadota > Alphaproteobacteria > Rhizobiales > Tepidamorphaceae > JBCBSK01. Next base: position 339,867 of record OZ252290.1, read on the forward strand.
CGACGGGGCGGTCGCCACAGGCGATGGCAGGCTCGTCGCCGTCGATCTCGACGCCGCGGCACCGCATCCGGTCGAAGTGCTGATCTCAAGCCTCGATCTGCCGGTCAATCTGTCGGTTCGCGACGATCTCGTCGCCATCACGGAAAGCCGCATTCGCCACAGAATGGTCGAGGACCCGACGCTTCTGGCACCGCAACGGTTCCGGATCGTCCTGTTCCAACTCGAAGACAATGGGGAGACGGAAGAATGATGCGTGGGACCTATCTCGGACTGGCATTTCTGAGCGCGCTCTGCCTGACGCTTGCCTCGCACGCGCCCGCCGCCACGGCGGACGACCGCCGGGTGCTCGTCTTCGGCGATTCGAACAGCTGGGGCTGGATACCGGTCGCCGAAGGCCGGCCGACAACCCGGTTCGATGATGCCGAGCGCTGGCCGGGCGTGCTGGAGGCCGAACTCGACGCGACGACCGTCGTCGTCAATGCCCTGTCCGGTCGGACGGTCGATCTCGCCCATGACGGCACGGTAGGCACGCTGGACGGCGCGGCCTTCGACGGTGCGGCCGCCCTGCCGGCCGCGATCGCCCGAGAACTGCCGCTCGATCTCGTCGTCGTCATGCTCGGCACCAATGATGCGCGCAGCGATCTGGATCGAGACCCAGCCGACGTCTCAGCCGGCATTTGCCGCATCGCCGACATCGTCCGTGCGTCCACGGGCGGTGTGTTCACGACCTATCCGGCACCCGGTCTGCTCGTCATCGTGCCGCCGCTGATCGGCGACACGTCTGGGACGCCGATCCGTGGCGTGACGGTCGACGGACCAGCAAGGTCGGAAGCCGTTGGGGATGCGATCGCCGCCGCCGCGACCGCTTGTGATTATGCCTTCTTCGATGCCCGCGAGATCGTCGAGATCGACACCGTCGACGGGATTCACTTCTCGTCGGATGACCACCAGGAGCTTGGACAAGCCCTGGCGCCGGTCGTCACGCAGATGCTGGAATGATGGCGTCTACTGCCAAGGGGTCGAGCTGCATGCGCCTGCCTGGCCAGGCGATGACGCGGTGGATCGCTTTGTCGATCCACCGCTTCAACCCGTGGATCTCGAACTCATAGATCTCGTGTTGTGAACGACAAGATGTTCCGCGGTGTTCAGACCGGCGGGAAATGTGGAATCTAGGATGATCCACGCGGGCCATCGAAATAGGCGCTTGGCGGCAGGCCCGTCGCGCGCTTGAACATCGAGGTGAAGCTGCTGGTCGAGACATAGCCGAGATCCACCCCGACTTGGGTGACGCTCTCGCCGGCCGCCAGCCGCTCGATCGCCCGGACGAGCTTCAATTGCTGCCGCCAGGCGCCGAAGCTCATGCGTGTTTCCTTGAGGAAAAGCCGGGTGAAATTGCGCTCGCTCATGCCCGCCACCGCCGCCCAATGGGTCAATGGCCGCATGTCGCCCGGTGCCGCCCGCAGCTCGGCCGTGACCCGCTTCAGCCGCTTGTCGCGGGCATCCGGCAGGCTGAGCGCGGCATAGCGCAGGACCTTGATCCGATCGAGCAGCACCCGCATCAGTCGCGCCTCGGCGCCGTCCGGCGGATAGGTCCAGTCGATCGCGGAGGCCGCCTCGATCAGTTCCCGCGCCAGCCCGTCGATCTGGACGACGGAACAATCCCTGGGCAGGTCGGCGCACAATTCCGGGGCCACGAAGATGCCGCGAAACGCTACTTCCCGGGGATAGCTCGCGCTGTGCTCGAGTTCCGGCGGCACCCAGACGGCGCGGTTGGGCGGCACGACGAACAGGCAGTCGGCCGTTTCGACCGTCACGCAGCCGCGCGCGGCATAGATCAGCTGGCCGCGCCGGTGCCGGTGCATGGGAATGCTGCGCGGCCCCTCGGCGTTCCACGCGGCGCCGACGATCAGGGCCTTCGCCGCATCTGCGGGATGATGGTTCAGATCCAACATGGCCGGATCGCGAAACTCTTTGTCCAGTATGCTGAAGTCAGCCAGGAACACGCTCACCATCTAGGAGCTTGAACGGGTCCGGCAAGGGATCGGGCCGGAACGAACAGCCGGAGGCCCTGATGGTTCGGATGACGGTGAATGGCGAAACGGTCGAGGCGGAGGTCGATGACGATGCCCGTCTGTTGTGGTTCCTGCGCGACGATCTCGGTCTGATGGGCACCAAGTTCGGCTGCGGCGTGGCGGCTTGTGGCGCCTGCACGGTGCATGTCAACGGCATCGCGTCATATGCCTGCCAAACGCCGGTGGCCGCGCTCGACGGAGCGGAGGTCGTGACGATCGAAGGCCTCGATCCGGACGGACAGCACCCGCTTCAGAAGGCTTGGATCGCCGAACAGGTGCCGCAGTGCGGCTATTGCCAGTCGGGCCAGATCATGCGCGCGGCAGCGCTCTTGTCTGACATTCCCGAGCCGAGCCGGGACGACATCCGCAACTATATGAGCGCCAATCTGTGCCGCTGCGGCACCTATCCGCGCATCACCCGCGCCATCGAGCGCGTGGCACGGGAGGCGTGACAATGGCCGAAATCAGTAAGACGACGCCCCCTCGCCCCGACCCGCCGGGGCTTCATGGTCGGCGCCGGCGCGTTGTTCTTCGCGCTCGGCGCGCAAGGGATCGCCGGCGTCAGCCGCGCCAGCGAGACCGTCGCCGGCGCCGAGCCGAACATCTGGGTCCGGATCGGCGGCGACGGCGCGATCACCATCGTCTATCCGATGACGGAAATGGGCCAGGGCAGTTCCACCGCCCTGCCGCTGATCCTGGCCGAGGAACTCGATGCCGACTGGGCCGACGTCACGGTCGAGCAACTGGATGAGGACGACCGCGCCTATGGCAATCCGCTGTTCGGCGGCATTCTCTATACCGCCGGCAGCACGGCCGTTCGCGGCTATTTCGACCCGCTGCGCCTGGCTGGCGCGCAGGCCCGCCGGATGCTGATCGAGATGACGGCCAGGCACTGGTCGGTGCCGGTCGAAACGCTGTCGACCGAGCCGAGCCGGGTCGTGCACCCGGCGTCCGGGCGCGGCATCAGCTATGGCGAAATCGTCACGATCTGGGACGGCAGCGTCGCGGTGCCCGAGATCGCGACGTCGGATCTGAAGCCGCGCGCGGCCTATCGCTATCTCGGCCAGCACGTGCCGCGTTTCGACGTGCCGGCCAAGAGCCGGGGCGCCGCGACCTATGCCATCGATATGCAGGTGCCGGACATGCTTTATGCCTCCGTCCTGCGCGCTCCGGTCGAGGGCGAAACGCCCCGGAGCATCGATGACGGCGCGGCGCGGGCCGTGGCCGGCGTCGTCGATATCGTGCAATTGCCCGACGGGATCGCGGTCGTCGCCGACAGGCTGGAACGCGCCCAGCGCGCGCGCGACCTGTTGGACGTCGCCTGGACCGACACCTCACCGGCGCGCGCCTTCGACAGCGCGGCGGATCTCGACAGCTATGCCGAGGCCGTCGCCGACATGGCGCACGAGACCGCCATATGGGACGCGAAAGGCGACGCGGCCAACGCCATCGCGGCGGCGGACCTGACCGTCGAGCGGACCTATCGGTCGGACTATGCCTATCACGCCCAGATCGAACCGATGGCGGTCACCGCCGCCGTCGATCCCGACGGCAAGGGCGCGGAGGTGTGGGCCGCGACGCAGTCGCAGACGCTGACCACGCTAACCATTGCCCAGGTGCTCGACACGACGCCCGACCGGGTGCGGCTCAACATGCTGACCATGGGTGGCAGCTTCGGCCGGCGCACCGCGCTGATGCAGGACTATGTGCGTGACGCGCTTCTGACGTCGCGTGCCACCGGACGGCCGGTCAAGGTCGTCTGGAGCCGCGAGGACGACGTGAAATTCGGCGTTTTCCGGCCGGCGGCCGCGCAGAAACTGAGCGCTGGTCTGACCTCGGACGGCGCCGTCAGCGGCTGGCGGCACCGGGTCGCGACACCCTCGGTGATTGCCTTCTTCAACCCGTTCCGCTGGGAGCAGGTGCGCCCGCACGACATCATCTCGGTCAAGGGGTCGGAAAATCCGTTCTACACGGTGCCCGATTTCCTCGCCGAACACGTGATGACCGAACGGCGCGCCCGCCTAAGTCCCTGGCGCGGCATCGGCTCGGCCTATACGACCTTCGCCGCCGAAGCCTTCCTCGACGAACTCGCCGAAGAGGCCGGCAGCGATCCGGTCGCGATCCGCATGGCCCTGATGCGGGACAATCCGCGCGGCCAGCGCGTCCTGGCGCGGGCGGTCGAGATGTCGGACTGGTCGCGCCCGCGCACCGACACCGCGCTCGGCCTCGCCTTCGGCCACTACGGTGGCAGCCAGGGCGTCGCCGTGGTCGAAATCGGCGTGAGTCCCGAGCGCGGCATGATCTCGGTCCTGAACGTCTGGGGCGCCTTCGACGGCGGGTTGATCATCTCGCCCGACAATGCCCGCGCCCAGCTCGAAGGCGGCATCGTGTTCGGCATCAGCAGCGCGCTGCGCGAACGGATCTCGATCGTCGGCGGCGAGGTGCAGCAGAGCAATTTCTACGACTACGAGATCCTGCGCGCCCATGACGTGCCGGAGATCACGATCGACGTGCTCGAGGTCGATGCGCCGCCGACCGGGCTCGGTGAATTGTCGACGCCGATGATGGCACCCGCGATCGCCAACGCGTTCCATGCGCTGCGCGGGCGCCGGCTGCGCCATATGCCGTTCACGCCCGATCGCGTGACGGCGGCCCTTGCGTGACGGAACTGTCATGCTCGCGCCGTGCGGCCGGCACAGGAGAGGGGCATTGGAGATGGCGTCATGACCGTCGTATCGCGCGCAGCCGCGCTCCTGATCCTGTCGGCGCTCTTCGTCGCGCTGGCGGGCGGCAAGCCGTCGATGGCCCAGACCGCGCAAGCGACGGCGCGCTATCTCAAGCTCGCCGACCATCTTGACCGGCCCGCGGACGGCTATTGTCTCGACGTTCCGGGAGCCGGCGGGCGGTTTCGCCTCGACAAGCCGCTGACCGTGCACAATTGCAAGCCCGGCCGCGCGCCGGATGGCGTGGTCGTTCATCGCGACGACGGCACGCTATGGTTTCCGGCCTTCGATCTGTGCGTCACCGCGATGGGCACCAATCGGGGCGCCCTGCCCGGCTCGGCCCTCATGCCGAAACCCTGCGACGAGACCGTTGCCTTCGCCGACGGCCCGTCGCTCAAGCGGTTCGCCTTCCTGCCCGACGGCAGGCTGTCGCTCGCTGGCTCCGATCTTTGCCTCGTCGCCGGCGCGCGCTCCTCGGCGACCTTCAGCGCATCGCATCGCTGGCGGACGCTCTATCTCGACATCTGCGCGACCGCACCCACCGCGCGCTCGCAATGGGTCCTGATCGAGCCGCTCCCCTGAACCGGATCGCGGCGCCAGCCCGGCGGCCGTTTCCCGGGTGCCGGGACGCCTCGATAGACCTTCAAGCTTCTATTTGTCCGACATTTTTCTACCTCCCGACGATATGAACAGCGGGGCGATTGGCGCAATGGTGTCTCAACGCCTTGCGCCAAGCCACCGAAATCAGAAGTTAAAAAGGAGGCAACCGGCACTCCACCCGACATTTTCCGGTTGATCTTCCGGCCACAACCAATATTGTCCGACAAATGGACACTCAGAAGATGCACCGCTTCCAGATCGACGGGTTCGGGGCGCCGCTCGCCCTCCATCACCACGACCGCCCCGAACCGGGGCCGGGAGAGGTCGTCGTCAAGATGACCGCCGCCGCGCTGAACTATCGCGACCTTCTCGTGAAGGCGGGAACCTACAATCCGAAGTTCCGGCTGCCGCTCGTGCCGGTCTCGGACGGCGCAGGCGAGGTCGTGTCGGTTGGCCCGGGCGCCTCCGCGCTCGCCTTGGGCGACCGGGTCACGCTCACCTATATGGAGAACTGGCCGAGCGGCCCGCTGACCGACGCGGCACGGTCGGCGACGCTCGGCGGGCCCGTCGACGGCGTGTTGACTGAGTATCGCGCGGTGCGCGCGGAAAACCTGGTCCGGACGCCTGCCCATCTCAGCGATCTCGAAGCGGCCTGTTTTCCCTGCGCCGGCGTAACGGCCTGGGCGGCGCTCGCCGTGCATTGCCGCGTCAAGCCGGGTGACTGGGTACTGGTGCAAGGCACCGGCGGCGTCTCGCTCTTCGCGCTTCAGTTCGCCAAGGCGTTCGGCGCCCGCGTCGCGATCACCTCGTCGAGCGACGACAAGCTTGAACGCGCCCGCGCCCTCGGCGCCGACCACACCGTCAACTACCGGGACGAACCGGAATGGGGCAAGGCGGTCCGCAAGGCGACCGGCGGCGTCGATCACGTCATCGAGGTCGGCGGCGCGGGCACCCTGGAACAATCCCTGGCCGCCGTCAGGACCGCCGGCACGATCGCCTTGATCGGTGTCCTCTCGGGCGTGCGCCAGCCGGTGGCGGTGACCTCGATCCTGATGCGCGGCATCCGCGTCCAGGGCATCGCGGTGGGCAGCCGCGCCGACATGCTCGACATGTTCCGGGCAGTCGAGGCGCATCGCATCGCGCCGGTGATCGGCGACCGTTTCGATTTCGACCAGGCCCCGGCCGCGCTCGACCGCCTCGCCACGGCGCAGCATGTCGGCAAGATCGTGATCGGGTTCTGAGGCGATGGGCAGGGTGGACCTCTCGGCCGATATCGCCCTCGTCACCGGCGCTTCCAGCGGGCTCGGCCGGCGCTTCGCGCAAACGCTCGCGCGGCATGGCGCGACGGTGGTCTGCGCCGCCCGGCGCGCCGACCGGCTGGCGGCCCTCGTCGACGAGATCGGCGATGGCGGCGGGCGTGCCGTCGCCATCGGTTTCGACGCCGAAGCCCCCGAGGCGCCGGAAACGCTGGTCGCGGCGGCATCGGAAGCCGCCGGCCCGCCGACCCTTCTTATCAATAATGCGGGCATCAACCTGCCCGGCCGGGCGCATGAAGTGAGCGTCGAGGCCTTCGACCGAACCGTCGCCGTCAATGTGCGGGCGCCCTGGCGGCTGAGCCAGCTGGTCGCCGAACGCTGGATCGCGGACCAAGCGCGAGAAGACGGCTCCCGGGCCGGCCGCATCGTCAATGTGGCGTCGATTCTCGGCACTCGCGTGCAGCCTGGCGTGTCCATCTATGCGATGTCGAAAGCGGCGGTCATCCACATGACGGCCGCCCATGCCCGCGAGTGGGCGCGCTTCGGCATTCGGGTTAACGCCCTGTGCCCGGGCTATTTCCGCACCGAGATCAACGACGCCTTCTGGGACACCGATGCCGGCCGGGCCGAACTGTCGCGGCTGCCGCGCCGGCGGGTTGGCGACCCGGCCCAGCTCGACAAGGCACTGCTCTTCCTCGTCGATCCGGACAATGATTTCACCAATGGAGAAGCGCTGGTCGTCGACGATGCCCAGCGCTGGGCGGTATGACACGGAACGCCCCGCCCCAGCCCGCACCGGCCGGCGTCCCGCCCGTTGCCGATACCGTCCTGCGGACGCCGGGAGACACCGTCGGACAGGCCTGGGACCGACTGTCCGCCCATCTCGCCACGGCTGGCCTCGTCCTCGATCGCGACTGGACGCCGCGCCAGTTTCGCGGCGGCTACGGCAATCTGAACTATCTGATCCGGCTCGATATCGGCTGGGCGGTGCTGCGCCGCCCGCCGCCCGGCAGGCTGCCGCCCGGCGCCAATGACATGGGCCGGGAATATCGCGTCCTAAGGGTTCTCGGGCCGGCCTGGCCGCTGGCGCCCAGGGCCTATCACTATTGCGACGACCCCGGGGTCATCGGCGCGCCCTTCCTGATCTCGGAATGCCGCGACGGCCGGACGATGCATGGCCGCCACCCCCTGGGCGCGGCCATGACACCCGGGCTGGCGCGCGATCTGGCGCTCCTTCAGGCCGACATTCTCGCGTCACTTCATGAGCTCGACATCGAGGCGATCGGCGGCGACGGTCTCGGTCGGCGCGGCGATTTCGCGGCCCGCACGCGCGCCGGCTGGCGTAAGCGGCTGATGCATGGCACCGACACCCCGCCGCGCCCGGCCCTCGCGCTGTTCGACTGGCTCGACGCGCAATCGCCCCGCGACGACCGGGTCGCGGTGATGCACAACGATTTCAAGCTCGACAACGTGCTGGTCGACCCGGACCGGCCGACCGAGGCCAGGGCCGTGCTCGACTGGGACATGGCGACGCTCGGCTCGCCCTTCTTCGATCTCGCGACGCTTCTGACCTACTGGACGAGCCCGGACGACCCCGAAAGCCTCAGGGCGATCAATCTCACGCATTCGGAAAGCGCTGGCGCCGTCAGCCGCGCCGACCTCGTCGCGCGCTATTGCCGCCAAGCGAGCCTCGATATCGACGCGGAAACCGACGAATTGCGGTTCTTCCTGGCGCTCGCCTTCGCCAAGTTCGGCACCGTCCTGATCCAGCTCCACAACCGCTATCTGCGCGATCCCGACGACGCCGAAGCATTCCGCAAATTCGGCGACGGCATCGAGGACGCCTTCGTCATGGGCCATGCCGCGCTGCGCGGCGACCTGTTCTGACGCATCGGAGACCCCATGAACACGCATTCGGCACCGCCCCCGCCAAACGCGCGAGGCACACAAGACGCCGACGAAGCGCACAGCGCGCTCGGCGCCAAGATCCGCGCCTTTGTGACCGAAGTCTGCCTTCCCGAGGAGCCGGCCTGGCGCGCGACCCGGCAGGCCGTCTCCGACGATCTGCGCGAACGCCTGATGGCCGAGGCGCGAGACCATGGCGTCTTCGCGCCGCACACCCCATCCGACTATGGCGGCCAGGACCTGCCGCATCGCGGGCGCGCGATCGCCTTCCAGGCGGCGGGTTATTCCATGCTCGGCCCGCTGGCGCTTCACTGCGCGGCGCCGGACGAAGGCAATCAGCATCTTCTCGACGTGGTGGCGAATGCCGATCAGCGCGAAGAGTTCCTCAAACCGCTGTGCCAGGGTGCGCGATCCTGCTTCATGATGACCGAGCCGGACGGGGCCGGCGCCGATCCGGGCCAGTTGACGGCCTATGCGACGCGCGACGGCGACGACTATCTGATCAGCGGTCGCAAATGGTACATCACCGGGGCGGTCGGCGCCCGCTTCGCCATCATCATGGCGCGCGACGGAACCGCCGAGGACGCCAAGCCGTCGCTGTTTCTCGCGCCGATGGACACGCCCGGCATCGAGATCGACCGCGAAATGGACGTCATGGCGCATGACGCGCCGGGCGGGCATTGCGAGATCACGCTCGACCGGGTCCGCGTGCCCAAGGAGCGCGTCCTCGGCGCGCCGGGCCTCGGCTTCCGCTATGCCCAGGTGCGCCTCGCGCCGGCGCGGCTGACCCATTGCATGCGCTGGCTCGGCGCGGCGGAACGCTGCCACGACATCGCCCGCCACCATGCCGCGCGGCGCACCGCGTTTGGCGACCGCATCGGCGCGCATCAGGGCGTCGGCTTCATGCTGGCCGACAACGAGATCGATCTTCATGTCTCGCGGCTGGCCATCGATCACGCCTGCGCGCTGCTGGATCGGGGCGACAAGGCCCGGCACGAAAGCAGCATGGTCAAGGTGTTCGTCTCCGAAGCCGCCTATCGCATCGTCGACCGGGCGGTGCAGATCCTCGGCGGTCTCGGGGTCACCGCCGATACGCCGGTCGAACACATCTTCCGGTCGATCCGCGCCTTCCGGATCTATGACGGTCCTTCGGAAGTGCATCGCTGGGCCATCTCGCGGCGCATTCTGCCGGTGGCGGACGATACGAGCCCGGAAGGCTGAGACCCGACCCTGCACCCAGGCCGACGGAGGGAGGACGACATGCTGCTGCCGCCCATGCGCGACTATTGGGAGACGGCGACCACCTATCGCCGCCCCGAAATGCCCGAAAGCTTCAACTATGCCGCCGTGATCGACGATTACGGCCTGGACCCGGCCCGCGAGGCGCTGATCTGGACCAATGCGGCCGGCGACGAGCGCCGGTTCACCTTTCGCGAGATCTCGCGGCAGTCACAGAAGATCGCCAGGGCACTGAGCGCCCGCGGCGTCGGGCGCGGCGACCGGGTGCTGATCATGCTGCCGCGCGTGCCGGAATGGCAGATGACCATGCTCGCGGTGTTCCGCCTCGGCGCGGTGGCCATTCCCTGCATCACCATGTCCCGGCCCAAGGATCTCGCGTATCGCATCGCCGTCACGACGCCGAGGGCGGTCATCACGATCAACAGCGAGACAGCGAAATTCGACGGTCTCCTTGACGGCGCGACCGGCTTGCTGGCCCTCGCCTATGGCGGCGGGCACAGGCCCGATCCTTGGGAGGATTTCGACGAAGCCGTCGCCACCGAGACCGCCGACCGGCCCGCCGAGCCGATGTCGAGGGACGATCCATCCATCATCTATTTCACCTCCGGCTCGACCGGCATGCCGAAGGGGGTGACGCATTCGGCCTATTTCGCGCGCAGCTTCTACGAAGTGTCGGCCTATTGGTTCGATCTCAACGCGCAGAGCCCCGACGACACCATGTGGGGGACCGCCGATACCGGCTGGTCGTTCTCGGCGACCTCCACCCTCATCGGCCCCTGGCTCGCCGGCGTGCGCGCCTTCACCCATGACGGCCCGTTCGACGCCAGGAAACGGCTCGACCTGATCGAGCGCTACGGCATCACCATCTTCGGCGCCGCAGCGTCCGAATTTCGCTGGATCCTCGGCGAGGACATGGAGGCGCATGACCTGTCGAGGCTGCGGCTGACGATCACCGCCGGCGAACCGCTCGACGGCCCCACCGCGCGGGCCTGGATGACGCGCGCCGGCTGCCGCGTCCATGAGGCCTATGGTCAGACCGAGAGCCTGATGACGGTGGCCAACTATCCGGTCACCGAGATCCGCCCCGGCGCCATGGGGCTGCCGCTGCCGGGCATGGCGGTCGAGGTGCTCGACGAGGAAAGCCTGACCCCGGCGCCGGCGGGCCAGGTTGGGCATGTGGCGCTCAAGACGCCGTTCGAGGATCTGATGCTCGGCTATTGGAACGACCCCGAACGGACGGCGGCCTGTTTCGAGACCAATGACGAGGGCGAACGCTGGTTCATAACCGGCGATCTGGCGCGCCGCGATCAGGATGGCTATTTCTGGTATGAAGGTCGCGCCGACGACGTCATCAACGCCGCCGGCTACCGTATCGGCCCGGCCGAGGTCGAAGGCGCGGTCATGGCGCATGAGGCGGTCAAGGAATGCGCCGCGGTCGCAAGCCCCGATCCGCATCGCGGCGAGGTGGTCAAGGCGTTCATCGTGCTGCATGAAGGGGCGGCGGCATCCGACCGTCTGGCCCGGGAGATCCAGGATTTCGTCAAATCGCAGACCGCGCCCTACAAATATCCCCGCAAGGTCGAGTTCATCGACGAACTGCCCAAGACCGCGACCGGCAAGGTCCGGCGCAAGGATCTGCGCGACCGCGAACGGGCGCCGTCGCCGTCCGGACCCTAGATCGGGATGACCCAACGCGACCGCCGGCCGGCAGGAAGGAACCGAATGTGCCCCGATCCAGCGTGAACGACCTGAACCTCGAACGGCTCGACAGCCAGCCGGCCTATCGCGTTCTGGCCGACCGCATCATCGAGCAGATCCTCGCCGGCAGCATCCGGCCCGGCGAGATGCTGCCCACCGAACTCGAACTCGCGCAGCGGTTCGGCGTGCACCGCTCGACGGTGCGCGAGGGGATCAGGCTTCTGGAGGAGACCGGCATGCTGCGCCGCCGGTCGGCCAAAAGGCTGGTGGTCAGCGTGCCCGACAGCGACCGGCTGGCCGAACGCGCCGCCCAGGCCCTCGTCATGCGGCGGGTCACCGTGAGAAGCCTCTACGAGGCCAATCTGGCGCTCGATCCGGTGCTGGCCGGCATCGCCGCGGACCGCGCCACCGACGCCCAGATCGCGCGGCTGAGGGACAATGTCGACGCGACCCGACGCGCCGACAAGGACGATCTCCAGGATCTCGACGCCGACTTCCATGCGCTGGTGTCGGAGGCGACCAACAATCCGATCTTCCCGATCATGCGCCAGCCGCTACAGGACCTCTTCATCCCGATGGTCGCCGGACTGATCCATGCCATCGACACCAAAAGCCGCATGGTCGAGGCGCATGGCAATATCGTCGGCGCGATCGAAACGCGCGACCCGGACAAGGCGCGGCTGTGGATGACGCGGCATCTCGAGGACTTCAAGCGCGGCTGCCGCAAGGCCGGGCTCGATCTCGACGCGCCGGTGTCGATCGATGGGGCGCGCAAGTCATGACGGCGCCGCGCCCCCTCGACGGCCTGCGCGTCGTCAGCATGGCCGAACAATATCCCGGCCCGTTCTGCACCATGATGCTCAGCGATTTCGGCGCCGATGTGATCCAGGTCGAACGGCCCGACGGCGGCGATCCGGCGCGCTTCCTGCCGTCGTTCTTCGAAGCGATCAATCGCGGCAAGCGCAGCTTGGCCCTCGACATCAAGTCGGCCGACGGCCGCGACCGGCTGCTCGAGCTGATCGATCGGGCCGATGTATTCCTCGAAGGCTTTCGGCCGGGCAAGCTGGCCAGGCTCGGGCTCGACTGGCCGACGCTGACCGAGCGCAATCCGCGGCTGATCTATTGCTCGATTTCAGGTTTCGGCCAGACCGGTCCCTATCGCGACCGGCCCGCCCATGACCTGACCTATCAGGGCCTCGGCGGGGCGCTCAACGAGCGGCTGACCGGCGAGGTTACCGGCGCGCCGCCGGAATTCCTGATGGGCGACACCTGTTCGGCGCTCTACGCGGCGATCGGCATCCTGACCGCGCTGCAGGGACGCGAGCGCACCGGACGCGGCACCTATGTCGATGTCGCGATGTCGGACACGGTCACCGCCGCCTTCACCGCTTTCGCGGCCATGGCGGATCAGCCGGGACCGGCGCCGCCGCAGGCCGAGCCCGCCTATGACCTGTTCGAATGCGCCGACGGCACCTGGCTGACCCTGTCGATCGCGCATGAGGAGGGCTACTGGCGCCGGCTGGCCGGCACGCTTGGCCTGGACGATCTCGCGGATCTGAAGCGCGGCGACCGGGTGGCGCGCCGGGCCGAGATCAAGGACCGTATCGGCCAGGCGATCAAGCGCCGGCCGCGCGTCGACTGGGCACGGCTTCTGGACGAGACCGACCAGATGTGGGGGCCGGCCCACCGCTTGACCGAGCTCGGGACCGATCCGCACATCAAGGCGCGCGATCTCATGCAGCGGCTGCGGCGAGCCGATGGCCATGAGCAATGGGTCGTCCGCCAGCCGGTCAAGTTCTCCGCCTTCGACAACGCGCCGCTCACCCGCGCGCCGACACTTGGCGAACATCCGGATGCCGGCTTCGATGCGACCGGACCCGGCGAGCCAACAACCGACAAAGCCTAGGCCAGCGCCTAGACGACATGGGCGCCGAAATTGCGTGCCGTGTCGTGAAAAACCGCATGAAGGTGCTGCGGCTGGTTGGCCAGGGTGGCGAATTCGATGAGGAAGTCCGCCCCGGTCAGCCGGTAGTAGATCGAGCCATCGAGGTCTTCCCCGCCCCAGGCAAACCGCACCGCCGCCATGTCCTGCGCCGCGAGCCGCGCCGCCTGCTCGTCCGCCAAGGTCCCGGGCAGGACCTCCGTCGTATAGACCTCGACCAGCCGGGCCGCCATATCCGCCTGCGGCCCGCTTAGATCGCCGAGCGGCACGCCGGCCGCCTCGGCCGCGAGACGCCCTTCGCGCCCCCGGGTCGAGCGGATGTTGCCCGGCGAGCGCGGCCAGACGAGCGCCTGGCGCCGGCTCGTTCCATCGAGATCGGTGAACAGCGCCCGGCCGAGCGTTTCTTCCTCCTTGAGGACCACGAGACCGCCATGCGGGCCGGACGGCACGGTATTCGGTTCCGAGGAGAAGGCGCTCGGCGTCGTCGAAACCACGATATCGTCGACGAGCGTGAAGGTCAGCGACAGATGATGCCCCTCCCAGCGCCATGACCAGGCGCCGGTGCTGGCCGGTGTGCCGTAGAGCTGTAACGAGAAGCGTTCACGGTTGCGATCCGGTGACCCCTTGCCCCATTCGTCGCGCAGGATGTCCTGCTGGAGCATGATGTTCATCGCCTTGTCGAGGCCGAGGCGGCTGGTTCCGGTCGCCAGGAGATCGAGCGCCAGATCCTTCTGGACCGGCGTCATCTGTTCGAGCGCGAGCCCCGGCGCGCGGCGCGAGCCGAGCATGAAGTTCCAGGCCGGCCGACTGGCGCTGTCAAAGGCGAAGGAGACCGCCTCGCGCTGCGGCGCGTCGAGCCGGTCGAGCAGGGCCGTGGCGCGCGCGCGCATGTCCGCGCCGACGGATGCCGTCTGGGCGCGGGCGGCCGCCGGGATCGCGGTCGACAGGCCGGCTGCGGCGGTGGCGGTGAGAAAGGCGCGACGATCAAGTCGCGTGGCGGTTCTCGGAACGGATTTCATGGCGAACGCCTCCCATCGGCTCGGTCACCCTGATCTGGGGTCGCGACCACGGGTCCGCCAATCAAACTCTCGCGAGGCTTTATGACGTTTCGACCACAGCGCGGTGGCTCTGGACGATCGCGAGATGATGATGTCGGATCTCAGGCCGTCGTCGCCTGCGGCAGCGGTTCCGGCATGCGATCCTCGCGATGGCCGTTCGCGGCGAGCCAGGCCCGCACCGTCTCGAACTTGTTGCGCAGATGCTCCTTCTGCACGGCGGCGAGACCGGTCCCGTCACGGGCGCGCAGGCAGGCCATCATCCGCTCATGTTCGTCGACCGCCTGGCGCCATCTCTCGTCGGTCATGTTGGCGAGATAGCGGGCGAGCCGGATGCGGGCGGCCAGCGACCGGTATTGCGAACTCAGGACCTCGTTGCCGGCGGCCGCCAGGATCGCCTCGTGGATCGCCTGATTGTCGGCGAAATAGGCGGCGAGATCGCGCGCTTGGTAATGCGCCAGCATGGAGGCGTGCAGCACCTCGATGGCCGCGATCTCGGCATCGGTGATGCGCGTGCAGGCCAGCTCTCCCGACAGCGCTTCGAGCGCGCCCATGACCGGGAACACCGCCTCGACATCTTCAAGGGTGATCCGGCTGACCCGCGCGCCCCGATTGGTTTCGAGGACCACCAGCCCCTGATTGGCCAAGACCTTCAGCGCTTCCCGGAGCGGGGTGCGCGAGACGTCGAACTGTTCACACAGATCGCGCTCCGGCACCTTGCTGCCGGGCGGCAGCGCGCCGGTAACGATCATCTCCTCGAGATGTTCGGCGAGTTCCTCGTGAAGCGACCGCCGCTTGATCGCCCGCACCGTGCCGATCACGGTCATCGCGCCGTCTCCACTCACCCGCCGGCCCGGTCGAGCGCCATGTCGAACAGGCGCGCCACATGGATGGCATCGGCGCCGGCGCCGTCCTGGATCTGGTGGCGGCAGGAGGTGCCGTCGGCGACGACCAGCGTCCCCGGCTCGCGCGCCCGCACCGCGGGCAACAGGCTCAGTTCCCCCATCTTCATGGAGACATCCTGGGTATCCGCTCCATAGCCGAACGCGCCAGCCATACCGCAACAGCTCGATTCGACCAAATCGACCTGTGTATCGGGCAGAAGGCCGAGCGCCTTCTGAATGGCCGGCACCACATTCATCGCCTTCTGATGGCAATGGCCGTGCAGCATGACCTTTGGACCGGGCGACCCTAGCTTCAGATCGAGCTGGCCGGCATCGCTCTCGCGGGCGAGATATTCCTCGAACATCAAGGCATTGTCGGCCAGTCTTCGTGTCCTGTCTCCGGGCAGCAGTGCTGGAATCTCGTCGCGCAGCGTCAACAGGCAGCTCGGCTCCAGCCCGATGATCGGCCGACCGGCCTCGACATGCGGCATCAGCGCGGCGACGAGCCGCTCGGCTTCGGCGCGGGCGCGCTTCACCAGCCCGACCGACAGATAGGTGCGGCCGCAGCACAAGGGCCGCCGACCGCCATCGGCGGCGATGGCGACCGTCTTGCCGGCCGCCTGAAGAACCCGCTGCGCGGCGCGCAGATTTTCCGGCTCGAAATAGCGGTTGAAGGTATCGGCGAACAGAACCGCGTCCGGCGTATCGCCCGCCCCCGCTTCCGCGTCGCGGAACGGATGCGACGCCCAGCGCGGCAGGTCGCGCTTGGCGGAAAAGCCGGTCGGCCGCTCCAT
Source organism: Tepidamorphaceae bacterium (assembly GCA_965250105.1). Lineage (GTDB taxonomy): Bacteria > Pseudomonadota > Alphaproteobacteria > Rhizobiales > Tepidamorphaceae > JBCBSK01. The sequence continues at coordinate 356,035 of OZ252290.1, forward strand.
CAACCTGGCCAGGCCCGGGATCCGGTTGCGCGCATTGAAGACCCAGGGCAGCCGGGCGGCAAAGGGCGCATAGTCCGGCAGATGACCGACCAGCCGGTCATGCAGCGACAGGCCGTGCTTTTCGGCGCGCGCGGCCAGAACCTCGATCTTCATCTTGGCCATGTCGACGCCGGTCGGACATTCGCGCTTGCAGCCCTTGCAGGAGACGCAGAGCTTCATGGTATCGCGCATCTCGTCGGACGTCAGCGCGTCGGGGCCAAGTTGGCCCGACAGCGCCAGACGCAGCGTATTGGCGCGCCCGCGCGTGACGTCGCGCTCATTGCGGGTCGCGCGATAGGACGGGCACATGGTGCCGCCGGCGAGCTTGCGGCAGGCGCCATTGTTGTTGCACATCTCGACCGCGCCCTGGAAACCGCCGCCGGCGCCGGGATAAGCAGACCAGTCGAAGGCGGTCGTGAGCGGCTTGACGGCATAGTCCGGCGGGTAGCGGAACAGCGACCGGTCGTCCATTTTCGGCGGGTCGACGATCTTGCCCGGATTGAAGCGGCCGTCGGGATCGAAGCGCTCCTTCACCGCCTTGAACAGCGTCGTGACCTCGCTGCCATACATGCGCTCGTGGAATTCGGAGCGCACGATGCCGTCGCCATGCTCGCCGGAATGCGAGCCCTTGTATTCGGCGACCAGCGCGAAGGCCTCCTCGGCGATCGCGCGCATGGTCTTGACGTCGGCTTCCTGCTTGAGATTGAGCACCGGCCGGACATGGAGACAGCCGACGGAAGCATGGGCATACCAGGTGCCGCGCGTGCCGTGGCGCTCGAACACGTCGGTCAGCCGCGCCGTATAGTCGGCGAGATCCTCGAGCGCGACAGCACAGTCTTCCACGAAGGAAACCGGCTTTCCCTCCTGCTTCATCGACATCATGATGTTGAGGCCCGACTTGCGGACCTCGGCCACCTGGGCCTGCAATCCCTGATCGAGAACCGGCACCACGCCGCCCCAGTCGCGGCCCGTTCCGTTCCAGGAAAAGCCGAGCCCGGCCATGGTGTCGTCGAGCGCCTCGAGCTTATCGGCATTCGCCTGTTCGCCGCCCTCGTCGAACTCGACCAGCAGAAGCGCTTCCGGTTCGCCCCTGACCACCGCCTCGATCGTCGAACGGAACATCGGAATCTCGCGCGACAGGCCGATCATCGTGTTGTCGACGAGTTCGACCGACAATGGTGTCAGCGCGACGAGATGCTGGGCGGCGTCCATCGCCTGATAGAAGCTCGGGAAATGGCAGACGCCGAGCACCTTCTGGCCGACCAGCGGCCAGAGCTTCAGTTCGATGGCCGTGAAATAGCCGAGCGTGCCCTCCGACCCGACCAGGAGATGCGACAGGTTGATCGGCCGGTCCGACGGCACCAGCGCATCGAGATTGTAGCCGCCGACCCGGCGAGTCAGCTTGGGGAAGCGCGCATCGATCAGGCCGGCGTTGTCGGCGCCGATCCCGACCATGTCGGCGGCGATGGCGCTCTGAAGGTCGTTGCCGCGCCGAACCGGCGTGTCGATCTCGCCGAACCGCGCCAGCGATCCGTCATGCAGGATCGCCTCGATGGCATGGACGTTGTCGCGCATCGTGCCGTAGCGCAGCGAACGGCCGCCGCAGGAATTGTTGGCCGCCATGCCGCCGATCGTGGCGCGCGAGGCGGTCGACACATCGACCGGGAACCACAGCCCGTGCGGCTTGAGCGCCCGGTTGAGTTCGTCGAGCACGATGCCGGGCTCGACGACGCAGCGCCTATTGTCGACGTCAAGGTTGAGGATCTTGTTGAAAAACTTGGAATTATCGATGACCAGGCCGCTATTGACGGTCTGCCCGCATTGCGAGGTGCCGCCGCCGCGCGGCGTGACGGGCAGCCCTTCCAGGCGGGCGCGGTCGAGCGCCAGGGCGACATCTTCGCGGCGGCGCGGCAGGGCGATGGCGGCCGGCATGATCTGGTAGAAGGAGGCATCGGTCGCATAGCGTCCTCGGCTGAAGCGGTCCAGCAGGATTTCCCCGCTGAATCCGTCCTTGAGCGCTGCGTCCAACATGGGTGACCTCCCGGCTTTTCTCATTGTCGCCTGACGACGCGTCTCGTTGTCGCTTGACGGCGCGATCTGGCGTCGCATAATGAATTCAAAATTATACATTCGGTTTGCGCTGTCCAGAGCGTGGGGCGAACCGGGCCGAGGGAGAGACGTCATGAGCGCCAGCGCGGGCCGCAAGGCAGGTCGGCATTTTCTGCAGATACCGGGGCCGAGCGCCGTGCCCGACCGGATCCTGCGTGCCATTTCAGCGCAGACGATCGATCATCGCGGCCCCGACTTCGCCGCCGTCGGTCAGACCGCGCTGACCGGCATGAAGTCGATCTTCAAGACCGAGAGCAGCGTCTTCATCTATCCCGCCTCCGGCACCGGCGCCTGGGAAGCGGCCCTGGTCAACACGCTGTCCGAAGGTGACCGGGTGCTGATGTACGAGACCGGCCATTTCGCCACGCTGTGGATGAAGATGGCCGAGAAGCTTGGCCTGTCGCCGGAATTCATCGACGGCGACTGGCGCGGCGGCGCCGATGCCGACCGCATCGAGGACTATCTCCGGGCCGATACCGGCCATGCCATCAAGGCCGTCTGCGTGGTCCACAACGAGACCTCGACCGGCTCGGTCTCGCCGATCGCCGATGTGCGCCGCGCCATCGACGCGGCTGGCCATCCGGCGCTGTTGATGGTCGACAGCATTTCGGGCCTCGCCTCGATCGACTTCCGCTTCGACGAATGGGGCGTCGACGTCGCCGTGTCCGGCTCCCAGAAGGGACTGATGCTGCCGCCAGGCCTGTCCTTCAACGCCGCGTCCGAGAAGGCGCTGGAGATCTCCAAGACGTCCGGCCTGAGACGCTCCTATTGGGACTGGCAGGACATGATGGGGCCGAACGCCACCGGCTATTTCCCCTATACGCCGGCCACCAACCTGCTCTACGGCCTCAACGAGGCGATCGCCATGCTGCATGAGGAAGGCCTCGCCAACGTCTTCGCGCGGCATGCCCGCCACGGCGCGGCGACCCGCACCGCCGTGCGCGCCTGGGGCCTCGAGGTCCTGTGCCGCCAGCAGGGCCAGGAAAGTGGCGTCCTGACCGCGGTCATGATGCCCGAGGGCCATGGCGCGGACGCCTTCCGCGCCACGGTTCTCGAGAATTTCGACGTCTCGCTCGGCAATGGCCTGTCGAAGGTCGCCGACCGGGTGTTCCGCATCGGCCATCTCGGCGACTTCAACGACGCCATGCTGCTCGGCACGCTATCGGCGGTGGAAATGTCGCTGAAGAAGGCCGGCGTGCCGCATCAGGCCGGCGGTGTCGATGCCGCGATGGCGGCCCTCGACGCCGGTCCCGGCGAGATGCTGGCCGCCGAGTGACGGCGGCGGATCGCCGCGCGGAATGACGGAATGATCGGCATCCGCCACCGGTATCGGCGGGCGCCATGCAAGCCAGCAAATGGCAGACAGAAAGGGAGGACTTCGGAAATGACCTTGCACACACGGAAAATCGCGGCCGCGCTGGCGGCGGCCCTGGGCGCTGCGGCGCTCGCGACCGCGCCGGCGATGGCCCAGGACGACTATCCCACCCGCACCATCGAAGTGGTGCATCAATATGGCGCCGGCGGCGGCACCGACCGCTTCATCCGCGCGGTCGCCGAACCGTTCGAGGAAATCGCCGGCGTTTCCATGGTGCCGATTTCGGTTCAGGGCGGCGGCGGCGTGCCGGCCTTCGTCAACTTCGCCCAGCGCCCCGCCGACGGCTACACGCTGATGGCGATCGGCCCGGACCAGATCATCGCCGACGCGCTCGGCCGCATCGACATGGACCGACTGAAGCCGCTGACCCGGGTTCAGTGGGACCAGGGCCTGTTCATGGTGCCCGCAGACAGCCCCTATGAGACGATCCAGGACTTCATCGCGGCGGCCCAGGCCGATCCGGGCTCGATCAAGGTCGCCGTCACCGGTTCGGCCGGCTTCGACGACACGCTGGTCGGGCTGTGGAACCTCGAATCCGGCGCCGAGGTGACGACCGTTCCGTTCGGGTCGGCCGAAATGGTCTCCAACACGCTCGGCGGCCAGGTCGACGCCATGTACGAGGAATATGGCCCGGCGCGTGGGCTCATCGAATCGGGCGATCTTCGGCCGCTGGTCGTGTTCTCCGACGAGCGCCTGCCGGTCCTGCCCGACGTGCCGACCGCCAAGGAACTCGGCTATGACGTGACGCTGGGGCGCTGGCGCGCCTTCGCCGTGCCCGCCGAAATGCCGGACGAGCAGGTCGCCAAGCTGCACGGCATGATCGCCGAAGCGACCGAAAGCGAAAGCTACAAGAACTTCGAGGAGCAGAGCGCCCTGCAATACCGTTCCGTCGTGATCGGGCCGGAAGAGTTCGCCGCTTTCGTCGAGCAGGAACGTGAAACCTATGGCAACGTCCTGAAGCAGCTCGGTTTCACCGAGTAATCGGCGACAATCGACCCGGCGGCCGCCAGCCCGGCCGCCGGCATCGCTTCAGCGAGGGTTCGGCATGGTCAAGCGCCTTTTCGATCTCGGCTTCGCCGCCGCCGTCTTCGCGTGCTCGATCTGGTTCTGGCTGATCGCCGACGGCTTTCCCGTCTCGCCGCGCTTTCAGGGCATCGACACCGATTTCTGGCCCAAGATCGTCTTCGGCACGCTCGCCCTCGTCGCGGGCTGTCTCGTCGCGCGCATGGCGCTCGACATGCTGCGCGAGCGCAAGACGGTGTCGGCCACGGCGCCGATCCGGGGCGGCGGCCGCGGCGTCGATCCGCAGGCCGTCGCCACCGTCATGCGGGTGGCCGCCATGGCCGGCCTGGTGCTCGCCTACTATATCGGCTTCCGCGTCGTCGGCTTCGCCATCGCCACCGTCCTGTTCCTGTGGGCCGCCAGCTTCGTGCTGGTCTATCGCAACTGGGTCGTGAAACTCATCTTCGCGCCCGTGTTCACGCTGGCCCTGACGCTGTTCTTCTCGCGAGTCCTGTCCCTGCCGCTGCCGCGCGGCATGGGCCGGTTCTACGAGATCAATCTGCTCCTCTACTGAACCAAGCAAGAGTAGAGCACCGGAGAGCGCCCCATGTTCGAGGCCTATGTCAGCGCCCTGTCCTACATGGCCGGCAATCCGATGACCTTCGTGTTCATCGCCTTCGCGGTGGTGTGGGGCGTGGCCTTCGGCTCGGTGCCGGGTCTCACCGGCATCGTCGGCGTCGCGCTTCTGATCCCCTTTACCTTCGCCTTCGACCCCATCGAGGGCCTGCTGCTGCTCGCCGGTGTCTATGTCGGCTCGACCTTCGGTGGCTCGATCTCGGCGATCCTGTTCAACACGCCGGGCAGTCCGGAGGCTGCCTGCACCGCGCTTGAAGGCTATCCGATGGCGAGGCGCGGCGAGGCCGGCAAGGCGCTCGGCATCGCGCTGGCGTCCTCCGCTATCGGCGGCATCTTCGGCACCGCCGTCCTGATGCTGCTCGCGCCGCCGATCGCCCAGATCGCGCTCAAATTCGGCCCCGCCGAATATTTCGCCCTGGCCGTTCTCGGCATCACGGCCATCGCCGCCATCGGCTCGGGCTCGATCTTGAAGGGCCTCGTCGCCGGCCTGCTCGGGCTCGGCGTGGCGACCGTCGGCCTCGACCCGATCACCGGCATGGCGCGCTACACCTTCGGCAATTTCCAGCTTCTGTCCGGCATCAGCTTCGTGCCCGCCATCATCGGCATCTTCGCGCTGGCCGAGGTGCTGCAACGGGTGTCGGAAGGCAATCGCAAATCTGACGCGATCGACAATGTATCGACCCAATTGCCGTCGATCGCGGAATTCATCGCCCATCGCTGGACGCTGTTGCGCTCCTCGGCGCTCGGCTCCTTCATCGGCGCCCTGCCCGGCGTCGGCGCCACCACCGCCGCCTTCATCTCCTACAGCGAGGCGGTGCGCTGGTCGAAACATCCCGAGAAATTCGGCACCGGCACGCCGGAAGGGATCGTGGCGCCGGAATCGGCCAACAATTCGGCGGTCGGCGGCTCGATGATCCCGCTCCTGGCGCTCGGCATTCCCGGTAGCGCGACCACCGCCGTGATGCTCGGCGGGCTGACCATTCACGGCATCATCCCCGGCCCGCTGCTGATGGAGCAGAACACCAATCTCGTCTATTCGGTGTTCATCGGCATGCTGCTCGCCAATATCCTGATGCTGGCGATCGGCGTGCGGTTCGCGCGCTATTTCGCGCTGATCCTCAAGGCGCCCTACCCCATCGTCGGCCCGGCCATCGTGGTGTTGTGCATGACCGGTGTCTACGCGTTGAACAGCAACATCATGGATGTCGCGGTGATGCTCGCCTTCGGCGTCGTCGGCTTCTTCCTGCGCCGGCTCGGCTATCCGATCGCCTGCTTCATCATCGGCCTCGTGCTCGGCCCGATCGCCGAGGTCAGCTTGCGCCAGGCGCTGATCCTCACCGATCTGAACATGCTCGACGTGGTGACCCGCCCGATCACGGCCGTGCTGCTGACGCTGAGCTTCGCCTCGCTGGCCTATGGGTTCTACGGCCAGTGGAAGCGGCATGTGGCCGAACGCAAGACAGCGCCCATCGACACCGGCCCGCTGAAGGCCGGAACGGAAGAAAACCGGAGTTGAGGGCGAAGCCGAAACCACGCCAGCCGGCGATGGACAGACCCTGGATCCTCTGACACGATCTCGTGCCGAGCGGGCCGGTGCGGTCCGCATAGGCGTGCCCCTCCAAGAGCGCTTTGGCGAGAATCGACCCCGGTTTCGCGTTCGAAAGCGTGTCAGAACAGTGGCTAGGGTCGTTTGAGTGACGTCGATGTCGCGAAAACCGTTCTAGCGTGAACGTGGACAGACATGGCATCCGGACATCCGATCTCCCTGTGGGACGTCTCCGCGCAGGAACCCGATGCCGACGCGCCGTTCACCGATGATGGCGAAGTGGTCGATCTCGCCATCGTCGGCGGCGGCTTCACCGGCCTGTCGACGGCGTTGCACGCCGCCGAAGCGGGCGTCGCGGCCCATGTGCTCGAAGCGGAGCGTATCGGTTTCGGCGGCTCGGGCCGCAATGTCGGACTGGTCAATGCCGGGCTCTGGCTGCCGCCCGCCAAAGTGCGCGCCGCCCTCGGCGAGACCATCGGCCCGCAATTCGTCAAGCTGTTCGGCGACGGCCCGCGCCGGGTCTTCGATCTGATCGAAAAGCATCAGATCCGCTGCGAGGCGACCCGGACCGGCACCATCCACGCCGCGCATGCGCCGTCGGGCTTCGAGGATCTCAGAGCGCGGCACGCGGAATGGCAGCGCCTCGGCGAGCCGGTCGACCTGCTCGACCGCGACGCGGTCGCCGAGCTTGTCGGCTCGACGGCGTTTCACGGCGGCCTGGTCGACCAGCGCGCCGGCACGATCAATCCGATGGGCTATTGCCGCGGCCTCGCCCGGGTCGCCCGCGCCCAAGGCGCCAGGATCAGCACCGGCGTGCGCGTCACCGGACTGGCGCGCGACGGCACCGACTGGCGCGTTGTAACGGACAAGTGCACGCTCCAGGCGCGCCATGTCGTGCTCGCCACCAATGCCTACACAGATGCGCTGTGGCCGGGGCTCAGCCGCATCTTCACGACGATCAACTATTTCCAGCTCGCGACCGCGCCGCTCGGCCCGGAAGCCAAGCACATCCTGCCTGACCGGCAGGGGCTCTGGGACACCGGCCCCATCATGTTCTCGCTGCGCCGCGACGCGGCCGACCGGCTGGTCATCGGCTCGATGGGCACCGTCATCGGTGGCGCGGACAAGGGCCTGTCGCAGCGCTGGGCGCGCCGTCAGATCGCCCGCCTCTTCCCCGAACTCGGCGACGTCGCCTTCGAGGATGCCTGGCATGGCCGTATCGCCATGACGCCGGATCATCTGCCGCGGATCTGCGAGCTCGACGAACGGCTTCATACCGCGATCGGCTATAACGGGCGCGGCATCACGACGGGAACGCTCTTCGGCCAGGCGCTGGCCGGGCTCGCCGCCGGCGGCGACAAGGCCGACCTACCGCTGCCGGTCACCCCGATGCGGCCGCGCGCCTCCGCGCCGGTCATGTCGGGGCTCTATCAGACGGCGTTCACCGCGAACCAGTTCATCAAGGGGTTTTAAAAGGGTTTTTCGCGCTTCAGCTATTCGCCCAACGCGCTTGACTTCGCCGCGACGGCGCGAGAGGCATAGTGTTTGCCATTGTGACCTGTCGGACCGTGCCCTAATTGCGAGACGACAGGACCGGGAAGGCCCGGAAAGGACAGAGGGACGCGCCATGGACATGCTGCCCAACTCACCCGAAGCGCGGGACGTCGAATACCATCTCCACCCCTACACCAATGCCCGCCGGCATCAGGAAAACGGTCCGCTGGTGGTCGAACGGGGCGATGGCGTCTTCGTCGAGGACAATAGCGGCAAGCGCTATGTCGAGGCGATGGCGGGGCTGTGGAGCGTGGCGGTCGGCTTTTCCGAACCGCGCCTCATCGCCGCCGCGACGCGGCAGATGGAGGCCCTGCCCTATTATCACAGCTTCACCCACAAATCGCACGGGCCGGTGATCGATCTCGCCGAGAAGCTCATCCAGATGACGCCGGTGCCGATGAGCAAGGTGTTCTTCACCAATTCCGGCTCGGAAGCCAATGACACGGTCATCAAGCTGTTGTGGTATCGCGCCAACGCGCTCGGCACGCCGGAACGCAAAAAGATCATCAGCCGCAATCGCGGCTATCACGGCGTCACCATCGCTTCGGCGAGCCTGACCGGCCTGCCCTATAACCACAAATCCTTCGACCTGCCGCTGCCCGGCTTCCTGCACGTCACCTGCCCGCATTTCTATCGCGAGGCCCTGCCCGACGAGAGCGAGGAAGCCTTCGCAACCCGGCTGGCCGAGGAACTCGACGCCACCATCCAGCGTGAGGGCGCCGACACGATCACCGCCTTCATCGGCGAACCGCTGATGGGCGCCGGCGGGGTGGTGGTGCCGCCCGCCACCTATTGGGAAAAGATCCAGGCCGTTCTCAAGAAGCACGATATCCTGTTGATCGCCGACGAGGTGATCTGCGGCTTCGGGCGCACCGGCCGCATGTTCGGCAGCGAGACCTTCGGCATCGAGCCCGACATCATGGTGGTCTCCAAACAGCTGTCCTCGTCCTATATGCCGATCGCCGCTGTCATCGTGAACGACACCGTCTTCGACCCGATCGCCGATGAGAGCAGCCGCATTGGCGTGCTCGGCCACGGCTTCACCGGGAGCGGCCATCCGGTCGCCGCCGCCGTGTCGCTGGAAAACCTCAAGATCATCGAGGAACGCGATCTCGTCGCCCGAGCCCAGGAAATGGGCGATTACATGCACAAGCGGCTGGCCGGGCTGAAGGATTTGCCGCTCGTCGGCGAGGTGCGCGGCAAGGGGCTGATCGGCGCGGTCGAACTCGTTGCCGACAAGACGACGAAGGCGCCGCTGAACGACACGCCCGGCGCGCTCGGCGCGCAGGTCAACGGGCTGTTGCAGGAAAACGGCGTTATCTCCCGCGCGATGACCGATTCGCTGGCGCTGTGCCCGCCGCTGATCATCAAGGAAGACGAGATCGACATCATCGTCGACGCGATCGCCAGCTCGATCACCACGGCAAGCGCGGAAATCGGCGTCGCCGCCTGATCGGCGGCGCCGCTAGACGCCCCCGTGGCGGCCGCCCGGAAACGGCGGCCGCGCGGGCACGACACGGCTCAGCCCCTGGCCGTCTGACCGATGGTGCGCCCGTCGATCCCCGGCCTGAAGGTCCAGCCGGTCTCCTGATCGAAGTCGTCGAGCCCGTGGAAGTCGAGCGGCTCGGCCCGATCCAAATCGCGCAGATAGCTTTCCCAGCGGTCGAGGATCGCCGCCCGCTCCTCATCGCTCGCGCGCGCCGGGCTCTCGGCCTGGAAATGCGGCAGCACGTCATAGCCGACGAAGTTCAGAATGCCGTTCTGCAGCGGCCACAGGACGACGTCCATGCGCCCATAGAGCCCCGTCGGACCGTAGGTTTCGGCCTTGCCGCCGGTGGTGAAGGCAAGAAGCGCGCGGCGACCCTTGAACAGGCCGTTCGAGAACATGCCGACCCCGGCGCCATAGATGACGCCCGCCGCGAAGACGCGGTCGACCCAGCCCTTCAGGATCGCCGGAAACGAGAACCACCAGACCGGGAATTGCAGGATCAGGAGATCGGCGCGCTTCAGCTTGTCGATCTCGGCCTGGACATCGGCGGCGAAACCGTTCTCGCGGCCGGCCGCATGGGTCTGTTCGGCGGCATATTTCAGAAATTCCGGATTGGCGGGCGCGGTGAAATCACCGTAACCGGCCGCCGGGTTGAACCCCATGGCATAGAGATCGGAGATCTCGACGGTCCAGCCCATGTCGGCGAGCGTTTTGGCGGCCCGATCCTTCATGGCGGCGTTGAAGGATTTCGGCTCGGGATGGGCGTAGACGATCAGTGCATGCATGGTCGGGTCCTGAGGTTGGGGCGCTTTCGGCGAAAACGGGAACCGGTTTCGCGGTCGAAGGGGCGATGTCCCAAAGCGCGCGGAAAACAGACTTGGAGATCCTCAACCGGTTCGGATCTTGCGAAATAGGTTCTACGCCGTGTGGGCGGATGGCGTCGGGCTGGGTCGGGCAGCGGGTGTCGCGGGCTCGGTGCCGAGCCCGGTCGCGCGCATCGCGGACAGGGTCGTCATCAGCGGGGTCAGCGTCGGCGCGCCGTCCAGCCGCATCAGCGCGTCGAACACGCGTTCGGCCGCCGCCTGCTGGCCATCGGGCAGCACCGCATCGCAGCAATCGTGGAATTTCGTCTCGAAGGCCGCCGGCGACAACGCCTGGCCCGGCACGCCGCGCCACGCACCGACGGCGCTCCGCGCCTGCCGGCCGTTCTTCAGCCGCACCGTGACGATGTCCGGATCGTCGGGATCGAGATTGAGCCGGGCATCGCGCGGCAGGCGTTCCGACACCGAGATGCGGCCTGATAGCGCCAGCACGTCGTCGCGCTCCAGCCCATCGACCAGAACGTCGCGCACCCGGTTGCCGCCGGTCAGAAGCGCCAGCGCCACGCAGAAGGCCGGGCTGAACAGCGCCTCGCGGCGATTGCACGGCACCCGATAGGGCAGGACGGCGAGATAGAAATCGGGCAGCGACACCGTCACGCTGTCGATTTCGTCGGCGGCGCCGAGGCCGAGCCGGTCGTGCAGGTCGACGGCGGCATCGATGGCGCGATGGATATAGCCGCAGGACGGGTAGAGCTTGGCGCCGAGGCCGAACTCCTCGATCGCCCAGGGCGCGCCGAGCCCGGCCAACGCACGGTCGAAATCGGCCATGCCGTCCGGCACCAGAAGCGTCGCGAAGCTGACCGGCCCGTCGAGCGTGTCCAAATTGGCCGTCGCGCCCGCCTGGCCGAGACCGGCGGCGACGATGCCGGTCTTCGCCGACAGGCCGGCATGAAGCGGCTTGGCCATGGTGCCGAACTGGCTGACATAGCCCGAGCCCATCGACGTCGTCAGCGACAGCGCCGCCGCCGTTCCGTCCGCGCCGACCCCCATCAGCCGGCAGATGGCAGCCGTCGCGCCGAGGCTGTCGAGCGTGCTCGTCGTGTGCCAGCCAAGCTTGTAATGCCCCATATTGACCGCTTCGCCGAGCCGGAAGATCACCTCGAGCCCGATCAGATAGGCGTCGAGCAGCGCCGCACCCGACACCTGCTCCTTTTGGGACGCGGCCGCCAGAAGCGCGGGCACCAGAACCGCGCTCGGATGGTCGTTGGCGACGAGTGTATAGTCGTCGAGATCGTAGGCATGTGCCGCCGTCGCATTGGCCATCGCCGCCCAGGGCGCGGGCAGCGTGGCGCCGGTGCCGAATACCGGCGCGCGCCCCGTGCCCCAGGGCGCGGCGGTCGCGGCCACGACGCCCGCGTCATCCGATCGCGCGCCCAACAGGATACAGCCCATGGTGTCGGCGAATGCCAGTTTCGCCCGGTCGATGGCCGTCGCGGGATGCCGGTCGCGCGGCACCGTCGCGATGAAGGTCGCCAGCGTCTCAATCGCCGAAGCGCGCATCATGTTTCCCTTCGTCATAGAACCCGGCACAGCCGGTTGGCATCGAGCATGGCGGCATGGATATCCCGCGAGGCCGCCGCATCGCCGAGCAGGAACAGGAGATAGTCGCCGTCCGGATTGGCGGTTCCGGGCTGCGGCCTGAGGCCGACCAGGGCCTCGACATCGGTCTCGCCGAGATTGCGCGCGCCTTGCTTCAACGCATGAAACGGCGCGTCGGCCGGCAGGGTTCCCTTGTCGACGACGATCTGTCCGGTCCCTATTTCCGTGCGCTCGCGGGTGAAGGTGTTCCACAGGACCGCGACCAGCGCATTGCCGTCGCGGCGCACGCCGAGCAACGTGTGATCCGGCCTGAACGTCGTGCCCGCCGCGTGCAGATGACGCATATAGACCGGCAGGTTCTGGCCGCCGATCTCGCGGCCGGGATGCCGGTCTGGCGTCACGAAATCGATCCTGGCGCCCTGCTCTGCCAGCCAGTCGGCGGTGGCCATCGCGCCATGCCCACCCGCTTCGTCATAGATCAGAATGTCGTCGGCAGGCCGCACATCGCCAGACAGAAGGTCCCAGGTGGTGACGACTTGATCGTCGCCCCCCTCAGGCAGGGCGGTATCGGGCAGACCGCCGGTGGCGACCAGCACGACGTCGTAGTCGCCGCCAAGGTCACCGACCTCCTCGACGAAATGGTTGCGGCGAATGTCGACACCGAGATGGTCGAGTTCGCCGGCCAGCCAGTCCACGATGCCGATCATGTCCTTGCGCCAGCCGGCGCGCGCGGCCAGAACGACCTGCCCGCCAAGGCGGTCGCCGGCCTCGAACAGCGTCACGCGATGCCCGCGCAGCGCGGCGACGCGGGCCGCTTCGAGCCCGGCCGGGCCGCCGCCGACGATAGCGATCCCGCGCGGCGCCTCGGCGGGCGCGATGTCGTGCGGCAGATCGGTCTCCCGCCCGGTCGACACGTTATGCAGGCAGAGCGTTTCGCGCCCGGCATAGATCCGGTCGATGCAATAGCCCGCGCCGACGCAGGGCCGGATGCGGTCGTCCTCGCCTCGGTCGAGCTTGGCGACGATATGCGGATCGGCCATATGCGGCCGGGTCAACCCGGCCATGTCGACGAGGCCTTCGCCGATCGCCCAGTCCGCCGTCGCCGGATCGGACAACCTTGCCGCCTGGAACACCGGCAATCCACTCGCCTCGCGCACCCGGCGTGCCAGCTCGACATAGGGTGCCGAGCGAAACGCCATGCCGGGAAAGGTCTCGGCCAGCCCGTGCAGGGTGCCACCATAGGCGCCGTTGACATTGATGAAATCCATCATGCCCTGCCGGCCGACCAGGCGCGCCAACGCGATGCCTTCCTCGGCATCGAGCCCGCCTTCATTGGATTCATCGGCCGCGAACCGCACGCCGACGATGAAATCCTCGCCGACCCGAGCGCGAACCGCCTCCATGACCTCGACGAGGAACCGCGACCGGCCCGCGAGATCGCCGCCATAACCGTCGGTCCGGACATTCGACAGCGGCGACAGGAACTGGCCGAGAAGATGGGTCGTCGCCAGGATCTCGCAGCCGTCGAGCCCGCCTTCCCGGCAGCGCCAGGCGGCATCGGCGAAGGCCCCCACCACGCGGGCGATGTCGCGGGTCGACATGGCGCGCGGCACCGAATGGTGCGCTGGATCGCGGATCACGCTCGGGCCGAGCGTCGGCAGCCAGTCGCCGGACGCCCAGCCGGTGCGCCGGCCCATATGCGAGATCTGGCACATGATCCCGGCGCCCTGGGCGTGAACGCGGTCCGCGAAGCCCCGGAAGACGGGGATGATCGCATCGTCGCCGACATAGATCTGGCCGTAGATCGAGCCGGACTCGCGGCTGATATTCGACGACCCGCCGAACATGGTCAGCCCGATGCCGCCGCGCGCCTTCTCTTCGTGATAGGCCTGATAGCGCTCGCCTGGCACCCCGCCTTCCGCATAGCCCGGCGCGTGGGCCGTCGACAGAACCCGGTTGCGGAATGTCCGCCCGCGAATCGTGATCGGCGACAGGAGATGGCGGTAGCGTGTCATCTGCCGCGCCCCCAGGCGTTCCACCCGTCGCGCAGCCGGAACGTCACGTCGGCGAAGGGCAGGAACCAGGCAAGGCCCGGATGCCACCAGCGGGTCGGGAAGGCGGTGCGGGAAAAGGCGGTCTCACCGTCGGAATCGCCGATCATCTGCAACGCGGCCTTGTGCCCGAGATACGGCGCCATGGCGTTGCCGCTTCCGGAATAGCCGATCGCGTGCCACACGCCGCCGAGTTGCCCGACATGCGGCAGGAAGGAGAAGGTGAAGCCGGTCCGGCCATGCCAGAAATGGCTCGGGCGGATCTCGCCGAGATCGGGAAAGATCTGGCGCAACAGACGCTTGAGTTCGGCGCAGGCGAACCAGCGCGGTGCCTCGAACATCGCCGCCCGGCCGCCGAAGACGATCCGCTCGCCATCCGGAGACGGGCGATAATAGCAATGCCGCTCACGGCTTTCGGCGACCATCCGGCTTTTCGGCATCAGCCGCCGTACCGTCTCGCGGCCGAGCTTCTCGGTCGCCAGCATGAAGCTGGGAATGGGCACGATGCGCCGCGCCATGCCGGTCTGGCGCGCTGACGTATAGCCGTTCGTCGCCACCAGGATCTGGCCGGCGCGCAACGCCCCGCGCGGGGTTTCGACCCGGAACGCCCCGTTCTCGCGGCGATAGCCGATCACCGGCGTCGCGCCATGGACGATCGCGCCATTGCGCCGGGCCGCCTCGCACAGGCCGGCCACCCATTTCGCCGGGTTGAGCCCGGCATGGCGCGGATAGACAACGCCGCCCTCATAGATATCGGTCGCGACCTCCTCATGCTGGCGCGCCTTGGCGACGAGATGGGCTTCGAGCGGAATGAGCCGCTGCAAGCGCGCCAGCGCCCTGCCCTCGACGTCATATTCGCGCGCATGCCACAGGCCACGGAACCGGCCGACCTCGTGATAGTCGCAGTCGATCCCCTCGTCCCGCATGACCTCGCGGGCGAACAGGGCCGAGGTCAGATGTGCCTCGCGCAACAGCCCGAGCGCGGTGTCGACGCCATAGAGCACTTCCATCTGGTCGATCGACAGCCGGTGGCCGCCGCCGATCATCCCACCATTGCGGCTGCTCGCGCCATGGCCGGGCGCGTCGCGGTCGAGCACCAGAACCGCCTTGCCGGCACGCGCCAGGGTGCGCGCCGCGGACAGCCCGGTGAGCCCCGCGCCGATGACGACGACATCGGCCTCGTTGGGCAAGGCGCGTTGCGCGGGCGCAGCGGGCGCGCCGGCATCATCCCACCAGAACGGGTCAGATTTCGGCATCGCCGATCTCTCGGCTGCGCCGCTCGACGAACGCGCTCAAGGCCTCGACGCGCGCCGGGTCGATGGGCGGCGGCTCATAGGCGTCGAGCATCTGTTTCCATTTGCGGTTGGCCCGCGCGGCCGTGTCGAGGCCGCCATCGTCCTTCCAGAAACTATAGGGCCGCCAGTCGGAGAGCAGCGGGGTGTGGAAGGCGGTCTCGTAGCGCGGCATGGTGTGGGCCGAACCGAGGAAATGGCCGCCGGGCCCGACCTCGGCGATCGCCGCCATGGCTTCTTCCGCATCGCTCAGGTCGATATGGCCACGCAGCGCGCCGACCATGCCGATCATCGCGGCATCGAGGATGGTCTTTTCATAGCTCGTGGTCAGCCCGGCCTCCATCCAGCCATGGGCATGATAGACCACATGCGCGCCGCACAATATGGCGGCCCAGAGCGACATCATCGTCTCATAGGCCGCCTGCGCGTCAGGCGCATTGGAGGTCGAGCCCAGGACCAGCCGCTGCGGCAGGCCGTAGCGGCGCGCCATCTGGCCGTTGGACAATGTGCCGGTGACGGTTTCCGGCATGCCCATGGCCGGCGCGCCGGACTTCATGTCGATCGGCGTCGTCAGCACCCCGTAGAAGCAGGGCGCGCCAGGCTTGACCATCTGCAGGAAGGCAATGATCCCGATCGCCTCGGCATTGCACTGGATCAGGCTGCCCGACAGCGTGATCGGCGACATGGCGCCGGCGAAGGCGACCGGCGAGACGATATTGGCCTGCCCGTTCAGCGCCATTTCCATCGCGCCCTCGATCAGCGGCGCATCCATGACGAGCGGCGAATTGACGTTGATGCTGGCCTGAAGCCGCGGCTCGGCGGTGATCGCGTCACGGTCCACGCCTTCGGCGATCGCGACCAGATCGAGGCTGTCGCGTACCCGCGTGCGGCCGATCGCATAGACCCGCCATGCCTTGTCGGCCAGGGTCGACCAGGCGAAACCGCTCGTCAGATGGCGGGTATTGACCGGCGTGTCGATCGGCTCCACCGGATGGCCCGACATGAAGGCACAGGTGCCGAGCATCTGGTTCAGCCGAACCAGGTTCTCGAAATCGACCTGGGTGCCCGGCCGGTGGCCCCGATCGGCATCCATGACGTTCGGCGCGCTGGCCGCCGAGCCGAAATGGATGAAATCGCCGCCGATATCGAGATCGTTGTCGGGGTTGCGCGCCTTGATGGTGAAGCGGGTCGGCGCGAGCGACAGGAAATGGTCGACGACCTCGGCGGGCATGCGCGCCATGCCGGTTTCCCGGTCGACCGAGCAGCCATGCGCTTCGAGGATCGGCCAGGTATCGGGCGACTGGAACTGCAGCCCGATCTCGGCCAGCATCTTCAGCGACAGACGGTGCACCCGCTCCTCTTCATCGGCCGACAAGACGTCGATCGGCCGATAGGGCCGCTTGATCGGGGTGAAGGGCGTGCTCTCGACCACACGGGCCTTGCCGCGCCGGGCGCGCCTCGACGACATGCTGGTTCAGCCTCCGGAAAGTGTTTTCGACAGATCCGTGGCGACCGGGCCGCCACGGATGGAAGGAATGTGACGGGTCAGGCGAACGACCAGCGTTCGAGCAGGCGTCCGCCATCGAGCTCCCAGATGCCGGACATCTGTTCGGGCGTGGCGATCTTGTTGGACACGGCGAAGACGTTGCTGGCGAACAGCGGCACGATCGTGCCGCCCTGATCACGCAGGATGATCTGGATGTCGCGATACATGTCCCGGCGGCGCTCGGTATCGAGTTCGGCGCGGGCGGCGGACAGCAATTCGTTGAATCGCTCGTTCTGGAACCGCGTCTCGTTCCAGTTGCTGTCGGCCGAATAGGCGGTCGTCAGGATGAGATCCTCGGTCGGCCGCGCGCCCCAATAGGAGGCCACGAAGGGCTTCTTCATCCAGACATTGGAGAAATAGCCGTCCGAAGGTTCGCGCGTCACGGTCAGATTGATGCCGGCCGGCCTGGCGCTCTCGCTGAACAGGACAGCACCGTCGACGGCGCCGGCATAGAGGAAGTCGGACACGCTGAGATCGACGTCGAAGCTGTCCAGCCCCGCCTGTTTGAGATGAAAACGCGCCCGGTCCGGATCATAGGCCGTCTGCTCGATGTCGGTCGCGAGGAACTGATGGGTCGGCGCGATCGGATGGTCGTTGCCGATCGATCCATAGCCGCGCAGCACCGTGTTGAGCAGCGCCTCGCGATCGACGCCATGTTTCAGCGCCATCCGGATGTCGTTCGAGGTGAACGGATCGGACTGGGTGTTCATCGAATAGACGTAATGCAGCGCGCCCTTGGTCTCGAGCACCGAGATGTCGTCGCGCCGCTTCAGGAGATCGATGGTGGCGAGATCGACCTGGTCGATAACATCGACATCGCCGGACATCAGCGCGTTCTGGCGCGCCGAGACGTCGGGAATGCGCAAGACTTGCGCGGAGTCGAACTTCGTCGCCGCGCCACGCCAATAGTCCGGATAGCGTTCGAGCGTCGCCTCCACGCCAGGCTCGAAGGAGGCCAGCCTGTAGCCGCCCGTGCCGATGCCGCTCCGCCAGTCGGCGACGCCATCGACCGCCGGCATCATCATCATGCGATAGTCGGCGAGCACGAAGGGGAAATCGGCATTGCCGGCCTTCAGCGAGATGACGATCGTGTTCGGCCCGTCCTCGCGGATGTCGGTGATGCCGCCGAGCTGGGACTTCATGCCCGACTTGCTGTCCTCGCCCATGTGATGGCGGATCGAGGCGATGGCGTCTTCCGCACCGAAGGATTTGCCGTCATGGAAGGTGACGCCGTCGCGCAGCCGGAACACCCATTGGGTGGCGTCGTCGCTGGCTTCCCAGCTCTCGGCCAGTTCCGGCTCCAGCGCGTCGGCGCCCGAAATGCCGACCAGCGTGTTGAGATAGCCATAGGCCATCGTGCGGATGAAGACGTCGGTGAAGGTCTGCGGATCGAGCGAGTCCGAGGTCGCGCCGCCGCGCACGCCGATGCGGACATGGCCGCCCGGGCTGGGCGCCGCCGCTAGTGCCGCCGCGCCCGGCAGCGTCGCCAGCATGGCCGCCGAACCGAGTTTCAGGGTCTGCCGGCGGGACGGCCGCCAGAGGGTCGAATTCTTGATGGGTGCCGGCATGGTGTCCTCCCTGGTCACATGGCCGAGACCATGCCGCGATCGCATGGCCGCGCGTCGGCAACATGCCGCCGGAACGTCGAAACGGCTGCTGCTCTTCGGTTTTCTGATTGTTCGACCGCTTTTCCTCCGGCACAATCAATTTGATTGAGGGCTTGAACCTTACTTTTTTTATGGCAAGAAAGCGCGCCCACCCATGGCCCGACTTCCCCCGCTCGACTATCTCCGCACCTTTGAATGCGTCGCCCGGCATCAGAGCTTCACGCTCGCCGCCAAGGAGCTGAACAGGACGCAGGCCTCGGTCAGCCAGCACATCCGCGCGCTCGAAACCTTTCTCGGCAGCCCGTTGTTTCACCGCTTGCGGCGCGGCGTCGCCCTGACCGAGATCGGCACCGCCTATCTGCCGAGCGTCAGAAGCGCGATCGACGAACTCGGCATCGCCACCTCGACGCTGTTCACCGCGAAGATCGGCAAGAAGCTGACATTGTCCGCGCCGGTCGCCTTGCAGACCAGCCTGCTGATCCCCAGGGTCCAGGCCTTCGCCCGCCGCCACCCCGAGATTTCCTTCAACTTCGTCAGCACGATCTGGCCGGATCCGTCCTTCGACGAAACCGTGGTCTACGGCCAATACGGCCATGGCCGCTGGGAGGGCATGCATGCCGAACAGATCACCTGGTGTCGGCTCGAAGTGGTGTGCCGGCCGGATTTCACGGTCAATGGCGTGCCGCTGACCGAGGTCGACCAATTGCTCGACGCCAATCTGATCTCGGTAACCGGCTTTCCCAATTCGTGGCCGCGATGGTTCGAGGGAACGGGGCTCGCCGGCCGGGAGCCGCGCCGGCTGGTCTCGACCGACAATTCGGTGACCGCGCTGGAAATGGCGCTGCGCGGTTATGGCGTGGCGCTGACGCTCGACATCTATACCGCGCCCTATCTGTCGGCGGGCACGCTGCACAAGCCCTTCGAGCACCGCATTACCGCCGGCGCCAACCACTATCTCCTGCTGCCGAGCAAGCTGTTCCGCCGCGACCCGTTCTACCGCGATTTCGTCGAGTTCATCGCCAAGCGCCCGGACAACAATGGCGACGGCTCCAACGTCCAAGATGACCGACACGACGGCGGCGGTACCGGCCGCTGACCGAGCCGCCTGGGCCCCGCTCCTGGCGCGCGACCCAATTGAACCTCCACTGGTTGAATCGCACGCCAATAGCGATGGACAATCCTGTCCAATGCTGTGTAGCCTCCTTCGACGGAAGTCGAAGCCAGGCCGCCAAACGACGGGTGGGACTAGAACAAGGATAGGGACAGCGAGCACGAAAACCGCGGCGCGGCCTGTCGCCACCGGCCCCGTCGACAGGCGGTTGGGTGCTCGTTCGGCACGCATACGGCACATCATGAAGCCGGGGGCCTTGTCCGGCCGGCATCCGGCGGGGCGGCGCGCAACACAGGAAGGCAGACGACATGACCAACGACAAGAGCAACGGCCTATCGCGGCGGCGCTTCATCGGCTCGACGGCGGCACTTGGCGCCGCGACGATGCTGGCGCCCACCATGGCGGTGTCGCAGGACGGCACGGTCCTGCGCATCCGCTCCTACAGCGATCTCCAGGTTCTCGATCCGGCCTTTCGTCTGGCGGCACCCGAAGGCGACATCCTGCGGGCGATCTATGCCGGCATGCTGAACAACACGCCCGGCGATGTCTGGGGCTGGAAACCGGTGGCGCTCGAGAGCATCGAACAGCTCGACGATCTGACCGTCGCCTTCAAGCTGCGCGACAATATCGGCTTTACCGATGGCTTCGGCCAGATGACCGCCGAGGATGTGAAATTCTCCATCGAGCGCGTCGCCGACCCGGCCATGGAAAGCCCTTATGCCGGTGACTGGGCGGCCCTCAAGGAAGTCGAGGTCAAGGACACGCTGTCGGGCCTCATCCATCTCAACACGCCCTTCGCGCCGCTCTGGACCTCGACGCTGCCGACCGAAACCTGCTGCATCGTGTCGAAGGCCGCCGTCGAACAGGTCGGCGGCAAGCTCGGCACCGAGGCCATCGCTCAGTCGGGCCAGTATCTCCTGACCGAATGGACGCCGAAACAACGCACCATTCTGCGGCGCAATCCGGACTGGGCCTATGAGCCGGGCGGTTTCGACGAGATCCAGATCATCCCGATCGAGGACCCGGCGACCGCCGAACTCGGCTTCGAGGCCGGCGATCTCGACCATACCTGGACGGCGGTGTCGTCGATCGCGCGTCTCAGGGAATCGCCGCCCGCCGGCAGCGTCGTCGTCGAAAAGCCGTCGCTGGCCTATGTCTGGCTCGGCATGAACAAGGATGTCGCGCCTTTCGACAATGCCAATGTGCGCCGCGCGGTGCAGCACGCGATCGACCGGGAGGTCGTCGTCGACGCCGCCTATTTCGGCGCCGCCAGCACCTCGACCGGCATCATCGCGCCGGGCCTGCCGGGCCATCGCGACAGCGTGATCTACGACTATGATCCCGACCGTGCCCGCGAACTGCTCGACGCCGAGGGGGTTTCGGGGCTCGAGGTCACCCTCGACATTCTCAACCAGTCCGAACGGCTGACCGCGGCCCAGGTCATCCAGGCCAATCTGGCCGATGTCGGCATCGCCTGCGAAATCCGCCAGAACGACAGCGGCACCTTCTGGACGCTGGGGTCCAAGGAAGGCGATCAGTGGGACAAGATCCAGCTCCTGCTGAACCGGTTCTCGATGCAGCCCGACCCGAGCTGGGCGACGGCCTGGTTCGTGCCCGAGCAGATCGGCGTGTGGAACTGGGAGCGCTTCGACAGCCCGGCCTTCGCCGAACTGCACGCGCAAGGCATGATCGAGACCGACCCGGCCAAGCGCGACGAGATCTACAAGAAGGCGCAGGACCTCATGGAAGAAAGCGGCTGCTATGTCTTCCTGACCCATGAGGTGACCGGCGTCATTCACCGCGATACGGTCATCCCCGGCCTGAAGCCGAATGGCGAGCCGCTATTGCAGGACTTCAAGCCCGCCTAACTCCCCCGGAAGCGGTGCCCGGCACCGCTTCCCCTCCTCCCAAAGCCAAGGCGCGGCATGCTCGGCTATGCGCTCAAACGCCTGATCCTGGGCATCGTCATCATCTCGGTGGCGATGGCGATCCTGTTCGGCATGATCTATCTCGTGCCGGGCGATCCGGCCTCGGTCGCGCTCGGCCCCCGGGCGACGCCGGAAATGGTCGAGGCGCTCCGGGAGCGCATGGGGCTCGATCAGCCGGTCTGGATCCAGTTCCTGCGGTTCTACTCAAACGCCTGGATGGGCAATCTCGGCGTCGAGGTTTTGTCCAACCGTCCGGTGCTGACGGTGGTGATGGAGCAATTGCCGTTCACGCTGGCGCTCATCGCCGGCGGCATCACCTGGTCGGTCGCGCTCGGCATCCCGCTCGGCTGCCTCGCCGCGGTCAAGCGCGGCAGCTGGGCCGACCGCATCGTCGGCGTGCTGTCGGTCGCGGTCATCGCGATCCCCTCCTTCGTGATCGCGCTTTACGCGCTGCTCATCTTCTCCGTGACGCTGCAATGGTTGCCGGCGATCGGCGCCGGCGAACCGGGCAATATCCGCGACCAGCTCGTCCATCTGATCCTGCCCTCGCTGGCGGTCGGGCTCGGCTGGGTCGGCTATATCGCGCGCATGGTGCGGGCCTCGATGCTGGAAGTCCTCGAATCGAGCCATATCCGCACCGCCCGCGCCTTCGGCCTGCCGGAACGCCAGATCGTCTTTCGCTATGCCCTGTCCATCGCGATCCTGCCGACGGTGACGCTGCTCGGCGTCGGTATCGGACAGATGCTGTCGGCGGCCGTCTTCGCGGAAATCGTCTTCGCCCGACCGGGCATCGGCAAGCTCGTCTATGACGCCATCCTGACGCGTAACTACCCGCTCGTGACCGGCGCCGTGCTCGTCACCACCGCCTTCTTCGTCTTCGTCAATGTGATCGCCGATCTGATCGTGGGAGCGCTGGATCCCCGTGTCCGACAGAGTTTCTGAACCGGTCGCCGCCTCGGGCGAGCCCAGCGTCTGGCGCAAGGCGCTTGGCAAGATCCTGCGCGACCCGCTTGGTGCGTTCGGTCTGTTCCTGGTGCTGCTGGTGATCGGCTGCGCGCTCGGGGCAGACATCCTGTCGACGGCCGACCCGACGCGGATCTCGCCGCGCGACCGCTTCCTGCCGCCCTCGCCAGAGCACCTTCTCGGCACAGACCAGCTCGGCCGGGACCTGTTTTCCCGCGTCCTGCACGGCGCCCGCATCGCGCTCGCCGTCGCGCTCGGCGCCACCGCCCTGTCACTTGTCATCGGTGTTGCGCTCGGCCTCATCGCCGGCTACGGCCCGCGCTGGCTCGACAATCTGATGATCCTCGTCTTCGACGCGGTGAAGAGCTTTCCCACCGTCATGCTGGCGCTGGCGCTCGTCACGCTGTTCGGCCCGTCCCTCACCGCGGTGGTCATCGTCGTCGTCCTGGTCAACGTGCCCGGCTACGCGCGCATCGTGCGCACCCAGACGCTGGCGCTGAAATCGTCCGAATACGTCACCGCCGCCCAGAGCATGGGTGCCTCGACCTTCCGCATCCTGCGCGTCCACATCCTGCCCAATGCGATCGGCCCGCTGCTGATCCTGGCCGCCATGGACATTCCGGTTGTCATCGCCATCGAGGCGGGCATGAGCTTTCTCGGCCTCGGCGTGCGGCCGCCGACGCCGTCCTGGGGCACGATCCTCAATGACGGCTTCGCCAATATCCGCGAAAGCGTGTGGATCGTCGTCGCCGGCGGCCTGCCCATCATCATCACCACGCTCGGCTTCACCTTCCTCGGCGAAACCCTGCGCGATGTCTTCGACCCGAGGCTGAAAGGGCGCTGATGACGACATTGGCCATCGACGACCTGACCGTCTCCTTCGCGACCGATGCCGGCACGCTGACGGCCTTGAAGCATGTCTCGCTGACCATTCCGGAACGCACGATTCTGGGCGTCGTCGGCGAGAGCGGCTGCGGCAAGTCCACCCTGATCAACGCCATTCTCGGGCTCCTGGCCGACAATGGCCGGATCGAGGCCGGATCGATCCTGTTCGAGGGCGCGATGGACCTGACCCGGCTCGGCGCGGCCGATATGCGCGCTCTGCGCGGCGAACGCATCGCCACCGTGTTCCAGGATCCGATGGGCGCGCTGAACCCGGTTCTCTCGGTCGGAACCCAGATGCTGAACGTGCAATACCGATCACGGCGCAGCCGCGCCGAGAAGGTCGCGCGCGCCGTCGAGATGCTCAAGAAGGTGCGCATCCCGGACGCCGAAGCCGCGCTCGGCCGCCATCCGCATGAATTCTCCGGCGGCATGAAGCAGCGCATCGCCATCGCCATGGCGCTGATGATGGAGCCGGCGCTTCTGATCGCCGACGAGCCGACGACCGCGCTCGACGCGACGCTCGAAGTCGCCACGATCGAACTCCTGAAGGAGCTGCAAGAGGAGATTGGTTGTTCGGTGCTGTTCATCTCGCACCATCTCGGCGTCATCGCCGAACTCTGCGACACCGTCATCGTCATGTATGCCGGCGAGGTGGTCGAGCGCGGCAGCGTGCGCGACGTGTTCAACGACGCGCGCCATCCCTATACCTTCCGGCTTCTGGAATGCGACCCGGCGCGCCAGCAGCAGCGCACGCGGGTCCTGCCGACCATTCCCGGCGAGATCCCCGACCTGCGCAACCGCCCCGAGGGCTGCATTTTCGCGAGCCGCTGCCACCGGGCCCACGACCTTTGCGCCGATGCCCCGCCCGAAATGACCGTCGGGCCCGATCACCAGGCGCGCTGCTGGCTCGCCGACCGGCCCGAAGCCAGGGAAGCGGCCGCATGACCGGCGATCCCGTCCTGTCGGTGCGCGATGTCGCGGTCGACTTCCCCGTCGGCAGCCTGCTGGATCGCGTTTCGGGGCGTCCGACGACAATCCAGGGCGTCGCCGGTGTCAGTTTCGAGGTCAATCGCGGCGAAACCTTCGCGCTCGTCGGCGAGAGCGGGTCGGGCAAGACCACGCTCGCCCGCGCGATCAACGGCCTGCAGAAGACCTCCGCCGGCGCGATCCATTTCGAGGGCACCGACATCACCGCGCTGACGCCGCAGGCGATGCGGCCGCTCAGGCGGCGCATGTCGATGATGTTCCAGGATCCCGTCGGCTCGCTGTCGCCCCGGCTGACGGTCGGCGCGCTGATCGCCGAGCCTTTGCGTATTCACAAGATAACGGACCGCGACCTCAGGGCCGAGACGCGGCGGCTGCTGTCGCTCGTCGGCCTGCCGACCGAATTCGCCGAGCGCTATCCGCACCAGCTGTCGGGCGGCCAGGCGCGCCGGGTCGGGGTCGCGCGCGCGATCGCGCTCGACCCGTTGCTGATCATCGCCGACGAGCCGACCGCGGGCCTCGACGTGTCGGTCCAGGGCGAAGTGCTGAATCTGCTCAACGATCTCCGTGAACGGCTCGGCGTCGCGATGGTCATCATCACCCATAACCTGCATGTCGTGCACCATGTCGCCGACCGCATGGCGGTGATGTATCTCGGCCGCTTCGTCGAGACCGGCGACACCGAGGCGGTGTTCAATACCCCGCGCCACCCCTATACGGCGGCCTTGCTGTCGGCCAATCCGGAACCCGATCCCGATAAGGCGCGCCATCGCATCTCGCTGCCCGCCGAAGTGCCCTCGCTGCTGTCGCGCCCGCCGGGCTGCGAGTTCCACACGCGCTGCCCCTGGGTTCAGGACCGCTGCCGGACCGAAGCACCCGACCTGCGCGCGATCCATGGCCGACACCTGTCCTGCCATTCCCCCCTCGAGGCCGATGACCTCAACGCCGGAGTGCCCGCATGACGCAGGATGCCGCGATCGAGGTTCGGGAGACGGTCTGGATCGATCTGCCCGATGGAACCCGGCTCGCCGGGCGCCTCTGGCTGCCGAAAAGCGCCGCCGAGACGCCGGTTCCGGCCGTTCTGGAATACATTCCTTATCGGCGGCGCGATTTTACGCGCCTGCGCGACGATGCGACCCATCCCCGTTTCGCCGCCGCCGGCTATGCCGTCCTGCGGGTCGATCTGCGCGGTTCCGGCGACAGCGACGGCATCATGCGCGACGAATATACCGCCCAGGAGCTTCAGGACGGCTGCGATGTGATCGCCTGGATGGCAGCGCAATCCTGGTGCGACGGCGCGGTCGGCATGATGGGCAAGTCGTGGGGCGCCTACAACGCGCTTCAGGTCGCGGCCCTGCGCCCCCCGGCGCTCAAGGCGATCATCCCGGTCATGGGCACCGATGATCGCTGGCTCGAAGACATCCATTTCCGCAATGGCGTGCTCGCCACCGACAATTTCTGGTGGGGCTCGATCATGCAGCTCAAGAATCTGAGCCCGCCCGATCCGGTCATCGTCGGCGACCGCTGGCGCGACATGTGGCGCGAACGGCTCGACGCCATGACGCTGTGGACCGCCGACTGGCTGGAACACCAGACCGACGATGCCATGTGGCGGCACGGCTCGATCAGCCAAGACTATTCGGCCGTTGAGGCGCCGGTCTATTTCTTCGGCGGCTGGGCCGATCTCTATCGCGACACGCCCTTCCGCATCGCCGAACATCTCGCCACGCCGTGCAAGATCCTGATGGGCCCCTGGGCGCATCTCTACCCGCATGACGGCATTCCGGGACCCAAGGTCGATTTCGTCGACGAGGCGATCCGCTGGTGGGACCGCTGGCTCAAGGGCATCGACAACGGGATCATGGACGAGCCGCGCCTCCGCTTCTATCTGCTCGACAGCGTGCCGCCGGCCACCCATTACACTCATCGGCCAGGCCGCTGGGTCGAGGAAACCGACTGGCCGGCGCAAAGCGTCGCGCCGCGCCCCTTCTGGCTCAATGGGGACGGGCTCGGGGCCGCGTCCGATACCGACGGCCCGGCCTTGTCGATATGCTCGCCGCAGGACTACGGCGCGGCCGGCGGTGACATGTGCTCCTTCGCGCTGGACGGCGATCAGCCGGGCGACTGCCGGATCGATGCCGGCGGCGCGCTCTTGTTCCGCTCCGCTCCGCTCGCCGCACCGGTCGATATTCTCGGCCAGGCGCGGCTTCATCTCAGCGTCGCGGCCGACCGTCCCCAGGCCTTCGCCGCCGCCGTACTGGCCGATGAAGCGCCCGACGGCGCGCAGACCTTGATCACGCGCGGCTTCGTCAATCTGACCCATCGCGACGGCGGCGCGACCGTCACGCCGGTCACGCCGGGCGCGGAGATGGATGCCGTCATTACCCTGCACGGCATGGCCTACCGGGTGCCGAAAGGCCACCGGCTGGTCCTGCATCTCGCCAGCAGCTACTGGCCGATCCTGTGGCCCGCGCCCGAACCCGTCACGCTGACCCTCCGGCCGGGCCGATCACGCCTCGACCTCACGGCCCGCCAGGCGTCGGCCGAGCAAGCCGCGCCGCGCCCGCTGCCACCGCCGCCCGATGCCGGCCCGCGCCCGGTGACGCAGGTCCGCGAAGGCAGCATGGCACGCACCGTCACGACCGACCGGATCGACGGCACGGTGACCCACCGGGTCTTCATCGATGGCGGCGTCTTCGGACCGGTCGGCACGCTGCGCTTCGACGCAACCGGCACCGAATTCTCCGACCGGTCGGAACGGCTCTACACGATCCGCCCCGACGATCCCCTGTCCGCCCGTGCCGAGATGCGCCAGACCCGACACTTCCGCAATGGCGACTGGTCGGTGCGGCTCGAGGCCTATTCCGACATGACCGCGACGCGCGACACCTTCAGGATCACCGCTTGGACCGAATGCTGGGACGGCGACACGCTGTTCCACCGCGCCGACTGGACCCGCGATATCCCCCGACATGGCATGTGAGGCCCGAACGACATGGCAGCGATACCCGCTCGCACCGATTTTCCCCGCAAGGTCCGCGAGATCGAGAATGTTTGGATCCCGATGCCCGATGGCACCCGGCTGGCGGCCCGCATCTGGCTGCCGGAGGACGCGGACGCCGATCCCGTGCCGGCGATCCTGGAATATCTGCCCTATCGCAAGCGCGACGGCACGGTCGCCCGCGACCACCTGACCCATCCTTACTTCGCCGGCCATGGCTATGCCGGGGTGCGCGTCGACATGCGCGGGACCGGCGACAGCGACGGGGTATGCAAGGGGGAATATCTGCTTCAGGAACAGGATGACTGCCTGGCGGTCATCGACTGGCTGGCGGCTCAGCCCTGGTGTTCGGGTGCCGTCGGGATGATTGGCATTTCCTGGGGCGGCTTCAACGGGCTTCAGGTCGCGGCCCGCCGGCCACCGGCGCTGAAGGCCGTCATCTCGCTCTGTTCGACCGATGACCGTTATGCCGACGATATCCATTTCATGGGCGGCGCGGTCCTGACCGACAAGCTGGCCTGGGGCGCGACGGCCTTCGCCATCGCCCACACCCCGCCCGATCCAGCCATCGTCGGCGACGACCGTTGGCGCGACATGTGGCTCGAACGGCTCGAGGGCAACGGTCTGTGGCTGCTCGACTGGTTCCGCCATCAGCGGCGCGACGCCTTCTGGCGCCACGGTTCGGTTTGCGAGGACTATGCCGCGATCGAGGCGCCGGTCTACGCCGTCGGCGGCTGGGCCGACGGCTACACCAATGCGATCTTCCGCCTGCTCGACCATCTGCCGGGCCCACGCAAGGGCCTGATCGGCCCCTGGGCCCACAAATACCCCCATTTCGCGACGCCGGAGCCGCGCATCGGCTTCCTGCAGGAATGCCTGCGCTGGTGGGACCAGCATCTCAAGGGCATCGATACCGGCATCATGAACGAGCCGATGCTGCGCGCCTGGGTGCAGGATCCGGCCCGGCCGACGCCGCATCATGTCGAACGGCCCGGCGCCTGGGCGGCGGAAGACGCCTGGGTGACGGCGGAGCGTCCGACCCGAACCTTGCATGTCACGCCCGGCGGGCTGTCGGCCGCGTCCGGAACCGACGAACCGATCATCCTGTCCTGCCCCGAAATCGCCGGCTGGACCGCGCCGAGTTGGTGCGCCTATGGCATCGATCCCGACGGCCCGCTCGACCAGCGCGGCGAGGCCGCCGGGATGAGCCTCTTCGACACCGCGCCGCTGGATGACGATCTCGACCTCCTGGGCTTTCCCTTTGTCGAGGCGGAGGTCGCCTGCGACCGGCCGAACGGCCTGCTCGCCGCCACGCTGTCGGCCGTCGATCCCGACGGCGCGGCGACGCTGATAAGCTTCGGTGTCCTGAACCTGACCCACAGAGCGGGCCATGCCGATCCGGCGCCCATGGCGCCCGGCAAGGCGGAGCCGGTCAGGGTGCAGCTCAATGCCTGCGGCCAGCGCATCGCGCGCGGCCAGAAGCTGCGCCTGGCGCTGTCCAATGCCTATTGGCCGGTCGTCTTCCCCTCGCCGGAAAAGACCGTGCTGACGCTCGACCGGGCGCGGCTCGTCCTGCCCGTGAGATCGGCGCGACCGGAAGATGCGGCGCTGACGCCCTTCCCGCCCGCCGAGGGTGCCGCCCCGCTTGAAGCGGAAGCCATCACGCCCGGCAGCTACAGCCGCACGCGGACGATCGACTACGTCACCGGCGAGGAATGCTATGCGCGGCTGTCCGACACCGGCACCGAACGCCATCTGCATACCGGGCTGATCGTCAGCGACGTCAATGAGGACCGTTTCTGGATCCATCCCGACGATCCGGCGACGGCGCGCGGCGCCTGCCGCTGGCTCATGACCTTTCGCCGGGACGGCTGGTCGGCCGAGGTCGAGGCGGAGATTTCGGTCGCGGCAACACCAGAACACTGGCGGATCGAGGCATCCCTCCTGGCCCGCGACAAGGACGGCGAGGTGTTCCGCCGCGCCTGGTCGGAAGCGGTGCCACGCGATCTGGTCTAGGCAGGGGGAAACTCTGGACAGTTTTGTCTAGACGCTCCGGAAAACTCCGCGTAGCGTGCCCCGAACCAAGCCAAGGGGAGGTCGCATGAAGCCGCACTATCGCGTTGTCGTCATCGGGGGCGGCGTCGTCGGCGCCTCGGTTCTCTACCATCTCGCCAAGCTCGGCTGGACCGATTGCTGCATCGTCGAACGCTCGGTGCTGACGGCGGGCTCGTCCTGGCATGCGGCGGGCGGGTTCCATGCGCTCAACGCCGATCCCAACATCGCCGCGCTGCAAGCCTACACGATCGATCTTCTGTCCGAGATCGAACAGGAATCCGGCCAGGCCGTCGGCATGCACATGACCGGCGGGCTGACGCTCGCCGGGACCCCCGACCGTTGGGAATGGCTGCAATCGGCCTATCGCATCTTCCAGTCGATCGGCATCGAGGATGTCCGGCTGGTGACGCCCGAGGAGGCCGGCGCGCTGTGCCCGGTGATGTCGACCGACGGCATCCTCGGCGGCATGTGGGCCGATCGCGAGGGCTATATCGATACCACCGGCACCGTGCACGCCTATGCCGGCGCGGCCAAGAAGCGTGGCGCCGAGGTGATCGAGCACAACCGCGTGCTGGAACTCAACCAGACCCGCGACGGCTGGGAGGTGGTCACCGAAAAGGGCACGATCCAGGCCGAGCATGTGGTCAATGCGGCGGGGTTGTGGGCCAAGCAGGTCGGCCGGATGGCCGGCATCGACCTGCCCGTCTCGCCGCTCGAACACCACTATCTCCTGACCGAAACCATTCCCGAAGTCGCCGCGCTCGACACCGAACTGCCGCTCGTCGTCGATCTCGAAGGCTTCACCTATATGCGCCAGGACCAGAAGGGGATGCTGCTCGGCATCTACGAGGTCAACCACAAGCACTGGATGATGGACGGCGCGCCCTGGGACTACGGCATCGAGCTCCTGCAGGAGGATGTCGACCGCATCGAGCACGAATTGACGCTCGGCTTCGAACGCTATCCGGTGCTCAAGAAGGCCGGCGTGCGCAACTGGGTCAACGGCGCCTTCACCTTCTCGCCCGACGGCAATCCGCTCGTCGGCCCCTATCCGGGCAAACGCGGCTATTGGTGCGCCTGCGCCGTCATGGCCGGCTTCCTGCAGGGCGGCGGGGTCGGCAAGTCGCTGGCCGAATGGATGATCCATGGCGAGCCGGAGGCCGATGTCTACGGCATGGATGTGGCCCGCTACGGCGCTTACGCGGAGAACAAGCAATACATCAAGGAGACGACGGGCCAGTTCTACACCCGCCGTTTCGTGATGACCTATCCCAATGAGCAGCTTCCGGCCGGACGCCCGCTCAAGATGGCGCCGGCGCATGACGCGATGACGGCTGCCGGCGCCCATTGGGGCGTCAGCTGGGACCTCGAAGTGCCGCTCTATTTCGCGCCGTCGGGCTTTGAGGAGACCCCGTCGCTGAAGCGCTCCAACGCCTTCGAGATCGTCGGCGCGGAATGCCGCGCGGTGCGCGAGCGCGTCGGCCTGCTCGACATCTCCGGCTTCTCCCGCTTCGAGGTGACGGGCCCCGAAGCGAAGGCCTGGCTCAACCGGCTGGTGGCCGCGAAACTGCCCGGACCGGGCCGCGCGCGGCTCGCGCCCATGCTCGGCGACAATGGCAAGCTCAAGGGCGATCTCACCATCTTCAACTGGGGCGACGGCAGTTGGTGGATCATGGGATCCTATTACCTGCGCGCCTGGCATATGCGCTGGTTCATGGACCATCTCGCCGACGGGGTCACGGTGCGCGATCTCGGCGAGGAGATGGCCGGTTTCTCGCTCGCCGGCCCCAATAGCCGCAAGGTGATCGAGCAACTGACCGACGCCGATGTCGGCGCCCTGCCCTTCATGGGCTGCATGACGGCCGATATCGGGCTTCTAAAGGCCAGGGTCGGGCGGCTCTCGGTGGCCGGCGAACTCGGCTATGAGGTCCATTGCCGGATGGGCGATCACGTGGCGCTGCGCCACGCGCTTCTCGCCGCCGGCGCCGATCACGGCATCGTCGAATATGGCTATAACGCGCTTCTGTCGCTCAGGCTCGAAAAGAGCTTCGGCATCTGGAACGCGGAATTCACCCAAGGCTACACGCCGGGCATGACTGGCATGGACCGCTGGATCGCCTGGGACAAGGGCGATTTCGCCGGCCGCGCCGCGGCACTCGCCGAACGCGACGGCAACGGGCCCGACACCACGCTGGTGACCCTCGAGGTGACCGCCGAGGACGCCGATGCCAGTGGCTTCGAGCCCGTCTGGAAGAACGGCGCGCGTGTCGGCTTCGTCACCTCGGGCGGTTACGGCCACACGACCGGCAAGTCGCTGGCCATGGCGCTGGTCGACCGGGGCGAAGCGGAGATCGGCAACGATCTCACGGTTCATATCGTCGGCGCCGAGCGCCAGGCCCGCATCATCCCGCCGTCGCCCTATGATCCGGCCGGAAAGGCGATGCGCGCATGAGCCTGGTCGAAAATCGCGGCCGCAACCGCCGCCGGGCGAAAGCGGCGCCTCAGCCGTCGCGCGCGGTCGACTATCACCGCCTGCGCAATCCGTTCACGCCGCAAGGGGTGTTCACCGACGATCGCGTCGCGGCCATGCACGAGGCCGCGCTCGGCGTTCTCGAAGAACTCGGCATGAAGGTCTTGCTACCGGAAGCGCGCGCGCTCTACCGGCATGGTGGCGCGATCGTCGACGAGGACAGCCAGACCGTTAGGATCGGCCGCGACATGGTCATGGCGGCGCTGTCTTCGGCGCCCCGGTCGATCACCGGGCATGCCGGGGCGCGCGAACGCGATCTCGTCTTCGAACTCGGCGCGCTGGCGATCCAGTCGGGCGCCGGCGCGCCGCATGCGACGGACGCCGTGCGCGGTCGGCGGCCGGCCAGCCTCGACGATTTCCGCGACCTGACCCGGCTCGTGCAGCATTTCGACGTCATCCAGATGCTGAGCCCCGGTGTCGAACCGCAGGACGTGCCGACCCATCTGCGCCACTACGCCTTCACCGAGGCGCAGTTGACATTGTCCGACAAGTTCCCCTTCGTGTTCTCGCGCGGCACGCCGCAGGTGCTCGACTGTTTCGAGATGGTGCGCGACTTTCGCGGGCTCGACGATGCGGGTTTTCAGGCCACGCCGTCCTGCTACACGATCATCAACACCAATTCGCCGCGTCAGCTCGACATTCCCATGGCGCAGGGGCTGATCGACTTCGCCCGCAACGGCCAGATGATCATCGTCACGCCGTTCTGCCTGATGGGGGCGATGGCGCCGGTCACCGTCGCCGGCGCGCTGACACTGAGCCATGCCGAGGCGCTCGCCGCCATCACCCTGACCCAGCTCGCCCGCCCCGGCGCGCCGGTCTGCTATGGCGCCTTCGCCTCCAATGTCGACATGAAGTCGGGCGCCCCCGCCTTCGGCACGCCGGAACAGGTCAAGGCCAATCTCGGCGCCGGCCAGCTGGCGCGCCATCTCGGCCTGCCCTGGCGCTGCGCGGCGGGCTGCGCGTCGAACACCGCCGATGCGCAAGGCGCGCACGAGACCCAGATGAGCGCCTGGGGCGCCATCCTCGCCGGCGCCACGGTGCTGATCCATGGCGCGGGCTGGCTCGAAGGCGGCCTCACCGTCGGCTATGAGAAATTCATCACCGATATGGAGGTGATGCAGATCTTCGCCGAATTGTGCACCGACACGCCGGCGACCGACGACGACATCGCCATCGAGGCCTTGCGCGAAGTGCAGCCGGGCGGCCATTTCTTCGGCTGCGCCCATACCATGCAGCGCTATGCCACCGCCTTCTACGAGCCGCTGGTCGCCGACTGGTCCAATTTCGGCACCTGGACCGAACGCGGATCGAAAACGGCGAGCGAACGCGCGGTCGATATCTGGCAGGGCATTCTCGAAGCGCCGGCCGAACGGTTCGGCGATCCAGATCGCGCGGCGGCACTGGAAGCCTTCATCGCCCGGCGCAGCGCCGAAGGCGGCGCCCCTCCCGAAAGCTGACCAGCGCCCACGAGGCGTCGCGCGCCCCAGCCGCCCCAACCGAGCAGACCCTATCCCGTGTCCGACACCCCTTCCTACGATACCACCTCTTCCGGCACCGCCTTTTCCGACACAGCGCGGATCTTCACCGTCACGACCCCGAACGCCACCATGCGCGTCGCGCAGGACGGCCAAGGTCCCGACATCGTCTGGATCCCCGGCGGCGACGCGCCGGCCGAATACTGGCTCGAACAATGGCAGCACTTCACCAGTGATTTTCGCTGCACGAGCTATGATCCGCGCGGCGTCGGCGAAACGGTCTCGGTGCCGCCGCCCTGGACCATCGACGATCTGGCGGATGATTGCGCGGCCCTGATCCGTGCTTGCTGCGACGCTCCCGTCGCGGTGATCGGGCTGTCCATGGGCGGGCTCATCACCCAGGCCCTGGCGATCCGCCATCCGGATCTCGTGCGGATCGCCATTCCGATGGGCACCGCCGCCTGGATCGGGGGCTTCACCCGCGACTGGATGCAGGCCGAGATCGATTTCCGCAAGGCGGGCCACAAGATGCCGGTCGATTTCGCGACCTGCCACTATGCCGCCTTCGCCTATCCGGCGCGGGCATTGGCCGATCCTGTCGTCTGGGACAAGGTGAAGACGGCCTATGGCCCGCGTTTCGGCGACCGTGATCCCGACGACCTGATCGCCCAGTGGCAGGCCTGCCTCGATTTCGACTGCCGCGCCGATCTCGGTCGCTGCCAGGTGCCGATCCATGCCATCGGCTTCACCGAAGACGTGCAGACACCGCCGTCCATGGTGCGCGAGGTCGCCGATCTGGCGGCCAACGGCACCTATCACGAGATCGACGGGCTCGGCCATGTCTCCTTCACGCGCCACGCCCCCGATGTCGTCGCGGCCCGGCTGCGCGAGATCCTGTCATCGCCATGACCGGGCGCGGCGAACCGGACGCCCCGGCCGGCAATGCCAAGGTGACGCGGGAAGACTGGCTGAACGTCGCCATGGACGTCCTGATCAGCGACGGCGTCGGCGAGGTGAAGATCCTCGGCCTCGGCGAGAAGCTCGGCGTCTCGCGCTCATCCTTCTACTGGTATTTCAAGAGCCGCAAGGACCTGCTCGACGCGCTTCTGGCGATCTGGGAAAGCCAGAATACCGGCATCCTCGTCGACCACACGAAAATGCCGGCGGCGACGATCACCGAGGCCGTCTGCAACCTGTTCCGCTGCTTCCTCGATCCGTCGCTGTTCAACCACCGGCTCGATTTCGCGATCCGCGAATGGGCGCGCCGCGACGGTTCGGTCCGGCGCATCATCGACCGGACGGACACGACCCGCCATGCCGCGATCGCCGCCATGTTCGAGCGCCACGGCTATTCGACCTATGAAGCCG
Organism: Tepidamorphaceae bacterium; assembly: GCA_965250105.1. Classification (GTDB taxonomy): domain Bacteria; phylum Pseudomonadota; class Alphaproteobacteria; order Rhizobiales; family Tepidamorphaceae; genus JBCBSK01. The sequence goes on from OZ252290.1 coordinate 391,001, forward strand.
AGATCCGCGCCCGCATCCTCTATTTCATGCAGATCGGCTACTATGCGCTCGACCTGTCGGAACCGCTCGACGACCGGCTGGCGCGGATCGAGGGCTATCTCCTCGGCTTCACCGGCCGCGATCCGGCGGCGGAAGAAGTAGACGCCTTCATCGCCCATGCGCGGCGGGTAGCCGGCCCAAACTAACCTGCGCGCCCTAATTAATCTTTCAAATCAGATAGATAAAAATACCTCCTCAAGTCCCGTGACCGCTTGGCTGGACGGCCTCACAACAGGCTGAGGCTGTTCCAGATACGCTCCAGGATGTCGGAGCGGGCATCGGCGCGGCGCACCGCGACGAGATCCATGTCGATCGCCGGCAGGCCGGTGCTCAGATCCGTCAGATTGCCGCCGGCGATATCGCCGGCGACCAGCGAGCGTGGCAGCCAGGCCACGCCGAGCCCGGCGAGCGCGAATTGCATCGCCGCCGGCGTCAGCGCCGTCTCGACCCGTGACACGAGCCGCACCCGGCGCGACAGGTCGGGCGCGATCTGCCGCCAGAACACATGGCCGAGAAAGACCTCGCGCGGATAGGCGACGATCGGCAGATCGCCGCGCCGCCATTCGGCGTCGAGCCGGGCCATGGTCCGGGTCGAGAACACCGGTATCAGCCGGTCGCCGGCGAGCGTCACCCGGTCGACCGCGCCATGACTCAGCCCGAGCGGCTCGGCCGCGCTGTCATAGATCAGCGCCAGTTCGGCCTGGCCGATCAACAGCATGGCGAGGCATTCCTCGCGATTGGCCGACCGCATGCGGATCTTCAGATCGAGCGGTCGCAGCCGGTCCATCAGCGCCGGCGCGCGGGCGATCGAGATCGCATGCTGACAGGCGATCTCCAGCTTGTCGCGCCGGCCATGATCGCCGCGCCGCAGCGCCGATGTCAGCGATTGCAGCCCGTCCGACACCTCGCGGATCTGGTCGAGATGGGTGGTGACATGCGGCAACAGCCGCGCCGGTCGCTGGCTGCGGTCGAACAGCGGCGCGCCGAGATGCTCCTCGATATGACGCAGACGCCGCGAAAAGGCCGGCTGCGTGATGCCGCGCACCTTGGCGGCCGCCTGGAACGACCCGGTCTCGGCGACCGCCAGCAGATCGCGCAACCATTCCTGCCGCATGATACTCTCGACACCCTGAACCGACATGATCAATATGCTTTATCGGCATATTAGAGGACGCAATCGGCATTTGAAACCGCGCGCCGGGCTGCGGCAAAGTCATCCGTGAAATTTCGGAGGATCGATATGCATCTCGCGCGTTTTCCAAGGGTCCGGCTGGCGCATCTGCCGACACCGCTCGAACGTCTCGACCGGCTCACGGAAGCTCTCGGCGGCCCCGATATCTGGATCAAGCGCGACGACTGCACGGGCCTGTCGACCGGCGGCAACAAGACGCGCAAGCTCGAATTCCTGATGGCCGAGGCGCTCGACCAGGGCGCCGACATCGTCGTCACCCAGGGCGCGACGCAGTCGAACCACGCGCGACAGACGGCCGCCTTCGCCGCCCGGCTCGGCCTCGATTGCCATATCCTGCTCGAGGACCGAACCGGCTCGAAGGACCCCAATTATAACCATAACGGCAATGTCTTCCTCGACCACCTACATGGCGCGACCACCGAACGCTGCGCCGGCGGGCTCGACATGGCGGCCGAACTCGAACGCGCGGTCCAGACGCTCCGCGCGCAAGGTCGCAAGCCCTATGCGATCCCCGGCGGCGGGTCGAACCCGACCGGCGCGCTCGGCTATGTCGGCGCCGCCCAGGAATTGATGCAGCAGGCCGATGAGCAGGGCCTCGTGATCGACCATCTGGTGCACGCCACCGGCAGCGCCGGCACCCAGGCCGGGCTGGTGGCCGGGCTGAAGGGCATCAACGCCAAGGTGCCGGTTCTCGGCATCGGGGTGCGCGCGCCGAAACCCAAGCAGGAAGAGAACGTCTTCAAGCTCGCTTGCGCCACCGCCGACAAGCTCGGCCTGCCCGGCCTCGTCGAGCGCGAGGACATCGTCGCCGACACCTCTTATGTCGGCCCCGGCTACGGCCTGCCGACGCCGGACATGATCGCGGCGATCGAGATGTTCGCCCGCCTCGAGGCCATCCTGCTCGACCCGGTCTATTCCGGCAAAGGCGCGGCCGGCCTGATCGACCTCGTCCGCAAGGGCCATTTCAAAGCCGGCGAAACGGTCGTCTTCCTGCATACCGGCGGATCGGTCGGCCTGTTCGGCTATACCAATATCTTTGACTTCGCGGAGAGCCCGGCCGAAGCCGCATGACCGACCCGACATGTTCGGTGTTCGACGGGAGTTTCACCGAACAGGAGCCCATTCCCGAAGAGGCCATCGCCGCGGCCGTCGCGGCGATGCGTACAGGCCGTCTGCACCGCTATACGGTCGGCCCGGATGGCGGGCCGTCGGAAACCGCGCGGCTTGAACGCGATTTCTCCGATCTCATCGGGCAGGACTATTGCCTCGCCGTGGCGTCGGGCGGCTATGCGCTCCAGCTTGCCCTGCGCGCCTGGGGGGTCGGCGCGGGCGATCCTGTGCTGACCAATGCCTTCACGCTGTCGCCGGTGCCGGGCGCTATCGCCGCCGTCGGCGGCGTGCCGGTCCTGGTCGAGACGACCGAGGATCTCAAGATCGATCTCGACGATCTGGCCGCCAAGATCGCATCCAGCGGGGCGCGGCTGCTGCTGTTGTCGCATATGCGCGGCCATATCGTTGACATGGACGCGCTATCGGCGCTGCTCGACCGGCATGGCGTGGCGCTGATCGAGGACTGCGCCCATACAATGGGCGCCGACTGGAACGGCCGGCCGAGCGGCAGTTTCGGCGTCGCGGGGTGTTTCTCGACCCAGACCTACAAGCACATCAATTCCGGCGAAGGCGGCCTTCTGACCACCGATGATGCCGGCCTGATGGCCCGCGCGACGGTGCTGTCGGGCTCCTACATGCTCTATGACCGACATGAGGCGGCACCGCCCATCGAGGCTTTCGCGGCGGCGCGGCGCGACTGCCCGAACATGAGCGGGCGGATGGATAATCTGCGCGCCGCCATCCTGCGCCCGCAACTGGCCCAGCTCGCGACCAATGCGGCGCGCTGGAACGCGCGCTATCATGTCGTCGCCGCCCGTCTGGCCGAGGTGCCGGGCCTGCGCCTGCCCCGGCGCGAGCCCCGCGAAGGTTTCGTCGCCAGTTCCATCCAGTTCTTCGCGGACAGCTTCACGCCGGCCGACTGCGCCGATTTCGTCGCCCGCTGCAAGGCGCGCGGGGTCGAGCTGAAATGGTTCGGCGCGCCGGAACCGGCCGGCTATACGAGCGCCCACGGCCATTGGGGCTATCTGCCGGCGCAGGACCTGCCCAGGACCGACCGCGTTCTGGCCACCTTGTTCGACATGCGGCTGCCGCTGACCTTTTCGGAACAGGACTACGCGACCATCGCCGACATCATCGCCGACTGCGCCGGCCGGATGCTCATGCCCGAAACGATCGCGGCCGAAGCGGGGGCCGCATGATGACGGCGAGCGTCGGCATTCTCGGCGGCATCGGCCCCCAGGCAACGGTCGATCTGATGCAGCGCGTCATCGACCTGACGCCGGCGCGCGACGATTGCGACCATATCCGGATGATCGTCGACAACGATCCCTCGGTGCCATCGCGCATCGCCGCGCTGATCGAGAAGACGGGGCCGAGCCCCGCCCCACATCTTCAGCGCATGGCACGCGGCCTCATCGCACAGGGCGCCGATTTCCTCGCCATGCCCTGCAATACCGCGCATCATTATCTCGACGACATCCGCGCCGCCGCCGGTCCCGTGCCGATGCTCGACATGGTGGCGCTGACCGCCGACCGGCTCAAGGCGCTGCCCGAGGCGCCGCGCCGGATCGGGCTTCTGGCATCGACGGCGGTTCGGATCGTCGGCCTCTACGACCGGGCCTTCGAGGCGCGCGGCATGGCGTCCGTCTTCCCGCGCCGGCAGGACGCGGTGCTCGACGTCATCCGCCGGGTGAAGGCGGGAAAGATGGGAGCGGCGGAGAAGGCCGAGATTGGCTCGGCCATCGCCGATCTGCGCGATCAGGGCGCCGATGCCATCGCCATCGCCTGCACCGAGATTTCGGCGCTAAATCCGGCACGCGATGATGATTTTTCGATCATCGACGCGCTCGACGTCCTCGCCGAAACCATCGTAATCTTCGCGAAACAGGAGAAGTCCTTCACCGGAAACACGACCGATAACGACAACAAATCGGCAAATCCATCCAGAAGCTTTCCACAGGGAGAACTAGCATGAAGAAGCGTATCGCATTACTTGCCGCCGCCACGATGCTGTCTGGCACCGCGACGTCGGCCGTTGCCGCCGATCTGGTGCTCGGCGTGCCCAACTGGCCGGCGGCCAGCGCCACGGCCAACATTCTGAAGATCGTCATCGAGGACAATTTCGGCCTCGACGTCGAGCTTCAGAACGGCACCAATCCGATCATCTTCGAGGCCATGGATCAGGGCTCGATGCATCTGCATCCGGAAGTCTGGATGCCGAACCAGCAGAACCTCCACGACAAATATGTCCAGGAGAACGGCTCGGTGGTCATGAACGAGAACCCAGTCCAGGCGGTTCAGGGCATGTGCGTGCCGACCTATGTCATCGAGCGCTACGACATCCGCTCGATCGAGGATCTGACCGATCCGGACAAGATGGCGATCTTCGACAAGGACGGCAATGGCCGGCCGGAAGTCTGGATCGGCGCGCCGGGATGGGCCTCGACGGTCATCGAGCGCATCCGCGCCAAGTCCTATGGCTACGACCAGGTCTTCGATCTCGAGGAGTATGACGGCACCGTCGCCTGGGGCGCGCTCGGCACCGCGATCGAGAATGACGAACCGTGGATGGGCTTCTGCTACAATCCGCACTTCATCTTCGAAGCCTATGACCTGACCTTCCTGGAAGAGCCGGAGCACGATCCGGACACCTGGACCATCATCCAGCCGACCGACGACCCGGACTGGCTGGCCAAGTCGGAAGCATCGACGGCGTGGAAGGGCGCGACGCTGCATCTGCACTACGCGGCGAACATCCAGGAAAACTTCCCCGAGGTCGCGGCGATGCTCGACGCCTACTGGATGCCGCCCGCGGCCCTCAGCGAGATGGGCTACGCGCTGACGCTCGAGGACATGGATCCGGCCGATTACGCCCGGCAGTGGATCGGTCAGAACGAAGATGTCGTGCTGCAGTGGCTGACGAACTGAGCGTCAAACGGCCGCCGGAAGCCTCCGGCGGCCGCCTGCCGCCCGAGCTCGCGGCCGCGCCCGAACCGGTCGTCGAGCTTTCCGGCGTCTGGAAGGTATTCGGCAAGAAGGCCGCCGAGACGATCGACGCGGTCGAGCATGAGGGCATCTCCAAGGCCGAGGCGCTGGAGCGCTTCGGCACCGTCATCGGCGTGCGCGATGCCTCCTTCTCCGTCGCGCGCGGCGAGATTTTCTGCATCATGGGACTGTCGGGCTCGGGCAAGTCGACGCTGGTGCGCCATGTCAACCGGCTGATCGAACCCTCCGCCGGCACGATCAAGGTCTTGGGCCAGGACGTCGGCGCGCTGAACGACAAGCAGCTGCGCGATATGCGGGCACGTCATATCGGCATGGTGTTCCAGCATATGGCGCTGATGCCGCACCGGTCGGTGCGCGACAATGTCGCCTATCCGCTCGAAGTGCGCGGCGTGCCCAAGTCGAAGCGCTGGGCGGTGTCTGACCATACGCTCGAACTGGTCAATCTCGACGGTTATGAGGACCGGCTGCCCAAGGAATTGTCGGGCGGCATGCAGCAGCGCGTCGGCATTGCCCGCGCGCTGGCCTCCGATCCGGAAATCCTGCTGATGGACGAGCCGTTTTCCGCGCTCGACCCGCTGATCCGCCTGCAATTGCAGGATCAGTTCAAGGCGCTGGTGGACGAGCTCAAGAAGACGACGCTGTTCATCACCCACGACCTCGACGAGGCGATCCGCATCGGCGACCGCATCGCGATCATGAAGGACGGGGTCATCGTGCAGATCGGCACGCCGGAAGAGATCGTTACCCAGCCGGCCGACGACTATGTGCGCGAATTCGTCCAGGGCATTTCCCGGCTCAAGCTGGTGCGGGCGCATACCATCATGGAGCCGCTGGCGAGCCAGGACATCAAGGCGCTGAACGGGGCGCCGCGCGCCGACGGCAATGCCGATCTCGACACGCTGATCGACCTGTCGGTGGGCGCGGACGCGCCGATCGTCATCACCGAGGCCGGCCAGGAGGTCGGCATCGTCAGCAAGGCGACGCTCCTGCGCGGCATCCAGGGAGGCAAGGCATGAACGTTCAGGACCCGCCGAAAGCCGCCACCGTCGCCGCCGTCGCCGATATCGAGGTCGACCGCGCCGAACTCGACGCCTCCATCGCCACCTTCGTCGAGCGCAATCCCGACTATTACGCCAACGCCTTCCACCGCATTCACGACACGACGAGTGGCATTCCGCTGACCTTCAACTGGGCGGCCGCCCTGTTCGGCCCGCTCTGGGCGGCGGCGCGCGGGGTGTGGGGCTTCTTCTGGTTCTTCCTCATCGTCGAGATCATCGCCTGGGTGCAGATCGGGCGCGGCACCTGGGGTCAGCTCGGTGCCGACGAACTGGCGCGTGCCAGCCAGCAGGAAGCGCGGGCGCAGGATTTCCTCGACCGCGCGGAGGCCGCCCGCCAGGCGGGCGAGGATCCGACACGCTTCGAGACGCTCGGCACCAATCTCATGCGGGCCGCCGAGCGCAGCCGCGAGACGGCGGAAGCCGCCGCCGCCGGCGCCACCACGATCCTGATCACCGGCCTCGTCCTGCTGCTCGTGTTCAAGCTGATTCAGGGCGTGTGGGCCAATATCGTCTATGAGAAACAGTATTCGCGCTGGCGGATCGATCCGGGCTCGGTGCCGTCGGGCTTCAAGGCGGGCAGCCTGATCTTCGGCGTTTTGATGGCGCTGGCGATCGCGCCCCTGACCGTCTACCGCTTCACGGTCGAGGACGTCTGGCCGGTCCTGACCGCGTTTCCCGCCGATCCCGAAATCTACAGCACGTCCGCCCGCTGGCTCGAAGCGCAGATCGACGCGGCCGCGCGCGCTGGCGCCGGCGCCTTCGACGGCATGGTCTTCGGCGTGCGCAGCGTGCTCGACACCATATCGCTGGCGCTGATCGGCACGCCCTGGCCGGTGGTGATGACGGTGATCTGCGTCGTCGCCTGGCGGTCGGCGGGGCCGCGCGTGGCGATCTTCACCGCCGCGGCGCTCGCCTATCTGGCGCTCATGGGCTACTGGGAAATCGCCATGGAAACGGTCGCGCTCGTCGGCGCGGCGGTCGTCATCTGCGTCATCCTCGGCATTCCGCTCGGCATCTGGTTCGGCAAGTCCGAACGCGCCTACCGCTTCGCCGAGCCGGTCCTCGACCTCATGCAGACCCTTCCCGCTTTCGTTTATCTTATTCCGATCATAGCCTTTTTCGGAACGGGCAATCCGCCGGGCATTCTCGCGACGATCATTTTCGGCATGCCGCCGCTGATCCGGCTGACCGCGCTCGGCATTCGCGGCGTGCCCGAAAGCATCAAGGAAGCGGCCTTCGCCTTCGGCGCCTCGCGCTGGAACGTGCTCAAGGATGTCGAACTGCCGCTGGCGCGCCCGTCGATCATGACCGGCGTCAACCAGACGATCCTGATGTGCCTGTCGATGGTCGTCATCATCTCGCTGATCGGCGGCGGCGGGCTCGGCCAGGTGATCCTGGAAGCGCTGCAATTCGCCGCCAAGGGCCCCGGCCTTCTCGGCGGGCTGGCGATCCTGCTCTGCGCCATGGTCATCGACCGCATCGTGCAGGGCGCCTTCCGCCGGGCGGACCAGAAAAAATAAGAGGACGGACATGCCCGCCACCTATCTCAAGCGCGCGACCCGCACGCCGGAGACGGATGCCGACGACACGACGCAGCGCGTCCAGGCCATGCTGGCCGAACTCGAGACCGGCGGCGAGGCGCTGGCCGAGCGCTATGCCCGCGACTTCGACCGCTGGGAGGGCGAGATCGTCGTCGCGCGGGATCGCGTCGCCGAGGCCGGCGACGCGGTGGACGCCCAGTTGAAGGCCGATATCGGCTTCGCCCACGACAACATCCGCCGCTTCGCCGAGGCCCAGTTGGCGACCGTGCGGCCAACCGAGCTCGAGATCCAGCCCGGTTTCCATGTCGGCCAGAAGCATATCCCGGTATCGGCGGCGGGCTGCTATGTGCCTGGCGGACGCTACAGCCATGTCGCCAGCGCGCTCATGACCATCACCACCGCCAAGGTCGCCGGTGTCGGCCATATCACGGCCTGCTCGCCGCCGCGCGAAGGCATCGGCATTCCACCGGCGATCCTCTATGCGATGGATCTCGCCGGCGCCGACACGATCCTCAATCTCGGCGGGGTCCAGGGCGTCGCGGCCATGGCCTTCGGCCTGTTCGGCACGCGGCCGGCCGATATCCTCGTCGGGCCGGGCAATCAATATGTCGCCGAAGCCAAGCGGCTGTTGTTCGGCCGTGTCGGCATCGACATGTTCGCCGGTCCGACCGACAGCCTTATCCTCGCCGATGCGACCGCCGACGCCGACACGCTCGCCTGGGATCTCGTCAGCCAGGCCGAACACGGCGCCAATTCGCCGGTCTGGCTGATCACCGACGACCGGACGCTGGCCGAGGCCGTGATCGCCCGGGTGCCGGCCTGTATCGCGGCCCTGCCCGAGCCCAACGGTCCGGCCGCCGAAGCGGCCTGGCGCGACTATGCCGAGGTGATCCTGTGCGACGACCGGGCGGAGATGGCCGAGATGTCGGACCGCTACGCGCCCGAACATCTGCATGTCCAGGCCGAGGATCTCGACTGGTGGCTGGCGCGGCTGCGAAACTACGGGTCGCTATTTCTCGGCGCCGGCACGACCGTCTCCTTCGGCGACAAATGCGCCGGCCCCAACCATGTGCTGCCAACCTCGGGCGCGGCGCGCTATACGGGCGGGTTGTCGGTCCACAAATATCTCAAGACCGTGACCTGGCAGCGCGCGACACGCGACAGCGCGGCCGCGATCGCGGCCGCCACCGCGCGCATCTCGCGCCTCGAAGGCATGGAAGGCCATGCCCGCGCCGCCGAATTGCGGCTCGACCCAACGACGACGGACACGGCCGCCCCGCGCCCCGCCGCCGAGTAGCCGGTCAGTCGCCGTGTCGCGCCGTCCAGTCGAGGCATGACCGGAGCAGCCGCAGATAGAGCTTGGGCGGATAATAGTCGTGGTCGGCACCCGGATAGCCGACCAGTTGCGCCTCGGCGCCAACCCGCCTGAGCGCGCGGTAGAATTCCTGAAGCTGGGTGTGCGGGACATTGTCGTCCAACAGCCCACCCTGGATGAGGATCGGCGTCGTCACGTTCTTGACGTGGAAGATCGGCGAGCGGTCGAGGAAGACCTGCAGCCGGTTGATGAAGCTGCCGCCGAGATACCAGCTCGTCTGGAAGTAGCCATTGGTGCCTTCGAGGCTGATATAGTCCGTCTCGCCGGCAATGGCGCAGGCCGATCCGAAACGATCCGTCTGCGTGACGAGCCAGCTCGTCAGTGTCCCGCCATTGCTTTGCCCGATGACATGCAGCCGGTCCGGGTCGACGAGCCCGCGATTGATGACCGCGTTGACGCCGGACAGGATGTCCTGGACATCGAGCACGCCGAACTCGCCGATCAGCGCTTCCCGAAAGGCGCGGCCATAGCCGAGCGTGCCGCGATAATTGACCCTGAGGACGAAGAAGCCGCGCTCGGCATAGGCCGCCGTGGCGAAGAACTTCATCAGCGGCAGGTATTCGTTGAAGTCCACGCCATTGGGACCGCCATGGATCTGCAGCGCGAGCGGATAGGTCTCCCCCTCGACATAGTCCGCCGGATAGGTCAGGAGCCCCTCGACCTCGGTGTTGTCCAGCGACCGCCATTGAATGAGTTCCGTGCGGGCGACCGGCATGTCGTCGAAGGCGGCGTTCACCTCCGTCACGCGCTGCGGCGCAAAGGCGTCGGCATCGGTGAGATAGACCTCGGGCGGCGTCGCCGATGTCTGGCCGACATAGGCGATGCGCGCGCCATCGCCGCTCACATCGATCATGTTGGAGACGAGATAGGTGTTGAGGCCGGGAACGCTGAGATCGTCCGGCGCGCCGAAGACCTTGGACGGCGCGCCGCCGTCGATCGGCATGCGGTAGAAGGAATAGGTGCTGCGGTCGTTCTCGATGTAATAGATGCTTTCGGAGTCCGGGTCCCATTGCCAGACGAAGGGCAGCCTGTTCCGGGACGGCGCGAGGTCCATGACGTCGCCCGTCTCGACCGAATAGAGCTTGATGTCCCACAGGAAGGACCATTTGAACGTGCCCGGCGCGTTGATATAGGCGAGCCATTTGCCGTCCGGCGAAAAGCGCGGGAAGTATTTCCAATAGGTGTTCGACGCATCGACCGTGGTCAGGCTCAGATCGGTGACGTCGACGATCGACAATTGCGCCCAGGTCCAGCCGTCGAGACCCGGGCCCGCCTGATGGGCGAAGACGATGCGGCGCCCGTCCGGCGACCAGTCATAGGCCCAGGCGCCCGACCAGTCGCTGACCGTGAAATCCTCGCCTTGCGTCAGGTTCACCGCCGCGCCGGCCGGCTGGCCGTCGCTCAGCGGCAGAACCCAGAGATGGTTCCGGTCGAAGACGGCCGGGTCCTGAACCGGCGGCGCCTGATAGTCTGGATCGGCCATCACGAAGGCGATCGCCTCCCCTGTCGGCGCCCAGCGGAAGGACGCGATATCGGTGTCGAAGGTGGTGATCTGCCGGCCCGGCGCGCCGTCGGCATCCGAGATCCAGATCGCGTTGCTGCCACTTTCCGAGGAGAGATAGGCGATCATGGTGCCGTCCGGCGACCATCGCGCGCCGGAGACATGCGGCGACGGCGCGACCAGAAGCTCTGTCCGCCGGGTCGCGAGATCCATGATGCTGAACGACGTCAGATAGGCGTCGCCGTCGAGATCGACCGAATTGACGCCATAGAGGATCTTGCCGCCATCGGGCGAGAAGGCGAGATCGGAGATGCGGTTGACCTGGAGGCTCTCCTCGGGCGTCCACCGGGCCTGCGCGACGACCGGCCCCATCAGCAGGACGGCGGAGAGCAGAAGGGAGACGGCAATCTGTTGAACGGGTCGCATGGCCTTGTCCTGACGGTTCCCTTGATCTGACGGTTCCGCCGTCACGCTGCATGCCGGAGCCTAAAGCCGGCTCAGAATGGCTTCAAGCCGGGCCCGCCGACCGGCGCCTGCCCTGACCTCCGATCGCGCGGAGGCCGAGCGCTTCCGAACAGGCTCGACGACGGCTCTTGGATGTCGGGGCAAATAGGGTCGACAGCCGGGGGCCGGGTGATGCTAGATTTCACGCCCGTGTTCCATAGAGGCACCGACAGCCGCCGGTCATGGTCACCTACAGCTATGACATCCCGCTCGTTCTGGCGGCCGTGCTGGTCTCCTTCATGGCCGCGTTCACCGGCCTAACGCTGACGAGTGGCATTTCGAGCCTCGGCGTCGCCACCCGCAAGACATTGGTGGTCATGTCGGCGCTGGTGCTCGGCGGCGGCATCTGGTCGATGCATTTCGTCGCCATGCTGGCCATGCGGTTTCCCGTGCCGATCTTCTATGACGTGCGCTCGACGCTGGCATCCGCGCTGATCGCGATCCTGCTTGCCGGGCTGGCGCTGCTGATCTTGCATTTCCGCCCGCGCACGCGCCGCAACATGGCGATCGCCGGCACCGTCCTCGGCACCGGCATCATCTCGATGCATTTCCTCGGCATGAGCGGGATCACGGGCTGCCGGCCGGTCTATGGCGCGCTCGGCATCGTCGTCTCGGCGGCCGTCGCCGTCACCATGGGCATCATCGCGGTCGGCACGGCCTATGGCCGGCGCACCAAGCAGAACATCTTCATCGGCGCGCTGGTGTTCGGCCTGTCCGTCGTCATTGTCCATTTCACCGCGATGTATTGGACCGGCTTCGTCGTCTTTCCCGCCGACGAGCCGGTCGCACCGGCGCTCGAAAACGCCACGCTCGCGATCATCATCATGCTCGCCGCCTTCCTGATCTGCGGCACCTTCCTGCTCTCGGCGATCACCTTCCTGTCGCCGGCGACGGCCGCCCCGGCCGACGACCTGGCCCCCGTCGGACCGCCCATCGATGGCCTGGACATACAGCGACCGGCACCGAACACCGAGCCGCGCGCCGCCGTCATCAGCAAGGATGCCGCCAAGGACGGATCACCGGCCATGCCGGCGACCAAGTCCACCCCCGAGCATCCCTCCGACAGGCAGGCCGTCCGGGTGCCCTATGAGCGCAATGGCCGGACCCATTTCATGCCGAGCGCGGACATCGCCGCGATCCGCGCCGAAGGCCACTACACCTATCTCTATGCCGGCGACGAGAAGCTGTTCTGCCCGTGGTCGATTTCGGACGCCGAGACGCGCCTGGCCGGCACCGGCTTTCACCGCTCCCACCGCAGCTATCTGGTCAATATCGACCATGTCTCGGGCTTCGAGCGGCGCAAGGACAATGGCGCCTGCCTGCTGGAAGGCTTCGGGCAACTCAAGACCGTGCCGGTCAGCCGCAGCCGCATCGACCCGCTGCGGGCAGCCCTCGGCCTCTGATCGCCCCCTGATCGCTCCTGGTCGAGCCTGATCGGCGCAACCGAGGCGGAACACCGCTGGCGCAGCGATCGTGCGTCGCATTTCGTGCGCCCAGCATGCCGTTCGTGACAAAGGCCGCGCCATTCGTGCGACTTGTCCCGACCGGCCGCCTCCCCCATGTTCAGACTTAGAATAACTACAAAACGAAGCGCCCTTCAGGACGCGTGGGAGGACATATGATACCGGGCTCATTCGAGTATCACCGGCCACAGGACGTGGCGGCGGCGATCCAACTCCTCAAACAGCATGGCGACGATGCGCGCGTCGTGGCGGGCGGGCACAGCCTGATCCCGCTCATGAAGCTGCGCATGACCGATCTCGGCCATCTCGTCGATCTCGGCGGGATCGACGCGCTAACGGGCATCTCGATCGAGGGCGGCCGGGTGACGATCGGCGCCATGACGACCCAGCACGACCTGATCGCCAGCGACACGCTCGCCAAGGCGGCCCCCATCATGCGCGAGGCGGCATTGCAGGTCGCCGATCCGCAGGTGCGCTATTGCGGCACGATCGGCGGCAATGTCGCCAATGGCGATCCCGGCAACGACATGCCGGGCCTGATGCAATGCCTCGACGCGACCTATCGCCTGGCCGGCCCGGACGGCGAGCGCGAGGTCTCGGCGCGCGACTTCTACGAAGCGGCCTATTTCACCGCCCGCGACGACGAGGAAATCCTGACCCATATCTCCTTCGAGGCGCCGGCCGGCGGCTATGCCTATGAGAAGCAGAAGCGCAAGATCGGCGATTATGCGACCGCCGCCTCGGCGGTGCTGCTGACCCGGTCGGGCGACAGCTGCGCCTCGGCCTCGATCGCCATGACCAATCTCGCCGACACGCCGATCTTCAGCGCCGAGGCGGGCGCGGCCCTCGTCGGCGGCCCCGTCGATGACGCGGCCATCAAGACGGCGGTCGGCCATGCCGTCGCCGCGATCGATCCGGCGGAAGACAATCGCGGCCCCGTCGCCTTCAAGAAACATGTCGCCGGCGTGATCCTGGGCCGTGCCATCGCGCGCGCCTGGTCGCGCGCCTGACGCCCGAGGGAGGACCACCATGGCAAAGACCCATATCAAGATGACCGTCAACGGCCAGGAGATGGAAACCCTCGCCGAGCCGCGCGAACTCCTGATCCATGTGCTGCGCGAGCAGTTCGGCCTCAAGGGGCCGCATATCGGCTGCGAGACCTCGCATTGCGGCGCCTGCACCGTCGATCTTGACGGCAAGTCGGTGAAGGCCTGCACGATGTTCGCGGTACAAGCCAACGGCGCCGACGTGACCACCATCGAGGGCCTCGGCACACCGGACAATCTGCATGTGCTGCAGACCATGTTCCGCGAGCATCACGGCCTGCAATGCGGCTATTGCACGCCGGGCATGATCACCCGCGCCTACCGGCTCCTGCAGGAAAACCCCGACCCGACCGAGGAAGAGGTGCGCTTCGGCATGTCGGGGAATCTGTGCCGCTGCACCGGCTATCAGAACATCGTCAAGGCGATCATGGCGGCCGCGGCCGAAATGAACGCGGCCAAGGAGGCGGCGCAATGAACGAGATGAGCCCGACTAAGACCGAACGTGCCGCCAAGCTCAAGGGCCTCGGGACCGCGCGCCGCCGCGTCGAGGATGTGCGCTTCACCCAGGGCAAGGGCAACTATGTCGACGACATCAACCTGCCAGGCATGTTGTTCGGTGATTTCGTCCGGTCGCCCTATGCCCATGCCCGCGTGGCATCGATCAATCCCGAGGCCGCGCTGGCGCATCCCGGCGTGCTGGCTGTTCTGACCGCCAAGGATCTCGAACCGCTCAACCTGCACTGGATGCCGACGTTGGCCGGCGACAAGCAGATGGTCCTGGCCGACGGCAAGGTGCTGTTCCAGGGCCAGGAGGTCGCCTTCGTAGTGGCCACCGACCGCTATGCCGCCGCCGACGGCGTCGAGCTCGTCGAGGTCGAGTACGAGGAACTGCCGGTCCTGGTCGACCCGCTGGTGGCCGAGGCCGACGGCGCGCCGATCCTGCGCGAGGACATCGCCGACGCGACCGAGGGCGCGCACGGCCCGCGCCGCCATCCGAACCACATCTTCACCTGGGAACAGGGCGACAAGGCCGCCACCGAAGCCGTTCTGGCGGAGGCCGACGTGGTGGCGGAAGAAACCGTCTATTATCACCGCACCCATCCCTGCCCGCTCGAGACCTGCGGCTGCGTCGCCTCGATGGACAAGGTCAACGGCAAACTCACGCTATGGGGCACGTTCCAGGCACCCCATGTGGTGCGCACCGTGGCGTCGCTTCTGTCGGGCATCGCCGAACACAATATCCGCGTCGTCTCGCCCGATATCGGCGGCGGCTTCGGCAACAAGGTCGGCGTCTATCCGGGCTATGTCTGCTCCATCGTCGCCTCGATCGTCACCGGCAAGCCGGTGAAATGGGTCGAGGACCGGATGGAAAACCTGATGTCAACGGCCTTCGCCCGCGACTATCACATGACCGGCAGGATCGCCGCCACCAAGGACGGCAAGATCACCGGCCTGTGGTGCCACACGGTCGCCGATCACGGTGCCTTCGATGCCTGCGCCGATCCAACCAAGTTCCCGGCCGGCTTCATGAATATCTGCACCGGCTCCTACGACATCCCAACCGCCTATCTCGCCGTCGACGGGATCTACACCAACAAGGCGCCGGGCGGCGTCGCCTATCGCTGCTCGTTCCGGGTTACAGAGGCGGCCTATTTCATCGAGCGCATGATCGAGGTCCTGGCCATCAAGCTCGGCATGGATTCGGCCGAGCTGCGCGCCCGGAACTTCATCCGCAAGGACCAGTTCCCCTATCAGTCGGCGCTCGGCTGGGAATATGATTCGGGCGATTACCACACCGCCTGGGACAAGGCGCTGAAGGCGGTCGACTATGCGGGACTGCGCAAGGAACAGGCCGACCGTCTCGATGCCTTCAAGCGCGGCGAGACCCGCACGCTGATGGGCATCGGGCTGACCCATTTCACCGAGATCGTCGGCGCGGGTCCGGTCAAGAACTGCGACATTCTCGGCATGGGCATGTTCGACAGTTGCGAGATCCGCATCCATCCCACGGGATCCGCCATCGCGCGGCTCGGCACGATCAGCCAGGGCCAGGGGCACGCCACGACCTTCGCCCAGATCCTCGCCACCGAGACCGGCATCCCCGCCGACGACATCACCGTCGAGGAAGGCGACACGGACACCGCCCCCTATGGCCTTGGCACCTATGGCTCGCGCTCGACGCCGGTCGCCGGTGCCGCCACCGCCATGGCCGGGCGCAAGATCCGCGCCAAGGCGCAGATGATCGCGGCCTATCTCCTCGAAGTGCATGACGACGACGTCGAATGGGAGGTCGACCGCTTCGTCGTCAAGGGCGCGCCCGAGCGCTTCAAGACCATGAAGGAAATCGCCTACGCGGCCTATAACCAGGCCATTCCGGGCGTCGAACCGGGGCTCGAAGCGGTCAGCTATTACGACCCGCCGAACATGACCTACCCCTTCGGCGCCTATATCTGCGTGCTCGACATCGATGTCGACACCGGTGTCGCCGACATCCGCCAGTTCTATGCCCTCGACGATTGCGGCACGCGCATCAATCCGATGGTGATCGAGGGCCAGGTGCATGGCGGGTTGACCGAGGCGCTGGCCATCGCCATGGGCCAGGAGATCGCCTATGACGAGCTTGGCAATGTCAAGACCGGCACCCTGATGGACTTCTTCCTGCCGACGGCCTGGGAGACGCCCAACTACACCACCGACTTCACCGAAACCCCGAGCCCGCACCATCCGATCGGCGCCAAGGGGGTGGGCGAAAGCCCCAATGTCGGCGGCGTGCCGTGCTTTTCCAATGCAGTCAACGATGCGTTCCGCGCCTTCGGCCTGACGCATACCCATATGCCGCACGATCACTGGCGGATCTGGAAGACGGCCAATGATCTCGGCCTGCATGACTGAGTGACGACCGGGTGCGGGGCCCGTGTCCCGCACCCATATGATGCTCATGACCTGGACCAAGCTGAAATCCGATCTCGCGGCGACCGGCTATGTCGCCTCCGACGATCTGGCGATGGCGCTGTTTCTGTCGCTCGAACTCGGCCGGCCGCTTCTGCTCGAAGGGGCCGCCGGCGTCGGCAAGACCGAGATCGCCAAGACGCTGGCCCGGCTCAAGGACACCAGGCTGATCCGGCTGCAATGCTATGAAGGCCTCGATGCGTCGGCCGCGATCTATGAATGGAACTATCAGCGCCAATTGCTGTCGATCCGCGCCGCCGCTAACGAACATGTGCCGCCGGCGGAGATCGAGGATCATATCTTCTCCGAGAAGTTCCTGCTCCGGCGGCCGCTTCTCGATGCGATACAACAAGCCGAACCACCGGTCCTGCTGATCGACGAGATCGACCGGGCCGACGAGGAATTCGAGGCCTATCTCCTTGAAGTACTGTCGGACTTTCAGATCTCGATCCCCGAACTCGGGACCATCGCCGCGACCTCGCGGCCCCATGTGATCCTGACGGCGAATGGCGCGCGCGATCTGTCGGACGCGCTGCGCCGGCGCTGCGTCTATTCCTTCGTCGACTATCCCGACCAGGGGACCGAACGCGCGATCCTCGAGGCCCGCTGTCCGGGGCTAGACGCCAGGCTGGCGCGCCAGATCGTCGGCTTCGTCCAGGCGCTGCGCAAGGAGGACCTCGACAAGAAACCCGGCGTCGCCGAAACGCTCGACTGGGCGGCGGCCCTGGCCGGGCTCGGCGTCAACGATCTCGCCGCCGATCCGGTGGTGCTGCAGGCCTCGCTCGTCTGCCTGCTCAAGACCCAGGAAGACCGCGCCGCCGTGCCGACCGAGCTGGCGCAGCAGCTTGTCGGAAAGGCCGCCTGATGGCCGTCACCCGCTTTCCCGCCCGCGTCGCGGGCCCCGCCGAGCGCCTGGCCGGCTTCATGGCGCATCTGCGCGCCAACGGCATCGTGGCCGGCCCGCCGGAAACCGAAGCCGCCCTCGACGCGCTGACCCGGATCACGGCCTGCGACATCACCGAGGCCCGCCCGGCGCTGAAGGCCGTCCTGGCCCATGACGCGGACTGTTTCGGCCGCTTCGACGAGTTGTTCGATGCCTATTGGCGAAACCAAGGCCGACAGACACCAGCACTCGAAGCCGCTGACACCGCCCGAAAACGCGACAGCATCCCGCCGTCACGGCGTTTCGCACCCGGCGTCGACGATGCGGCGCGGCGCGGCGACAGCGGCCGCGCCGACCAGCCCGATACGGATGACGGCGATGGCGCCGCCGCTCAATCGGGCGACGGCAAGCTGATCGGCTCGCGCATCCGCAATATCGAGAAGGTCGATCTGCGCGATCTGATGACGCCCGAGGATCTGGCGCGCGCCGAACGCGTCGCCGAACGCCTCGGCAAAGCCATTCGCGATCGCCGGTCGCGGCGACGCAAGATCGCGCGGCGTGGCGCCGATCTCGATCTCCGGCGCATCGCTCGCAAGAGCGTCGCCGCCGGCGGCGAGCCGATCGACCTCGTCCGGCGCCGGCGGCCCGACCGGCCCGTCCATCTCGTCGCGCTCCTCGACGTGTCGGGATCGATGACGGTCTATGCGCGCGTCTTTCTCGGCTTTCTGAAGGGTCTCGTCAGCGTCGACCAGCGCACCGACGCCTATCTCTTCCACACCAGGCTCGTGCGCATCAGCGATGCCTTGCGCGACCGCGACAGCCTGCGCGCCGTCAACCGGCTATCGCTCCTGGCGCAGGGTTTCGGCGGCGGCACGCGGATCGGCGGCAATCTCCAGGCCTTCAACAGCCGTTACGCCGCCCAGATGGTCACCGGCCGCAGCGTCGTGATCATCCTGTCCGATGGCTATGACACCGACCCGCCCGCCTTGATCGACCAGGCGCTGAGGCGACTCAAGCGGCGCGGCTGCCGGATCGTCTGGCTGAACCCGCTGAAGGGCTGGAAGGATTACGCGCCGGTGGCGCGCGGCATGGCGGCCGCCCTGCCGCATCTCGATCTGTTCGCGCCGGCCAATACGCTCGACAGCCTCATGGCGCTCGAACCGCATCTGGCGCGGATCTGAGGAGGGCGCGATGGAAGCCGCCGGCGACATTCTCGACATCGTCTCCGACCTCAAGGCAACCGGCGAGGCCTTCGCGCTGGCGACCGTCGTGCGCACGGTTGCGGCGACCTCGGCAAAGGCAGGCGCGAAGGCCGTCATCCGGCCCGACGGCACGGTGTCGGAAGGCTGGATCGGCGGCGGCTGCGCCCGCGCCGCCGTGTTGAAGGCCACCCGCGCGGCGCTGGCCGATGGCAAGCCGCGGCTCGTCTCGATCCAGCCCGAGGATCTGCTCGCCGATCAGGGCGTTTCCGCCGGCAGCGAGGCGGGCGGCATCGTCTTCGCCCGCAATAGCTGCCCAAGCCAGGGGACGATGGACGTCTTCGTCGAGCCGATGCTGCCCAAGCCCGAACTCCGCGTCTTCGGCGCGAGCCCGGTCGCGGTGGCGCTGGCCGGGCTCGGGCGCGATTTCGGCTATCGCGTCGTGGCCTTGGCCCCGAACACCACGCCGGACCTGTTCGGCCCGGTCGACGCCCATGTCGACGGCTTCGATATCGATAGTCTCGACAGCGATGGGCCGGCCACGCGCGACCGCTATGCCGTCGTCGCCACCCAGGGAGCCGGTGACCAGGCGGCCCTCGGCGCCGCCCTGTCGATCGGCGCGCGGCATGTCGCCTTCGTCGGCAGCGCCCGCAAGATGGCGCGCCTGCGCGACCGGCTCGCCGAAGATGGGATCGACGGCGCCGCGCTCGACCGGGTGAAGGCGCCGGCGGGCCTCGATATCGGCGCGATCACGCCCAAGGAGATCGCGCTCTCGATCCTCGCCGAGATCATCCGGTTCCGCCGCCACGCCCAGAACGCCGTGGCCGAACAGGGCGCCTGACGCTCAGGACCCGCGTCGGAGATGGCGCAGGACCAGAAGCCCGGTGCCGAGCGCGATGATGGCGAGGCTCGTCAAGCTCACCGGGTCGCTGAGGAAGACCGACGGATCGCCGCGCGACAGAAGCAGCGTCCGGCGCAGATATTCCTCGAAGGCGGGGCCGAGAATGAAACCGAGCACGATCGGCGTCGGTTCGAGCTTGAGCCGCACCAGAAGCCAGCCGAACAGGCCGAAGCCGAGCATCAGCCAGACATCGAACAGCGAGTTCTGCACCGAATAGACACCGATGGCCGCGAGCACGATGATCATCGGCACGAGCTTGCGGAACGGCACGCGCAAAAGCGACGCCCAGAGCCCGGCCAGCGGCAGGTTCAGGATGACGAGAATGATGTTGCCGACGACGAGGCTCGCGATCAGCGCCCCGAACAGTGCCGGATTGGCCGAGATGAAGCTCGGCCCGGGCGCGATGCCGTGGATCATCAGGGCGCCGGCCAGGACCGCGATGACCGGATTGCCGGGAATCCCGAGGGTCAGGAGCGGCACCAGCGCGCTCTGCGCCGAGGCGTTGTTGGCGGCTTCCGGCGCCGCGACGCCGGCCACCGCGCCCTGCCCCAGCGGCTTGTCCGGCGTCTTGAAGGCGCGCTCGACGCCGCGCGCGGCCAGCGCCGCCATGACTGTGGTGACGCCCGGCACCACGCCGACGATGGCGCCGATCGTCGTGCCGCGCATGGCCGGGAAGGCGGCCGCGCGGAGGTCGGCGCGGGTCGGCCAGGGCCAGCCGAGCGGCGGAATGCGCTCCGGTCTTTGACGGTTTTCGAGCGCCCGGATCAGCTCGGCGATGCCGAACAGCCCCATGACCAGCGGCATGAAGCCGATCCCATCGCGCAACTCGGTGATGCCAAGCGTGAAGCGCGGCATGCCGCCGCCTGAATCAGTGCCGACCAGCCCGAGACAGGCGCCGAACAGGATCAGGATGATCGCCGCCATGGGCTTTCCCGGCGCGATGATCGCGGCGGCGAAAAGCCCGAGCGCGATGAGGCCGGCAAGGCCGGCGGGCGAGATCAGCAGGGAAAGATCGGCGATCGGCCCGGCGGCCAGCGCGATGAAGGCCGCCGTCGCCAGGCCGGCGAACAGCGAGGCCAGCGCGGCGACGGCGATCGCCGGGCCAGCGCGGCCCGCGAGCGCCATGCGGTGGCCGTCAAGCGCGGTGACGATGCCCGAGGATTCGCCGGGCAGGTTCAGAAGGATGGCGGTGGTCGAACTGCCATATTGGGCGCCGTAATAGATCGCCGCCAACATGATGAGCGCGCCGGCGGGATCGAGCGAATAGGTCAGCGGCAGCAAGAGCGCCAGCGTCGCCGCCGGGCCAATGCCGGGCAGAACGCCCGTCGCGGTGCCAACGACGGCGCCGGTGAAACACAAAAGCAGGTTCTGAAAGGACAAAAGGCCGCCCAGATCCCCAAGCCAGGCCGTCATCGTCCCTCCTCGAACCGCGCCATCAATTCCCTTACCCGGCGCATCAGAACATGTCCCAGGGCCATAGCCGCGTAGCGGGCGGCAACAGCGTCAGCCCGAGCGCCAGCGTGGTGAGCCCCGCCGCGAGCGCCGACAGGGCCAGCGCCCTGACCGACCGGTCGCCGGTCCCCCAGCTCGCCAGAGCGGCCGCCACCGCGCACGCCACGATCAGCCCGGCGACCGGCAGCAAGACCGCGAAGACCATCACCGCCGCCAGGAGCGCGAAGCCGGGCACCAAGGGTCTGGGTCCGTCCGGCTGTGGCGCCTCCGCCCCGCCGGCGCGATAGGTGGCGAGAATGACGATCCCCCACAGAACCGACAGCGCCACCACGCCCTTCGACAGCCATTGCGCGAAGAGTCCCGGACCGATGCGCGCGCCGAGCCAGGCGGGCTGGGTATAGGCCAGTCCGACCATGGCGGCACCCAGGATCGCCAGAACGAGCGCCGGCGCCAGGGCGGCCAGGCGCGGACGAAGAAGCGTGTATGAAAAGCGGGTCATGGGCGCTTTTGACTTCAGAATACTGCTCAAATCAATGCCTGATGTTCCAATTTTAGAATTTTTCCATTTATAAACTACCGATTTCAGGCAAAAGCGCTCCGAATATCGTTGACAACACTGACAGGCCCGCCAAGTAGTATTTTGGTCAGCCCCATTCAGCAAAGATTTCTTGGAAAATATGCAAGGAGAGATCCTATGATCACGAGACGCACGCTCCTGGGTTCTGCCTTGGCGGCCCCCGTCGTGGCAAGCTTTCCCTTGGCAGCGCGTGCCGCCGATTGGCCGCAGGCCGGTCCGATCCGGCTCGTCGTGGCGTCCGGCGCCGGCGGCAATGCGGATGTCGTGGCGCGCATCGTCGCGGCCGAGCTCGAACCGGTTCTCGACCAGAGCATCGTGGTGGAGAACCTGTCGGCGGCGTCCGGCATGCAGGCGACCGAAGCGGTCAGCGAGGCCGATCCCGACGGCTACACGCTCCTGGTCGGCACCTCGTCGCAGCTCGTCCACAATATCGCGCTGTTCGAGCCGCTGCCGGTCGACATCGAAACCACGCTGCGCGGGGTTGCCATGATGAACGAAGTGCCGATGGTGCTCTGCGTCAACAATGACAATCCGGCCAACACTCTCGCCGAATTCATCGCGCAGCTCGAAGCCGATCCGTCGGCCTATCAGTATGGCTCGGGCCCGGCGGGCACGACGACGCATATCACCGGCGCGCTGTTCCTGTCCGATCTCGGCATCGATGTCCTGCACGTGCCCTATCCGAAGAGCGGCGAGGCGATGCGCGACCTGATCGCCGACCGGCTGACCTTCGTGTTCAACCCCTCGCTGACCGCCGTGCCGCAGGTGCTCGACGGCGCGGTCAAGGGGATCGGCGTCTCGGCGCCCGAACGGCTCGATGCCGCGCCCGACCTGCCGACCATGGCCGAGGGCGGGCTGCCGGGCTTCGTGTCGCAGACCTGGAACACGATCTCGGCGCCGGCCGGCACGCCGGACGCCATCGTCGACCGGATCAACGAAGCGGTGAACGGCGTCGTGCAGTCCGACAAGGTCCGCAGCCAGCTCGAAGGGCTCGGCTCGATCGTGCCGGCCGCGATGACCCCGCAGGAAGTCGACGCCTATTACACCGAACAGCGCAATACCTGGATCCCGGTGGTGCGCGAAACCGGCGTGCGCCGCGAGATGTGATCCGAGAGGGGTAGCGATACCCCCTCACCTTCCTGGCTTTGCGCGATGACGCCAACAGAAGCCCCCCCGGACAGGGTCCGCCCAGGGCCGGTCCGGGGGCATTTTTCTGCCCGGCGCTCCTCTCGGTGGACGGCGCGCCGGTCAGGGCGTCGCGCGGGGGCCGTCGATGGCGCTGTTCCAGTCCTGCAGGAACTGGGCGCGCTTGAGCGTGTCGAGATAGGTCAGGAGGCCCGGCCCGAGCCGCACCGGCAGGAAGGACGGGCTCGACACCAGAAAATCCCGCACGCTCGGCCCCCTCGCCGCCTCGACGATCGGCATCAGCGCCGAATTCGCGGTGATCGCCGCCTGGCCCTCGGGCGACAGCAGGAAGCCGACAAAGGCGGTGGCCGCCTGGCGCTCGGGCGCGACCTTCGGCACGAAGGCGGTGCGCGTCATGACCAGCGCATAGTCCTGGAACAGCGTGATGCCGATGCGCGGATCGTTTTCGGCGATCTCATGGGCATAGGAGCCGATGACGTTATAGGCGAAGACGAGGTCGCCTCGGGCCGTGGCCTCGACCATGTCGACGGTGCAGCAATAGGTCTTGGCGTCGGCGCGGCCGAAGGATTCCACGACCCTCGAGAACTGATAGCCGCGCTGCACGTCCTGGGTGGCGAACATGTAGCCGACGCCCGACAGGCCGATGTCATAGGTGCCGATGCGCCCCTCGAAGAAGCCGGGATCGTCGCGGATCATGCTGGCGAGCTCCGATCGGTTGCGCGGCAGATCGCGGTCGGCGAAGGCGGCGCGGTTGTAAACCATCGCCACCGGTTCGAAGGTGAAGCCGTAGAGTTCGTCGCGCCAGCGCGCCCAATCCGGCAGCGCGTCGGCGGCGGCCGGCTCGAAGCGGTGCGCCATGCCGCGATTGACGAGATCGGTCTGCAGATCCATCGCGGACGAGATGACCACGTCGACGCCGGTCGGGTCGTCCAGCATGGCGAGATAGAGTTCTAACGTGTTGTATTCCCGGTAATTCACCGTGACCGACGGATTGGCCGCCTCGAAGGCTGCGATGACGGCGGCGATGGCCGCCGTGTCGGTCGCGCTCGACACGTTGATGACGGTGCCTTGCAGGCCGGCGGATGGCGCGCCGGCACCCGGCGAACCGGCGGTTTGCGCGCCCGCCGAAGCGCTGACCCAAACAGCCAGCGCCAAGCCGCCGAGCACCAAGGCAAGAACCGCGATCAGGCCGGAAAACCGTGTCGTCATGCGGCCACTCCCAACGCCGCGTCGCGCGGCAGGTCCATCGCCGCGCGCAAGCCCCCGGCCGGCGCCCTGTCGAGCCGCAGTCGCCCGCCATGGCCCTCGGCGACGGATTTGACGATGGCCAGGCCGATACCGCTGCCGGCGCTGCGGCCGTTCGAATAGAACCGCTCCACGGCGCGCGCGCAATCGGCCGGTGCGATGCCGGGTCCGTCGTCATCGACGGCGAGCGTGATCGCCGGCCGGCCATCGAGCGTGCTGTCGGCGAGCACGATCGAGATATGCGACCCGCCATGCTGGAGCGCGTTCTGAACCAGGTTGAGCAGGGCTTCGCGCAAGGACAACGCATCGCCCGACACGACCGCGCCGTTCGGCAGGCCATCGCCGTGGACATCGAATTCGGCCTTGTCGCCAACCGGCGAGCGCATCACCTCCTCCAGGACGGACCGCACGATGGTCTTCATGTCCACCTGCTCGCGCAGCTGGTTGTCCGCACGGTGGATCACCATGGCATGCGACAGGAGCTGGTTGGTCAGGTTGACGGTGCGGCTGGCCTGGTCCTGGGCCTTGCCAAGGCGCGTCCTCAGACCGTCCGCATCGTTATGCTGATCGGCGATCTGAAGATGACCTTCGAGCGTCGCCAGCGCGGTGCGGATCTGATGGGCGACATCGGCGATGAAGGTCCGGGCGTTGTCCTTGGAGACATCGAGCCGGCGCATGAAGTCGTTGATCGCGCCGATCAGGCTCTCGATCTCGCGCGGCGGCTGGGCATCGAGCGGCGACAGATCGGTCGGTTCGCGGGTGCGGATATCGGCCTCGATGCCGGACAAGGGCCGCATGGCGCGGTTGATCGCCACGCGCACGAAGATGAGCGAGATCGCCGCGATCACCGTCAGTCCGGCGAGCCCGGTCGAGAAGATGTCGAATTGCTGGGCGTTGCGCGAACTGCGCGTCTGGCCGATCTGCACCCCGACCCATTGCGGTCGGTCCTGGCCGAGAAGCGTGCGCCCCTGCAGCACGAAACGCACGGTTTCGCCGGAATAGGGCGCGTCGAACATCACCGGCGTCTCGACCGGCTCGAAGGGATCTGGCAGCGGTAGGTCGGGATCGCCCGTCACCGTCGCGCCCGACAAATCGAAGACGCGATAGAAGACCCGGTCGTTTTCCGCCAGCCCGAGGATTTCCAGCGCCGAGGGCGGAAAATCCATCGCATAGCCGTTCGGTGATAGGCTGATGCGTTCGAGAATGGCGATCGCCGACCCCTTCAGCAGAAGATCATAGGTCTCGTTGGCGGCGTTGCGCGCATAGCTCCACAACCCGATCGAGATCACCGACAACACGACGAGAAAGCCCGCCGTCATCATCACCATGAGACGCCGGCGCAGCGAATAGGGGCTCTGGCGCTCAGCTTTCGCGGGCATTGGCGATGTAACCGAGCCCGCGAATGGTGCGGATCGAGATCGGCGTGCCGTCGAGCTTGCGCCTCAGGCGGGTGACGGTCTGTTCGACCGCGTTCAGGCTCGGCGCCTCGTCGAAGCGGTAGATCCGGTCGGCGACCTCCTCCTTGGACAGGACCCGGTCGAGATTGCCGAGAAAGGCTTCCAGCAGTTGCACCTCGCGCTGGCGCAGTTCGAGGTCGCGGCCATCGTGGGTCGCCCTTTTGGCCCCCCGGTCGAAGGCGAAACCGCCGCAGGTGAAGACATTGCTGGCTTCCCCCGAGCGTCGCCGCACCAGCGCCCGGCAGCGGGCCGCCAGTTCGCGGAAGTCGAACGGCTTGACGCAATAGTCGTCGGCACCTGAATCGAGGCCGATGATCCGATCGTCGATCTGGCTGCGCGCGGTCAATACGAGAACCGGCGTGCGGTCCTGGCGCGCCCGCATCTGTTTGAGGACCTCATAGCCATTCATGCCCGGCAGGTTGATGTCAAGCACCACGACGTCGAAGCGGGCATGGCGCAGGATCCTCTCGGCATCGGCGCCATTGGTCTCCCGGTCAACCGCATGCCCGTCGGTGCGAAAGCGCTCGACGATGGTTTCGGCGAGGTCGTCGCTATCTTCCACGAGAAGGATGCGCATGGCTGAAAAAGTAACAAGCCGCCCAGCCCCGCGCCAACAGAAAACGACCCGAAACGCCGGTCAGACCCCCGTTGTCAGCCTGGCGTCAGCTTCGGGTCAAGCCTTGGTCAGCGCATCACGCTAAAGGCGAGGCGGGAAGACAGCGGCCCGCAGGCGATCAGGCCCGGCGCGCGAGCTTCCAACAGGCCACGCCGGCCGTTCCGGCACCGCCAAAGAACAATCCTTGGGACCCTTGGGAGGACCATCGTGAACATCATCAAGCTGGCCGCCGCCGCGGCCGTCACCCTCGTCATGGCGGCACCGGCCGCCGCCTATGAGATCGAACGCCCCGAATGCATCGCCCCGGCGCAGCCCGGCGGCGGCTTCGACCTGACCTGCCGCATCGCCCAGAGCGGGCTCGAAGGCCAGCTCGACAATCCGATGCAGGTTTCCTTCATGCCCGGCGGCATCGGCGCCGTCGCCATCAACCTGTTCAACACCACCCGCACCGACGATCCGAACGCCATCGTCGCTTTCTCGTCGGGCTCGCTTCTCAACATGGCGACCGGCAAATACGGCCAGTGGGACGAGGATGACGTGCGCTTCCTGGCGACCGCCGGGGCCGATTTCGGCGCCATCATCGTGCGCGACGACAGCAAGTTCCAGGCGCTCGACGACGTGATGGCCGCCGCCGAACAGGATCTCGGCTCGGTGGTCTTCGGCGCCGGCGGCTCGGTCGGCTCGCAGGACTGGATGAAGGGCGCCCTTCTGCTGCGCGCCCGCGGGCTCGATCCCAAGGCCATGCGCTATGTCGCCTTTGACGGCGGCGGCGCCTCGATCGCCGGCCTCCTGGGCGGCTCGATCGATGTCTATATGGGCGATGTCGGCGAAATGGTGCCGCATATCAACGCCGGCACGATGCGCATTCTGGCGGTGATGTCGCCGGAGCGCCTACCCTCCCCGTTCGCCGACATTCCGACCGCCAAGGAACTCGGTTATGACGCGGAATGGACCATCATGCGCGGCTTCTACATGGGCAAGGACGTCTCCGACGAAGCCTACAATGCCTGGGTCGACGCGTTCACCGCCGCCTATGGCACCGAGGAATTCGCCGCCATCCAGCGCGAACGCGGCCTCCTGCCGCTCGACGTCGCCGGCGAGGATCTCGTCAAGCTGGCCACGGAAACCACGGCCAACATGCGCGAGATCGCCCGCGAGGCCGGCCTGATCCAATAAGCCGCGATCTCTCGACACCCCCCCGGGCCGCGCCTCGGCGCGGCCCGGGGGGTTGTCGCAGCGCTGTGCAAGGCGCCGATCGAACACTATCCTGAACCGAACGCAAGCCGGCCCGAAGAAGCCGGCGCGACATGAAACGACCGGAACCGGGCGCACCGTCTCTCTATCGCGCCGGCCGGCAGGGAGGGCCTCATGGCCGACCGCATCTTCTCCGGCCTGCTCCTGGCCGTGATCCTCGGCTACACCTATCTCGCCTTCACCGTGATCCGGGCGCCGTTCCAATATGACCCGCTGGGTCCGGAATCCTGGCCGCGCCTTCTCGGCCTCGCCGCCATTCCCTGCTGCCTCTACATCCTGGCGCGCCCCGACGTCGCGCGCTTCGACACGACCACGCGGACGCTGTTGCGGCTCGGCACGCTGGTCGCGATGCTGTTCGCCTATGCCTGGATGTTCGAGCCCTTCGGCTTCATCATCGCGACCTTCCTGTTCTGCCTCGCGCTGTCGCTGATGCTCGGCGCGCGCCCGCTGTCGGCGGTGCTGTTCGGCGCCGTCGTCGGCATCGGCGGCTATTACCTGAGCACCGCCGTGCTCGACCTCAACCTGCCCGCCGGCATTCTGCGGCCCCTGTTGTGAGACGCTGACCATGGAAACCGTCATCACGGGCCTTGCCCAGGGCTTCGCCGTCGCGCTGACCCCGTTCAACCTGTTTCTCGTCCTGGCCGGCTGTTTCGCCGGCACGCTGATCGGCGCGCTGCCCGGCATCGGCCCGATCAACGGCGTGGCGATCCTCCTGCCGATCGCCTATGGCCTCGGCTTTCCGCCAGAATCGGCGCTGATCCTGCTCGCCGGCATCTATTACGGCGCCGAATATGGCGGGCGCATCTCGTCGATCCTGCTCAACGTGCCCGGCGATGCCAGCGCCGTCATCACCACGCTCGACGGCAATCCGATGGCCAAGCGCGGCGAGGCCGGGCGCGCTCTGTCGTTGTCGGCCATCGCCTCCTTCGTCGGCGGCACCTTCGCCGTCATCCTTCTGAGCTTCTTCGGCCCGGTCCTGGCGTCCTATGCCGTGACCTTCTCACCGTCCGACTATGTCGCGCTGATGGTCTTCGCCTTCGCGAGCCTGGCCTCGCTGGTCGGCGCCAATCCGGTGAAGACCCTGCTCGCCGCGCTGATCGGGCTGATGCTGGCCTCGATCGGGATCGACGCGAATACCGGTGTCGTCCGCTACACGTTCGGGATTCCCGATCTTCTCGCCGGCATCGACTTCCTGATCGTCGTCATCGGCCTGTTCGGCATGGCCGAGCTGATCTATCTCGTCGAACAGCAGGTCACCGGCAAGCTCAAGGCGCTGAAGGTCGACAAGAGCTTCGTCTCGCTGAAGGATCTGATCGCCACCCGCTGGACGGTCCTGCGCTCCTCGATCATCGGCTTCTTCATCGGCATCCTGCCCGGCACCGGCGCGTCGGTCGCCTCGGCGGTCGCCTATGGCACCGAAAAGCGCATCGCGGCGGAAGGCGACAATTTCGGCAATGGCGAGCCGAAGGGGCTGGCCGCGCCCGAATCGGCCAACAACGCCGCGGCCGGCGGTGCCATGGTGCCGATGCTGACGCTCGGCATTCCCGGCTCCGGCACCACGGCGATCCTGCTCGGCGCGCTGTTGTTGTTCAACGTGACGCCGGGCCCGCTGATGTTCGAACAGCGGCCCGAAATCGCCTGGGGCTTGATCGCGTCGATGTATATCGGCAATCTCGCGCTCCTGATCATCAACCTGCCGCTGGTCGGCCTGTTCGCGCGCATGCTCACCGTGCCGCAGCAATATCTCACCCCGATGATCGCCGTCCTCGCCTTCATCGGCGTCTATTCCGTCGTATCGAACCCGAACGATCTCTACATGATCATCCTGCTCGGTCTTCTCGGATGGGTCCTGCGCAAGCTCGATTTCGCGCTGGCGCCGGTCATCCTCGGCTTCGTGCTCG
Organism: Tepidamorphaceae bacterium; assembly: GCA_965250105.1. GTDB lineage: Bacteria > Pseudomonadota > Alphaproteobacteria > Rhizobiales > Tepidamorphaceae > JBCBSK01. The sequence continues at coordinate 420,416 of OZ252290.1, forward strand.
GCAGCCTGTTCGAGGACAATCTGCGCCGCGCGCTGTCGATCTCGGCCGGCGACTGGAGCATCCTGGTATCGTCGGGCAATTCGGTCGTGCTCTACATCCTGTCGGCCTTCGTCGTGGTGGTGCCGATCCTGCTGGCCCGCCGGCGGCGCAAGCTCGCGCGGTGACGGAACCCCAGCTATGACCAGGAGATGAGTTCCGTCATATCCGTCCTCAACCGGCTCCGCCCACTCGCTATCGCCACCGTGTTCGCGATCGGCGGGGCCGTCATCGCTTCCTGGCTCGGCATGCCGGCCGCCGCCCTTGTCGGTTCCGCCATCGGCGTCACCATCGCCGCCTTCGCCCGGCTCGGGCCGGGCGTGCCCGACCGGCTGCGCGATATCGGCTTCGCGGTCATCGGGGTCACGCTGGGCGCCGGCGTCACGCCGAGCTTCCTGTCCGACCTGATGCGCTGGCCGGCGAGCCTGCTCGCCCTCGCCGTGACCATGGGCCTGATCATCTTCGTCTCGGGTGCCATTCTGCGACGCTACTTCGCCGCCGACCGGGAGACCGCCATCCTGGCCACCTCGCCCGGCGCGCTGTCGGTGGCGCTGGCGCTGTCGGCCGGCGGCATGGGGGACGCGCGCTATGTCATGGTGCTGCAGAGCCTGCGCCTGTTGCTGATCACCGTCTGTCTGCCGCCGCTGATCGGCTATGCCGGCCCCGCCGCCGATGTCGCGGCCGACGGCGCCTATGACCCGATCAGCCTGTCGATCATGGAGACCGCGCTGATCATCGCGGGCGCCGCCGCTGTGGGTTTCGGATTGCAGCGCATCAACGCGCCGGCCGCCTGGCTTCTGGGCGGGCTCCTGGTCAGCGGCATCGCCCATGGCGCGGGCTTCGTGGTCGGCCGGCCGCCGGTCGAGATGATGTTCTTCGGCTTCGCCATCGCCGGCGCGGTGATCGGCGCGCGGTTCGCCGGCGTCAGTTTCGCCGAACTGCGCCGGCTCGCCCTGGCCGGGATTGTCGCCACCATCGTGGCCGTGGCGATCGCCGCGCTGGCGAGCCTGCTGGTCGCCAGCCTGTCTGGCCTGCCCTTCGCGCTGATCTGGATCGCTTTCGCGCCGGGCGGCGTCGAGGGGATGGCGGCGATGGCGCTGGCGCTCGGCTATGATCCGGTCTTCGTGGCGACCCACCACATCTTCCGGATCCTGCTTCTGATCGCCGTCCTGCCGCTCTGCCTGCGTTACTGGCCCTGACTCGAGCGACCACGAAAGCCGTGCCGCGATGGCCGATCAGGCGCGCAGACGGTCATAGCCCGGATCATAGGGCCCGGTCGGCATGACGCGAGCCGGCACCAGATCGCCGAGAACGTCGATCTCGGCCTCGGTGCCAACATCCGAAAACCCAGGCTCGACAAAGGCATAGGCCAGGTTCTTGCCAATCCGGTGCCCCCAGTCACCCGACGTCACGGTGCCCACCACCCGGCCGTCATGCATGACCGAGGCGCCGCCATGGGCGGGCGCATGGGTGCAGTCGACGTCGAGCGTCACCAGCTTGCGGCGCAGGCCCTCGGCAACGCGTTTTTCGAGCGCCGCCTTGCCCACGAAATCGGCCTTGTCCAGCTTCACGAACCGGTCGAGGCCATGCTCGAAGGGATCGAATTCGGTCAGGATATCGGCCTTCCAGTGCAGAAACCCCTTTTCGAGCCGCATGCTTTCGACTGCCCGGGCACCGAACAGTTTCAGTCCATGGTCGGCACCCGCCGCGCGCAGCGCCAGATAGGCGGCGTAGAGCTGGTTGTTCGGCACATGGATCTCATAGGCCAGTTCACCGGAAAAACTCACCGCCAGAACGACGGCCGGCGCGATGCCGATGAAACAGGTGCGCACCGATAGCCAGGGAAACGCTTCCTTCGACCAGTCGGCGCGACTGACGGCCGCCATGATGTCGCGCGATTTCGGGCCGGCCAGAACGAGAATGGTGTGCTCATTGGTCAGCGAACGGACAGCGACATCCTCATCGGCGCGGATATGGGCGGTCAGCCAGTCCATGTCGTGGAATTCCGACGCCGCCGCGGATCCGTACCAGACCCGGCCGTCAGGCAGGTTGGCGATGGTGGCCTCGCCCTTGACCATGCCGTGATGGTTCAGAAGATAGCCGAGCCCGACACGGCCTGGCCGCTTGGTCACCCGGCCGCACATCATCCGGTCGAGAAAGGCGTGCACGTCTTTGCCGGTCAGTTCGAACCGGTTAAAGCCGTTGACCTCGGTCAGCCCGGCATTTTCTGTCAGATTGGCGATCTCGCCGGCGACGACGTCAAAGGCCTCGTCGAAGCGGAAGGTTAGGCTCGGATGGAAGTCGGGCGCGGGCTTGACGTATTCGATCCGCTCCCAGCCATTGACGATGGTGAAGGCCGCGCCTTCGGCCGCCAGGACCGGCGTCAGCGGCGTCGTCTTCATGGGCCGGCCGGCCGGGCGATGTTCGTGCGGGAAGTGGAAGCGGAATTCGTTCTGATAGTCCTCGACGGCCTTCAGCGCGGTCAGTTCCACATTGGCGTGACCGGTGAAGCGGCGCGGATCGATGACCCAGGTGTCGTAGCAGGCCTCGCCATGCACGATCTGCTGGGCCAACAGCCAGCCATGACCACCGCCCTCGCCGAGCCCGGCGCGCAGCCCGATGATGCAGTAGGCGTTGCGCTTGCCGGGGATGGGGCCGACCAGCGGCGCACCGTCGATCGTATAGGTGATCGGCCCGTTGATGACGGTGTGGATGCCGACCTCCATCAGCGCCGGCATGCGCGCGAAGGCGCCGTCGAGCACGTCCGTCACCCGGTCCAGATCGTCCGGGCAGAGTTCGTTGGAAAAGGCCGGATCGATGCCGTCCATGCCCCAGGTGCGGCAGTCCTGCTCGTAGAAGCCGACCAGAAGCCCGTCCTTTTCCTGGCGGCAGTAATAGTCCGAGATCGGGCAGCGGATCAGCGGCATGCGGTGGCCGGCCTCGGCGATCGCCGGGATCGGCTCGGTCAGGAAATACTGGTGCTCCATCGACATCACGGGATGGTGCACGCCCATCATCGCGCCGACCTCGTTAACGCGATAGCCACAGGCATTGACGACGATATCGCAGTCGATGTCGCCCTTTTCGGTATGCACGGTCCAGGTATCGTCACCATGCTGGGTGAGGCCGGTCACCGGCGTGTGGCGATAGACCTCGGCGCCGGCCTTGCGCGCCCGGCGCGCCAGCGCCTGGCAGAGCTGGGCCGGATCGATGTCGCCGTCGAGCGGGTCCCACAGGCCGCCGATCAGATTGTCGGTCGAGATCAGCGGGTGCCGGCGGGCGCATTCCTCGGCATCGATCACCTCGAAATGGACGTCCATGCCGCGCGCCATGGAGGCGAAATGGCGATAGCCCTCCATCTGCGCCTCGGTATTGGTCAGCCGGATGCCGCCATCGGCATGATGATAGTTGATCGGATAGTCGGGATCTTCCGCCAATTCCTTGTAAAGATTGATGGAATGGGTCTTGAGGCCGACCATGGTCTGGGTCATGCCGAAATTCGTCACCTGGGCGGCGGAATGCCAGGTCGTGCCGCTGGTGAGTTCGTCGCGCTCGACCAGAACGACATCGGTCCAGCCTTCGCGCGTCAGATGATACAGCGTCGAACAGCCGGCGATCCCCCCGCCGATGACCACGACCTTGGTGCGCGTCTTCATGACAACAGCCAATCCCTCGATCAAAAAGACAATGGCCGCAGTGATCCGACCGGCCGCCGGACGGGTCAACACGGACTACGCAGCTTCGAATTCTTCGGAACGGAGATTTGAAAGCCTCGACGGATCGCGATCCCTCTTGCCGCGGCCCGAAGCGGCATTGCTTTATCGAGCGGACAGAAATATCGCCGCTCGGCCAACGGGCCGGCCGCCACTTTGAGGACCGAACAAGTGTCGACGGAAACGCGCGCAACCGCCGCCAAACGGGGCGGCCGGCGCGAGCGGCTCGCCAAGCGGGCCGCCAAGCCGGAGGTGAACCCCTGCCCGCCCGGCCAGACCGGCGGGCAATACAAGCCGCTGACCGAGCCGGATCTGCGCGCGGTCTACGCCACCGCGCTCAGGCTTCTGGAAGAACTCGGCATGGGCGAAGTGCCGGCCCGGCTGGCCGAGACACTGCAGGCCGCCGGCGCGATCGACAATGGCGCGGGGCGGCTTCTGTTTCCGCGCGCGCTTGTCGAGGACGCGATCGACAAGGCGGCCAAGCGCTTCACGCTGCACGGCCGCGACGAGAGCCGGTCGATCGATGTCGGCGGCGAGCGGGTCTATTTCGGCACCGGCGGGGCGGCCGTCCAGACGCTCGACATGGATACCGGCCTCTACCGCCCCTCGACGTTGAAGGATCTTCACGATTTCACACGGCTGCAGGACACGCTGGCCAATGTCAGCTGGTTCACTCGCTGCTGTGTCGCGACCGATCTCGAAGACAATCGCGATCTCGACGTGAACACCGCCTATGCACTGCTCAAGAACACGACGAAGCCGGTCGCGACCTCCTTCACGCTGGCCGAATATGTCGCGCCCATCGTCGAGATGTTCGACATCGCCGCCGGCGGCGACGGCGCCTTCGCCAAGCGCCCCTTCGTGAAGGCCCATATCAGCCCGGTGATCTCGCCGATGCGCTATGGCGAGGACGCGGTCGACGTGGTCTTCGCCTGTATCGAGCACAATATCCCGATCTCCTGCATTACCGCCGCCCAGGCCGGCGCCACCGCGCCCGCGACGCTGGCCGGCTTCCTGGCGCAATCGCTCGCCGAAACCCTGGCGAGCCTCGTCATGGTGCATTCGATCAGGCCGGGCTATCCGATGGTGTTCTCCAACTGGCCGCTGGTTATCGATCTGCGCACCGGCGCCTTTGCCGGCGGCGGCGGCGAGATCGCGGTGTTGAACGCGGCGTCGGCGCAGGTGTCGAACTGGCTCGGCCTGCCGTCGGGTGTCGCGGCATCGATGACCGACGCCAAGGCCATCGATACCCAGTATGGCGCCGAAAAGGCGATGACGTCGCTGGCCGCCGCGCTGGCCGGCGGCAATCTGATCTATGAAAGTTCCGGCATGACGGCCTCGCTGCTCGGCGCGAGCTTCGAGGCCTTCGTGCTCGATGACGAGATGCATTCGATGACCTATCGCGCCCTGCGCGGGATCGAGGTTACCGAAGACAATCTCGGCTTCGATGCGATCTGCGGCGCGGTCCTCGGGGAAGGCCATTTCCTCGGCGGCGCCCAGACGCTGGCCGCCATGGAACGGGACTATTTCTATCCCGCTCTGGCCGACCGCGATCCGCCGACGGTGTGGGCCGAGCGCGGCGCGCCGGATGCCTGGTCGCTGGCCCGCGACAAGGCCAAGGCCATTCTCGACAGCCACCACCCAGTCTATCTCGACCCGGCGCAGGACGCCGCGATCCGCGACCGGTTCAAGATTTTCTAGAGCGCTTCCAGCGAAAGCGGGAACCGGTTTCGCGTTCGGAATTGCCAAAAATCAATGGGTTAGAGCATATCCAGTGAACCTCTGCTCACTGGATATGCTCCAAAACTCTTAGCGTTCATGGCGGTCAGGAGCCGCGTCTCAGGACGAACCGGGCTCGGGCAGGAGGTGGAAGGCGCCGTCGAGCCAGGGCCATTGCTCGAGCGCCGGCGTGATCGCCCGGTTGCGAATGAGCCGGCGCATGGTGGTCGCGATCATCGCCGCCATATCGGGCGAGAAATCCTCGGTGGTGAACAGCGAGATGTAGCGGGCGAAGCCCTGCTGCGGGAACCGGTGGACGGCGATGCGCGCCTGAAAGCGCCGCGCGCGCAGGACATTCGTCGGCGTCGTGATGGCCCAGCCGCAGCCGGCGGCGACGATGCCAAGGATCGACTGGGTGCTATCGATCTCGAACCGGTTGGGCAGCGTGATCCTGAGCCGGCGCAGCTGGGCCTCGATCTGCCGGCCGATATATTGCGACGGCGTATAACGCAGGAAGGGCAGCGTCGTCTCGCCGCCAAGACAATCCTCGGCGGTGACATCGGCCTCGGCCGGCACGGCGACGACGAACGGATCGCGCAGCAGCGGATAGTCGACGAGATCGGATACCGTATCGGCCGGGCTCGCGAAGATGCCGGCATAGAGCTGGCGCTTGCGCAGGAGGGCGATGATCTCATGGCTCGGCCGTGTATAGAGCCCGAGCTTGGCGCTCTCCATCCTGCCGGCCAGAATGCTGGCCAGTTCCGGCGCGATCTCGCTCTCGAAATCCTCGATGATGCCGAGGCTGAGATTTTGCGCGGTGACCAGATTGCCCGACATGGCGTCGAGTTCGGCGGCCCGGATATGTCGCAACGCCTCCTCGATATGGCGCAGGAACGCCGCCCCCGACGCGGTCAGGACCATCGGGCGCCTGGAATGGTCGATCAGGCTGACGCCGAGCCGGTCCTCGAGACAACGCAGATGGTGCGAGACCGTCGACACGGACAGGCCCGTATCGGCCGCCACCGCCTGTATAGAGCCCGACCGGGCCGCCAGTTGAAAGACTTCGAGCCATTTCAAACTGAGCTGCGACCGTTGCATTCGCCAACTGTTTCCATTGGTCCCGATCGCGCACCATGCACGACCGCCGCGCGCGGCCATGCTCCGCCGGGATCGTCGGCTCGATCTAGCACATAAGACGGGGCTAGATATTTCATGATATCAAAATTGAGTTCCGATTTCCTCGAAATCTTGTGAGCGCCATGCAGGCCCCCCGCGCTCGGCGATGGCACGCGGCTCCTCCCCGCCGCCGGCGCGATGCGAGGCCTGAAATCGACCGGGTAAACAATTTCTTGACACCTGTTTGACCGGCGCTCTAGCGTCTCGGTCGAACGTGGTTCCCTCCTCGGAGGGATGAAATGGGAACACGGTGCGACGCCCTGAAGCGTCTAATCCGTGACTGCCCCCGCAACTGTGAGCGGAGAGCGCAGCCGAGACATGCCACTGGTCCCTTTGGGGCTGGGAAGGTTCGGCGAGCTAGGACCCGCGAGTCAGGAGACCTGCCCGTTCGGTCACCCAGTCCCTGGATACGGGGTGTATCCAGGCGCGGTCGTCCGTCGCGGTGACATGTGAAACGTCACCGCGTGGAGCACCGCTCCGGATGGGCGTCGACCTGTCCGATCCTCCGGTCTCCCGCATCGATCAGATCCGCACGTGACCATCGCGTGCGTCAGGGGGACCAGATCATGCGTCGTCTTAGCCTTACCGCCAGCGTTGTCGCGCTGAGCGCCACCAGTGTTTTCGCCCAGGATGTCGATCTCGGCGAAGTGGTCGTCAGTGCCGGCGTCACGCCAATCGAAGAAAACCGGCTCGGCAGTTCCTTCACGGTGATCACCAGCGAACAGCTCGACAACAGCCAATACCGCTATGTCGCCGACGCGCTGCGTCAGGTGCCGGGCCTGGCTGTGTCGCGCACCGGGTCGTTCGGCGGCTTCACCCAAGTGCGCATCCGTGGCTCCGAAGCCAATGAAGTCCTGGTGCTGATCGACGGTGTCGAGGCGAACGCAGTGTCGGGCGGCGAATTCGACTTTGGCAGTTTCCAGGTCGCCGACATCGAGCGCATCGAGGTGTTGCGCGGTCCGCAAAGCGCGTTCTGGGGATCCAACGCGGCGGCCGGCGTGATCAACATCATCACCAAGGGCGGCATCCGCAACGGAATCGAAACAAGCCTGCGCAGCGAAGTCGGTACCGACGCGACGGTTCTCGGCACCGGCACCATCCGCGGCGGCAACGACATCTTCGATGCCGCGTTCTCGGTCGCCTATCGTCAAACCGACGGCTTCAATATCTCCAATTTCGGAAATGAAAAGGACGGCGATCAGAACCTGACCCTCAACGGCAAGTTCACCTTCGATGTGACATCGGACTTCATCATCGATGGAACGTTTCGCTATGTCACGCGCGACAGCGACACGGATCCGCAGGACTTTACGACGGGCCTGGTGATCGATCGGGACGACTCAACAGATGTCGATGAGATCTACGGCTCGCTCGGTGGCACACTCACCACCTTCGACGGGCTTTTGACCCACCGCTTCGGTTTTCGCGGCAGCGACGACCAACGCACGAATTTCCGGGAGCGTGTGCGATCCTCCGCCAATGAGGGCAATCGCATCAATCTCTACTACAACGCGACCCTCGCTTTCGACACGCCGGCGCTCGCCAATGCCGAACATCAGTTTTCCGCCGGCTATGAGTTCGAACGCGAGGAGTTCCGCCAACGGCCGCCAGTGTTCTTCCCCTCTCAGCTCGAGACCCAGAGGCGCGACGTCAACGGCTTCATCGCCGAATATCGCGGCGCTTTTGATGATCGTTACTTCCTCAACGCCGCTATCCGCCATGACGACAATGATGGCTTTGCCGATGCCACGACCTACAGCATCGACGGCGCCATCCTGTTCCCGTCGACCCAGACGCGGCTGCACGCATCGGTCGGCACCGGCGTCACCAACCCGACCTTCTTCGAACAGTTCGGCTTCATTCCCGCCCAGTTCGTCGGCAACCCGAACCTGACGCCGGAGGAATCCTTTGGCTGGGATGTCGGCGTTGAACAGGCCTTCTTCGACGGGCAATTGATCGTCGACGTCACCTATTTCAACCAGGATCTGACCAACGAAATCACGACGGTCCCCGTCGTGGGCGGGCGAACACCGGTCAATCTCGACGGCACCAGCGAAGGCCAAGGCATCGAGGTGGCGGCCACGCTACAACTCTTCGACCAGCTTTTGGCGACAGCAAGCTACACCTATACCGACGCCACCGAACCCAATGGCGATCGCGAGGTGCGCCGCCCGGAACATACCGCGAGCCTCAACCTCGCGTACAACTTCCTGGAAAATCGCGCCGGCCTGTTCCTCGACTTGATTTACAATGGCGATATGCAGGACTTCCAATTCGTCGGCCTCACGCGAAACCGTGTCACGCTCGATGACTATGTCCTGGTCAATATCGGCGGGCACTATGACATCACCGATGATGTCCAGCTGTTCGGCCGCATCGAGAACCTCTTCGACGAGCAATATGAAGAAGTCTTCGGCTACAACACCCAAGGCACGACCGCGTTTCTCGGCGTGAAAGGCACATTCGGAGTGTTCAATGACACGATCACGGATACCGTCGAGCCCCTCTATCGAAAAGAGTGACGACGGTCGCGAAAGCGCCCATTTCTGGGCCCTGCCGCTTGAGGAAGGCCTACTGGAGGCCTTCCTCACGGATGTCTTCGACAATCACTGGGACGGGATCGTCTTCGGGCCGTTGATCGAGGGTGCCGCCTATGAATGGAAATGCCCGTCGAAGCCCGAGAAAATCGCGCTCTATGACGGCTATCTGACCATTCATTTCGGCACAGGCGGCCATTTCCATCTCTGCATCGGCGACAACAAGGGCAGCGAGGCCCACCCCACGCCGGCCGATCTCCGGAAACGCCGCGCGCCGAGCCAGGCAAGGTTGTTCCGCCGCTTCGACCGCGACGGCGCACCGATTTCCTGGGGCTTCGAAATGATCAATGGCGACCGGGAACCGATGATCACCATCTTCTTTCCGAGTCCCTTCCTGACCGATGACGACCAGATCGCGGACAGCCCGGACTTTTCCCGGCTGACCACCTGGCGCGCCATCGCGCGCGACTGGCTCGGCCGGGAACCGGAAGAGATCGACGAGACGGGTAAAGGTTTTGTGGCCTTCAAGCACTGATCTCGCGGCCGAGGCGCCTGACCTCCCCGCCCGCCGCCATCGCGTGGCCGGGCGCTGGGCCTTGCGCGGGGAGCGCGCCGAATGACCGATGCCGCCGCCGACACGACCGTCTACCGGATCACGCTCCTGATCCTGGCCGTCACGGTGGCGCTTCTGTTCGCCGGCTCGCTGTTCATCGGCCCGGCCGGCCTCGGCTTGCGGGAAAGCATCATCGGCCTGTTCACCGGTCGCGGCGAGGCGGCCGCCCTGGTGATGCAGGAGATCCGCCTGCCGCGCGCCATTCTCGGCGCGATGATCGGCGCGACACTTGGTCTGGCCGGCGCGGCGCTTCAGGGCTATCTGCGCAATCCGCTGGCGGAACCGGGTCTTCTCGGCGTCACCGGCGCGGCATCGCTTGGCGCCGTGATCGCCATCTATACCGGCCTGTCGGCGCTGTTTCCGCTGGCGCTGCCCCTATTGGCGCTCGGCGGCGCGCTTATCGCCGTCATCGTCGTCCAGGCCATGGCGGGCGGCCAGGCCGGTTCGCTGACGCTGATCCTGGCCGGTGTGGCCGTGTCGAGCCTCGCCGCGGCACTGACCTCGCTGGCGCTGAACCTGTCGCCGAACCCGTTCGCGGCACTTGAAATCGTGTTCTGGCTGCTCGGCTCGCTGACCGACCGCTCGATGGTTCATGTCTGGCTGGCCGCTCCGTTCATCCTGATCGGCTGGCTCCTGCTGGCCGGCTTGGGCCGCGCACTCGACCTTCTGACGCTCGGCGGCGACGTCGCCGCCAGCATGGGTGTCGATCTCAACCGCGTGCGCAGCCAGGCCGTGCTCGGCACCGCGTCCTCGGTCGGCGCGGCCACCGCCGTCGCCGGCGCCATCGGCTTCGTCGGCCTCGTCGTGCCGCATCTGTTGCGTCCGCTGGTGGGGTCCAAGCCGAGCAGGCTTCTGTTCGCCAGCGCGCTCGGCGGCGCGGCCATGCTGCTGGCCGCCGATATCGCGGTGCGCCTCATCGCGCCCGGCAAGGACCTGAAGCTTGGCGTGCTGACCGCCATCGTCGGCGCCCCCTTCTTCCTGTGGCTCATCTTCAAGGCGCGGAGGTCGATGCTGTGACTTTGTTGTCGGTCGACGGTCTCTCGGCCGGGTTCCATGGGCGCGACGTGATCTCCGAGATCGGCTTCACGCTTCAGGCCGGCGAATTCGTCGGCCTGATCGGGCCGAACGGCGCCGGCAAGTCGACGCTTCTGAAGGCCGTACTCGGCCTGTTGCCGTCGCGCGGCACGGTGCGGCTCGGCGACATGGCGGCGGCGTCCCTGACGCGCCGGGAGATCTCGCGGCGCGTTGCTTATGTGCCGCAAGACCGGACGATCGCCTGGCCGGTCTCGGTCGAGACCGTGGTCGGGCTCGGTCGCATGCCGCATCTGCCCGCCTTCGCCCGGCCGGGCGGCGCCGACAAGGACGCGGTCGACGCGGCTCTCCGGCGCATGGATATCGCCGATCTGCGCGACCGCCAGGCGACGGAGCTGTCGGGCGGTGAGCGCGCCCGCATGCTGATCGCCCGGGCGCTAGCCCAGGACACGCCGCTGCTCCTGACCGACGAACCGACGGCCGGCCTCGACCCGGCCCATCAGATCTCGCTGATGCAGATCTTCGCCGATCTCGCCGGTGGCGGGCGCGGCGTCCTGGCCTGCCTGCACGATCTGTGGCTGGCGGCACGCTGGTGCAGCCGGATCGTCGTCATCGACGCGGGCCGCATCATCGCCGACGGCCCACCAAGCGCCGTCCTGACCCCGGAACGGCTGGCGGCGGTCTACGGCATCACGGCCCATGTCGGCGAGATTGATGGCGGGCTTCTCATCCTGCCGACCGCCTTGTCGCACGAGCCCCACCCGTCCGACCTCCGCGATACCGGAACAGCGCCATGACTGAGACCGCCCGAACTTTCCGCAGATGTTCCAGCCGCGTTGGCCTCGCGGGTCGCGCCGGCCTGATGGGGTTCATGGGCCTTGCCGCGCTGATCGCGCTGTCATGGCCTGTATCGGCGCAAGACGTGACGCCGGACAGGCTGACGCTCGATCTGAACCGGGTCGATACGATCGATGCCGGTTGCCGCATTAGTCTGGTCGGCGGCAACGGGCTCGCCGACGGGATCGACCGGCTGGTGCTGGAACTCGTCCTGTTCGATACGGCCGGCACCATCGAACGCTTCATGCGGGTCGCCGTGCCGCCGATTGGCGCGGGCGCCTTGCGCGCGGTGCAGTTCGACATCGACGGCCCGGCCTGCGCCGATATCGGCCACATCCTGATCAACGATGTCGTCGACTGCGCGGGCCCCGCCGACGCCCAGGCCTGCCGTGACGCCATCGTGCCGACGAGCCGCACCGATATCGGCTTTCTAACGTCGGGACCGGCACGACCGACAGCGCCCTCATCGACCGACCAGCAGGGAGAATGACGATGGACAGCGATCTCGCCGACATCCCCCTCGCGACCGCCGAGCCAGCGGGCGGGCTCTCGGGGGTGACCGATCTCCTAGCGCTCGGCGGCCCGGTCGTCGCGATCCTGTTGTGCCTGTCCGTCCTGGCGCTGGCCATCGTGGCGGTGAAGATCGTCCGCTTCTGGCCGATCCTGACCGGGTCGACGGCGCGGCTCGACGCAGCGCTTCATGCCGCGCGCGGCGGCGACATCGTCGCCCTTCAGGCCATCGACCGGCCGGCCGGCCGCATCGGATGCTTCGCCCTGTCCTGCATCCGGGCGCAGGATCCGGCAAATGCCCGCGAGCGCATCGAGGACCGGGCGCTCGCAGAAATCGCCGATATGCGCCGGCATTTGCGGCTTCTGGAGATCATCGCCCAGATCGCCCCGCTGCTCGGCCTGCTAGGCACCATTCTCGGCATGATCGAGGCCTTCAAGGTCATCGAGGCCTCACCCGGCGCGATCGATCCGGCAGCACTCGCCGGCGGCATCTGGGTCGCGCTCCTGACCACCGCCGTCGGCCTCGGGGTGGCGATCCCGGCGGCGGCCGCGCTCTACTGGCTCGACGGCATCGTCGAGGCCGAGCAGCGCCAGATCGAACATGTCGCGACGGCCATCCTGACCGGCGCGGAACCGCCATCACCCGGGATGGCTATCGGCGCCGCCACGGCCCCACTGGGACCGCTCGGCCATGCGCCTCGCTGACGCCCCAACGCGACGCCGGCTCGGCCTGACGCCGCTGATCGACGTCGTCTTCATTCTATTGCTGTTCTTCATGGTGGCGACGAGCTTTTCGCGTCATGCGGCCCTCGAACTCGGGTCGGGCCGTGATGGAGCGACCGAGGCCCCATCCGAAATCCGCCTGCTGATCTCCGTCGGGGGCGACGGCGACCGCGCGCTCAACGGTGTTCCCATGACGCAGGACGCGCTGATCGCCGCCATTCAGGACCGGGCGACGGACGGCGCGGCCAGCGTGATCGTCGCGCCGGTCGGCCAGGCGACGACAGGCGATGTGATCGGCGTGGTCGACGCGCTCGGCGCGGCCGGCATCGCCGATGTCACCTTGCTGCGGCGTGAGCGTTGAGGCGATCGGATGCGGCTGAGGCACAAGACAAAGGGTCCGAAGCGGGAGATCGACCTTCTCCCGCTGATCAATATCGTCATGCTGCTTCTGGTCTTCTTTCTCGTCGTCGGCAGCATCGCGCCGAAACCGCCGGGCGCGATCGAGGCCGCGACGACGCGGCATGCCCCGCCGGTCGGTTTCGACACGAGCACGCTGGCGCTCGATGCCGACGGCCTGTGGCTCGTCGACGGCGCGCCGGCCGATGACGATGCCGTCGCGGATCATCTCGCGGCTTGGGCGACGGCCGGCGCCGATGCGGAACCGGCGGCGTTTCCGGTCATCGCCGACCGGCGCCTCGCGGCGGATCTTCTGGCCGACCGGCTCGGCTTCCTGGCTGATCGCGGCGTGACGCGTGTCAGGCTCGTGACGGAACAGGCGCGATGATGCGCGCGCGGCTTCTCTGGCCCGTGGCGATCGGGCTGTCCGTCGCGGCCCATGTCGTCGCGGTCATCACGCTGACGCCCGAGGCGACGCCGCCCCAGCATCTCGGTGGCGGCAGCATGCAGGCGACCATCCTGTCGATCGCCTCCCTGGGCGGCGAGATGGCCGAACCGGTTTCCGAGGAACCAGAAACAGCGGAAACGGTGGCAAACACCGCCATCCCTTCCGAGACCGACAGCATCGACCAGGCGACAATGCCCGTTATCGAGCCGGCCGCATCGGTGGTCGAAACGGTATCGGCGCGCGCTGTCGCGTTAGAGGCGCCGCGCATCGTGGAGATGGTCGAGGCCGCCACGCCGAACCTCGTCGCGCCGAGCGCGCCGGGCCTGACGCAGCCGGTCGCCCAGACCGACATCCCCCCGCCGGCCGAAACAGTGAGCCCGGCGACGGAGCCGGTGGCCGCGACATCCTTTCTGCTCAACCCGCCGATGCCGCGCGACATGCCGGAGGCGGTGCGGGAGCGCCGTCGCGTCGCCGCCGCCGAAGCCGAGCGCCAGCGCCAGGAACGGCAGGCGCGCCGCGCCGAGGCCGAGCGGCAGCGCCAGGCCGAACAGGCGCAGGCTCGGCAGCAACAGGCCCAGAGAGCGGCATCGGGCGGCGGCGCGACGGGCGGCACGCGGTCGGCCGCTTCGGCGCCGTCGTCATCGGCGCCGAGCCCGCGCGCCGACAGCGGAGCGGCGGCGGAAAACTATGCCGGCCGGGTCATTCGTCATTTGCGGCGTCATCAGCGCTATCCGGCCGAGGCGCGCCGCAACGGTATCCGCGGCGCGGTGAGCCTGCGCTTCACGCTGGCGTCGAACGGATCGGTCACCGGCGCCGGCATCGCGCGCGGCTCGGGCCATGCGGTGCTCGATCAGGAAGTGATGCGCATGGTCCGTCGCGCCAACCCCTTCCCGGCCATTCCGGCCAGCGTCGGGCGCAACAGCATGTCCTTCACGGTGACGATCCGCTTCCGACAATAAGGCTGGACAGCCGGGCCTCGCCGAGGCCCGGTCAATCAGCTCAGCCGCAGCAATTGCCCTTCAGACGCGGCGCCTCGACGCCGCTATGGTCGCAGCAGCCGCCCTGCCAGAACTCGGCGCCGGCGCCGGTGCAGTATTTGTTGTTGGCCTCGACCATCTTCATGAACATGGGATGGTAGTTGCGGCAGATATTGAGTTCGTCCTTTACCCATTTCAGCGGGTCGGCGACATAATGCTCGCGATAATCGCCGGGCATGTTGAGGCCGGGCACCGCCGGGTTCCAGCTCTCGTCGAGCCACAATTCCGGGTCGCCATAATTCGCCGCGACCTTGCGGATCTGCGGGTCATCGAGCGCCAGAAGCCGGCCGTTCTCGATCAGAAGCTCGTTGTCGCCTTCCCGCTCCAGCGCATAGGTCGGGAAATAGAGATGCAGGTGCCAGTGGCCGACGAGATGGCCCATGCGCGCCGCCCGGCGCTCGTCCATCGACGAGATGATGGTGCCGAAGCCCATATGGATGACGCCCGAGCGCACCCGCTCATAGAGGCAGTTGACGAAGCCGGACGGGAAATCCTTGCGCGGCCTGTGGATATGCGGATTGGTGCCGATCGAGGCTTCCCACCAATGCATCAGCCCCTTGCCGGGGAAGCCCGGATATTCGATGTCCTTGGTGCGCTCCATGACGTCGCGCAGCTTGTCGCCGAATTCACCACCGGCATTGATCTGGGTGATCTTGGAATCCTCGACGATGAGCTGGGTCCAGTCGCAGGGCGCGATATGGTTCGTCGTGCCGGCGATAACGCCATTGCCGTCTTCCTTGCCCTTGAGATAGATCCACGGCCGGCCGGTGATGTGGCCCGGCAGATAGGTGGCGCCGAATTTCGGATTGCCTTCCCAGGTCCGGTTGACGATGTCGGGATTGTAGAACTCGCGCCGGCTGTCCCAATAGCCGTCGTGATTGGTGAAGGTGATGTCGGTGCCTTCGGGATCGGTGATGCGGGCGCGGCGGGTGGTGCGCACCCGGTCCCAGGTCCAGCGGTCCAGCGCGGTGAGCAGTTCGGCCGGCATGGTATGCGCCGGCGAGGCCAGGATCTCCGGCGTGATGAACGGCATGCGCTGGATCTTGACATATTTGTCGGTCAGCACCGGGCCGCCATAGCCCATGAAGATCTTGTCATATTCCTGCTTGGCGGCCGCCTCTTCCCACTCGTCCATCCATTCGGCGAGTTCCTGGGTGCGGAACAGGTAGTAGTCGACCTCGTCGGCGCCGACCCACTCCTTAATCGGCCCGCGATCGATATACTTGATCTCGTATTTGATCTGGTGGCGTTCGAGGATCTTCTTGCACGCCTCGATCACCATCGGGTCGTGCCAATTGTCGACCTTGAGCAGGACCCGTTCGCCCGGCTTGAGATCCCAGCAGGCGTTCAGGCCGTGATTGTAGGGCCGGCGCGCGACATGTTCGAGATAGGGCAGAAGCTGGTCGGAATGGGTGATCTCGACATAGGGCGGGCAGCGCGGCGGACGCGTTTCGGCGAGCGGCGGACTGTCGAACCGCGGCACGTCGGGGGCTGTCTTGGCGGTGCGGTCCAGCATGTCAGTTTTCCTTTCCCGTCAGGCGGCGCGCGCCGCGATGAATGAGCCCGGGCCGGCCTCAGAGCAGGCTCGGCAGCCACAAGGATAGATTGGGCACGCCGAGGATCATGGCGAGCACGAAGATCTCGATCAGCAGGAACCAGGCGATGCCGACGAAGATGGTTTCGAGTTTCACGCTGTCTCCGACGATCGACTTGATCACGAAGACATTGAGCCCAATGGGCGGCGTGACGAGCCCTATCTCCAGAAGCTTGACCACCACGACGCCGAACCAGATCAGCGACAGGCCGTAATTCTCGACGATCGGGATCGTCAGCGGCAGGGTCAACAGGATGATCCCGATCGGGTCGAGGAACATGCCGAGGATCAGATACATGACGACGATCACCGCCAGGACGACGAACATCGAGGCGTCGACATGGGTGATCCAGTCGGTGATGGCGCCCGACAGGCCGGTCAGCGCGATGAAGCTGACATAGATCTTGCCGCCGATCGCGATAGCGAAGATCATCGACGACTGGAACACGGTCTCGCGCAGGGCGGCGACGATCTTGCCGAAATCGAGCCGCCCGAGCAGAAGGCCGAGCGTCAGCGTCGCATAGGCGCCGATGCCGGCGGCCTCGGTGGGCGTGAAGAAGCCGCCATAGATGCCGCCGATCACCATGACGAAGATCGCGACGATGGCCCAGCAGCGCCCGAGCGCCTGCCAGCGTTCGGCCCGGCTGATGTCCTCATCCGGTTTTGGCGCCGCGCTCGGCTTGAGCCGCGCCCAGATGAAGATGACGAGGAGATAGGCGGCGAGCGACAGCAGGCCGGGAATGATCGCCGCGATGAACAAGCGCGAAATCGACTGTTCGGCGAACACGCCATAGAGAATGAACAGGATCGAGGGCGGGATCAGCGAGCCGAGCGTGCCGCCGATGGCGACCGATCCGGCCGCGAGCGACTTCGAATAGCCGAAGCGCAGCATCTCTGGAATGGCGATCCGGCCCATGGCGGCGGCGCAGGCGACCGAGGATCCGGTGATCGCCGAAAACCCGCCGCAGCCGACGACCGACGCCATCGCGACCCCACCCGACAATCGCGCGAGCCACAGTCGCGCCGCGCGATAGATGTCGGTGGTGAAGCCGGCCTCATAGGCGAGATGGCCCATCAGGATGAACAGCGGCACCGTCGAGAGCGAAAAGCCGGTGATGAAGGAATAGGGCCCGTTGCCGATCAGCGACAGGGTCGGCCGCCAGGCGGCATCCGGGTTGAAATCGCCACCCGGACGCCAGGCGAAGATGATGAAGATACCGACCGAGGCGGTGATGCCGAGGGCGGCCGCGATGGGCACCCTCAGGGCGAGCAGGACGAGCGTCGCGCTAAGCGCGACGGCACCGACGAGAAGAGGATCCATGTCCGGCTACACCTCTTCCGGCGGGCTTGAATGCGACGATGACGGCGCGCCGCCCTTGCCGGTGACGAAGGTGTGCAGCCCGGCGATGATCGACACGGCGAGGCGGATCACGAACAGGCTGATGCCGACCGCGAACACGACCTTCATCGGCCAGGTCAGGATTTCGAGCCGGCCGTCATAATAGGTGCCCTGGCTGATCTCGCGCGGCAGCCTCTGGGCCACCATGAAGCCGATGGCGCCGAAGAACAGCAGCATGATCAGCGAGCCGAAGGCCCGCAACAGGCCGAGCCCGCGCGGCGGCAGCCAGTTGGTCGTCACCGTCACCTCGATATGGCCGCGCCGGCTTTCGATATAGGCCAGCGGCAGGGCGATGACGCAGACCATCAAAAGCCCAACCATGATCAGATCGTCGGGAATCGGCTCGTTGAACAATTGCCGGCCGAGGACCGAGGCGGTGACGATGCCGCCCATGATCAGGAGAGCGATCCCGGCGACGATGACGGCGAGCCGTTCGAGAAGGCCGAGCAGGCCGAGAAACAGGGAGATCGCGCCGGTCATGAAAAATCGTCTGTCATGCGTGCGGTAGGGAAGCGGCAGAAGCTCGCCGCCCGGCCGGCCGGGCGGCGATGGGTCACAAAAGCGCCGCCGGCCGCTATGGGACCGGCGGACGGGGCGGACCGGCTTGACGCCTCAACGCGCCTGATCAGCCGGTCCGGGCAGCGGTCAATCAGCCGCGATCAGCGGTCCCAGGGATAGCCCTGGGCCTGCAGCTCGCCGCTATACTTGTCGAGCAGTTCGAGGAAATCGCTGCGGATCGCGTCGGCATCGAGGCCCTTTTCGTTGGCCTTGTCGACCCAACGCTGGGCATCTTCCTCGGCGACCTTGACGAGAGCGGCGCGCATATCGCCTTCCGGCTCGATGATCTCCATCTGATAGCCGTCGATACCGGCGGCCAGTTCGTCCCGGGTTTCGGTGCGCGAGGCATGCATGAGCTGGGCGACATGGACCGTGAAGTCGCGACCGAGTTCGTCGATCATCGCCTGCTGATCCTCGGACAGGCTGTTATAGGTGTCGAGATTCATCGCGATCCCGAAACCCAGCGTCTGGCCCATGTCGATCGCGGTGATGTAATTGGCGATCTCATACTGCTTGTAGGCCGTGACGACATAGTAATAGGTCGTCGACCCATCGACCGAACCGTTCGACAGCGCTTCGTAGACATTGGGCTGCGACATCGAGACGGTCGAGGCGCCATAGGTCTCGAGCGCCGGCACGAAAGCGCCGGTGGCACGGATCGTCATGCCTTCGAGATCCTTCAGCGTCGCGATCGGCTTGTCGCGCGACAGGATCTGTGTCGGGCCGGTGGTGTAATTGCCGAAATAGCGCAGATTGAAGTCTTCGGCTTCCTTGATGGCGGCCGGATTGGTGGTCATCAGCTCATAGGCCGCCATCATGCCCACCCATTCGTCGGGCAGCTGCACGGTGTCGACCGCTTCATAGACGACGAGCCGGCCCGGCGCATAGACCGGCACGATGGACGCCATGTCGGCGACGCCATCGGACAGCCCCTGGGCCGCGTCGCGCGCGCCGACCAGCGCCCCGCCCCAGACGATGTCGAGGCCGAGTTCGCCATTCGAGCGCTCGCGCATCTGTTCGTCGAGCCATTCCAGCGCGCCGGCACGGGTGCCGCGATTGGGGCCGAATTCGGCGAAACGCAGCATGCGCATTTCCGCATCCGCGCTCGTCCAGGCGGCCGAAACGCTCAGACCGCCGACGGCGACCGCAAGCGCGAGCAAGCTGGTGGTGAGTTTCCGCATGTCCATAATCCTCCCTTCACAGATCCGTTGTCCGGACATTGCCCGGAATAGCAAACGTCGCGCGTCGCAATGTCAACAGGTAATTTTTATTTCAATTAATGAAATAACTATGTAGCATTACCCTTAGACAAGACTCGCACCGCCCTGGCGCGTCCTTCAACCGGCGCCGATCCCCCATGTCGCGACGGCCCGCAACCGGCCGCCCGCGGCACCTTGGGACAAGCTTATCGCAGGGCGATGACGATGACCAAGACCGCAGGATCCGGAGGAAAAACAGAACGATGACATACAGCCTGATCGACCGCGCCACCGCCAATGCGGACGGCTCCGCCAACGGCGAACGGCCGGATGCCAAGCCCGGCCGGCGCGGCGACGGCGCGACCTTGCCGCGCGTTCGCGCGGTTTCCCGCGCCATCGCCATCATGCGGGCCTTCACGCCCATTGAACGCTGGCAGTCGCTGAGCTCCGTCGCCGAGAAAGCCAATCTCGATCCAGGCACCACGCGCCGCATTCTCGTCACGCTGCGCGACGAAGGCATCGTCGAACAGGATTCGAGATCGGGCCATTACGCCCTGACCATTCAGGCCATGCGCTTCGCCAGCGCCGTGCCGGACGGCCAATCGCTCAAGGATCTCGCCAAGGATCTCTTGCGCGGGCTGGCCGACGAGGTCGGCGTAACGGCCTTTCTGTCGGTCGCGCGCACCGATGAAGCCATCTGCCTGGCGCGCTATCATGGCGAGGCGCCGGTCGAGGTGCGCTGGTGGTCAATCGGTGTCGGCCGGCCGTTCAATTGCGGCGCCGCCCCCCGCCTGCTGCTCGCCCATCTACCGGAAGAGGAGTGCGAGCGCATTCTGTCGCGCCCGCTCAAGGCGATCACCGAAAAGAGCATCACCGATCCCAAGGCCCTGCGCGCCGAACTCGCCCGCATCCGCAACAATGGCTGGGCCTTCGCCCGCGACGACGTGGCGCTCGGCCTGTCGGCGGTGGCAGCGCCTGTGCGCGACGATCGCGGCAATCTGGTCGCCGCCATGTCGCTCGGCGGGCTGACGCCGCAGATCGTCGGCGAAGACGACGACCGCCACGCCCCGCCACGCGCTCTGGGTCCGCTGTTGCAGTATTGCGCGCAATTGTCGGAGCGGGTTTCCTGGATTGATTTCAACGAATGAAATAAATCTCACCTGTTGACATCATCAGGACGATATTCGTTACTTTGCCGGGAAGCGACCATCGGATGGCGATGCGCCGTCGAAGGATGCGCCGACGGAACGGGGCTGCCACGGCGGTGGAGCGGTGCCGATCGGCAAAATCCGTGGCTGCTCTGGACATTGGGCCTATATATATGCAGAGCCTAATATGATGCTTAGGCGCATGCCGCGGAACGGGGAGGAACGGCCGGATGGGGGCCACGATTGCCGAAAAGATCCTGGCGCGCGCCGCCGGAATGGACCGCGTGAAGGCCGGCGACGAGATCAAGGCGCGGCCGGATTTCGTCATCGCCTATGACTTTCCCGGCTACACCGATGTCATCTTCCGGCAGATGAAGGAGGATTTCGGGATCGACAAGGTCGTCGACCCGGAACGCTTCGCGCTGTTCATCGATCACATGGTGCCCGCGGTCACGCCGCAGGAAGAGGAACTGCACAAGATCACCCGCGACTGGGGCGCCGAACAGGGCGTGCCGGTCTATGAGCGCAAGGGCATCGGCCATCAGGTCTCGGCCGAGCTCGGCTATGCCACGCCCGGCGCGTTCGTCGTGCATTTCGACGGCCATATCTCGCAGCTCGGCACCTATGGCGCGCTGGCGATCGGCGTCCGCCGACATCTGCTGGAAGCCTTCGTCAAGGAGCGCATCCAGATCAAGGTGCCGCAGACGACGCGCGTCAACCTGACCGGCAAGATGCGCCCCGGCGTCATGGCGCGCGACGTGTTCCATCACATCGTCCGGGTGCTCGGCCCCTCGGCCTGCCGGTTCCATGTCCTGGAGATCGGCGGCGAGGCGCTCGAGCATATCTCGCTCGAAGGCCGCCAGACGATCACCTGCCTCGCGATGTTCACCGGCGCGATCACCGCGATCGTCAATCCCGACCAGCAGAGCCTCGACTATGCGCTGCCGCGCGCGCGCATCAAGCTCGATCCGGTCTCGTCCGATCCCGACGCCCATTACGCGGCGGTGCATGACATCAATCTCGACGATCTCGAACCGATCGTCGTCATCCCGCCGAGCCCGGCCAATACCCGCGACCTGTCCGATTTCGCCGGCACGGAAGTCCAGGTCGGCTATCTCGGCTCCTGCGCCAGCGGCCGGGTGGAGGATCTCAGGATCGCCGCCGACATTCTGCGCGGCCGCGAGATCAAGCCCGGCTTTCAGCTCCATGTCGTGCCGACGAGCCAGGAGATCATGCGCCAGGCCGCCGAGGAAGGCATCATTACCGACCTCGTCGCGGCGGGCGCGTTCGTCACCTCGTCGTCCTGCGATTATTGTTTCGGCCGCCTCGGCGTGATGAGCGCCGGCCAGCGGGCGGTCTCCACCGGCACCCTGAACGTGAAGGGCCGGATGGGCAGCCCCGATTCGGAGATCTTCATCGTCAACGCGGCGGCCGTCGCGGCCTCGGCGCTCGAAGGCAAGATCACCGATCCCCGCCCCTATCTCTAGGTCCGGACAGGTCCCCGCCATGGCGCTCGAAAATCTGCGCGGCCGCGTCGCCTTCATCTTCGAGGAAATCGATTTCGACGTCGACCAGATCGTCGGCGTCAAGAACATCAAGATCAAGGATCCCGACGAACTCGCCCGCGTCGCGATGCAGAGCTACGACCCGGATTTCGCGACCAAGGTCCAGCCCGGCGACCTTCTCGTCGGCAATCAGAATTTCGGCTACGGCCACCCGCATTACCCGCCGATGATCGCCATGCGCCGGCTCGGCATCGCCGGCGTCGTCGCCGAGAGTTTCTCGCCGGGCTATTGGCGCGGCGAGATCGCGATGGGTTTTCCGCAGGCCGCCTGCGCTGGCATTCTGGGCCTCGTCAAGCGCTGGGACGAGGTCGAGATAGACTGGGCCGCCTGCGAGATCCGCAACCTGACGTCGGGCACGGCGCTGCCCATCGAACCATTGTCCGAGGGCGACCGCATGATGCTCGATCACGGCGGGCTCATCGGCTATCTGCACGCCCGCGACGACGAGGACGCCGCATGACGCTTCTGACCAAATCCGACTTCGCCGCCAGGCTGCGCGCCGGCCGCACGGTGTGGACCGCCGGGGCGTTCGACGCGCTGTCGGCCAAGCTCGCCGAGGATGCGGGCTTCGATGCGATCATGTCGACCGGTTTCGGCGTGTCGGCCTCCCATCTCGGCGCGCCCGATGTCGAACTCTACACCATGACCGAGAACCTGGCCGTGGTCCGCAACATGGCGAACGCGGTCTCGGTCCCGCTCGTCGCCGATACCGATACCGGCTACGGCAATGCGATCAATGTGATGCGCACGGTGCGCGAATTCGAACAGGCCGGCGTCGCGGCCATGATCTTCGAGGACCAGGAAGTGCCGAAGCGCTGCCCGGCGGTCGCCAACGGCATCGAGATCCTGCCGATCGACGAAGGCAGTTCGAAGATCCGGGCGGCGATCGAGGCCCGGCGCGATCCCGACACGCTGATCGTCGCGCGCACCGACGCGCTCAACGAGGACGACGCGATCGCCCGCGCCAAGGCCTATGTCGCGGCGGGCGCCGATCTGATCCAGCCGATCTCGCGCTGTTTCACGAGTTTCGAGAGTCTCGAAAGGCTGCGCGCGGCCTGTGGCGTGCCGCTGTCGCTGCAGATCCTCGGCTGGCTCGAAACCGACCTCTCGCCCGACCAGATCGAGCGCGTCGCCGGCCTCGCCGTCTTCCCCCTCGTCGCCCTGATGACCGCGACTGAGGCGATGCGGGCCAATCTGGCGGCCCTCAATCAGAGCCGCTCGACGCAAGCGCTGCCCAATGCGGTCACCGGGATGGGGGACTTCAAATCCTTCATCGGCTTCGAGGAGGCCGAACGCCAGCAGGCCAAGTTCCTGGTGCGCGAACTGCCGCCCGGCGCCCTGGCCGGCTATGGCGACTAACGCCGGCACGCTTATTCGCCGCCGCGCGGACGCTCCACGGGGATGACATTGCGCGCCGCTGCGCTATTGTCGCCTGCCGACCGCCGACTGGCCGGCGATCCACCACCTTCCTCCCCCGACGCCCGGAGCCGAGATGCGCTTTGAAGGAACCCAAAACTATGTCGCGACCGAGGATCTGTCGGTCGCCGTCAACGCCGCGATCACGCTGGAGCGGCCGCTTCTGGTGAAGGGCGAGCCGGGCACCGGCAAAACGGTGCTGGCGCGCGAGGTGGCCGACGCGCTCGGCATCCCGATCATCGAATGGCACATCAAGTCGACGACCAAGGCGCAGCAGGGGCTTTACGAATATGACGCGGTGAACCGGCTGCGCGACAGCCAGCTCGGCGATGAACGCGTCCACGACATCCGCAACTACATCAAGCGCGGCAAGCTGTGGGAGGCGTTCACTGCCGACGAACGGCCGGTCCTGCTGATCGACGAGATCGACAAGGCCGATATCGAGTTCCCCAACGATCTTCTTCAGGAACTCGACCGCATGGAATTCTACGTCTACGAGACGGGCGAGACCGTGCGCGCCCATCGCCGGCCGATCGTCATCATCACCTCGAACAATGAGAAGGAACTGCCGGACGCCTTTCTGCGCCGCTGCTTCTTCCACTATATCCGCTTTCCCGAGGCGGACACGATGCAGGCCATCATCGACGTGCATTTCCCCGACCTGAAGAAGCATCTCCTGAACGACGCGCTCGGCATGTTCTACGAGGTGCGCGACGTGCCGGGACTGAAGAAGAAGCCGTCGACCTCGGAACTGCTCGACTGGATCAAGCTCCTGGTGTCGGAGGACATCGACCCCGACCTTCTGCGCCAAAAGGATCCCAAGAAGTTGATCCCGCCGCTCTATGGCGCGCTCCTGAAGAACGAACAGGACGTCCACCTGTTCGAGAAGCTCGCCTTCATGGCGCGCCGCGAAGGGCGCTGAGCCGGCGAAGGCCGAACCGGAAGGCAATCGATGACCGCCGACGATACGACGCTTGCGATCTATGACCGCGAAGCCGGGCGCTATGCCGAGCGCTCGCGCAAGGAGATGGACTGGGCCTGGATCGACAAGGTGGCGGCCCGGCTCGCGCCCGGCGCGACACTGCTCGACCTCGGCTGCGGCGCGGCCTGGGCGGCCCAGGCTTTCGCCGCGAAAGGCTTCGAGGTGACGGCCGCCGACGGCTCGGCCGAGATGGCCAGGACCGCGCGGTACGCGACGAGCCTCGACGTGCGGCACATGCGCTTCGACGAACTCGACGCGGTCGCGGCCTATGACGCGGTGTGGTCGTCCTTCGCGCTGCATCATATCCCGCGCGCCGATCTGCCCGCCGTGCTGACG
Organism: Tepidamorphaceae bacterium; assembly: GCA_965250105.1. Taxonomy (GTDB): domain Bacteria; phylum Pseudomonadota; class Alphaproteobacteria; order Rhizobiales; family Tepidamorphaceae; genus JBCBSK01. The sequence goes on from OZ252290.1 coordinate 445,390, forward strand.
GCAATCGCCCGGGCGCTGCGGCCCGGCGGCGTTCTGATGATGTCCATGAAGACCGGATCGGGCGAAGCGCGCGATACGCTCGACCGCTTCTATGCCTATCACTCCAAGGCCGAACTCGAAGATCGGCTGACCCAGGCGGGCTTCACGGTCCTCGATCACGAAACCGGCGAAGGCACGAGCTTCGATGGCACGCCGGCGGGCCTGATCTGGCTTCTGGCGCAAAAACAAGACCGGTAAACGGAGCAGAATTCATGAAGATCGCCGTCGGCGGGTTCATGCACGAAACCAATACCTTCGTGCCCACGCCCACCCGCTTCGAGGATTTCGAAACCCCCGGTGAATGGCCCGATTTCTGCGCCGGCGCCGAACTGCCCGATACCGTGCGCGGCGCCAATGTCGCCATCGCCCATTTCATCGCGGCCGCCGAAGCCGCGGGCCACGAGATCCAGCCGCTCGCCTGGGGCATGGCCATGCCCGGCGGCCTCGTGACCGCCGAGACCTTCGACCATATCTCGGACCTGATCCTCGGCGAGTTGAAGCGACACACGCCCGATCTCGTCTTCCTCGAACTGCATGGCGCCATGGTCGCCGAGGGCCATGACGATGCGGAGACAGAATTCCTGCGCCGCGTGCGGGACGTCACCGGGCCGGACGTGCCGATCATCGGAACGCTCGACCTGCATGCCAATGTCACCCCGGATCTTGTTGATCTGATGGATCTTTTGTCGGCTTATCGCACCTATCCCCATGTCGACTGGGGCGCGACCGGCACGCGTGTCTTCGATTGGCTCGGTCGGCTCGAAGCCTGGGGCTGGCATCCGGCGCGGGTGCATCGCCGCATCCCTTATCTGATGCCGACCCATGCCCAGTCGACGATGGCCGAACCGGCCCGCGCGCTTTATGCGCGCCTTGAAGAGATCGAGGCCGAGAGCGGCGTCCACCTGTCGCTGAACATGGGCTTTTCGCCCGCCGATATCGCCTGCGCCGGGCCGAGCATCATCGGCTATGGCGCCGATCAGGCATGTGTCGACAAGGCCGTCGACGCGCTCACGGACGCCGTGCTCGCCGCCGAACCACGTTTTCTCGACGAACAGGCGGTGCCGGTCGAAGGCGCCGTCGCCATGGCCATGCGGCTGATGGGCAGCGTCGAGGGACCCGTCGTCCTCGCCGACACCCAGGACAATCCCGGCGCCGGCGGCCCGGCCAACACGACCGGCCTGATCCGGGAACTGATCGCGCAATCGGTCGAGGGCGCGCTGGTGCTCGTCTTCCACGATCCCGACATGGCAAGCGCGGCCCATGCGGTCGGCGTCGGCGGCATCGTGACCCAACCGCTCGGCATCGACGGGCCGATCCCGGGCCAGGAAGCCCTGCCCGGGCCCTGGCGCGTCACCCATCTGTCCGACGGCAGTTTCCTGGCCGAGGACCCGATGCTGTTCGGCAATCATATCCATATGGGACCGACGGCGGTCGTCGAGCAGAACGGCGTTGGCGTCATCGTCTCCACGGTGCGCAATCAGCCCATCGGGCGCGGCTATGCCACTCATCTCGGCATAGACCCTGCTGCCCGGCCGGTGATCGGGCTGAAATCGACCGCCCATTTCCGCGCCGACTGGCAGCCGATCGCGGGCCGCGTGATCGTCTGCGCGAGCCTCGGCCCGGCGCTGGCGAATCCCTCGGACTTTCCCTACACCAAGCTTCCGTCGGAGATCCGCCGCACACCAAAGAGCGCATGAAGCTTCTCGCCATCGCCGACATTCACGGTGAACGCCAGGCCGCCCGGAAGGCCGTCGACCTCGCTCGACGCGAAGAGCGCCAGATCGTCCTGCTCGGCGACCTCACCGATCGCGGCCCCGATAGCGCCGGCACGCTCGCCATGCTGCTGCCGGCCATCCTGGCGGGCGACACGATCTGGATTCGCGGCAATCACGACGACAAGCTCGGCCGCGCGCTCGCCGGCCATCCGGTCAAGCGCACCCACGGCCTTGGCGGAACGCTCGACGAGATCGCCGCTCACCCCGAACGGGCCAAGCTCGAATCGGACATCGTCGACGGGCTGGCTCGCGCGCGCTACTGGCACATGGCCGGCCGGTATCTCTTCGTGCACGGCGCCTTTCACCCCGACATGCTGACGACGACCGGTCCCGACGACGCGGCCTCGCCGGGCGCCTGGAAGACCGCCCGGCATTACGCGCTCTACGGCCAGACCGACGGGCGCTACACGCCGGCGGGCTACCCGGTCCGGCTCTATGACTGGGTCGACGACATTCCGGACGGGCTGACCGTGGTGGTCGGGCACGACGTGCGCGCTACCGACACGCCGCTGATCCAGGCTGGCCGCCAGGGCGGGCGCGCGATCTTCCTCGATACCGGCGCTGGCAAGGGCGGGCGTCTCAGCGCGATCCGGCTCGACGAGGAAGATGTCGTGCAGTTCGACTGCGTCACCCGTGAGGGTCAGGCATCGCCCTCGCCGCTCGCCTGATCGCACAACCCCGTAGCCGGCAGACCGGCCTCCGCGATGCTGTCGCGTATGTCATAATCGCGCACTAGCTGAACAAACTGGCCCGTCTCGGACATCCGGATATAGGTGGAGAGGATCAGCGGCCGGTCCACCGGCGGACGCGACCAGCAGCCGATGGCGCCTATGGAAATCGACAGGCTGCCGCGCTGGCCCGCGCGCTGGATGGCCAACATGGCCTCGCGCACCTCTTCGAGCCGCGCCCGGCCGGCGTCCGACAAACGGTAGATATGGATCCGGGTGCCCGGCCGCTGTTCGGCCTCGAGCCATGCCCGGTCGGCGTTGTCGGCCACTTGGTCCAGCGGCGCCATCACCGTGACGGCGCTTTCGGGATCCGCATCCCGGCGCCGCACGGTGACGGCCATCTCGACCCCGTCCGGCGCCAGCGTGAAATCGGCGGGTGCCCGCACCGCCGCGCGAAAGGCAGCGAGATCCGTCGTCTGCATGTCGACGGAACGCAGCTTCACGAGGCTCGTCGCCGGCACATGGCCGCAAGCCGCGAGCATGACGGTCAGGGCAAGCGCGACACAGATCCCGCCGATCGACCGTGTGTGCGTGGAATGGCGCGGCGGGAAACGCATGGGGATCGCCGCGCGATGGCGGCCGGACTGAGGGATCATCACAATTCTTACCTTCATGTTTGACGGCATAAAATTATTGTTTTAGATTAATTTTATCAAACAAGATTTGAACAGGAGTTTTGCCGTGCCGCCTTCCGAGACATCATTGTCTAGAGCAGATCCCTTGTCGCGCGTGCGCTCCGTCAGTCGGCTCATGGCCGGCCTGACCCTGGCCATGATGCTGCTGGCCGCCGCGGCCTACGCGGTGTTCTGGCTCAACGAAGCCGCCGTCGCGCGGTTTCTCGAGGGGCATCTGAGCACGGCCGCAGACCATTTTGCCCTGACGCCGAAGATCTGGGCGACGGCCTTCGCGATATCGCTTCTACCCGTTCTCTTCTATCTGTTCGGCCTGTGGCAGGTCTGGCTTCTGTTCCGGGCTTTCGCGCGCGGCCAGGTCTTCGCCGAGGCGACCGGACGACGCATCGGCTGGATCGGCGTCGTCATCGCGGTCCTGCCGCTCGTCTCCATCCTGGCCGGCTCGGCCTGGTCGGTCGCCGCCTCGATCGACAACCCGCCCGGCGAACGCGAATTGTCGGTGTCGTTGTCGGGCGTCGACTTGCTTGGCGTCCTGCTCGGCATTCTGCTGGTGATCATCGGCTGGGTGATCCGCGAGGCGGCACGCATCGCCGACGAAAACCGCTCCTTCGTCTGACCATGCCGATCGTCATCCATCTCGACGTGATGCTGGCGCGCCGCAAGATGCGCTCGAAGGAGCTTGCCGAACGGATCGGCATCACCGAACAGAATGTGTCGCTGTTGCGCTCGGGCAAGGTGCGCGGCGTGCGCTTCGAGACCCTGGAAAAGATTTGCGCGGTGCTCGATTGTCAGCCGGGCGATCTTCTGGAATACCAGCCCGACCCGCCCTAGGCCATGTCGACAGGGTGGCGCGCCATCACCATGTTGACGGAACCATGCTGCGTCTTCTCCTGCTCCGCCACGCGAAATCCGCCTGGGACCATCCCGGCCTCGCCGACCATGACCGGCCGCTGGCCGAGCGCGGGCGCAAGGCGGCCCCCGTCATGGCGTCCTTCCTGGCCGAGAACGCGCTTGCGCCGGGGCGGATCCTGTGTTCGACCGCCCGGCGCACCCGTGAGACGCTGTCCTATCTCGTGCCCATTCTCGACGGCGAGACCGAGATCCGGCTGACCCGGCGGCTCTATGACGCCGAAGGCGGCGACTATCTCACCGCGATCCGCGAAGGCGGCGCGGCCGCCCCGCTGCTGATGCTGATCGGCCATAACCCGACCATGGAGGATACCGCCCATCTCCTGGCCGGCACGGGCAGCGACGCGGCGCTGAAGCGCATGCGCGAGAAGTTTCCGACCTGCGCGCTGGCCGTTATCGATTTCGACATCGCCTCCTGGCGCGATGTCAGCCCCGGCGCGGGCCAGCTCAGCCTGTTCGTCACGCCGCGCTTCCTCGATGCGATGGCGACGCAAAGGGACGGCGAGACCGACGGCGCATGAGCCTCGGCATCGCCGATCAGGCGCGGCTCGCCGCGCTCAATGCCCTCGACTATGCCACCGACCTCGTCGAGCCGAGCCTCAGGCTCGGCGTGACGGGCCTGGCGCGGTCGGGCAAGACCGTCTTCATCTCGGCATTGGTGCACAATCTCATCCATGGCGGCCGGCTGCCGCTGTTCGACAGTGCGGCTTCCGGCCGGCTGATCTCGGCCGGGCTCGTGCCGCAGCCCGACGACGCCGTACCGCGCTTTGCCTATGAAGACCATATCGGCGCCCTGACCGGCGACGACCGGCGCTGGCCCGAATCGACCTCGCAGGTCAGCGAATTGCGGCTGACCATCGCTTATGAATCCGCGAGCTTCTGGTCGCGCACCCTGTCGGCGGGGCGGCTCAATGTCGACATCGTCGACTATCCCGGCGAATGGCTGCTCGATCTGCCGCTGCTCGACCAGAGCTTCGCCGACTGGTCGGCCGATACACTGGCCAAGAGCCGGACGCCGGGCCGCGCCGATCTCGCCGCCGACTGGCACGCGCTCCTCGCCGACACCGATCCCTTGGCCGAACAGTCCGAGGAGACCACGCGACGGCTCGCCACCGCCTTCACCGCCTATCTGCGCGCCTGCCGCGACGACAACCGGGCGCTGTCGGCCCTGCCGCCGGGCCGTTTCCTGATGCCGGGGGATCTGGCGAACTCGCCGGCGCTGACCTTCGCGCCACTTGATCTCGACGGCCACGGGACGGGCGGACGCAACACGCTGCGCGCGATGATGGAGCGGCGCTACGAGGCCTACAAATCCGTCGTCGTCCGGCCATTCTTCCGCGATCATTTCGCCCGCCTCGACCGGCAGATCGTGCTGGTCGACGCGCTTCAGGCGATCAATGCCGGACCGGCCGCGCTGCGCGATCTCGAAACCGCGCTGACCGAGATCCTCACCGCCTTCCGCCCCGGTCGCAGCGGCTGGCTGAGCCGGGTCCTGACCCGCCGGATCGACCGCATCCTGTTCGCCGCGACCAAGGCCGACCATGTCCACCACACCAATCACGACCGGCTGGAGGCCATCCTGCGGCGGCTGACCGAACACGCCATCAAGCGCGCCGAGTTCGCCGGCGCCGATGTCGAGGTGCTGGCCCTGGCATCGGTGCGGGCAACCCGCGAGGCCAGTGTCACGCGCCATGGCGACTTGCTCGATGTCATCGTCGGCACGCCTGAAAAGGGCGAGCGCGTGGCCGGCGAAACCTTCGATGGGAAACGGGAAATCGCCTTGTTCCCCGGGGACTTGCCTGAGGATCCGGAGAGCTTGTTCGAGCAACCTTTGGCCCGGCTCGAAGCCTCTGACACGGCATCTGAACGCAAGGACCACGCGGAACGGGATATGGACACGGCCCCGCCGGCCAGGGAGGCGGAGACCATCCGCTTCGCCCGCTTCCGGCCGCCCCGGCTCGAACCGACCCAGGACGGGATTACGCTAACGCTACCTCATATCCGCCTTGATCGGGCGCTCGACTTCCTGCTGGGAGACCGTCTCGCATGACGACAAAGCCCCCGCGCCCGCCCGCCGTCTTCGAGCTCGACACGCCGGGCCTCGACATCGCGCAACCGCCCGCCGCCGACACGCCGGCCGATGGCGAGGGCACCCCGCGCGTCGTCGACGATACGGCCCGGCGCGCGCCCGCGCGCCGCTGGGGCTGGACCGGACTGTTCGCCACGGGCTTCGGCCTGTTGTTGTCGCTCGCGGTCGGGCTGGCGGTGGCGGATCTGATCGACGCCTTGTTCGCCCGTGCGCCCTGGCTCGGCTATGTCGGGCTGGCGGCGACGGCGCTGGCCGCCACGGCGCTGGTCGCCATCGTCATTCGCGACACGATCGGCCTGATGCGGCTTGGCCGCATCGCGCGCCTGCGGATGGCGGCCGAAACCGCCGCCGAGACCGACGACCGCGGCGAGGCGCGCGACGTGATCGCCAAGGTGGTCGCGCTCTATCAGGGCGACCCCGGAACCGCCCGCGGCCGCGCCGAACTGGCCCGCCATGACGGCGAGATCATCGACGGGCGCGACCTGATCAAGCTCGCCGAGCGCGCGCTGATGGCGCGCAAGGACGCCGAGGCCCGGGGCCTCATCCTCGATGCCGCCAAAAGGGTCACCGCCGTCACCGCGATCAGCCCCAGGGCGGTGATCGACGTGTTGTTCGTCCTGTTCGAGAGCCTACGCCTGATCCGCAAGCTGTCGACGCTCTATGGCGGCCGGCCGAGCGGGGTCGGCATGATCCGGCTGATCCGCATGGTGCTCGGCCATCTCGCGGTCACCGGCGGCATCGCGCTGACCGATTCACTGGTCCAGCAGCTCCTCGGCCACGGGCTCGCGGCACGCCTCTCGGCGCGGCTCGGCGAAGGTGTCGTCAACGGGCTCCTGACCGCGCGCATCGGGCTCGCCGCGCTCGATGTCTGCCGGCCGCTTCCGTATCTCGCCGGCAAACCGCCCGCGCTCAAGGACATCATGAACGAATTGATGCGGTTCGGAGAACCGTCTTCGAAATAGCGTGTCGAGGCCGCATCCGGATGCCTTGGGTCGCGCGCTCCTTCGACGCCCCCACGAAGGCCTCGCGGACAGCCAGTTGACCACCGCAAGGCCTGATCAGACGCGGCTATGCCGCCATGTCGATGTCAATCTCGCCATTGTTCAGGAAGCAAACCTTGTCGAAGACGGAGAGGTCGACCGGATTGGGCAATCGAATGTCCGACTTGTCCGGCATCGACTTGCCCGAGAGATCAAACATGCGGTCAATCTGCGATAGGATGACGCAAATCGCACCGGTCTCCGTCACGTAACGCCTCAGCGACCTGATCTGGTGATCCAGGCTTGGATTGGCGCGCCGCTGATCGAGAAGCTGCAGATAGTCCACGACAAGGAGCGCCGGGCCGTCGACCTCGTCCAGGCGGTGGATGATCTGGCCGGCCGAAATGTCGTCCGACGTATCGACGACCACGGCGTTGGCATCGAATGATCGGTCGCCCCCGAGTTCCGCCAATCGATCCGCCACCTCGCGGTCATGATAGTCCAATGTGAAGAAGAACCCGGTTCTGCCGACGGTCTCGGCCAGCGCGGCCAATTCGAGCCCGAGGAGGGTTTTGCCCTGGCCGGGCCGGGCAGCCACAATGAGCAAATCGCCGGCCCGGAGTCCCGACAGAATAGTGGCGGCGGGGCTCGCCTGTCGCGACGACGACGCGAGATGGCTCCAGCTCTGGAACCCCTCGTTGCGCGCCGTTCGATCAAGTGCCGCGTGGAGCGGCAGGCCTTTGTTGCGTGCCAGAAGACGCGCGTCTCGTTTCAACCTGTAGATAGGAGCGGATAGTCGCATTGCTGTTCCTCCTCTTTCGAGCCGTTCCCGCACCCCCTCCTTATGCTCAGGCTCGAATGAGATCGGTCCAACGTCGCAAGGCTCCGCATGGTTCATGCTTCCCGGATGGAGGGCGGAGGCCCGAGCAAGGCCATTTTCAAGCCTAATCTGACTCGACAGGTCCGCTCAACCTTGGAAACGCGCCACATGCCGCGTCGCGCGATGCTCACGATCATTGGCCATCAACCGAAATCACATGGTTCCTCCGCCTCTCGGACTTGACCCCGGACAGGAACCCGGCACACTCCGACGCCTGCGCGGCCAAGAGTTGAACGGTCGCGTCGACATCGCCGCTGAAACGCATCACACCGACACAAGCCGCTTCACATGCTCGTCTCCTTCTTCCAGGAACTGAAAACGGCCGGCCTGCCCGTCACCGTGCGCGAATTCCTCACGCTCCTGGAGGCGTTGAAGGCCGATCTCGCCGACAAGAAGGTCGAGGACTTCTACTACCTGTCGCGCGCGATCCTGGTGAAGGACGAGCGTAACATCGACAAGTTCGACCGCGTTTTCGGTCATGTCTTCAAGGGCTTGGAGATGATTTCCGAAGCCCTTGAAGCGGAACTGCCGGAAGACTGGCTGAGGCGGATGGCCGATCTCCACCTGACGGAGGAGGAAAAGGCCAAGATCGAGGCGATGGGCGGCTGGGACAAGCTCATGGAGGAGCTGAAAAAGCGCCTCGAAGAGCAGAAGGGGCGCCATCAGGGCGGGTCGAAATGGATCGGCACCGCCGGCACCTCCCCCTATGGCGCCTATGGCTACAATCCCGAAGGCATCCGCATCGGCCAGGACGGCAACCGCAATTTCCGCGCCGTCAAGGTCTGGGACAAGCGCGAATTCAAGGATCTCGACGGCGACCGGGAGCTTGGCACCCGCAACATCAAGCTCGCGCTGCGCCGGCTGCGCCGCTTCGCGCGAACAGGCGCCGCCGACGAACTCGATCTCGACGGCACGATCCGCGGCACGGCGCATAAGGGCTTTCTCGACCTGAAGTTCCGCCCCGAGCGGCACAATGCGATCAAGGTGCTGCTGTTCTTCGACATCGGCGGCTCGATGGACTGGCACATCCGGGAATGCGAGGAGCTGTTCTCCGCCGCCCGCGCCGAGTTCAAGGTCATGGAGCATTTCTATTTCCACAACTGCCTCTATGAAGGCGTGTGGAAGAGCAATCAGCGGCGCTGGACCGAACGCACGCCGACCTGGGACGTGCTGCACACCTATGGCTCGGACTACAAGGTGGTGCTGGTCGGCGACGCCTCGATGAGCCCCTATGAGATCTCGATGCCCGGCGGATCGGTCGAACATTTCAACGACGAGGCCGGCGCGGTCTGGCTCGACCGGCTGCTCGGCATCTACGCGTCCGCCGTCTGGCTCAACCCGGTCGCCGAGAAGCATTGGGGCTATACGCCATCGATCCAGATGGTCCGGCAGATCATGTCGAACCGCATGTTCCCGCTGACCCTGGAAGGCCTGGACGATGCCATGCGGGAGCTCAGCCGGTGAGCCGCAAGCGCCGCGCGGCCGAGACCGTCGACACGCCCAAGCCGAGCCTCACCTTCCGCGCCTCGGCGCTGATGCCGGCGGTCACCTATACGATCGCGCGCGACCAACTCGAGGTGGAGGATCAGCATGGCGGCAAGACCGCCATCAGCCTGCGCGAAGCGCAGGAACTGCGCATCTGGTTCGAGCCGCGCCGCTTCCAGATGAACCGGTTCCGCGCCTCGCTGACGCTGAAGGACAGGAAAACGGTCGAATTCACCAATCTGTCGGCGCGCGCGGTCGCCCGATGGGACGATGTCGGCCCGGACTATCGCAATTTCATCATCGCGCTCGGCAAGGCCGTCGCCAAGCGCAATCCGGATGCGGTGTTCCGCACCGGCTTCGGCCCCACCATGTGGGGTATTCATCTCACCGTCGTGGCGCTGCTCTATACAGCGCTCGTCGGCGGAGGTATTTGGTTTCTCGCGCAGGACGGTCTTTGGCTCGGCCTTGGCGGGCTTCTCGTCGCCGGGATCTATACGCCGACCGTCTGGCGCATGGTGACCCGCAACCGGCCCGGCCTCTACGATCCGAATGCCCCGCCCGACTTCGCCCTGCCGAAGGCGCCCGCGGAAAGCTGATCATCCGTTTCGAGAGCCGGCCCGGAACCGTTGGCCGTTTCCCGGAGCAGATAGCAGGTACAAGATACCGAGCCATGACCGTCAAAGAGCCGACATCGCGAAAGCCCGCAAGGCGCAAGTCGGCCTCGCGCCCGACGCGCAAGCGTGCCCCGGCACCGGCCAAGGCGGACACCGAGCCCGACAGCGGACAGCCGGGAGCCACCCCATATCGGCGACCAAGCCGCGTCGTCACGCCGTCCAAACAGGCCAAGCCGGCAACCGAGGACGCGACATCGGCACCCGATGTGACGGCCCCGCAAGACAAGCCAACGGAAGCGGCCAAGCCCAAGGCGCCGCCCCGCAAGACCCCCGCCAAACGGGCCGCGACGGTGGCCGCTAAATCCGCCGACAAGGCAGCGCCTTCGGCGAAGACGCGGGCACGGCGCGGCAAGTCTCCGGCCACGCAGAAAACCGCCCCACAGCCGGCGCCCGCGAGCCCGTCCCGGACCGCGCGCCAGCAGCCGCTGACGGATGAAGGGCCGGAAACGCGCTATCGGCGCTGGCTGCTCTGGTTTCACGAGACCTTTCTGCGCGGCCGCGGCCAGCGCTTCGAACGCCTGCCGACCCATGGCGTGGTCGATCTCGCCGATCTCGACATCCAGTCGGTCCACCGCGCGCTGGCCTATCCCGACCGGCCAAGCCCGGCCAGGCTCGTGCACTGGGTGATCGAGGCGGTGCTGGCCGACGGCCATCGCCCGCAGACCATGAGCTTCGTGGATGTCGGCTCGGGACGCGGCCGGGCGATCCTGGAAGCGAGCCGCTTCGCCTTCCGCGAGATCGTCGGCGTGGAATTCACGCGCGAACTGCATGAAGCGGCCCTGGTCAATCTGCGCCACTGGCCGCGCTGGGCGATGGCCTGTCGCGACGTGACGCTGGTCCATGGCGATGCCGCCCATATCGACCTGCCCCGGGGCGACCTTCTGATCTATCTGTTCCGCCCGTTCACCGAGCGCGTCACGACGGCGATCGCGCGCAAGGCGGTGGACGCGGCCCGCGACGGGGCGGCCGTCTATGTCGCCGCCGTCGACCCCAAGCACACGCTGCCCTTGCGCGAAAGCCAGGCCTTCGAAACGGTCGAGCTGGCGCCACGCCATCGCCGGCGGTTCTCGCTGTTCAGCCCCTACGGGCTGGAACTCTACCGAGCGAAAACGTCAGCCTGATCGATCCGGTCAAAACCCGGTTAACCCTGACACGGGCTTTTGCGCGGCCGTTAAGCGCCCGTTTCGACCCGCCAGGTCATGATCCCCGACGAAACGACGGAATGCCGCCTTGCGGCCGAGACGACGTGGCGGGAATGACGGATTATCTTCGCGATATCGGGGCGACGGCCGCGCTGCCGCAACAGGCCGCCCTGTCGGCGGCGCGCGCGCAGGCCGACCCGATCACTGCCCCAAGCGCCGCCAAATCCGCTGCCATGACGTCCGCCATGACCGTCACGCGCATCGACACGGTCGCGGCCTTCGAGGGGCTGGCCGATGACTGGGCGGCGCTATTGGCCAGCGCGCGCGGCCGCACCACGGCCTTTCTCCGGCACGGCTTTCTCGCGACATGGGCGCGGCATTTCTGCCACGAGACGGAGGCGCCGCCCTGGCGACTCCGCGTCATCACCGTCCGCGATGCGGCGGACCGGCTCGTGCTCGCCTGGCCGCTCGCCATCGAGCCCGGCGCGGTGACCACCTTGCGCTGGATGGGCGAGCCGATCGCGCAATATGGCGATGCGCTGATCGCCGGCGACATCGACGCCGAGCCGGCCATCGACGCGGCCTGGCGCGAGATCGAGGACCTTCTCGGCGTCGACGTCATCGCGCTCGGCCGGATCCGCGAGGATGCCGCCATCGCACCGTTCATCAGCCGCTATCTCGGGCCGCAGGGGGCACCGCTCGAAGCGCCCTATGTCGACCTGTCCGACATCCGGTCGGAAGCCGACTATCTCGATCGGATGAAGTCGAAATCGCGTCGCGAAGTGCGACGCAAGACGAAGAAGCTCGACGGCCTCGGCGCGATCACCGCCGACTTCGAAACGGCGAGCCTGGCCGCCCAGTCAGTGACCGCGAAGGCGCTCGGCTTCAAGCGGCTCTGGCTCGACGATCTCGGCCTGACGAGCCGCGTCTTCTCGGACCCGCGCGCGCTGAGGGTGATCACCGCGCTGGCGGGCGAGGACGCCGACAGCGGCTTCATGGCGATGGCGCTGCGGGTCGACGGACACCCGGCGGCGATCGAGCTCGGCCTGCGCCAGGACGGCCATTACATGGCCTATCTCGGCTGCTTCAACCCGGCCTATGCGCCGCACAGCCCGGGCACGGTGCAGATGGCCCGCATGATCGACTGGGCGGCGCGGAACGGCGTCACGACCTATGACCTGATGCCGCCAGCCGATGGCTACAAGCTGCGCTGGGCCTGCTGCACGGTCGGCGTCCAGGGCTATGGCGCGGCCCTGTCGCTGAAGGGGCACGCCTATCTTCTCTATGCCAACCGCCTGCGGCCCTGGCTCAAGGCCCGTTTCGAAGCGCTGCCCGTCACCTGGCGGCGACGCCTGTCACGCCATCTTAGGACAGGCGGCTAGAGCAATTCCAGCGAAAGCGGGAATCGGTTTCGCGTCCGGGATTTCGTAAAATCAATGCGTTAGAGCCTATCCAGTGAACCAAGGCTTGCCGGATATGCTCTAGGTCCTGCCGAGGCTTAGTCTCACTCCTTGCCGCGCAGGACCAGGACCGAACAGACCGCATGGCGGACGATGGTCGTGGCGTGCGAGCCGAGGAAATAGGTCGCGAAGCCCGGCTGATGCGAGCCCATGACGATCAGGTCGCAGCCGCTGTCGACGGCTTCCTGCAAGACTTCGTGATGGGTCGCGCCGTCGCGGATCACCACCGTAACACGCTCTTCCATGCCGGTTTCCTTGGCGATCGCGTGCAATTGCTTGGTCGCCTCGTCGATGACCTGCTTCTGCGCGTCCTCGGGCAGGTATTCGGCCATCATCGACGACAGGCTCTGGATCACCGTCATCAGCCGGATCTCGCCGCCGGACTGCTTGGCCAGCCCCGACGCCTCGGCGACGGCGTCGCGGTAATGGTCGGGATCGGAGAGATCGACAGGAACCAGGATGGACTTGAACATGACGGACGGCGCTCCCCTCTCTTGCTATGGCGCCCGGACCCTAGGGGGTCGCCCGGCGACGGGCGTTGACGCGGGTCAAAGACAGTTCAGCGCGGCCGGGCGCCGCCCCGGAACAGGGTCGCTGCAAAGGCCGGCGTTCCCGGCAGCCGATAGATATCGACATCCTCGGGCGCGAACCCGTTGGCGGTCAGTTCGGCCAGCGGATCGCGCGTCAGATGGCAGCCGAGCGCGATCGGCTTCCAGACCGGCGCCAGGAGCCTCTGGATGGTCTGGCTCGCCCGGTCCTGTGCCTTGCCATGTTCGAGAAAGATCAGCCGGCCGGAAGGCTTCAGAACCCGTCGCGCTTCGGACAGCGCCTGGTCGAGCCGGCCGATCGAACACAGGGTGAAGGTGACGGCGACGACATCCGCGCAGCCGTTATCGAGCGGCAAGCGCTCGGCGACCGCGTCGACCATCTCGATATCGAAACCGCGCCCGGCGATTGCCGGGGCGGCCTTGGCCCTGAGCGCCGGGTGCGGCTCGATGGCGGTCAGCCGGGAAACGCGTTCGGGATCGTAGTGGCGGAAATTGGCGCCGGCGCCGGCGCCGAGCTCGACGACATGGCCTTCGGCACCGGACAGAAGCGCGGCGCGTTCGCCATCGAGCATCGGCGACGCGCAGGCCCGCTCGATGAGCCACGGGCCGATATGGTCGCGATAGAGCCCCATTCAGGCGCCGGAAACGGGCCTGTCCGCCTTGGAAGCAGGCGCCGGTGCGCGCAAGGCCGTCACGATCTGGCGGTGGGCATCCGGATAGCCGTCCGCCGTCGACCGCAATTGCCGCTCGAGAAGATCCGTCAGCGCGGGCAGGCGATGGAACGGCACCTGGGGGGCGGCATGATGCGCCGTATGGTTCGGCATCTGCCAGGCGAGCCAGCGCACGACGGGGCTCGCGAAGGTCGTCCGCGTATTGCGCAGCATGTCCGGGATCAGCGGACAGGCCGTGTGCTCGGCCATCAGATAAGCCCTCAGGAAGGGCTGGCCGACCAGAACCGGCAGGACCCACAGCCAGACAAGCAGGGCCGACTGGAACAGAACCGACAGGCCGAACAGAAAGACATAGCCGGCGAGGAACAGCCGCGCCTCGCGCCAGACGCGCGGCCGGGCACGCGGGGGCACGAAATCGGGCGGCTGGCGCCCGAGCGCCATCGAGATGATCGTCGCCACCTGGCCGCGCCAATAGGGCCAGCCGGTCAGCCGGTAGAGATAGGTACCGATGTCGGCGATGCCGCCGCCGCGGAGTTCCGGATCGCGGTCGGGATCCTGGGTGTGCCGGTGATGGGCGAAATGAAAGAAGCTGAACCAGACCGGCGGCAGCAGGATCACGAAGCCCGCGACGGTCGATACGAGCCTGTTGAGCCAGGGCGTGCGAAACGCCGTGCCGTGGATCGTCTCGTGCAGCGGGGCGAACAGGAAGACCAGCACGATGCCATGGACGAGGATCGCCGGGATGCGCCACAGCCCGTCCGACATCAGAATGCCTGTGCCGGTGAGCGTCAGAAGGCCGAGATGACCGCCGAGCTGGATGAGGCCGGCGCGGTCCGACACGCGCCGCAGCGCCGTCATCTCGGCGTCGGGGATCGCGGCCAGCGCCTCGCGATGATCGCCTGGCCCACCATCCGACATCCCGGCATCCGACCTCTCATGGTCCGGGCGATCGCCCATGGCCAAAGCCTTTCCCCGCAAGCCTCGCGTCAACAGGGGTCTCCCCCACGCCGCCGGGACACCAAGACTGCGCTGTCGCCACCCAGGCTAGGCGACGCCGAGCTTCTTCTGCAGCTTCGTCGACGACGTCGTATATTGGAACACGATGCGCTCGTCGGGCGCCACGATCTTTTTCGCCGCCTGCGCCATCAGCGCGGCCTCGTGGAAGCCCGACAGGATGAGCTTCAGCTTGCCGGGATAGGTATTGATGTCGCCGATCGCGAAGATGCCGGGTTCGGAGGTCTCGAACTTCTCGGTATCGACGGCGATCAGATTCTCGTCGAGATTGAGCCCCCAATCGGCGACCGGGCCGAGCTTCATGGTCAGGCCGAAAAACGGCAGCATGCGCGTCACGGGCAGGGTTTCGACCACCCCGTCGGCGGTCTTGACGTCGGCGCTCGCGAGCTGGCCGTCGGCGCCAGACAGCGCCGTCACCTGACCGATCAGCAGCCGCATCCGGTCCTCGGCGACCAAGGCGCGCATCTGGTCGACCGTATGCGGCGCGGCGCGGAACGCGTCGCGGCGATGCACCAGCGTCAGCGATTTGGCGATCGGCTCCAGGCTGAGCGTCCAGTCGAGCGCGGAATCGCCGCCCCCGACGATCAGCAGGTCATGGCCGCGAAAGGCCTCCATCTGACGCACCGAATAGAAGACGGACGTGCCCTCATAGGCATCGATGCCGGGCACCGGTGCCCGCTTCGGCTGGAACGAGCCGCCGCCGGCGGCGATCACAACCACCTTGGCGTCGAATTCGGTGCCGAGATCGGTCGCGACGCGGAACCGGCCGTCATCGCGCCGCTCCAGACGCTCGACGATCTGCGACAGATGGAAGACCGGTTCGAACGGCTTGATCTGGTCCATCAGCCGGTCGACGAGTTCCTGCGCGCCGATCACCGGATAGGCGGGAATGTCGTAGATCGGCTTTTCGGGATAGAGTTCGGTGCACTGCCCGCCCGGCCGGTCGAGAATGTCGACGAGATGGCATTTCAGGTCGAGCAGGCCGAGTTCGAACACCGCGAACAGGCCGACCGGCCCTGCGCCGATGATCAGGATGTCCGTCTCGATCGGTCCGGCGGACGGGTCGGGCGAAGCGGCGGGTATCGGGTCTGTCATGACACTCGGGTCGGTTCTGTCTCGGCGGGCCGGCTACGCGATCGGTTCACGGCAACAGGCTCATGGCGGTCGGCGCGACGCGATCAGCCCTGGCGTTCGGGCACGCGCACCACGAGCCCATCCAGATCGTCGCTCACCTTGATCTGGCAGGACAGACGCGATGTCGGCTGAACGTCGAAGGCGAAGTCCAGCATGTCCTCTTCCATGGTCGAGGGCGCGCCGGTCTTCGCGGTCCAGGCATCGTCGACATAGACATGGCAGGTGGCGCAGGCCAGCGCGCCGCCGCATTCGGCCTCGATGCCGGGCACCATGTTGCGGATCGCGGTCTCCATCACGGTCGAGCCGACCTCGCCGTCGACCTCATGGGCGGTTCCGTTGCTTTCAATATAGGTGATCTTCGGCATGAATGTCTCTTGACCTGTCGGTGGCCGCGCGGCGAACGGGCATATGAAGAGAGGCCGGGCACGACGGCCGGCAGCGCGCCGCGCTATACTGGAATTACGCTTGGCTCACAAGCCAATTAGGGCCGGTCGACCGCGCCGGCCACCGGTCCCGACCGTTCAAAACGGGCCCGATAGCGGTTCATCGACCAATAGGAGCACGGCAAGATGCCGGTTCAGGCCGGCAATTCGGCCAGAAGGTCGCGGATGAACTGATTGGTTGAGATGATCAGCGCGTCGAGATCGCGCAAGGCGCGCGCCATCTCGTCCGGGTCGCGGCCGGCGACGCGTTCGGCCGCCTCGGCGGCATCGGCCACCGGCCAGGCGCCGATGCCGCGCGCGGCGCCCTTGATCGTATGCGCCGCGGTGCGCCACGACACCGGATCCTGCGCGTCCTTCAGCCGGATGAGATGGACCTGGCTCTGCACGACGAACATCTGCAACACGTCGCGCTCCAGCGCGCCGTCGCCCATGGTATGCCGCGACAGATGCACGAGATCGACGGGACGCGCATACTTCCCTGGCTGACGACCGCCGCCGCTCGACATCAAACTCCGTCCTTCCCGGTGCATCCGTCGCATCATCCGGTTCCCGACCGCCGCGAATCATATGCAGGTCGTCTAATTATGCCCACGATTTGTAACGGCCCGATAAACATAGCGGCCGGAAGCGCTGGGAAATGGCGGGATCTCGTCTATGATGCCGACACTGCCGGGCAGACGCAGGGCGGCTCGCGCGAGGCGTGCCCCTTCGCGACGTTCCGGCCGGACGGGGACAATGGACTGGCGATAACGGCCACGATGGCAGCGACCGGGATTCATGAAGTCGCGTTAACCTTATTTTAAGGATTAGCGATGGCGCGCTTCTCGCGCGTGCGAAATGGCAGTAATGTCCCGGGCAGGATCAAAACTGTGTGCGGTCCGATAGTTACGATCGCCGGTTACGGGTGGCATCGGGCATGACCGGCCCGCCCGCATCGGCGATCAAAGCAAGTCGACGCCGGATGAGGCACGGCGTCGCAGCCGGTTCGGGGCAGGCAACAGGCGAACCGGGAAACCGACGGCATGGGCGCCGGCGCGGCAGCCGGGCCGGCGCGCGGACTGTCGGTTGACTGTCGACGGCACATGGATCCGAAGGCGGATATGAGGCGGAACATGTCTAAGAAGGCTCCATCCTCGCAGGAGGCGGCGGAAGCCGCCCTGAGCGCGATCGAAGATGCCCTGGCCGATACGCTGGCCAGCAAGGACGAGGTCGCGCAGAAGATCCCGGCCGATGCGGCCGCGATCCCGGATCTCGAATTCGACCTGACGGCCGATGACGACACACCCGCTTCGAGCCTGTCGGGACGGTCCGAAACCGCCTCATCCGCCGCGCCGGCGCGGACCGCCCGCCCATTGACCGGCCAACCACTCGCCGCCGATCCGGATCCGCTCGACGACGACGCGCTCGATGTCGACTATTCCGCCGTCAAGCGCTCGACCGCCAATGACGACCGCCCGTCGCTGTCCAACATCGTCTACGGCCTGCAGCGGCGACCCTCCGGCGCGCCGTTCTGGGTGGCGCTTCTGGTCTCGGTCATCTGGGGCTTCATCGGCGTGGTGATCGGGCTCGGGCTGTTCGGCCCCGGCTTCTTCGAGGTGACGAGCCCGAGCATCGTGCAGGAACAGCCGATGCTGGTCGGCCTCTATGCCGTCATCATCGTTCCCATCTTCTTCTTTTTCGGCGTCGCCCTGATGGTGTGGCGCGCCCAGGACATGAAGCTCGCGGGCCGCTCATTGGCCGAAATGGCGATCAAGCTGAGCGAGCCCGAGGGCATCGCCATCGACCAGGTGGCGACGGTGGGCCATGCGGTGCGCCGCGAGGTCCAGGCCATGGGCGACGGCGTCGAGCGGGCGCTGGCGCGGGCCGGCGAACTGGAAGGCCTGGTGCACAGCGAGGTCTCCCAGCTCGAACGCGCCTATCACGAGAACGAGATCCGCCTGCGCGCCCTGCTCGACCAGCTGACGACGGAGCGCGAGGCGATCATCGACAATGCCGAGCGCCTGCGCGCCGCCATCACCGATGCCCAGGGCGACTTCACCGAGGAAATGCGCAAGGCCGGCGACCAGATGTCGGACCTCGTGACCTCGACCGGCACGCGGGTCGGCGAAGGGCTGGCGATCCGCGCCCAGGAGATGACCGACGCGGTGGATGCCGCCGGCGAAACCATCATCGGCAAGCTGTCGAGCACCAGCGACCGAGCGATCACCACGTTCGAGACCGCCGGCGACCAGCTGTCGGACCGCCTGACATCGACGACCGCCGACCTCACCACGCTGATGCAGACGCGCGGCGGCGAGGTCAGCGACACGCTCGAACGCGTCGGCGCGGCGGTGGTCGATCAGCTGGTCACCCGCGGCACCGACCTCAACCAGTCGATCGCCGATACCGGACGGTCGGTGGTCGAGGAAATGTCGACCCAGGGCATCGCGATCTCCGGCTCGATCTCCGCCACCGGCAGCACCGTCATCGACGAACTCGGCCGCCAGAGCCAGGAAGCGAGCACGGCGATCACCCAGCTCGGCCAGGATTTCGGCACCACGATCCAGGAATCGAGCCGCAATCTCGTCGATCATCTGAGCAGCGCCCAGGACGCCCTGCACCACACCGTGGTCGAGCGCGGCGGCGCCATCGCGTCCGATCTGTCGATGGCCAGCGAAGCGATCTCGCAGGACCTGACGACGCGCGGCGGCGCGCTGGTCGCCGATCTGACGGCCGCTGGCGAGACGATGGCGAACGACCTGACCGCGCGCGGCGGGGCCTTGGCCTCCGATCTGGCCGCCGTCGGTGAGACCATGGCCAGCGACCTGACCGCCCGTGGCGAACACTATGTTGCCAATCTGTCGGCGACCGCGGGCGACCTGGCCGATGTCGTGACCGGACGCGGCGAGGCGCTGAACGACACGATGGTAGAAACCGGCCGGGCGTTGATCGACACGCTCGACCAGCGCACCGCCGAGGCCAGCCAGGCCTTCGAGGGCGCGATCGCCAATCTCGACCAGACCCTGGTCGGCTCGGGCGGCCAGTTGCTCGACACCTTCGCCCAGCGCACCGACCAGCTGGCCGCGACGATGGACGCCACCACCGGCGCGCTCGACGAGCGGCTGACCCAGCGGGCCGCCGAACTGACAAATATGCTCGGCGAGCATGACGCGGCCTTCGACCGCAAGCTGGCCGACCGCGTCGGCGACATCCGCAGCGCGGTGCAGGAACAGGCCAGCCTGGTCGACGATGCCCTGGCCAACCGGGCCCAGGCCTTCCTCGACAATGTCACCGAGCAGGCGACCGCGATCGACGCCGCCCTCAACGACCGCCTCGGCGCCATGGAGCAGGTCATCGACGTGCGCGGCGGTGCCCTCGCCTCGACCATCGACGCCCAGGCCGTGGCGCTCGACGGCAAGCTGGCCGACCGGGTCGACGAGATCCGCGCCGCGGTCCAGGAGCAGGCGGGCCTGGTCGACGACGCGCTGGCCGGCCGCGCCCAGACCTTCCTCAACACGGTCACCGAACAGGCGACCGCGATCGACGCCGTGCTCGGCGAGCGCCTCGGCGCGATGGAGCAGATCATCGACGTGCGCGGCGGCGCGCTGTCGTCGAGCCTATCCGACCGGGTGGTCGCCTTCGACGCGGCGATGCAGAACCATTCGAGCCATATCGAACAGACGCTCGACACGCGCACCAAGGAGCTCGGCGAGCTGGTCGGCTCGGCGGCGACCTATATCGACGAGCAGATCTCCGGCCGCACCGCCGATATCGCGGATTCGATCTCCGCCAGCATCGCCCTGATGGACGAAAGCCTGACCGGGCGGACCGACGACATGACCGGCCGCCTAGCCGCCACCATGCAGGCCGTGGACGAGACGCTCGACGCGCGTACCGCCGACCTCGAGATCCGTCTCACGGGCCGCGCCGACGACATGACCGGCCGCCTCGCCGCCACCATGCAGGCGATGGACGAGACGCTCGATGCCCGCGCCGGCGATCTCGAAACCCGCCTCACCGACCGCGCCGCCCAGGTCGATGCCGTGCTCGCCGACCGCACCGCCCAGGTTGATGCGACCCTGGCCGACCGCGCGGCCCAGATCGACGCGACCCTGGCGGATCGCGCGGCCGCGATGGAGGCCACGCTGGTCGACAGCGCCGCCCGCGCCGACGACACCGTCCAGGCGCGCATGGCCGATGTCCGCCAGACGCTCGAAACCGGCACCGCCGAGGCCGATCGCCTGCTCGGCGAACGGGCGGCCGCGCTGTTCGAAACCGCCGAATCCATCGGCCAGTCGATCGGCGACACGATCACCCACCGCACCGGCGCCGTCGAGGCCTCGGTCAACGAACTGACGATGCGTCTCGACGATCGCCTGGCGGCCCGTATGCTGTCGATCGAGGACAGCGTCGGCACGCGTGGCGACCAGCTCATCGGCAATATCGACGAGACCGCCGCCAAGCTCGAAACGGTCATGGACAAGGCCGGCGACACGGTCGGCCGCGCCATCGCCAGCCAGGGCAACGAGATCACCCGCGCCATCGCGCAGAAGGGCGTCGAGGTCACCCAGGCGCTCGCCGACAGCGGCGCCGCCGCGGCCCAGACCGTGGAAGACACGACCCAGCGCATGATCGATCAGGTGGCGCAGACCAATGCCTCGCTGACCGAGAATGTCGACACGGTGATGAACCGCCTGACCGCGTCGAACGAGTTGCTGCGCGACCTCCTGTCGAACGCCAACGACAATCTCTATGCCATCGAGACCACGCTGTCCGAGCGCGTCGCGCAGTTCCGCAGCGCGGTCGACGGGGCGGTGAGCGAGGGCCAGGAGTCCAATTCGCGGCTCGCCGGCCAGGTGGCGCTGCTCGAGGAAACCTCCAGCAAGCTGAGCCAGGACATCGGCCTCATCGCGCGCGATTTCGAGGCCCAGCGTTCGAGCCTCGAGCAGGCGATCGCCGCGCTGTCGGCCACCGACGCCGAGATCGACCAGACCCTCGACCGCCGCCGCCAGAGCCTCGAAGGGCTGGCCGGGCATCTGATCGGCAAGGCCGAAGAGCTCGACACCATGATGAAGACCTATTCGGGCATGGTGGAGGATGCGTTGTCGGCGGCCGAACTGCGCGCTGCCCAGATCGGCGAGACGCTCGGCGCCAGCGCCGAGGACGGCGCCGGCCGGATCGTTTCCGAAATCGCCAAGATCGAGACCGCCACCTCGACGATCTTCGATCAGGCGCAGGCCAGGGCCGGCGAGATCGGCGCGGTCATCGAAGCGACCGGCGACCGCACGGTGGAGAGCGTCGGCAGCCGCCTCGACCAGGTGCGCGGCATCGCCGACGACATCGCCGGCAATATCGACCGCTCGGCGGCGGACGCCATCACGGCGCTGATCTCCAATCTCGAAGAGGTGCGCGGCGCGGCCGACCGCATCGTCGAGAAGATCGCGCTCGGCTCGGCCGCCTCGACCCAGCAATTGCGCGAGGAGTTCGGCCGGGTCCAGGCCTCGGTCGAGCAATTGTCGGCCGATGTCGCGGAAAAGACCTCCGCCTCGACCGGTCGCGTCCATCAGGAACTCGAAGTCCTGCGCCGGACGACCGAGGAAGTCGCCCAGACCATCGCCGACCGGGCGGTGGCCTCGACCGACGGCGTGGTCGGCCAGATCGACCGGATGCGCAGCGCCATCGACGGCATGCGCGGGGTCCTGGCGGAAACCGCCGAACAGTCGGCCCAAACCGTCACCGACAATCTCGAACTGATGCGCGACACCGCCGGCCGCGAAGGCGCGCGCACTGCGCATGCGGTGCGCTCGGCCTATGAAGAGGCCACCAACGACATCGCGCAGATGGTCGCGACCGCCTCCGAACGGCTGACCTCGACGAGCGGCGAGATGCGCACCGTGGCCCAGCAATTGGTGTCGGAACTCGAAGCGACCCGCGAGGAAGTGCGCCGCGGCGTGTTCGAATTGCCGCAGGAGGCGCAGGAAAGCGCGGCCGCCATGCGGCGCGCCGTCGCCGACCAGATCAAGGCGCTCAACGAGCTGTCGGAAATCGTCAGCCGCCATGGCGGCAGCCTCGACACCTCGGTGCCGCCGACCCAGCCGCACGGCCGCCCGAGCCTCGGCTCGGGCGCTGGCCTTGGCGCGAGCCTGGGCGGAGGGGCATCGCGCGGTGGCGGTTTCGACGACCTTCTGACCGGCCGTGGCGGCCGTGGTCCTCGCGAGCCCGTGGAGCGGGTCGAGCGGCGCACCACTCGCCGCCCGGAACGTCTCGATGAGCGCTACGACGACCGCTATGACGACGTCACGACCAGCGCCGATCTCGTCTCCCGCAGCGAGGTCCGCGACCCGTCGCACATCCTGGAATCGCTGAACGCGACGGCGGTCGACATCGTCCGCGCGGTCAATGACGATGCCTTCGAGGACCTGTTCCGCCGCTATCGTCGCGGCGAGAGCAATGTCTTCATCCGGCGGCTCCTGGCGCTGCGCGATCGCGGCATCGCCGAAGACGTGCGCCGCCGTTATCGCCGCGACGGCGAGGCGCGCGACGCGGTCGACCGCTTCCTGGACGGTTTCGAGGAACTCCTGGCCCAGATCAGCGAGACCGACCGCGACGGCGTGTTCCGCCAGATGTATCTCACCTCGGAGCCGAGCAAGGTCTATTCGATGCTGGCGGACGCGATCGGCCGGCCGAACTGATCGGCATCCGGCACCTCGTCGAACCCGAAAGGATGAAGAAATTCAATCCGCTAAAGCGTCAAGCTCATCCATCGGCGCGATAACGCGAAGAGGATCCTGACCCGCCCCGCCGTCCCTGACGGTGGGGCTTTTTTTCGCCGATCAGGAGGCTTGGGGCCGTCCGCGTAAGGGTCAGATCCGGGCCAGCGTGAAGGCCAGGATCTCGATGGCGACGCGGTCGAAGGCCGCATCGAGCGCCGTCACATAGCCGTCGGCATCATTGTCGGTCAGAGGCTCGGTGGCGGTGAAGCGGGTCATGGCGATGATGCGCCCGGTCCGGTCGTTCATCAGCCGGCCGAACAGTTCGATGCGCGCGATATTGAGGTCGGAATTGACCTCGAAGGCGCGGATATCGAGCAGCAGTTGATAGTTCGACAGAATGCTGTCGCCGGGCCGCCCTACCCCGCGTATGCGCCCAGAGCGCTGAAAGGCCTCGATCAGTCGCGACTGCAACAGTTCCGGCAGCGTGCTCTGCCATTGCGCGCCGGCCAGCACGGTGACGACCGTCTCGTCGGAACGCACCGCGATGCGATCGGTCGCGACCACGCCGACGGCCTGCGGGGCCGGCACGAGGATCTGCCCCGCGCTCGATCCCAGCGTCTCGGGAAAGACATCCGGCGCGGTCAGGTCGTAATTGGTGTTCGGCCCCGGCGACGGACGCAGGAGGTCGAGGGCGCAGCCGCTAAGCGCCAGCGACGCCGCGAGCGTTAATGCAGCCGCCTTCCGCGATCCCAATGGCCTTCCTTCCCCCAAAATCGTCGTGCCAGAAGCCCGCCGCCGCGCCCGTGCCTAGCGGCGCGGCGTATGCTCCGGCACCGATCCGCCCCGCCCGGTCAGAAACCGCGACGGACTGCTCTGCAGGTCGCGGAGAATACGGTCGATCGAATCGAGAGTCCGTCGCCCATCTGCAACAAGTGCATTGAAATCCTGGCTGCTCTGATCGACCGCCCGCGACAGGTCCCCACTCAGCGCCCCCACCTGGCTATCGAGATTTTCCGACAACTCGCGGAAGGCCCGCGCCGCCGACGCGACATCCTGGAAGAAGCTCTCATTGCCCTCGCCCACCATGCCGTCGATCCGGGCGACGATGGTGTCGACGCGCTCGGCCGTGCCACGCAGCTGGGCCGCGATGGAGGCCGCGTCGTCGATCATCGTCTCGACGGTCTGGGTGCGCGAGGCAAGACCCGTGCTGAACTCCTCGACGCTCGCCACCGTCCGCGCGACGCTGTCGGGATCGATGGCCGCGCTGATCTCGACGGCGTTGTCGGCGACATCCTCGAGGCGGCGCGCGACGACATTGATCTGACGCGCCGCCGATGTCGCATCCTCGACCAGCATGGTGATGCGGCCCGAATTGTCGGCGAGCGCGGTCGAGAAGCGCTCGATATTGTCGACCGTCCGGCCGATCGCGCCCGGTTCGATATCGGCCAGCTGCTCCTCGACGATCTGGGTCAGGTTCTCGACCTGCGCGCCGAGCGTATCGAGACGTCGCGCCGCCGAGGACGCATCCGTCAGGAAGGTCCGGATCTCGTCGGAACTGTCGGCCAGGGCCTGGCTGAAGGTGTCGATATTCTTGATCGTGCTGTCGATCGAGGCCTGGTTGTCGGTCAGGATCTGGCTCAGCGTGACGGCGGCGTCCTCGACGCGGGTGACGGCGGTCTGGATGCCGTCGACGACATTGGCGAAGGCGGAGCGCTCGGCATAGATGATCGGCGGGCTGTCCTCGCCCCAGGCGGTGATGAGGTCCTGGGCGTCGGGCCGGCCGCTGCGCAGCTGGATGAAGGAAATCCCGGTAATGCCTTGCGATTGCAGCTGGGCCGTCGTGTCGACCTTGATCGGCGTGTCCTGGCTGACCCGAATCAGCGCCTCGACCTGGGTCGGATCGTCTTGCGCGAAATTGATGTCGACGACCGATCCCACCCCGATGCCGTTGAACTGGACCGGCGAGCCATTGGAGAGCCCCGACACCTCGTCGGAGAAGATGATCCGGTAGTCGGTCGTATCGCCGGTATCCTGAACGCCCGCCGCCCAGAAGGCGAACACGAAGCCCGCCACGATCGTGAAGATCGTGAACGCCCCGACGAGAACGGGATTGGCGCGGGTTTCCATCAGCGTTCCTAAACGTCGTCCGTCACTGGCCGCACCGGGTCATCGCAACCGGCCGATGAACAGCCCGAAGGGGTCATGTCCTGGCCGTTTCGATGGCCCGGGCGCGCGGGCCGTGAAAATACTCCCTGACCCAGGCGTCGTCGACGTCCAGGATGTCCGCCAGCGGTCCGGTCACCAGCACCTGTTTCCGCGCCAGCACGGCGATACGGCTGCAAGCCGCATAAAGACTGTCGAGATCGTGGGTTACCATAAACACCGTCAAGCCCAAAGTCTCGTTGAGCGTGGTAATCAGATTGTCGAAGGCAGCCGCGCCGATCGGGTCGAGGCCGGCGGTCGGCTCATCGAGAAACACGATATCGGGATCGAGCGCCAGAGCCCGCGCCAGTGCCGCCCGCTTGATCATGCCGCCGGACAGTTCGGACGGAAACTTGTCGCCCGCATCGGCGGGCAGGCCGACCATGCCGATCTTCAGATCGGCCAGTTCGTCCATCAGCGCGGGCGGCAATTTGAGATGCTCGCGCATCGGCACCTGGACATTTTCCCGCACCGTGAGCGAGGAAAACAGCGCACCCTGCTGAAACATAACGCCAAACCGGCGCTCGGTGGCGCGCCGTTCCTCATCGGCCATGCCATCGAAGTCGCCGCCGAAAAACGCCACCGACCCGGCCCGGCGCGGCAACAGGCCGATCAGCGTGCGCAACAGGACCGTCTTGCCGGTGCCCGACCCGCCGACGACACCGAGCACCTCGCCGCGATTGAGGTCGATGTCGAGCCCTTCCAGGATCGCCTTGCCACCGAGCACGACAGTCAGCCCCCGCGCCTCGATGACCGGCTCCGCCGTCCTGCCTACCCGTCGGTCCGTCCCGCCCTGCCCGTTCGCCTGCGTCATCCCCGCCTCACCAGCCGATCGCTGCGAAGAAGATGGCGAAGACGCCATCGAGCACGATCACCACGAAGATCGCCTTGACCACCGAGGCGGTGACGCGCTGGCCGAGCGATTCCGCGCTCCCTTGGACGGCGAAACCTTCCTGGGCCGCGATGATACCGATCAGAAGCGCGAAGAACGGTGCCTTCATCAGCCCGATGGCGAACATGCGGAAATCCGCCGCCGCGCTGAGCCGCTGCATGAAGAGATCCGGCCCGATGCCGGAATAGAGCCAGGACGTCAGCCCCGCGCCCAACAAGGCCGCCATGTCGGCGAGCACCGTCAACAGCGGCAGCGCGATCATCAGCGCCAGAATGCGCGGCACGACCAGGACCGCGATCGGATCGAGCGCCAGGACGCGCAGCGCGTCGACCTCCTCGCGCATCTTCATCGAGCCGATCTCGGCCGTGATCGCGCTACCCGACCGGCCGGCGACCATGATGGCGGCCAAGAGAACGCCGATCTCGCGCAGGACCAGGATCGCCGACAGATCGACGGCGAACAGCTCGGCGCCGAAACGGCGCAGCTGGAACGCGCCCTGCTGCGCGATGATCGCCCCGATCAGAAAGCTGATCAGCGCGATGATGGGCACCGCCCGCAGGCCCATCTGTTCGAGGTGATGGATCGTCGAGACCAGGCGGAAGCGCAAGGGATTGGCGACCGCCAGGCCGACGGCGGTGACGAAGCGGCCGAGCATGTCGACCATGTGCACGGCATTGAGGCCCTGATGGATGACGGCGTCGCCGACCCCGCCGACGGCGACGTCGACCAGCGGGCGCGGCGTCTGGGCCGGCGCCGGCGGCTGGTCGCTCTTGGCGACCTCGTCGAGCAGGATCCGATCGGCTTCCTGGCAACCGTCCATGGTCACCGATCGGCCGGAGCTTTCGAGCCGCGTCCTCAGGCTGTGGATAAGCCAGGCGCCGCTGACATCGAGCCGGTCGAGGCGCGATAGATCGATCACCGCCAAGCGCGTGCCCTGGTCGATCGACGCCGTGATTGCGGCAATCCGGTCGTGCAGCGCCGCGGCGGTCTTGAGCGTCCAGACGCCCTCGACCGCGAGGCGCGCGCGATCGGCCAACGTCGTTACCTCGATCGAGCCGATTTCTTCCTGCATGGCCACCATTCCAACGGTCTTACGCCAACTCCACCGCTTGCGAAACCGCTCATGGCGTCTAATGTCGCCGCGTGTGATCACAACGGCCGTCGCGGCGGCCGGTCCCTCCATCGTTACGCGTTGACAAGGTCGTCCATGGAAATCGCTCATCCCTATCTTCTGTTCCTCGGTGATGTTCCCGATGCGCTGGCCGCCAAGACGGCGCTCGGCATCGTCGACTGGCGCCGCGACTGGTGCATCGGCCAGTTGCGCCTCGACGGCTGCGGGGCCGATGCCAAGCTGCCCGACATGTCGATCGGCGATGCGGTGGCCGGCGGCGCCAAGACGCTGGTCGTCGGCGTCGCCAATCCCGGCGGCGTCTTGCCCGAGCACTGGGTCGAGACCATCGTCACCGCGCTCGAAGCGGGGCTCGACGTCGCCACCGGCCTGCACCAGAAGCTGAGCGATATCGAGATCATCGCCGAAACGGCCCAGAAGCACGGGCGGCAATTGTTCGACGTGCGCCACACATCGGAACGCTTCGCCACCGGCAAGGGCACGCCGCGTACCGGCCGGCGCCTGCTGACGGTCGGCACCGATTGTTCGGTGGGCAAGAAATACACCGCGCTGGCGCTCGAAAAAGCCATGCGCGACAGGGGGATGAACGCGGACTTTCGCGCGACGGGTCAGACCGGCGTATTCATTTCCGGTCGTGGCGTGGCGATCGATGCGGTGGTCGCCGACTTCATTTCGGGTGCCGCCGAATGGCTGACGCCGGAAAACACGCCCGACCATTGGGACGTGGTCGAGGGCCAGGGCTCGCTGTTCCACCCCTCCTTCGCCGGCGTTTCGCTCGGCCTCCTACATGGCGCCCAGCCCGACGCGGTCGTGCTGTGTCACGAACCGACCCGCAAGACGATGCGCAACGTGCCGATGCCGGTGCCCGATATCGCCCAGGCGATCGACCTGACGCTGACCTGCGGCCGGCTGACCAATCCCGGCATCCGCTGTGTCGGCCTGTCGGTGAACACCGAAGCGCTCGGCGAGGACGCCGCCCGCGCCTATCTCGACGACATCGCGCACAAATACCGCCTGCCGGCGACCGATCCCGTGCGCTTCGGCTCGGAAGCGATCGTCGACCGCCTCCAGGTCGAGTTCCCGGCATGAGCCGGGCGCTGTCGGTCGCGATCGAACGCTGGCCGATCGCCGGCTCCTTCGCCATCTCGCGCGGCGCGCGCACCGAGGCCGTGACGGTGGTCGCGACGATCCGCGACGGTGATCTCGGCGGCCGTGGCGAATGCGTGCCTTATGCGCGCTACGACGAGACGCCCGAAGACGTGGCCGCCCTGATCGAGGGCCAGGCGGCGGCCGTCGCCGCCGGGCTCGACCGGCAGGATCTCGCGGCCGTCTTGCCCGCCGGGGCCGCCCGCAACGCGCTAGACTGCGCCTTGTGGGACCTCGAGGCCAAGGCGAACGGCACGACGGTGGCCGCGCTGGCCGGAAGTGCCGATCCGCGCGCGCTGACGACGGCCTATACGATCAGCGTCGGCACGCCCGAGGCCATGGCGGAGCAGACCCGCTCGGTGGCGCATCGGCCGCTCCTCAAGGTCAAGCTCGGCCTTGATGGCGATCCCGACAGGATCGCGGCGGTGCGCGCCGCGGCACCCGAGGCGACGCTGATCGTCGACGCCAATGAAGGCTGGTCGGACGGTCAGCTCGCCGCCAATATCGCGGCCTGCGAGGCGGCCGGCGTGGCGCTGATCGAGCAGCCGGTGCCGCAGGGACAGGACGGCCTGCTCGCCGGCATCGACACGCCGGTCCTGTTCTGCGCCGACGAGAGCGCCCACACGTCCGACGGGCTCGCCGCGCTGCGCGAGGTCTATGACGCGGTCAATATCAAACTCGACAAGACAGGCGGGCTGACCGAGGCGCTGAACATGCGGGCGCAAGCGCGCGCCCTCGGCTTCAAGGTCATGGTCGGCTGCATGCTGGCGACCTCGCTTGCCATGGCGCCGGCGGTTATCCTGGCCCAGGACGCCGATTTCGTCGATCTGGACGGCCCGCTCCTGCTCAAGCGCGACCGGGACCCGGGTCTCGTCTATGACGGGGCGACGGTCGCCCCGCCGTCGCCGGCGCTCTGGGGCTGAACCAGCAAACGACGCGCGGCGAAAAGCGCGATCACGGCCCCCATCGCCCCGACACCCGCCATCGCCCAATAGGCCTGGCCGGAAAACGTCGCATAGAGCGGACCGGCGGCAAGCGTCATCAGACCCATGACGACGCCGGCCAGCGTGAAGTAAAAGGCCTGCGCGCTGCCGCCGCCGGCTTCGGGCGCGATGCGGGCGATCATCGTGACGCCGGCGAGATGGGTCGCGCCGAAGGTCAACGCATGGCCGAGCTGGATCACGAACAGCGCCGCGAGCGCCGGATCGAGCGCGGTTAAGCCCCAGCGCAGCACGGCGCCCAGGCCGGCCGCCGCCAGCAGACCGCGCACGCCGAGCCGCGCCAGAACCCACCCCGCCACCGCGAAGAGCGCGATCTCGGCGACGACACCGACGGCCCACAGGACCCCGATCGTCGACGGCCGGTAGCCGAGGCTTTCCCAATGGATGGTGCCGAAGGCGTAGTAGAGCGCATGCGAGGACTGAAGGAGCCCGACGCCGAGCACGAACCAGACGACGCCGGGCCGGCGCATCCAATCGAGATAGGCGTCAAGACCGAGCCCCCTGGCGGCTGCACCTTCGCGCCGTTGTCGCGGCAATATCGCGAGGCTCAGCACGGTGGCGAGCGCCGAGAGCGTCATCAGCGCGATCACCGCCACCGGACCATAGAGCCCGACGGCCGCCCCGCCGGCCAGATTGGCCAGGATGAAGGTCACCGAGCCCCAGAGCCGCAGCCGGCCATAATCAAGGCCATAGCGGGTCTGCCCGGCCTGTGCGAGGCTTTCCATCGCCGCCATCAGCGGATGCCAGACGGCCGCCCCGAGGAGCGAGACGAGCAGGATCGCCCAGAACCCATCGGTCCAAAACAGGGCGGCGAAGGACAGCGTTCCGATCACCGCCAGCACGATCAGCGCGCGCCGCCGGTCGGCGCTCCGGTCGATCAACAGCCCCAGCGCGGGCGTGACCAGAACCCGCGTCAGCATCGGCGCCGCGATGACCGCCGATATCTCCGCATCACTCAGCCCTTTCGCGGCCAACCATAGCGGCAGGAAGGGCAGGATGATGCCGATGACGAAGAAAAAGGCGGCGAAGGACGCCGACAGACCGAGAGAAAAGTGCAGCCGATCGGCCCGACCACCCTGGGTTGGCAACGTCATGCTAACTTTCTCCGAAAAAAATGTGGGGTATCATAAAATATGAGACAAAGCCGCCTGATGCGGGGAAACGGGCTGAGTATGAACGACGAGGACTATCACGCGCTCGAACGCGCCGTCATGCAAACCGAGCAGGGCCGGCGTTTCCTGGCAGAATATCGCGTCCGAAACCGTTCGGCGGAAACCGAGACCGTTCTCGCCGCCGCCGCCGACCTCGAACACCTGTTCGAGGCCCATGCCGCGCCTGATTCGCTCAACCATCTGCGCGACGAACTCGCCGCCATGGCCGACGAGATCGACCGAGCCAAGCAGGAAATCGCCGCGATTCAACCCGATGGCGGCGCCGGCCCCTTCGACAGCGCGAGCCTCGAACTCGACGCCATCGTCGCCTCGACCGAAGAGGCGACCTCGGCGATCCTGACCTCCGCCGAACAGATCCAGGAGCTTGCCTGGACGCTGCGCGAAAACGGCACCTCGGACGCCGATTGCGATAAGCTCGACCAGCTTGCCGTCGAGATCTACACCTGCTGCGCTTTTCAGGACCTGACCGGCCAGCGGACGCAGAAAGTGGTCAACACGCTGCGCTTTCTCGAAGCGCGCATCGGCGCGATGCGGGCCATCTGGGGCGGCGCGGTCGACGGCCTGGCACAGGCCGGCGCGGCAACAGCGGAGAACGCCGGCGACGACCTCCTCAACGGCCCGGCGCTGCCCGGCGAGGGCATGGAACAGGACGCGATCGACGCGCTTCTCGGTGCCGACATGGCGTTCGACGAGACGGAAACGGCCAGGCCGGATGTCGAGATCGACGACGTGATCGACGCCGACATGGTCAAGACGGCGCTGGCCGAGACCGAGGGCGGGATGGAGGCCGCGCTCGATCAGGGCCCGGCGCTCGAGGACGCGGCGCCCGAGGCCACGGATCCTGACGGCGCACCGGACGCGGCGCCGGACGTCGCGCTCTGGGACGACGACAGTGATGACGGCGACGATGAGGAGATGGCCGACGCGCCGTCTCCCGACGCGATGGCCTCACCGCAGGAGGAGGATGCCCTGTCGCAGGCGCCCGTGGTCGACATCGCCGACCATCTGGCGATGGACGACATGGATGGTTCCGATGCCGCCGGCGACGACGGCGTGGCCATGACCCCAGTAGCCGATGATGGTTCCGACCCTGATCCCGAAGCCGATACCGACGCCGCCGGGACCGATATCGACGGCTTCTTCGACAGCTTCTCCGAGGGCGAGAAGAAGGCGCTGTTCAGCTAAGACCGGATGATCGGCCTGACGGCGACGGCGCGGGCGGTGGCTCCGGCGCCAGCGCTGGGCGCTCGCCCACCACTTCGTCCTTCTCGCTATATTCGAGATGCTCGAAGACGCGTTCTTCCTTCATGTAGCGTTCGAACTTCTCCTTGCTGAGACGGCAGCGCACCGCATACCAGAACACCGCGATCGCCAGCGCGGCGATGAGCAACTGGTCCCAGCCGAACGGAATCAGCCCGCGCCCGCCGCCGAAATGGCCGAGATAGGAAATGATGCCGATCCCGAGCGTGTAGGGCACGAGCCAGATCGCCTCGCGGAAATCGACGCCGTCCTTTCCGATCGAGCGCGACATGGCGAAGAACAGCAAAACCCCGACAAGCAGCGCCAGGCCGAGGCGCGACACCGTGTTCCAGCCGCTCCAATAGACGACCAGGGTCGCCACGACGAAGGCCAGCATGGCGGTGACATGAACCGCCGGCACCTTGAAGGAGCGCGGCCGGTCGGGCAGCAGATGGCGCAACGCCACCACCGCGATCGGCCCGACGACGAAGGACAGGACGATCGCCGCGCCGTTCAGCGCCACGACCTCCTCGAACGGCATCAGGATGAAGAACAGCGACGAGACGAAGAAGTTCAGGACCAGCGCGTTGAGCGGCACGCCCCAGCGGTTCAGCGCCTGAACCGGCTTGGCGAAGAAGCCGTTCTGGGCCAGCGCCAGGCCGAGCCGCCCGTTCGACCCGGCCGCCACCAGCCCGCTGGCGAAGGTTGAAATGACCGCACCGCCATTGAGCAGGCTCACAAGCCACAATAGGCCGAGCGCGCTGGCGATCGAGGCCATCGGCCCGAGTTCGTGGCCGAGCGACAGATTGGCCCAGCCGCCCTGAAGGTCGGTCGGCGTCAAGGCGCCGATGAAGGTGATCTGGATCGCCGCATAGATCAGGAAAGCCAGCAGCACCGCCAGAAGAAGCGCCAGCGGAATGGTGACCTTCGGATTCTTGGTCTCGCCGGCCATGTCGATCGCATGCCGGAAGCCGATGAAGGAAAACACGATGCCGCCGGTCGAGACCGCCGCCAAAATGCCCTGCATGCCAAAGGGCGCGAAACCACCGGCCGAGGCGTCAGTGAAATTCGAAGTTTCGAACTGGCTGACGATGATCATGGTCACCAGGACCAGCGGGATTGCCACCTTGGCCCAGGTCAGCGTGGTGTTGAGATAGGCGAAGAACTTCACGCCGAAGGCATTGGCGATGGTGAAGAACAGGAGCAGGAAGGTGCACATGGCGACGCCCCAGGCCGACAGCGTGCCGGTGCCCTCGCCGACATAGAGCCATGTCACATGCGGCGCGAGATAGGACAGCATCGCCTCGACCTCGATCGGCGCGGTCGTGTTGTAGCCGATCCAGGCGCTCCACCCCATGGCGACGGCGACGACATTGCCATGGCTGAACTGGGGGACGCGGGCGATGCCGCCGGGCACCGGCAGCATGGCGGAGATCTCGGCGAAGGTGAGCGCCAGAAGCAGCATGGCGAAGGCGCCGATGGCCCAGGAAATGATCACCGCCGGCCCGGCCACCTGGCTCGCCACCAGCGGCGCGAACAGCCAGCCCGACCCGATCATGCCGCTCAGCGCGATGAAGGTCAGGCCGAGAATGCCGATTTCCCGTTTCATATGCATGGCGATCCCCCCGCTGCGCACCGGTCGGGCCATTGTCCGCGGCCCATCGCGTTCTTGCGCGAGATCCGGCGCCGGTTCCGCAACCTTATGTCATATGGCGGATCTTTGTCAGTGGGGTGACGACAGGTCGGGGCCCCAAGGCGCGACGGTCCCCGGGCCATAAGGCCCAAGTCAGGCGCCGGATTGCACGATGTCGGCGAACAGGCCCGGATCGACATTGCCGCCCGACAAGGTGGCAACCACGGTCTTGCCGGCGACATCGAGCGTGCCCGACAGAATGGCGGCCAATGCCACGGCGCCGCCCGGCTCGACGACGAGCTTGAGATGTTCGAAGGCGAAGGCGACGGCCGCGCGCACCTCATCCTCAGTGACCGAAAGGCCGCCGGTGACGTTGTCGCGGGCGATCGCGAAGGTCAGTTCACCCGGCTCGGGGACCAGGAGCGCGTCGCAGATCGATGGCGGCCGTTCGGTCAGCGCGATCCGCTCGCCAGCGCGCAGCGAGCGGCCGAAATCGTCATAATCGGCCGGCTCGACGGCATAGATGTCGGCCGCTGGCAAGGCACTCTTCACGGCAAGCGCGATGCCCGACATCAGCCCGCCGCCGCTGCAACACACCAGGACCGCATCGGGCACCGCGCCGAGCGCGCGCGCCTGGTCGAGGATTTCGAGCCCGCACGTGCCCTGCCCCGCCACGACCCTGGGGTCATCGAAGGGCGACACGAAACTGCCGCCGCGTTCGGCGAGCACGCGGGCCGCGACCGCGAACCGGTCCTCGCCGAGGCGGTCGTAGAACACGATGTCGGCGCCGTCGGCACGCGTGCGGGCGACCTTGTTGGCCGGTGCGTCCTCGGGCATCACGATGGTGGCGGGCACGCCGAAAAGGGCGGCCGCGCAAGCGACCCCTTGCGCATGGTTGCCGGAGGAACTGGCGACCACGCCCTTGGCGCGAACCGCCGGATCAAGACTTGCGATGGCATTATAGGCGCCACGGAACTTGAACGAGCCGGTGCGCTGCAAGTTCTCGCATTTGAGCAGAACGCGGCCACCACTGCGCGCGTTGAGCTCGGTGTTTTCATGCAAGGGGGTGACGACCGCCTGGCCGGCCAGGACCGCGCGGGCGGCCTTGATATCGTCAAGCCCCGGCGGCGGCAGGCTCATCCAACGCTCCAAATCCTGAATGTCGATACAGCCTAGGCCGCCGAACGCGGCTCGACGCTGTCGCCCTGATAGCGGCGCACATTGTCGAGGAAGATGGCGGCGCATTCGCGCCAGGAAAACCTTAGCGCATGGGCCCGGCAGGCCTCGGGCGAAATCTCCAGCGCCTTCAGCGCCGCGCCCTTCAGGTCTTCGGACAGGATGCCGACCGGCGCGTCGCCGATGATGTCCTTGGGCCCGGTCACCGGATAGGCCGCGACCGGCACGCCGGCGGCGAGCGCCTCCAGCACCACGAGGCCGAGCGTATCGGTGCGGCTCGGAAAGACGAAGACGTCGGCCGACGCGTAATGGGCGGCGAGTTCCTCGCCGATCTTGGTGCCGGTGAACACGACATCGGGGAACTTCTCTTCGAGTTCCGCTTTTTGCGGGCCGTCCCCGACGATGACCTTGGTGCCCGGCAGGTCGAGCGACAGGAAGGCTTCGAGGTTCTTCTCGACCGCGACGCGCCCGACATACATGAAGATCGGGCCCGGCAGGTCGAGAATGGAGGCTTGCGGGCGGAACAGCTCGCTGTCGACGCCACGCGGCCAGATCACGGGGTTGGTGAAGCCGCGCCCGCGCAGTTCCTCGGCCAGCGATTCCGTCGTCACCATGATGGCGCGGCCGGCATTGTGGAACCGGCGCAGCCAGCGATAGGTGATCTGCGTCGGCACCGGCATGCGGGCGGCGACATATTCGGGAAAGCGGGTGTGATAGCTCGTCGTGAACGGGCGCTTGGTGCGCATGCAGTATTTGCGCGTCATCAGGCCGATCGGGCCTTCGGTCGCGATGTGGATGTAGTCCGGCTCGGCCGCTTCCAGCATGCGGCCGATGGTGCGCGGCCTGGTCAGCGCCAGGCGGATTTCCGAATAGGTCGGCAGCGGCACGGTCTTGAACCGGTCGGGCCCGAGCACCTCGACCTCGGCGCCGAGTTCGGCGGCATCGTCGACCAGGCGCTCGATCGTGCGCACGACCCCGTTGACCTGGGGCTGCCAGGCATCCGTTGCGAGAAGAATGCGCATCACGCGGCCGCAGCGCGCGCGTCTTGCAGCGAAACCGTCTTCGCCTTGATCAGTTCCGGCCAGTTGATCACTTCGAGCCGGCCGTCGTGATGTTCGACCACGGCGGTGCAGCTTTCCACCCAGTCGCCGCAATTGACATATTCGACGCCGCCCATGTCGCGATTGGCCGAGTGGTGAATATGGCCGCAGACGACGCCGTCGACGCCGCTGCGCTTGGCTTCGGCGACGAGCGCCTGCTCGAACTCGCCGATGAAATTCACCGCGTTCTTGACCTTGAGCTTCAGCCAGGCCGACAGCGACCAGTAGCCGAAGCCGAACTTGCGCCGGGCGAGATTGAAATAGGTGTTGAAGCCGAGCGCGACGACATAGGCCCAGTCGCCGAGAAGCGCGAGCCATTTCGCATAGCGCACCACGACGTCGAACTCGTCGCCATGGATGATCAGGAAGCGGCGCCCGTCCGCGGTCTCGTGAACCGCCCGGCGCACGACCTCGATGCCGCCGAAATGGGTGCCGGTATAGTCGCGCAGGACCTCGTCGTGATTGCCCGGCACATAGACGATGCGCGCGCCCTTGCGCGCCTTGCGCAGAAGCTTCTGGACGACGTCATTGTGTTCCTGCGGCCAATACCAGCCGCGCCTGAGACGCCAGCAGTCGACGATGTCACCGACCAGATAGATCGTCTCGGCCTCGAAATGGCGCAGGAAGTCGAGGAACATCTCGGCCTGGCAGCCGCGCGTGCCCAGATGAACGTCCGAAATGAACAGGGTGCGGTAGGTCCGGTCTCCGATTTCGCCCGACACTTGACGTCCTTTCGTTGACAGACCGCGCCGATATCCGACGCTTTTATGACGATTCATCCTGCAGAATTATGACAGAATCTTAGGTGGACAAGCGAGCCCCTTTCCGCCAAGGCAAGGCGATTATGCAAAAA
This sequence comes from Tepidamorphaceae bacterium, assembly GCA_965250105.1. Classification (GTDB taxonomy): domain Bacteria; phylum Pseudomonadota; class Alphaproteobacteria; order Rhizobiales; family Tepidamorphaceae; genus JBCBSK01. The sequence goes on from OZ252290.1 coordinate 482,228, forward strand.
GACGGGAGGAAGTGGCCATGGATCTCGGGATAGCGGGGCGCAAGGCCATCGTCTGCGCATCGAGCCGGGGGCTTGGCCGGGCGACCGCGTTCGCGCTGGCCGCCGCCGGCTGCGACGTCATCGTCAACGGCCGCGACGCGGCGACGCTCGCCGGCACCGCCTCCGAAATCGGCTCGCGCACCGGCGCGACCGTATTGCCGGTCACAGCCGATGTCTCGACGCCGGAAGGGCAATCCGCATTGTTGGCCGCCTGCCCCGACCCCGACATCCTGATCAACAATAATGGCGGCCCGCCGCGACGCGACTTCAAGGAACTCGACCGCGCCGCAATGCTCGACGGCGTGACGCAGAACATGATCACGCCGATCGAACTCATCCAGGAGGTCATCGACGGCATGGCCGAGCGCGGTTTCGGCCGCATCGTCAACATCACCTCCGCCTCGGTGAAGACGCCGATCACCGGCCTCGACCTGTCGTCGGGCGCGCGCGCCGGGCTGACCGCCTTCATGGCCGGGGTGTGCCGGCAATATGCCGACCGCAATGTGACGGTGAACAATGTCCTGCCCGGCATGTTCGACACCGACCGGCTGCGCTCGGGCTTTGCGCCAGCCGCAAAGCTGCTCGGCACCAGCGAGGAGGCTGTCGCCGAAACCCGTCGTCAGTCGGTGCCGGCGAAACGTTTCGGAGAACCGGACGAATTCGGCCATGTTTGCGCCTTTTTGTGCAGTATTCATGCCGGATACATCACCGGACAGAACGTGCTGGTCGATGGTGGCGCCTTCGCCGGCGTCTGGTAAGCCCGCGGCGGGGGCCGCGGACGGGGGTTGAGAGACCAGCTCGAAGCGCGTACAGGACCGCCCTCGCGGACCTGATCATCATCTCAGAGATAGTTCACATGAAGCTTGTGCGGTATGGAATCCGCGGGCTGGAACGGCCCGGCCTCGTCACGCCCGACGGCACCGTGCGCGATCTGTCGCGCGTCGTGCCCGACATCAGCGGGCTCACGCTGCGCCCCGAGGGGCTCGCGCGCATCGCGGCCATCGATCCCGAGGATCTGCCGCTGGCGCCGGAAGGCGCGCCGATCTCGTCCTGCGTGCCGATGCCGTCGAACTATATCGGCATCGGTCTCAACTATGCCGACCATGCCGCCGAGACCGGCGCCCAGGCGCCGACGGAACCGGTCCTGTTCAACAAGGCGCCGACCTCGATCTCGGGCGCCTATGACGACATCGTCCTGCCGCCGGAAGCGGTCAAGGCCGACTGGGAGGCCGAACTCGGCGTCGTCATCGGCGTCAGGGCCTATCGGGTGTCGGAAGCAGACGCGCTCGACCATGTCGCCGGCTATTGCGTGGTGACGGATGTGTCCGAACGCGGCTTCCAGTTCGAATCGACTGGGCAGCATGTGAAGGCCAAGAGCCTGCCCTCCTTTGGTCCGGCCGGCCCCTTCCTCGTCACCAAGGATGAGATCCCGGACGTACAGGCGCTGTCGGTCTGGCTCGACCTGAACGGCGACAGGATGCAGGCCGGCAATACGCGCGACATGCTGTTTTCGGTCGCCCATCTCGTCTCCTATATCAGCTTCCGCATGGAGCTCGTGCCCGGCGATCTGATCGCCACGGGCACGCCCGCCGGCGTCGGCCATGGCCGGTCGCCGAAGCGCTATCTGGCGCCGGGCGACGATCTCGTCGTCGGCATCGACGGGCTCGGCGAACAGCGCCACCGGGTCGTCGCGCTCGGCTGATCGGCACAGACCGCGCCAAGCCGCGTGAACCGCTGTTCGACCGGTTCTCGCGCGGCCTGGGCCCGCGCCCGCATGCCCGACACGCTTGCGTGAACGGTCCGCTTGCCCCACATGTTTGGGATCAAACCCCTGGTTTCCAACATGTGACGAGACGATTCGAAGACCGCGATGGCCGCGCGCAACCCATATGACGTGCTCGGTGTTTCAAAGGGCGCCAGCGATGCCGAGATCAAATCGGCCTATCGCAAGCTCGCCAAGAAATACCACCCCGACGCCAATCAGGACGATCCGAAGGCGCATGACCGATTCGCCGCCGCGACATCGGCCTATGACCTGTTGTCGGACAAGGACAAGCGCGGCCAGTTCGATCGCGGCGAGATCGATGCCGAGGGCAATCCGGCCTTCCCCGACATGGGCGGGTTCGCCGGCGGCGCGCCCTTCGGCCAGCAGGCCGGCGGGGGACCGGGCGGTTACCGCTGGAGCTACAGCCGTTCAGGCCCCGGCGAGCCGGGCGGCGCCGGCATCGATCCGGAGGATATCCTGTCGCAAGTCTTCGGCATGGCCGGCGGCGCCGGCGGAATGGGCCGTGGCATGGGCCCCGACGGGCCAGGCGCGGGGCGCGGGCGCGGCGCGGGCCAGCAGAAGGCAGCCGATTACCGCGTGACCGCCAAGGTCGCGCTCGACGTCATCGCCAAGGGCGGCCATAGCCGTGTCGCCCTGCCCGACGGGCGCATGCTCGACGTCAAGATCCCTGCCGGCACGACCGACGGCACCGAACTGCGCCTCAAGGGCCAGGGCCAGGACAATCTGTTCGGAGGGGCGCGCGGCGACGTCTATGTCACCGTGCGCCACAAGCCGCATGCCCGGTTTCGCGCCGACGACGCCGATCTTCGCATGGATCTCGACATCGGCCTCGAAGACGCGGTGCTCGGCGGCAAGGTGCGCGCCGACACGCTGAACGGCGCGGTGCAGCTGTCGGTTCCGGCCGGCTCGAACAGCGGCAAGACGCTGAAACTGCGCGGCAAGGGCCTGCCGAAGCCGTCGGGCGGGCATGGCGATCTCTATGTCCGCCTGCAGATCCAGTTGCCCGACCCGCCCGATCCCGATCTCACCGCCCTGATGCGCAAGCGGCGCGGCTGAGCCGGCGACCGGCTTGCATCCGCCCGCTTGAAGGCGGCAAGCGGCCATGCGATAGGGAAGCTCCTTTCGCGGCGTTCGGCCGCACGGCTTTTCGAGGATCAAGCATATGGTGACTGCGGGCGGGCTGATGACGGGCAAGCGCGGCCTGATCATGGGCGTCGCGAACAATCGGTCGATTGCCTGGGGAATAGCCAAGGCCTGCGCCGATGCGGGCGCGGAACTCGCCTTCACCTATCAGGGTGATGCGCTGAAGAAGCGGGTCGCCCCGCTCGCCGAGGAGATCGGCGGCTTCGTCGCCGGCGATTGCGACGTGACGGATGGCGCCTCGATCGATTCGGTCTTCGCGACGCTCAACGAGCGATGGGGTCGTCTGGACTTCCTCGTCCACGCCATCGCCTTTTCCGACAAGGAGCAGCTGACCGGCCGCTACATCGAGACCACCGAGGATAATTTCGCCAAGACGATGCTGATCTCGGTCTATTCGCTGACCGCGATCGCCCAGCGCGCCGAAAAGCTGATGACCGACGGCGGCTCGATCCTGACGCTGACCTATTACGGCGCCGAGAAGGTCATGCCGCACTACAACGTCATGGGCGTCGCCAAGGCCGGGCTGGAAGCCAGCGTGCGCTATCTCGCCGCCGATCTCGGCCCGCAGGCGATCCGCGTCAACGCGATTTCGGCCGGCCCGCTGAAGACGCTTGCCGCGTCGGGCATCGGCGACTTCCGCTATATCCTCAAGTGGAACGAATACAACGCGCCGCTGCGGCGCAGCGTGTCGCTCGACGATGTCGGCGGCGCCGGCCTCTACCTGTTGTCCGACATGGGGCGCGGCGTCACCGGCGAAGTGCACCATGTCGATGCCGGCTATCACATCGTCGGCATGAAGGCGGTCGACGCGCCCGACATCGCCGGCATTCGCGAGTGAGCGCCGGACAGCCGTCGCGCCCTTCCCGGCGCGTGACTGCTGTCCTATCTCGGATCCGGAACGCGTCCTTCGACAACCCGTATTGCGACGCTTCCGACGATACTGACAGCGAGGCCCCATGACCACGACCCATCGCTCCGTCCGCCTGGCCCGCCGGCCGACCGGCATGCCGACCGCCGACGATTTCACCATCACCGACGCCCCCCTGCCCGCCCTCGGCGACGGCGAGGTGCAGGTCAGGATCAGCCATGTCTCGCTCGATCCCGCCATGCGCGGCTGGATGAACGAGGGCAAATCCTATGTCCCGCCGGTCGGCATCGGCGACGTCATGCGGTCGTTCTCGGCCGGCACGGTGGAAGCGTCGAACCATCCCGATTTCGCGCCCGGCGACGCGGTCACCGGCATCATCGGCGTGCGCGACCGGGCAGTCGTGCCGGGCGCCGACCTTCTGCAGGTCGACTATGGCCAGGCGCCGCCGGAACGCTGGATCGGCGGGCTCGGCATGCCGGGCATGACCGCCTATTTCGGCCTGTTGCGCCTCGGCCAGCCGAAGCCCGGCGAGACGGTCCTGGTGTCGGCCGCCTCCGGCGCCGTCGGCTCGCTGGTCGGCCAGATCGCCAAGCTCAAGGGCTGCCGCGCGGTCGGCATCGCCGGCGGGCCGGACAAATGCCGGCATGTGGTCGAGACGCTCGGCTTCGATGCGTGCGTCGACTACAAGGCCGATGATTTCCGCGCCAGGCTGAAGGACGCGACGCCGGATGGCGTCGACATCTATTTCGAAAATGTCGGCGGCGAGATCTTCGATGCCGCCCTGTCGCGCATGAATCTGTGGGGCCGCATCCCCGTTTGCGGCATGATCTCGCAATACACCGCGACCACCCAGCCACCGCCGTTCCCGAATTTCCGCTCGGTCCTCGTCAACCGGCTGACGATCCGCGGCTTCATCATTTTCGACTTCGCCGAGGACTATGCCGAAGCGGTCTCGGCGCTCGGCCAGTGGCATGCCGACGACAAGCTCGTCATGACCGAGGACGTGCGCGACGGCGGGCTCGATGCCTTCCCCGACGTGCTGAAGCTCCTGTTCACCGGCGGCAATCTCGGCAAGCTGGTCCTCAAGGTCGGCTGAGCCACGCGGGAGACCCTGCGATGCTGCGATCCGGCGTGCGTCTCGTCCTGATCCGCCATGGCGAGACCGACTGGAACGCGGTCGCCCGGCTGCAGGGGCTTCAGGACATTCCGCTCAATGAGAAGGGCCGAACCCAGGCGCGCGGCAATGGCGGTGCCTTGCCCGGGCTGTGCGACGCGATCGGGCGGCGGCTCGAGGAGATGGACTATGTGGCGAGCCCGCTGTCGCGCGCCCGCGAGACGATGGAACTCGTGCGCCTCGAAGCCGGCCTGGCGCGCGACGGCTACCGGATCGACCCGAAACTCGCCGAACTGACCTTCGGCGACTGGGAGGGTCTGACGCTGAAGGAATTGAAGATCTCCGATCCCGACGGCCATGCCGGACGCAAGGCGGACCGCTGGGGCCATGTGCCGCCGAACGGCGAGAGCTACGAGATGCTGTCGGCGCGCATCGCCGACTGGCTGCCGGGCGTCGACCGCGACACGGTCGCGGTGTCCCATGGCGGTGTCCTGCGCGTCCTGTTCGGGCTGATCTGCGGCACGCCGCCCGACGAGGTTCCGCTGCTGCCGACGCCGCAGGACCGTTTCGTCGTTTTCGACGGCAAAACCGCGCGCTGGGTCGGCGGCGTAGACAACCCATGACGGTCTTCCTCATCGCCTATGCGGCGACGCTCACGGTCTTCCTGATGGTCGATGCCATCTGGCTCGGCCGGGTGGCGCGCGATTTCTATGCCCGCGAACTCGGCGGCCTGATGCGCGCCCGGCCCAACCTCCTGATCGCCGCTTTGTTCTACGCGGTCTATGTCTCGGGCATCGTGCTGCTCGCCGTGCTGCCGGCGCTCGCGGTACAAAGCGGGACCATAGCACTCGGACACGGCCTGGTTCTCGGGCTTTGCGCCTATGGCGCCTACAACATCACCAATATGGCGACGCTGAAGGACTGGCCGATGCGGATGAGCATCGTCGACCTCGCCTGGGGCACGGCGCTGACCGGCATCGCGGCGACGGGCGGCTTTTTCCTGACCCGCCTTTTCCTGTGAGGCGGGATGTTTGACCGGCCCTCGCGCGCGCCCTACAAGGCTCGCACGTCACCCTCCACCCGCTCCACCGCCAGACAGCGCTCAAGCCGCCGCCATGTCGCATAACAGTTTCGGCCATCTGTTCCGCTTCACCACCTTCGGCGAGAGCCACGGCCCCGCCATCGGCGCGGTGGTCGACGGCTGCCCGCCGGGCATCGCGCTGACCGAAGCCGACATCCAGCCCTTTCTCGATCGCAGGCGGCCCGGCCAGTCGCGCTACACCACCCAGCGCCGCGAGGCCGATCAGGTGCGCATCCTGTCCGGCGTGATGGCCGATGCCGATGGCACCCAGCGCACCACCGGCACGCCGATCGCGCTGCAGATCGACAACACCGATCAGCGCTCGAAGGACTATTCCGAGATCGCCCGCACCTACCGCCCCGGCCATGCCGACCGCACCTATGACCTGAAATACGGCATCCGCGACTATCGCGGCGGCGGCCGCTCCTCGGCGCGCGAGACGGCGGCGCGCGTGGCGGCCGGTGCCGTGGCGCGGCGCGTCCTCGACCGGATGACGATCCGTGGCGCGCTGGTTCGGATGGGGCCGCACGGGATCGACCGCGACAACTGGGACTGGAGCGCCGTCGAGGCCAATCCCTTCTTCTGTCCCGACCCCGAAGCCGCCGAGCTTTGGGCCGATTATCTCGACGGCGTGCGCAAGGCGGGATCGTCGGTCGGCGCGGTCATCGAGATCGTCGCCGACAATGTGCCGGCGGGCCTGGGCGCGCCGGTCTATGGCAAGCTCGATCAGGACCTCGCCGCCGCGATGATGTCGATCAACGCCGTCAAGGGCGTCGAGATCGGCGACGGCTTCGGCGCGGCCGAGTTGACCGGCGAGGCCAACGCCGATGAAATGCGCGTCGGCCCCGATGGCGAGACGGTGTTTCTGTCCAATCATGCCGGCGGCATCGTAGGCGGCATTTCGACCGGACAGCCGGTCGTCGCCCGCTTCGCTGTCAAGCCGACCTCGTCGATCCTGACGCCGCGCCGCACGGTGACGGCGGATGGCGCAGAGGCCGATATCGTGACCAAGGGTCGGCATGACCCTTGCGTCGGCATTCGCGCGGTGCCGGTCGGCGAAGCGATGATGGCGCTGGTTCTCGCCGATCACTATCTCAGGGACCGCGGCCAGACCGGCCGCGACCGGTTTGGAAATCTCACATGACCCGCTTCGACCCCATCGACAAGGCGATCCGCGCGCTCAAGGCCGGCGAGATGATCATCGTCATGGACGATGACGACCGCGAGAACGAGGGCGACCTCATCATGGCCGCCTCCCTCGCCAAACCCGAACAGCTCGCCTTCATGGTGCGCCATACGAGCGGGATCGTCTGCACGCCGATGCCGCGCGAGGATGCCCAGAGGCTGCATCTCGACCCGATGGTCGCCGCCAATGACGCCCCGCTCGGTACCGCCTTCACCGTGTCGGTTGACTATCGCCACGGCGTGACGACCGGCATCTCGGCCGAGGAACGCACCACCACCGTGCGCGCGCTCGCCAACCCGAACGCGGGACCCGGCGATTTCGTCCGTCCCGGCCATATCTTTCCGCTGATCGCGCGCGACGGCGGCGTCCTGATGCGGTCGGGCCATACCGAGGCGGCGGTCGATTTCTGCCGCCTCGCCGACCTGCCGCCGATCGGCGTGATCTGCGAACTCGTCAATGACGACGGCACGGTCAAGCGCGGGCCCGAGGTCTCGGCCTTCGCCACCGAACATGGGCTGACGCTCGTCTCCATCGCCGATCTGATCGCCTGGCGCCAGGCGCGCGAAAGACTGGTCGAGCGCGTCGCGCGCTTTCCGATCACCCTCGAAATCGGCCCCGCACAGGGCTATGCCTACACCACCCCGTTCGATGCCATCGAGCATCTCGCCATTGTCTATGGCGACATCGGGGATGGGAAAAATGTCCTGACCCGGCTACATCGCGGCAATGCGGTCGATGATGTGTTCGGCCCGCGAACGGCGATCAACGCCTCGCTCGATCGGTTCAAGGAGGCCGGGCGTGGCGTCTTTGTCTTCCTGCGCGACGGTTCGGCCGGCGTGCCGGCGCTGCCGCTCTACAGCGATCCCGATAGCGTGCCGGAAGGTCCGATCACCGGCGAGGAGACCCAGAGCGCCCAGGCGCGCCGCGAACAATGGCGCGAGATCGGCGTCGGCGCGCAGATCCTGCGCGATCTCGATGTGTCGTCGATCCGGCTGCTCGCCTCGCGCCTGCGCAACTATGTCGGGCTTACAGGTTTCGGCATCGAGATCGTCGAAACCGACATCATCGACGGCTGACGGCCGGACGTCGCCGCGTCACGTTCCGGCGAGAGCGGCCTATCCGTCGCCGTCGACCTTCTGGCCCATGCTGGCGGCCATGATGTCGGCGGCCGGTTTGGAGCGGCGCGGCCGGGTGCGCTTGAGAACGGCGCCGAAGCGATCGCCGGCGCGGTCCTCGATGAAGGTGACGCCATGATCAAGGCGCGACGACCGGCGCCGCGCGAGCCGCACGATGCTGGCCACCCGGCGGCTCGAATAGATCAGGATGATCATCCCGCTAGCGATGAGGAAGACCCCGGTCGGCATCGGCAAGGGCAGCGTGATCAGGCCGGCGATGACCGCCAGGACCCCGAGCGGGCGCAGCAGGAACAATCCGATCATCCGTGCCTTCCCTTCACCAGCGCCTTCCCTTCCACATATGCCGCGCCCGGATCATCCGATCCCGCCGACGTGCGCACCGGCCACAATCCACCCTAGGACGTCGCGCGGCAGGCGCGCGCAACCTAGTCTTGCCGCCCAAACAGGCTGTCCCGCCAACGGCTTACGACCTGTCGTCCAGACATCAGGATCTGGATCAGATATGTGACAGGCACATGACGAAACCATGTCAGCGATCAGTGTGACGGAAAAAGGGTGAAAGATCACCTGAAAATCCCGTCAGCCTTTTGGCGATCTCCGGCGATGGCCGCGCTCAGACACGCTGATAGGCCGAGATCTTCGACAGGAAAGCGACGTCCGACGAGACGGGCCTGAAGCCTGCCTCGCCAAACAGAGCGTCGAGGTCCTCGCGCGTGTAGCTCTCGTAATAGGGTTCGTGAAAGCCGATCGGGAAGGCTTCCAGGAGCCCGTCGAAATCCGCGACATCGCCGCGCTGCACCGATTCCATGAAGACGAGCAGCCCGCCCGGTTTCAGAACACGGGCGAATTCGGCCGCCACGATCCGCCGCACCTTGGGCGGCAGCTCATGGAACATGAAGATCGTCGTGACGATATCGGCGCGGCCATCGGCGAAGGGCAGATGCTCGCCATTGGCCACCACGAGGCGGATGTTCGACCGCCGCCGGGTATGCCGGCGCGCCTCGGCGATATAGGCCTCGGACAGGTCGACGCCGGTGACCGGCATCAGCGGATAGGCCTGCTTGACCTGATCGAGAAACCGGCCCGTGCCGCAGGCGACGTCGATCAGCGCGACCTCGCGCTGGTCACGGCCGCGCAAGGCGCGGGCGATCGGCACCAGCGCCTGGCGGCGCATCGCATCGGCGGTGCCCTTGAACAGCACCTCGACCTGAAGGTCGTAGATCCGCGCCGAGCGGTCCGACAGATAGCCGTCGGTCTGATAATGGAAATTCTGCAGATAGTAGCGCGGCAGGCGCGCGCGGTTTTCCGGCGTGAACACCTCCTGATGCGCGCCGTCCATGCGGCGGCGGTGGATCGCCGGCAGGTCGGCGAAGAAGGCCCGGCTGCGCGCCAGGAGATCGGGCAGCGCGACGCGCTCTTCGGGCATTGGATAGAAGCCGCGCTCGACATTGGCGAGATCGGCCTGGAACAGCGCCGCGATCTCGCCGAACAGGCGGCGCTGGTCGGGTACCGGCGCGGTCGGCCGGAAGCGCGATATCGGCGCCGGCCCCGTCTCTTCCTCGGCTCGGCGGCGCAATCGCGTCATGGCCGCGTCATGGCCGAGGAACCAGGCCATGCGGCCGACCTGGCCAGCGCCATAGCGCATCCGTCCGGCAAATCGTTCCAGTGCCGTCGCCATGCCGTTTCCATCCTCCGTTGCGGCGGGTGATCGGGAATAACCCAGGATAGCGGCCAGGATCGGGCGATGGAACCGGACGAGATGTCGCCCGTCACGATCAGGCCCGATCAGGCGGGCGCGCGGGCACCCAAGAGCCATTCGAGATTGCCGTGCCGGCCGGCGACCGGCGACGGCAGGGGATCGAGCACCTGCCAGCCGAGGCCCGTGACACAGTCGGCGACGCGCCGGACGGCCGCCTGCCGGTCGCCCTCATCGGTGACGATGCCGCCCTTGCCGATACGATCGGGGTCGAGTTCGAATTGCGGCTTGACCAGCACCATGAGCCAGGCACCGGGCGCGGCCAGCGGCAAGGCCGCCGGCAGGACGAGCGTCAGCGAGATGAAGCTGAGATCGGCGACGATCGCGCCGACCCGCTCGCCGAGATGATCCGGCGTCAGATGACGGGCGTTGAGCCCCTCATGCGCGGTGACGCGGGCGTCGGCGGCCAGCATGTCGGCCAGCTGGCCATGGCCGACATCGACGGCATGAACGCGCTCCGCGCCACGGTCGAGCAGGACCTGCGTGAAGCCGCCGGTCGAGGCGCCGAGATCGAGCGCCACGCGGCCCGCCGGATCGAAGCCAAAGCCGTCGAGACCGGCGATGAGCTTCAGCGCGGCGCGCGAGACGTAACCGCCGGCTGGATCATCGACCGCGATATCGGCGTCCCCGGCAAGCCGCGCGCCGGGCCGGGTCGCGACCGCGTCGTCGACCCGCACGGCGCCGCGCCGGATCATGTCGCCGGCCTGCGAGCGGGAACGCGCCAGGCCGCGCTCGACCAGAAGCTGGTCGAGCCGGAGGCGCCCGGTCATCGGGTGCGCCGGTCGAGGCTGGCGATCAGCGGCTCAGCCGGAGATTGGACAGGTCATAGGCGATGGCCTCGAAGGCATCCTGCAACTGTTCGTTCGACGGCGAGTTGAAATACATCGCCGGTTCGCTGGCGCAGGCGCGGAACAGGTTCTGCAGGTCGTTCGAGTTCAACCGGAAGGTAATCGTGTAGAGGCGAATGCCCTCGTCCTTGATCGCCTCGCACAAGGTCTCGACCTTATCGTTCACCTCGCGCGCGGCCCGGCCGCGATTGGTGCTGCCGAGACGGTGCGCCCTGCCGTCGACCCGGAGATAGCCGTAGCCGGTATAGTCCGAGCGGTTGTGATTGCGGCTGCCACCATTGTTGACAACGAAGTTCTCGCCATCGGTCAGAACGACCAGCGCCTTGATGGTGCTGTCATCGTCATAGCTGACACCTTGGGTGAAGGGTTCACCGGGCGACAATACCCGCCAGCCCCAGGCCAGACCGAGGGCGATATTCGTGCCCGATCCGTTCCAGCCAGTCATTTCGTCGATCTCGTCGAGGACGAATTCGTAGTCATTGGTCAGCGGTACGATCGGCCGCGCGCAGCTCTTGTTGGGCCCGCGCGTGTGGTTCGGGATCTCGTCGATCGATGCCGTCTGTGTCCCGTATTTGCCGGTGTAGCGCTGTCGAACCTCGTTGTCGCGACTGGACACGCCGTCATTCATATAGCTGTTGCTGTAGTTGCTGTTTCCGTCCCGCTCATCGGGCCAGAAATACGGCACCCACAAGGTGTCGGCGACGACGTCCTCGCCGATCTGCACGACGCTCGGCGGCGTGTCGGTCACGTCATAGGGCTCGGCGCGGGCCTCGACACAGCCCTTCCAGTCGACATCCATCGCGTCGAACAGGTCGAAATGGTTCACCGGGCCATCCGTCTCGTCGAAGTTCACGCCGTGATAGGTCGCCGTGCCAGCCACATCCATCCATTCCATCTTGAAGGCGTCCTCGGCCTTGATGTTCACCGATGTGACGAAGGGCACGAGGCTGATCTGGACGAATTCGGCGGCGTTTTCAGGCCGCGTCAGGATCTCGACGAGCTGGGTCGCGGCCTGGCGCAGGGCGGCGATCTTGCCGCTCGAATTCATCGACCCGGTATTGTCGAGCACCAGCGCGACCTCGATCTTCTTGCTCTCGCGGACCACGGCCGCGTTGAAGCCGAGATCGAGCTCGTGCTCGCCGACGATCCCCATCATCGCCGCACCAATGCTGCCCTCGACATCGACATCGATGCCGTTTTCGGTCTGACGCAGCCCGGCGATCTCGAAATCGATCGGCGTGCCGACCCCGACGAGCATCTCGTTGACCCGGTCCTCGACGAATTGACGCGCCTCCTCGTCCGACATCTGCGGCTCGCGCGCCAGCATCAGAAGCGCCGCGTCGACCGCATCGGCCAGCCCGTTCTTGGCCGATACCGTGCGGCCGGTATCGATGGCGATGCCGATCAGGACGAGGATGGGCAACAGGGCAAGCGCCATGATGATGGCGATCGATCCCCTCTGCGCGGCGAGGAAACGGCGGAAAAGCGCGCACATGACGACGCTCCGAGCTTATTGCGATCTTGCCGCGACTGTCGGGGAAACAGATTGAAAAACCGCTAAATCGTCGCGTCGCAATCAGTTAACGGCGACGAAGGCATGCAACCGCCCGGCCCGCCCCTTGACCGCGATCTCGCCGACATCCCGGAAACGATCCCGCTCGGCCAGCGTTTCCCAGGTCGCCCGGTCGATCATCAGACGCGAGGCTTGCGCCTTGTTGGCCGCTTCGAGTCGCTGCGCGCAGTTCACCGTGTCGCCATAGACCGTATAGGCCTGGCGGTCGCGCGAGCCGATCGACCCGGCCGACAGCGAGCCCGTGGCGATGCCGACCCTGACGGCGAGCCGGGTGCCGGCGAAGGTTTCCACCGAACAGGCCGCGACGATGTCGAGCCCCGCCGCGACCGCCGACCGCGCATGGACGGGATTGGGCAAGGGCGCGTTGAAGGCGGCCAGGACAGCGTCGCCGGCATAGCTGATCACCACGCCGTCACGGGCGGCGACGATCTGGCCGATACGGTCGAACAGCGCGTTCAAGACATCGATCACCTCACGCGGATCGCGCGTCTCCGACAGCCGGGTGAAGCCTTCCACATCGATGAACATGGCGGTGCCGAAGCGGTTTCGCGGCTCGAGCGCCGTCTCGTCGGCGAGCACGCGCTCGGCCACCTCGGCGGGCACATAGCGGCCGAACAGCCTTGTGATCCGGCCGCGCTGGGCTTCGGCCTCGGAACGGGCGCGCACCAGCCGGCGGGCGCGATGGGTGGCGAGCGCCACGACCGCCGTCATGATGACGATGGCCAACGTCTCGCCCGTCCGGTTGCCGACGCCGATGAAATCCGGATCGAGCACGATGGCGAGATAGGCATCGGCCGTCGGATCGCGCGGCAGGTCGTCCCATGACAACGTCCGCTCCATGCTCGAGACGACATAGCCGAAGGCCGCCCACAGCCCCGCCACCGAGACCATGCCGGTCCAGATCACCAGTTTCGGCGACAGCGACAGCGCCGACAGGATGAGCGGCAGGAAGATGATCGGGCCGGGATCACGGAAGGCCAGGATCTGCGGCACATCGCCCCGCGCGGTCACCGGCACGAAGGCCAGGATGCTGGCGATGATGGCGACATCGACGGTGGCGAACAGATAGCGCTGCCACTGGCCGTCGCGCGCCGCGCCGATCAAGCGTTCGTGAGCATAGCCGACCGCGAGCGCGACGAGCAGAATGACGAGCCCCGTCGGATTGCCCGACAGCCAGGTGCCGTGGATCAGGACCGGCAGGATGACGAGCAGCGTATAGCGCCGCCAGCGCAAGGTCAGCATCAACCCGTCGCGCTCGGCGCGAGCGAGATCGGCCTCGACGGAAGCGGGTTCTGTCGTCACTGCCTCATACATGCCGTCGCTTCCCGTCCCTGAACACCGCGCGCGAGACGCGCTTGCCGCCGTTCCGCCCGCGCATCTTGCACCGGCCAAGCATTGCAATGAACCGGTCGGCGGCGTATCTCACGCCAAGATGAAGCGGGCCGGTCGCGGAAGGATTTCCCGCGCCGCGGCACCGCGCTCCAGGCGATCTTGGGAGAACATGATGATGCGCCGTTCCTTTCTCGGTCTTTGCTCGGCCGTCGCCCTCGCTGTTACGACGCTGGTCGCAGCACCGGATGTCGCGACGGCGCAGGAGACCGGCGCCGTCGTCACCGGATCGCAACAGGACCGGATCGTCGAAATCCTGACCCAGAACGGCGCGTCGGTCGAAAACGAGGTCGTCGGCGGCTTCGACAGCCTCTATGTCGAGGATCGCGGGCTGATCTATCAGATGCTGTTTTTGCGCTGCGACCCCGCGCCCTGCCGCATGGTCCAGCTGCGCACGCGCTTCGTCGACGGCGCGCTGTCCTCGGCCCAGGCCAATGAATGGAACGTGTCGACGTCGTTCGCGCGCTCGATCATCGACCCCGACGGCACGCCGGAACTGCGCATGGACATCATGATGGGCAGCGGCCTGCCCGAGGACGTCTTCATGGAGACGATCGCCAACTGGTATGCGCTGATCCCGATGTATGCCCAGTTCATCTCGACCGGCACCAATCCGTTCATGGTGCGCTGATCACGGCGCGATGACGGCCGGACCGGGCGCGAGGCCGATGTCGGCGCCGGGACAGCCGGGCCGCTGGCCCGTGGTCGGCGTCAGCGTCGCGGTGTTCCGGGGCCCGGACGTCCTGATCGTGCGGCGCGGAAGACCACCTTTCCTCGACCACTGGAGCCTGCCCGGCGGCCGCGTCGAAGAGGGCGAGGCGCTCGAAGAGGCGGTGCGGCGCGAATTGCTGGAAGAGACCGGGATCGACGCGGATCTCGTCGGGTTGAACGACCTCGTCCAGCCGATCGGCCGGGACAAGGCCGGCAGGGTCACCAGCCATTACGTGATCATCAGTTTCGTCGCGCGCTATCTGTCCGGTCGGGCGCGCGCCGGCGACGATGCCGCAGATCTCGCCTGGATCGCGCCGGACACGATCGCACGCTACCGGACGACGCCCGGCCTGCCGCGCCTTCTGGCGCGCGCCCGACGCATCGCCGATGCCGAGCGGACCGAACCGGCGGAAAGCGGCCCGCTTGACCTTGGGCCGAATTGACGGCGCTATGGCATGACCATGACGGAAAGATCTGATCCGATGCGCGCAAGGCGCGGCCTGTTCGGCGCTCTCATCCTCGTGCCGGTCATCCTGCTGGCGATGGCGCTCCTGTCGCCAGCCCTGGCGCAGCGCGGCGACGATCTCGACCGCCGGCCCTATGACGCCGATCTGCTGCGCCTCGCCGAGATCCTCGGCGCATTGCATTATCTGCACCCGCTCTGCGGCCATGACGACCAGGGCATCTGGCGCGGCAAGATGACCGAGCTTCTCGACGCCGAGGATCCGGGCGCCAGGCGGCGCGCCGAACTGGTCGAAAGCTTCAACGAAGGCTATCGCGGCTTCGAACGCACCTATCGGAGTTGCACCGAAAGCGCGGGCTTCATCGTCGAACGCTATCTCGAAGAGGGCGGCGACCTGGCCGGCGACCTGGCCCGCCGGCATGGCGGCTGAGATCGCCGCGCGACCGGACGGTCGCGTCGCGCGCGTCTTGAAGCTGACATCGAGACCGCGCACCTTTCAGACCATGACCGTTTCCGCTACCGCCGGCCGAGCCCGATACGCGCCTGCCGCGACCATGGCCCTGTGCCTGGCCGTCGCGAGCTTTTGTCCGATACCGGCCACGGCCGCGCCGGCCGCCCCAACCTTCGGCCCGTTTCGCGACAGCCCGCCCGCCGACGCAGCCGGCGAACCGCCGGCCGAAGCATCACCGGAAACGCCGGACCCCGCTCCCTTCATGGCGCCGGACGATCCTCTGTTCCAGCAGCATTTGCGCGACCGTCTCGACGGGCTGACTGGTGGCGACGTCACGCCCGAGGTGAGTCGCGAGATCGACGCCTTGCCCGCCCCGGTGCGCGAGACGCGCGCGGCATTGATCGCGGCGGCCGAGGGCGGCGATATCGAGGCGCTGCGCCCGGTGATCGAGGCGCAAGCCCAACCGCCCGCCTTCGGCGCCGCCCCCGAAGAAGACCCGGTCGCCTTCATGCGCACCATGGCCGGCGACCGCGACGGCCGCGAAACGCTGGCCATCCTGATCGAGATCCTCGATGCCGGCTATGCCCATCTCGACCCGGGAACCGAGACCGAACTCTATCTCTGGCCGTATGTCGCCGCGATCCCCTTCGCCGAGATGACGCCGGCCCAGGAAGTCGATCTCTACAAGATCATCACGCCCTTCGACCGCGAGAGCATGGAAGCCTACGGCCGTTACACCTATTATCGTCTCGGCATCGCGCCCGACGGGGCGTGGCGGTTCTTTCTCGCGGGAGAATAGGGATGGTCGAGTTTCTCGAAGAACTGATTTCCTGGTTCGTCGCCGCCGCCGCGACGCTCGTCGTCCTGATGATCCTGGCCTTTGTCGGCACCGTGGCGGTCAATATCAGCGTGTCCGTCGGCTGGCTGGTGCTGATCGGCGTCGCGCTGGCGGCCGCGATCCTCATCTGGCGGCTGCCGGCGCCGATGAAGGACCTCGCCGATCAGCGGCGGAACTGAAGTTCGGAAACGCGCGGCTCTTGTCGGTCAGACGGCCTGCCGATCAAGCATCCGGCGCCTTGAAGCGGTTTGGTGGAATGACGGCGATTACGGCGAACTCGACCAGGAGGTCCGGATCGACCAGCCCGGCGACCTTGACGCTCGTCACCGCTGGACCGGCGGCGACCGAAAAGCGCGCCTGGCGCGCTTCCCGAAGCGCCGGCAGATCGGCATCGCGGACGTAATACATCGTCTTCGAGACGACATCGTCGATCGTGCCACCAAGAGCGCCGAGAATTTTCTCGATATTGTCGATCGCGACATGCGCCTGCCGGCCGGCGTCACCGGGCCCGACGACCTCGAAATCGGGCGTCCAGGCGACCTGGCCCGTGACATGGACCCGCCGTCCTTCGGGCTCGACGACGGCCTGGCTCATGGTGAAATTCCGGTCGTCCCAAACCGTGTCGATCCGCAGCCTGATCGCATCCATCCGTCCGTCCTTTCCTGTGAAGCCTATCCTGGTGATCTCCCGAATAACGATGCTCTATGCCCGCTCCGGCGGCGGGCCGAGCACATGGCCGTCCGCGACCAGCGCGTCGAACGGGTCACCGAACAAAGCGCGGGCGATCATCGGCTCGGCGATGGCGCCGAGCGAATCATAGAAGCCGGTCGCCTCCTTATTGGGCGGCCAGACATGCCAGGACACGAAGGTCCGCCCCCGGCGCCTGGCCTCGCGCGCCACCGTCGCGATCAGGGCGCGTGCCAGGCCCATGCGCCGCGCCCTCGGATCAACCGCGAGATCGAGCAGATAGAAGCCGCGCTGGACATGTTCGGAATCATAGGCCGCGAAGAAGACGGCGCAACCCAGGACCGCACCGTCCACGTCGGCGACGATGGTTTCCGCATCACGCTCGGCGCCCGTCAAATCGCGCAGCGCGTCGTCGCGCGACATCACGCCCGTCGGGCAGTCGACATGCGCGTTCAACACATCGAGCAGGCGCACCACCTCGTCGGCGTCGCGATCCTCCGCCCAGCGAATGACGATAGGGCTCTTGACCGCTGGTCGGTCGCGTTCGGAAGCCGGGTCGACGGCCTGGCTCACCTCCACTGGCTTGGTCATGTCCAAAAAGCTCCGAAAGCGGTAAAGGACAGGCCGTCGCGGCTTGCCTTGGGCGCGCCCTGTTCATAGCTAGAAGGGCGACGCGCGCGCCGGCGCAAGGCAATACGCGCGGCGGCGCAATGGGAGTCTCACATGACAGGCATCTTGGCCACCCTTTTCGAACGGCGCGCGGTAATCGCGATCGGCGGCGCGGAAGCGGAAGCCTTTCTCAATGGGCTCGTGACCGTCGAAACCACCCATCTCGCGCCTGGCGCGATGCGCCATGGCGCGCTGCTGACGCCCCAGGGTAAGCTTCTCTTCGACTTCTTCATCACGCGCAGCGGCGATGGCTTCCTGCTCGATACGCCGAAGGCCAGCGCCGCCGATTTCCTCAAGCGGCTGACCTTTTACCGCCTGCGGGCGAAGGTCGATCTCGACCTTCGGGACGACCATGCGGTCGCCGCCCTTTGGGGCGATGGCGCCGAAACGGTAGCAGGCGCCGTCGCCGATCCGCGCCTCGCCGCGCTGGGATATCGACTGATCGGTCCGCGCGCGGCGATCGAGGCGGCCCTCGATGATGCCGGCGTCGAGCGGACGGACGAGGCCGCCTATGACGCGCACCGCATCGCGCGTGGCGTGCCGGAGGCGGAAACCGATTTCGCCTATGGCGAGATCTTCCCGCATGACGCGGGTCTCGATCAGCTGCACGGCGTCGATTTCGACAAGGGCTGCTATGTCGGCCAGGAAGTGGTCAGCCGGATGCAGCATCGCGGCACGGCGCGCAAGCGCTTCGTCATGGTGCGCGCCTCCGACGGTCCCGACCTGCCGGCGCCGGGCACCGACGTCACCGCCGGCGGCAAGACGGCGGGCACGCTCGGCTCGACGGCGGGGCGCGACGGGCTGGCGCTTCTGAGGCTCGACCGGATCGCCGATGCGGTGGCGGCCGGCGCGCCCGTCGAGACCGGCGGCACCGGGCTCGAGGTCACGGCGCCCGACTGGGCCGCCTTCGCCATCGCGCCCGAAAGCGCGGCCTCCTGAGATGGGTGTCGCGCGACGATCGGCGGAAGACGCGCCGCGCGCCTGGCAGCGCATGCTGTCGGGCCGCCGGCTCGACCTGCTCGACCCCTCGCCGCTCGACATCGAGATTTCCGACATCGCGCACGGGCTAGCCCGGGTCGCGCGCTGGAACGGCCAGACGACCGGCGATCACGCCTTTTCCGTCGCCCAGCACTGTCTTCTGGTGGAAGAGATCGCGCGACTCATAACCCCGTCGCTGACGACTGACGACTGCCTCGCCGCGCTTTTGCACGACGCGCCGGAATATGTCATCGGCGACATGATCAGCCCTTTCAAGGCGGTGATCGGCACGAACTACAAACAGGTGGAAACGCGGCTCGCTACCGCCGTCCGCCGGCGTTTCGGCCTGCCGGCGGCGATGCCCCAGACGCTCGGACGCAAGATCAAGGAGGCCGACCGCATCTCGGCCTTCTGCGAGGCGACGCGGCTGGCCGGCTTCACCCATGACGAAGCGCGCGCCTTCTTCGGCAAGCCGCATCCGAAGGTCGCGCTGGCCGGGCTCGACCGGCTGCTCACGCCCTGGCCGACGCGGGTGGCCGAACAGGGTTTTCTCGACCGTTTTGCGGATCTTTTCGAAGGATAGACGATGCTCCACGTCTGCTCGCTGTCGCAGCTTCATGAAACGGTCGAGGAAACCGGCGCCGGCCATGTCATCACGCTGATCACCGAAGGCACCGAAGTGGCGCGCCCGGCCTCCGTCGATCCCGACCGGCATCTGTTCCTCGCCATGAACGACATCGCCCAGCCGATCGACGGCATGACCCTGCCAGGCGAGAACCATGTCACGACGCTGATCAACTATGTCAGCGCCTGGGACCGGACCGAACCGATCGTCATCCATTGCTGGGCCGGGATAAGCCGGTCGACAGCGGCGGCCTATACGAGCATGTGCCTGCTCCACCCCGGCCGCGACGAATATGAGATGGCGCACCGGCTGCGCCGGCTATCGCCGACGGCGACGCCCAATCCGCGCATCGTCGCGCTGGCCGACAAGCTTCTCGGCCGCCAAGGCCGGATGATCGACGCGATCCGCCAGATCGGGCGCGGGGCGAACGCCTTCGAGGGCAAGCCCTTCACCTTCACGCTGGAGGATGCCGCCCCTTGAGCGTCCCATCGCCCGCCGCGAAACAGCCCGAAACAGCCGACGCGCCCGCGTCCTCCGCGCGGACCGATCTCGAAATCGGCCTGACCGTCGCCATCGTGACGGTGGCCGGCGAGACGCCGCAGGTCATGACCGTGGCCGAAGCCGACACCGCGCCCGGCCTGCCGTCCGGCCCCTTCGACCCGCTGCAGCACCGGACGATGGAACTCGGCCTTCGCAACTGGGTCGATGCCCAGACGCGGCTGTCGCTCGGCTATGTCGAACAGCTCTATACCTTCGGCGACCGGGGCCGGCATGCCGAGCCGGGTGATGCCGGCGCCCATGTCGTCTCGGTCGGCTATCTGGCGTTGACCCGCGCCGACCGCGCGCCCGCGCCGCGCAGCGACCGGCGCACCGCCTTCCGCGACTGGTATGACTTCTTTCCCTGGGAAGACTGGCGCGCGGGCCGACCCGACTGTCTCGATCGGACGATCCTGCCCGAACTCAAGGCCTGGGCCGGTGCCTCGGACACCGACCGGCCCGGCCGCGCGCTGAAGCGCGAGCAGCGGCTCGAACGCGCCTTCGGCGACAGCGATCACAGTTCGACCGCCTGGGACGAGGAACGCGTGCTCGAACGCTACGAACTCCTCTATGAGGCCGGCCTCGTGCATGAAGCCGCCCGCGACGGCCGCCCCGCCGGGACGGCGCGCGCCGCGCTGCCCGATCTCGGCCGGCCGATGCGCTTCGACCACCGCCGCATTCTCGCCACCGCCATGGGACGGATCCGCGCCAAGCTGAAATACCGGCCCGTCGTGTTCGAACTGATGCCCGACGCCTTCACCCTGACCGCGCTTCAGCGCACGGTCGAGGCGATCTCCGGCAAGCATCTGCACAAGCAGAATTTCCGCCGCCTGGTCGAAGCCAGCGCCATGGTCGAGACGACCGGCGAGATGACGGCGGCGACCGGCGGCCGGCCCGCCAAGCTGTTCCGCTTCCGACGCGACGTGGAACTGGAACGCCCCGCCCCCAGCTTCCGCTTCGGCACGAGGCTTTAGGTCTTGGGGACAGCACGGCTGCAGCGGACATAGTTCACGCTTCCACCAAGGCCTGATCCGATCTAAGTGTCGCGGTCTGATCGCCGCCACGCGCGGGGGAGTAACGTGATGGACTGGATCTGGATCGTTGTTGTCGTGCTGGCGATCCCGGCGGCGGCCCTGGTCGCGCTGGTCATGGTCATCACACAGCGCGGCCAGATCGCCGAGTTGCGCCGGCGGATCGATGCGTTGGAAACGGCACGGATCCTTCCGGCCGATACAATCCCCTCGACGACTGCACCGGAGACGACCAGCACCGTCGCGCCATCCGAGCCGGTCGCGGCGACGCCCGCCAAAGAAGACGATGCCGGCCAAGAGGACGATCGCGCGGACGAGGACCGCGACGACGGCCAGCCCACCGCCGACGATCAAGCCGGCTGGGGCACGGCGACGCCCGCCGCGGATTGGACCACGATCCCCACCGCCGCGACGACGGCGGGCGCATCGATGCCCGCCGCCTCGACGACGACCGCACGGGACGGACCGGACCTCGAGACCCAGCTCGGCAGCCGTTGGGCGGTCATCCTTGGCGGTCTGACGCTGGCACTCGGTGGCGTGTTCCTAGTGCGCTATTCGATCGAGGCCGGCCTGCTCGGCCCCGGCGCGCGCATCGTTCTCGGCGCATTGTTCGCGATCGCTCTTCTTGCTACCGGCGAGATCCTACGCCGCCGATCGCCCCCTGTCGAACCAAGCGGGGTCACCGGGCTAAAAGCGGTCTCCATCCCCGCCGTTCTGACGGCGGCCGGCACGTCGAGCCTGTTCGCCACCGTCTTCGCCGCGCATGGGCTCTACGGCTTCATCGGCCCGGCGATCGCCTTTCCGCTTCTCGGCGCGATCGCGGTCGCCACCATGTTGTTGTCGGCGCTGCATGGCCGGGGGCTCGCCGCGCTCGGCCTTGTCGGCGCCTATACCGCGCCGCTCCTGGTGTCGAGCACGACGCCGAACACCGCCGCCTTGTTTCTCTATCTCGGCTTCGTCACGGTCGCGGCCTTCGGCGTCGCCCGACTGCGGCAATGGCGCTGGCTGGCCATCACGGCGAGCGGCTTCGCGCTGGGCTGGGGCTTCTTCGCCGTCCTTTTGGGCGCCGTGCCCTTCGACGAACTGGCGCTCGGCCTCTATGTCGTGGCCCTTCTCGGCCTGGTCGTCCTGTTCCTGATCGTCGACGTCTATCGCGACGGCCTCGACGGCGCGCCAGGCATCGACATCTTCGCGCTCATGGTGACCGGGCTGACGGCGCTGCTCGCGGTCGCCATCAATGCCTCAGCCGACCATCATGTCTTCACCCTCGTTGTCGGCCTCGCGATGACACTGACAATGATCTGGACCGCGGCGCGCTATCCACCGGCGGGCGGGCTCGCCATCATTGCTACCCTGCTCGCGCTCTTCGTCATGGCCGGTTTCGACGTGCCTTATGACGCGCGCGATCCGGTCGGCGCGCTGGCTCCCGCCGGCCCGCTCGGCCTCGCCCCCGTCGTGCCGGAACGGGTCGTCGCCTTCCGCATCTGGGCGACGCTGTTCGGCGCCGCGCTGATGGCGGGTTTCCTCGCCTTCGGCGCGACCAGCGGCACCCGCGGCCTTCTCGCCCTGGCCGCAGCACTCGGGCCGGTCGCGCTTCTGGCCATCGCCTATTGGCGGATCGCCGCCTTCCAGCCGACCGCCGTCTTCATCGGCCTGGCGCTGTTGCTCGCCGGCCTCAACGCGCTGCAGACCGATATCGCCATGCGGCGGTCGCGCGGGCAAGGCCATGACGAACGCGCGATTGGCTTCGCGGCCGCCGGATCGGTGGCCGCCCTCTGTCTCGGCCTGACCATGCTGTTCGAAACCGGCTGGCTGACCGTGTCCCTGGCGCTTCTCGCCGCCGCGCTCGCCTGGCTGGCGACGTTGCGCGCCATCAGCGGGCTGGGACCGCTGGCGATCGTGGTCGCCGCCATCGTCGTCGGGCGCACGCTGCATGACCCGCTGCTCATCGGTTTTGATCTGGGCACCACGCCGATCGTCAATGGCCTGCTATGGGTCTATGGCTTGACGGCCCTGGCCTTCGCCTATGCCGGGCGGACGTTTCGACGCCTGTCCGCGCCGATCGCCACGGCTGTCTTCGATGTCTTGGCGATCGTCTATGCGGCACTGCTGGTCGCGCTAGAGATCCACCATGCCGTCAGCGGCGGCGACATGCGCGCCGAACCGGCGCTCGGAACGGTCGGCGCCTGGGTAAGCCTGCCGCTCGTCATCGCCGTGCTGCTCCACTGGCAGGTCGACAAGGGCGCGTCACGGGCGATCTACCGGCTGCAACGGGCAGCGCTTTGGATCGGGATCGCCGGCTCGGCCTATCTGATCGCGGCCAATCCGCTGCTATTGGGGCTGTCCGTCGGCGATGGACGTCTCCTCAACGGTCTGATCCCGGCCTATCTCTTGCCAGCGCTGGCGCTCGGCGCCTATGCGCTGGTGGCCCGGCAGGATTCCAGTCGGGTTCAGACCATCGCCGCCGCCATTGCCGCATTGGTCATGGGCTTCGTCTGGATCACGCTGGCGATCCGGCGGTTCTTCCTGCCCTTCGACACCCTCGTCGCGCCGGCCGGCGCCGAACTCTACGCCTATTCCGTCGGCTGGCTGGTCTATGGCATCGCGCTGCTGGCGGCCGGTTTCGTCCTGAACATCCGCCTGCTCAGGACCGCATCGGCCCTCGTCATCGTGCTAGCAGTGCTGAAGGCCTTCCTTGTCGACATGGCGGAACTCGACGGTGTCCTGCGAGCCCTGTCCTTCATCGGGCTCGGCCTGGTGTTGATCGCCATCGGGCTCGTCTATCAGCGGCTTCTGTCGCGCCGCGACCCGCCGCGCGGTGCCGGCCCCGAAGGACCGCCGTCGGAACCGGCGGCCGGCGCGCTGCGCGACGCGGCCTGATCAGACCCGGCGCGATAGGCTGGCGATCACGCGATATCAACCACCAGACGGCCGCGCACCTTGCCGTCGAGAATGTCGTGGCCGGCCTGGATGACATCGTCGAGGCCGATATGGGTGGTCATCGCGGCGAGTTTCGCCATGTCGAGATCGGCGACGAGGCGCTGATAGGCTCTGAGGCGTTTTTCCTTCGGCGCCATGACGGAATCGATGCCGAGAAGATTGACGCCGCGCAGGATGAAGGGCGCGACCGACGATGGCAGATCCATGCCGCCGGCGAGCCCGCAGGCCGCGACCGCGCCGCCATATTTCGTCATTGACAGGAGATTGGCGAGCGTCGTCGAGCCGACCGCATCGACGGCGCCGGCGAAACGTTCCTTGTTCAACGCACGCGGCGTGCCGGACAATTCCTCCCTGTCGAGGATCTCGGCGGCGCCGAGGCCCTTGAGATAATCCGCCTCGCTGGCCCGCCCGGTCGAGGCGATGACGTGATAGCCGAGCTTGGCCAGGATCGCGATGGCGACCGAGCCGACCCCGCCGGCGGCACCCGTCACGATGACCGGCCCCTTATCGGGTGTCACGTCATGGTCTTCGAGCGCCAGGACGCAGAGCATCGCGGTATAGCCCGCGGTGCCGATCGCCATGGCCTGGGCGGTCGTCATGCCGTCGGGCAGTGGCACCAGCCAGTCGCCCTTGACGCGGGCGAAAGCGGCATAGCCCCCCATATGGGTCTCGCCGACGCCCCAGCCATTGAGCACGACCTGATCGCCCGGCTTGATGTCGGCATGGTCGGAGCTTTCCACCGTGCCGGCGAAATCGATGCCTGGGATCATCGGAAAGGCGCGCACCACCGGCGCCTTGCCGGTGATCGCGAGCCCGTCCTTATAGTTGACCGTCGAATGGGCGACACGGACGACGACGTCGCCGGCCATCAGATCGTCGAGGCCGATCTCGGCCATGCCGACCTTCTGCCCCTTTTCCCCCTCGCGCTCGACGAGAACGGCCTTGAAACGGTCCATCGCGCATCACTCCCCGTTATTCTTGATCCGCATCCTGATCGCGTGGGGTGGGTTGTGCCCGAGCCCGGGCGGTGGGCGCAAGCCGAATTCGCCGTTTCGATCCGTCGTGGCGCTCCTCAGGCCGTTTGCGGCCTTTCCACCGGCGCCTCCTTGATCGGCCAATGGACAAGGGCGGCGAACAGGCCGAGCGCCACCGACAGCCACCAGACGATGTCGTAGGAGCCCGTCGTGTCGTAGAGCCGGCCGCCGAGCCAGACGCCGAGAAAGGCGCCGACCTGGTGGGAGAAGAACACGAAACCGAACAGCATGCCCATATAGCGCGTACCGAACATCACCGCGACGAGACCCGAGGTCGGCGGTACCGTCGACAGCCAGAGAAGGCCGATCGCCGCCGAGAAGATCAGCACCGAGGGAATCGAGACGGGCACGAGAATGAAGACCAGGATGGCCAGCGATCGCAACGCATAGATGGCGCTCAGAAGATAGGGTTTCGGCATCTTGCCGCTCAGGACCCCGGCCGAATAGGAGCCGATGACATTGAACAGCCCGACCATGGCGATGGCCCAGGCACCCCATTGCGGGCCGATCCCGACATCGGCCAGATAGGGCGGCAGGTGGACGGTGATGAAGGCGACATGAAAGCCGCAGACGAAGAAGCCGAACACCAGAAGTACATAGGACGGGTGGCGGAAGGCTTCGGAGATCGCCTGGCGGAAGGTCTGTTCGGGGCCTTCCTCACCGCCGCCGCGGCTTTCGACCACCGGCGCCAGAACGATGATGAGCAACACGATGGCGCCGAGCAGGATCAGCGCGGTCTGCCAACCGAAGGCCATGATGAAGCCCTGGCCAAGCGGAGCGAAGACGAACTGGCCCATCGAGGCCGCCGCCGTCGCGATGCCGAAGCCGATGAAGCGCTTTTCGGGCGGCAGCAGGCGCGAGAAGGCGGCGATGACGATGGAGAACGACGCCGCCGCGATGGCCACGCCTGTCACGATGCCGGCGGTGAAATACAACAGCCCCGGCGTGTCCGAATAGGCCATGGCGGCAAGGCCGATGGCATAGAGCACCGCGCCCGCCATGAGAACCTTGCTGGTGCCATAGCGGTCGGCGATGCCGCCGAAGACCGGCTGCATGACGCCCCACAGGATGTTCTGGATGGCCAGCGCCAGCGCGAAGATCTCGCGCGGCCAGGCGAAAGCGTCCGACATCGGCGCCAGGAACAGGCCCATGCTGGCGCGCGGCCCATTGGTCAGAAGCGCGATCACGCAGCCGACGGTGATGATGACGAGCGGCGTGCGCCAGGCGGCCGAAGCGGTCATGCGGCACTCCCGTGAGATGGATCGAAACGAAAACTGGCTGAACCTAGCACGGCTTCGCCAGCAAGTACGGCGCCCGCAGCATGAGGATTTGCACCCCGAGCTATGCATTTTTGCGGATACGGGCGGGGTTTGCAGGCCGCGTGATCTGAGCTATGCTCAAAGTGAACATAAGGATTGCCGCAGCGGATAATGGAATGTCGTCCGGTTGCGGCTTTTCTTTCGCACCATATATACTCATTTTGAGTATAACAAGCCGGAACCCGCGACACGCAATTGTCCGGGCCGGCGTGACATGACGATCGAGGAGACGCGCATGACACTGGCCAATCTCCATACGCCGATCATGCCGGCGCGGACGGGCCGGACGGCGGCCGAGACATATGGCGTCCTGCCGCGCCCGGATCTGACCTTCACGCCGGAGATCGAGCGCGAGATGCGCCCGCTCTATGACAGGGTGTCGCGCGTCATCCCGCCGGTCGAATGGCCGTTCTTCGCGCCGACGATCCACGCCATCAACCGGCTCAAGCGCGAGCGCAACGCGGTCGTCCTGGCGCATAACTACATGACGCCGGAGATCTTCCACTGCATCGCCGACTTCGCCGGCGACTCGCTGCAGCTCGCCATGGAGGCGACCCGCACCGATGCCGAGATCATCGTCCAGTGCGGCGTTCATTTCATGGCCGAGACGTCGAAGATCCTCAATATGGACAAGACGATCCTGATCCCGGACATGCGGGCGGGCTGTTCCCTGGCCAATTCGATCACCGCGGCGGATTTGCGCGCCATGCGGGCCGCCTATCCGGGCGCGCCGGTCGTCACCTATGTCAACACCTCGGCCGAGGTGAAGGCGGAAAGCGATATCTGCTGCACCTCGTCGAACGCGGTTCAGGTGGTCGAATCGCTCGGCGTCGACCGGGTCATCTGCATCCCCGACGAATATCTCGCCAAATGGGTGCAGCAGCAGACCGATGTCGAGATCATCACCTGGCGCGGCCATTGCGAGGTGCATGAGCGCTTCACCGGCGACGAACTGCGCGCCTATCGGGAAAGCGATCCCTCGCTCCGCATCATCGCCCATCCCGAATGCCCGCCGGACGTTCTCGCGGAAGCCGATTTCACCGGCTCGACCGCGCATATGATCGACTGGGTGAAGACCGAGGCGCCGGCCAAGGTGGTCATGGTGACCGAATGCTCGATGGCCGACAATGTGGCCGTGAATGCGCCCGAGACCGAGTTCATCCGGCCGTGCAATCTCTGCCCGCACATGAAGCGGATCACGCTCGACAAGGTGCTCGACAGCCTCTTGACCATGGAGGAGGAAGTGCTGGTCGATCCCGCCACCGCCGACCGCGCCAAGGTCGCCATCGACCGCATGCTGGCGCTGAAGAAGAACTGAGGCGTCACGTCCGCCCTCATCCTGAGGAGCAGCCAATGGCTGCGTCTCGACGGATAAGCGTCACATGGAACCGGCCCGGCGTGGCGGGATCGCCCATGGTTCGAGACGCGCGCCGGCCGGGCGGGCACGCGCCTCACCATGAGGCCGAAGCGGTCAGGTTAACGCCTGCATGAACCGAGGACGAAGCGACTAGCATGAGCGCGCCACAGGAACTCTCGCCGGCGAGTTGGCAGGGCGTCGACGATGTGGTCATCGTCGGCGCTGGGCTCGCCGGGCTGTTCTGCGCGCTGAAGCTCGCGCCGAAACCCGTCACCGTGATCGCGGCGGCGCCGATCGGCCAGGGCGCGTCCTCGGCCTGGGCGCAGGGCGGCATCGCGGCCGCCATCGGCACCGGCGACACCACCGAAGCCCATCTCGCCGACACCATCCGTGCCGGCGGCGGCCTGGTCGACGCGGCGATGGCGCGCATGATGGTCGAGGAAGCCGCCGACCGGATCCACGATCTCCTCGACTATGGCGTGCCGTTCGACCGCGACCTCGCCGGCCGGCTGGTGCAGTCGCGGGAAGCCGCTCATTCGGCCAAGCGCATCGTCCGCGTCGGCGGCGATCTCGCCGGCAAGGCGATCATGGAAGCGCTCGTCGCGACCGTCCATGCGACGCCGTCGATCCGGGTCGTCGAAGGCTATGTCGCCGACCGGCTTCTGACCTGGAACCGCTTCGTCACCGGCATTGAGGCGCGGCGCACGACAGCCGAGGCGGGGCCCGAACGCATCAGTCTCCGCGCGCGGGCGGTCGTCTTGGCGACCGGCGGCATCGGCCGGCTCTATGCCGTGACCACGAATCCCCCGCAGGCGCGCGGCGAAGGCCTGGTGATGGCGGCGCGGGCCGGCGCGCGCATCGCCGATGCCGAATTCGTCCAGTTCCACCCCACGGCGATCGCCGTGGGCGGCGATCCGGCGCCGCTCGCCACCGAAGCCCTGCGCGGCGAAGGCGCGATATTGGTCGACCGCGCCGGCGACAGGTTCATGCCGGACCTGCATCCCGATGCCGAGCTCGCCCCGCGCGACGTCGTCGCCCGCGCCGTTCATGCCCAGACCCGCGACGGCGGCGCCTTTCTCGACTGCACGACGCTCGGCGCGGACCTGGCCGGCCATTTCCCCAAGCTGATGGCGACCTGCCGGGACGCCGACCTCGATCCGCTGACCGATCCTATTCCGGTCGAACCGGCGGCGCATTATCACATGGGCGGCGTGGTGACGGATGCGCGCGGGCGCACCACCGTCGACGGTTTGTGGGCCATCGGCGAGGTCACGGCGACGGGCGTGCATGGCGCCAACCGGCTGGCCTCGAACTCGCTTCTGGAGGCGGCCGTCTTCGCCGCCCATGCGGCCGACGACATTCTCGGCCTGGAACCGGTCGATGACCGGCTCGACCCGGTGCATGACACGGCAGGTGCCGTCCGCGCGCCCGCCCCGCCCGACGCGGTGGCCCGTCTGCGGCGTACCATGTCCGACGATGTCGGCGTCATCCGCTCCGCCGATACGCTGACCCGGGCGCTCGCCATATTCGACGAGCTTGAAGCCCGCCATCCCTACGCTGGCGGGCTTCGGGACATGCTGCTGGCGGCCCGCTTCGTCGCCACCGCCGCCCTCGACCGGACCGAGAGCCGGGGCGGGCATTTCCGGTCCGACTTCCCAGATGCCGATCCGGCGCAGGCCGAACGGCACAGCCATGGCATGGCGGATCTGCGGCGCGAGACGGGCAAAAACCCTGGCGCCGGGCCGGCACGGCTGGCAAGCTGAACCATGGCCGATCGCCCGTCCCTCTCGCCCATCCCCGCCCCGCTCATCGAGGATGCGGTGCGGCGCGCCTTGCTCGAGGATCTCGGCCTTGCCGGCGACATCACGACGGAAGCGACCGTCGAGGACGCGGCGACCGGCCGCGCGGTGATCCGGGCACGCAGGCCGGGCGTGCTGGCCGGTCTCGCCTGTGCCGAGGAAGCCTTCTGGCAGGTCGACGAAGACATCGGGTTCGCGGCCACCGCCGACGATGGCGATCCCGTCGCGGCCGGCAGTGTCGTCGCCGAGATCGAAGGCCCCGCGCGCGGCATCCTGACGGCGGAACGCACGGCGCTGAACTTTCTCGGCCATCTGTCGGGCATCGCCACGCTGACGGCGGGCTTCGTGTCGGCCGTCGCCGATACCGGCGCCAATATCGTCTGCACCCGAAAGACAACGCCGGGCCTGCGCGCCTTCGAGAAATACGCGGTGCGCGCCGGCGGCGGCATGAACCATCGTTTCGGTCTCTCCGACGCGGTATTGATCAAGGACAACCATATCGCGGCCGCCGGCGGCATCGCGCACGCGCTGCGCGCCGCCAAGCGCCGCGCCGGCCATATGGTGAAGATCGAGGTCGAGGTCGACACGCTCGACCAACTCGACATCGCGCTCGACGAGGGTTGCGACGTGGTGCTGCTCGACAATATGGCGCCCGCCGATCTGCGCGAGGCGGTGCGCCGGGTCCCCGGCCATGTCATCACCGAGGCCTCGGGCGGCATCGGGCTCGACAGCGTGCGGGCGGTGGCGGAAACCGGCATTGATCTGATCTCAGTCGGCGCGCTGACCCATTCCGCGCCGGTGCTCGATCTCGGCCTCGACATGCTTGGCTGATCGCGGCGTCCGCGCGCTTTGATCGCAACCCGGTGGACGGGTGGGGTTTCTTAACGCGCTGTTAACCCTAACGCTTGGTTAATGGGGTCGACCCCTAGCGACTCGCGGATCGTCGACCCAAGATCATGACAGCCGTTCCAGCCACCCTCGCCCAACCGGGTTTCCGGTTCCTCGGCCGTTCCTTCCTGGCCTTCGTGCTGGCGCCCAATCCGCCGCTGGCCGACTGGCTCGGCGAACTCGACACCTGGCTCAAGCGCTCCAAGGGCGCGCTCGCCAACCGCCCGGTCGTGCTCGATCTGTCCCGTTTCGGGACCAGCAAGGACGAGGTCGACGACGTTCTCAGGACATTGCGCGCACGCGATCTGCGCGTCGTCAGCGTCGAGGGCGTCGCGGCCGACTGGGTGGCGCCGGAACTCGCGCCATTGCCGGCGGCTTCGGGCCGTCCGGTGACGGCCGCCCTGCCCGCGCCCGCCGAGACGCAGGCCGCGGCGGACAGCCCGCCACGCCCCGCCTCGCTGCTTCTGGATCGCAACATCCGCTCCGGCGAGACCATCAGCTTCCTCGACGGCGACGTCACGGTCTGCGGATCGGTGTCATCGGGCGCCGAGATCCTCGCCGGCGGATCGGTCCATGTCTATGGCGCCCTGCGTGGCCGCGTCGTCGCCGGCGCGCCCGACAATCAAGAAGCACGGATCTTCTGCCGCCGCTTCGATGCCGAACTGCTTGGCATCGCCGGCTATTACCAGGTCGCCGAGGACGCCGGCGCCGATCTCGCCGGCCAGCCCGTCGAGGCCCGGCTCAGCGACGGGCAGATGCTCGTCCGGCGCCTCGACTAGACATTCTTCTGACGCGGAGGACACCGAACACCATGTCGCACGTTATCGTCGTCACATCAGGCAAGGGCGGGGTCGGCAAGACCACCACGACGGCCGCCATCGGATCGTCGCTGGCCCGGATGGGACATTCGGTCGCCGTCGTCGATTTCGACGTGGGCTTGCGCAATCTCGACCTGGTGCTCGGCGCCGAACGCCGCGTGGTCTTCGACTTCATCAATGTGGTGCAGGGCCAGGC
Organism: Tepidamorphaceae bacterium; assembly: GCA_965250105.1. Classification (GTDB taxonomy): domain Bacteria; phylum Pseudomonadota; class Alphaproteobacteria; order Rhizobiales; family Tepidamorphaceae; genus JBCBSK01. The sequence continues at coordinate 513,488 of OZ252290.1, forward strand.
CAAGCTGTCGCAGGCGCTCGTCAAGGACAAGAGGCTCGACAACCTCTGGCTGCTGCCGGCCTCGCAGACCCGCGACAAGGACGCGCTGACCGAAGAGGGCGTCGCCGGCGTCATAAGCGAACTGCGCGACAGCTTCGACTTCGTGCTCTGCGACAGCCCGGCCGGCATCGAGCGCGGCGCCATCCTGGCCATGCGCCATGCCGATCAGGCGATCGTCGTGACCAATCCGGAAGTCTCGTCGGTGCGCGATTCCGACCGCATCATCGGCATGCTGGACGCGCGCACCGAACAGGCCGAACAGGGCGGGCGCATCGACAAGCATCTCCTGATCTCGCGCTACGATCCGGCGCGCGTCAGCCGCGGCGAAATGCTGACCACCGACGATGTTGTCGACATCCTGTCGGTGCCGCTGCTCGGCATCGTGCCCGAAAGCGAGGACGTGCTGCGGGCCTCCAATGTCGGCACGCCGGTGACCATGATCTCGCCGATCGGACCCGCCGGCATCGCCTATGAAACCGCCGCCAAGCGCCTCGCCGGCGAGGCGGTCGAGATCGCCGTTCCGATGGAGCGGACGGGCTTCTTCGACCGATTGTTCGGCCGGAGGGCCGCCGCATGACCGCCTTCAGCCTGACCTGGTTCAACCCGTTCCGGCGCCAGCGCTCGGCGCGGGTGGCACGCGACCGGCTCAAATCACTTCTGGACCATGAGCGCGCCCTGATCGGCCAGCGCGATCTCGTCGCGGTGCTGCGCGAGGAGATCATCGCGGTCGTCTCGCGCCATGTCAGACTCAAGCCCGAGGGCGTGCGCGTGCGCACCGGCCATGTCGACACGGTGCCGCTCCTGCGCATCGATGTCGAACTGCCGGCCAGCCTGCGCGGCTAGCGCACTTCCAGCGAAAGTCGGAACTCGTATCGGGCCCGGAATTGCATAAGATCAATGAGCTAGAGCACATCCAAGAACGCGAAAAGGCCGGGCACATCGCCCGGCCTTTTTGGTTTGTAGCCGACGGAGCGATCGGGCGCGCTTAGGCTTCGCGCAGCCAGCGCCGGACCATGTAGAAGATGTGCTTGCCGATGGTCTCGCGATGCACCATGTCGCGGATCCAGCGCGGCCGCACATAGTTGGCATGATAATGGGTCGAGCCGCCGACGCCCGGCAGCCAGACGCGGCCGGTCATGATGTCCTCGGCCACCTCCTCGGACACTTTCCAGGACCGCTGGTCGCGGATCCGGTCGGAATGCCGGTCGCAGGCGAAGGTGAACTGGCAGCGATAGCGCCAGTGGCTGTTCTGATAGACCACGCCGCAGATCGTGCTCGGATAGTGCCGGCTCTCGACCCGGTTCAGGATGACCTGGGCCACCGCATGCTGACCGCGCAGCGGCTCGCCGCGCGCTTCATGATAGATGGCGATGGCGAGGCAGTGGTGCTCGCGCGCCCATTTCTTCGGATTGACCAGCGAGCGCAGCGGCCGCGTGTCGAAGAGGTTGGGCAGATGGCCCTGATCGGCGAAGCTCGTCAGCCCGACATTGGTCAGGCCGAGCCCGGCCAGGACGATCGATCGCTCCTCGCCGATGTCGAGAAAGGAGGTCGGCGGCAGCGCCTCGGCCGGCGCCTCGATAACCATGCGCGGCTGGCGCACCAGCCCGCCGCGATGGGCGTCGAACAGGAGCGGGCCGTCACTCTTCGCCCGCGACATCATCAGACTGCCCTTGGCGGCGCGGTTGACCTCGGGCGTCAGGCTGGCCGGTCGCACCGGCACCGATCCGGTCACCAGCGGCGCGGCGGGATCGATGGCGACGACATCACCGGTCTTGCCGGTGCCTTGCGACAGCCCGACCGTGTTGTGGCTGCCCTGGGCCTGCCGGCGGTCCCAGAAGGACAGGCTGGCCTGATGCACCGAGCCATGCGGCGAATCGACGAGCGCGGCGCGCCAGCGGAGCGCATCCTGCCGTTCGTCCATGACGAGGGCGGTGGCGTCCTGATAGGCCGCTTCGGTGGTCAGCGAGACGAAAGCCAGGACCGCGACGAGGGGGACGCTGAGCCTGAAACGCGCCGCGTACCGCTTGAGAACCGAAAACGAGTTCCGCACCGACAACTCCACAAGGACAAGCGGGGCCGACAGCCCCGAACACGAACAAAAGGCGCCTTGCCACGCGCGGCATGCCCCCGCCGCCGGTTGCGCAAATCGACTTCACTCATTTCGCATGAAAAAAATTGACGGACGCTTAACCGTGTCGCGCGATCGGCCCTTCGGGACCGTCATCTTCCGGTTGCCTGTCGCAAACGGGTCTCAGTCGCGCCGGATGACCTCGAACCGCGCCAGATCGTCACGCATGGTTCGGAACGGGCCTGGGCCGATGCCACCATCGAGACAGGTCAGATGGGCGAGCCCGGCACGGCCGAAGGCGGTGCGCACCGCATCCTCCCGCCAGCGCATGGCCTGGGCGAGGCGGCGGGTGGTGCGCGCGGCCGGCGACAGGGCGTCGACATGGCCGGACACGGCCTCGATCAGCGCCGGGATCCCCTCGCCCGTCGCGGCCGAGACCGCGAGCACCGGCAGGTCGCCAGATTGGGCGAGACCCAGCGCGCCGGCGGCATCGGCCCGCGCCCGCTCGGCGAGACGGCCCTGATCGATCTTGGTGACGGTGACGATGTCCGGGACTTCCATGATGCCGGCCTTCATGAATTGCAGGCTGTCGCCGGATCCGGGCTGGATACACAACAGGACCGTATCGGCGGCGAAGCCGATATCGGCCTCCGACTGGCCGATGCCGACGCTTTCGATGATCGTGACGTCGAACACCGCGCGGAACAGCACCATGGCCGCGACGGTTTCGGCACTCAGCCCGCCGAGCCGGTCGCGGGCGGCCATGGAGCGGACAAAGGCCTGATCGTCCTCGGGATCGGTGCGGATACGCGTGCGGTCACCGAGCAGCGCGCCGCCGGTCCGCTGCGACGACGGATCGACGGCGATGACGCCGACCGAACGACCGGCGCGCCGCCAGGCGGTCAGAAGGGCATGCGTCAGCGTCGATTTCCCGACGCCGGGTGGGCCAGTAATGCCGAGCACATGGCCGCGCGGATCGGCGAAGGCTGCGTCGAGGAGATCGATCACCTCATCCGCGCCGGCTCGTGTCTCGACCGCCGTCAGGGCCTCGGCCAGGGCGACCTTGCCGCCGGCGCGCAAGGCATCGAGCGCGGCGATACCGCCCGGCCTGTCGCCGCTTTCGGGCATCGCGCGACTTATTCGGCCGCTTCGGCGCGGTCGGTGGGCACGGCCAGCGCGGCCTGGGCGGCGGCCAGCCGGGCGATCGGCACCCTGAACGGCGAGCAGGACACATAGTCGAGCCCGATCGTCTCGCAGAACTGGATCGAGGCCGGATCGCCGCCATGTTCGCCGCAAATGCCGAGCTTGATATCGGCCCGCGTCTCCCGGCCGCGCTCGGAGGCAAGTCGCACCAGTTCACCGACACCCTCGACGTCGAGCGTCACGAAGGGGTCGGTCTCCAGGAGGCCGCGCTCGACATAGCCGGTCAGGAAGCCGCCGGCATCGTCGCGGCTGATGCCGAAGGTCGTCTGGGTCAGATCATTGGTGCCGAAGGAGAAGAACTCGGCGGCCTCGGCGATCTCATGCGCCCGCAAGGCAGCCCGCGGCAGTTCGATCATCGTGCCGATCTGATAGGTCAGCGGCGTGCCGGTCTCAGCCTCGACAGCCTCCGCCACGGCGACGATGTGCCGTTTCAGCATGTCGAGTTCGGCGCGGCTCATGACCAGCGGGATCATGACCTCGGGCACCACCGCCCGGCCGGCGCGCTTGCCCGCCTCGACGGCGGCCTCGAAGATCGCGCGCGCCTGCATCTCGTAGATCTCGGGATGGCTGACGCCAAGCCGGCAGCCGCGATGGCCCAGCATGGGGTTGAACTCGTGCAGCGCGTCGACGCGGTCGGCGAGGACGCTTTCGCTGACGCCCATCGCCTGGGCCACCTCGGCGATGTCGTCCGCGCCATGCGGCAGGAATTCGTGCAGCGGCGGGTCGAGCAGGCGGATCGTCACCGGCAGGCCGGCCATGATCTCGAACAGGTCGACGAAGTCGGCCCGCTGCATCGGCAGGATCTTGCCCAACGCCGCGCGCCGGCCGTCGCTGTCGGACGCCAGGATCATCTCGCGCACCGCGAGGATGCGGTCCTCGGAGAAGAACATGTGCTCGGTGCGGCACAGGCCGATGCCCTCGGCGCCGAAATCGCGCGCCGCGCGGGCGTCCTTCGGCGTTTCCGCATTGGTGCGCACCGCCATGCGCCGGCGCGTGTCGGCCCAGGCCATGAGATCGGCGAAATCACCCGACAGTTCCGGCTGCAGCATGGCGATCTCGCCGGCCATGACCTGCCCGGTCGAACCGTCGATGGTGATCACCTCGCCCTCGTCGAAGCTGCGGCCCATGGCCAGCATCTTCTTCTTGGCATGATCGACGCGAATGGTGCCGGCGCCGGAGACGCAAGGCGTGCCCATGCCGCGCGCCACCACCGCCGCATGGCTCGTCATGCCGCCGCGCGTGGTCAGGATGCCCTTGGCGGCATGCATGCCGTGAATGTCTTCCGGCGAGGTTTCGACGCGCACCAGGATGACGTCCTCTCCATTGGCGGCGAGGCGTTCGGCGTCTTCCGAGGTGAACACGATCTTGCCGACGGCCGCGCCCGGCGATGCAGGCAGGCCCGAGGCCACGATATGGCGTTCGGCCTTGGGATCGATGGTCGGATGCAGCAACTGATCGAGCGAGGCGGGATCGATGCGCGCCACCGCCTCGTCGCGGCTGATCAGCCCTTCATTGGCCATGTCGACCGCGATGCGGATGGCGGCGCGCGCGGTGCGCTTGCCCGACCGGGTCTGCAACATCCACAAGCGGCCGTCCTCGATGGTGAATTCGAGGTCCTGCATGTCGCGGTAGTGACTTTCGAGCCGGTCGCAGATGTCGACGAACTGACGGAACGCCTCCGGCAGCGCGGTTTCGAGCGAGGGCTTGTCGGACTTCGCGGCGATCCGCGCCGCTTCCGTCAGGTCCTGCGGCGTGCGGATGCCGGCGACCACGTCCTCGCCCTGGGCGTTGACCAGGAATTCGCCGTAGAGCTCGTTGGCGCCGGTCGAGGGATTGCGCGTGAACGCGACACCGGTGGCCGACGTCTCGCCCATATTGCCGAACACCATGGCCTGGACATTGACCGCCGTGCCCCAGCTTTCGGGGATGTGGTGCAGGCGGCGATAGGTGATCGCGCGCTGGTTCATCCAGGACGAGAAGACGGCGCCGACCGCGCCCCAGAGCTGTTCGCGCGGGTCCTGCGGGAAATCCTTACCGGCGGTCTCGGCGACACAGGCCTTGTAGCGAGCGATGATCTCCTCCCAGTCGCCCGCTTCGAGATCGGTGTCGAGCATCACGCCCTGGCGTTCCTTGTGGGTCTCCAGGATCTCCTCGAAATTGTGATGGTCGACGCCCATCACGACATCGGCATACATCTGGATGAAGCGGCGATAGGAATCGAGCGCGAACCGCCGATCGCCGGCCTTGTCGGCGAGCGCTTCGACGGTGCGGTCGTTGAGGCCGAGATTGAGCACGGTGTCCATCATGCCGGGCATCGACGCGCGCGCCCCCGACCTGACCGACACCAGGAGCGGGTCGGTCATGTCGCCGAACGCCTTGCCGACGATGCCGCTGACCGCGTCGAGCGCCGCGTCGACCTGGGCGCGCAGCTCGTCCGGATAGCTGCGGCCATGGGCATAATAATGCGTGCACACCTCGGTCGTGATCGTGAAGCCCGGCGGCACCGGCAGGCCGAGATTGCACATCTCCGCCAGATTGGCGCCCTTGCCGCCAAGAAGATCGCGCATGTCGGCGCGGCCTTCCGCCGCACCGTCCCCAAAGCCGTAAACCCATTTCGTCATGGCGTGGCTCGCTTTGCTGCCCTTCATCCAATCCAAGACGCCCGGACCCCAGGGTTCGAAACGGGCCCGGCGCAATATGTGCACCGCGTCATACGCCAGTCGGCGCCCGATTTCCATTGAACAATCGCCACAGGGGCGCAATGCCCGTTGACCGGCTTTTCCCCAGGCCTCCGCCGGGCGCACCGCCAAAAAGGCGCACAGATTGCGCCTTTTGCGATTCGCTGTTACGATTCTGTCATATAGCGGACTGGTGCTTTGTCATTTGTTGCGCCGCGTCAGGCCGCCGAACGCCGAAAACGGCGATTTCTCGCAGGCTTGAGACCAGACGGGGAGGTTACCGGCAGGTCTGCACCGGCAAACGGACCTCGGCCGGCCCGGCGATCCCCGGGCGGCATCGGTTCCTGATGATGAAAGGCGAGACCTTGAAAAGCAGGACCTTGAAACGATTTCAATTGGCGGCCTCGGCCGCCCTTTTGGCCCTGACGGTCGGCATTGCCGGCGCGGGCCCGGCGGCAGCGGCCGACCCCGGCGAGGACGAACGCTTCCAGCGCTGCCTCGACGGCATGCTGAAAGGGTTTGCGTCGGGGATCGAACAGCGCGCCTGCCAGGGCAATTACGATCTGCCCTCCGCCTATCACTTCTATTGCGCGCAGCGGGTCAGGACCGGCTTCAAGACCCCGCTCGAACGCGATGCCTGCGTGCGCTTTTTCGAAACAGAAGCCCTGCGCGCCATGCGCGCCTATGTCCGGGTGAACTGACCGGGTCAATCTGACGGGCGGTCGCGTCCGCCGACATGACCGCCAAGCGCTAGCCCTCGATACGGTCGAAAGCGGCGACGCGGTCCATGGTGTCGCGGACGGCGCCGAGGAGCGTGAGGCGGTTTTCGCGCAGCCGCGCATCCTCGGCATTGACCGTGACGTGATCGAAGAAGGCGTCGACCGGCGCGCGCAAGTTCGCGAGCGCGCGCATGGCGGCCTCGAAATCCTCCAGCGCCAGCGCCGCCTCGGCCGCGCCGCGCGCCGCGCCGAGGGCTTCGTAGAGCCGGTCTTCCTCGCCGATCCCGTCGGATTTCATCAGCGCGACGTCGACGGCGCCGTCAAAGCTGCGGCCGTCTTTCTTCTCCTCGATGCGCAGGATGTTGGCGGCGCGGCGATAGGCGGCCAGGAGATTGGCGCCGTCCTCGCTCGACAGAAAACCAGCCAGCGCCTCGATGCGCCGCACGATCATCAGGAGATCGTCGCGCACATCGTCTTCGCCCGACAGCGCGAAGACCGCATCGACCAGATCATGGCGCGCGCCCTGATCGCGGAGCTGAACCTTGAGCCTATCGGCGAAGAAGGCCAGGAGATCGGCCGCGACGTCCTTGCGCCGCGCCGGATCGAGGCCGGCCATAACGCCGGCGAAATGCTGTTCGAGCCTCAGCCGCAGACCATTGTCGAGGATGATGCGGATGATTCCAAGCGCTGCCCGCCGCAGCGCGAACGGGTCCTTCGATCCCGTCGGCGTCTCGCCGATCGCCCAGAAGCCGGTCAGCATGTCGAGCTTGTCGGCCAGCGCCACGGCGATCGCCACCGGCTCGGCCGGCACCGCGTCCGACGGCCCCTGCGGCTTGTAATGGTCGCGGATGGCGGCGGCCACCTCGGGCTCCTGGCCTTCGAGCGTGGCATAGTAATAGCCCATCAGGCCCTGGGTTTCGGGAAACTCGCCGACGACCTCGGTGGCGAGGTCCATCTTGCTCAACAGCGCCGCCTTGCCGGCGAGATCGGCATCGGCGCCGACCGCTGGCGCGAGATCGCGCGCCAGCGCCACGATCCGGTCGATACGCGCCTTTTGCGTGCCGAGCCTGTCGTGGAAGACGATCGTCTCGAACCGGCCCATCCGGTCTTCGAGCCGGATCGCGCGGTCGGTGTCCCAGAAGAACTTGGCGTCGGATAACCGGGCCGCGATGACCCGTTCATTGCCGGCCACGATCTGCGCGCCGCCGTCACGCGCCACCGTATTCGCGACCATGAGGAACTTGTTCGATAGCGCGTCGCCGTCACGGACGACGAAGCATTTCTGATTGGCGCGGATGGTGGCCCGGATCACCTCGTCGGGCAGGTCGAGGAAATCCGCGTCGAACCGGCCCATCAGCACCACGGGCCATTCGACGAGGCCGGCGACCTCGGCGATCAGGGCTGGATCGTCGACAAGCGTCAGCCCTTGCGCGAAAGCCAGCGTTTCCGCGTCGTGGCGAATGATGTCGGCGCGGCGGGCGGCATCGAGAATGACATGAGCGCGTTCGAGATTGGCCACATAGTCGTCGAAGCGCCGCACGGGGATCGGATCTGGCGACAGAAAGCGGTGGCCATGGGTGAGATTGCCGGATCTCAGGCCGTCGACCTCGAACGCGATAACCTCGGGTTCCTCGGTCTCGGGGCCGAACATGCACAGGATCGACTGCAGCGGGCGCACCCAGCGCAAGGAGCCGGTGCCGGTCGCGCCGTGAGCCGCCGCGTCATGGTCGGCCGGCGCGCTCATCGCCCCCCAGCGCATGGATTTCGGCCAGGGGAAACGGCGAATCACATCGGCGACCGTCTCGGCGATGATCTCTTCAGCCGTGCGCCCCGGCTTGACGATGTCGGCGGCGTAGAAGGCCCCCTTCTTGGGATCCTCGACGATCGAGGCCTGCTCGATCGATGTCAGACCGGCGCCGCGCAGGAAGCCCTCGACCGCCTTATCGGGCGCGCCGACGCGCGGTCCCTTGCGCTGTTCACGCACATCGGGGCTGCGCACCGGCACGCCGGTCATCGACAGGGTCAGCCGGCGCGGCGTGGCGAAGGCGGACGCCGATTCATAGACCAATCCCGTATCGACGAGCCCGTTGGTGACGAGCGACTTCAGGTCGTCGGCGGCGCGCTGTTGCATGCGCGCGGGGATCTCTTCCGAGAACAGTTCGAGCAGAAGATCGGGCATGGAGGACTGTCGGTCGTTGGGGGCGGCGGGCGATGATCGCCCCTCGCCTAGCAATGGGCGCGGCAAAAGTCATCCCCGGCGTGGCGCCGGGGCAGAGCTACCAGCCGCCGCCGCCTCCCCCGCCGCCACCGCCGCCAGACGATCCGCCGCCGGAAGACCCCGACGAGGACGGCACCGCGCTGGCGACGCCCGAGCCGAGACCCGACGACATCGACCGGGTCGACGAGGTAATGCTGTGGCTGTTCCAATGGCTGCCGCGATACCAGGTGGGATTGTAGCCGTCATCGGACAGGCCGAGCCGGCGGATCTGGGCTTCGAAGGCCTCGGTCCAGGGCTCCTCGACCCCGAGTCCGATCGCATAGGGCAGATAGCGTTCGTAGAGATCGCGCGTCAGATCGGGCGCGTCGTTCAGATTCAACCGCTCCTTCTCCGCGACTTCGAGGTAGAGCCGGAACCCTTCGATGTCTTCGAGAACCTTCTGCCCCTGCGGCAGAACCTGCTGCAAGGCGTGCAGGAAGGCGACGTTCAACGCCGGCAGCAAGAGGATCGACAGAAGCGCCCATGCCGGCATCCACCAGTTGAAGGCCAACAGCAGTGCCGCCGCGCCCAGCAAGACGGCCACGCCCAGGACGGTCAGAAAGACGCCGAAGACGCGCGAGCCGCCGGGATCGTGACCAAGCATCTTCGCCAACCCGAACGCCAGGGCAACCGCGCCCAGCACGCCCCCCAGGACAGCCAGTATGATTGCCGGCACGGCGTTCTCCGGCGGACGCTGCAAGGCGATCGCGGCGGCCACCAGCAGGACCGACAGGACCACGCCGAAGACGAACCAGCCCGTATTGTGGCGGAAATACTTGCCGCCATAGGTGTGACTGATGGCTTTCGAGAAAGCGCGGATGGCGGCGGTGACGCGGGCACGCGCCGCGCGTTCGAGCACCACCGATATCTGCGTGCCGACCAGCTTATCGAAAATCGCCGCTTCGCCGACGGGCAGGCCCGCGCTTGTCTCGGACAAACGCGTAAGCCGGTATTTGTCGCGGCCTTTCGAGCGACCGTGATCTTCCTCTGAAATCTCGATCCGGCCCGACACGGCCAGCGAGACGATGGCCGCCACCATGGCCTTGCCGCCGCCGACACCGCCGCGAAATCCGCGAAAGAAGAGATAGCTCGCCACCGCGGGCGAGATGCCGCGCGGCGGTTCGAAGAGCGGAATGATCGTACCACGCACGGGATCGCGGCCGACCCGTCGCCAGGAACTGACGTAATAGGCGAGAAGACCGAGAAAGCCGATCGGCAGAAGGCCCAGGCCGACATTATCAAGGGCATGTTTGAAGATTAAACCGGTCTCGCTCGGCTCCGTCACCGTGCCAGGCGTGAAGCCTACCGCGACGGTCAACCCTTCCCGCGGCGCCAGGGGCGCGGTCGTCTGGAACAAGACCGTGCGGTCGCTGAGTTCCCGGACCGTCGCCATCGTACCGGTGGCGCCGTGCGGGCCGGTATAGGATTCGGTTTGCAGAACGGACGTGCCGACCGGCAACAAGACACGTGCCGAGGCCGACAGAATGGGAAACGCCCATTCGGTGCCCGTGACGTTCCAATAGACTTCGTCGAAGCCCTCGAAGAAGCCGATCTGATCGGTCATCTCATAGGTCAGCGTGTAGGTGTAGATGCCCGGCTGGAGGAGCACGTCCTCCCGGCCGATGTAGATGCGCCGCCCGATGGTCGACCCTTCGGTGAAGAAGGGTTCCGGTTCGCCGTCGCGCAAGACGCTCAGGATCCTGAGCCGGTAGCGCTCGACCGTGCCATCCTCGAAATAGGCCCTGACCGGCAGGTCGCGGAATATGCCGCGCCGGATCTGGTCACGGTCGGCGCGCACGCGGATGTTCTCGGTCACGGTGACGGCGCCGTCGGTCTCGACGACGATATCGACATTGTAGTCGATGATTTCCTCGCGCGCGCCGGCGGGCGGTGCCGCGAGGCAGATCAGGACGACAAGCAGCGCCGCGAAACGATGCATGGACCGCTCCCGTAGCGAGGCCCGGCCGGATCAGGCGCCGAAGGAGACCTTCGGCGTCCCGCGCGCCTCGGGCGTGTCCATCTCGAAATACTCCGCCTGCCGGAAGCCGAAGGATGTCGCGACGAGATTGGACGGGAACTGTTCGACGGCGGTGTTCAGATTGCGCACCGCGCCATTGTAGTAGCGGCGGGCGAACTGGATCTGTTCCTCGATCTCCTCGAGCGCGTTCTGAAAATCGAGGAAATTCTCGCTCGCCTTGAGGTCGGGATAGTTCTCGGCGACGGCCAGCAGCTTGCCGAGCGCCTGGCTCAACAGGCCCTCGACCCGGCCGCGTTCGGCGGGATGGGCGTCGCCCGTCGCCTGGGCCCGGGCGCGCAGGCTCGTCACCTCCTCGAACGTCTCGCGTTCATGGGCGGCATAGCCCTTCACGGTTTCGATCAGATTGGGAATGAGATCGAAGCGGCGGGTGAGCTGCACGTCGATCCCCGACCAGCCTTCCATGACCATCTGTCGGAGCTTGACCAGCCGGTTGTAGAAGATGATGGCGAGCAGCGCCACGGCGACCAGAATGGCGGCGACGACGGTGATGGACAGCATGGCTCAAGTTCCTCCCGCGCGCCATTCCATAGACGAAACGGCCGCCAGAGGAAACAACCTGCCCGTTTCGCACGATTGAGCGTGCGGTCAAGAGCACGGCCATCTTCTCGACGCACCGTGGGGCTCGATCCCGTACCGGTTCGCGTGGACGGCGCTCCGGGTCAGGCCATGTTGTGGCTGCCGTCGCACAAGGGCTGCGCCTTGGTCGCCTTGCAGGCGCAGAAGAAGACGCGGCGGGTTTCCGGCGCGGTCCATTTCATCGGCTCGAAAACGCGCTCCGCCTGATGCGAGCCGTCGCAGAAGGGCTGGTTGGCGGACAGGCCGCAGGTGCACCAGAAATAGGACTTGCCCGCTTCCACCTCGACTGGAATGGGCGTTTTGCCCGCAACCTTGGGATTAGCCATTGATTGGGCCCTTTTCGAGAATCAGTCTAACCTCAAGCTATGAGCGTGATCGAGGTCGATCAAGCCGTCGGTTCAGCCGATATGACCCTCGGGCAGCCAAGTCTCCGCGTTATGTTCCGCGTTCCTGGGGCCCCTGCTCCGTGCCATTTTGGATCTGCAAGGCCATGGCGCATGTTAACCGGGCATTAACCATAGCCCGCCACTCTCTCAACCCATGCTGGTGACACGGCATGGCGGAGGGAAGCGTGAGCGGATTATTCTCGGCAGCGGAAGCGCCAAGCTTGCGCCGGCTCGATGCGGGCGCCACGGCACGCGATTTCAGCCATGACGAGATCGTCGCGCTGGCCGCGCAATATCGCGACTGGGCGGCCGACGAACACCGGGATGTCTGGCGCCGCGCGCGGCTGCTGGACTGGGCGGCCGATTGCGACGACATCGCCGCCTGGGTCGGCCCCGACTGGCGGCCCTGTCAGCCGACGGGACGCGGGCTGACGCACAGCATTCTGCGCACCAGAGCCCGCCACCAGCCGCCCCGGCCAAACGGCGCGCCCGCGCTGCGGCTCGTCGCCGACAACGCCTGATACTGGCCGGCTCAAAGCTTTAAAACAGGCTTAGGCGCCGCCCTGTTCGGTCCTCAGAAAGGCCGCGCCGCAGGCCTTGGCGAGATCGCGCACGCGCAGGATGTAGCTCTGCCGCTCGGTCACCGAGATCACGCCGCGCGCGTCCAGTAGATTGAACACATGGCTCGCCTTGATGCACTGGTCATAGGCCGGCAGCGCGCAGGCATGGCGCGCGTCATCGCCACGATCGCCGGCCGCGAGAATGCGCTGGCATTCCGCCTCGGCGTCCTTGAAATGGCCGAACAGCGTGTCGGTATCGGCGATCTCGAAATTGTAGCGTGAATATTCCTGCTCGTTCTGCAGGAAGACGTCGCCATAGGAGATGCGGTCGGGGCCGGTGCCGCCGTTGAAGTTCAGCTCATAGACATCGTCGACGCCCTGGACATACATCGCCAGCCGTTCGAGCCCGTAGGTCAGTTCGCCGGAGACGGGCGCGCAGTCGAAGCCCGCGACCTGTTGGAAATAGGTGAACTGGCTGACCTCCATCCCATCGCACCAGACCTCCCAACCGAGCCCCCAGGCGCCCAGCGTCGGGCTTTCCCAGTCATCCTCGACGAAGCGGATGTCATGCTCGTCCGGATCGATGCCGATGGCATAGAGGCTGCGCAGATAAAGGTCCTGCAGGTCGGGCGGCGACGGCTTCAGCAGCACCTGATACTGATAGTAGTGCTGCAGGCGGTTGGGGTTTTCGCCATAGCGGCCGTCCTTCGGCCGCCGCGAGGGTTGGACATAGGCCGCTTTCCACGGCTTGGGACCCAGCGAGCGCAGCGTGGTGGCCGGATGAAAGGTGCCGGCGCCGACCTCCATGTCATAGGGCTGGAGGATGACGCAGCCCTGTTCGGCCCAGAACCGGCTGAGCGTCAGGATCAGGCCCTGAAAGGAACGTTTCGGATCGAGCCCGGCGGAATCGGCCATGACGCTTTGGTCCTCGTGATCGTGGATCTCTGCCGGACCGGCTGTAAGAGGCTTTCGCCGCGCGATCAAGACGGGCGGGGGTCGGCGGCGGCCCGATCAGACCTGGCCGTCATCGGTGGGTCGATAGACGCCGGACGTCGGATCGGGCTTGAGATCGACGATCGACGCCCGGGCGCGCTTGTCCTGTTCTTCAAGGCGGCGCTGTGCCGCGCCGATCGCGCGCAAGGCCATGACGGCACCGGCACCGAGTGCCGCGAAGATCACCAGAGGTGGCATGGCTCCGTTTCTCCCGTCAGATCAACCTGGGCGGGTTCCGTCCCATCCAAGCCGATAGACCCCAGCACGACAAACCCCTACCCGTCAAAGCCCGAAGCGCGACCACATCAGCCGGGCCTCGATGGCCGCGATGACGCCGGCGCCCCAGCCGACCGCAATGCCGTCGGACCCCGCGTTCGTGAGCCCATCGACCGCCGGCCGGGGCCGCGAGAAATAGCCGCGCCTGGGAGCGATCGGGACGAGCTGCACCTTCTCGCCATAGCGTTCGCGCATCACCGAGCGGAGATCGCCGATCTGGTCGACGAGACCGAGGTCGAGCGCCTTGCGGCCGACCCAGAACTCGCCGGAAAACAGGGTCCGGTCCGAGCCGTCGAGTTCGCCGTCGCGCCGGCTCTTCACGAGATCGATGAACAGCCGGTGGATCTCCTTCTGCAATGTCTTTAGCCGGCGCACGTCCTCGGGCTTTTCCGGCTGGAACCCGTCGAGCATCGCCTTCCTGTCGCCGGCCGTGTAGACGCGACGGTCGACGCCGAGCTTCTCGATGGCCTTGTCGAAGCCGAAGCCGGCCGAAATCACCCCGATGGAGCCGACGATCGACGAGCCGTCGGCGACGATCGTGTCGCCCGCGGTGGCGATCATATATCCGCCCGACGCGGCCACGTCCTCGATGAAGACGAAGACATGCTTCTTATGCTCTTCGGCGAGCGCGCGGATCCGCCGATGGATGAGATGCGACTGAACCGCCGAGCCGCCCGGCGAATTGACGATCAGCGCCACCCCCTTGGCGTGCTTGATCTTGAAGGCGCGCTCGAGTTGGGGCGCCACGCTTTCAAGCGACATCGACACGACGAACGGCCCGGGCAGGCCGATCGGGCCGGTCAGCCGCACCACCGGCACGACGGGCACATCCTTGCGCCATCTCTTGGGGATCAGGTTTTGCAGCATCTCGGTGACAGACGACATGGGCGGGGGCGATCGGATTGAGCAAAAGAGGAACGGATGGACGGGCGAGCGGGCGGCGAACGGTCGGAGGCGCGATCCCGCGACGGACCGTTGTCAGGCCGCCGCCGGATCATATCTCCGCCAGACATGGCGACGACGGCACGCGATCACAAGGGATAGGCCGACCGGATAACGTCACGCGCGGAGACCGTCGACCGTCGCGTCGGCGGCCATATCGAGCGGCACGATCTCCCCGCTTGCCGGGTCGAGCCGCGCACGGCCGCGCAGGATCGCCTCCACTTCGGACCGGAAACCGTGCCCCGCCGCCCCATGTAGGACAAGACCGGGCATGAGCCGCAGCGGCGCCCGGCTGTCGCGCACGCCATGCAACAGAACCCGCGTCGCGGCCGTGCCCGGGCGCGGATGAACCGGCAGCAGGACGAGATCGCCGAAACGCGGCGTCGTCGCGGCCAGGAGATCGCCCAAGCTGTCGGCGCGATAGATCACCGACAGCGTGCCGCCCGGCCGAACCAGGGCGGCGGCGAACCGCATCCAGCGCCCTATCAGATCCTCGGGCGCGAGATGGGCCGCCCGCCGCAGCCCGTCAGCCGATGGCTGAACGGCGCGTTCGGGATGAAAGGGCGGGTTGGTCAGCGCGTGATCGGCCAGGCCCTGCGCCAGGTTCAGCCGCTTGAGCGCGCCGGTCTCGGTCACGTCGCCGCAAGCCACCACGGCCGCGGTGTGGTTGCGGCGGGCATTCTCGCCGGCCAAAGCGGCCAGGTCGGCGTCGCGCTCGATAAGATGAGCATGGATGCCCGGATTGAGCGTGGCGGCGCACAGGCCCGCGGCGCCGACACCGGCGCCGATGTCGCAAACCGTCTCGCCCGGGCGCGCGCGGCAGAAGGCCGCCAGCAATACCGCGTCCAGCCCGGCGCGATGGCCGCGTTTCGGCTGGCGGAGCGACAACCGGCCGTCGAGAAAGGCATCATCGCTCAGGGTCCCGAGCCGCGTCGCGGTTCCAGACGCGGTCATGTCAGCCACCGTCCATCTCCCGGTCGAGCCCGGCCTCGGCGAGAACCCGCCGCGCCTGGCGCTCGTCATCGGCATCGACCATGACCCGGCGCGGCAGGACGCCGATCGATCCTTCGAGCACGCTCATATTCTCGTCGAGCACGACGGCGAGAATGCCGGCATCCGACAACAGTGATCGCGCGAACGAGATCAGCACGGGATCGTTGGTCCTGAAAAGTTCCCGCATGTCCGGCCGTCTCCGCCTGGGGTGTCAATCCGTCGTCGCCGGGCGTCGCGCGATCCCCATCCGCTTGTGACATCCGGTCCCTTGCCGCGCCGCCGCCACATACATAAGGTGCCGCCGCAGACGACGAAAGGATAACGCTTGGCCACCGCCCTGCCCCGTGAAATGCCGCGACAGCCGGCCTCCGTCGACCCGCTGGTAGCGCTGGTCGCCGGCGACATGGCGCGTGTGAACGACATGATTCTGTCGCGCACCGTGTCCGACGTCGCGATGATACCGGAACTGGCCAAGCATCTGATCTCGTCGGGCGGCAAGAGGCTGAGGCCGATGCTGACCTGCGCGGCGGCCCGGCTGTGCGGCTATGACGCGGATCGCGGCAACGCCCATGTCATCCTCGCCGCTGCCGTCGAGTTCATGCACACCGCGACCTTGCTGCATGACGATGTGGTCGACGAAAGCGACATGCGTCGCGGCAAGCCGACGGCGCGCATGATCTGGGGCAACCAGGCCTCGGTGCTGGTCGGCGATTTCCTGCTCGGCCAGGCCTTTCAGATGATGGTCGAGACCGGCTCCATGGCGGCGCTGAATGTGTTGTCCGAGACGTCCGCCATCATCGCCGAAGGCGAGGTCATGCAGCTCGTCGCGGCCAAGAATCTGGCGACCGACGAAGATCGCTATCTCAAGGTCATCAACGCCAAGACCGCCCAGCTCTTCGCGGCCGCCGCCGAAGTCGGCGGCATCGTGGCCGGCGCGGAGGCGGACCGGCGCGCGGCACTCCAACAGTTCGGCCGCGATCTCGGCATCGCCTTCCAGCTCGTCGACGACGCGCTCGACTATGCCGGCGACGCGACGGCGCTCGGCAAGAATACCGGCGACGATCTGCGCGAGGGCAAGGTGACGCTGCCGGTCATCCTGGCGCACAAGGCGGGCGATGCGACCGAACGCGCCTTCTGGCAGCGCACCATCGTGTCGGGCGACGTATCGGACGCGGATGTCGACCATGCCCGGGCGCTTGTCGCCAAGCATGGCGCGATCGCAGAAACCCTGGCCCGCGCCGAAGCGCGCGCCGCCCACGCCATCGCCGCGCTCGACGCCCTGCCGCGCGGGCCGGTGGCCGATGCGCTGGCGGAAGCGGCGCGGTTTTCCGTCGCGCGCGGGCACTGATTGCCCGCCGTGTTCTCCTGACAAGCCGTTGAGCAAGGCGCTCGCCCCGTCGAGACGCGCGCTGCGCCGACCCTCAGGATAAGGACCATCAAACCGTTGGCCCTCACCCTCGAAGGCCGACTTTCCAACAGCCGGCTAAAGCGCGTCCACCGCCTCTTTCAGCGCCAGAAGATCGCGCCAGGCGAACCGCTTCTGCAACGGCTGGCGCAACAGATAGGCCGGATGCAGCATCGGCATGGCACGGCGCTTCTTGCCGCCGACGGTGGCCTCCATCCATTTGCCACGCATCCGCGTGATGCCCTGCTTGGTCTCCAGCAATGTCTTGGACGGCGTATTGCCGGCGAGCAGCAGGATGTCCGGATCGACAAGTTCGATGGTGCGGTCGAGAAACGGCCGGCAGGCATGGAGTTCGACCGTGCTCGGCTCGCGATTTCCCGGCGGCCGCCAGAACACCATATTCGTGATGAAGACCTTGTCGCGATCGAGATCGATCGCCGCCAGCATGCGGTCGAGCAACTGCCCGGCGCGGCCGACGAAAGGCTTGCCCTGAAGGTCCTCGTCGCGGCCCGGCGCTTCGCCGATGATCGCGATACGCGCCTCGGGACTACCGTCATAGTGGCAGAGATTGGTCGCCATGGCCTTCAGCGCGCAGCCTTCGAAGGCGGTGAGCGCGGCGGTGACGTCCGCCACCGATGTCAAGGCGGCGAAATCGGGCCAGTCGAGCGGCGCCGCCTCATCCGTACCGGCCAGAGCCGGCGCCGCGACACCCATGGCGGCGGCCTGGCCCGGCGCGCTTCGGCCGGCGGTGTCCATGCCGCCCCGCGCGGCGGGGCGCTCTTGCCGGGCGGCGCGGGCCGCCTTGCGCTCGGCCTCGGCGGCGAAGCGATCGACCGGGGCCGCGCCGACCACCGCGTCGAGATCCATGTCCGCATGCCAGCGCAGAATAGCTTCGGCCTGTGGCGGCAACGGGATGGCGGGACGGTCAGGCGTGTCGGTCATGCCCCATTGAGCCTGAAAGCGGATGCCTAGCGCAAGCCCAGCTTGTCGACGAGCCGCTGCCGCTTCATCAGCCACCAGCCCGATTCCGGCGGCCACATGGCATGCCCCTCGTCGGCGTCGAGCATAGCGGCGGCATGGAGCGGCCAGTTCGGATCGTCGAGCAGTTCGCGCGCCAGCGCCACCATGTCGGCGCGGCCATCGGCGACGACCGCCTCGCAGACCTCGGGATCCCATAGGAAACCGACCGTCATGGCCGCCATCGAGGCCTCTTCGCGAATGGCTTCGGCGAAGGGCACCTGGAAACCCTGTTCGATGACCATGCGCTTGGGCCGGTCGCGCCCGCCGATCCCGCCGATCCCGCCGGTCGAGCAGTCGATCATGTCGACGCCGGCGGCCCGCAGCGCCTTGGCCGTTTCGACCGTATCCTCGATCTCGATGCCGCCATCGATCCAGTCGGTGCCGGACAGGCGGAAGATCAGCGGCAGATCGTCGGGCCATTCGGCCCGGACCGCGCCGGCGACCTCGACGGCGAAGCGCCGGCGGCCGGCCGCATCGCCGCCCCAGCGGTCGCCGCGCTTATTGGCGATCGGCGACAGGAACTGGTGCACGAGAAAGCCGTGCGCGGCATAGACCTCGATCACCCTGAAGCCGGCCATGGCGGCTCGCCGCGCCGCCTGCCCGAAGGCCTCGATCACGTCGGCGATATCGCTTTCGGTCATCTCGGCCGGCACCGGCCAGCCATCGGCATAGGGAATGGCCGACGGCGCGATGGCCGGCCAGGGCCGTTCGCCGCGTTCGGCCGCATCGTCATCGTCGACCGGCGTCTCGCCATGCCAGGGCCGGCGTTCAGACGCCTTGCGCCCGGCATGGCCAAGCTGGATGCCGGGCACCGCGCCTTCGGCCGCGAGGAACCGGGTGACGGGCTGAAGCCCCGTGATCTGCGCGTCCTCCCACAGGCCGAGATCGCCATGGGTGCGCCGACCGCGCGCCTCAACCGCCGTCGCCTCGGCGAAAACGAGGCCGGCGCCACCCAGCGCGAAGCGGCCGAGATGCACCATGTGCCAGTCATTGGCATGGCCGTCGCGAGCGCGATACTGGCTCATCGGCGAGACGGCGATACGGTTCTTGAAGGTGACGCCGCGCAGGGCGAAAGGCGAGAAAAGCATGCTCATGCCCCTCGCCTAGACCCCTTGTCCGATCGGGACAAGCCGCGCTTCGATCACGGCTGCGACAACGCGCAATCCGGTTGACAAGGCCGGCCGGATTGGAAACACCGGGGACAACGCAAGTTTTTGGAGAGTGCGATGTCGGACGCGGATCTGCCCGAACGCGAGGGAATGGACTTCGACGTGGTCATTGTCGGCGCCGGGCCGGCGGGGCTCGCGGCGGCCATATGTCTCAAGCAGCTGGACGAGAACCTGTCGGTCGTGGTGCTCGAAAAGGGCTCGGAAGTCGGCGCGCATATCCTTTCCGGCGCCGTCTTCGATCCAATCGCGCTCGACCGGCTCCTGCCCGACTGGCGCAACGAGGACAGCCCCATCAAGACGCCCGTCACCGCCGACCATTTCCTCTATCTCGGCCCGGCGGGCTCGATCCGGCTGCCCAACATGCTGATGCCGCCGCTGATGAACAATCACGGCAACTACATCATCAGCCTTGGCAATGTCTGCCGCTGGCTGGCGGAAAAGGCCGAGGCGCTCGGCGTGGAGATCTATCCCGGCTTCGCCGCGGCGGAAGTGCTCTATGACGACAAGGGCGCGGTGATCGGCGTCGCCACTGGCGACATGGGCGTCGCGCGCGACGGCACGCAGGGTCCGAATTTCGAGCGCGGCATGGAATTACGCGGCAAGTACACGCTGATCGGCGAAGGCGTGCGCGGCTCGCTCGCCAAGCAGCTGATCGCCAGATACGACCTGTCGGCGGGCAAGGAGCCGCAGAAATTCGGCATCGGCCTGAAGGAACTCTGGCAGGTCGACCCCGACAAGCACCGGCCCGGCCTGGTGCAGCATTCCTTCGGCTGGCCGCTCGACAATTCGACCGGCGGCGGGTCGTTCCTCTACCATCTCGAGGACAATCAGGTCGCCGTCGGCTTCGTGGTGCATCTGAACTACAAGAACCCCTGGCTGTCGCCGTTCGACGAGTTCCAGCGCTTCAAGACCCACCCCGCGATCCGCGACACGTTCGAAGGCGGCAAGCGGATCTCCTATGGCGCGCGCGCGATCACCGAAGGCGGCTGGCAGTCGGTGCCGAAGCTGAGTTTCCCCGGCGGCGCGCTGATCGGCTGCTCGGCCGGTTTCGTCAACGTGCCGCGCATCAAGGGCTCTCACAACGCCATGCTGTCGGGCATGATGGCCGCCGAACAGGCGCAGCTGGCGCTCGCCGAGGGCCGCGCCCATGACGAATTGCAGAGCTATGAAGACGCCTGGCGCGGCTCGGATATCGGCCGTGACCTGAAACGGGTGCGCAACGTCAAGCCGCTCTGGTCGAAATACGGCACGCTCGGCGGCATCATGCTCGGCGGGCTCGACATGTGGACCAACACGCTCGGCTTCTCGCTGTTCGGCACCGTCGGCCACGGCAAGCCCGACCATGCCGCGCTGCTGCCGGCCGATCGCTGCAAGCCGATCGACTATCCCAAGCCGGACGGCGAAGTCTCCTTCGACAAATTGTCGAGCGTCTTCCTGTCGAGCACCAATCACGAGGAAAACCAGCCGATCCACCTCAAGGTGGCCGACGACCAGATGCAGCGCGAGAGCGAATGGTCGGCCTTTCGCGGACCGTCGAACCGTTACTGCCCGGCCGGCGTCTATGAATGGGTGACCGACGAGGGTAACGCGCCCGACACCGGCGCGAGCCCCGGCACCACCCCGACCGAGGCCGGCCATGTCAGGTTCCAGATCAACGCGCAGAACTGCGTGCACTGCAAGACCTGCGACATCAAGGACCCCAACCAGAACATCACCTGGACCGTGCCCGAAGGCGCCGGCGGCCCCAACTATCCGAATATGTGACAAGGGCGATGTCTGACGGCGCGGACAGGCTGGCCGGCAAGACGGTCGTCATCACCGGGGCCGGGCGCGGCCTGGGGGCCGCCTTCGCGATCACGCTGGCCGATCGCGGCGCGCAGCTGATTCTCGCCGCCCGGCGCCGGGAAGCGCTCGATGACGTCGCAGGCACGATCGCCGGGCGTGCCGGCACCAGGCCCGAGACCCATGCGCTCGATCTCGCCGACCGCGCCTCGGTCGAAACGGCGGCCGCGCGGATCGCCGAGGATCATCCAAGCCTCGACATTCTGATCAATAACGGCGCGCAATGGCTGTCCGGCCCGCTCGACAGCAATGCGCCGGACGATATCGTCACGACGATCGGCTCCCAGGTCATCGGCACCGCCCTTCTGACCCGCGGGCTGCTGCCATCGCTCGACCGCTCCGGCGACGGGCAGATCCTGAATATCGTGTCGATCTCCGGCCTGCCCAACGCCAACGCGCAGACCGCATCGGCCGCCTTCGTCGCCGCCAAGCACGGCCAGACCGGGCTGAGTGATGCGCTGCGCCAGGAAGTGCGCGACCGGCCGATCCGGGTGCATGCGATCAACCCGCCCTATCTCGACGACATGTCGCCGCTGGACGATGGCTGGGCCGCCAATGACGAACGCGCCCGTGATGCGCTCGTGACGCATCGCGACGTGGTGGAGGCGGGGCTGTTCGCGCTAACCCGGCCGCGCCATGTCACGCTCGCGGCCATCACGATCGACGCCAAGAGCGGCGGGCTTCACGGCTGACCGGCCGGCCGTCGCCGCGTCGAATGGGCGCGACGGGCCGGTCGCGCGGGACATATTGCCCGGTGTCCGCAATTCGGCCATCTTCGCACGATGGCTATGATGCATCTTTTCGCGATTTGCGCGCGGCGCGCCGAAACGGCCCGCTCCGGCGCCTTGAGGAGCAGACGCCCGTGACGATGTTCGCTTCCCCGGCCAAGACCGCCCTTCTGCTCGGACTGGCCGTGGCCGTCAGCGTCGCGGGCCCGCCCGCGCGCGCCGACATCACGGGCGTTGGCGGCGTGCTCGAACCGTCGCGCTCGCTGTCGGGCAGCTATCTCGCCGGCCGGCTCGCCGAACAGCTCAACGACAAGACCTCGGCGGCGGAATTCTTCCGCGAGGCGCTGCGCCGGGATCCCGAAAATCCCGAAATGCTGGACCGCACCTTTTCGCTCGAACTGGTCGCCGGCAATATCGAGGAAGCGCATGATCTCGCGGTCCGGCTGGTCGAGATCGATCCGAGCCACCGCCTGGCCCGGATGACGCTCGGCATCGAAGCCTTCCGCGCCCGCCAGTTCGCCGAGGCGCGACGCCATTTCGAGGACACCGCCCGCTCGCCGATCTCGGACCTGACGGGCGCGCTGCTCGTCGCCTGGAGCCAGGTCGGCACCGGCGATATCGATGACGCGTTGGCGACCGTCGCGGCTATCGACGGCTCAGGCTCTGCCGATATCGAGCGGTTCAAGACCTATCATTCAGCGCTGATCAACGATGTCGGCGGCCGCACCGACGAAGCCCGCCGCCTGATGGCGCTGGTCCATGAAGAAAACAGCGGCGACGGGCGCGCCATCCAGATGCTGGCGCGCTATGCGATGCTCGACGGCGACATGGATCGGGCGCGCGAGCTCGTGGCCGCCATGCCGGCCAATGTGGCGCGCCATCCGGTGGCGCAGATGGTGACCGAAAGCGTCGAACAGGGCGTCGCCCCCCTGCCCGTCGCGGCCAATGCGCGCGAGGGCGCGGTGGAAGCGCTGTTCGGCATCGGCTCGGCCATTTCGCGCGGGCCCACCGACGACAATGCGGTGTTGTTCCATCAACTCGCTTTGGCGCTGGTGCCCGACGCGGCGATGCCGCTGATCCTGGTCGGCGAGCATTTCGACGCGGTCTCGGACTATGCCGCGGCGGCGGCCGCCTATGACCGGGTGCCCGAGACCTCGCCCTTGCGCGCCGACGCCGATCTGCGCCGCGCCCGCTCGCTCAGCGATCTCGACCGTTTCGAGGAAGCGCGCGATCTTCTGCTGCGGCTCGAGGACGCCGAACCCGGCGACCGCGAGATCGCCTTCACGCTGGCGACCCTGCTGCATGAGCGCGAGCGCTTCGGCGAAGCGTCGATCCATTACAGCCGCGCCATCGAGGCGACCGACGAGATCACCGAGGCAGACTGGTTCCTGTTCTACTATCGCGGCATCACCTATGAGCGCACCGACCGATGGCCGCAGGCCGAGGCCGATCTCAAGCGCGCCCTCGAACTCAACCCCGACCACCCTTACGTGCTGAACTATCTGGGCTATTCCTGGATCGACCAGGGCATCAATCTCGACGAGGCGCTGGCGCTGGTCGAGCGCGCCGTCGAATTGCAGCCGCGCGACGGCGACATCACCGACAGCCTCGGCTGGGCCTATTACAGGCTCGGTCGCTATGAGGAAGCCGTCGAGGTGCTGGAACGAGCAGTCGAGTTGCGCGCCGACGAACCGGTGATCCACGACCATCTCGGCGATGCCTATTGGAAGGTCGGGCGCCGGCTCGAAGCGCGCTTCCAATGGCAGCACGCGCTCGATCTCGACCCCGATGACGAACTCGCCGAGACGATCCGCGACAAGCTCGACAACGGCCTCGGCGATGTCGCCGATGTCCAGCCCGTCTCGGAAAATGGCGGCTGACGCCATCGCCCCGTCGCACAGCGCGGACATGCCGGCTTCGGCCGGGGACGAGCTAACCGAACAAGCGCCGGCCAAGGTCAATCTGACCCTGCGCATCACCGGCCGGCTGTCCGACGGCTATCACACGCTCGAAAGCCTCGTCGTGTTCGCCGATATCGCCGACCGGATCAGCCTCGCCCCCGGCGATGCACTTGGTCTGACCGTTACCGGACCCGGCGCGGCGGGCCTGCCGGTGACGCCCGACAATCTGGTGCTGCGCGCGGCCCGGGCGCTGGCCGAGCGCGTCGAAGGGCTGCGGTTCGGCCATTTCACGCTCGACAAGAACCTGCCCGTCGCCGCGGGCATCGGCGGCGGCTCGGCCGATGCGGCGGCAGCCCTCCGCCTGCTGGCCCGGCTGAACGGTCTCGCGCCCCACGATCCGCGCCTCGCCGCCAGCGCGGTCGCCACCGGCGCCGACGTTCCGGCCTGCCTTCTGTCGCGCCCCCTGGTGATGCGCGGGATCGGCGATCTGTTGAGCCCGGCCTCGGTCCCTGCCCTGGCCGCGCTGTTGGTCAATCCCGGCGTCGAAATCGCGACCCAGGATGTGTTCACAACGCTCGATCGGCCGAAGGATGACCGCGTCGCCGGCGGCGACACGCCGGACATTCCCGACACATGGCCGGCGCTGCTCGACCACCTCCAGGCGGTGCCGAACGATCTCCAACCGGCGGCGCGCCGCCATGCACCGGCGATCGATCAGTCATTGGCCGAGTTGCGCGCGCTGCCCGGTGCGCGGCTTGTCCGCATGTCCGGCTCGGGCGCGACCTGTTTCGCGCTGTTCGAAGGAATCGACGACGCGCAAGCCGCCGCCGATGGTTTGCACGCGCGCCGTCCGGGCTGGTGGATCGCGGCGACCCACCTCAAAGGCAGCCCGGCTTGACCGGATGCGCCGCAGCGCCAAGATGAGCGATCGAAAAATCATCCCAACGGCCCGAAAGGCTTGCCATGTCGCGCATCGATGAAACGCGCCCCTTCGTTCCCGTCCGCTTCGCGGTCCTGACGGTGTCGGACACGCGCGATTTGTCGGGCGATCGGTCGGGCGACACGCTGGCATCCCGCATCGAGGCGGCCGGCCATGCGCTTATCGACCGCGCCATCGTGCGCGACGAGGTCGACGCCATTCGCCGCCAGGTCGGGTCCTGGGCCGACACCGACGGCATCGATGCCGTCATCACCACCGGCGGGACGGGCTTCACCGGACGCGACGTCACGCCGGATGCCGTCGAACCGCTGTTCGACAAGCGCATGGAAGGCTTTTCCGAGGTCTTCCACCGCATCAGCTACGACAAGATCGGCACCTCGACGATCCAGTCGCGCGCCACCGCGGGTCTCGTCGGCACCACATTCGTCTTCGTGCTGCCGGGCTCGCCAGGGGCCTGCAAGGATGCCTGGGACGGCATTCTGAAGCTTCAGTTCGACTATCGCCACATGCCGTGCAATTTCGTCGAGATCATGCCGCGCCTCGACGAGCACTTGAAGCGGGGCAAGCTGCGCGACAGCGCGTAACGTAGAGCGGTGCTGAACCGGCGAAGGCCGAAACTGCCCATCCCGATTAACCGATTGCACAGTTTTTTGCCGCAGGCTCGTCCGGTCTTCATACCGGTCCGGCGGTGTTGTTACCGGATCCGGGCCAGAGTAACGGCGTATTCGACATGGCTGTGCAGCATGCCCTGCAGAAAGACCTGATTTCCTCGGTGGATGTTCTGATCGTCGAGGATTCCCGCTACTTCGCCAAGCTCCTCAGATCCATCATCCGGTCCTTCGGCGTGCGCTCGACCCATGTCGCCTATGACGCGTTCGAGGCCTTCGAACTCCTGAAGAGTTCCAGCATCGACATCGTCACCGTCGATCTCGACCTGCCCGGCATCAGCGGCTTCGAACTCATCCAGATGATCCGGCGCGCCAACGACATCGCCAATCCGAACATGCCGATCCTGGTGATCTCGGCGGACCGGCGCCGCTCGACGGTGGAACGCGCCAAGGCGGCCGGCGCCAACGATTTCGCGGTCAAGCCGATGAGCGCCGACACGCTGCTCGACAAGATGACCCGCATGGCGACGCTGGCGATGTGCGCGCCGGGCTCGACCCATCCCCTGGCGGCGTCCTCGGCCCAGCGGCGCTGAACGCGCCCCGGCCCGTTCGTTCTCTTCTTTCCTGACCCGGCCCGTACGTTATTCGGCGGCATCCCGCACGGCGACCAGATTACCGATGCCGCGGATGATGTGGTCCTCGATGGCGAGGAAGGCATCCGCCGTCGCCTGTTCCGAGCGCAGGATGCCGATTTCGCACGCCCCCAGCATCGGATAGCCGTCGGCTTCGGTGAGTATCCGCATGCCAGGACGCAAGCCGCTTTCGGGCATGACCGAAACCGCCAGCCCGGCGCAGACGGCGCTGGCGATGCCGGCCGCGCTACCGCTCGTATAGGCGATGCGCCAGTCGCGGTTGATACTGGTCAGCGCTTCGGTCGCCTGGCGCCGCCAGGAACAGGTCTGCGGGCCGAGCGCCAGCGGCACGACATCCAGCTCGTGCTGGCAATGTCCGTCGCCGGTGATCCAATGCAGCGATTCGCGCCGGATCGGTCGCGCCAGCCCCTTCGAATCGCCCTGGGTCAGGATGCCGATATCGAGCCGGCCGTCGCCGATGCGCTTCAAGACGCAGGCCGAGGAATCGCAGAAGACCTCGATCTCGACGCCGGGATGGGTGCGCGAAAAGCTCGCCAGGACCTTCGGCAGGAGCCGGTCGATATAGTCGTCCGGCAGGCCGAGGCGCACGCGGCCGACCATGTCCGGACCGGTGAACAGGCCGACGGCCTCGTCATTGAGGTGCAGGATGCGGCTGGCATAGTCCCGCAGCCGCACGCCATCGGCCGTCAGCCGCACCGAACGGCCCTCGCGCGTGAAGACCTGCCGGCCGATCTGTTCTTCGAGCTTCTTGATCTGCATCGATACCGCAGACTGGGTCTTGTGGACGCGCTCCGCGGCGCGCGTGAACCCGCCCTCGTCGGCGACGGCGAGGAAGGTCCGCAAGTGATCGGTATCGAGCGTCTGCATCGGATCAACCCATCAATGTTTGGAATGGTATTGATATAAAACATTCGTTGGACCAATCGGTCAAGCGAACGCATCTTCCCACCATCACCCGAACGGGCACGCCCCTTCGCCGACGCCGGAACAACCGTTTCGGCGCACGGGACCGGCTTGCCCGAGATACGAGGAGACCGACCATGGCCACGATCGATTATCACCGGCACGTCCCGCAAGGCGCCAGCAGGTCGCCTGGCACCGGCCTCGCGGGCCCGGCCGCGCTTTACGACAAGTTCGCCGCGCTGATCGGGCGCTACCGCAGCAATATCGCGCGACGGCGCAAGATCCACGACCTCCAGGACATGGATGAGCGGATGCTGGCCGATATCGGCCTGTCGCAGGCCGATATTCATGCCGCGCTGGAACTGCCCTTCGAGAAGGATCCGACCGCGTTTCTCGCCGCGCGCCGTCGCGAGCGGGTCGGCCGCTTCTACCGGGGCGTGCGCCGCCGGTGAGCGGTCATCACGTCCTGACGCCGGTCGCGCTGCGGCCGCTCGAAAAGGGCGACAGGGCGACCCACCAGCCGGTCTTCGGGGCCTGGCCGTCATCCGGCGGCCGGGCCTCGATGCGTCTGATCACGGCGAACCCCATGATGATGGCCGCAATGCCGAAGATGACGCCGCCCGCCGCCTGACCGGCCAGCGCGCCTTCCGGGCCGAGCCACATCGTGCCAAGCGCGACGAAGGGGATGGTGCCGATCGTCGCCCGGCCCCAGTTGAACAGCGTCGACAGGACCGGAAAGCCGAGATTGTTGAACGACGCATTGGCGACGAACAACAGGCCGTTGAACAGAAAGCCGCCGGCGGCGATCAGGCAGAAGAAGCGGATCATGCTGGCGGCCTGGTCCGACGCTTCGAACATCAGGATGATCCAAGGGTAGATCAGCGCCAGGACGGCCCAGAGCGTCAGGCAGTAGCCGATGGTCAGGATCATCGCGTCGCGCAACACGGCCCTGAGCCTGTCGAAACGCTTGGCGCCATAGTTCTGGCCGATGATCGGGCCGACCGCGCCCGACAGCGCGAAGATCGCCCCGAACGCGACGGGGATGACGCGGCCGATGATGGCCCAGCCGGCGACCGCGGAATCGCCGAAGGCCGCGATGGCGGCGGTGATGTAGGCATTGCCCACCGGCGTCGCGATATTGGTCAGGACGGCCGGCCCGGCGATCGTGAACAGCGCGCGCGCATCCGCCAGCGTCTGTGCCAGCGAGGGGCGCGCGACGAGGTCGTGAATGCGGATCGCGCAATAAAGCCCCGTGGTGACGATCGCCGCGCGCGCCAGCACCGAGACGATGGCCGCGCCATCGATACCGAGCCCCAACAGGAAGATGAAGACGGGATCGAGCGCGGCGGTGACCGCACCGCCGATCAACGTCACATACATCGCCCGCTTGGCGTCACCGACCGCCCGCAGGATGCCGGAAGCCGCCATGCCGAGCCCGAGAAGCGGCATCGACGGAATGACGATCGACAGAAACCGCAGCGCCAGATCGAGCGTCCGCCCCTTGGCGCCGAGCAGCGACAGGATCGTCGTCAGGTTGAACAGGAGCAGCACCGCGACGGCGATCATGATGAGGGCCGAGAACACCAGCCCAGAAGCGGCCAGCCGACGGGCGCGCGCCCTGTCGCCCGCGCCGAGCGCCCGCGACACCAGCGCCGTCACCGCGATCGTCAGGCCGATCGACACCGAGATGTTGAAGAACATGATCGTGCCGGCATAGCCGATGGCGGCGGCCAGCTCGCTCTCGCCGAGCAGGCTTATGTAGAAGATATTGAGAAAGTCGACGATGAACAGCGACACCAGCCCGACCGAGCCCGTCCCGGTCATCACCGCGACATGGCGCATGGTCGAGCCCTCGACGAAGCGCGCCTGACCATCGGTGTCGGACGCCGGCTTGGAGGTGGTCACGCGCGCCGCCTCATGCGATGCCGCCCGAGGTTTCGGCGCCTGCCGCGCCATGGCGGTCAGACAAGGTCCGTCTCCGACGCATCGGGCGTGTCGCGGTCGCGGCGCGCTTCGGGGTTGAGGCGTTCGGGCGCCGAGCGTGGCGGCACCAGCGGTTCGGGCGTTGCAAGCAGCTTCTCCATGCCCGAATAGATGTCGCCGGCGCGCTGCAGGTTGAGCCGTTCCCGGTCGCGCTGGCGGATCTCGGCCTCGATGTCGGCGGCGGTTTCCGCATCGACGCCGAGCTGTTCGAGCGCCATGCGCCCGAAGACGATCGCGCTTTCGAGCGTCTCGCGCAGTTCGAAGCCGACATCCTTGTTCAACAGGTCGATCGACTGCTGCCGGTCATAGCTGCGCACGCCGAGAAGCGCGTTGGGAAACGACGCCTGGACCAGTTCGGCGATCCGGTTGGTGGTGTCGCGCCCGTCGGTGCAGACGGCGATGAGTTCGGCCTTGTCGGCGCCGGCGGCCCGCAGCACGTCGAGCCGGCGCCCATCGCCGTAATAGACGCGGAAACCGAACCGCGCCGCATTGTCGATACGCTCGATATTGTTGTCGATCGTGGTCACCTCGATGCCGCGCGCCAGGAGCAATTGCGAGACCATCTGGCCGAACCGGCCGAAGCCGATCAACAGCACCGTGCCGCCGGCGCCTTCGAAATCCTCGTCGCGGGCCTCGTCCGCCCTATGGATCTGAAGATAGGGGATGAGGCGCACCAGAAGCGGCGTCGCGGCCATCGACAGCACCACGACGGCGATCATTTCTGAACTCTCCGCTGCGGTCATCACCCCGCCGGCGGTGGCGGCCGCATAGAGCACGAAGCCGAACTCGCCACCCTGGGGCAGATAGGCCGCGCTCGCCACCGCATCATTGTGGCCGGACCGGAACAGCCGCATCGAGATGTAAATGGTCAGCGACTTGATGAACAAAAGCGCGGGCACGCCGGTCAGAAGCACGAGCCAGCCCGAGATCAGCACGCCGAGATCGATGCTCATGCCGACCGCGATGAAGAACAGGCCGAGCAGCAGGCCGCGAAACGGCTCGATATCGGCTTCGAGCTGATGGCGGAACTTGGATTCGGCGAGCAGCACGCCAGCGAGAAACGCCCCCATCGCCATGGACAGCCCGGCCAGCTGCATCAGCGTCGCCGCGGCGAGAACGATGAACAGCCCGGCGGCGGTCATGATTTCGCGCGCCCCGGATTCGGCCAGGATGCGGAAGAACGGGTTCATCAGATAGCGCCCGACGAGCACGACGGTGGTCACCGCGCCGGCGATCTTGAGCGCCACCAGCCAGGCCGGATCGGCCGCCTCGCCGCCATGCGGGGCGAGGATCGCCACCAGCGCCAGGATCGGCACGAAGGCGATGTCCTGGAACAGGAGGATGGCGAAGGATTTGCGGCCATGGGTCGACTGGGTCTCGCCACGCTCGTCGAGAAGCTGCATGACAAGCGCCGTCGACGACAGAGCGAGCCCGAGACCGGCGATGAGCGCGAACTCCCAGCCCCGGTCGAGCACGTAGAGCGCGTAGAGCATGATGCCGCCGGCGCCGAGCAGCATCTGCGCGAGCCCGAGGCCGAAGATGTCCTTGCGCATCGACCACAGCCGCGACGGCTTCAGTTCGAGGCCGATCACGAACAACAGCAGCACCACGCCGAGTTCGGAGACATGCAGCATGTCCTCGGCCTCGGGAAACAGGCCGAGAACCTGCGGGCCGATGACGATGCCGGCGGCGAGATAGCCGAGCACCGAGCCGAGCCCGAGCCGCTTGAACAGCGGGATCGCGATCACCGCCGCGCCGAGCAGGATCAGCGCCTCGGCAAATAACAGGGATGCTGCGTCGTTTTCCATTGTGCTGGCGTATCTTGCGGTCAATATCGGCGCAAGTGGCCTTACGCCAAGGTTGTAATCGTTTATACGAGACGTTACGACGCCCCGGCCCGGCGGGCGAAACAGGGTATAGCAGTCATGCGGTTCATTCTTGTCACGATCTTGGCGGCCTGCCTGACCGCATGCGCCACGCCCGATCGCAATCCGGTGCCGGTCGGCTTCGAATCGCTGATGACGATCGAGGGCTACGGCCCGGTCCGCATGTGGGGCGACGAGGAGCCGGAAAACCTCGTCGCGATGATGGAGACGATCCGCACCCAGTCGGCGGCCGCTGGCCGCCATACGGGCCCGCGCCGGACGCGGGTGGCGAATTTCCTGGCCATATCAGGCGGCGGCAGCGACGGCGCCTATGGCGCGGGCCTGCTCAATGGCTGGACCGCGGCGGGCACGCGACCGGAATTCGACGTCGTCACCGGCGTCTCGACCGGCGCGCTGACGGCGCCCTTCGCCTTTCTCGGCAGCGCCTACGACCCGGTCCTGCGCGAGATCTACACGCAATATGACGATGCGGCGCTCTATGAGCAGAACGCGCTGCCGCAGATCTTCCGCCGCGCCGCGATCTACGATACCGAGCGGCTGCAGAACCTCATCGCGCGCTACGTCAATGACGATGTCGTCGCCGAGATCGCCGAACAGCATCAGCGCGGCCGCCGGCTTCTGATCGGCACCGCCCATCTCGACGCCCAGCGGGCGGTGATCTGGGATATCGGCGCGATCGCGGCCAGCGATCAGCCGGACCGGGCGCAGCTGATCCACAGCATCATGACCGCATCGGCCGCCATTCCGGGCGTCTTCCCGGCGGTCCGCATCCAGGTCCTGATCGACGGGCAGACCTATGACGAACTCCATGTCGACGGCGGCACGGTGGAACAGGTCTTCCTGTTCCCGATCGACGAGCGGCCGAACTGGGGCGGCCGCATTCCCGACGGCGCCGTCGAGCAGGCCAATCTCTACGTCATCAGGAACGGCAAGCTCGACGCCGAATGGCAGACCGTCCAACCGACGCTGGCCGGTGTCGCCAGCCGCACCATCTCGACGCTGATCAAGCGCCAGGCCGTCGGCGATCTGAACCGGCTCTACCGGCAATCGGAGGAGCTGGGCCTGGCCTATCATCTGGCCGCGATCCCGAACGATTTCGACGTCGAGTCGGAGAGCGATTTCGACACCAATTACATGCGCGCGCTCCTGGCGCGCGGCGAGAGCGACGCCGAAAGCGGCTATGACTGGCAGCGCCAGCCGCCCGTATTCTAAACAATTCATCTGGACGACCGGCACAATCGGCCAACTACTCGGCGCCCGCGCGACGTAGCGCGGGTCATGAAATCTTGTTACCATGCCGTAATCTTCCGAGCGCGCCGACGTTTTTCATCAGTCCGATATTCTGCAAATCGCCCTAATAAATGGGTAGGAAACATGAAAATAAAACAACACGAATCATATAGTAATATATAAACATTAAACTATTTTAATCATCTACACCATTCATGGAATTGTTATAGTACTTTCACATTGATTTGCTCACCTACGTGATATCGCCCGATTGTCCGTCGGCGATCATCGTCTTGAAAAACAGGCGAGAGCCGCATCGGTCGGTTCCACTCCACACAGGGAGCAGCTTCATGACTATGATCGACACTTTGCGCAGGTCGGCGATCGTCGCGGCCAGCCTCGCCGTCATGGCCGGCCCGGCCGCCGCCTCCGAGAACATCACCGGTGGCGGGTCCACCTTCATCTTCCCGGTGCTCAGCGAGTGGGCCAAGGCCTATGAGGAAGCCACCGGCAACCAGATCAACTATCAGTCCATCGGTTCGGGCGGCGGCTTGCGTCAGCTCGAGGAGAAGACCGTGACCTTCGCGGCCTCCGACATGCCGTTGAAGGAAGCCAAGCTGCAGGCCGAGGGCTATGTGCAGTGGCCGCAGATCGCCGGCGCCATCGTGCCGGTCGTCAACATCAACGGCATCTCCGCCGGCGACATCACGCTCGACGGCGCGACGCTGGCCAACATCTATCTCGGCAAGATCACCGAATGGTCCGACCCGGCGATCAAGGCGCTCAACCCCGACCATGACCTGAGCGGCACCATCACCGTCGTGCACCGCTCGGACGGCTCGGGGACGACGTTCAACTTCACCAACTATCTCGACAAGGTGTCGCAGGACTGGGACAAGGATGTCGGCTCCTCGACCGAGGTGAACTGGCCGACCGGCATCGGCGGCAAGGGCAATGCCGGCGTGGCGCAATATGTGAAGACCGTGCCGAACGCGATCGGCTATGTCGAATATGCCTACGCGCTGGAAAACAACCTGGCCTATACCCAGCTCGTCAACCAGGCCGGCAAGACCGTCGCGCCGAACATGGCGTCGTTCCAGGCGGCCGCCGAAGGCGCCGCCCAGGGCTATGCCAACGCCCCGGGCTTCTACCTGATCCTCACCGATCAGCCCGGCGACGGCAGCTGGCCGATCCTCGCGACCACCTTCGTTCTGACCTATGCGACCCCGCAGGACGCCGACGCCACCAAGACGGCGCTCGAATTCTTCGACTGGGCGTTCAAGAACGGCGGCGATGCCGCGGCCAAGCTCGACTACCTGGCGATCCCGCAGACCGTCTACGAGCAGATCGAGACGACCTGGACCGACCAGATCAAGGCCGACGGCAATCCGGTCTGGACCGCGTCCACCAACTGACCCGCATCCGATACCCGCATGACAGGGAGCGGCCGGTTTCGGGCCGCTCCCGCCGTCGAAACCCATCGCCCGGAACGGCGGGCGGTGGGCGACGCCCCTCCTCCCCTTCCGATCCGGCCACGCGATCGGGACAGGCTCTTGCCGAGGCATCATGGCTGACACCGCTACCGTTCCGCCGGACAGAGATACCCGCGATATCCGGGAGATCCAGGAACTCCCCGAAACCGTCGGCGGCGCCGTCGGCGACGCGGTGTTCGGCTGGACCGCGCGCCTGCTCAGCCTCGGCCTGATCGGCACGCTGCTGGCCATCCTGATCGTCCTGATCGTCCAGGCCTGGCCGTCGATCACCGCCTTCGGCTTCCCCTTCATCTGGTCGTCGGAATGGAACCCGGTCGAAAACCAGTTCGGCGCCTGGCCGGCCATCGTCGGCACGCTCGTCACCTCCTTCATCGCGCTGCTGCTCGGCGTGCCGATCTCCTTCGGCATCGCGGTGTTCATTTCCGAGATTGCCCCACCGAGGGTCGGCGCGGTCCTCGGGCGGCTGATCGAACTGATGGCCGCCATTCCCTCGATCATCTTCGGCATGTGGGGGCTTCTGGTGCTGGCGCCGTTCATGGCCGCCCATATCCAGCCACCGATCATCGACACCTTCATGGGCGTGCCGCTGCTCGGCACGCTGTTCGGTCCGCCGCCAATCGGCATCGGCGTATTCACGGCGGGGCTCATTCTCGCGCTGATGATCATTCCGCTGATCACCTCGGTGATGCGCGACGTGCTCGAGTCCGTGCCGCAGGTGATGCGCGAAGCGGCTTACGGCATGGGCTGCACCCGCTTCGAGGTGATCATGCTGGTCCTGGTGCCGGCCGGCCGCATCGGGCTCCTAGGTGGCGTCATTCTCGGCCTCGGGCGGGCGCTCGGCGAAACCATGGCCGTCACCTTCGTCATCGGCAACGCGCACAATCTGGCGCCGTCACTGTTCATGCCCGGCACGACGATCTCGGCGACGATCGCCAATGAATTCACCGAGGCGACGGGCACGCTGTATCCCGCGGCGCTGATGGAACTCGGCGTCATCCTGTTCGTCATCACCTTCATCGTGCTGATCCTGTCGCGTCTCATGACGCGCGGCGCGGGCGCACCGGGGGGTGGCTGAGAACGATCCCGGAAGAAGCGAAACGGGCTGGATGATTGACCGGATGACGAACGCAACCGGCCGAAGAAACGGACCTCGACGATGAGAACTGCCATCAACACGGCCTTTTCGCTGTTTTGCCTTGTCTCGGTGATGATCGGGGTCGGTTTCCTTCTGCTGATCCTCTATTCGCTGTTCGCGCGGGGGCTGCCGGCCTTCTTCACCTATCCCGTCTTCACCGAATCCGTGCCCGCGCCGGCCGCTTCGGGTGGGCTTCTGAACGCGCTTGTCGGCTCGCTGATCATCACCGGCATCGGCATGCTGATCGCCATCCCGATCGCGCTCCTGATTGCGACCTATATGTCGGAATTCGGCCGCGACAGCCGGCTGACCCATATGGTGCGCTTCTTCAACGACGTCCTGCTGTCGGCGCCGTCCATCCTGCTCGGCCTGTTCGTCTATGCGCTGATGGTGCGCACGCTGGGTCATTTCTCGGCGATCGCCGGCTCGGTCGCGCTGGCCTTCATCGCGGTGCCGATGATCGTGCGGACCACCGAAGGCGTGTTCCAGCTGCTGCCGCAGGAAATGCGCGAAGCCGCGCTGGCGCTCGGCATTCCGCGCTGGAAGATGGTCGTGCTGATCGTCTGGCGCGCCGCCCTCGCCGGCATCATCACCGCCGTGCTGCTGGCGACGGCGCGCATCACCGGCGAAACGGCGCCGCTGCTGTTCACCGCCCTGTCGAACAACTTCTTCAGCCTCAACATCTTCGAGCCGATGT
This sequence comes from Tepidamorphaceae bacterium, assembly GCA_965250105.1. Lineage (GTDB taxonomy): Bacteria > Pseudomonadota > Alphaproteobacteria > Rhizobiales > Tepidamorphaceae > JBCBSK01. The sequence continues at coordinate 548,809 of OZ252290.1, forward strand.
CGACGCTGCCCGTCGTCATGTTCAACTTCGCCCTCAGCCCCTATCAGAACTGGCAGGACCTGGCCTGGGCCGCGGCCCTGATCATCACCGTGACGATCCTGGTGATGAGCATCGTGGCGCGCGCCGTGGTGGGCCGGCGCGTCTGACCCCGACCTGAACCGTCACGAACCGACCGCATACGGATCGACCGCAATCGGAGAGCCCCGCGATGGATGCCGCCACGGAAACGCCCCCGACCGCAACGCCCCACCCGGCCCTCAAGGTGGACGGCCTCGACTTTCACTACGGCAAGTCGCAGGCGTTGCACGACATCAATCTCGACTTCCACCGCCGCAAGGTGAAGGCGCTGATGGGGCCGTCGGGCTCGGGCAAGTCGACGCTGCTCAGGGTGTTCAACAAGATGTACGCGCTCTATGCCGAGCAGCGGGTCACCGGCAAGGTGCTGCTCGACGGCGAGGACGTGCTGTCGCACCGCTACGACGTCAACAAGCTGCGGCTCAGAATGGGCATGGTGTTCCAGAAGCCGACGCCGTTCCCGATGTCGATCTTCGACAATGTCGCCTTCGGCCCGCGCCGCCATCTCAGAATGTCGAAGGCGGATCTCGCCGAGCGCGTCGAATGGGCGCTGCGCAAGGCCGCCCTCTGGGACGAGGTGAAGGACAAGCTGAAGGAACCGGGAACGGCCCTTTCGGGCGGCCAGCAGCAGCGGCTCTGCATCGCCCGCACCGCGGCGCTGAAGCCCGAAGTGATGCTGCTCGACGAGCCGACCTCGGCCCTCGACCCGGTTTCGACGCAGAAGGTCGAGGAACTGATCCGCGAGCTGCGCGACGATTTCACCATCGTGCTGGTGTCGCACAATGTGAACCAGTCGCGCCGCGTGGCCGACGAGACGGTGTTCATGCAGGATGGCCGCGTGGTCGAGGAAGGGCCGACCGAGGATCTGTTCTCGAACCCCAAGGACGACCGCACGCGGCACTTCATGCAGAGCTTCTGAGCGCGCGCGGCCGCCCCTGGCCGCTGCGCCAGCTCTTAAGCCGCTTGCGTGCCGCCGACCGTCAGCGCATCGATCCGCAAGGTTGGCTGACCGACGCCGACCGGCACGCCCTGGCCGTTCTTGCCGCAGGTGCCGATCCCGGTATCGAGCGCCATGTCGTTGCCGACCATGCGCACCCGGGTCAGCGCGTCGGGGCCGTTGCCGATCAGCATCGCGCCCTTGACCGGCCGGCCGATGCGCCCCTTGTCGATCTCATAGGCTTCGGTGCACTGGAAGACGAACTTGCCGGAGGTGATGTCGACCTGGCCGCCGCCGAAGGACACCGCATAGAGCCCCTTATCGACCGAGGCGATGATCTCGTCGGGCGCGTGCTCGCCGTCTAGCATGTAGGTGTTGGTCATGCGCGGCATGGGGATATGGGCGTAGGACTGCCGCCGGCCATTGCCCGTCGAGGCCGTGCCCATCAGCCGCGCATTCTGGCGGTCCTGCATGTAGCCGACCAGAATGCCGTCCTCGATCAGCACCGTGCGGCTGGTCGGCGTGCCCTCGTCGTCGATGGTCAGCGAGCCGCGCCGGCCGTCGATCGTGCCGTCATCGACCACGGTGACGCCCTTCGACGCCACCCGCTCGCCCATCAGGCCGGCGAAGGCCGAGGTCTTCTTGCGGTTGAAATCGCCCTCGAGGCCGTGGCCGATCGCTTCATGCAGCAGGATGCCCGGCCAGCCGGCACCCAGTACCACGTCGAGTTCGCCCGCCGGCGCCGGCACCGCATCGAGATTGACGAGTGCCTGCCGCGTCGCCTCGTCGACGGCGGCCCGCCAGACATCGGGCGACAGCCAGGTCTCGTAGACATCGCGGCCGCCCATGCCGTGCGACCCGGATTCCTGGCGCTCGCCGTCACCGACCACGACCGAGACATTGACGCGGACCAGCGGGCGGACATCGAAGAAGCGCGCCCCGTCGGGCCGCAGGATCTCGACGATCTGCCGGTTGGCGGCGAGGCTGACGCTGACCTGGCGCACCTTGGGATCGCGCGCCCGGGCATAGGCATCGATCTCCTGCAACAGCGCAACCTTGTCGCCGAAGGCCGGGGCGGCTAGCGGATCGACATCGCCATAGAGCTTGCGGTTGGTGCGGGCCGGCCCTGCGTCCAGCACGCCGCGATCGCCGCGCCGTACCGCCGAGACCGCGTCGGCTGCCCGCTTGAGCGCCGCGACCGAGACTTCCGACGCATGGGCATAGCCCGCCGCCTCGCCGGCGATGGCGCGCATGCCGAAACCGTCGGAGGTGTCATAGGTCGCCTGTTTCAGCCGGCCATTGTCGAAAACCAGCATCTCGCTCGTGCGGTGCTCGACGAAGAGTTCGCCGTCATCGGCGCCGTCGGTGGCCCGCGCCAGTTCGGCGCGCGCGGCTTCGGCGGGAACGTCGTGCTGATCGAGAAGGCTCGTTTCCGGCAAGGCGGTCATCGCGGGTCTCCGAAGTGTCCGGCCATCGCGATTCGACGGCACCTGGCGCGATATATGGGGCCACCGGCCGACCATGCACAGTGCCCGGCGGGACCGAAGCCGGCTGAGTGGACGCGAACGGCGCGGCGGCAACCGGTCACAAGCGGTTATAGCCGTCGGTGAACCCGGTCAGCGATACCGGAATGCCGATACCCTCCTCCGGCGTCTGGAAGATGATGAAGGTCGCGGTGTCGCCGGCCTGCAGCTTCGACAATTCCTCGTCCTGCAGATAGATCTCGGCGATGCAGCCTTCCGGCACGCAGCGCACGAAGGCGGCGCGGCCGACATCCTCGTCATCGACTCTCAGGCCGAGGCCGGCGGGCAGCAGGACGCCGAGAGGCGCGCGCACGCGCATGATGTGATCGGCATCGTCGGCGGTCTTCAGCACGACGACGGTCAGGCCGACATTCTGGCGATTATCGGCGGTGACGCTCTGCACCAGCGCGCATTGTTCGGCGCTGGCGCCGGGCGGCTGATCACAGCGGATCTGCCAGTCGCCGACGGTGTCGCGCACGACGCCCTGCGCGACGGCCGGCGCGGTCTGGATGCCGATCAGCGCTAGAGCGGCGGCGAGCATGAGGGCGGTCAGCATGACGGCGGCCAACGGGGCGCCGGCCGGGCCTGATCGAAGCGCCAGGGTTGTCGGGGAACGACGGGGGCTTGATGCCGGATATCGCAAATCGGTCTCCTCGTCTTCGGAAGGCCGCCCGCGCGGACGCATGCGCGGATCGAGGTGGAGGCGAGCGGTAGCAGACGCGACCGGACTGTCAACCGCCGATCTCGGGCCCCGCCCCCCATTGTCCGGGTCGATCGGGACCCGGTCCGCGACTGACCCTTGGTCGATCCACGACACGGGCGGCGGAACCAAGAGCGCCCATATGCCGCAAGCGCCCACGCGGAATGTCATTGCCGAGCGCGGCAAAAATGTGGTTGCTACGTATAGAAAGATTCCGGATAAGGCGTTCCGGAAGTCGAAATGAACCGGATCGGGGGACACACCGCAGGCTTGCGGAAACGCCCGGTCGTTTTGCGAGGTTGGTATATGATGTCGAAAGTGCGGCTCGGTCTCGGTATCGCGGGCGCCATGGCGGCCATCACGATGGTTGCCGCCCTGGGTCTTGCAGGGGCCGCCCAGGCCGCCCAGCCGGTCGACTGGCAGATCAACCTGCAGCCCGCCGCCTCGCCGGTGATGGAAGGCATTCACGCTTTCCACAATTTCGTTCTCGTGATCATCACCGTGATCACGCTCTTCGTCCTGGCGCTGTTGATCTATTGCGCCGTGAAGTTCAATTCGAAATCCAATCCCACCCCGTCCAAGACCTCGCACAACACCATGCTCGAAGTCGTTTGGACGGTGGTGCCGGTGATCATCCTGGTGATCATCGCCATCCCCTCCTTCCGCCTGCTCTATTTCGAGCAGACGATCCCGGAAGCCGACATGACGGTGAAGGTCACCGGCTATCAGTGGTATTGGGGCTATGAATATCCTGACCACGAGAACATCGACTTCCTGCAGTTCATGCTGCGCGACGACGAACTCCAGGAAGGCCAGCCGCGACTGCTGGCGGTGGACAACGACATGGTCGTGCCGGTCGGCGCCACGGTGCGGATGATCGTGACCGCCGCCGACGTGCTGCACAACTGGGCGATGCCCGCCTTCGGCGTGAAGATGGACGCCGTGCCGGGCCGGCTCAACGAGACCTGGTTCCGCGCCGACCGCGAGGGCATCTATTACGGCCAGTGCTCGGAACTGTGCGGCAAGGACCACGCCTTCATGCCGATCGCGGTGCGAGTCGTCTCCGAGGCCGATTTCGAGACCTGGGTGAACCAGCAGATCGCCGCCAAGACGGGCGAGACGCCGGAACAGGTCGCCGAACGCCGCGCGCTCGACGCCGCGCCGGAGCCGGCCCAGGACAATGCCCGCGCGCCGCGCGCCACGGGCGACGATCTCGCCGCCCTGACCGCCGCCCGCTGAGCCGCCACCGGCATTTCAAGAAGAGGACACCTCCATCATGGCTTATGCCGCAGCCCATGACGATCATGACGTGCCGACCGGCTGGAAACGCTGGGTCTATTCGACCAACCACAAAGACATCGGCACGATGTATCTCATCTTCGCGATCATCGCGGGGTTGATCGGGGGCTTCCTGTCGATGGGCATCCGGCTCGAACTGGCCGAGCCCGGCATGCAGTATTTCGCCGATGGCCAGGGCTACAATGTCTGGGTCACCGCCCATGGCCTGATCATGGTCTTCTTCGTGGTCATGCCGGCGCTGATCGGCGGTTTCGGCAACTGGTTCGTGCCGCTGATGATCGGGGCGCCGGACATGGCGTTCCCGCGCATGAACAACATCTCCTTCTGGCTCCTGCCGCCGGCCTTCATCCTGCTCGTCATGTCGATGTTCGTCGAAGGCGCGCCGGGCTCGAGCGGCTTCGGCGGTGGCTGGACGATCTATCCGCCGCTGTCGACGATCGGCCATCCCGGCCCGGCCATGGATCTCGCCATCCTGTCGCTGCACATCGCCGGCGCCTCGTCGATCCTCGGCGCGATCAACTTCATCACCACGATCTTCAACATGCGCGCGCCGGGCATGACGCTGCACAAGATGCCGCTCTTCGCCTGGTCGATGCTGATCACCGCCTTCCTGCTGCTGCTGTCGCTGCCGGTCCTGGCGGGCGCCATCACCATGCTGCTGACGGACCGCAATTTCGGCACCACCTTCTTCGATCCGGCCGGCGGCGGCGACCCGATCCTGTTCCAGCATCTGTTCTGGTTCTTCGGCCACCCCGAGGTCTACATCATGATCCTGCCGGCCTTCGGGATCGTGTCGCACATCATCGCGACCTTCGCGCGGAAACCGATCTTCGGCTATCTCGGCATGGCCTATGCCATGGTGGCGATCGGCGCGGTCGGCTTCATCGTCTGGGCCCACCATATGTATACGGCGGGCCTGTCGACCTCGACGCAGGCCTATTTCGTGTTCGCCACCATGGTGATCGCGGTGCCGACGGGCGTGAAGATCTTCTCCTGGATCGCCACCATGTGGGGCGGCGCCATCGAGTTCCGCACCCCGATGCTGTGGGCGATCGGCTTCATCTTCCTGTTCACCGTCGGCGGGGTGACGGGCGTCGTGCTCGCCAATGCCGGCATCGACCGCTCGCTGCACGACACCTATTACGTCGTGGCGCACTTCCACTACGTGCTGTCGCTCGGCGCGGTGTTCGGGATCTTCGCGGCCTGGTACTACTGGTTCCCGAAGATGTTCGGCTACATGTATTCCGAGTTCATCGGCAAGCTGCACTTCTGGGTGACCTTCATCAGCGTGAACATCCTGTTCTTCCCGCAGCATTTCCTCGGCCTGGCCGGCATGCCGCGACGCTATGTCGACTATCCGGATGCCTTCGCGCAGTGGAACGCGGTGTCGAGCTTCGGCTCCTATCTGTCCGCCTTCGCCGTGCTGATCTTCCTTTATGGCGTTGCCGAGGCGTTCATCCGCAAGCGGGCGGCCGCCGGCAATCCGTGGGGTGAAGGCGCAACGACGCTGGAATGGACGCTGCCCTCGCCGCCGCCCTTCCACCAGTTCGAGACCCTGCCGCGGATCAAGTAAGCCGCGGCTCCCCTCCCCGGCAGGCCCTCCTGCCGGGGAGCGCTGGACCCGACGGTCCGGCACGACGCCCCGGATGGCGGGGCCTTCGCCCGTTTCGCCATGCGCGCCCGCCGCGCCGCGCATGGCCAAGTCGGCGAGACCATCGACGACCCCGGCAGACGCGGCGACCGCAGATGCCGCGACCGCAGGATTGAACGCTGGACTTAACGCCAGACCGAACGACAGGACGCTTAAGTGTCATCAACCGACGGCGCACTTCCCTCCCGCCAGGCCATGGCGCCCCAGGCCCTCGCCGGCGAACCGCGCATCGGCGCGGCGGAAGCCTCCGTGCGCGATTACGTGCAGCTTCTGAAGCCGCGCGTGATGAGCCTCGTCATCTTCACCGCGATCGTCGGCATGGCGCTGGCGCCGGGCGGCATCCATCCGGTGATCGGCGCGGCGGCGATCCTGTTCATCGCCATCGGGGCGGGCGCCTCGGGCGCGCTGAACATGTGGTATGACGCCGATATCGACAAGATCATGACGCGCACCCGCGCGCGTCCCGTGGCGCGCGGCGCGATCCTGCCGGAAGAGGCCTTCACCTTCGGGCTGACGCTGTCGATCGGATCGGTTCTGGCGCTCGGCCTGTTCACCAACTGGCTGGCCGCCGGACTGCTCGCCTTCACCATCTTTTTCTATGCCGTCATCTACACGATGTGGCTGAAGCGCCGCACGCCGCAGAACATCGTCATCGGCGGCGCCGCCGGCGCCTTCCCGCCGATGATCGCCTGGGCGGCGGTGACCGGCACGGTGTCGCTTGAAAGCGTCGTCCTGTTCCTGATCATCTTCTTCTGGACGCCGCCGCATTTCTGGGCGCTGTCGCTCTACAAGGCGGGCGATTACGCCAAGGCCGGCGTGCCGATGCTGCCGGTCGTCGCCGGCGACCGGCACACGCGCTGGCAGATCCTGATCTATTCGCTGATCCTGGTGCCGCTCGGCGTTCTGCCGGCGCTGATCGGTCTCGCCGGCTGGGTCTATCTGACGACCTCGGTCGTGCTCGGCGCGGGCTGGATGGTTCTGGCGCTCAGGCTGATGCGCGCGCCCGACGCCGACCGCGATGTGATCGCCAAACAGTTCTTCGGCTATTCGATCCTTTATCTTTTCGCGCTGTTCGCGGCCCTTCTGGCCGAAGCGATGATCGGCATCACGCGCCTGCCCTCGCTCGTGCCAACCATCGTTCCGGGGATCGTGTAACTGGCCATGACCGACCGCACCGACATCGATGACACCGAGACGCCGGACGCGGTGGAGCTGTCGGACGCCGAGCTCATCAAGCGCCGCCGCAAGCGGTCGATCGTGCTCGCGCTGACCCTCGCCGCGATGGTGGTGATGTTCTATGTTCTAACCTTGGTGAAGCTTGGCCCGCGCGTCTTCGACCGCCCCCTATGATGGCGGCATGACGCGGGACGGCGCCCGCGCCGCAACGCAAGAGAGGAAACCGGTGGACACGCCTTCGGACGACCAAACCGCGACGGCCCCGCGCCAGCGCAGCGACCTCCGGGTCGCGCTCACCTGTGTCGGCTTCGTCGCCTTCATGACCGGCATGAGCTTCGCCGCCGTGCCGCTCTACGATCTGTTCTGCCGCGTCACTGGCTTCGGCGGCACGACACAGCAGTCCGAACTGGCCTCGACGACCATCATCGATCGCGAGATCAAGGTCCGCTTCGACGCCAATGTGGCGCAGAGCCTTCCCTGGGAGTTCCACGCCGAACAGGTCGAGGTGGAGATGCTTGTCGGCGAGAACCGGCTCGGCTTCTACACCGCCGAAAACCTGGCCGGCCAGGCGACCATCGGCACCGCGACCTTCAACGTGACGCCGGCCAAGGCGGGACAGTATTTCGTCAAGACGGCCTGCTTCTGCTTCACCGAACAGACGCTGCAGCCGGGCGAGCAGGTCGAGATGCCCGTCGCCTATTTCATCGATCCGCGCATCGCCGACGATCCCGAAATGGCCGACGTGCACACGATCACATTGTCCTACACCTTCTTCCCGGTTAGACAGGACGACGACACGCTGGCCGCGCTCGACAGCGCCGCGCCGGCCAACTGACGCCAAACCGAACCGACAACGGGCGTCCGTCCCCGGGGTTGGGACCGGCGCCTTCGCGATGGACGACACGACGGGGAACATAGATGGCCGACGCCCACGCCAAGAATCATGACTATCATCTGGTCGATCCGAGCCCATGGCCGATCATCGGCTCGATATCCGCCTTCGTGATGGCGATCGGCGTGGTGTTCTGGATGCACGAGTCGATCGGCCCGTGGATCATGATCGTCGGCCTGCTCGGCATCTTCTACACCATGATCGGCTGGTGGCGCGACGTGGTGCGCGAAAGCCGCACCGGCTACCACACGCCGGTCGTCCAGCTTCACCTGCGCTATGGCATGATCCTGTTCATCGCGTCGGAGGTGATGTTCTTCGTCGCCTGGTTCTGGGCCTATTTCGACCCCGCGCTGTTCCCCGATTCGGCCGTCCAGGCGCAGCGCACCGAGGTTCTCGGCGGCACCTGGCCGCCCGAAGGCATCACGACCTTCGACCCCTGGCATCTGCCGCTTCTCAACACGCTGGTCCTGCTCGCCTCCGGCACGACGGTGACCTGGGCGCACCACGCCCTGCTCGAGGACGATCAGGAAGGCCTGAAATGGGGCCTGATCTCTACCGTGGTGCTCGGCTTCTGCTTCACGCTCCTGCAGATCTACGAATACACCCACGCGAAGTTCACCTTCTCCGACCACATCTACGGCTCGACCTTCTTCATGGCGACCGGCTTCCACGGCGCCCATGTGATCATCGGCACGATCTTCCTGGCCGTCTGCCTGGGCCGTGCCTATGCGGGGCATTTCACCAAGGAGAAGCATTTCGGCTTCGAGGCCGCCGCCTGGTACTGGCACTTCGTCGATGTGGTGTGGCTGTTCCTGTTTGCCGCCATCTATGTGTGGGGCGCCGGCCCGGCTCACTGATCGGCCGGACCAGCGGCCAACCAGGCAGCAAGCCGGCCCGATCATCGACCGACCGGCCGCAGTCGGCATCCCGCCGGCCGCGGCCGTCATCGACCAGGATCCCGCGGAGGCAACACCGCGTTCAGGGCGGGATCCCCGAGAATAACGCCTCCGGTTACACGGGTCGCAAGGGACTAACGGCCATGGCCAGCGTTTCGTCTGCCATCTCGACTGGACTGCGCTGCAAATGCCCGCGCTGTGGCAAGGGTCCGCTGTTGACCGGTTTTCTGACGTTGCGCGACTCCTGCCCCGAATGCGGCCTCGATTACGGCTTCGCCGATGCTGGCGACGGCCCGGCCTTCTTCGTCATGTCGATCGTCGGCATCGTCGTCGTCGGCCTGGTGCTGATCGTCGAGATCCTCTACCGCCCGCCGCTCTGGCTGCATGTCGCCTATTCGCTGCCCTTCCTGCTCGGCCTGTCGCTCGCGCTGCTGCGCCCGTTCAAGGGCGTGCTGATCGCGCTGCAGTTCTATCACAAGGCCGAAGAAGGGCGCCTGGACCGCGAGCCGTGAGCCGGCTGGGCACCTGGCGCCGCGCCGCCTTGTGGCCGACGCTGGCCTTCATCCCCAGCCTGATCATCCTGTTGTCGCTTGGCCTGTGGCAGGTCCAAAGGCTCGACTGGAAAGAGGGCCTGATCGGCCAGATCGAACAGCGCGCGACCGCCGCCCCCGTCCCGATCGCCGACGCCTTCGCCCGGGCCGATGCCGGAGAGGACATCGAATATCTCCGCGTCGCCCTGCCGGGCCGCTTCGCCCATGACGGCGAATTGCGCATGTTCGCCCATGCCCAGGAAGGCAGCGGCTTTCACCTGATCACCCCCTTCCTGCTCGATGACGGAGGGTTCGTCCTGGTCAATCGCGGCTATGTGCCCGAACCGCTCTTGGCAGCCGCCGAACGAAGCCCGGAGCCGGTGACCCTGACCGGGCTTGCCCGCGCACCGGAAGTCCCCGGCCTGTTCACCCCCGACAACGATCCCGCCGGCAATATCTGGTTCTGGCGTGATGGCACGGCCATGGCCGAGGCATCGGCCAGCGCCTCGGGTCTCGATCCAACCGCGTCGGCCGCCATTTTCGTCGATCTCGACCGGACCGATGACGGCCAATGGCCACGCGGCGGCGTAACCCGGCTTGAGCTGCCCAACCGGCATCTGGAATATGCGCTGACCTGGTTCGGCATGGCCGGGGCGCTGACGGTGATCTATCTGCTCTTCGTCAGATCACGTCTCACCCGGCCATCCGACAAGATGTGAGCCCGTCGGCGGGCCAACCCACAACGGAACCGGAGCGGATGAACTATCGAAGCACGCGCGGCGAAACGCCCGATTACGGGTTCGCGGATGTGGTCCTCGCCGGCCTCGCACGCGATGGCGGGCTCTATCTTCCAGCGCACTATCCGCCGCTGCCAGGGGCCGAGATCGCCGGCCTCGCCGGCCAGCCCTATACGGCCGTCGCCGAGCGGGTCATCTCGCCTTATGTCGGCGCGGATATCGCGTCCGGCGACCTGAAGGCCATGATCGCGGATGCCTATGCCGGCTTCCGGCACGCCGCCGTCACCCCGCTCGTGCAGATCGGGCCGAACGACTTCGTCCTCGAACTGTTTCACGGCCCGACGCTCGCCTTCAAGGACGTCGCCATGCAGCTTCTCGGCCGCATGATGGACCATCTCCTGAAGGCTCGTGGCCGTCGCGCCACGATTGTCGGCGCCACCTCGGGCGATACCGGCGGCGCGGCGATCGAGGCGTTTCGCGGCCTCGACGCGGTCGATATCTTCATCCTCTACCCCGACGGCCGGGTCAGCGACGTCCAGCGCCGCCAGATGACGACGGTCGACGCGCCGAACGTTCACGCGCTCGCCGTCGACGGCACCTTCGACGACTGCCAGGCCATCGTGAAGGCGCTGTTCAACCATGCCGCCTTCCGCGAGGAGGTCGCGCTGTCGGGCGTCAATTCGATCAATTGGGGCCGTATCGTTGCGCAAGCCGTCTATTACGTCGTCGCGGCCATCGCCCTGGGCGGCCCGCACCGCCCGGTCCGCTTCTCGGTGCCGACCGGGAATTTCGGCGACGTGCTGGCCGGCTATATCGCCAAGCACATGGGCCTGCCCGTCGACCGGTTGGTCGTGGCGACCAACGAAAACGACATCCTGGCCCGCACGCTGGCGACCGGTGCCTACCGGACCGACCGCGTGCGCCCGACCCAAAGCCCGAGCATGGACATCCAGGTATCGTCGAATTTCGAACGCCTGCTGTTCGACGCCACCGGCCATGACGCGGCAAGCGTCCGCGCCATGATGGACGGGCTGAAACAGTCCGGCGGGTTCACGCTGCCTCCAGCGGCGCTGGAACGCATCAGGGCCGAGTTCGACGCCGCCCGCGTCGACGAGGCGGAAACCGCCGCGACCATGCGCGACACGCTTTCAGACAGCGGCTATCTGCTCGACCCGCATACCGCCGTCGGCCTCGCCGCGGCGCGGAAGACACGGACCGACCCTTGCGTGCCGACCGTGACGCTGGCGACCGCGCATCCGGCGAAATTCCCCGATGCGGTCAAGGCCGCGACCGGTCGGCACCCCGACCTGCCCGACGGCGTCGCCGATCTGCATGGCCGGGAGGAGCGGTTCACCCGGATCGCGGCGGATCAGCAGGCGGTCGAGGATCTCATCCGGGCGCGACATCGCGCCTGACCCGCGGCCTGACCCGCATATCTCCCAGCCCGGTTGATCGATCCGGCGGTTTTGCGCAAGGTTCGGGGAAAGGCCCGGCATGACGGCGCGGCCGATGCTGGCCGGAGCGTCGGGCGACCAAGGCATGAAGTGACAAGCGTGAAGAGGTGTTTATGAGCGTTCAGGAGACCAGGCTCGACAACGGTATTCGGGTTCTGACCGAGTTGCGCCCGACGCTGCAGACCGCGGCTCTCGGGATCTGGGTCGGCACCGGCGCGCGCAACGAAGCGCCCGGCGAGCACGGCATCTCGCATCTTCTCGAACATATGGCCTTCAAGGGGACCGGACGGCGCACGGCCCGCGAGATCGCCGAGACGATCGAGGCCGTCGGCGGCGATCTCAACGCCGCGACGAGCTATGAGACGACCGCCTATTACGCCCGCGTGCTGGGCGAGGACGTCGATCTCGGCCTCGACATCCTGTGCGACATCCTCACCGATAGCCGGTTCGACGCCGACGAACTGGCGTCCGAACAGCATGTTATCGTCCAGGAGATCGGCGCCGTGATGGATACGCCCGAGGATCTCGTCCACGATCTCGTGCAGGAAGCCGCCTTTCCCGGCCAGCCGATCGGCCGGTCGATCCTCGGCACGCCGGCATCGGTGACCGGGTTTTCGAGCGACGATCTGAACGCCTATCTCTCGGCGCATTATGCCGGCCCCGACATGGTGGTGGCCGGCGTCGGCGCCGTGGACCACGACCGCATCGTCGCCACGGCCAACCGCCTGCTCGGCCATCTCTCGCAAGACCGGGGACCGGCGCCGGAACCGGCCAGCTTCCAGGGCGGCGAGGCGCGGGACGCGCGCGACCTCGAACAGGCGCAGATCGTGTTCGCGCTCGAAAGCCCGCCGATCGGCCATCCCGATTTCTATACCGCGCGTCTCGCGGCCGGCGCGCTCGGCGGCGGCATGTCCTCGCGCCTGTTCCAGGAGGTCCGCGAAAAGCGCGGCCTGTGCTATTCGATCTATGCCTTCATGTATGCCTTCCGCGATACCGGCTTGTTCGGCATGGCGGCCGCGACCGGCGCCGACGACGTACCGCAACTGATCGAGACCACCTTCGGCGAATTGCGCCGCTCGATCGACGATCTCAACGAGGACGAACTGGCCCGCGCCAAGGCGCAGCTCAAGGTTGGCATCCTGATGGGCCAGGAAAGCTCGGCGAACCGGGCCGAACAGATCGCCCGCCAGACGCTGGCGCTCGACCGCATCGTCCCCAATGACGAGATCATCGCGCGCATCGACCGGGTGACGGTGGCCGATGTCGTCGCCTTCCTGTCGGACCTCTATGACCGGCCGGCAGCCCTGTCGGCGGTCGGACCGGTCGCGCGTCTTGAAACCGTCGCGAGCCTTCAGGAAAGATTGCGTGCCTGACGGCGCCGGCGGCAACCGGCGCGGGGCCCTTCACGCCACGAGGTGACGACGTCGAGCCATGGTGTTTCTCCGCTCCGTCCCGCTGACCGACAGCGGTCCGATGCTGCAATCGGACGGGCTCTATCTGCGCGTGCCGCAGATCGGCGATTACGGACAATGGGCGGCGCTGCGCGCCGAAAGCCGCGCCTTCCTCGCGCCCTGGGAGCCGGTCTGGCCGGCCGATGACCTGACCCGCACCGCCTTCCGCCGCCGCATCCGGCGCTATCAGCAGGAAATGCGCGACGACGAGGCGTTCACCTTCTTCGCCTTCTCAAGCGGCGAGGACACGCTGCTCGGCGGGTTGACGCTGGGCAATATCCGGCGCGGCGTGACCCAGGCCGCGTCGCTCGGCTACTGGGTTGGCGAGCGCCACGCCCGGCGCGGGGTGATGAGCCGGGCGGTGGCCACCGCGATCGCCTTCGCCTTCGACAGCCTGCGGCTGAACCGGGTCGAAGCCGCTTGTCTGCCGGTCAACAAGGCGTCTATAGCCTTGCTGGAGAAAAGCGGCTTTACTCGCGAAGGCTATGCGCGGCGCTATCTGTGCATCAACGGCGACTGGCAGGACCATATTCTCTACGCCATTCTACACGACGACCCGCGTCCGGCCCGGCGCACATAAACGCCGCAAATAGCGCATAGTGCGTGTCACATGGTTGTAATATAGAGGCCCTGCCCGGCATCGCCGCATCGTCATCTACATGCGGCGATGCCGGGCAAGGTCCGGAGTTGACGTGAACGACACACCCACCCTACCCCGTCCCGTCGCGGGGCTCCTGGCCTGGCTGGCCGCGCTCGTGTTCGGGCTGGTCGGCATGGTCTCGGCCCAGGCGCTGGAAGCCGTGACGGTGACCGAGGACGCGCGCGCGATCGAACTGACCCAGGGGCTCGACCTGTGGCCGCGCCATGGCGACCGTATCCAGGTATCCACCGCGCCGGGCGTCGACGGCATCGTCCGCCGCATCGAGGTGCGCGCCCGCGAGCCCGGCCGGTCGGCGTCCTGGGCGGTGTTCGCGCTCCGCAACGACACCGACCGCCAGCTCGACCGGCTGATCGTCGCGCCGCATTTCCGCATGGTGTCGTCCGGCATCGCGCGCCCCGATCTCGGCGCGTCGCGCATCGCCAGCATCACGCCGAGCGAGGGTTTCCGGCCGGAACGCCAGGAGGCGCAGGACGCCGATGTGTTCCTCGTCACGCTCGATCCGGGCGCGGTGGTGACCTTCGTCGCCGAATTGCGCGGCACCACCCTGCCGCAGCTTCGCTTGTGGGAGCCGGACGCCTATAAGGACAATGCCAACGCCTTCACGCTCTATCAGGGCATGGTGCTCGGCGTCAGCGGGCTTCTGGCGCTGTTCCTCACCATCCTGTTCGTGGTGCGCGGCACGCTGATGTTTCCCGCCGCCGCCAGCTTCGCCTGGGCGGTCCTGGCCTATCTGTGTATCGATTTCGGTTTCTGGCACCGGGTCTTCTCGGTCGCGCCCGAGGACGACCAGGCGCTGCGCGCCAGCGCCGAGGCGATCGTCGCGGCGACCCTGCTGGTCTTTCTGTTCTCCTATCTGAGCCTGAGCCGCTGGCATCTCAGGGTGGTGACCGTCGGCCTCGTCTGGCTCGGCGCGCTCGTCGGCCTCGTTGCGCTCGCCATCGTCGACGCGCCGTTGGCCGCTGGCATCGCGCGGGTCTCGCTCGGGCTCATCGGGCTCGTCGGCCTCGGCCTGATGATCGTCCTGTCGTTTCGCGGCTATCACCGCGCGATCCTCCTGATCCCGACCTGGATCATGCTGCTGGCCTGGCTGTTCGGCGCCTATATGACGGCGACCGGGCGGATCGCCAACGATCTGGTCTCGCCGGCGCTGAATGGCGGGCTGGTGCTGATCGTGCTGCTGATCGGGCTGACGGTGATCCAGCACGCCTTCGCCGGCGGCATCGGCAATGCTGGATCGAGCAATGAGGTGCAGCGCAAGGCGCTAGCGCTGACCGGCTCCGGCGATGTGGTGTTCGACTGGGAAGTGCCGCGCGACACCGTTTTCGTTGGCCATGAGATCGAGGAGCGGCTCGGCCTCAAGCCCGGAACGCTCGAAGGGCCGATCCGGCGCTGGCTCGACGTCATTCATTCCGGCGACCGCGACCGGTTCCGGGCGTCGGTCGACGCGGTCATCGAGCGCCGGCGCGGCTGGGTCCATATCGACTTCCGGCTGCGCGCCGCCGACGGCCATTACAGCTGGTTCCGCCTGCGCGCCCGGCCCGTGCTCGGCTATGACGGCGAGGTCAGCCGACTGGTCGGCACCATGGTCGACGTGACCGATGCCAAGACCTCCGAGGAACGGCTTCTGCAGGATGCGGTGAACGACAATCTGACCGGCCTGCCGAACCGGCAATTGTTTCTCGACCGGCTCGAAGCGGCGATGACGCGCGCGCGCAATGACGGCAGCAACTATCCCGTCGTCTTCGTGATCGATCTCGACCGGTTCCGCCAGATCAATGACGGGATCGGCATCGGCGGCGGCGACGGCGTGCTATTGACCGTCGCGCGCCGGCTGCAACGGCTGATCCGGCCGCAAGACACGTTGGCGCGGATTTCGGGCGACCAGTTCGGCCTTCTGATCCTGTCCGAAAACGATCGCGACCGGCTGGAAGCCTTGAGCGACGCGATCCGCGACGCGGTGCGCGCGCCGATGAGCTTCGCCGACAAGGAACTCGTGCTGACCTGCTCGATCGGGCTGGCCATCCATGATGGCGAAGAGAAGGGCCCGGAAGAGCTGATCGAGGACGCCGAGATCGCGATGTTCCACGCCAAGCGCGCCGGCGGCGACAAGGTCGACACCTTCCGCAAGATCATGCGGACCTCGGGCCTCGACCGGCTGACGCTCGAAAACGATCTCCGGCTCGCCATCCAGCGCGAGGAACTGCATGTCGACTTCCAGCCGATCATGCGGCTCGACGAGGACCGGCTCGCCGGCTTCGAGGCGGTGGTGCGCTGGCGGCACCCCCGGCATGGCCGGCTCAATCCCAAGGAATTCATCGCGATCGCCGAGGACAACGGCCTCGCCGTCGATCTCGGCCTGTTCGTGCTCGACCGCACCGCCCGCCAGCTCGCCGACTGGCAGCGCGTCGATCCGCGCATCTTCGCCAGCGTCAATATCTCGAGCCGCGACCTGTTGCGCCACGACCTGATCAACGACATCAAATCGGTGCATGCCCGCTATGGCCTCAAGCCCGGCTCGCTGCGGCTCGAGATCACCGAATCCCTGGTCATGGACAATCCCGAACACGCCGCCCAGGTGCTGAAACGCCTACGCCAGCTCGGTGCCGGCCTGTCGCTCGACGATTTCGGCGTCGGCTATTCCTCGCTGTCCTATCTGCAGAAATTTCCCTTCGACACGATCAAGGTCGATCCCTCCTTCGTGCAGACCAACGGCACCGGCGACCGGCCGATGATCCTGCGGTCGATCGTCGGACTGGCCCATGATCTCGGCATGGAAGTCGTCGCCGAGGGCGCCGAAACGGCGATCGACGCCGCCGAATTGCAGGCGCTCGGCTGCGAATATGCGCAAGGCGAGTTCTTCGGCCAGCCCATGTCGGCCCAGGACGCCCGCAAGGCGCTCAAGAACGGCGCCACGCTGCACTAGTTAGTCCCTACCGTCCCTTCCCACGGAGCGTCCTTTCATGCCCGCCGCGACGACCCGCGAGGACCTCCTCGCCATCGCCGAGAAGGAACATGGCAAGCTGATCGCCGTCATCGACGGCCTATCGGACACGCTGGCCGCCGCCCCGCTCGGCGAGGACGGGATCTCGATCAAGGACACGCTCGCCCATCGCGCCCATTGGCTCGACCTGTTCGTCGGCTGGTATGAGGACGGGCGCGCCGGCAAGACGGTGGAAACGCCCGCGCCGGGCTATAAGTGGAACCAGCTCAAGGCCTATAACGCGATGGTGCGACAAGCCTCGCGCGACACGGCCTGGGCCATGGTGCGGGCGGATTTCGACCGCGCCCATGACGGCTTCATGGCGCTGGTCACAAGCCTCGACCAGAGCACGCTCTACACGCCCAAGCTCTATCCCTGGATGAACGACTGGACGGTCGGGCGCTGGGCCGAAGCCGCCGGGCCGAGCAATTACCGCTCGGCGGTCAAGTTCATCCGCAAGATCCTGCGCGACGCCAAGGCCACCGGCCTATCCTGATATCTGGAACGCCGATCAGGCGTGACCGGCCTCCGACGCCAGATGGCCGGTGCCGATACCGAGCCGGCTGAGCGCGGTGTCGTAGCGCTCGTCGACGGTGATATCGAAGACGAGGTCGCGCTCAGCTTCACCATGCAGCCAGCTATTGGCCAGGAGCTCGCTTTCGAGCTGGCCCGGTCCCCAGCCGGCATAGCCGAAGGCCATGAAGGCATGTTCGGGCCCGTTGCCGGTGGCGATCGCCTTCAGGACATCGAGCGTCGTCGTCATGCACAGGCCATCGCGCAGGTTCAGCGTCGAATTGCGCATGTAATAATCCGCGCTGTGCAGGACGAAGCCACGACCGGTTTCCACGGGCCCGCCGGTATGCACCGCGACCTGGTCCACCGACCCGCTGACCTTGATCTCGGGATCGTCGAGAATGCCGAGCTGGTCGAGAACATCGGGAAAGGTGATGGCATCGCTGCGCTGATTGATGATCAGACCCATGGCGCCATCCTCTGAATGGGCGCAGATCATGATCACTGAACGGTGAAAGCGGGGATCGGCCATGGACGGCATGGCGATCAGCAACTGGCCTTCGAGAAAGCCATTGTCGCCGGCCATCAGACGCCCGATATGTCCGCGATCGCGCATCGGCACCGTTTGTCCCAACTCCGTCTCCAGATCATTGGCCCAGATTCTACACGGGCGGACCGGCCTCCGCACAGAACGGCCGGACACGCGCCACAAACCCGCTTCAAACTTTGTTGAATCTGTCAGGACAGGCTTTGTCCTTGATCAAGACCGCGCAAGGAACGACTAATCAATCCATGGTCGACCGCTTGATACCCCGCTCCACCGCTTCTCCGCCGCACCACGTCCGGCCCGGGCTTTCAGCCCTTGGCGCCGGCGCCGCCGCGCTCGCCCTCGGCCTCGCGCTGGCCACCCTGTCGCCGGCGGAGGCCGGACGATCGGACTGGGTCGACGGCGATCAGTCCCAGCTGCGCCTCGTGCATGCCGGCAGCATCGGCGACGACGCTGCTGGCCGGCTTCTGGCGGGCATCGAGATCCGGCTCGACGAAGGCTGGAAGACCTATTGGCGCTATCCCGGCGACAGCGGCATTCCGCCGCGTTTCGATTTTTCCGGCTCCGAGAACGTGAAGACCGCCCGCGTGCGCTATCCCGCCCCGGTGCGTTTCGACGATTCGGGCGGCCAGTCGATCGGCTACAAGATCGACGTGGTGTTTCCCGTCGAGATCGAACCGGTCGACCCCGGCCTGCCCGTCCGGCTCCACGCGAAGGTCGACTATGCCGTCTGCGCCGATATCTGCATCCCCGTCTTCGCCGAAACGGCGCTCGACCTCGATGGCGCGGCGCGAAACTCCGACAGCCTGCGCGTCAGCAGCTTCCGCGACAGTGTCCCGATAGCGCTGCCGGCCGACAGCGGTGCCACCGGCGTCATCGATACGACCCTCGATCTGAGCGCCGAGCCGGCCCGCCTCGCCCTCACCGTCGCCTACGGGCCGGGCACCAGCGGCCACGATCTCTTCGTCGAAGGCCCGCCGCGCTGGTATCTGCCGCTGCCCGCCCGCGAGGGCGACTGCCAGGGCGGAACCTGCATTTTCTCCCTGCCGCTCGACGGTATCGCCGCCGAGGACATCGCCGGCGCCGAACTGCGCGTGACCGGCACTTCGTCGCGCTTTTCCTTCGAACAGCCGGTCATGCTCAAATAGCCGGCGAGCGCCGGTTTTGATGGACTTGCTTCCGGCGGGGCTGTTAATCGTCCCTCGCACGACAAGGGTTTCCGTCCGTCACGGGCCCGCAAGCTTGGGAGCAGCGTTGATGATTTCCGTAGGCGACAAACTACCTGATGCGACCTTCAAGACACTGACCGCGGACGGCCCCGCCGACCGCACGACGGCGGAGGTGTTCAGCGGCCGGAAAGTGGCGCTGTTCGCCGTGCCCGGCGCCTTCACGCCGACCTGCCACATCAATCACCTGCCGGGCTTTCTGACCCATCTCGACGCGTTCAAGGAAAAGGGCATCGATGCGGTGGCCTGCGTCGCGGTGAACGACATGTTCGTGCTCGACCACTGGGCCAAGGCGACGGGCGCGGACGGCAAGATCGACATGCTGTCGGACGGCAATTGCGAATTCACCAAGGCCATCGGCCTCGAACTCGACGCCTCCGCCTTCGGTCTCGGCACCCGCTCGCAGCGCTATGCGATGCTCGTCGATGACGGCGTGGTCAAGGTCCTGAACGTCGAGAGCGCGCCGGGCCAGGCCGACATTTCCGGCGCCGAAGCGCTGCTCGACGCCATCTGACAGCGCCCGTTCAGGCCGTCTCCTCAGCCGCCGGACCGCCGCGCGCGGCGGTCTTGTAGGGCGCCATGCCGGCGCGCGCCAGCGCGTCGGCCCGCTCATTGCCGTCATGGCCGGCATGACCCTTGACCCAGCGGAAGGTCACGTCATTGGCCGCGACGGCCGCATCGAGCCGCTGCCAGAGATCGACATTCTTGACCGGCTTCTTGTCGGCGGTGCGCCAGCCACGCGCCTTCCAGGCCGGCAGCCATTGGGTGATGCCGTTCTTCACATAGGTGGAATCGGTGATGATCTCGATCGGCACGCGCCGTTTCAGGCTTTCGAGCGCGGCGATCGCGGCGAGAAGTTCCATGCGATTATTGGTCGTATCCGCCTCGCCGCCCGACAATTCGCGCTCGTGATCACCCCAGACCAGAAGCACGCCCCAGCCGCCAGGCCCCGGATTGCCCGAACAGGCGCCATCGGTATAGGCGGTCACGGAGCCGGTCATAGGACGCCGTAGTCCTCCGGCCGCGTCGCGCTCCGATGAAAACGCAGGCGCTTGAGATAGGCGATCGGGTCGTGCGGCTTCACGAAGGCACCTGGCGGGTGATTGATCCAGTCGACGAGCCGGGTCGCGAAAAACCGCATCGCCGCGCCGCGCGCCAGCGCCGGAAGGGCCGCGATCTCGCGGTCCTCGAGCGGCCGCACGGCGCGATAGCCGGCCATCAGCGCCCGCGCCTTGGTGATGTTGAACGACAGATCCGGCTCGAAGCACCAGGCATTGAGGCAGATCGCGATATCGTAGCCGAGCATGTCGCGGCAGGCGAAATAGAAATCGATGATCCCCGACAGCCTGTCGCCGAGGAAGAACACATTGTCGGGGAAAAGATCGGCATGCACGATGCCGCGCGGCAGGTCGTCGGGCCAGGCAGTCTCGATGGCCGAAAGATCGGCCAGGACCTCGGCCGTGATGCCGGGCCACTGGGTGTCGGCGGCCGCGCCGGCGGGTTCGATCAGCGCCCGCCAGTCCGCGACCGACAGCGCATTGGCGCGGGCGCCGTCGTAATCGGCCGCGGCGAGGTGGAAGCGCGCCAGCGCGCCCCCCAGCGCCCGGCAATGGGCCGGCGTCGGGCGTTTGGGCCACATGCCTTCGAGAAAACTCATTACCGCCGCCGGGCGTCCGGCCAGTTCGCGCAAGACCGCGCCCGACCGATCGTGGATCGGCGTCGGGCAGGTGATGCCGCGCGCCGAGAGATGTTCCATCAGACCGAGGAAGAACGGCAGGTCCTCGCGCCGCACGCGCTTTTCATAAAGCGTCAGGATGAAATAGCCGGTCTCGGTATGGACCAGGTAATTGGTGTTCTCGACGCCCTCGGCGATCCCCTTGAAGGAGAGGACGTCG
Organism: Tepidamorphaceae bacterium; assembly: GCA_965250105.1. GTDB lineage: Bacteria > Pseudomonadota > Alphaproteobacteria > Rhizobiales > Tepidamorphaceae > JBCBSK01. The sequence continues at coordinate 569,952 of OZ252290.1, forward strand.
CCGAGCGCATAGCCGGACATGAAGGTGATGAGGTCGTTATCGGCGACCTCGGTATAGACGGCCATGACGGCAGGCGCCCGCTAGAAGGTTGGCTTATTCGGCGGCGGCTTCGCGCAGGACGCGCGGCAGGTTGAAGACGACATCCTCGTCGGCGGTGCGCACGGTCTCGACGCTGACCGCGCGGGTGTCGGCGAAGGCGCCGATGACTTCCTCGACGAGCGCTTCGGGCGCCGAGGCGCCGGCGGTGACGGCCAGCGTCTCGACATCGGCGAAGCGGTCGAGATCGATGTCGGCCGCGCGCTGGATCAGCAGCGCATCGGGGCAGCCGGCGCGTAGCGCCACCTCGACGAGCCGCTGGGAGTTCGAACTGTTCGGCGCGCCGACGACGATCGTCGCATCCGCCCGGGGGGCCGCCGCCTTGACCGCTTCCTGGCGGTTGGTCGTGGCGTAGCAGATGTCTTCCTTGTGCGGTCCGGCGATATCGGGAAAGCGCGCCTCCAGAATGTCGATGATGGCGCGCGTGTCGTCGACCGACAGCGTGGTCTGGGTGATATAGGCGAGCGGCTGTCCGTCCGGCGGCACCAGCGCGCGGGCATCGTCCTCGGTTTCGATCAGCGTCACCGCGCCCGGTTCGAGCTGGCCCATCGTGCCGATCACTTCCGGATGGCCCTGATGGCCGATCAGCACGATATGCCGGCCGCGCTTTCTGTGCAGCTGGGCTTCCTTGTGCACTTTCGAGACCAGCGGGCAGGTCGCGTCGATATAGAACATGCTGCGCGCCTCGGCATTGGCTGGCACCGATTTCGGCACGCCATGGGCGGAGAAGATCACCGGCGCGTCGCCGTCGGGGATCTCGTCGAGTTCGGCGACGAAGACAGCGCCCTTCGCCCTCAGACTGTCGACGACATATTTGTTGTGGACGATTTCGTGGCGCACATAGACCGGCGTGCCATAGCGTTCGAGCGCCAGTTCGACGATCTGGATCGCCCGATCGACGCCGGCGCAGAAACCGCGCGGCGCGCAGAGAAGAATGGTCAAAGCGGGCTTGTCGGCCATCTCCGTGCCTTTATCGCTGCCGATACCGCGGGTCGGCGGGCATCGGTCAGATTGCGCCAATGCTCGCCGCCGGGCAATCCGGTGGTCATTGATTTCGGTCACTGATATATAGCCCGGCTGACGAGGAAAAGGGACATGATGCGTCGATCGATCATATCGGATGCCGCGCGCTGGCGCGGCGCGCGGCTGGCCTGGCTCGGTCTCGGCCTGTTCGCGGCCGGGTGCAGCGGCAACGGCGCGCTGTCGGGCATCGCCGAAACGCTGACGCTGGCGCCGCGCGAGGAATTCGTTCAGCTGCGCGAACAACAGCAGCTCGCCGCCGAAACGGCCGCCGTCTACTGCCCGCCTGTGGAGATCCGGCAGGGCACCGAGACGCTCCGGGTCTACGATGCCGAACGGCAGGGCGATCCGATGGCCGTGCGCTATCAGGGCACCCTGCAGCGCACCGCGCGGGAATGCAGCCTGGTCGGCGATCAGTTCACCATGAAGTTCGGCGTCACCGGGCGGCTGATTCTCGGCCCGGCCGGCCAGCCGGAAACCTATACCCTTCCGCTCCGCGCCGCCCTCGTCGGTGACGGCGAAGCGGTGTGGACCAAGCTCATCCCCGTCCCCGTCACGGTCGGTTCGGCCGGCCCGTCGGTCGAATTCGTGCATGTCGACGCCGATGTCGCCTATCAGTTGCCGCCGGGGACCGATCTCACGAAATTCGTGCTGTTCGTGGGCTTCGACGAGCAGGACAGGCTCGCCCAGCGTTGACACCGGCCGGCGAGCCGATAGTCTGGCGGCGTCTTGACCGCGCGCGCGGGAGAGATCGGCCGGCATGCCCGGCCGGCGCCGAAGGAGCAACCGCCCCGGAAACTCTCAGGCAGAACGGACCGCGTGCGTGACGGACCTCTGGAAAGCGGTTTCCGGCGATGCGTCCGACGGCGCATCGCGGGGCACCCACCGACGGATGCAGGCCGACTGACGCGCAAAAGCGCATTTGCCGGCGAAATCTCTCAGGTTCCATGACAGAGGGGGCGCACCATCTGGCAAGATCGGTGCGTCGACCCGGATGACTGGAGCCAGAACATGACCGCGCCCGAGGCATCTTCCCTCAAGACCACCCCCCTGACCGGGCTGCACCGGGCGGCCGGCGCGCGCATGGTGCCTTTTGCCGGCTATGACATGCCGGTGCAGTATGCGTCCGGCATCATCGCCGAACATGAGTGGACCCGACACGCGGCCGGCCTGTTCGACGTCTCGCATATGGGCCAGGCCGTGCTGATCGCCGAGGACGGCAGCCACGAGACCGCCGCCTCGGCGCTCGAAACCCTGTGCCCGATCGATTGCCTCGGCCTCGAGGCCGGCCGCCAACGCTATACCCAGCTTCTGACCGACGATGGCGGCATCATCGACGACCTGATGGTCAGCCGGCCGCTGGGTATGGCCGACGGCCGTCTGATGCTCGTCATCAATGCCGCCCGCAAGGCGATCGATATCGCCCATATCACGGACCGTTTACCGGCAGGCCTGCGGCTCGAACCGATCGCCGACCGGGCGCTGATCGCCCTGCAGGGCCCGAAGGCGGCCGAGGTGCTGACCGATCTCGTGCCCGAAGCCGCCGGGATGCGGTTCATGGATGCGCTCAGCGCCGAACCGGCCGCCCTCGGCAGTACGATCTCCCTGTCGCGCTCGGGCTATACCGGGGAAGACGGTTTCGAGATCTCGGTGCCGGCGGCCGAGGCCGCCGCGCTCTGGTCGCGGTTCGCCGAGGATGCCCGCGCGCGGCCTGTCGGCCTCGGGGCGCGCGACACGCTGAGGCTCGAAGCGGGCCTGTGCCTTTACGGCAACGACATCGACGAGACGACATCGCCGGTCGAGGCGGGCCTCGCCTGGTCGATCGGCAAGAGGCGGCGCGCGGCCGGCGGTTTCCCCGGCGCAGCCCGCATCCGGTCCGAACTGGCCGATGGCCCCGCCCGCCGCCTGGTCGGCGTCACCCTCGACGGCCGGGCGCCGGCGCGCGGCGGTGCCGTGATCGCGACCGAGGACGGCCGGGAAATCGGCCGGGTGACCTCGGGCGGCTTCGGCCCGACGGTCGGCGGCGCGATCGCCATGGGCTATGTCGAGACCGCCCATGCGGCCGCCGGCACGCCACTGCACGCGATCGTTCGCGGCAGACCGCTCGCCGCCACCGTGACCGCGCTGCCCTTCGTCCCCAACCGCTATCTGCGCTGACGCCTAGCCACCCTGCCCAAGGAGACCAAACCATGACCGTGCGCTTCACCAAGGACCATGAGTGGATCCGCCTCGACGGCGCTGTCGCGACCGTCGGGATCACCGATCATGCCCAGCAGCAGCTCGGCGATGTTGTCTTCGTCGAGTTGCCGGAGATCGGCAGGACGGTCGCTCAGGGCGGCGAGGCCGGGGTGGTCGAATCGGTGAAGGCGGCGAGCGAGGTCTATGCCCCGGTCTCCGGCGAGATCACCGAGGTGAACGACGTGCTGACCGATGCGCCGGCCACCGTCAACGAGGACGCCCAGGGCGCCGGCTGGTTCTTCAAGATGACGCTTTCAGACACGGCGGAGTTCGACGCGCTGATGGACGAAGACGCCTATCAGCGCTTCGCCGGGGAGGCGGGCTGATGCGCTATCTGCCGCTGACCGACACCGATCGGGCGGACATGCTGGCGGCCATCGGTGTCGCCTCGCCCGATGACCTGTTCGCCGCCGTGCCGCAGGGCGCCCTGCTCGATGCCCCGCCCGACCTGCCCCACGCGCAATCGGAAATGGCGGTCGAGCGCCTGCTGACCGACATGGCCGGGCGCAATGTGGCGGCGGGGTCGGTGCCCTTCTTCGTCGGCGCCGGCGCCTATCGCCACCACGTTCCGGCGACCGTCGATCATCTCATCCAGCGCTCGGAATTCCTCACCTCCTATACGCCCTACCAGCCGGAAATCGCCCAGGGCACGCTGCACTACCTGTTCGAATTCCAGACCCAGGTGGCGCGGCTGACCGGCATGGAGGTCGCCAATGCCTCGATGTATGACGGCTCGACGGCCAGCGCAGAGGCCGTTCTGATGGCGCATCGGGTGACGCGACGGTCGAAGGCGGTTCTGTCCGGCGGGCTGCACCCGCACTACGCCGAGGTGATCGCGACGCTGTCCGACATGGCGGGCGACGGGCTGGTGACGTTGCCGGCCGATCCGCTCGGCGAGGAGGATCTCATCGGCCGGATCGACGATGACACCTCCTGCGTCGTGGTGCAGACACCCGACGTGTTCGGCCGGCTGCGCGACCTCAGGCCAATCGTCGCCGCCGCCCATGACAAGGGCGCGCTGGTCATCGCCGTCGTCACGGAAGCGGTGTCGCTCGGCCTCGTCACGCCGCCGGGCGCGATGGGCGCCGACATCGTCGTCGGCGAGGGGCAGTCGATCGGCAACGGGCTGACCTTCGGCGGGCCTTATGTCGGCCTGTTCGCCGCCCGCCAGAAACATGTCCGCCAGATGCCGGGTCGGCTGTGCGGCGAGACGGTGGACGCCGACGGCAAGCGCGGCTTCGTGCTGACGCTGTCGACCCGTGAACAGCATATCCGCCGCGACAAGGCGACCTCGAACATCTGCACCAATTCGGGCCTGTGCTGCCTCGCCTTCACCATCCACATGACGCTGCTCGGCGGCACCGGCCTCGGCAAGCTGGCGGCGGTGAACCATGCCAATGCGGTCGATCTGGCCGAAAGGCTTTCCGTCGTGCCCGGCGTCACGCTCGTCACCGACACCTTCTTCAACGAGATCACGCTCCGCGTGCCCGGCAGCGCCGAGGCGCTAGTCGACAACCTGGCGACGCGCGGCATCCTGGCCGGCGTGCCCTATTCCCGGCTCGCGCCCGATCAAGGCCATGACGATCTCCTGATCGTCGCCTCGACGGAGATCAACACGGCAAACGACCGCGCCGCCCTGGTGGCCGCGATGACGGAGGTGCTGGCATGAGCATGAACAGCGAAGGTCGGCCGACGGCCCCCCGCAACGCCGCGCCGACCGATACCGCCACCTTCACCGGCAACAAGGCGCTGCTGCTCGAAGAGCCGCTGATCTTCGAGATCGGCCGCGACGAGACGACCGGCGTCGATATCGACCCGCCGGTCACCGCAGAAACCCGGCTCGGTGGGCTGGAACGGACCGAGGCGCCCGACCTGCCAGGGCTGTCCGAGCCAGAGACCATGCGCCACTTCGTGCGGCTGAGCCAGAAGAACTACGCCATCGACAGCGGCATCTTCCCGCTTGGGTCCTGCACGATGAAGCATAATCCGCGCCTCAACGAACGGATGGCGCGGCTGCCCGGCTTCGCCGATATCCACCCCCTGCAGCCGGCCTCGACGGTGCCCGGCGCGCTCGACCTGATCGCCACGCTGGCACATTGGCTGAAGACGCTGACCGGCATGCCGGCGGTCGCCATGAGCCCGAAGGCGGGCGCCCATGGCGAACTCTGCGGCATGATGGCGATCAAGGCGGCGCTGACCGCGCGCGGCGATGCGCGCACCACCGTGCTGGTGCCCGAATCAGCCCATGGCACGAATCCGGCGACGGCTGCCCTTCTCGGCTATGCGGTCGAGGCCGTGCCGGCGCGCGACGACGGCACCGTCGATGTCGACGCGGTGCGCGCGCGTCTCGGCCCGCATGTCGCCGGCATCATGCTGACCAATCCCAACACCTGCGGCCTGTTCGAGCCCGATATCCGTGCCATCGCCGATGCGGTGCACGAGGCGGGCGGCTATTTCTATTGCGACGGCGCCAATTTCAACGCCATCGTCGGCCATGTCCGGCCGGGCGATCTCGGCATCGACGCCATGCATATCAACCTGCACAAGACCTTCTCGACCCCGCATGGCGGCGGCGGGCCGGGTGCCGGCCCGGTGGTGTTTTCCGAAGCGCTCGCCCCCTTCGCGCCGCTGCCGGCGATCGTCGCGGATGGCGACAGCGCCCGCCTGATCGAACATCGGGCGGAGGCCGAAGACGCAGGCCTCAGCCCGTTCGGCCGTCTCACCGCCTTTCACGGCCAGATGGGCATGTTCGTGCGTGCGCTCGCCTATATGCTGTCGCACGGCGCCGACGGCATGCGGCGGGCCTCGGAGGATGCGGTCCTGAACGCGAACTATGTGCGGGCGGGCTTGCGCGATCTGATGACCCAGCCCTATGGCGACCGGCCCTGCATGCATGAGGTCCTGTTCGACGATGCTTTCCTGGCCGATACCGGCGTCACGACGCTGGATTTCGCCAAGGCGATGATCGACGAGGGTTTTCACCCGATGACGGTCTATTTCCCGCTCGTCGCCCATGGCGCGATGCTGATCGAGCCGACCGAATCGGAATCCCGGGCAAGCCTCGATCTCTTCATCGCGGCCTTGCGCGACCTCGCGTGGGCGGCGCAATCCGGCGACACGGCCCGCTTTCTCGATGCCCCGCGTCATGCCCCAAGGCGACGGCTCGACGAAACCCGCGCCGCCCGCCAGCCGCGCCTCGTCTATACCCCGCCCGCGCCGCAACCGGTCACCCCGGCACGCGACGCGGCGGAATGAGGCGATTGCTGGCGAAGGCGACAAGGCTTCGCCACGGACGATACGAGGCACAGAAAAAGGGGCGCCGCGACGCCCTTCCTGATGAGCCAGTCCCGTGCCTGACACCTTGCAGGGTCAGGCCGGGTATCCCCCCGCCCCGGCCAAAGCGTGAATTATTGCAGTTTGGCCGCCACGTCCTTGATGCCGGCGGCGATCAGCTTGTCGGACGTATCGCCGGTCGCCTTGGCCGCGATCACCGTGGCGGCGGCGGTGGCGGCCGCTTCGGCGGCGCTGTTGCGGACATCGGCGACCGCCTGAGCCTCGGCCTGGGCGATCTTCTGCTCAGCTTCCTTGGCCCGGCGGGCGACCATATTGGCCATGGCCTCGCGAGCTTCCCGCGTCATGCGCTGGGCTTCTTCCTTGGCCTGCTTGACGATGGCCTCGGCCTCTTCCTCGGCGGCGTGCTGCTTGCGCTGATATTCGGCTAGAAGCGCCTGGGCTTCCTCGCGCAGCTTGCGGGCCTCTTCGAGCTCGGCGCGGATCCGGTCGGCGCGCGAATCAAGCGACCGTGCCAGGGCCTGCGGCACCTTGAGATAGACCAACAGGCCGAGAAAGGCGATGAAGGCCAGCGCAACGATGAACTTGGGATCCATGACGTCGTTCCCCGCCTATCGTCCAAGCGCGGCCTGAACCGCCTTCGACACCTCGACCTTGCCGACCCGGCCGCCGATCAGCGACTTCACCAGGTCCTCGGTGATCTCGTTGGCGATCCCGTCTACCTCGGCCATCGCGGCCTGGCGAGCGCTGGTGATGGCCTTTTCCGCCTCGGCCAGCTTTTCCTGTGCCTCGGCCTCCGCCTTGTGGCGCTCGGCCTCGATCTCCTTGTTCATCGCCTCGCGGGTTTCGAGCGTGATGTCGGCCGCCTTGTTGCGGGCCTCGGCGAGCGACTGCTCATAGGCCGCGATGGCCTCGTCGGTCTGCTGCTTCAGCGTCTCGGCCTCGTCGAGGTCGTTGGCGACCCGGTCACGGCGCGATTCGAGGATGGTCGCGATCTTCGGCAGGGCCATGCGCGCCATGATGAGATAGAGGACGCCGAACGTGATCACCAGCCAGACGAACTGGGACAGGAATGTATCGGCTGCGAATTGCGGCATGCCGCCCTCCGGTGGATGGCCCGGTCTCGTCCGCGCTTCCTAACGGAGAGCGGACACGATCATGAAGCATATGACGCCCGGCCGGACCGGGCGCCGTATCCGTTACGTCGCCGGACCGGTCAGACGAACAGGATCATCATGGCGATGACGAAGCCGAACAGGCCCGTCGCTTCGCAGAGCGCGAAGCCCAGCAGCAGGTTCGTGCGCTGGCCATCGGCCGCCGCCGGATTGCGCAGCGCGCCCGACAGATAGTTGGCGAAGATGGATCCGATGCCCAGGGCTGCGCCGGCGAGCGCGATGCAGGCAATGCCGGCCCCGATCATGCGTGCTGCTTCAACTTCCATGGTGACACTCCTTCGTGGTCATTCGATATGTTTTGCTTCAGGCGAGGACACCGGCGGAAACCGCCGAATTCCGGATTAAGACTGTGCCGCCATCTCGGCGCTCGGCTGTCGGTTCTCCCAGCTCGACCGGCGGCATCCGTCAGTGATGGTCATGCAGGTAGAGCGCGTCCTTGAGATAGATCGACACCAGCATGGCGAAGACATAGGCCTGCAGGAAACCGATCAGGACTTCGAGCGCGTTCACCGCGATCATGGCGAGGAAGGGCAGCCAGCCGAAGGCGACGCCCATCATGACGACGAAGCCGGCGAAGACCTTCAGCACCATATGGCCGGCGACCATATTGGCGAACAGTCGCACGGCGAGCGTCAGCGGACGGATCAGATAGGACAGGATCTCGATCGGCACGATCAGCGGCAGGAGCCAGCCCGGCAGGCCGCTCGGCACGAACAGCCGGAAAAAGCCCATGCCGTGGCGCATGAAGCCGATCACGGTGACGACGCCGACGGCGAACAGGCCAAGCGCGCCGGTGACGACGATATGGCTCGTCACGGTGAAGGCATAGGGCGTCAGGCCGAGCAGGTTGCACGCCAGAATGAACATGAACAGCGTGAAGATCAGCGGGAAATACTTCAGACCTTCCGTCCCGGTATTGTCGCGCACGATGCCGGCGATGAACTCATAGGACATCTCGGCGACGGACTGCATCCGGTCGGGCACCAGCGCCCGGCCGCGCGTCGCCAGCAACATGAAGCCGGCGACCACGATGAGCGCGAACACCATGTAGAGGGCGGAATTCGTGAAAGAGACGTCGAGACCGAAGATCTCGATCGGGACCAGCGTCTTGATGTCGAATTGACCGAGCGGTTCGATCGGCGATCCGCCCGAAGAAGTGTCAGCCACGCTCAACGCTCCCCCTGAACGCCGCCTTGGACATCATCGTCCGCGGCGCTCTGTTTCACCTCCGACGCAGCTCGCGATGGCTGCGCCGCCGTCATCTTCTCCGCCGCATCGGCGTCGCCAGCGACACCCTCAGCGCCAGTTTCGGCGACCTTGGCGGCTTCGGCTTCCGCCGCCGCCTGCGACGCCTGCAAACGATCCGCCGCGCGGATCACGTTCAACAGCGCGGCGGCCGCTCCCATCAACAGGAAGACCACCAGAAACCACGGCTTGGTGCCGAAGAAGGCGTCGACCTGCCAGCCGATGATGCCTCCCACCGCGAGCCCGGCGACGAATTCGGTGGTCACCCGGAACGCCATGCCGATCGCGGCATTGGACGGTTTCGGTTTCTTCTCCTCGACCGTCTTGAAGCCACGCGCTTTTTCCAGCCGCTTGTGCAGCGCGTCAAGCCGTGGGTCAAGATCTGAAGCACCGGATTGCCGCTTCGGCGCCATCACCGTGTCCTTTTTGCCGCCTGGCCTGGCCCGGCGCCGCGCTCCCCCCGTTTTCCTTTCAGGCGAAATTGCGGCGGACCATAGGCTTGCCCGTCAAGTCCTGTCAAGAACCCGACGGAACAGCGTAACACATTGAAAAGTATGGTTTATATGAAGCCTACTCGGCGGCCTTCAGTGCCGCGGCCGCGACCAGGTCCACCGAAACGATCTGGCTCACGCCGCGCTCCGCCATGGTCACGCCGAACAGCCGGTCCATGCGGCTCATGGTGATCGGATTGTGGGTGATGATCAGATAGCGTGTATCGGTGATGCGCGCCATTTCGTCCATCAGCGCGCAATAGCGGGTGACATTGGCGTCATCGAGCGGTGCGTCGACCTCGTCGAGGACGCAGATCGGCGCCGGATTGGTCAGAAACACCGCGAAAATCAGCGCGATCGCCGTCAACGCCTGTTCGCCGCCTGACAAAAGCGTCAGCGTCTGCGGTTTCTTGCCCGGCGGGCGGGCCAGGATTTCCAGGCCGGCTTCGAGCGGATCGTCGGATTCGGTCAGCCGCAATTCCGCCTGACCGCCCTCGAACAGCTTGGCGAAGAGATACTGGAAATGCTCGTTGACCTTGGCGAAAGCGTCGAGCAGCCGTTCGCGACCCTCCGCATTGAGGCTCGAAATCGCGTGCCGCAGCTTGCGCACCGCCTTGTCGAGATCCTCGCGCTCGGCGGTCAGCGACTGGAAACGCTCCTCGATCTCGTCGCGCTCCTGCTCGGCGCGCAGATTGACCGCGCCAAGCCGTTCGCGATCGCCCTTGAGACGGTCGAGCTTGGGCTCGATCGTCGACAGTTTCGGCAGGTCGGCACCGGCATCGAACCCGGCGCGCCGGCGCGCTTCCTCCGGCGTATCGCCGAGGGTTTCGGCAATCGCATCAACCAGTTCGGTCACTCGGTCGCGCTGGGCGGCATGCCGCGCCTCGAGCCCGGCGCGGGTTTCGCGCGCCTGCGCCAGCACCTGTTCGGCGGCATGGGCGGCCTGATCGGCGGTTTTCAGGGCGGTCTCGCCACGGGCCAGGGCATCGGCCGCATCGGCGGCACTTTGTCGCGCCGCATCGATGCGGTCGGCCAGTGCGCCACGCGCCTCGGCGATCCGCGCCGGCTCGGCTTCGAGGTCGGTTTTCTCCGTCGCCAGATCGTCGGCCCGCGCCGACAGCCGGTTCACCTGGGCGAGCGCCTCGGCCTTGCGCTGCGCCCAGCGTTCGCGCTCCTTGGTCAGTGCGCCGATCTGCTGGCGCGTCAGATCCTGCTCGCGCCGCGCGCTTTCCGCCTTGGCCCGCGCTTCGGCGACCTCGGCGCGGCGCTCGGCCAGCGCCTGGGCGAGACGCGCGATCTCGGCCTCGGCGCCATTTTCGGTGCCGAGGCCCACGAGCGTCGCCTCGGCATCGGCCTTCGCGGCGGCGGCTTCCTCGAGGTTCTGCGTCAGGCGCGCCTCGGCTTCGGCCAGTGCGGACAGCCGGGCGAGATCAGCGCTGTGCTTGCGTTCGGCCGCCGCATGGGCGGTCTGGGCCGCCTGCAGCGCCCGCACCGCATCCTTGGCGCGGCGTCGAGCCTCCTGTTCGGCGGCGACCGCCTGGCGGGCCGCTTCGGCAGCCGCCGCGCTACCCTCGCGGCAGCGCTCGACCGCGCCGCGCGCCGCCGCCATGGCCTGTTCGAGATCGGCGATGCGGTTCTGCTGGGCCAGACGCTCGGCGGCCGCCGTGCCGCTGCCGGCACGGGCCACGAAACCGTCCCAGCGCCACAGATCGCCGTCGCGCGTGACGAGCCGTTGCCCGGGCCGCAACGCGCCGTGCAGCCGCGCCCCGTCCGCCGCCTCGATCAGGCCGATCTGGCCGAGCCGGCGGCGCAGCACGTCTGGCGCCTCGACGACATCGGACAACGCGCGCACGCCCGCCGGCAGGGCCGGATCCTCATCCGGCGCGATCAGCGCCCAATGGACCGGCGCGCCCTCATCGCACGGATAATCGAGCTCATCGCCAAGGGCGGCCCCCAGCGCCACCTCGAAGCCCGGCATGACCGTGACCTGGTCGATCAGCGGCGGAAACAGATCGGTCGCCGTGCGGGTCAACAGGCGTTGCAGCGTCCGGTGCTCGGTCTCGAGTTCCTTGAGTGCCTGTTCGGCCTCGCGCATCGGCCCCTGGCTGGCGGTTTCGCGCGCCCGCGCCGCTTCACGCACACCCTCCGCCGCAGTGGCGGCGCGCTCGGCCTCGGCCAGCGCCGTCTCGGCCACCGTGACGGCCTCGGCGAGCGCCGCGATCTCGGCGGCGCGATCGGTCGCGCCCGACAGGCGCTCGGTTTCGGCTTGGATATCGGCGCGCTGGCCGTCGAGGCGGGTCAGCAGCGAGGCCTGTTCGGCGACGCGCTTTTCCGCCTGCCGGCGCCGGGCGGCGATGTCGGCGGCGGCGCGGGTGGCGGTGGCATGGTCGGCCTCGACCGCCTTCAGCTGGTCCTCGGCCATCGCGACGGCCGCGCGCAGCGCCTCGTCGCCCGACTGACCGTCGGCGATCGCCCGCTCGAGTGTCGCGATCTCGCCGGCGATACGGTCGAGTTCGGCATCGGTCGAGACGATGGCCGCATCCTCGCGCTTCCGGTCGTCGGCGATCTCGCCGAGCCGGCGGCCGAGTTCGGCCAGACGGTCGCGCACCTGGACTTCGCGATTGGCGAGCGCGTCGCGTTCGGCGATCAGCCGCCGCAAGGCCGCGCCGGCGCCGGCATCCGCCTCGCGCAGGTCCGGCAGGACCTCGGACGCCTCCTCGCGCAGCCTGGCCAGCCGGCTGGCTTCCTCCGTGGCCGCCGCGACGGCCTGGGTGGCGGCGCGCCGGTCCCCGTCGAGCGCCGTCACGCCGGCTTCGGCGGCATGCCATTTGAGATAGAGCACCAGCGCTTCGAGGCGGGCGATCTCGGCGGACATCTCGCGATAGCGTCTGGCCTGGCGGGCCTGTTTGTTGAGCTGATCGCGCTGCTGCACGATCTCGGCCAGGATGTCGTCGAGCCGCAGGAGATTGGCGTCGGCGGCCTTGAGCCGCAATTCGGCCTCGTGGCGGCGCGAATGCAGGCCGCCGATACCGGCGGCGTCTTCGAGAATGCGCCGGCGCGCCTGCGGCTTGGCGCCGATCAGTTCGCCGATCTGCCCCTGGCGCACCAGCGCCGGCGAATGCGCGCCGGTGGCGGCATCGGCGAACAGAAGTTGCACGTCGCGGGCGCGCACTTCGCGGCCGTTGATTCGATAGGTCGAGCCGCTTTCACGCTCGATGCGCCGGCAGATTTCGAGATTTTCGTCGTCATTCAGCGCGACCGGCGCGAGTCGCTCGGCATTGTCGACGACGAGCGCCACTTCGGCTGTGTTGCGCGCCGGCCGTCTCGTGCTGCCCGAGAAGATGACATCGTCCATCGAGGAGGCGCGCAGGCTCTTATAAGAGCCCTCGCCCATCACCCAGCGCATGGCCTCGACGAGATTGGACTTGCCGCACCCGTTCGGCCCGACGATGCCGGTCAGCCCCTGTTCGATCGGGACGTCCGTCCGGTCGACGAAGGACTTGAAGCCGGTCAGCCTCAAATGGGTGAATTTCATCGCGCTCGGTGTCCGTGGCGGCCTCTGTCGCTCGAGGCTGCCGGACCCGCGACGGTCCGTGCTTTGCGGGCCGGACCGGTCAGGACGTCAGCAGCGCCTCGATGCGCCTGTCAAACTCGTCGATCGGCTGAGCTCCGCGCAGAAGCTCGCCATTGATGAAGAAGGTCGGCGTCGATCGGACGCCAAATTCCGACGTCGCCCGGCTCTTCACGCTATTGACACCATCAAGGACCGACTGATTCTGCAAGCATTCGTCGAAAGCTTCCTGTGAAAAGCTGGTCTGGCGGGCGATTTTCGCCAGTTCTTCCAAGGGGCTGTTGCTGTAGGCCCAGACCCGCTGCTGCTCGAACAAAGCGTCGATGAACGGGAAATAACGGTCCTCGGGAACGCAGCGCGCCACCATGGCGGCCGCCGTGGCCACCGGATCGAGCGGAAACTCACGCATGATCAGGCGCGCCTGGCCGTTATCGATGTATTTTTCCTTGAGCTCGGGATAGGTGCGCGCATGGAAGGTCGCGCAATGGCCGCAGGTCAGCGAGGCATATTCGATGATGACGACGGGGGCGTCTTCCGAGCCGACCGACATGTCGCCCAAGGGGCCGGGCTCCATCAGTGCCGCGAAGTCGACCGTCGCATTGGGCGAGGCGCGCAGCGGCTGGCCGCCGGCGGTCGCATCACCCGCCGTCGCCGGCCCGCTCGCCCCGCCGCGCCCGAATAGCGCATAGGCGCCCGTGCCAAGCGCGGCGACTAGGGCGGCTCCGCCCAGAACAAGTGTGCGTCGTGAGGTCATGATGTTCGTCCGGTCTCGTCTCGTCACTATGGTCGGGCGGCACGGTCAGGCAAGCGGATAACACTACCACAGGCAAGTCGGTCCGCGTCGTCACCGTCGCGCCAGAATGTCATGCCCGGACATGCCGTCCCATTGCGGCGAAGGTCGGGCGGTGGCATCGGTTATGGGGCGCCGGCGGGGGCAATTCCACCGGATGGCGATCACATTCCAATGAAGTCTCCCTTCAATGAAGCCGCCGTGACGTCGAGCCGATCATATCGCGCTTGGACCATCCCGTTCACCCCGCCGACCCAAATCGACCAAGGCCCGGTTGCAGTCGATCACGCATCGGGAAGGCGAAATCCGCCGAGGGCGGCCAGCGCGCGCCGCAATCCGGGATCGTCGATCGCGGCGAGCCGGGCCGCCAGCGCTTCCGGTGCCGCGGCGCGGCGCGGCGCCTTGGCCACCGCGGTCACCTTGTCGTCGGCAATGTCGCCGGCTTCGAGCTGGATCCGCGACACGGTGCCGCGCCCGAGCGTGGCATCGAGCCGTTCACGGATGAGGTCGGTCGCATAGGACATGTCGAGCAGGCTTGCCGGCGCGACGCGCAGAACCAGGATCACCCCGTCACGGCCGCGCCGGATCCTTTCCGGCCGGCAGCGAGCGGCGATCTCCTCGCCGACGATATCGCGCCAGCGGGCGACGATTTCCGCGCGCGCAAAACCGTGGCTGCGCATAACCGGCGCCACCACATCGGGCAGCAGCGCATCGAGCGAGACCGCTCTCGGGCGTCGTGGCGGGGGCATGGCGGGCATCCTGTCGACCCGGTTGATCGGAAAACACGGCCCGCCATCTTGGCAGAGGATGTTGGCGGATGCCACGTCTTGCTCATGACGCAGCCGCCGGATTCGATCGCCCTTCTCGACTGGTACGACCGCCATCGCCGGGTTCTGCCGTGGCGCGCCCCGCCCGGCGCCCGGCAGGACGCCTATAAGGTCTGGCTCAGCGAGATCATGCTGCAGCAGACGACGGTGGCGACCGTCGGACCCTATTACACGGCCTTTCTGGAACGGTTTCCGAGCGTCGAGGCGCTGGCGGCGGCCGAGGACGGCGACGTCATGGCGGCCTGGGCGGGGCTTGGCTATTACAGCCGGGCGCGCAATCTCCTCAAGGCCGCGCGCCAGGTCGCCGATACCCATGGCGGCCGCTTCCCCGACACCGAGGACGGCCTGAGGGCGCTGCCCGGCGTCGGCCCCTACACGGCGGCCGCCGTGGCGGCGATCGCCTTCGACGCCAAGGCAAGTCCGGTCGACGGCAATATCGAGCGCGTCGTGGCGCGCCTGTTCGCCGTGGAAACGCCGCTGCCCGACGCCAAGCCCGTCCTGCGCGAGCTGGCGGCGACGCTGACGCCCGACCGGCGGCCGGGCGATTTCGCGCAAGCCATGATGGATCTCGGCGCGACCGTCTGCACGCCGAAGCGACCGGCCTGCGCCATCTGTCCCTGGGTGGATGTCTGTCTCGCCCGCCAGCGCGGCATCGCCGACACGCTCCCCGCCAAGCGTCCGAAACCCGAAAAGCCGCTGCGCACCGGGCATGCCTTTGTCGGCGTCCGGGCCGACGGCGCCGTCCTGCTCGGAACCCGCCCGCCCAAGGGGCTGCTCGGCGGGATGGCCGAAGTGCCGACGAGCGACTGGTCGGAAAAGGCGGGCCAGGCCCGGCCGCGCCCGCCGATGCCGGCACCCTGGAAAGAGATTCCGGGCAGCGTCGGCCATGTCTTCACCCATTTCAGACTGGCCCTGACCGTGCATCGTGGCGCCTTGCCGAGCGCGGCCCTGACACCAAGCGGCCTGCGTTTCGTGCCCGCCGACAAGCTGGTGGACGAGGCGCTGCCGACGGTGATACGCAAGGTTCTGGCGCACGCCGGCATCGCGGTGCCCGGCGGGCCACGACGCGGCGGGCGCTGACGGAAAGCCCGGAGACTCAGGCGGCGAAATCCTGACGGATCAGGTCGCGCATCGCGTCGATCGGCTCGATCCGGCCATCGCGCGCGGTGTGCCAGAAGGTCCAGCCATTGCAGGCTTCGAGCCCCTGGACGGCCGCGCCGACCCGGTGGATCGAACCCGAATGCGGCCCGGCCTCGAGCGAGCCGTCGACCCGCACCACGGCCCTGAACCGCTCCTTGCGATCGATCAGCGTGTCGCCCGGCGCGATCAGGCCCCGTTCGATGAGCGCACCGAACGGCACGCGCGGCTGGGCGCGCTTGCCTTCCGCGACACGCAACAGATCGCCGGCCATCGGCTCGGCGGCCGCGATCCGCGCGGCGGCGAGATCGGCATAATCGGGGTCGCGCTCGATACCGATGAACCGGCGGCCGAGCTTTTTGGCCACCGCGCCGGTCGTGCCTGTGCCGAGAAAGGGATCGACGACGACATCGCCGGGCTTCGAGGAGGCGAGCAGAACCCTGGCGAGCAGCGCCTCGGGCTTCTGGGTCGGGTGCGCCTTGGCGCCCTCGGCATCCTTCAGCCGCTCCGCGCCGGTGCACAGCGGCAACGTCCAGTCCGAGCGCATCTGAACGCCGTCATTGAACGCCTTCATCGCCTCGTAATTGAAGGTATAGCCCGTCATGTCGGCATCGCGCGCCGCCCAGATCAGGGTTTCATGGGCGTTGGTGAAGCGCTTGCCACGAAAGTTCGGCATCGGATTGGATTTCCGCCAGATCACGTCATTGAGGATCCAGAAGCCGAGATCCTGCATGATCGCGCCGAGGCGGAAGATGTTGTGATAGGAGCCGATGACCCAGAGCGTGGCACGCGGGCGCATCACCCGCCGGCAGGCCAGGAGCCAGGCGCGGCAGAAATCATCATAGCTGTCGAAACTGGCGAACTTGTCCCAGGCCGCATCGACCCCGTCGACGCGGGAATTGTCCGGCCGGTGCAGATCGCCGTCGAGCTGAAGGTTGTAGGGCGGGTCGGCGAAGACGAGATCGACCGACTTTTCGGGAAGCTTCGACAATTCGGCGACGCAATCGCCGACGAGAATGGTCTCCCGCGCGGCATCCGGCGCAACCGGAACCAGGCGGCGGCTGGACCGACCCATGACGCAACTCCTACGCAACACACTTGCGTCGAGTTTGTCACATGGTCGTAAAGCTCTGGTTACCTTACCGAAGTGTTCACACGGACGGTTCCGGCAATGGCCCGGCGGACCGCGCCCGCCGGTCGAGCACGAGGCGCACCGGCGCGAAGCTCAGCCGATGATGCGGCGACGGGCCGAGCCGGTCGAGGGCTGAGAGATGGGCCGCCGTCGGATAGCCCTTGTGACGGGCGAAGCCATAACCCGGACACGTATCGTCGAGCGCGATCATGGCGCGGTCGCGCACGACCTTGGCGACGATCGAGGCAGCCCCTATGGCGGCTTCCAAGGCATCCCCCTTGACGATGGCGCGCCCCGGACAGGGCAGGTCGGGCGGCACGAACTTGCCATCGATCAGCGCCATGTCCGGCGCCGTGGCGAGATTGCGCACCGCCTTGGTCATCGCCAGCAGGGTCGCCCGGTGGATGTTCTCCCGGTCGATCTCCGACGGCGACGAGGCGGCGACGCCGACCACGGCCGAAGCCAGGATCTCGTCATAAAGCGCTTCGCGCCGGCGGGCCGCGATCGCCTTGGAATCGCCGAGCCCGGCGATCGCCGTACCGGCGGGCAGGATCACGGCCGCCGCGACCACCGGTCCCGCCAGCGGCCCACGCCCGGCTTCGTCGACACCGGCGATCAGCATGTCGCTCACCCCTTTCCGCCCGCGCGCGGTCGCGCCTGGTCGATCATAGCAGGTTGAGCTGGGCGCCGCGCCCGTCCGGCGGCACGAACAGATCCGACCGCAGCCTGAGCCGCGCCCCGTTGAGCCCGTTGCGCCGGGTCGCCAGCTCGAAGCGCCGGCCGATGGCCCAGGCCACCGGACCGGAACCGACCATGCGCTGGCCGAAGGAGGCGTCATAATCCTTGCCGCCACGCACCTCGCGCACCAGCGCCATCACCTTGCCCGCCCGGTCCGGATAATGCTCTTCGAGCCAGGCGACGAAAAGATCGCGTACTTCGAGCGGCAGGCGCAGCAGCACATAGCCCGCTTCGGACGCGCCGGCGGCGGCCGCGGCGGCGAGGATCGATTCGAGCTCGCTGTCGTTCAGGCCCGGGATCATCGGCGCCGCCATCACGGTGACCGGAACGCCTGCTTCGGCGAGCCGCATGATCGCTTCGAGCCGGCGATGCGGGCTTGTCGCGCGCGGCTCCATGCTGCGCGCCAGCATTCGGTCGAGCGTCGTCACCGACAGCGCTACCTTCACCAGGCCCTGCCCGGCCATGCGGCCGAGAATATCGGCATCGCGGGTCACCAGATGCGATTTCGTGACGATGCCGACCGGATGGCGGGCCCGCTCCAGCACCTCCAGGATCTGGCGCGTGATGCGGTGACCGCGCTCGATCGGCTGATAAGGATCGGTATTGGCGCCGAGCAGAATGGTGCGCGGCTGATAGCCCGGCCGCGACAATTCCCGTTCGAGAAGCTTCGCCGCGTCCGGCTTGGCGAACAGCTGGCTCTCGAAATCGAGGCCCGCCGACAATCCCATATACGCGTGCGTCGGGCGCGCGAAGCAATAGACGCAGCCATGTTCGCAGCCGCGATAGGGGTTCACCGACCGGTCGAAGGCGATGTCGGGCGACTGATTGCGCGCGATGATCGACTTCGGCCGCTCGACGGTGACATGGGTCCTGAAGGGCGGCAGTTCCTCGAGCCCTGTCCAGCCATCGTCGAACACGACACGCGCGAGCTTGTCGAACCGGCCCGTCGCATTGCTCGACGCGGCACGCCCCCGGCGTCGGTCGTCCCGCACCGCGACATCGGGCCCGGCGCGTTCCCTCATCCGGTTCAAGGCGTCATGGATTGTCGTCTTCATGTGTCCTGGCTAACACGAAAATAGGAACATAACAAGAACATTTTGCCGTTCCGTGACGCAGCCGACATGCTATAAGGCGGCATGATCAGCGTCGTTATCCCCACCCTGAACGCCGAAAGCGGGCTGCCGCAAACGCTTGCCGCGCTGGTGCCGGCGGCCGCCGACGGCCTCGTGCGCCAGGTCGTGATCGCCGATGGCGGATCGTCGGACGCGACGCTGGCGATCGCCGACGAAACCGGCTGCGACATCGTGCCGGCACCGCGCGGCCGGGGCACCCAGCTCGCCGCCGGCGCCAAGGCCGCGAAGGCGGACTGGATCCTGTTCCTGCATGCCGACACGGTGCTGGACGAAGGCTGGATGCGCGAGGTTTCGGCCTTCGTCGAGAAGGCCGATGCGAGCGGACGGGCGCGCGCCGCGGTGTTCCGGTTCCGGCTCGACGACTACGGGTTCAAGCCCTGGTTCCTGGAGCGGATGGTGGCGCTGCGCTGCGCCCTGTTCGCCATGCCCTATGGCGATCAGGGCCTGCTGGTCCCGCGCCGGCTCTATGACGCGATCGGCGGCTACAGCCCGCTACCGCTGATGGAGGACGTCGATATCGTCAGGCGCATCGGCCGGCGCCGGCTGGTCTTCCTGCGCTCGGCCGCGGTGACCAGCCCGGAACGCTATCGCCGCGACGGCTATTTTCGCCGCATGGCGCGCAATCTCGGCTGTCTGACGCTCTATACCCTGCGCGTGCCGCCCAGGCTGATCGTGCGGCTCTATGGTTGACGCGGTGGCGGTCACGCGATGGCAGATGACGCGATGACCGCCGCACGGCCCTGATGCGCCACCATCGGCATCTCGTGATCTTCTGCAAGGAACCGGTGGCGGGTCGCGTCAAGTCGCGGCTCGCGCGCTCGGTCGGCGTGACCGAGGCCACGCGCTGCCAGCGCGTCCTGCTGTCGGCGCTCCTGCGCCGGCTCGGCGGCGATGCGCGCTGGACAACCTGGCTCGCGGTGGCGCCGGATACCGCCCTTGCCTCGCCGCTCCTGCCCGCCGGTCCACGCCGCATCGCGCAAGGACAGGGCGATCTCGGCGCGCGCATGCAGCGGGTCTTCGACCGCCTGCCGCCCGGCCCGGCCGTCATCATCGGCAGCGATATCCCCGGTATCAAGCGGGGCCATATCGACGGAGCGCTGTCGGCGCTTGGCCGCCGCGATGCGGTGATCGGTCCGTCGCCCGATGGCGGCTACTGGCTGATCGGCCTGGCCCGGCGCGGGCGCCTGCCGCGTCCGTTTGGCGGAGTCCGCTGGTCGACGGAACATGCCCGCGCCGACACCGTGAACAATTTAAAAGGGTATAATTATTCCATTATACAACTTTTAATGGATGTCGATGATGATCAGGCCTGGCGGCACTGGCGACGCGGAACGCTCAACGATGACCATGCTGAAGATCATGCAGGACAGCCGGATCGACTATGAGGCGGAAGCGCTTATACAGTCGATCCATGATGGGATCGTCGATACGCGGCGGCTGCTTCTGGTCGCGCAGAAGCTCGGCGAGCCGGACTTCGTCTCGCTGTGCGACGAGGCTTTCACGCTGACGCCGGGGCAGTTGTCGGCGGTGCTCGCCTGGGCGCGGGCGGTGCGCTCGCTCAATGGGCCGATGAACTGACGACAAACCGATCGGACCGGCCATCGCCTCGATCATCGGAAAAAGACAGCGTGCCGTCAGCCGCCGGCGCGGCAATCCTCGGCGACGAGTTCGATGGCACGCGCCGCCCCGTCGAGCCGGAAGGTCAGCATCGGCGCGGCGATCCCATCCGTGCCCGCCGCCGCGACCTCGACCATGTCGCCCTGCGACAATGCCGCGACGAGGCCGCCGCTTAGCGCAAGTCCGTCCGCCGCGTCGACATCGGCCAGCACGATCCGGTCGCCGGAACCATAATGGCGCACCGCGTGCGGCACCCCGTCGATGGTGACGGTGCCGGCCTCGGCATGATCGAACGGCCAGGTGAGATCGTAGATGCCGACGATCATGTCGTCGTCGAGGCATTCGACGGTGAAGACCGCCGCCCCGGCCAGCGCCATCGTGCCAGCAACGCCCGACTGATAGACTTCCCAGGCCGCCATGGCCGGGCTCGTCAGCATCGCAGAGCCGGCAACAGCGCCGGCGAACAGGACCTGCCGCATCGAAATCCCCTTCCCTGCCGCCGGTTCTTTCATCACATCCGTCACCGGCTGAGCGGCACGCGCGGTCGGCGCGGCCCGAGCACCAGAAGGTTGCCGAGGATCACGCAGACGAAGCCGATGCCCGCGGCGAGCGTCCATTGGTAATCCTCGACGACGGTGGAAATGGCAAGCGCGATGACGGGGAACAGCACGGTGGCATAGCCGGCGCGGCCCGCGCCGATCCGCCCGATCAGGGTAATGTAGCTCGCGAACGCGATCACCGAGGAGACGACCGCGAGCCAGATCAGCGAACCGATATAGGTCAGCGTCGGATCGATGATGAAGGGCTGGCCGCGCAGGACCGACACGGTGAACAGCGTGAGCACGCCATAGATCATGCCCCAGGCATTGGCGGCGACGACGGGGATCTTGCGGCGATGGTTCTGGGTCGACACCATATTGCCGAGGCTGAACAGCGCGGTGGCCAGGACCGCCAGGCCAAGGCCCGTCAGCATGGCCGGGCTGAAGCCCGCGCCGAAGACTTCCGGCCAGAACATCAGCGCGACGCCGGAAATGCCGAGTGCGGCACCGCCCAGAAGGCGCGCATCGGGCCTCTCGCCGAAGAACAGGAAGCCGAAGGCCAGGTTGATGATCGCGGTCATCGAGAAGACGACCGCGAGAAGCCCGCTGGTGACCGTGTAGCCGGCATAGAACATCAAGACGAAGTTCATCGAGAAGGCGAAGACGCCGGTCAGGAAGAAGCGCAGATGATCGGCCGGCGGATAGCGCAGCCCGACGCCGGCGAGCCGCGCCCAGACCAGCATCATCGCTGCCCCGATGAGATAGCGCCACAAGATCGAGACCTCGGGCGCGACCACGCCAAGCTGCATGTTGAGCCCGATCCAGCTCGTGCCCCAGGCGAAGACGACGACCGCATAGAGCCCGTAGTCGCCGCGCGTCATGACATGGTTGGCGGGCGAGGCCGGTCGGTCGGCGGCCGCGCTCATCCGGCCCGCCGGAGGATGGCGGGGTCGGCGGGCTCGGCCTCAATAGGCATAGTCTGAGAACACGCGCTCGATGTCGCCGCCCCAGGCGCCGTGATAGGCCTCCAGCAGGCGTTCGGCCGGCGTGACGCCGGTGGCGACGATCTCCTCCAGATCGGCGAGGAAATGAGTCTCGTCGGCATAGCAGCCCATGGCGCGCCCGCGATTCTTCAGCCCGTCGCGGCTGATCTCGACCATGTCGCGGGCGATGTCGCGCACGGTGCGGTTGCGGAACGGCGTGCCGAGCGCGGTCTTCGGCACCTCATCGCGCATCGTCTGGCGCTCGTCCTCGGTCCAGTCGGCGACGAGTTCCCAGGCCGCGTCGAGCGCCGCGCCGTCATAGAGGATGCCGACCCAGAGTGCCGGCAGCGCGCAGATCCGGCGCCAGGGACCGCCATCCGCCCCGCGCATTTCGAGGAACCGCTTGAGTCGGACCTCGGGAAAGATCGTCGACAGATGGTTGACCCAGTCCGACCGATAGGCCGTCTCGCCGGGGGCGGCCGGGTGGCGGCCGGCCATCAGATCGCGGAAGGACGATCCCGCGACGTCGAGATAGCCGTCGCCGCGCTTGAGGAAATACATCGGCACGTCGAGCGCGTAGTCGACATAGGCCTCGAAGCCGAAACCGTCGTCGAACACGAAGGGCAGCATGCCGGTGCGGTCGGGATCGGTGTCGCGCCAGATCTCGCTGCGCATCGACAACAGGCCGTTCGGCCGGCCTTCGGAGAACGGCGAATTGGCGAAGATCGCGGTCGCCACCGGCTGCAGCGCCAGGCCGACGCGCATCTTCTTGACCATGTCGGCTTCGGAGCAGAAGTCCAGATTGACCTGGATCGTCGATGTCCGCAGCATCATGTCGAGACCGAGCGTGCCGACCTTCGGCATATAGGCGCGCATGATATCGTAGCGGCTCTTCGGCATGACCGGAGTTTCCTCGCGCGTCCATTTCGGCGAGAAGCCGAGGCCGAGAAAGCCGATCCCGAGGGGTTCGGCGACTTCCTGGACGTCGGCGAGATGGCCGTTCACCTCGCGGCAGGTCTCGTGCACGGTTTCGAGCGGCGCGCCGGACAGTTCGAACTGCCCGCCCGGTTCGATCGAGATGGCACCGCCGCCATTCTGGTCGGCGAGCCCGATGATCAGCCCGTTATCGGTGATCGGCTCCCAGCCGAGCTTGCGGCCGAGAGCGGCCAGGATCGCGCCGACGCCGGTCGCGCCGTCATAGGGGACCGGCTCGTGGCCATCGAGGGTGAAACCGAACTTCTCGTGCTCGGTGCCGATGCGGAAATCGGCTTCCGGCTTGCAGCCGGCCTCGAGATAGGCGACGAGCGCGTCGCGCCCCTCGATCGGCGTTTCGTCGGTTTCGTCACGGGCCATTATCTGATCCTGAACATGTCGGCAGGGTCGTGGACGGTGTCGCGATTGGCGCGCCGATGCAAGCCGTCATGCCTGACCGTCGCGCATGGCTTGTGCCCGCCAGTCGCCGAGCACGGCCTGCACCAGCGTCAAAGCGGCGATCGCCGCGGTGTCGGCGCGCAAGATTCGCGGGCCGAGCGAAATGGCGCGCGCCGACGGATGCGCCAAAAGACGCTGGCGCTCATCCTCGGTGAAACCGCCTTCGGGACCGACGATGACGCCGACGGGACCCGGCTCCAGTCGAGACAGGGCCGAGACGGGATCGGCGACGGCTGCGCGTTCGTCGCAGAAGATCAAGGCGCGGTCGGCGTCCCAACCGGCCAGAAGGCGGGCCAGATCGACGGGCTCGCGCACCTCCGAAACCCAGGGCACGCCGCATTGTTCGCTCGCCTCGACGACATTGGCGCGCAGCTTGTCGAGCCGGACCCGCTGCGCCATGGTGCGCGCGGTGATCACCGGCCGCAGCACCGCGGCGCCGAGTTCGACCGCCTTCTGCGCCATATAGTCCTGACGGGCATGTTTCAGCGGCGCGAAACAGTAGTGCAGATCCGGCGGCGCGGTCTGCGGCGCGATCCGGGCGATCAGTCTGACCGAGGCCGCGCGCTTGCCGACATCGATGAGTTCCGCCCGCCAGTCGCCGTCGCGGCCGTTGAACAAGATCACGTGATCGCCGGCGGTCTTGCGCAATACGGTGACGAGATAGTGCTGGGCGCGCGGATCGAGCCTGACGGGCTCGCCCGCGACAAGAGCCATGTCGACATGAACGCGCGGTTCGGCCATACCGGTTCGATCCGTTCCTGAAAGCGATGCCGCGCCATAGCAGGCTTTTCCGCAACGCACGAGCCGACGCCGATCATGCTCCCCGCCCGCCCAGACCTCACCTTGCGCCAGGCATCGCGCGACGACATCGACATGCTGGCGCGGTTTTCCGACGCGCTCAATGACGAGGACGGCCATCCGCTGCAAGTGCCCGCGCGCGACGTGCTCGAAACGCTGCTCGCCGATAAGCGGCTCGGCGCGGCATTCATCGTCGAACGCGACGGCGCGGTGGTCGGCTCGGTTCTGATGTGTTTCGGCTTTTCGGTCGAATATGGCGGGCGCGACGCGATCGTCGATGAAATCTATATCCTGCCGGACGCGCGCGGCGGCGGCATCGGCGGCTGGGTCTTGCAGGCGATGGAGGCCTGGGCCGCCGAACACGGTCTGGTCGCGCTGCATCTCGAAGTGATGCGCGACAATCCCGCCGCGACGCTCTATGCGCGCCACGGCTATGCCGGCCGCGACAGCCTCCTCCTGTCGAAGCGCCTCGACGGGGAGGGCGCGCGATGACGGAGAGGCGCCCGAAGGCCGATACCACCGTCGCCGACGCGGTCGGCGGCAATTGGGTCGATACGCGGGCACCAGCCGCGCTCAAGCCCTATCTGCGGCTCGCCCGGCTCGACCGGCCGATCGGCTGGTGGCTTCTGATGTGGCCCTGCCAATGGGCGGCGGGGCTCGCGGCGGTGGCCGGGGGCATGGCCTATCCCAATCCCTGGCATGTCTTCCTGTTCTGGATCGGCGCGGTGGTGATGCGCGGCGCCGGCTCGACGTGGAACGACATTCTCGACCGCAATATCGACGGCAATGTCGAGCGCACCCGGAACCGGCCGATCCCGTCCGGTCAGGTCACGGCGCGCAACGCGCTCATCTTCGCGATCGTCTTCAGCCTGATCGGCTTCCTGGTGCTGATCCAGTTCAACCTGTTCACGATCCTGCTCGGGATCGGATCGCTGGCCATCGTCGCGATCTATCCGCTGATGAAGCGCATCACCATGTGGCCGCAAGCGGTTCTGGGCCTTGCCTTTTCCTGGGGCGCGCTGGTCGGCTGGTCGGCGGAATTCGCCTCGCTCGCCGCGCCCGCCTTCCTGCTCTATGGCGGATCGATCCTGTGGACGGTCGGCTATGACACGATCTACGCCCATCAGGACCGGCGCGACGACGCCATCATCGGCGTGCGGTCGACCGCCCGCCTGTTCGACACCCACACCCATCTCTGGCTGGTCGGCTTCTACGGTATCGCGCTGACACTGTGGGGCATGGCGTTCTGGCTGGCCGGATGCGGCCTGCCGGCCTTCATCGGCCTCGCGCTGACGGCGCTTCACATGGCCTGGCAGATCCGACGCTTCGACGCCGACGACCGCGATCTCTGCCTGATGCTGTTCCGCTCGAACCGCTGGCTCGGCTGGCTGCCCTTTCTGGGGCTCGTCGCCAACGCGGCACTCTGACCGGAACCGGTCGCCACGGCCCCGAACGCAGCTCCGCGCTCACGCTCCATTGCCCGCGAACCGCCGCTCACTCCGGCGCGACGATCTCGCGTTCGTCATGGATCGTCAGTGCGTGCAGTTCGCCGCAGCGGCGGGTCAGGAGGAATTCCGGTCGCCGCTCGGCGAAGAACTTGTTGGCCCGCCGGGGCTGGGCCGGGCCCGGCACCAGAAGCGGCGCCGAGGCGCCCTGCGGACTCCAGGCAACCCAGCGCGGCGGATGCCGGCCATCGGGCCCGTCATTGTCGTTGGCGGGAACCGATTTGCGGACCGGCGCAACGTCGCGCGCGAGCTTCTCGGCGAAGCCGCGCGCCGACGTTGCGTCAGCCGCGATCGTGTCGAGCGCCGCCTTGGCCCGCTCGAACGGTGTTTGACGCCTCATAATGCCTCTCCGTCGCCGGGCCCTTGTTGATGTCGGGCCTCGTTCGATCTGCCCGCATCATGCCAGGCGGCGATTGGAATCGGCTTAAGGCATGTGGTTAAATTTGACCTGATACGCCCTTGGTTAAGTGATCGTGACGCGGATCGGCACGCGACCCGTGCCGGCGGTCTTGCACAGGCTTCGCCGCCGTCCTAGGTGAAGGTCTCGTTGTCCCGACTCGCGCGGCCCCTCACATCATGACGTCCGACGATCTCACGCCGCTCACCCGACGCGCCGAAGCCCTGCTCGACCACGCCCTGAAAGCGGGCGCCACGGCCGCCGACGTCATCGCGGTGCATCACGGCTCGATCTCGGTCGAGATCCGCTCCGGCACGCTCGAGGAAATCACCCGCTCGGAAGCGAGCGATCTCGGCCTGCGGGTCTTCGACGGCCGCCGCACTGCGATCATCTCGACCAGCGAGATCCGGCCCGACAATTTCGCCGATATCGCGGCGCGCGCCGTCGCCATGGCCAAGGTCGCCCCGGAAGACCCCTATGCGGGCCTGGCCGAGCCGGACGCCCTGGCCGATCCCGCGACGCTCGACCGGGAGATCGCGGCCCTCGACATGGCCGACGGCGAGATGCCCGACGCCACGGCCCTCGAAGCCGCGGCGCGCGCCGCCGACGCCGCCGCTCGCATCGACGGGATCACCAATACCGAAACCAGCGCCAGCGCCAGCCAGTCGGCCAGCGTTCTCGTCACCTCGGCGGGCTTTTCGGCCGGCTATCTCGGCTCCCGGCATGGCGTGTCGGCCAGCGCGGTGGCGGGTTCGGGCACCGAGATGGAGCGTGACTACGCCTATTCCTACAAACGCCACCGCGTCGACATGGCGTCCCCCGACGAGATCGGCCGCGAGGCCGCCGACAAGGCGCTGAAACGGCTCGCCCCGCGCAAGGCCGACACCCAGTCGGTCACCGTGGTCTACGACCCGCGCGTCGCCGGCGGGCTGATCGGATCGCTGGCGGGCGCCATAAACGGCGCTGCGATCGCGCGCGGCACCTCCTTTCTCAAGGACCGGATGGGCGACAGGCTGTTCGCCGCCGGCGTGACCGTGACCGACGATCCGAAGAAGCGGCGCGGCCTCGGCTCGCGCCCGTTCGACGGCGATGGCCTGCCGACCCGGGCCCTGAACATCATCGACGACGGGGTCCTGACCACCTGGCTCATGGATCTGGCGACCGCGCGCGAACTCGGCCTGGCCTCGACCGGCCATGCCGCCCGCTCGGTATCGAGCGCGCCGTCGCCGTCGCCCAGCAATCTCACGCTGATGCCAGGATCGGCGACGCGGGAGGACCTGTTGCGCGATGTCGGCACCGGCTTCTACGTCACCGAACTGATCGGCATGGGCGCCAATCTCGTCACCGGCGACTACAGCCGGGGCGCCGCCGGTTTCTGGATCGAGAATGGCGAACTGGCCTATCCGGTCAGCGAAGTGACGATCGCCGGCACGCTCGGCGAGATGTTCTCGCGGCTCGTTCCGGCGCGCGATCTCGAGGACCGCTACGGCATCAACGCGCCGACGGTCGCCATCGAGGGCATGACGCTTGCCGGGCGCTGACGCCGATCTCGCCCTCGCCACGGCCGCCGCCGAGGAAGCGGGCGCGCTGGCGAAACGCCTGTTCGAGGACGGCGTCGATAGCTGGACAAAGCCAGGCAATTCCGTCGTCACCGAAGCCGATCTCGCCGTCGACCGGCTGCTGCACGAGCGGCTGGCCGGCGCCCGACCGGACTATGGCTGGCTGTCGGAGGAAACCGCCGACGATCCGGCCCGTCTCGACCGGGAGGCGGTATGGATCGTCGATCCGATCGACGGCACGCGCGCCTTCGTCCAGGGCGGCGACGAATGGACGATCGCCATCGCCCTCTGCCGCGACGGGGAACCGGTCGTCGGCGTCGTCCACAATCCGCTGCGCGGCGAGACCTTTCGCGCCGCCAAGGGCGATGGCGCGTTCAGGAACGACACCGCCCTGTCGATCGCCGCGCCGCGAGACGCCAAAGCCTTGCGGGTCGCCGGGCCGAAGACCGACCGCTGGCATGTCGGCGCCCGCTTCATCCCCTCGCTCGCCTATCGCCTGGTCCTCGTCGCCGATGGCCGGTTCGACATAGCGCTGTCGAGCGACAACGCCTTCGAATGGGACATCGCGGCCGGCATGCTCATCGTCGCCGAGGCGGGCGGGCTGGCGCGGGCGCGGAACGGCACCCCGCTCGGCTTCAACCGCCGGGACACCTCGGTGCCGGGCCTGATCGCCGGGCATCCGGACGCGGTGGCCGCCGTCACGGAACGGCTCGCCCCTCAGCCGACTTGATCGCGGCGCCAAGATGGTCGATGACAGGGGCGCATCAGGAGACATCACCGATGACCGACAGCGACCGTCCTGACGACGCGCCCGGCCAGCAATTGCTGCATCTCGTCTTCGGCGGCGAACTGACCGATCTCGACACCGTGACCTTCCGCGATCTCGACCGGCTCGACATCGTCGGCATCTATCCCAATTACAGGACCGCCTACGACGCCTGGAAGGCGGCTGCCCAGGGCAGCGTCGACAATGCGCATATGCGCTACTTCATCGTGCATCTGCACAGGCTCCTCGAACCCGACGCGCCGGTCTCCGGCAGCGCGACGGGTTGACGGACCGCCCCGTCGAGCGTCACACCGGCCACCGAACAGTCCGAGGAAAGCGCGCCATGAAATCCCGCGGCACAGCGGCCGCCGCTGCCGTATTTCGCGATACGGACACCCTCGACCGCATCGAGGACACGCTCGGCGGCAAGAAGATGCGGACGATGGACGTCATCCGGCGCATCATCGACCAGCATCTGTGGCCGCACAAGAAGGTGCTCGCGGTGAGCTTCGCCGCGATGCTGGTGGTCGCGGCGACGACGGCCGGCATCCCCTTCCTCATCCAGCTCGCCGCCGACGAACTCGCCATCGCCGGCAACGAACAGATGATCGTCCTGATCCCGCTCCTGACGATCGCCATCATGACGACCAAGGCGGTGGCCGAATACATCTCCGCCGTCGGCCAGGGCTTCGTCGGCGAACGGCTCGTCGCCGATCTGCGCCACGACCTGTTCGACGCCTTGGCGCGCGCCGACATCGCCTGGCTGCAGAACACCCATTCCGGCCGCTTCGTGGCGAGCTTCATGACCGACATCAACGCCATCCGCGACGCGTCCGGCGTCGGACTGGTGGCGCTCGCCGGCAATCTCCTGAAGGTGA
Source organism: Tepidamorphaceae bacterium (assembly GCA_965250105.1). Lineage (GTDB taxonomy): Bacteria > Pseudomonadota > Alphaproteobacteria > Rhizobiales > Tepidamorphaceae > JBCBSK01. The sequence goes on from OZ252290.1 coordinate 599,309, forward strand.
TCTTCCTGTTCGGCGCCATGGTCTACATGGACTGGCTGTTGAGCCTGTTCGCGCTCGCCATCCTGCCGATCGCGGTGCGCCTGATGGGCCGGCAGCGCAAGAAGATGTTCCGCTCGACGAGCCAGATGTTCCAAGAGACCGGCGACCTGTCGAGCCTGATCAGCCAGGCGCTGAGCGGCATGCGGGTGGTGCGTGCCTACGGCCAGGAACAGGCCGAGAGCGCCCGCGTCCAGGCCGTCGCGGAACGCACCTATCGCTTCATGATGCAGTCGATCCGGGTGAAGGCCGCGACCGGGCCGATCGTCGAGGCGCTGACCGGCATCGGTTTCGCCGCCGCGATCTTCTATTCCGGCTATCGCGGCATGGCGGGCACGCTGACGCCGGGCGAGTTCATCGGCTTCATGACCGCCGCCATGCTCATGTATCAGCCGCTGCGCGCCTTCGCGACACTGCAGACCGTGCTGCAGACCGGCGTCGCCGCCGCCTCCCGCGTCTATGGCGTGATCGATACCGAACGTCAGGTCACCGACCGGGCCGACGCGGTCGAGCTCGACGTGCCGACCGGTGAGATCGTCTTCGACAAGGTGTCCTTCGCCTATCGCGAGGACGCTCCTGTCCTGAACGATTTCGACCTCACCGTCGCGCCGGGCAGCCGGGTCGCGCTGGTCGGGCCGTCCGGCGCCGGCAAGAGCACGGTGATGAACCTCCTGCTCAGGTTCTACGATCCGGTTTCGGGCCGTATCCTGATCGACGGCCAGAACATCGCCCACGCCCGCATCGACAGCGTCCGCCACCATATCGCGCTCGTCACCCAGGAACCCTTCCTGTTCGACGACACCGTGCGCGCCAATATCGCCTATGGCACCGAGGGCGCGAGCGACGCCGATATCGAGGCCGCCGCCAAGGCCGCGGTGGCGCATGATTTCATCGCCGAACTACCCGGCAGCTATGACTATCAGGTCGGCGAGCGTGGCATGAACCTGTCGGGCGGCCAGAAGCAGCGCATCGCGTTTGCCCGCGCCATGCTCCGCAAGGCGCCGATCGTGCTGCTCGACGAGCCGACCAGCTCGCTCGACAGCGACGCCGAGGCGCAGCTCCAGGAAGCGCTCGAACATGTCATCGAGGGCCGCACCGTGATCATGATCGCTCACCGCCTGTCGACCATCCGCCAGGCCGATCTGATCTGCGTCATGCAGGACGGTCGCATCGTCGAACGCGGCCGGCATGCCGATCTGATCGAGCATAGCGGGCTCTATGCCCGGCTGTGGCGCGCCCAGGCCGGCGAGATGATCACCGACGGTCCGGCCTTGGTCGACTAGGGTCAGGACTCCTTGATCTCATGCAATTCTGTTCGATGCGAAGGGTTCGGATGGGGGTGAAGCCGCGCAAGGCAAGGCCTTTTGCCTTGTCGAGCAGGCTTCAAGCGCAAACAGGCCCTTCCCATCGAACCCAAAGGGCGGCGCCATTGGCGCGTCTGACCATGTTGGAGAGCCTTGAAAACCGGACGGTTTCCCGCCGCCCTCCGCCGCGCCGGCCCTACCACTGGCCACCGCAGAATGGATGACATCAATGGGGCCTGACCCTAGATGCTGAAACAGCTCGGGCGGAAGCCCTTCGTGCAGAAGGCGGTCGGCGATCTCGGCGCGGCCTATCTCTGGTTCGTCGCCAAGTCGAGCCGCCGCATTGTCGACCCGATCGACTTCTACGGTGACATCGATCTGCCAGCCATCGTCGCGATGTGGCATGGTGAACACTTCATGGCCCCGTTCATCAATATGCGCCGCCATCCGGTTGCCGTTCTGATTTCCCTGCATCGCGACGGCGAAATGAACGCCCGCGCCGCCGAGCGGCTCGGGGTCGCCACCATTCGCGGCTCGGGCGACCATGGCGGCCGGTTCCTGCAAAAGCGCGCGGTGGCCGCCTATCGCGACCTGCTGCAGGCGCTCGAAAACGGCACCACCGTGGCCATGACCGCGGACGTGCCGAAGGTGTCGCGCCGCGCCGGCCTCGGCATCGTCAAGCTGGCCAGCCAGTCGGGCCGGCCGATCTATCCGACCGCGACCGTGACGAGCCGCCGCCGCGAACTGGACACCTGGGACAAAAGCAAGCTGAACCTGCCCTTCGGACGTCTTGTGCTGGCGCGCGGCGACCCCATTTCGGTGCCAGGCGATGCCGACGACGCGACGCTGGAGCACTATCGGCAACAGGTCGAGGCAGCCCAGAACGCCATCGTCGCCCGCGCCTATGACATCGCCGAGGGCCGCGCCGAGCCAAGACCCTAGATTTCCCATGAGAACCCCGACCTCCACCCCCTCGAAACGCGCCGCCGCCCCGCCGATCCTGAAGGCCTATGGCGGGCTGTCGATCGTCGCGGCCCCGCTGACCGGGCTGCTCTTCGACTATCGGGCACGCCGCGGCAAGGAAGACCGCGCGCGGCGCGGCGAGCGCTTCGGCCTCGCGGGCCAGGCCCGGCCCCAGGGCGGGCTGATCTGGGTCCATGCGGCGAGCGTCGGCGAGACCAATGCCGTCTTGCCCTTGATCACGCGCATCCTGGCGCTCTATCCGGCGCTGCATGTCCTGTTGACCACCACGACCGTGACATCGGCGAAACTGGCGGCCCAGCGGCTGCCGCCGCGCGCCATTCACCAGTTCGTGCCGATCGACATGCGCCCGCATGTCCGCCGTTTCCTGGCCCATTGGCGCCCCGATGTGACGCTGTTCGCCGAAAGCGAGCTGTGGCCCAACCTGCTGACGGAGGCCAAGGCGAGCGGCGCGCGGCTCGTCCTCGTCAACGGGCGCATGTCGGCGCGGTCGTTCGCGCGCTGGAAGGGCATGCCGCGCACCATCACCTATCTTCTGTCGTCCTTTGACCAGTGCCTGGCACAGTCGGAGGCCGATGCCGCGCGGATCATCGCGCTCGGCGCGCCGTCCGTGATCACGACCGGCAATCTGAAATTCGACACGCCGGACCTCCTGGCCGATCCGACCGAGGTCAGGACCTTCGCCTTCCGCATCGGCGCCCGACCGGTCTGGGCCGCGGCCAGCACCCATGCCGGCGAGGAGGAGATGATCTTCGAGGCCCACCTCGATCTGGCGCGGCGCTATCCGAATCTTCTGACCATTCTCGCGCCGCGCCATCCGGAACGGGCCGATGCGATCGCGGCTCTCGCCGAGCGCAACCATCTCGCCATCGAGCGTCGCTCGCAGCGGCCGCTACCGAGCCCCAATGCCAGCGTCTATCTGGTCGACACGATCGGCGAACTCGGCCTCGTCTACCGCGCCTGCCCCATTGTCTTCATGGGCGGTTCGCTGATCCGTCATGGCGGACAGAACCCGATCGAGCCGGCCAGGCTCGACGCGACCATCCTGCACGGCCCGCATGTCGCCAATTTCTCCGAGGTCTATGCCGCGCTCGACAGCGCCGGCGGCGCCGAGGAAGTGCGCGGCGCCATTCCGCTGGCCCAGGCGATCGAAAGGCTGATCGACAATCCGCGCAAGCGCGAGATGCGCGCCGAAGCGGCGCACCGGGCGCTCGTCCCGTTCACCGGCGCGCTCGACCGCAGCCTCGCCGCGATCAAGCCGCTGCTCGACCGGGCGGCGCACCGGTCTTGACCCTTACCCCGCCCGGCTTCTTCGACCGGAGGCCGCCGCCGGCGGTCGCCCGGCTCCTGCAACCCGTCGGCATGGTCTATGATCTCGCGGCGCGCGCGCGCACCTGGGTCACGCGCCCGGCGCGGCCCGGCATTCCGGTCATCTGCATCGGCAATCCGACGCTTGGCGGCGCCGGCAAGACGCCAACGGCCATCGCCGTCGCCCACCGCCTCGCCCGGCACGGCCATACCCCCCATATCCTGCTGCGCGGCTATGGCGGGACGGCCATCACGCCGCGCCATGTGCTGCCGAGCGACACGGCCGCCACGGCGGGCGACGAGGCGCTGCTGCTGGCCCGGCACGCGCCGACGGTCATCGCCCGCGACCGGCGCAAGGGCGCCGAGGTGGCGCGTGCCGCCGGCGCCGACTGCATCGTCATGGATGACGGCTTCCAGAACCCGACGCTGCACAAGGATCTGTCGATCCTGGTGATCGATGCCGACCACGGCATGGGCAATGGGCTGGTGTTCCCGGCCGGCCCCTTGCGCATGGGGCTCGGGGCGCAGTTGCGCCGGGCCGATGCGCTTATCGTCGTCGGCGCGGGCGAACGGGCGGAAGAGGCCGTGGCGCGGTTCGGCGACAAGCCGGTGCTGCGGGCGCGCCTCGTGCCGGAGCCGCAGATCACGCTGCGGCTCGACGGCGCCCGCGTCATCGCCTTCGCCGGCATCGGCCGGCCCGACAAGTTCTTCGCGACGCTGACATCGATCGGGGCCGATATCGTCGACACGCGCCGCTATCCGGATCATCACCCGTTCACGCCGGCTGACGCGCGGGCGCTGATCACCCTGTCGGAACGCCATGGCGCAGCGCTGGTGACGACGGAGAAGGATGCCGTGCGGCTAGCGGGGACGAAGCAGGCCGATCTGGCCGAACTGGCCCGGCGCGCCCGCGTGCTGCCCGTCGCGCTCGACCTTGCGCCGGGTGACGACAAACGGCTCGGCGACCTGTTACGGCAGGCCATGTCGGGCTGACCTAAACTGATTGTCGGCGGACGCGGCTAGGCCGGCGGCTCAGCGCCCGGCGTGATCCGTCTCGATATAGCGGTCGATGGCGATCTGCGGCGAGGCATAGGGTTCCTGCCGGGCCACCGACCAATAGCGCAGTTCCTCGATCGGGATGACGGTGCCGCTCACCGCGCAGCGCACGAAAGTGCCCGGCCGGACGACCTGATAGTCGCCGTCGAGATAGCGGATCGTCGCTTCACCGCCGCTGCGCGGATGTTCGATACGGTTCATCATGACAGGTTAGATAGGGCCATTCGGACGGATGCGCCAGACCTATCCGTCGGCATCGTCGAACAGGCTCGCCTGTCGTGACGCCGATGGCGCGGCCGGGCGCCGGCCCGCCGGCCGGGCGCGCTGCGGAGAGCCAGTCGGCCCGGCGCCTGGCGCCTCGCCGTCGAGCGTCGCGCCGATATCGGCGTCGGCGAAGGTGATGCGCACCTTCTGTCCAGACCGGGCAGCACCAGCGCGCGGCAGGAGCGTGCCGTTCGCGTCGAGGACCAGCGCGAAGCCGCGTTCGAGCGTCGCCTTGTGGCTCAGCGTGACCAGAAGCCGGGCGGTGCGGCTCAGATGGTCGCGCCGGCGCGCGAGATCCCGGCCGGCCGCCGCCAGGAAGCCGCGTTCGCTGCGCCCAAGATCGCGCCGGCCCTGCTCGATCGGCCGCATCAACCGCTCGGGCGACAGCCGCCGGGCGAGCCGGTCCTGATCGGCGCGCGCCGACCGCAAGCCCCGCCGGGCCGCCGGCAAGAGCCTGTCCGACAGGCCGGCCAAACGATCACGCGGCCGGGTCAACAGCGCCGACAGGCCCGGCAGCCGCACCGCGATCCGGTCGAGCGCCTGGCGCTTGCCGGAAATCCGCTCGCGCAGGCCCCGCCGCAGGCCGTCGCCGGCCATGTCGAGCCGCTGGCGCGGGATCGACAACAGATCGGCGGCGCGCGGCAGGCCCCGTTCGGCGGCGCGCAAGGCCGCCCGGCGCTCGCTCATGGCGCGCGCCGAGGCGCGCTTGAGCCGTGCCGACTTGGCTTCGACCTCGGCGAGAAGATCGGCGCGCACCGGCACCGCCATTTCGGCGGCCGCCGTCGGCGTGGGCGCCCGCTGGTCGGCGGCGAAATCGATCAGCGTCGTGTCGGTTTCATGGCCGACGGCGGAAATCAGCGGGATGTCGCTGGCGGCCGCCGCGCGCACCACGACCTCCTCGTTGAAGCACCACAGATCCTCGACGCTGCCGCCGCCGCGTGCCACGATGAGGACGTCGGGGCGCGGGATCGCGCCGCCCGGCGCCAGTGCGTTGAAGCCCGTGATGCCGCGAGCGATCTCCTCGGCCGCGCCCTCGCCCTGCACCCGCGTCGGCCAGACGATGACATGCAGCGGAAACCGGTCGGCGAGCCGGTGCAGGATATCGCGGATCACCGCGCCCGACGGCGAGGTCACGACGCCGATCACCGATGGCAACGCGGGCAGAAGCTGCTTGCGGGCCGGATCGAACAGGCCTTCGGCGGCGAGTTTCTTCTTGCGCTCTTCCAACAGCGCCATCAGCGCGCCGGCGCCGGCGGGCTCCATCTTGTCGATGACGATCTGATAGCGCGACTGGCCGGGAAAGGTGGTCAGCCGCCCGGTGACGACGACTTCGAGCCCCTGTTCGGGCCGCACGCCGAGCGACCGCGCCGACCCCTTCCAGACGACGCCGGACAGAACCGCGCGGTCGTCCTTGAGATCGAGATAGAGATGCCCCGAGGCCGGCCGCGACACCCGGCCGAGTTCGCCGCGCACCCGGACATAGCCGAAACCGTCCTCGATGGCGCGCTTGACGGCCTGGGAGAGTTCGGAGACCGACAGTTCGGGCAGATTGGATTTCGCGTCCGGTGGATCCGGCGCGAAGGGGGGCGGGGCTTGGGTCACCGGGTCACTCGCCGCGTCGCTCGGTTGTGGGCAGGCGGCGGCCATGCGCCACGATTCCGTGTCAAATCACCAAGTCCATGCTAGATGATCGACCGAAAAACGAAAGACGGGTGTTGCGGATGAAAGTGCTTTTGATCGGCGGCGGCGGGCGCGAACACGCGCTGGCCTGGGCGATCTCGAACAGCCCGGTCCTGACCAGGCTCTATTGCGCGCCCGGCAATGCGGGCATCGCGGCACTCGCCGAGATCGTGACGCTCGACATCGGCGACCATGACGCGGTCATCGCCTTCTGCCGCGACACGACGATCGATCTCGTGGTCATCGGCCCGGAAGCACCGCTGGTGGCCGGCCTCGTCGACGATCTGACCGTGGCCGGCATCCGCGCCTTCGGGCCGACCAAGGCGGCCGCCCAACTCGAAGGATCGAAGGCCTTCACCAAGGCGGTATGCGATGCGGCGTCGATCCCGACCGCGGCCTATGCCCGGTTCGACGATCCCGACGCCGCCAAGGCCTATATCCGCGACAAGGGCGCGCCGATCGTGGTCAAGGCCGATGGCCTGGCCGCCGGCAAGGGCGTCGTCGTGGCGATGACGGTCGAGGAGGCGCTGTCGGGCGTCGACACGGTGTTTCAGCCGGGCACGGCGCTCGTGGTGGAGGCGTTTCTCGACGGCGAGGAAGCGAGCTTCTTCGCGCTCTGCGACGGCGAGACCGCCCTGCCGCTCGCCACCGCCCAGGATCACAAGCGCGCGTTCGACGGCGATACAGGCCCCAATACCGGCGGCATGGGCGCCTATTCGCCGGCGCCGATCCTGTCCCCCGAACTCTGTGACCGGGTGATGGCGGAGATCATTCAGCCAACGCTCGACGAGATGGCCCGGCGCGGAACGCCCTTCAAGGGCGTGCTCTATGCCGGTCTGATGATCTCGGCGGACGGGCCGACGCTTCTCGAATACAATGTCCGCTTCGGCGATCCGGAATGCCAGGTGCTGATGCTCCGGCTCAAGGACGATATCCTGCTTCTGATGCGCGCCGCCGCCGACGGCACGCTGAAGACGATGAGCGCGCGCTGGTATGACGAGACCGCGCTGACCGTCGTTCTGGCGACGCGCGGCTATCCCGGCGCCTATGAGACCGGGTCCGAGATCAGGGGGCTCGACGAGGTGGCGACGCTGGACGACATCGAGGTGTTCCATGCCGGAACCCGACAGGATGGCGGCAGGGTCCTGGCCCATGGCGGGCGGGTATTGGCCGTCACCGCCCTAGGCCGCAGCGTGCGCCAGGCGCAGGCCCAGGTCTATGATGCGGTCGGCCGGATCGACTGGCCCGAAGGTTATTGCCGGCGCGACATCGGCTGGCGGGCCATCGAACGCGAGGAGGCGACATGATCGGTGGCGACATGACCGATAACGCCATGGGCGATGACGCCATGGACGACGATGACCTGAACGATGCCGACAGGCCCGATCTGGCGGATCTGTTCGAGGGTTTCGAGAGCCACTATGTCAAGACGCGCGGGGCCAGGATCTTCCTGCGCACAGGCGGCAGCGGCCCGCCGCTCGTCCTGCTGCACGGCTATCCGCAGACCAATGTCATGTGGCACCAGGTCGCGCCGGCGCTGGCCGAACACTTCACGCTGATCCTGCCCGATCTGCGCGGCTATGGCTGGAGTTCGGCGCCGCGCAGCGCACCCGACCACGAACCCTATTCCAAGCGCGCGATGGCGCGCGACGTGGTCGACGTCATGGACGCGCTCGGCCATGCCCGCTTCGCGGTCGCGGGCCACGACCGGGGCGGGCGCGTCGCCTACCGGCTGGCGCTCGATGAACCGGGCCGGGTCAGCCGGCTCGCGGTCCTCGACATCGTGCCGACCCATGCCATGTGGCACAATTTCACCGTGCCGCTGGCCATGAAGACCTATCACTGGCTGATGCTGGCCCAACCCGAGCCTCTACCCGAACTCCTGATCGGCCCCTCGGCGACCCGTTATCTCGACTATACGATCGCCAGTTGGACCAAGAAACGCGCGCTCGACGGCTTCGATCCCCGCGCGCTGGACCATTACCGCGCCTTCTTCGAGGTACCCGACCGGCTGCATGCGACTTGCGAGGATTATCGCGCCGGCGCCACCTACGACCTCGCCGCCGACGAGGCCGATGTCGCGGCCGGGCGCAAGATCACCTGCCCGGTCCTGGCGCTGTGGGGCGCCGACGGCATTCCGGACAAGACCGACGGGCCGCTCGACATCTGGCGCCGATGGGCCGATGACGTGTCGGGCCAGGCCATCGATGCGGGCCATTTCCTGGCCGAGGAAGCACCCGAACAAACGGCCGCCGCGCTGATCGACTTCTTCGCCCGGACGGGCTGACAGGAACGCTTTTCATGACAGAACCGATCGCGATCGACCGGCAGGACGCCTTTTCCGGCACCAAGGAAGCCAGCGGCAGCCTGTCGCTCGATGCCGAGCGCCTGGCGCGCTATCTCGAAACCGCCGTGCCGGGTTTTCGCGGGCCGCTCGACGCGCGCCAGTTCAAGGGCGGACAGTCGAACCCGACCTATCTCGTGACAGCCGGTTCGGGCCGCTATGTGCTGCGCCGCAAGCCGCCGGGCAAGCTTCTGCCGTCGGCCCATGCCGTCGACCGGGAGTATCGCGTCCTCGAGGCGCTCGGCCAGGTCGGCTTTCCGGTGCCGCGCGTGCATGTCCTGTGCGACGATGATGCCGTCATCGGGTCGATGTTCTACGTCATGGACCATGTCGACGGCCGCATCTTCTGGGAGCCGCACATGCCCGGCGCGTCGGCCGATGAGCGCGGCGCGATCTACACCGCCATGAACGAGACCCTGGCGCGGCTGCACAATGTCGATCCGGCGGCGCTGGGGCTCGGCGATTTCGGCCGCCCGACGGGCTATGTGGCGCGCCAGGTCAGGCGCTGGTCGGAGCAGTATCGCGCCTCGCAGACCGACGATCTGGTGCATATGGACCGGCTCATCGACTGGCTGCCCGACAATCTGCCGCCCGAACCGCCAGCGGCCATCGTGCATGGTGACTACCGGCTCGACAATCTGATCGTCGCGCCGGACCGCGCCGAGGTCCTCGCCGTGCTCGACTGGGAATTGTCGACGCTCGGCGATCCGCTGGGCGATTTCACCTATCATCTGATGCAATGGGTAATGCCGCCCTCGACCGACGGATCGGGGACCGGCAGCCTGGTCGGCCAGGATCTCGACGCGCTCGGTATTCCGTCGATGGAGCGCTATATCGCGCTTTACTGCGCCGCCCGGGGCATCGACGTGGTGCCCGCGCTCGATACCTATCTCGCCTATAATTTCTTCCGCATCGCGGCGATCCTCCAGGGCATCGCCGGCCGGGTCCGCGACGGCACGGCGACGAACGCCAATGCGGCGCTGATGGCGCGCCAGGTGGCGCCCTTGGCGGAAACCGGCTGGCGCTTCGCCGAACGCGCCGGCGCGCGGGGTTGAGGCATGGCGCGCCGTGACGGACTGCCGCGCATCGGGGTCGCGCTGTCGGGCGGCGCGGCGCGCGGTTTCGCCCATATCGGCGTGCTCGACGCCTTCGACCGGGCGGCGGTGCGCCCCGCCCGCATCGCCGGCACCTCGATGGGCGCGGTCATCGGCGCGGCCTTCGCCTCGGGCATGCCGGTGCGCGACATCCGCGCCCATGTCTATGACAGCTTCTCGACCGGCGCCGGCGCGGTCGGCCGTCTGTTCGGCGCCGGCAAGGACAGCCGACCGGTGTTTTCCTGGAGCCTGCGCAACTGGGCGCCCTTCGACGCCCAGGCCGTCGTCGAACGCCTGCTGCCGACCGATTTCCCGCGCGACTTCGAGGACCTCGAAATTCCACTCTCGGTCACGGCGGTCGATTATTATTCCGGCGCCGTGGTGACGTTCGACCACGGGCCGCTGATGGAGGCGATCGCCTGCTCCATCGCCTTTCCGATCGGCTTCAAACCGGTCCTGAAGGACGGCCGGGTCTATATCGACGGCGGCGCCGGCAACCCGCTGCCGCTCGACGAGGCCGCCCGCGACACCGATCTCGTCGTCGCCTCCGACGTGGTCCTGCTGCCCAAGGGGGCGGCACCCGAAACGCCCGCCCCACTCGAAGCGCTGACCGGCGCGACCCAGATCCTCATGCAGGCGGTGGCGCGTGAAAAAGCCCTGCGCCACCCCCCGGCGATCCATCTCAAGCCCAATGTCAACGATTTCACGGTGTTCGATTTCCTGAAGGCGCATGAGATCGTCGCCGCCGGCGATATCGAAGGGCGCCGGCTCGACCAGTGGTTCGCCGAGATCGGCGTGTTCGGCAAGCGCTCCGCCCTGCCTTGACCCCGCCCACCCTGGCGCGCTCACCGCCCGGGAGAGGGAACTAGCCCGCGTCAGCGCCGCGCCCGGAAAAACGTCCGCAACAGTTCCGCCGCCTCCGTCTCGCCGATGCCGGAATAGACCTCGGGCGCATGATGGCAGGTCGGCTGGTCAAAAAAGCGCGGGCCATGCTCGACCGCGCCCATCTTGGGATCACCAGCGGCGATATAGAGCCGGCGCAGGCGCGCGAACGAGATCGCGGCGGCGCACATCGCGCAGGGTTCGAGCGTCACATAGAGATCGCAGCCGGTCAGCCTTTCCGTGCCGAGCCGCCTTGCCGCGGCGCGAATGGCCAATATCTCGGCATGTGCGGTGGGATCTGTATCCCGCAACGTGCGGTTATGCGCGCTGGCGATCACCACGTGATCGCGCACCACGACGGCGCCAACCGGCACTTCACCGGCAGCGCGCGCCGCGCGGGCTTCCTCCAGGGCTTGCGACATGAAACTCATGAGGCATTCGCTCTCGTCTCGACCGAACGGGTTTGGTATCAGCGTCGAATGTCCCGCACTCCCTCGACGATGGCCAGAGCCAAACCGAAGGCCGCCCCCGCCGCGAAAGGCGAACGCATCGCCAAAAGGATCGCCCGCGCCGGCCTCTGTTCGCGCCGCGAGGCTGAAGCCTGGATCACGCAAGGTCGTGTGGCGGTCAATGGCACGGTGCTAACCTCGCCGGCCTGCGTCGTCGGCGCGGGCGACACCATCACCGTCGACGGCGCGGCGCTGCCCGACGCCGAGCGCACGCGGCTCTTCCTGTTCAACAAGCCGCAGGGCCTCGTCACCACGACCCGCGATCCCGAGGGCCGGCCGACCGTGTTCCAGGCGCTGCCGGCCGATACGCCGCGGCTGATCTCCGTCGGCCGGCTCGACATCGCGACCGAGGGACTGCTGCTCCTGACCAATAATGGCGGGCTCGCCCGGGCGCTCGAACTGCCCGCCAATGCCGTGACACGCCGCTACAAGGCGCGGGTGCGCGGCCGGATCGCGCAAGACAGGCTCGATACCCTGGCCGAGGGCGTCACGATCGACGGCGTCGCCTATCGGCCGATCGACGCCAATCTCCTGCCGGCGAGTGGCGGCGCCAATCTGTGGGTCGAGCTGACCCTGACCGAGGGCAAGAACCGCGAGGTGCGCCGCGTGCTCGACTGGCTCGGCCTGTCGGTCAACCGGCTGATCCGCACCGATTACGGCCGTTTCGCGCTGGACGGTCTGGCGCGCGGCGGCCTGGCCGAAGTGCCGGCGGCGTCGGTCGAGGCGCTGTTGACGGAACTCGGCCTGCCCGGTGACCCGCCGGCACCGCCCAAGCGCCCGCGCGCCCAGCCGGCACCGGGACCGGCCAAATCCCGATCCGGCAAGCCCATGGGACAGAAGCCCGCGACGCGAAAGCCCGGTCGGCCGAAACGCCCGGCGCGCGGCCCCGGCGGGCGGGGACAAGGCCGCTGATGCGCATCATTTCCGGCCGCAACAAGGGGCTCGCACTGGCGAGCCCGCGCTCGCAAGCCATCCGGCCGACCTCCGACCGGCTGCGCGAGACGATCTTCAACATCATCGCCCATCGCTACCCAGAAGCGCTCGATGGCGCGCGCGTCCTCGACCTCTTCGCCGGCACCGGCGCGCTCGGCATCGAGGCGCTGTCGCGCGGCGCGCGGTCGGCGCTTTTCGTCGATACGAGCGCGGAGGCGCGGGCGCTGACCCGGCGCAATCTCGAAGCCGCCGGCGCGATGGGCTTTGCGCGCATTTCAAAGCGCGACGCGACCCATCTCGGCCCTGCGGGCGCGCAGGGCGGCTTCACCCTCGCCTTCCTCGACCCGCCCTATGGCAAATCGCTGCTGCCGCGCGCCTTGTCGGGCCTCGGGCGCGGCGGCTGGCTCGCCGCAGGCGCGATCCTTGTCGCCGAGGAAAGCGCCGAGGCCGAAACCGGCCCGCTGGCCGGCTATGACAGGATCGACCACCGCGTCGTCGGCGACAGCCAGATCATCGTTCTGAAAGCGGATGGACCCTGATGCGCGCGCTCATCGTCGAAAACTTCCCCGATACCCATGCCGGCCTCGTCGGCGCGGCGCTTAGGGAACGCGGCGCCGACATCACGATCCTGCGGCCCCATGACGGCGACGCCCTGCCCACGACAACGGCCGATCTCGATGCGATGGTGGTGCTCGGCGGCGCCCAGGACGCGCTCGACGATACGGCCTCGCCCTATCTGCCCCGGCTCGTCGAGCTGATCCGCGAGCGCGCGACGCGCGACGCGCCGCTTCTCGGCATCTGCCTTGGCGCGCAGCTGATCGCGCGGGCACTCGGCGGCGACAATCTGATCGGTGGCCATCTCGAATTCGGCTATTGCGACGTGACGCCGCTGACGGATGCCACCACGGATCCGCTGTTCGCGGACATAGCCGGGCCGGTGACGACCTTTCAATGGCATACCGACGCGGCCACGCTGCCGCCGGGCGCCGTCGGGCTGATGACGAGCCCGCTCACCGACGTCCAGGCCTTCCGGGTCGGCCGCAATGTCTATGCCACCCAGTTCCATTTCGAGGCGACGGACGCCATGGCGCGGACCTGGATCGGCAAGGCTGGCGACTGGCTCGACGCTCATGTCGCCGACTGGCGGGACCGGGTCGCCGCCTTCCCGGACAAGGCGCCGGCGGCGGAAGCCTTCGGCCTGGCGCTGGCGCGGCGCTGGGTGGCCTCGCTAGATTAGTCGCGCCTCGACGCCAAAGGTCAGCGCCCGAACAGGCGTTCGATGTCGCTCAGCTTCAGCTGGATGAAGGTCGGTCGGCCATGATTGCACTGGCCGGCATTCGGTGTCGTCTCCATGTCGCGCAACAGCGCGTTCATCTCCTCGACGCGCAGCGCGCGCCCTGACCTGACGCTGCCATAGCAGGCCATGGTCGCGGCGACATGGTCGATCCGGCCGGCGAGCCGCGCGCCGGCGGCGGTCTCGGCTTCGCCGGCAACGCCCTGGCCGGCGATATCCTCGGCGAGATCGCGCACCAGGGCGGCGATATCGAACGTGCCGAGGAGCGCCGGCACCTCGCGCACGACGACCGCGCCCGGCCCGAAGGCCTCGACCACGAGGCCGAGCGTCGACAGCGTGTCGGCATGATCGAGGAGCCGGGCGGCATCCGCCGCCGGCAGGTCGACGACCTCGGGGATCAGAAGCGCCTGGCGCGCGACGCCCTCGGCCGCGATACCGGCCTTGAGCCGTTCATAGACCAGCCTTTCATGGGCGGCATGCTGGTCGACGATGACGAGGCCGTCCCCGGTCTGGGCGAGAATATAGGTGCCGTGAACCTGGGCGCGCGCCGCGCCCAGCGGATGGCGCTCGGCCGCCATGTCCTGGGGCGCGGGATCCGCCGATCCGTCGATGCGCGCCGCCGGCGACGTGACCGCGTCGAAACCCGCCATCGGCGCCTCGTAGGCCACGGCGGCGCCTTCGGTGAAGCCGGATGGCGAGGGCTGGCGCGCCGGTTCGCGCGCGGGATCGAGCGGCCGCATCGCCGTCATCAGCGTCTCGCGGGTCGCCGCCGATCCCCGATCGACCGCCGCATGGGCCGGTGACGTGGCTGTGCCTGATGACGGCGCGCCCGGCGGTGCCGTGGTGAAGGCGCGCGCCAGGGCATCGCGCGCATCCTGAGACGGGCGCAGGCCCGCCTCTTCCACCGTCCGCCGAATGGCCGACACCAGAAAGCCGCGCACGAAGCCGCCGTCGCGGAACCGCACCTCGGTCTTGGCCGGATGCACGTTCACATCGACCTCGGCGGGCGCGATATCGAGAAACAGGACGCACGCCCCGTGCCGGTCATGCGGCACGACATCGCGGAAGCCCGCCTTCAACGCGCCGGCGATCAGCTTGTCGCGCACCGGCCGGCCATTGACGAAGACATATTGATCGCGCGTCGAGGCGCGGCTGACCGTCGGCAGGCCGATCAGACCGCCAAGCCGGACCGGACCGCGCGCGGCATCCACCTTGAGCGTGTCGCTGACGAAGCCTGCCCCGAGAATGGCGCGGGCACGGGCGGCCAGATCGCCGCCGCGTGGCGCCTCGATCAGGATGCGGCCACCGGAGACGAGGCTGATCGCCACCTCGGGATGCGACAAGGCCAGCCGGCGCACCACATCGGCCACGGCTTGCGTCTCGGCGCTGTCGGATTTTAGGAAGCGCAGCCGCGCCGGCACGCGCTGGAACAGGTCGCGCACCTCGATCAGCGTGCCCGCGCCACGGGCCGCCGGCCGCGGCGCCGAGACCGCACCGTGATCGACCCGGATCGACCAGGCGCTGTCAGTGTCCAGCGTCCGGCTCGTCACCTGGAGATCGCTGACCGCCCCGATCGAGGCCAGCGCCTCGCCGCGAAAGCCCAGTGTCGCGATGCCCGTCGGATCGTCGCCATCAAGCTTCGAGGTGGCATGGCGGGCGACGGCGAGCGCGAGATCGTCCGGCGCGATGCCGCGCCCGTCATCGGCGACGCGGATCAGCCTCTTGCCGCCTTGATCGATCGCGATGTCGATCGCCGTCGCGCCGGCATCGAGCGCGTTCTCGACGAGTTCCTTGACCGCGCTCGCCGGCCGCTCGACCACTTCGCCGGCGGCGATCCGATCGATGACATGATCCGGCAGGCGGCGAATGGCGCTCATGGGGACCCCGCCGCGTCGGCACGCGCCGCGGCAAGATACTGCCGGGCGCGGACCTTGCCGTCCTCGACGGCGGGCTGATCGAAGGCGTTCACGCCGAGCAGTTCGGCCGTAACGATGGTCTCGATCATGAAATGCATCATCAATTCCCCGATCGTCTCGGCGCTGACCTCGGGCAGCGTGATGGTGCGCACCGGCCGGCCACGGGCGGCCAGCGTGTCGACGGTCGCCTGCTGCTGCGCCCAGACAAAATCGCCGATGCGGATCTCGCCGAAGCCCGGTTCCCCGGCTTTCTCGGCGAGGGCCGGCGCGATCGCCGGCCCCTGCCCGGCCGTATCGACCATGACCACGGTCGCGAGCTTGTCGCGCGGCCCGTCGAGAAAAAGCTGCACCTGGCTATGCTGGTCGACCGGACCGACGGCGGGTATGGGCGTCAGCCCGCGCCCGCCCTTGCCGAGGCTTTCCGACCAGAGCTGGGTGAACCAGCGGGTAAAGCGTTCGAGGCGGTCGGCATAGGCCATCACGACGGTCTGGGTCAGGTCATGATGCTCGGCGGACAAAACAGCGAGCAGGGCACCCATGGCCGCCGGGCTCGTGACGGCATCGCCCGACAGGAACGGCGCGACCGCCCGGGCCGCGCCGACCCGCGCGGCCTTGCCGTCGAGCCCCAGGATCGCCGCCGGCACCAGGCCGACCGCCGTCAGCCCGGCATAGCGCCCGCCGATACCGGTCGGATGGTCGAGCACGAGGACATCGTCGCCGGCGAACAGCGCCCGGAGCTTGTTGTGCCCCGGCGCCGCCTCGGGCTCGGTGATAAGAACGACATGCTCGGCCAGGGGACGGCGTGCGCTCAGTCGATCGAACCAGTGGCGCAGCGCCATGGCCTGGAGCAGCGTGTCGCTCGTTCCACCTGATTTCGACACGATGAGACTGCATGTCGTCTCCGGCAGCAGATGATCGAGCGTCCGGCCAAGGCTGTGCGGGTCGAGATTGTCGAGAAAATGCAGCCTGGGCAGGGCATGCGCGGCGCCTGGCAGGTTCCAGCCCGCCACCTGGGCCAATGTCTGCCCGCCGAGCGAGGAGCCGCCGGTGCCGAGCACCAGAATGTCGCTCGCCCCGCGTGTGAGCCGCGTCGCAGCCTCGGCGATCGCCGCGAGATCATCCCGGTCACCCGGCAGATCGAGTAGCGGCAGATCACCTGCCTCATGGCGCGCGCGCACGGACGCGACGGCCCGGGCAAGCCTGTCACGGCCGGCCTCCAGCAGCGCCGGATCGAGACCCGCCGCGCCGATGGCCGGGGCCAGGCAGCGGGCATGATCAAAGGCAAGAGGCATCAGGCGGGGCTCCGATTCGACAGACCCGCGATGGTATCGTCCCGCGCGGCTTTTGTCCGTGCCGGTGCTTCCGTGATCCACAGATGGGCAGTAAAGGGCCGGAGCCGGCTCAGCCGTCGGTCGCGCCACGCCCCACCGTGACGACCCAGAGCTCGCCGTCGCCGAGCACCCGGCGTATGGCGCGTGTCGCGTCCTCGGCGGTCACCGCGTCGATCAGATCATTGCGGATATTGACATAGTCGATGCCGAGATCCTCGATCTGGATCTGCAGAAGCTGGCTCGCAATGCTCGACGAAGTCTCGAAGCGCAGCACATAGGAGCCTTTCAGGAAGTCCTTGGCCGCCGCGACGTCCTGTTCGCTCAGCCCCTCTTCGATCATCCGGTCGATCTCGGCATGAATGACGGCGATGGTCTCGGCCGTCCGGTCGAACCGCGTGCCGGCGCCGCCGATGAAGACCGCGCCATGGTCGAGCGGAAACAGGGCGCTGTAGACCGAATAGGCGAGCCCGCGTTCCTCGCGCACTTCGCGGAACAGCCGCGAGGAGAAGCTCCCGCCGCCGAGAATATGATTGGCGACGAAGGCGGGGATGAAATCGGGATCGTCGCGCTTGATGCCCGGCCGGCCGAACTGGATGGCGGTCTGCGGCACGTCCATCTCGATATGGTCGGTGAAGGCGGCCGGATAGTCGGTGATGTCGGGAACGGGCACGAGATCGGCCGTTTCGGGGAGGCCACCGAAGACCCGGTCGAGGACACCGCCCAACGTTTCGGCATCGATATCGCCGACCACGGCGACATGCAGCGTGTCGCGGGCGAACATGCGGCCATGCAGGGCGCGGATATCGTCCACGGTGATCGCTTCGAGGCTCTCCACCGTGCCGCGCACCGGTCGGCCATAGGGGTGGTCGACGAAGACGCGCTCGGACCAGCGACGACCGGCGACGCGCGAGGGATTGGAGAGATCGCGCCGCGCGCTGGCGAGAAGAGCAGCCCGCATGCGCTCGACCGCCTCGTCCTCGAAACGTGGCTCGGCCAGGGCCAGCGCCAGAAGGTCGAAGGCCTCGTCGCGCACATCGGTGATGGTCTGGAACTCGCCGTAGAAATAGTCGCGGCCCGCATTGAAGCCCATGCGGACGGCGAGTTCCTCGAGCCGCTCCTGAAAGGCGATCGACGACAATGGGCCGGCCCCCTCGTCCAGCACCGTGCTCAGCATATGCGCGGTGCCGGGCAGATCGGCCGGATCCTGCGATGCTCCGCCGGCGAAACCGAAATTCATCGTGATCAGCGGAACGGTCTCGTCCTCGACCAACCAGGCGGTGATGCCGCCGGGCGAGACCACTTCCTGGATCTCGATGGCGCGCGCCTGGGCCGACACGATGACCAACGCCGTGAGCGCGACCACCGCCGTCAGCACAAGGCGCCATAACAGGGCGTGCCGTGGGACCGTCGCCGAAATGACGGCGGATGATGGGGCGTTGCGGCGCGTGATAGCCTTGGGCGCGGTCATGTGCGGTCTCCTTCAGCGCTCTCGGCATCCGGCGCGCGGCTTTCCTCGATCGCGGCGCGGGGCGCGCGCAGGAAGCCGGTCACCGAGCCGTCGGCCGCGAGAAACGCCTTGGCCGCCTCGACATCGGCGAGCGTTACCTGCTCGATGCGTTCGGCCCAGGTCATGACATCCTCGACGGTCTGGCCGGTGGTCAGCGCCACGCCGAAGACGCGCGCCATGGTCGACTGGCTGTCCTGGGCATAGATCGCGGCGGCGACCAGCGAGCGCTTGGCGCGATCGAGCCGTTCCTGCGTGATCGGCTCGGCGGCGAAGGCCGTGAGCGCGTCGTCGATCGCGACATCGAGATCTTCCAGCGTCACGCCCTGGGCCGGCTGGGCGAAGATGCCGATCTGACCGTCATCGAGCGCGCTGCCACGGTAATAGGCGCCGGCGGCGGAAGCGACACGCTCCTCGACCACGAGCCGCCGGTAGAGAAAGCCGGTCGGCCCGCCGCCGAGAATATCGACCATAACATCGAGCGCCTCGGCGGTGCCGGGCACATCGGTCGCATAGCTCGGCGCGACGGCGGCCCAGCGCAGGCTTTCCTGGGTGACGCGCGGATCGGTCAGCGACACCGACCGCTCGCCGATCTGCACCGGATCGCGCGGCCGGACGCGCTCGCCGGGCTCGGCGCGGCGCGCCACCTGGCCATAGGTCTGTTCGGCCAGCGCGCGCACCTCTTCCGGCGTCACATCGCCGGCGACGACGAGGATGGCGTTGTTCGGCGTGTAGAAGCGGTCGTAGAAATCGATCACCGCCTGGCGGTCGAGATCCTCGATCTCATGCATCCAGCCGATGACCGGCCGGCCATAGGGATGGTGAATGTGCAGCATCGCTTCGAGCTGTTCGCCGAGCTTGGCGGCGGGATCGTTGTCGACCCGGCTCTTGCGCTCCTCGATGATAACGTCGCGTTCGGTCGCGACGGCGTCCTCGGTCAGCGCCAGGTTTTCCATCCGGTCGGCCTCGAACGCCATCATACGGCCGAGATGTTCCTTGCCGATACGCTGGAAATAGGCGGTGTAGTCCGACGAGGTGAAGGCGTTCTCGCGCCCGCCGAGCGCGGTGATGGTTTCGGAGAACTCCCCGTCGGGATGGTTCTCGGTGCCCTTGAACATCAGATGTTCGAGGAAATGAGCAACACCCGAATAGCCCTCCGGCTCGTCGGCCGAGCCGACGCGATACCAGATCATATGGGTCACCGTGGGCGCGCGGGTGTCGGGGATGACGACGACGTCGAGCCCGTTGTCGAGGGTGAAGGTCTCGACGCCATTGCCGAAGGCCTGGGCAGATCCCGATAAAACCGTCGTCAGCGCTAGTCCCGCGATGCCGACAACCGCGATCGCGGCAGCCAGCCGGTGGCGCAGCCGATCCCGTAAGCGACCGCCTGCCCAGCGATCGGAAGCGGCGGCGAGACGCCGGAGCGGCGCAATCGGGTTCGTCATATCAGGCCCTCATCCTCGGTGGGATCGACAGCGGATCACAGGCGCCGCCTCGCATGACGGCATGGCCATAACATGGCGCGAACGCCTGTCGAGCACATGGTGGCAGGTCAGGAAAAAGGCAATCGGCGCCAAGAGGGTGATCCGCCCTGCCGGACGCTCTCGCAATCACACACGCGTGACCCGGCGGTCAGCGCCCATCCAACCGTCGCGATCTGTGTGCGGGAGGTTGGAAACCGTCAAAGCCCGAAGGAGCGCGCCAGCCAGCCGCGACGGCGCGGCTCTTCTTCCACGTCGACCGGCGTGCCGCCCTCGGCCGGCACGCGATATTCGAGCGGCGGTTCGGTCAGGCTGCGGCGCTGGATGGGCTGCTGCACCTCGACGACGGACCGTTCGGTCGGATCGAACTGGCTCGCCTCGTCGGCTGTACGGCCACGGTCGAAGTCGGGGCTCGCATTGGTGTTCTCGATGATCCCGGCATCGCGCGCCCAGCGGTCGAGTTGGTCCGGCGTCATCGTGTCGTCGCCGCGACCGTTACGGTCGTCGGAGAGTTCGCGGCGATATTGTTCGCCGCGCAATTCACGCTCGCGGGCGGCCAGCACATCGGGATCGTTCGGCCATTGCGGATCGAGCGCGACTTCCTCGCGACGTTCCATTGGCGTCGCGAGATCGGTCGAGGCCGGCATGACGAGCGGCGAGCGCGGGGTGTAGTCGATCTGCGGACGGTTGTCGGGGGCGAGACCGATGGCGCGCAAGGGCTCCTCGATCACCGCGTCGGCGAGATCATTGGCCGTCGAACAGCCAGCGAGCGCCAACGGCGCCAGCACAAGCGCCAGCCGGCCAAAGCGGGGAGGAAATCGCCTCGAAGACATCATGTCGAACCACTCAATGCCGACCTACTCAATGTCGACCCAGTCAATATGTAACCAGCCGCCGCGTTTCGGTCCATGTGTTCCCGTCTGCACAGCGGAACCACCATGGTGCCGGGGGTAAAGCGGATTTGCGGCGCCAATATGGCCGAACCGGCGAATGCCCCTGCCCGACAAGGACTTAAGACACGTCCGTTTGCACCCGTGGGACTAAACGAGAAAGCTCAACGATGTCGACTTGACGGCAGGCAATCTTGCGTAGCGCCCGTATCGGTCAGCTTTCCCCGCGCCGCCCCACGAAACTGTCATACAACAGAAGCGCCACACCGGCAACGACGGCGACATCGGCCAGGTTGAACACATACCAGGAATAGCCATAGGCGTGGAAATGGAAGAAATCGGCCACCGCGCCATAGACCACACGGTCGATGGCATTGCCGATCGCCCCGCCGATGATGAGGCCGAGCGCGACGGCCAGGACCCTGTCGGTGACCCGCCACAGCCAAATCAGGAGACCGACCGTGACGGCGAGCTTGACCGCGATCAGCATGTAACGCCCCAGATCGCTGTCCTGCTGGAACAGGCCGTAGGAGATGCCCCGGTTCCACACCATGACGAGATTGAAGAAGGGCGTGACCGCGACGGGGCTCTTCTCGGCGATGTCATAGACATGCAGGAACCAGGTCTTCGACACCTGGTCGATGACGAGCGCGACGAACGCCACGACTAGGCCGAGACGCAGGCAGCGCCGCGTCCCGGCGCGGCTTTCGTCGAGTGCCTGATCGGTCATGTACCGCCTCAGCCGTCGAGGCCGAGCGCGCGGCGCTCGCGCATCGCCGCCGCGTCGCGCGGCGACAGGTCGGGAAAATCGGGATCGGCGCCGATATCGGGCAACACCTTCCACGACCGGGCACATTTGCGGCCTTCGGCCAGCGCCGGAACGACGCCGACGCCATGCACCTCGTCCATCTGGAACGACGACGCCGGATGATCGCCATGGACGAGCCGCGCCTGGCTGGTGATCGCTACCTCGGCCCAGTCGACATCGGCGACCCGCTCATACAGGTCGCGATCGGCGACATGGATCTCGGGCGCGGCCTCGAGCGACGAGCCGATCCGCTTGTCGCGGCGTTCGATCTCGAGCGCGCCGGTGACCACCCGGCGGACAAGCCGGACGGTCTGCCATTTGGCGGCCAGCGGATCGTTGCGCCAGTCCTCCGGCACGGTCGGAAACCGTTCGAGATGCACGGACCCGTCGTCCGACGGATGCCGGCTGAGCCAGGCTTCCTCCATGGTGAAGGCGAGCATCGGCGCGAGCCAGGTGACGAGGCAGTCAAACAGCCGGTCGAGCACGGTCAGGCACGCCTTGCGCGTCTGGCTCGACGGCGGGTCGCAATAGAGCGCGTCCTTGCGGATGTCGAAATAGAAGGCCGACAGATCATTGGTCGCGAAGGTGAACAGCGCGCTCCAGATCTTCTTGTAGTCGAAGGCCGGATATTCGGTACGCACCAGATGGTCGAGCTCGGTCAGCCGGTGCAGCATGTAGCGTTCGAGCTCGGGCATGTCGGCGACCGGCACATGATCGCGCTCGGCGTCATAGTGATGCAGATTGCCGAGCATCCAGCGCAGCGTGTTCCGCAGCTTGCGGTAGCTCTCGACGCTCGACTTCAGGATATCGGGACCGATCCGCAGATCCTCCCAATAGTCCGACGACATCACCCACAGGCGTAGGATATCGGCGCCATATTGCTTGATGACGTCCTGCGGCGCGACCGTGTTGCCGAGCGATTTCGACATCTTGCGACCGTCCTCGGCCATGACGAAGCCATGGGTCAGGACCGCGTCATAGGGCGCTCGGCCGCGCGTGCCGCAGCTTTCCAAGAGGGAGGAATGGAACCAGCCGCGATGCTGGTCCGAGCCTTCGAGATAGAGAACGTAGTCCTCTCCGCCATCGGCCTTGCGGGTGACCTTCAGATCGTCGCGCTGTTCAAGGACGAAGCTGTGGGTCGACCCTGAATCGAACCAGACGTCGAGAATGTCGTCCACCTTGTCCCAGTCGCTGGGATCGCTGACGATACCATCGAGGAAGCGTTCCGTGGCGCCGTCGGCGAACCAGGCGTCCGCACCCTCGGCCTCGAAGGCCGCGCCGATCCGGTCGATCAGGGCTTGCGCGCCGTTGAAGCCCGCATTGGGGATCACCTCGCCGCTCTCGTTATGAACGAACACCGTGATCGGCACGCCCCAGGCGCGCTGCCGGGACAAGACCCAGTCAGGCCGGTTCTCGATCATGCCGCGCAGCCTTTTCTGGCCGGATGTCGGCACGAAGCGGGTCTCGTCGATGGCTGTCAAAGCCAGTTCACGGAGCGTCTGAGGTCCGCCCCCGCCTTCCCCTACCTGGGGAGACGGAGCCGGGCGCAAGCCCTCGATGGGTTTGTCCATATGGACGAACCATTGCGGCGTGTTGCGGAAGATGACCGGCTTCTTCGAGCGCCAGGAATGCGGATAGGTGTGCTTCAGCCGGCCGCGTGCCAGGAGCATGCCCTTGTCGCGCAAGACCTCGATGACGGCCGGATTGGCGTCGCCCTTGTCCCCCTTGTCGGTGATGACCTGACGGCCTTCGAACCCCGGCGCATCGGCCGTGAAGCGGCCGTCGGGGCCGACGGTGTAGGGGATATCGGTATCGATGCCGCGCTCGCGCAGAGCCCGCGCATTGTCCATCCAGATGTCGAAATCCTCGCGGCCATGGCCGGGTGCTGTGTGCACGAAGCCGGTGCCCGCCTCGTCGGTGACATGGTCGCCGTCGAGCACCGGAACGACAAAATCATAGCCCTGGCCAGCCAAAGGATGCGCGCAGGCGATGCTTTCCAATTCGTTGGCCGAGACGGAACGCAGCTGCCGGAAATCGGTGACGCGCGCCGCCGTCATGACATCGGGCACCAGGCGATCGGCCAGGATCAGCCTGTCGCCGGGCTGCGCCCAATTGTCTTCCGCCGCATCGACCACCTCATAGAGCCCATAGGCGATCTTGGACGAAAACGAGATCGCCCGGTTGCCGGGGATCGTCCAGGGCGTTGTCGTCCAGATGACGACGGGCATGCCCCGAAGATCGTCGGGACCCGACACGACAGGAAACTTCGCCCAGATCATGTCCGACTGATAGTCGTGATACTCGACCTCGGCCTCGGCAAGAGCCGTGCGTTCGACCACCGACCACATGACCGGCTTCGAACCGCGATAGAGCTGGCCCGACATGGCGAAGGTCATCAGTTCGCGGGCGATCTGCGCCTCGGCGCCATGCGACATGGTGAGATAGGGGTCGTCCCAATCGCCCTCGACACCGAGCCGCTTGAACTCGGCGCGCTGCACGTCGATCCAATGCTCGGCGAAGTCGCGGCATTCCCTGCGGAACTCGTTGACCGGCACGTCGTCCTTGTTGCGCCCCTTGGCGCGATACTGCTCCTCGATCTTCCATTCAATCGGCAGGCCGTGGCAGTCCCAGCCGGGCACGTAATTGGCGTCCCAGCCGAGCATGAACATCGAGCGTGCGACGGTGTCCTTCAGAACCTTGTTCAGCGCCGTGCCGATATGGATGTTGCCATTCGCATAGGGCGGGCCGTCATGCAGGATATAGCGCGGGTCATTGGCCGCGATCTCGCGCTGCCGGGCCCAGATGCCGATGCGCTGCCAGCGCGCCATGAAGTCCGGCTCGCGCTTGGGCAGGCCGGCGCGCATGGGAAATTCGGTCTCGGGCAGGAAGAGGGTCTTGGAATAGTCGCGCGCTGTACTCTCGGGCGCGGTCGTGGTCTCGGTCATGGAAACTCGCTGAACTATGTCGACAGCCATCAGGGGCTGATCTGTGCGGCCTTGAATAGGGGCCGTCCGGCGACGGCCCACACCGAAGCATCCCGGTCTCCGCGCCACGGCGCGGGCTCATGCCGCGCGTCAGCCGGAAACCGGGCCGCTAATTCGTATCGTGGCGGCCGCGCCGCCCGGATCGCCGAGCCGGTGATGTCGCATGCGGAGGCTGTTAGCAGCTTCGCGCGCCGCGATAAAGGCCCGTCACGCGGCGCCGGTGCGCAATCTTTCACGATAGGAAATATAGATGCCGCTGGCGGCGATGACCGCCACCCCGATCCAGGTCGTCGCGTCGGGGATGTCGGCGAACAGGAGATAGCCGACCACCGCCGCCCCGATGATCTCGAGATAGGTGAGCGGCGCCACCACCGATGCCGGCACCCGCGCCAGCGAGATGACGATCAGCCAGTGCGCGATCATCGAGATCACGCCGATGGCGGCGACTTGGCCCCATTGCGCCGGCGTCGGCATGCTGATCGCGGCCTGCGCCACGCCGGCCACATCGCCGAGCAGCAGCAGAACGGCCAGAATGCCGGCGGCCCAGATCGCCGCGATGAAATTCAGGCTCACCGCATCGCCCGACTGAACGAAATGCCGCGTCAGGATGACATAAACCGCGAACATGAAGGCCGCGCCCATCGGCAGAAGACTGCCGAGGGTGAAGACGTCGGAACCCGGACGCACGACGATCAGAGCGCCGATGAAACCGACCAGCACGGCGGCCCAGCGGCGCAAACCGACGCGCTCGCCGAGCAGCATCGCCGACATCGCCGTGACCATCAACGGCATGACGAAGAAGATGGCCATGGTCTCGGCGAGCGGCAGAATGGCCAGCGCCGAGACGAGAAAGACATTGGCCAGCGCATGACAGGCGCCGCGCGCGGCATGCACCAGCGGTTGGCCTGGATAAAGACCGCGCCAGCCGATCAGCAGCAAGACGATCGGCAGGCCGACGGCCGCCTGCGCGGCAAAACGCAGAAAGGCGATCTGGACCTCGCTCAGCGAGCCGGTCATGAGCTTCACGAGGCCTTCGACGACCGGCAGCATCGCCATCGCCAGGCACATGCAGAGAATGCCGACCGTCTCCCCCGACAGCGCCCGCCGCCCGCCGACCGTGCTCATCGGACGACGGCGCTCATTGAACGGACGCGGACAGCGCCTCCGGTCCGAAGGGTTCGTCGCCGAGCGCCGCGATGATGTCGCGGGCGGCGGCCGCATCGTCATGCATCTGGGCGACGAGAGCGTCGACGCTGTCGAAGGCCGCCTCGGGCCTGAGAAAGCGGACGAGTTCGACTTCGAGCATCTGCCCGTAGAGATCGCGGTCGAGATCGAAGAAGAAAGTTTCGAACAGCGGCGCGCCATTGTCGAATTGCGGACGGCGGCCGAAGCTCGCCACGCCGCCGACGATCCGGTCGCCGATACGCCCACGCACGGCATAGACGCCGTGTTTCAGGGTCGCCGCCGGATCGAGCCGCATATTGGCGGTCGGATAGCCGAGATCGCGGCCGCGCTTCTGGCCATGCACGACCTCGGCCTCGAAGAACCAGCGATAGCCGAGCTGGCCGCGGGCGGTCTCGACATCGCCCTCCGAAAGGGCCGCGCGAATGGCGGTCGAGGCCAGGAGATCGCCGGCCGCGCTCTGCTGGGCGCCGACGATGGTGACCTGATAGCCGCCATGCAGGCCAAGTTCGGACAATCGCACCGCCGACCCCTCGCGCCCCTTGCCGAAATGGAAATCGTGGCCGACCACGACATCCTGGGCGGCGAACTTGCCGGTCAGCCAGGTCTCGGAAAAGCTCTTTGCGTCGAGGCCCGAGAGATCGGCGTTGAAACTCAGGATGACGACGCCGTTGAGGCCGAGCGCCTCGAAGAGCTCGGCCTTGGCATGCGGCGGCGTCAGGCGGAACAACGGCGTCTCGGGGCGGAAGAACTGGCGCGGATGCGGCTCGAAGGTGAGCGCGACCACCGGCCCGCCGACGATACGCCCGCGATCGATCGCCGCCCGCAGCACCGCCTGATGGCCACGATGCACGCCGTCGAAATTGCCGATCGCCACGACGCCCTCGCGCAGCATCAGCGGCACATCGTCCTGGGCGACCAGGAATCCGTCTTGGGCGGTTTGTATCAGCGACATGGTCAGACGGGTCGGTTCGTTCAGCGCAAGATAAGGATCGTCGTCCGGGTCACCGGTCGTTACGACCTGGGACCATGACCACGGCCTCGCCGTCAAGCACCACCTTGTTGTCGACCGAACAGGTGCAAGCCAGCGTCACGCGCTTCTTGGTCGCGTCCACCTGGGTCACCTCGGCATGGGCATGCACCACATCGCCGATCCGCACCGGGGCACGGAAGTTCAGGCTCTGCGTGAGATAGATCGCGCCGGGCCCCGGCAGCTTGGTGCCGAGCACCGCCGAAATCAGGCTCGCGGTGTAGAGCCCATGGGCGATGCGGTCCTTGAACGGGGTCTTGGCGGCGTAATGGGCCGACAGGTGGACCGGATTGTTGTCGCCCGACAATTGCGCGAAGCCGACGACGTCGCTCGACATCACGGTCTTCATCAGATCGGCGGCCATGCCAACGGAAATGTCCTCGAACACATAGCCCGCGCCTGACGGCATAACAGTCATGTCGGCACTCCCCAAAAGCCGGTTCGCCGGGTTTCCGGCATCGGACGGCATCACGCCGGACGAAGGGCGCTTCAGCCCGGGCCAGGCCCCGCCCGGGATCACCGCCCTCGCCCGAAAGCCAATGAAGATCAACCTCTTGCGGGCGATTTGAGCGACCTCGCGACATCGCTCCATCGGCGAGTCGCGCTCGCGACTTCGCGCCGCTCTCTCGCCAAAGAACAGGGATTAACCTGAAATTCAATTGTTTCTTCTAGCGTCTTCAGAACGAGGGCGGCTCATCGACCGCCCCGGCTGGGGACAATTCTTTCCTGACGGAGCAGTGTGATGGCGGTTGATCAGTCGATGCCGATCTTGGTCGTTGACGACTATAAGACGATGATCCGAATTATTCGAAATCTTCTTAAGCAGCTCGGCTTCAACGATGTCGACGAAGCGGCGGACGGTACCGAGGCGCTGCAGAAGATGCGCTCGCGCCGCTACGGCCTGGTCATCTCCGACTGGAACATGGAGCCGATGACCGGCTACGACCTTCTGAAGAATGTGCGCGGCGACGATTCACTCGGCCGCACGCCGTTCATCATGATCACCGCCGAATCGAAGACGGAAAACGTCATCGCCGCCAAGAAGGCCGGCGTGAACAACTACATCGTCAAGCCGTTCAACGCGGCGACGCTGAAGTCGAAGATCGACGCCGTCTTCGGCGAGTGATCGGCTGACGGGACGAACTGCCATGACCGGCAAGACACAAGCGGACGACAGCACGACGGGGCTCGGCGCGGCGGGTCAGTCGGGTGAACTAACCGATCGCGTCTCCCGCATGGAAGCCGATCTGCGCGCCGTACTCGGCGGCATCGCTGGCGACATCGCGGTGCTCAAGCAGGAGATCTCGGTCGGCAAGGCCACCGATCTCGCCGAGCGTCACATTCCCGAGGCCGGCAACGAACTGGCGGCCGTCGTCGAGATGACCGAAAGCGCGAGCCACGATATCATGGAAGCCGCCGAGGCCATCATGAGCGTTTCCGCCGATACGCTGGACGACTATCGCTCGGCCGTCGAGGCCGAGGTGATGAAGATCTTCGAGGCCTGCGCGTTCCAGGACATCACCGGTCAGCGCATCGGCAAGGTGGTCGAGACGCTGGCGCTGATCGAAGGCCGCCTCGGGTCGGTATCGGCCGATGGCGCATCCGCCGGCGACGGCAAGTCGGCGAACGCGACACCAGGCGACAGCGATCTGCTCAACGGCCCGGCCCTGCCCGGCGAGGGGCTCGAGCAGAACGCCATCGACGCCATTCTCGGCGACGTGGCCTGATCAAAATCCCGCTTCCACTTCAACGCGCTACCAGATGAGATCCGCCGCGACATGGTCCGGCGTGCCGCCGGCCGTCTCGAACAAAGCGGCGAGATCCGCCCGCGAGCCGTCGAGCGCGCTGATCCCGCCGGTCAAGAACAAAACCGGATAGCCCTGCGCGACACCACCGGCGAGATCGGTCCGGGCGCCGTCGCCGATCACGAGCGTGCGCTCACGATCGGGGTCGCGCGCCAGGATCGCGCGCAAGGCCGCGCGCGCGCGCTCATAGATCGGTGCATGCGGCTTGCCGGCCATCAGAACCTCGCCACCGAGATCGGCATAAAGCGCCGCCAGCGCGCCCGCGCAGGGCACCAGCCGGCCGCCGCGATCGACCACGAGATCGGGATTGGCGCAGATCAGCGGCAGGCCGCGATCGCGTGCGTCGGTCAAAGGCGCGCGATAGTCCTCCGCCGTTTCCGTCTCGTCGTCGAACAGGCCGGTCGCGACGATGGCGCCCGCCTCGCCAAGCCCGGCGAAACGGACCGGCAGCCCATCGAAGAGCGGCCGGTCGCGCTCGGGCCCGAGATGGTAGACGGGTCTTTCGGCCCGGTCGGCGACGAGCCCGCGCGTCACATCGCCGGAAGTGACGACCGCATCGAAGGCCGCGCGCCCGACGCCGAGCGCGACAAGCTGGTCGATGACCGGCGGATGCGGTCTCGGTGCATTGGTGACGAGCACCACCGGCAGACCGGCCGCACGGGCCCGGGTCAGCGCGTCGACGGCGGCCGGAAAGGCGGCCACGCCATTGTGCAGGACGCCCCAGACATCGCACAGGATCGCGTCATAGCCGCCGACGATCCGTGACAGGCCGTCGGGATCGATCGGGCGCGGCGCGGTCACGAAGCGGCGCCGGCGCTGCGCAAGGCGGCCAGAACCGGGTCCGGCGCGGCGCGCGGGGCGCTGTCGGGCGCGGCCCCCTCGCGGATCGTGTCGCCCCGGACCGGGCGCGGCGGTGAGAACAGGAAGCCCTGGGCGAAACCGACATCATAGTCGAGCAGATCCACCACCTGCGCCTCGCGCTCGACATGGGTGGCGATCAGCGACAGCCCGAAACGGGCCAGGAGGTCGCTCAGATCGGCCGGATGGATCGCGGTCAGCCCCTCCGTGCCGTAGAGCAGCTTGGAGGCGGCCACCTTCAGGAAACGCACCTTGCTCTCGGCGAGAAGCTTGCCGTCGACATCGAGCCGCTGGGCCTGGTCGAGGGCCAGCCGGAAGCCGAGTTCCGAGATCTGGTCGAGCAGCGCGCGGTCGAGCGGCCCGGCCGCCTCGAAGACATGCTGCGGAACCTCGAAGATGAGCGCGTTGGACAGAGCCTTGTTGCCGTCGAGATAGGCGACGATCTCGCTGGCCGCGTCGCTGTCGGACAGGATCGGCAGGTCGAGATTGACGAACAGGCTCACCTCGCGGTTGCGGCTGATGAGCCGGCGCGCGACATGCACCGCCCGGCGCACGACCTGCCGGTCGATCTCCGCCATCATGCCGTCGCGGCGGGCGATGTCGAGGAAGTCGCCGGGCTGCATCACCACGCCATCTGCGGTGCGCAGCCGGGCGAAGGCCTCGTAGAAGCGCACCTTGCGCTGCGGCAGGGTGACGATCGGTTGCAGCATGATCTCAACCCGGCCGGCCCGCACCGCCTTGTCGACCAGCGCGGTCAGGCTGGCCTCGGCGAGATCCACGAAAGGCGCGCTGCGTTCGAGCACGGGGCCGGTCTCGGGCGCCATCGCGGCATCCTGCGCCACCAACGCATCACGTATGGCATCGCGACCGTTCGGCCGGTCAGGCGCGGCCGGGCGGACTGGTCCGGGATCCACGACGATCCCGGCATGCCAGTCGTCGCTGCCGCGTCCCTCTTGTCCGTGATGCCTGTCTTCTCGGTCGCGGGGGTCGATGCGCGGTTCGGCCGGGACGTCGGCGCGGGGCGCGGGGGTGGGTTGCCCGGCCTGCGGCCCGTCCGGCGAGATGTCCGGCTGGCGGGCCTGTCGCGATTTTTCGAGCCGTGCCGCCTGGCGCTTGAGCCCGGTCATGGTCTCGGTGAGCGAGCGGCCAAGCGCTTCGATATCGCCGAGCCGGGTTTCCAGCGTGTCGAGCCGCGCGCTGTCGATCGTCGCCGTATAGGCGGGCAGTTCGGCGTCGCGCTCGCGGGTTTCGAGATCGACGACGCGGCCGTGCAAGAGCGTGATCTCACGGGTGAGATTGCCGGTCGCCTTGGCGAGGTCCTCGAAGCGGGCCTCGACCATGCGGCGCTCATCCTCGCGCTCGCGCAGGAGGCGGACGATGAACAGGCCGAGCAGAACCGCGAGGCCGATCCAGCCCGCCTCGGCGAGCGAGAAGCCGAGCATCAGATACAGAAGCGCGGCCACGCTGCCCGCGATCACGACGATCGCCACGCCGATCACCATATTGGCCACACGCTGCATCGCGTCCCACACCATCATCCCGGCCGTCGCGGCGGCATCGCGCCACCAGGCGCGCCGCACGGGGCACCCGCCGGTCGAATCACTTTTGACAGTGTAACCGATGCATGACGTGTGGGCTGGACCAATCGCGCGTTCTCAACGGGAACGCGCGATGGGTCATCGCTGGGCCGGCCGGTGGCGGCGACAGATCATCCGGTCCGTCGCCGATGCCGGCCCGTCCGGATCGCTCAGTGGAGCCCGGACAGGACCTTGCCGACGCCCTCGAACAGACCGCCGATCTGGTCTTCTGTGATGATGAAGGGCGGCGACAGGGCGATCGTGTCGCCGGTCGTGCGGATCATCGTGTCATGCTCGTGGAAGGCGCTTTCCATGGCCTGATAGGCGCGCAGGCCCGGTGCGTCCGGATGCGGTTCGAGATCGATCGCCGCGACGAGCCCGATGGTGCGGATGTCCTTGACCAGCGGATGGTCCTTGAGCCCCATCGCATGATCGGCCCACACGGTTTCAAGCTCCTTGACCCGGTCGAACAGGCCTTCGTCACGATAGAGATCGAGCGTCGCCAGCCCAGCCGCGATGGCCAGCGGATGCGCCGAATAGGTGTAGCCGTGAAACAGTTCGATGATGTGCTCCGGCCCGCCCATGAAGGCGTCGTAGATATGCTTGCGGCAGATCACGCCGCCGAGCGGCACGGTGCCGCTCGTCACGCCCTTGGCGAAGGTGATCATATCGGGCACCACGCCGAACCGTTCGGCGGCGAAGGAAAAGCCCAGCCGGCCGAAACCGGTGATCACCTCGTCGAAGACCAGCAGGATGTCGTGCTTGTCGCAGATCTCGCGCAGGCGCTGCAGATAACCCTTGGGCGGCGGCAGAACGCCGGTCGAGCCCGCCATCGGCTCGACGATGACGGCGGCGATGGTCGAGGCGTCGTGCAGCGCGATCAGCCGCTCAAGTTCATCGGCGAGATGGCCGCCCCATTCCGGCTGGCCGCGCGTGAAGGCCTGTTCGTCGCGGTTATAGGTATGCGGCAAGTGGTCGACGCCGGCCAGCATGACGCCGAACTGCTTGCGGTTGGCGACCATGCCGCCGACCGAGATGCCGCCGAAGCCGACGCCGTGATAGCCGCGCTCGCGGCCGATCAGCCGCGTCTTGGAGGCCTGGCCGCGCGCCTTGTTATAGGCCAGCGCGATCTTCAGCGCGGTGTCGACTGCTTCCGATCCACCGCCGGCAAAGAAGACGTGGTCGAGATCGGCCGGCGCCATCAGCGAGATCTTGTTGGCCAGCGCGAACGCCTTGGGATGGGAGAACTGGAACGACGGCGCGTAGTCGAGCTCGGCGGCTTGCGCCTGGATCGCCTCGACGATCGGCTGGCGGGTATGGCCGGCATTGCAGCACCACAGGCCGGCGGTGCCGTCGATGACCTGGCGCCCGTCGAAGGACTGGTAATGCATGTCCTTGGCGCGCGCGACCAGTCGCGGACGCTTCTTGAACGACTGGTTGGCGGTGAACGGCATCCAGAAGGCTTCGAGATCGTTCGGCGATGTCGGAAAGTCGACGACGGCTTCCACGGCGGCCATGTGCTGGTCTCCCCACAGGCAAGGGGCGCCGGCGTGGCGCCCCGTCACGATGATCGGACGACGCTAGCACCGGGCCGGCGCCGCCGCCAGCCTTTCCCGCGCCGCCCCTCCTTGCGCCCGCCGCAGGGCTGACATGCCCCGGCAAGGCCGGCCGCCATCGCTCTTGCCGACGCGCTCTTCGCGATCGCGAAACGCTTTTTTTACCCTGTTGGCAAAAAACTGCCGGTGGGAACAGCAATTGCGGGACGCGAGAATGACGCCGGACGACGCGCGGTTCGAGGGGTTTGTCGGCGCCAGTCCGGCGATGCGCGAGCTTTACGTCCAGATCGGCCAGGTCGCCCGGTCGCGCGCGCCGGTCTTCGTCACCGGCGAAAGCGGCACCGGCAAGGAAGTCGCCGCCGAGGCGATCCATCGCCGGTCCGATCGCGCCGGACATCCGCTGATCGCGCTCAATTGCAGCGCCATCCCGCGCGATCTGATGGAAAGCGAGATCTTCGGCCATGTGCGCGGCGCGTTCACCGGCGCCAGCGCCGACCGGATCGGCGCGGCCGAGGCCGCCGAGGGCGGCACGCTGTTTCTCGACGAGATCTGCGAGATGGATCTCGCGCTTCAGGCCAAGCTCCTGCGCTTCCTGCAAACCGGCACCGTGCGCCGGGTCGGCGACATGCGCGACCGGCCGGTCGACATCCGCATCGTCTGCGCCACCAATCGCGACCCCGATGCCGAGATCGCCGCCGGCAGGTTCCGCGCCGATCTCTACTACCGGCTGCATGTCTTGCCGGTTCATCTCCTGCCGCTGCGCGACCGCCGCGACGACATCCCGCTGCTGGCACGGTATTTCCTCGACACCGCCGCCCGGCAGGAAGGCCGCCTGTTCGATCATGTCGACGGGGCGGCGCTTAGCCGCCTCATGACCCATGACTGGCCGGGCAATGTGCGCGAACTCGAAAATGTCATCCGCCGTGCCGTCGTCATGCATGCCGGCCCGGTCCTGACCCGCGACATGCTCGGCGGAACGCTGGCCGCCTGCCGCAACGGGGTGGCGCTACCCCGCCTTCAGGACGCGGTGCCGGGCGACGTCGAGCCCTTCTGGATGCAGGAGCGGCGGATCATCGAGACCGCCGTCGCCCGCTATAACGGCCATGTCGGCAAGGCGGCCGCCGCCCTCGACATCAGCCCCTCGACCATCTACCGCAAGCGGCAGACCTGGCAGGCTGTGGCCGGCGGGACACCCCGGGCGGCATAACGCCCCTGCCCCGACATCTTCCCGCTTGACCCCGCTCGCCCGAAGCGCATCTCTGGCGTCATGGCGACCCCAACCCTCGACCGGCCGGACTGGGCCTCGATCAACGCGATCTTTCTCGGCGTCGGCGCCTTTGCGCTGGCGCAGGGTCTGACTTACCCGCTGATCGCGCTCCTGATGGCGGCCAATGGCGCCAGCGAGACCCTCATCGGCGCCAATGCGGCGGTGTTCGCCGTCGGGTTGATCTCGTCGACGCTGGTTCTGCCCATGCTGACGCGGCGCTTCGACGCCGCGACCCTCATCGTCGCCGGACTCGCAAGCTGCGTGATCTGCCTGATTGGCCTCGCGGTGAGCAGTAATCTCGTCCTGTGGTTCCTGCTGCGTTTCGCGCTCGGCTTCGGCGTCAATGTCATCTATGTCGTCGGCGAGGCCTGGCTGAACGCCGCCTGCCCCAACCGCATTCGCGGCCGGGTTGTGGGCGCCTATACGGGCTTCGCCGCCATCGGCTTCGTCATCGGCCCCCTGGCTGTGCCGGTCTTCGGCACCGAGAATGGGTTCGGCTTCGCGGCCTGCGCTGCCACCATGGCGCTGGCCGCTTTCCTGTTCGCCTTCATGAGCCGCAACAGCAAGGTGCGCCCAGCCCCCGCCGAACGCGGCGGCATCGCCGGCTTCATCCGCACCGCGCCCGTCCTGGTGCTTCTGGTCGTGGCCGTCGGCTTCTGGGATTCGGTGTCGCTGTCGGTGCTGCCGGTCTTCTTCCTCGAGCGCGGCATGACCGAGGCCGGCGCCGCATTAACGGTCAGCGCCTCGGCGCTCGGTCTCGTCCTGGCGCAGCCGCTGCTCGGCTTGATGCTCGACAGGCTGCGCAAGCGCCTTCTGATCGTTGTCTGTCTGCTGCTCACCGCGATCGGCTTTGTGATCATGGCGGTGCTGCCGGTTCAGACTCTGTTGATCTGGGTGATCATCGCTGGCGTCGGCGCGACCTATTACGGGCTCTATACCTGCGCGCTCGCCGTCATGGGCGAGGAATTCTCCGGCGGACTTCTGGTCTCGGCCAGTTCGGCTTTCGCGCTGGCCTATGCGATCGGCGGCGTGGCGGGCCCCTCGATCACCGGCGTGGCGATGACGGCCTTCGGCCTGACGGCCGCGCCGATCATCTGCGCGGGCATGGCGGTTTTCGTTCTCGCGCTTACCTTAACCAGGCGTTGATCACATCGGGCGCTTCCCGCCCCGATCCCAGCAGGAGGCGCCACATGACCAAAAGCAAGTCCGATCTCGACGACCGTCTCTATAACTACATCCTCGACAAGGGGCTGCGCGAGAGCCCGGCGCTGAAGGCCGCGCGGCAGACCACCGACGCCCATGAGAACGTGCGCTGGCGCATGGCGCCGGAACAGGGTCAGTTCATGGCGCTTCTGGCGCGGCTACACGGCACGCGCTCCTATGTCGAGGTCGGCTGTTTCATCGGCTACGGCATGTTGTGGATGGCCGAAGCCCTGCCCGACGACGCCGAGTTGTTCAGCTGCGAGATCTCCGAGGAGTTCGCGGCGCTTGCGCGCGAGAACTGGGAACGCGCCGGTTTCGGCGGCCGTGTCGATCTGCGCGTTCTGCCGGCCATCGACTTTCTCGACGGCCTTCTCGCCGAACGCGGTCCAGACAGCACGGACATGGTGTTCATCGACGCCGACAAGAAGCCCTATCCCGACTATTACGATCGCGCGATCCGGCTGGTCCGGCCCGGCGGCCTCATCATCGTCGACAATGCGCTATGGGGCGGCAGCGTCGCCGATCCCGACAATCAGGAAGGCTCGACCCGCGCCATCCGCCAGGTGACCACCACCATCCAGAACGACGACCGGGTCGATATGAGCCTGGTGCCGGTTTCAGACGGCATGATCCTGGCGCGTAAGCGTTAAAACACCCGGTGCCGAGGCGGTGCATGTCCCGCCCGGTCGTCTGTCACCCAAACCGCCACCGCGCTTGACACCCGGGCGCCGATAGCCCATGTGCGAGGCGACGCTGCGCTGCCGCGTGAGCAAGCCGCGCCCCTGTCGGGCCGCACCAGCGCGCACAAGACACCAACTCCCATCACGCAGGGTTTTGACGCGACGGCCGGATGGCGCGGGACGAACCCGCCTGTCTTGAGGCCGCGCGGACCCTTTCGTGCCGCGTGCATCGCGCGGCATGCCGCCGCCGCTCGTCGGGCCACCCCGCAACGCGGCTGAATAGGATATGACTTGAACGATTTCGACACGCTCGGCCTCGCGCCGACCCTGACCGCCGCGCTCGGCCGCGCGGGCTTTACCCAACCGACGCCGATCCAGACCCAGGCCATCCCGCTGGCGATGGCCGGACACGACATCCTCGGCCTCGCCCAGACCGGCACCGGCAAGACGCTGGCCTTCGGCCTGCCGATCATCGATCATTTGCTAACCAGGCGCGGCAAGCCGCGGCCAAAGACCGCCGACACGCTGATCCTGGCGCCGACCCGGGAACTGGTGAACCAGATCGCGGACAGTCTCGCCGGCGTGATCACGGGCCCGCGCCCGCGCATCGCCACGGTGGTGGGCGGGCAGTCCATCAACCGGCAGATCGGCGTCCTGAACGCAGGCACCGACATCCTGGTCGCGACGCCCGGCCGTCTGATCGACCTCATGGAACGCGGCGCGGTCGATCTGGGGGCGGTCCGGCGTCTCGTGCTGGACGAGGCCGATCAGATGCTGGATCTCGGCTTCATTCATGCCTTGCGCAAGATCGCGCCGCGTCTCGGCACGCCGCGCCAGACCATGCTGTTCTCGGCCACCATGCCCAAGCAGATCGAGGACCTGTCCCGCGCCTATCTGACCGATCCGCGCCGGGTGCAAGTGGCGCCTCCCGGCAAGGCGGCAGACAAGATCGCGCAATCGGTGCATTTCCTCGACAAGCCCGGAAAACCCGCCAAGCTGCGCGAGATCCTGACGCAGGATCTCGACGCGCTGACGCTGGTCTTCGCGCGCACCAAGCATGGCGCGGAAAAGCTCATGAAGGGGTTGGTGGCCGACGGCCACAACGCCGCCTCGATCCATGGCAACAAGAGCCAGAGCCAGCGCGACCGCGCGATCAGGGCGTTCCGCGAGGGCACGGTCACCACGCTCGTCGCCACCGACGTGGCCGCGCGCGGGATCGACATCCCGGACGTCGCCTATGTCGTCAATTACGACCTGCCCGACGTGCCGGACAATTATGTCCATCGCATCGGCCGCACCGCGCGCGCCGGACGCGCGGGCGAGGCGATTGCCCTTTGCGCGCCGGAAGAAGCCGACCTGCTCCGCCAGATCGAAAGGCTGATGAAGATCGAGATCCCGGTCGCCAGCGGCACAAGGCCGGCCAAGGCGGAGCGGCCACCCCATAGGCGCGGTCCGGCCGGCGCCGGCCAGCAACAAGAGGCCAAGGCGGCGACCCGCAAGCGCCGCCGTCCGCGCCGGCGCAAGGCAGCCTGACGGGCGCGGGCGGCTTTCGGGCCATCAGAGGTCTAAGGCGCCTCGATGGCCTCGATCGACACCTTGTCGGCATAGAAGGCGAGATGGCCGGCGATCTCGGCGCAGGCCGGGAACGGGTCCTCATAGGTCCAGACCGCGTCGTCGACGACCCCCTCGCGGGTCTTGATCGAGAAATAGGTCGCATCCCCCTTGAACGGGCAGAAGCTCGTGCGGTCGCTGGCCTCGAGCCGCTCCATGTCGACGTCGGCGCGGGGGATGTAGTAGACGAGCGGATAGCTGGCCTCGGCCAGCGCCAGCGCCTGGTCGGTCCGGGCGATGACCGCATCGCCCTTGCGCACGACGACATGGCTGCCGGCATGGGTAATGGTGATCGGATGATCGGGGCCGGGCTGTTTCATGCGCGGATCGCTGGCCATGGCTCAAGGTCCTTCCTGCTGCGGTTCTGTTGCCGTTTCCCTCTGCCAAGAGTGGCCGCAACCCACCACTCCGATCAAGTCCGATCAAGCCGCCGCGCCGATCGCGATCCCCCGTCCACGGGCCGGGCCCCTGTTCCGGTTACCGGGCGGCATGGCTCACATGAGCAAAACCGATTGCGCCCGCGCCCGCCTGAGCGCATGACTGCGGGTCACGGGCCGGACCGGCTCGCCGGACACGTTAGCGTCTAAAGGCTTCACCAGAACGCGGCGGGACGGTGATCCCGACGCGCGAGGGCGATCCGTCCGCGCCACGCCAGACCCATGTCGGATGCGGGGCCAGGCGCGGACCGCTCTTCGAACAGTGCTCTTTGGGAACCCGCGATGCGCGACGACGACAGCCAGCTGCCGGTCCTCTACGCCATCATGGCGATCGCCGTCCTGTCGACCATGGACGCGGTCATCAAATGGATGGGCGAGAGCCTGGCGGTGCCGCAGATCGTGTTGCTGCGCCTGTTTTTCGGCGCCATCGTCGCACTCCTCATCGTGACGGCGACCGGCCGGCTGGCCTGGCCGAGCGTCAAGAGCCTCAAGGCCAACGGTCTGCGCGCCTGTGTCATGTATGCGACGGGCCTTCTGTTCTTCTTCGCGCTCACCCGGCTACCGCTGGCCGAGGCGATCACCTTCGCCTTCACCGCCCCCTTCTTCATGGCGCTGATCGCCTGGCCGATGCTCGGCGAACGCATCGATGCGCGCGCCATGCTGGCGATCGCGCTCGGCTTCGGCGGCATTCTGGTCATCGTCTCGCAGGAGATCACCGGCGGCTGGGACCGGCTCGACCCGCTCGGCGTCGGCGCGGCGCTGTCGGCGTCGGTCTGTTATTCGCTGGCCATGGTGCTGTTCCGAAAGCATTCCGCCGATGACGCGGTGCCGGTGATGATCGCGGTTCAGACGACCATCGGCATCATGCTCGCCCTGCCGCTCGGCATCGCCACATGGCAGCCGGTGCCTGACGGCGTCTGGATCGCCGCCGTCGCCATCGGCATTCTCGGCACGGCCGGCCATCTCCTGCTCGGCACGGCCTTCGCCCGCGCCGCCGCCGCCCGCATCGCGCCGATCGAATATACCGGCTTTCTCTGGGCCATCCTGCTCGGCTGGCTGTTCTTCGGCGAAATGCCCGCGGCGCAGACCTATATCGGCGCGGCGATCATCGTCTCGGCGGCGCTGGTGGTGCTCAGGCGGAAGGCGCCCAGCGTCAACGCCCCCGCAAGCAGGCGGACGCCGGTATTGCCCGACGACGAGACGTAGGGTGCCGCTTCGGCCGCCCTTGCCACCGCTTACGCCATCCGTGCCGAGACTTCCTGAACCTTGTTGGTGGACGCATCGATGATGCGCGTCTGTTCGGCGATATCGCGCACCCCCTCGGTGATCTGCCGGACACCTCCCGCCGCCACCTGCATCGACTGGGACATTTCGCTGGTCGTCGCCGACTGCTCCTCAACGGCCGCGGCGATGATCGAGGAAATCTCGTTCACCTTGGCGATCGTCTGCGAGATCGAGCCGATGGCCGTCACCGCCTGACCGGTCGAGGCCTGCACCGCATTGATCCGGTTCGAAATCTCCTCGGTCGCCCTGGCCGTCTGAGTGGCCAGTGTCTTGACCTCCGCCGCGACGACCGCGAAGCCCCGTCCGGCATCGCCGGCACGCGCGGCTTCGATCGTGGCGTTCAGGGCCAGCAGATTGGTCTGTTCGGCGATGTCCGAGATCAGCCGGATCACATTGGAGATTTCCTGGGCGGCTTCGGACAGGCCCGAGACCACGGCATTGGTGTTCTCCACCTCGTTCGACGCCTGCTGCGAGATGGCATTGGCTTCGACCGCCTGCTGATTGATCTCCCGGACGGAGCCCACCAGCTCCTCGATCCCGGCGGCCACGGTCTGCACATTGTCCGAGGTTTGCTCGGCGGCATTGCTGGCCTGGTTGGCCTGATCGCTGGCGGTGGAGACCGACATGGCGATCTGCTCGAGATCCTGCCGGATCTCCTCTTGAGCCGCTTCCCGGCGCTGGCGCTGTTCCATCTCGGCCGTGATGTCGGTCGCGAACTTGGCCACCTTCACGAAGTTTCCGTGAGAGTCGCGCAGCGGCGCGTAGATCGCCGAGATCCAGATCGGACGGCCATCCTTGTGAAACCGCTGATAGTCTCCCGAACTGTGCCGTCCGCTGCGTAGCTGTTCCCAGAACGCGGTGTATTCGGGGCTCGCGGCATAGGCGGGATCGCAGAAGATGCGATGGTGCTGGCCAACGATCTCGTCAAGGTCATAGCCCGTCGCCGCCAGGAAGTTCTTGTTGGCATATAGGATCTTGCCATCGAGATCGAACTGGATCACGGCCTGAAACTCGCCGATCGCATTGACCTGCGCCTCGAAATCGG
Organism: Tepidamorphaceae bacterium; assembly: GCA_965250105.1. GTDB lineage: Bacteria > Pseudomonadota > Alphaproteobacteria > Rhizobiales > Tepidamorphaceae > JBCBSK01. The sequence continues at coordinate 639,443 of OZ252290.1, forward strand.
CGAGCGCGACGCGTCGTGCCGCATCGACCCATTCGACCATCGTGCCGATGCGCTTGCCATTGCGGCTCATGAGCGGCTTCGCGATCAGATCAAACATGACGCCGCCAACGGTAATGGTCGCGTCCATGCGATCCCGCATCTGCGCGATCATCGTCTTCTGGTGATCGGGATCCTTGTGGAATACGTCGATGGTCTGCCCAACCAGTCCATCCACCTTGAAATGCGGCAGATCCACTTGAATGTCCTTCTCGGCATCTCCGAGAAAAGACTTGAGCGCCTCGTTGATAAAGATGATCCGGCGATCGCAGTCGGCGATCATCACATTCACGGAGACATTCTCTAACGCGGTGAGCAAGGCAGACTTGGCTGAACCATAGTTCGCCGTTCCTATTCCCAACATCGCATCACCTCCGAACAAATCAGGGCGGTCGACCAAAGTTGTACCGTTATCGTGAACAATGGATTGACGCGAACAACATCCAATTTCCACATTTCATGGATGTTATTATTGCGACCGGCCGATTTGATCGCCGTGAGCCGATCGTCGTTTCACTCAACAAACAGCGCGGAAGGTCGACCCGTCGCCATCGAGGATGGTCACGGCAGCAGGTCGCGGAAGAAACAATCACGGAAGCCCAAGCATGGTGAGCGAGGAGGCATCGCGTAGGTCGCCTATCGCATCAACCGATGATTGACGAACCTGCTTTATTGGCAACCGGCCAGGTTGCCAATGATGGACAGCCTGCTTCGCCCAGTTCTGTTGACGGTGTGAGCATGTTCAAGCGGTCAGGCCCCGGAAAAACACTTCTCATCCTTCTTGCGACCTGCCTGTCGACAATGGCGGAGGTCCGGAGCGCCACAACAGACAGGGCTTCAGCAACGACGCGCTTCGAGCATCAATCGCCTGAATATGAGCGCAGGTTCGATGAACTTCTTATGCAGCAAGCCATCCTCGATGTGGACGGTCTCGCGGAATACCTCGACGTAGAACATGACGCCGTCGAGTTCGGCCTCTCTGGAACAGTTCAGCTTGTTTGTGGCAACGCGGTCGGCAGCGCCAATCTGGTGAATGGTCTCCAAACCATTGTTACAGTCGCGCACATTCGCGAACCCACCACGGATAGTGAGAGACTATCGAGATGCTACGTACGCCATAATGGGCGGGGTTTTGGTCTGAGAACGGATCCTGACAGCTATCAATGCGGTAGAAATGGAGTCAGTCTATCTAAGCGGAAAAATTTTAGTGGAAACGAATGGTGCGTCTACACGCTCAGAAGGTCCCTTCCAGATGAACTTAACTACTATGTCGTCTCCCATCCGCAACCAATATTTGGTGAACTGGGCATTGATGACGAGGGGTTGGCTTGGGAGCTAAGCACAACCGCCATTTTCTACGGCAGACTTATTCCTGGGGAGATCACAGCGGGTGTGTCCAACTGCTTTGCTGTGCATGCACGGCAGTTCGGCCCGTCCATCCGATCTGAATGGCAGTTGCCTCCCCCGTTCCTCAGCAATGCCATCGATTCTGGCATCCAGCACATAGCATTTTGCACAGGCGTACCAGGCAACTCCGGCGGGGCGGTTACGCGCGCAATAACACCAGAAACGTTACTTCAACATCGGGAACTTGCCGGTATCATTGTTGGCGGCAGCAAGGTCGTCGAGAGACCGGCAATGGGCCCAAACGTCAAACTCACTTACAAGAATGTCCCTTTACTGAGCTTTGCGCCGGTCGAGGGGCGCCTTGCCGATGCCATCATCGCCCTGTCATTGCCAGGCCTGATCGAGCATCGGCTCGATGAACTGGGGTGCGACCCGGGACGCGTCGATGGTGTATGGCATCGCCGATCCCGCAACGCGTTGAGAGCTTTCGACAGAGCGGCGAACACCAAACTCGCTGCCAATCCGGTTTCCCTCGGCACCTGGGAAACGCTGCGCGACAGCGTTGGTATCAGGTGCGCTCGCGAGCGGTAGAACGACCTCGCCGAGCAGCCTCCAACCCCGCGACCTCTTGACACCAAGGCCCGTCGGCACTAGGTGACCGCGCGATTGCTGGCACTCTCCAATCGTGAGTGCTAGCAGTCCTGAGACGAAGCTCCAGAAACAGCACTACGTCTGACAGGATCTGACAGGAGAAGAGGTCATGAACTTTCGTCCTCTGCACGACCGCGTTGTCGTGAAGCGCATCGACGAAGAAGAAAAGACGGCCGGCGGCATCATCATCCCCGACACCGCCAAGGAAAAGCCGCAGCAGGGTGAAGTCCTCGCTGTGGGCCCCGGTGGCCGCGACGACGACGGCGACCGCATCGAGCTCGATGTCAAGGTCGGCGACACCGTTCTGTTCGGCAAGTGGTCGGGCACCGAGGTCAAGATCGACGGCCATGACGTTCTCATCATGAAGGAGAGCGACATCATGGGCATCGTGTCCTGATCGTTCCCGCCCCGGCCCGCCCTGGCGGTACGGCCGGACCGCGCGCGGCCCCGCGCGCCTGAAGCACAACACAACGCTTAGCTCAGCTAAGGAGAGAGAAAATGGCTGCGAAAGACGTCAAGTTTTCGTCCGATGCCCGCGAGCGCATGCTCAACGGCGTCGACATCCTCGCCAATGCCGTCAAGGTGACGCTCGGCCCGAAAGGCCGCAACGTCGTCATCGACAAGGCGTTCGGCGCCCCCCGCATCACCAAGGACGGTGTCACGGTCGCCAAGGAAATCGAGCTTGAGGACAAGTTCGAGAACATGGGCGCCCAGATGGTCCGCGAAGTCGCGTCCAAGACCAACGACATCGCCGGCGACGGCACCACGACGGCGACCGTCCTGGCCCAGTCGATCGTCCGCGAAGGCGCCAAGGCCGTTGCCGCCGGCATGAACCCGATGGACCTCAAGCGCGGCGTCGACATGGCCACCTCGGCCGCCGTCGAAGCCCTGACCGGCGCCTCGACCCCGATCTCGGGCTCCGAGGAAGTCGCCCAGGTCGGCACCATCTCGGCCAATGGCGACAAGCAGATCGGCGACATGATCTCCGAAGCCATGCAGAAGGTCGGCAATGAGGGTGTCATCACCGTCGAGGAAGCCAAGTCGCTCGACACCGAAGTCGAGATCGTCGAGGGCATGCAGTTCGACCGCGGCTACCTGTCGCCCTATTTCGTGACCAATCCGGAAAAGATGATCGCCGATCTCGAAGATCCCTTCATCCTGCTGCACGAAAAGAAGCTCTCGAACCTGCAGGCCATGCTGCCGATCCTCGAATCGGTCGTGCAGTCGGGCAAGCCGCTGCTGATCATCGCCGAGGACGTCGAAGGCGAAGCGCTGGCGACGCTGGTCGTCAACAAGCTGCGCGGGGGCCTGAAGGTCGCCGCCGTAAAGGCGCCGGGCTTCGGTGACCGCCGCAAGGCCATGCTCGAGGACATCGCCATCCTGACCGGCGGCCAGGTGATCTCGGAAGACCTCGGCATCAAGCTCGAAAACGTCACTCCCGACATGCTCGGCACGGCGAAGAAGGTCACGATCTCCAAGGAAGAAACCACCATCGTCGATGGTGCGGGCACCAAGGACGCGATCGAAGGCCGTGTCGCCCAGATCAAGATGCAGATCGAGGAGACCTCCTCCGACTATGACCGCGAGAAGCTCCAGGAGCGTCTCGCCAAGCTCGCGGGCGGCGTCGCGGTGATCCGCGTCGGCGGCGCGACGGAAGTCGAGGTGAAGGAGAAGAAGGACCGCGTCGACGACGCCCTCAACGCGACCCGCGCGGCCGTGGAAGAAGGCATCGTGCCGGGCGGCGGCACCGCGCTCCTGCGCACCAAGGCCGCGATCGAAGGCCTGAGCTCGGACAATGCCGACATCATGGCCGGCATCAAGATCGTGCTGCGCGCGATCGAGGCGCCGATCCGTCAGATCGCCGAGAACTCGGGTGTCGAAGGCTCGATCGTCGTCGGCAAGATCAACGAATCGTCGTCCAAGACCTTCGGCTTCGACGCGCAGAACGAAGCCTATGTGGATCTGGTGGAAGCCGGCATCATCGACCCGACCAAGGTCGTGCGCACCGCGCTTCAGGACGCAGCCTCGGTGGCGGGTCTCCTGATCACCACCGAAGCCATGGTCGCCGAGCTTCCCAAGAAGGAAGCCGCGCCGGCGATGCCCGACATGGGCGGCATGGGCGGCATGATGTAAGACGTGCCGTAGGCAAGTCTTACAGAGTAAAGCCGCCCATCACCCAAAATGCTCGGATCGGCATGCCGATCCGAGGGGCGGCATGATGTAATCTCCGCCTTCAGAGCAATCGAGAGCGGGCGGTCCCTCGGGGCCGCCCGTTTTCTGTTCGCCCATGCTTCCTTGGTAGCCGATTGCGACAAGCGCCATCGGGCGGGCGGCATGATGTAAGACGTGCCGTAGGCAAGTCTTACAGAGTAAAGCCGCCCATCACCCAAAATGCTCGGATCGGCATGCCGATCCGAGCGGCGGCATGATGTAATCTCCGCCTTCAGAGCAATCGAGAGCGGGCGGTCCCTCGGGGCCGCCCGTTTTCTGTTCGCCCATGCTGGTCATCGGCCACGCGATCCGGCAGGCTTGGCCGATGGCCACGCTTCTCGTCACCGCCCGCGCCGACGCGGCCCTGTTATACGGGACCACCGACGCACCGCCCCGCACCCCACCTCCTCCGACCGTCCGGCGCGCGACCCTGATCGGCGGAGGCGCCGTCCTGGTCTGGTCGACGGCGGCGAGCTTCGCGGTCCTCGGCAGTTCGCTGCCGCCGCTCCTGTTCCTGTCGGGCGCCTTCGCGTCGGGCTTCGTCGCCTGCGTGCTGGCGCGGCTCGTGCGGCGACAGCCCGTTTCGGAGATGTTCGCCGTGCCCTGGCCCGTATTGGCGCTGATGGTACTTGGCTTTCTGGGCCATAACGGCTTCTATGTAACGGCCCTGCGCCATGCGCCCGCGGCCGATGTCAACCTGATTTCCTATCTGTGGCCGCTCTTGATGGTCGCGCTGCTCGGGCTGACGGGGATCGCCCGCCCGAGCCGGCTACAGATCGCCGGCAGCCTTCTGGGGTTTGCGGGCCTCGCCTGGTTCATCGCACCGGCCGTGGGAAACGACGGCGGCAGCGCCTTCGGCTATCTGCTCGCCGTTCTAGCCGCGAGCTGCTTTGCCCTCTATAGCGCGCTGCGCGGTCGGCTGGCCGCAGGTCCGCCGGATGCGGCCGGCACGGCGTGTGGCGTCGCGGCTCTTCTCGCGCTCGCCCTTTTCGCCATGACGGGACCTGGCGCGATCCCGGACGTCACGCCATCGGCGCTTCTCGCCATGGTGCTGATCGGTGTCGGTCCGATGGGCCTGGCCAATCTGTTGTGGGACCATGGCGTGCGCCATGGCGACGGGCGCATTCTGTCGACCCTTGCCTATCTCACGCCGATCCTGTCGACGCTGATCCTCGTCGCCCTGGGGCTCGCTGTCCTGACCGGCACGCTGCTTGCCGGCGGCGCGCTGATCCTGCTCGGGATCGCACTCGCGGCCTTCGGCACCTCGGGCCGCAAAACATGATCATCTTGTGTAAATCCAGCTTAACACCGCTTTCGCGGCATCTATTAGCCGGCGTAATATAGAATTACTCCCCTAATTGGTCGTTCCGGAAAGACGTCTGCCGGAAATCATCCGCTTTTCTAGACCTTGTCATACAGCCTTCATCCGCGTCGCGTAAGGCGCTGCCAACCACATGGAGCGCGACCGTGACGCCAGCGATTTCCGTCGACCGTTTGAGCAAGACCTTCGGCAATGTCCGCGCGCTCGATGCCGTGTCGATCGAGATCAATCCCGGCGAGCGCGTCGCGCTCATCGGCGCGTCCGGCTCCGGCAAGTCGACGCTGATCCGCCATATCGGCGGGCTGACGACCGGCGATCGGTCGAGCGGCGCGGTCAAGGTCTTCGGCGAGACCATGCAGTCCGGCGGCAGCCTGACGGGCCAGGCGCGGCGGCTGCGCTGCGATGTCGGCATGATCTTCCAGCAGTTCAACCTCGTCGGCCGCATGTCGGTGATCGGCAATGTGCTGGTCGGCCTGCTCGGCCATGTGCCGGGCTGGCGCGGCACGTTCGGCCTGTTCACCAAGGCCGAGAAACGCCGCGCCATGGAAGCCCTCGACACGGTCGGCATCGCGTCCTTCGCCGCCCAGCGCGCGGCCCGTCTGTCCGGCGGTCAGCAACAGCGCGTGGCGATCGCCCGCTCGCTGGTCCAGCAGGCCAAGATCGTGCTCGCCGACGAGCCGATCGCCTCGCTCGACCCCAAGAGCGCCAAGCGGGTGATGGAAATCCTGCTCGACCTGAACAAGCGCTACGGGATCACGCTCGTCACTTCGCTGCATCAGGTCGACTATGCGATGGCCTTCTTCGACCGCATGGTGGCGCTGAAAGATGGCCGCATCGTCTATGACGGGCCGACCAAGGATCTGTCCGTCGCCTTCCTTACCGAGCTCTACGGCGCCCAGGCCGAGGAACTGATCCTTCCCGGTCAGCTCGGCCCCGCCGAAGCGCAGGACACCGCCAATGGCGCGTCCGCGCCCCCGCCACCCGCCCGCAACGGGCAGGACCATGCCGCCGGCAGCCTGACGGCCGGCGTCTGAACGACCAAGACCAGCGTCAGGACCCCATCAGACCACGGATGGTAACAGGAGAGACTGGATGAAAAAGATGCTGTTGGCCGGCGTCGCCGCGATCGCGCTCACGGGCGCCGCGACCGCCGAAGAGATCGAAGAGCTGAACTTCGGCATCATCTCGACCGAATCCTCGGCCGCGCTGGAAGAAAGCTTCGGCCCGTTCCTCGCCGAACTGGAAGAGTTCCTCGGCGTTCCGGTGAACCCCTTCTTCGCGCAGGACTATGCCGGCGTCATCGAAGGCATGCGCTTCGACGAAGTCGATGTCGCCTGGTTCGGCAACGCCTCGGCCATGCAGGCGGTCGACCGCGCCGAAGGCGAGATCTTCGCCCAGACGGTCAAGGACACCGGCGAAATGGGCTATTACTCGCTGCTCATCGCCCATGTCGACAATGACGAGATCAACGGCCTCGAAGACGTCCTCAACTGCGACGCCGGCCTGACCTTCGGCAATGGCGACCCCAACTCGACTTCGGGCTTCCTGGTGCCGAGCTACTATGTCTTCGCGCTGAACAATGTGACGCCGGACGACTGCTATGCGCGGGTTCTGAACTCGAACCACGAAACCAACGCGCTGGCCGTCGCCAACCAGCAGGTCGACTTCGCGACCAACAACACCGAATCGCTCTATGCGCGCCTCCAGAAGCAGCGCCCGGAAGATGCGGCCAACATCAAGGAAATCTGGCGCTCGCCGCTCATTCCGGGCGACCCGATCGTCTGGCGCGGTGACCTTCCGCAGGACGCGAAGAACAAGATCTACACCTTCTTCATGACCTTCGGCCGCATGGGCACGCCGGAACAGGTCGCCGCCGAGCGCGAAATCCTCGCCGGCCTGTCCGACGGCTGGGGCCCGTTCGTCCCCTCGTCCAACGCCCAGCTCTATCCGATCCGCCAGCTCGCCCTGTTCCGCGACCGGCTGACCACGGAAGCCGACGACACGCTGAGCGATGAAGAAAAGCAGCAGATGATCGCCGAGATCGACGCCCAGCTCGATGAGCTGAACCGTCTCGCCGAATCCGTGCCCAACATGTGATCGGCACCCGATCCTCCGGCTCGCTGCCCGCCCGGCGCCGCGGGCCGGAAAACGATCGGGCATGATCGACCGGAGCACCCCGGTCCCGCGCCGTTGCCGGCCCGGGGGCTCCCGTCGCCAGCGATCAGGAAGGGGGCGGCCCGCCGCCCCCGCCTAACACAGCCGAAACCCCAAAGCCCCAGGCCCCGTCATGACCGTTGCGACCGACACAATCGGCCCGGAAGCCGCCTCCGACCGTATGAAGGCGCTCGCCCCGCCCGAACGCTCGCTCGGCCAGACGCTGTTCACCTTCTTCATCCTGTTCGTGTCCGTCGCGGTCCTCGTCTGGGCCTGGGGCATGGCGGAAATGCAGCCGCTCGAACTGATCCGCGACGCCGACAACATGGCGACGCTGGCCTATGACTTCCTGCACCCGGAATTCCGGCGCTGGGAGTTCTTCCTCGACAAGATGCTGGAAACCACCGCGATCGCCATCTGGGGCACGCTGCTCGCGGTCATCGTCGGCGCGCCCTTCGGCATTTTGTCGGCCGAAAATGTCGTGCCGGCCTGGATCCATTTCCCCGTGCGCCGCGCCATGGACGCCCTGCGCGCGATCAACGAATTCGTCTTCGCGCTGATCTTCATCGCCGCCGTCGGCCTCGGCCCGTTCGCCGGCGTCCTAGCGATCTTCATCCACACCACCGGTGTCGTGGCGAAACTGTTCTCGGAAGCCGTCGAGGCCATCGAACCCGGCCCGGTGGAAGGCATCCGCGCGACAGGCGCCAACCGCATGCAGGAAGTCGTCTTCGGCATCGTGCCGCAGGTCCTGCCCTTGTGGATTTCCTACGCGCTCTATCGGTTTGAATCGAATGTCCGCTCGGCCACGGTCATCGGCCTCGTCGGCGGCGGCGGCATCGGCATGGCGTTCAACGAATACATGCGCTCGTTCCGCTATGACGAAGCGGCCGCCATCCTGATCATCATCATCGTCACCGTCTCGGTGCTCGATGTCGTCTCGGGCGCCATCCGCCGGCGCTTCATCTGATCGCCCGGGCCAGGGTCAGGAGCGCGGGCCGCGCCGGTCTCTGGACTTCGGCCGCGCCCGCGCCAGATGATCGAACAGGCCCCCCGAGCGGATCGGACATCCATGGTGCTGAAGGCTGAAAATGTCTGGGACTATCCGCGACCGCCGCGTCTCGAACGGATCGCCGAGCGGCTGCGCGTGGTGCTGAATGGCGTCGACATCGCCGATACGGTGATGGGTTTCCGCGTGCTCGAAACGTCGCACCCGCCGACCTACTACATCCCCCGCGACGATATCGCCGAGGGCGCCTTGCGCGAAGTGCCGGGCACGAGCCTCTGCGAATGGAAGGGTCTGGCGCGCTATTTCGACGTCGTCTCCGGCGACCGGGTCGCCTCGCGTGCGGCCTGGACCTATCCAGACCCGACCGAACGCTTCCACGACATGCGCGGCCATGTCGCCTTCTATGCCGAAAGCATGGATGCCTGCTTCGTCGGCGAAGCGCCCGTCCGTCCGCAGGACGGCAACTTCTACGGCGGCTGGATCACCGACAATCTGCGCGGTCCCTTCAAGGGCGCGGCCGGCACCGAAGGCTGGTAGCGGCAACCCTACCCCGCAGGTACGGTTGCGCGCCGTCTCCGGCGCGGGTTGCCCTCGTCGCGCGGTCTCCCCGCGCGACGCTCACGAAGGCGTGAACAATCTGTCTGGATTGTAATGATGTCCGATCATCCGCGATGAACATCAGGCCGTAACAGCCTCATCCATGGAAAACGGACGCCGGCTCCGACAAAAGTTTTGATTCATGAAAACAAACTCGGGAGTCGAGAGATGATCAAGCGTGCCATTCTGTCCATAGCTCTTGCGACTGGACTTTCCGTTGGCAGTGCTCAAGCCGCGAATATTGTGGAAACCGCGCAATCGGCGGGGTCCTTCGAAACGCTACTTGCCGCCGCTCAAGCCGCCGGCCTCGTCGACGCGCTCTCCGGCAGCGGTCCGCTGACAGTGTTCGCGCCGACCGACGACGCCTTCGCCGCTCTGCCCGCCGGCACGGTGGACGAGCTTCTGAAGCCGGAAAACCGCGATCAACTGACCGCTATCCTGACCTACCACGTGCTGCCGCGCGAACTGACCTCGAACATGCTGCCGGGCCGGTCCATTCCGGTGCGCACGTTGAACGGCCAGACGTTGCGGGTCGACAAATCGCACAGCTCGGTGACGGTCAACAACGCCACCGTCGTGACCGCCGATATCGACACCGACAATGGCGTCATCCATGTGATCGATCAGGTCCTGCTGCCGGGCAGCAACAGTCACTGACGTGTCGATGGCTGGCGGATGACCGCGCACCAGCCGCGCGCGCCTGGCGATCCGCCGATAGACATCGAAGAAGGGCAGCCGTCTTCCGGCTGCCCTTTTTCATGATACGCCCCATCGTTCTCCCCCGAGGAACAATACGTTCCATGTTGAGAGACTTGGCCACCCGACGGCAACGGCCTATCTCACCGGCAACAGCATTCGGGAGACAAGACCATGACTTCACCGCAAGACACCAGCGGCGCGGCCCGCATCAACGGCCTGCATCATGTGACCGCGATCGCCGGCGCGCCGCAGCAAAATCTCGACTTCTGGTCGAAGACGCTCGGCCTGCGCTTCATTAAGAAGACCGTCAATTTCGACGACCCCGGCACCTATCATCTCTATTACGGCGACGAAGTCGGTCATGCCGGCACGGTCATGACCTTCTTCCCCTGGTCGGGCGTGCCGCGCGGCCGAGCCGGCAGCGGCGAAACCGGGCTGACCCAGCTTGCCGTGCCGCGAGGCGCGACCGCCTTCTGGCGCGACCGGCTCGTGGCATCGGGCGCGACGCTCGACGGCGAGGATACGCTATTCGGCGAAGCCCGCCTTCTGGCCCGCGACCCGGACGGGCTGCGCTTCGCCATCGTCGAAGCCGAACGGGATGATCGTGCCCCCTGGACCACCGGGGAGATTGCCGGCGATGTCGCCATTCGCGGCTTTCATGGTGTCACCCTGTCGCTCGGCGATGGCGCCGCGATGGCGGCGTTGCTCGAGGGCGCGATGGACTATGACCGGCTCGCGAGCGAGGGCCCGGTGACGCGGTTCACCGCGCGCGATGGGTCGGCCGCGGGCGTCATCGACATTCTCGATACCGGCAGCCTGCCCCAAGCGGCGATGGGAGCCGGTAGCGTGCATCACGTCGCCTTTTCCGTCGCCGACGACGCAACGCATCGGGCGATCCGCCAGACGCTCATCGATGAGGGCATGAATGTCACGCCCGTCATCGACCGGAACTATTTCCATTCGATCTATTTCCGGGCGCCGGGCGGCGTTCTGTTCGAGATCGCGACGGAAAATCCCGGTTTCGCGGTCGACGAGCCAGTCGACAGCCTCGGCCAGGCGCTGAAGCTGCCGCGCCAGCACGAACATCTGCGCCCGATCCTGGAACAGGACCTGCCGCGCCTCGATCCAGCGGCGTAACGGGTGGAAACAGAGGCAGGCTGGTCATCGCGCCAGCCGCCTGTGGGAGTAAATGACAATGCGTGACTACATCCACATTCACGCCGCGCCCCGGCGGAAGGACCAGCCCACGCTGGTCCTTCTGCACGGCACCGGCGGCGATGAAACCTCCTTCGCCGACCTTGGCCGGCTGATCGCGCCGGAGGCGGGGCTTCTGTCCCTGCGCGGCGATGTCGACGAGTTCGGCCATGCCCGCTTCTTCCGTCGCAAGGCCGAAGGCGTCTACGACATGGACGACCTGGCCGTCCGGACCCGTAAGCTGGCGCGTTTCCTGAACGACAGGCTCGACGCGCTCGGCATCGATCGGGAACACGCCATCGGCATCGGCTATTCGAACGGCGCCAACATCCTCGCCAATCTTCTGGCCGAGGAACCCACGGTGCTGCGGCGGATGGTGCTGATGCATCCGCTGATCCCGTTCGATCTGCCGGACACGCCCGGCATCGCCGGCGCACAGGTTCTGATCACCGCCGGCGCGCAAGATCCGATCGCGCCGCGCCCCGTGACGGAGGCACTGGCGGACCGGCTCGCGACATTGGGCGCGGAGGTCACGCTCGCCATGCATCCGGGCGGCCATGAGATCCGCTCCGAGGAGATCGACGCCGCGCGTCCGTTCATCTACCGAGGCCAAACCCGGAACGCCGCCTGAAACGGCCCTCCGCGCGCGACTCCAGACCGCAGACTCCCCGATAGCGTGCAGCCACCATCCATGGCTGCATGCACGTCAGGAGGGCTGGGGCATGCCGAAGACAACCAGGGCGCGGATCGCTTGGCGGTTCGCCATGGTGGCGATCTGCGCCCTGGTCATCTTGACGCTGAGCTATGGCAGATCCCTGGCGCGGGCCCCCCTGCCCTTCGTTGAACTCACCTTCGGCGCGAGCCTCTCGGGTCATAGTGGGTTCGGCTATGACAAGCTCGTGGTCGCGCCGTTCTGGGGCCTGAACGAGAGCGGCATCCGCATCCGCGCGATGGGCGGCCTTGGCTACTACCCGGCCTGGGGCGGCGTGGCCGAAACCCATCTCGTCGACCTGATGGTCGGCTATGCCCATTATCGCGGCCGCTGGGGCGCGACCTGGTTCGTCGGCCCGACCTATGACGCCCATGACACCCCCGACCCCCTGGCCTCGAAGAGTGGCCAAACCTTTGGACTGGCCGCCCTCGTCGAACCCTATTGGCACCTGACCGACCGTATCCTGCTGAGCGGCTGGGCCAGCTGGCGCTCGCCCCATGACGGGGCCGAGGCCGCTTTGGCCGCGAGCTACCGGTTCGGTGACCGCTTCACCGCCAAGGGCGAGATCACCTATATCCGCGACGAGGATTACGAGGCGCTGCGCGTTCTCGCCGGGATCGGTCACCGGCGCGGTCCGGCGGTGACGGTCTGGCTCTTGGCCGGCATCGAAAACCCGCGCTCCGGAGACGACGGCACGGGGTTCGCCGGCCGCCTCGAGCTCGTGGTCCGTCCGGCCTATGTGATCGACCGCCTGCGGTAGTGAGCCGACTTAAAGCCGCGCCTTGAGGGTCTGGATGCGGTCGATCGACGCTTCGATCTGCCGCGTTTGCAGCCGCCCCTCGGCGATCGCGGCGGTAATGGCCGAGATCATGCGCTGCGGCAGGTCGGGATCCGGATCGGCCGAATTCGACAGCATGATCAGGTCATTGCCGGCGGCGATCGACAGAATGACCGCCTCATCAAGACTGTAATTGTGGCGGATCGCGCCCATGTCGAGATCGTCGGTGATCACCACGCCATCGAAGCCGAGCCGGGCGCGCAGGAAACCGTCGATCGCCAAGGGCGACAGCGTCACAGGGTGGCGGCCGTCGTCGCTGAGCTGCGCGTGATAGAGATGCGCGGTCATCACCGACGGCGCCACGCCGGCCTCGATCAGCGAAACGAAGGGCGTCAGCTCCTGCTGCCGCCAACTCGCGGAAATGTCGACGAAGCCGTCATGGCTGTCGCCGCGCGAGGTGCCGTGACCGGGGAAATGCTTGATCGAACAAGCCACGCCGGCCTCGCGATGGGCGTCGAGAAAGGCCGTGGCATAGGTCGTCACCGTGTCGGGGTCGCTGCTCCAGGCACGACCCCATTTGCCAACAACCGGATTGTTCGCATCGAGATCGAGGTCGACCACCGGCGCCAGGTTGAAGTTGAACCCGGCCGCCTTGGTTTCGCGCGCCATGGTGCGATAGAGATCGCGCGCCTGGGCCGGCGTCATGCGTTGGGCTACCTGCCGAGCGCGGGGAATATCGGTATAGCCGAGCTTGGGGCCGAGCCGCTGAACGGCGCCGCCCTCCTGGTCGATCATGGTCAGCGGCAGGCTCGTGTGGCCGGCGCCGAGGAAAAGCCGCGTCATGCCCTCGACGCCGGCGCGGCTGCGCGCGTTGTGGCCGAGAAAGACCACGCCGCCGACCATCCCGGCCTCGATCTGACGGGCGAGCCGCTGCGCCGACCCGGCATCCGGCGTGTTGCCGGTCAGGCCCAAGGTGAGCATTTCGCCGATCATGGCATCGAGCCCGACGGCGCGCGCGGGCCGCGTGAAGCTTGCCGGCGCGGCAAGGCCAAGCGCGCCGGCCGCGAGGCCCTTCGCGACATCACGACGGGTCGGTGTCATTCGTTTTCCTTCCATGTCCGGCCGTCGATCCGGGCCGTCACCCGGTCGCGCATCGGGTTCTGCGCGTCGAACACATAGTCGAGCCGCCCGACGCTGACCGCGCGGGCACCCTTGGATTTCAGCCAGTCGACCAGCTGATAGAGCCGGTCTTCCGGACAATGCAGCCGCAACAAGGCGGTCTCGCGCGCCGAATAGGGGGCGGCGCAGTCGAACCGCGCCTCGGCTTCGGACGCGATGGCCAGGACATCGCCGGAGACCGCCGCCTTCACTTCCCGCGTCATTCGAGCGCGTTCCTCCGCCGCCACCCGGTCGAGGATCGTGGCCAGCGTGTTGCGCGCCCGATCCGACCAGTCGGCGCGCAGCGCGCAAACGAGATTGGCCTCGCTTTCGAGGATCACCCCATCGCGCAACACCTTGAGCGCATTGGCGGCCAGCGTGTTGCCGGTCGTGGTGATGTCGACGATGAGATCGGCGGTGCCGGAAGCCGGCGCGCCCTCGGTCGCGCCGAGGCTTTCGACGATCCGGTAGTCGGCCACCGCATGGCGGGCGAAGAAGGCGCGCGTCAGATTGATGTATTTGGTGGCGACGCGGAGCCTGCGGCCGCGCCGGGCGCGGAAGGTCTGCGCCACGTCGTCGAGATCGGACATGGTCTCGACATCGATCCAGACCTGCGGCACCGCCACCACCACGCGGGCATAGCCGAAGCCGAGCGGGGTGACGATCTCGATCGCCTGATCGGCATCGGTCATGGTTTCCCGGATCAGATCCTCGCCGGTGACACCGAGATGCACCGCGCCGCGCGCCAGCTCGCCGGCGATCTCGCTGGCCGACAGGAACAGGACCTCGGCGCCGTCGATCCCCTCGATGCGGCCGCGATAGTCGCGCGCGCCGCGATCGCGCACCATTCTGAGGCCGGCGCGCTTGAAAAACCCGTCGGCATTTTCCTGAAGCCTGCCCTTGGACGGCACGGCCATGACGAGCGGCGCGCTCATGACGCGGTCTCCGGCAGGCGTTCGAGCCACAGGGAAAACCCGATCGCCGGGACCCGCGCCCGCGTGCCGAGAAGCGACAGAAGCGCATCATAGCGCCCGCCGCCGACGACCGGCGCCGCGCGATCCGCGCCCGGATCATGAAACTCGAAGACGAAGCCGGTGTAGTAGTCGAGCCGGCGCGCGAAGGCGGCATCGAACAGGACACGCTCGGCGGCGATGCCCGCCGCCGCGAGATGCTCGGCGCGCGCGGTCAGATCGTCGATCAGCGTGCCCGTGTCGAGCCCGGCCTCGCGCGCGATCACGGCCAGCGCGTCGCGGGCCGGTTCTGGCGGCGCCGACACCGCGAGAACCCGGCTCAACACGTCGCGCCGGGTGTCGTCGAGACGATCGGTGGCGGACAGCGCCGCCTGTTCGAGAAGACGCTCGGCGATCTCGTCGGGCGTGCGCCCACCGACCGGGGCGATGCCGGCGATGGCGACCATTTCCTCGACCATGGCGCGCGCCGAGGCGAGATCAGCGCCGGCGAGCCCCGACAGGAGCGCCGCTCGCCGGGCAGCACTCGTATCGGCGGCCACCGTGTCGTGCAGCACGCTCGCCGGCCCGCCCGGATCGCCGAAGGCCAGAAGCAGCCGCCGCCGCCAGCGCGGCGAGAGGTCGAGCGCTGTCGCGAAGCCCGACAAAACCGACTTATCGCCAAGCCGCAAGCCCGCCGAGGGCAGTCCCTCCCGGGCGAGGAGATCGGCGGCCAACGCCACGGTTTCGGCATCCTGGGCGATCGGCTCGCCGCCGCCATAGATCTCGACGCCGGCCTGAAGGAATTCCGACGCCGCGCCATCGGGGCGGAAGCGAAACACCGGGCCGGCATAGCAATAGCGCGCCGGCAGCGCCTCGCGCCCCCGCTCGATATGCTCGCAAGCCACGGGAATGGTGAAGTCCGGCCGGAGGCAGAGCTCGCGGCCTTCCGGGTCCTGGGCGACGAGAAGCCGGCGCCTTATGTCCTCGCCCGACAGATCGAGAAAGATCTCGGCCGGCTGCAAGATGGCCGGCTCGACGCGCTCATGGCCGCGCCCGACGAGATCCAACGCGATGGCCTCGGCGCGCGCCTTGGCGGCGGTGGCGTCGGTCCTCACCGGCCGTCTCCGCCATCCAGGTCGTGGAATGCGAGTATCTCGCGCACCTTGGCGACCATGTCGGAGACCGGAACCTCTTCCTGCGCCGGACGCACGGCCTGGTATTCCTCACGGTCCGCGATCGAAGCGGCGATCTTGGCACCTTCGATCAGATCCTTGATCTGGATGGTGCCGCGCGCGCGCTCGTCGGCGCCCTGGATGATGACGCAGGGGCTCGAGCGCCGGTCGGCATATTGCAGCTGCTTGCCGAACTGTTTCGGATTGCCGACGAAGAGTTCGGACCGAATGCCCGCGCTACGGAGTTCCGCGACGAGCGCCTGATAGGACGGAATGGCGTCACGATCCATGACCGTCACGATGACCGGGCCCGCCGCCTTGCCGGCATCGACCTTGCCGAGTGCTGTCAGGGCGGCCTGCAGGCGCGACACACCAATAGAAAAGCCCGTCGCCGGCACAGATTGGCCGCCGAAACGGGCGACGAGCCCGTCATAGCGCCCGCCGCCGGCGACCGAGCCGTAGCGCGCCGTCTCGCCCTTTTCGTTGACGGTCTCAAAGGTCAGTTCGGCCTCATAGACGGGGCCTGTATAATATTCGAGACCGCGCACGACCGATGGGTCGATCTGGACGCGGCCGTCATCATAGCCGGCCGCCGCGACGAGATCGGCGATCGCCCGAAGCTCGGCGACGCCTTCGGCCAGGACCTTCGGCATGCCGCCGTCGGAGCCGGGCGCATCGGCTGCCTTAGAGGCGGTCGCGACCGAGGCAACCATGTCAGCGCCGCCCTCCGCCGCGCGCAATGCGTCAGGGCCAGCCTGCCCCGCCGCCGTTGAGACAGGCTCCACCGTGACCGCCCCGTCCATGCCGACCTCGGCCCCTTCGAGAATTGACGTTAACGTGAACGTCAACTGGCTCAATAGGGCGGTATTGGCGCGGTCGGCGGAGGTGTCGGGTGGCGCGACCGCGTGGCCGGCGGCGGCATCGAGAAAGCCGACGACGATGGCCTGGCCGCGCGTATCGAGCCCGACGCCAGGCATGTGATCGCCGGAGTCGTCCGTCCGGCCTTCCGGTCCGAGAAGCTGCCGCACGCCCTCGATCCCGACCCGGTCGAGTTTGTCGATGGCGCGCAGGACCTGCAATCTTTTGCCGGCGTTCTCATCGCCCGACAGGCCAATCGCCTCCATGACCCCGTCGAGCACTTTGCGGTTGTTGACCCGGATCACATAGTCGCCGCGCGGAATGCCGACCGCTTCCAGCGTATCGGCCATCAGCATGCACATTTCGGCATCGGCGACTGGCGGCGGCGCGCCGACCGTATCCGCATCAAACTGGAGAAACTGGCGGAACCGGCCCGGTCCCGGCTTTTCGTTGCGATAGACCGTGCCGACGCGATAGCTGCGATAGGGCTTGGGCAGGGTCTCGAAATTCTGCGCGACATAGCGCGCGAGCGGCGCCGTCAGATCGTAGCGCAGGCTGAGCCATTGCTCGTCGTCGTCCTGAAACGAGAACACGCCCTCATTCGGCCGGTCCTGATCGGGCAGGAACTTGCCCAGCGCGTCGGTGTATTCGATCTGCGGCGTTTCGACCGGCTCGAAGCCGTACAGCTCGAACACGTCGCGGATCCGGCCGAGCATGGCGTTCTGAACGCGCAAGGCGCCCGCCTCGCGATCCTGGAAGCCGCGCGGCAGCCGCGCCTTGAGCTTGGGAGATTTCTTGTCGCCGCGCGCCATGGCGAGAGGAACTTTCGACGGAGCATGAGGATGGGGCGGAAGGCGCCGGCCCGGCCGACGCGCTGCGCCGCTGTCTAGCCCATGGCCGGAAAGGGAGCAAGGATTCGGCTGCGCGCCGTCCCGCCGCCCGCGCCGTTACGCCGCCTGGCGCGCCTGTTCCGCCTTCGGCAATTGCACGATCGCCTCGCCGTCGAGGACGACCTTGTCGCCGACCCGGCATTCGGCCGCGAGAACCGCGCGCCGCCGGTCGGGCACGAGTTCGGCAATAGTCGCCTTGGCATAGACCGTGTCGCCGACATAGACGGGCGCGCGGAAGTTCAGCGTCTGGCTGACATAAAGACAGCCCGGCCCCGGCAGCTTGGTGCCGATGACGGTGGACAACAGGCTCGCGGTGAGAAAGCCATGCACGATACAGCCGCCGAACGGCGTCGCGCGGGCGAATTCCTCGTTCAGGTGCATCGGATTGGTATCCCCCGACACGCCCGAGAAATTGCGCAGATCGGTATCGGTGATCGTCCGGCTGTAAAGCGCCGTCATGCCGATCTGAAGGTCTTCGAAAGCGTAGCCGTTCAGGTCCGTTACAGTCATGGGTTCAGGTCACCGTTCGTCAGCGTTGATCCGAACCTCCCTCAGACCTGACACACCTGATTTGGGTGCTGGCCCGAAAGGCGCGATTTTTGCGAAATACGCCTTTCTTCCCGCCTTTCGGCGCGTTTTGAGCAAGTGTCGCGCAAGGATGGGGGCAAAACAATACGAAGAAAGACGATCACGGCAGGTGCCGCGACCGTCTTCCTTCGTTGGTGAAGCTGTCAGGACAGCCGGGTCAGGCGCGCTTGCGGCCGTCGAGCGACAGGGCACCGGGACCGAAGGCGGTGAGGAACAGGAAGCCGCCGGCGATGGCGACATTCTTCATCAGATGGATCATCTGGTTCTGATCCTCGGGCTGGAAGTGGAACAGAAGCCCGGCCAAGACGGTGAAGCCCGCCAGAAGCAGGGCGACGATACGGGTCTGCCAGCCGATGACGATGGCGATGCCGCCGACGACCTCCAGCGCGATGACCGCCGGCAGGAGGATCGACGGCACGCCCATCGCGTCCATGTAGCCGGCGGTGCCGGCATAGCCGAAGATCTTGTTGACGCCGGCCTGGATGAAGATGGCGGCGATCATCAGCCGGCCGATCAGCGCGGCATAGGGGCTCATGCGGTCGAGCGTGCTGTCGAGGCTCGACCGTTCAGCTTGTGTCGTGTCTGCGATGCTCATTGTGTGATCTCCAGGGTTTGCAATCCAAGGGGTCGAAGGCTCAAGATTTGACGCCTTGGGTTTCACGTCTCAGGATCGGGTCGTCTCATCTCGCCGAGGCCGACGGCCGGGCCGCCGCCTCGTCACGCCCGAAACATGGCGGGATTTCTCAAACGCAACAAGCCGGCACTTCTTGAACGAATTGTTCCCGGTTGGAGAACAGAAACCGTCGGCCATGCGCGCCCGGTTGGACGGTGCGGTCCGGCGTGATAGCAACCGCCATGCCGTCTTTTCCCGACCCCGGTCCCGTCATCGCGCCCTTGTCGCGGAGCGATACCGCCTTCGCGCCGCTGGCCGGGCTATGGTTCGAGACCTTCTTTCTCGACGACGGCGCGGACCGGGATCGGATGACCGGCTTTCTCGGCGATCTCCTCGACCGGTCGGACGCCCTGCAGACCGGCTTCAAGGCGATGAGCGGCGACCAGCCGGTCGGCATGGTGCTGGTTGCCCATCGCGAGATCGACCAGATGCATGACCGGACGCCCTGGCTGGCGGGCTTCGTCGTCGATCCGGCGCATCGCCGATGCGGCATCGGGCGCGCTCTGGTCCGCCATGTCGAAACCCATGTCGCCGGACAGGGGCTGGACGCGGTCTGGCTCTACACCTATCAGGCGGAAGCCTATTATCTCGGGCTCGGCTGGACGGTCGAAGACCGCTTCGACTGGCATGACGGGACGCCCTTCGCGCTGATGCGGCGCAGGCTCGATCCGAAACGGGAGAGACGGACTTGACCATGTCGACCACGGTCACGCTATCGCTCGACGAGATTGCCGCCGTCACGAACGCGGCCCTGCGCGCCCATGGCGCCGATGCGGCCAATGCGGACGCGGTGACCCGCACCGTGACGGCCGCCGAACGCGACGGCACCGCCTCGCACGGCCTGTTCCGGGTGCCGGGCTATTGCCGTTGCCTGGCCAATGGCAAGGTCAGCGGCCATGCCGATCCCAAGGTGACGAGAGGCGCTCCAGGCGCGCTCCGCGTCGACGGCGACGGCGGCTACACGCCGCTGGCGCTCGAACGCAGCTTCGATCCCCTGGCCGAGGCCGCGCGCGAGACCGGCATCGCGGCCGCCGGCATCGTCAACACCTTCCATTTCGCCGCCCTGTGGCCCGAGGTCGAGGCCATGGCGCGGCGCGGGCTCGTGGCGCTCGCCTGCACGGCCTATAAACCTGTGGTTGCACCCTTCGGCGGCCGCGAGCCCTTCTACGGGACCGACCCGCTGGCCTTTTCCTGGCCGCGCGGACCGGCCGGCAGCGGTCGCGATCCGGTCGTCTTCGACATGGCCACCTCGGCGATGGCGCGGGGCGAGATCCAGATCGCCGCGCGCGACGGCCATGACGTGCCGCCTGGCACGGGCCTCGGCCCGACGGGCGAGGCGACGACCGACCCCGAGGCGATCCTGGCCGGCATGATGCTACCCTTCGGCGGCTATAAGGGCTCGCTGATCATGATGATGGTGGAGCTTCTGTGCGCCGGGCTGATCGGCGAGCAGTTTTCCTTCGAAGCCGGCGAGACCGATGTCGAGGATGGCGGGCCGGCGCGCGGCGGCGAATTCCTGCTCGCCATCGACCCCGCCCGCTTCGCCGGCGCGGACTGGGCGGCGCATGGCGAAGCTTTCTTCGCCCGGCTCGGCGGCATCGACGGGGTGCGCATTCCCGGTGATCGGCGCTATGCGATGCGCCGCAGGACGCCCGGCGAAGGTCGCGACGTCCCGGCCGCGCTGTGGGAGGAAATCACGGCGCTGGCCGACGGCGCGGCACCCGCCTGAAGCGGGTTGGCAACCTTTAACGGCGTCACGCGGTCGGCCGCCCGCCTCCACACGGCCTCATCCAGAGGAGCGCTCGTGAGGACAGGTCTCGAAGGATCTGCGGTCTTGTTGGCCCCGAACGTTCATCCTTCGAGACACTTGACGCCGCACAAGCTGCGCAAGCTCCTCAGGATGAGATAGCGATTGTCGCGATAGCCGATTGTCGGCCCGCGCGTCCGCACGGAAGAGGTCAGTCGAACAGAGCGTCGATATCGGCCTGGCTGGCGACGTTCTCATCTGTTTCGAGCGCCGGGCCGTTGAGCAGTTCGTCATTGCGGTTGGCGAGCTTCGGCTTGGCCTCGGGATCGGGCTCGACATCCTCGAAGCCTTCGAGGCCGCCCCAGATATCCATCATCTTGATCACGCGATCCTCGATGAAGCGCAGCGCGTTGACCACCTTGGTGATGCGCTGGCCGGTCAGGTCCTGGAAGTTGCAGGCCTCGAAGATGCGCACCACCTTGTCCTGGATATCGGCGACCTGTTCGATATTGCCGGTCTGGCGCAGCGCGGCCTGAAGGTCGCCGGCCACGCCGTCGATCTCCTCGGCCGCCGCCAGGATCTGCTCGGTGGCCTGCTCGGTGCCGGTGACGATGGCGCCGAGTTCGTCGGTGACACGCGCCATTTCCTCGCCCTGGAAACCGGCGACATGCAATGTCGCGATCTCGCGCTTGGTGTCGTTGATGGCGGCATAGATCTCGTCGAGCTCGGCCTTCAGCTTGCGCGCCTCGCCCATCTGCCGCTTGTAGTCGGAGATGATCTCCGTCGACACCTGCTCGGCCGGCGCCACCGCCCGTTTGAGGTCGGCGATGGCATCGAGAATGTCGCTCACCCCGCCCGAAGGAACCGGCGCCGGCCCGGTCGAGGCGGCCGGTTTCGTCATGATCTGTTCGATGCGGAATTTTCGCGCGGCCGCCATATGTCCCCTCCAGAAACCTTAAGGAGAAAGACATAGCGGGCGAGCGTTAAGGAAGCGTTTGAGCGATCGCGGGAAGCACAACCCTAGATTTTATTTTCCGCGCAATGTCGCCAGGCAGCAATATTTCTCGGATTTTCGGCGTAAAACTCAGTGATGCCGGCCGACCGTCGACGACACGATGTCGGGCACGTCGTCGAAATAGGCCCGCGCGGCATGGGCGATCCTGGCATCGAGATCGACCGGTTCGAGCGACACACCCTTGGCCAGGGCGTCGGCGATC
Source organism: Tepidamorphaceae bacterium (assembly GCA_965250105.1). Classification (GTDB taxonomy): domain Bacteria; phylum Pseudomonadota; class Alphaproteobacteria; order Rhizobiales; family Tepidamorphaceae; genus JBCBSK01. The sequence goes on from OZ252290.1 coordinate 661,402, forward strand.
GTGGTCATGGTATGGATGCGGGCGAACTTCTTGTCATTGGCCGGCACGAGATACCACGGCGCGCGCCTGGTCGAGGTGCGGTAGAGCATGTCCTCGATCGCCGCTTCATAGGCATCCCATTTGTCGCGGTTGCGGAAATCCTCATAGGAGAGCTTCCAGCGCTTCATCGGGTCGCGCAGCCGCTCCTCGAAACGGGCGAGCTGGACCTCCGGCGTTATGTGCAGGAAGAACTTCAGGACGCGCATGCCGTCCTCGGTCAGAAGCTTCTCGAACTGGTTGATCTCGTCATAGGCGCGCCGCCATTCGGCTTCATCGGCGAAGCCTTCGACGCGCTCGACGAGCACCCGGCCATACCAGGACCGGTCGAAGACGGAGATGCCGCCGCGCGGCGGCAGACGTTCCCAGAAGCGGGTCAGATAATGCCGCTCGCGGTGATACTCGCGCGGCGCGGCGATGGGCCAGACCTTGAAGCCGCGCGGATCGAGCACCGCCGACATGCGACGGATCGTGCCGCCCTTGCCCGCCGCGTCCCACCCCTCGAACACGATCGCCGCCGACCGGCCGGACACGAGATAGGCCTGCTGAATGCGCTGCAGGCGGGTCTGAACCTGCTTCAGCGCCGCTTCATAGGGCGCCTTCTTCAGCCGCTTTTCCATGTCCAGCCCAGCCAACCGTCCGCGCCGCGCCTGATGTCCGTTGACCCGCACTTTCGCCATTCCGCCGCCTCCTCGAGCACCGCCGCAGCGCGTAGCCAAGCCCCCGGCCACGCGCCTATGTTGCAGGCCTATCCGTGTAGCAGGCGGATATGTGTCATAAATCTGTCAAATAACGGATGAATGACGTGAAATAACCAGCCGGCAATGGGACCTTTACGCCCGCTTCATCATGCCGGTTAGCGCTTGATCAAGGTTACCGGCAAAGGAGGCCCGCCGGGACCCGTTCGATTCACGCTTTGGCGTCGGACGGGGCGCACAGTTGGCGCGACCGGGCGGTGGCTTGTCGGGCGCGTGGATTTCGGATCCGCGCCGCGACGACCGCCGCCCCTCGCGCGCCGACCGCTTGGCCGAGACGGTCCGACAGCCGGCGCTTGGTTCGACGAAATGTAGCGAGTGCGTCGATGAAACGTCTTGTCCTTGCCTGCGCCTGCCTCGCGGCGGGCCTTCTCGCCCAGCCCGCCGGCATGTCGCCGGCCCTCGCCTATGATCAGCGCAATGGCGACATCCCCAACCACATGATGCCATTCCCGCGTCTGATGAACAGCCTGTTCGGTCCCGAGCGGCAACCGGCGGTGCGCGATCCGCGCAACCAGGCGCGCCTCAATCACGCCCCGCAACGCCAAGGCCAGGCCGTGCAGGTCCGGCCGTCGCAGCAGCGCGCGTTGCGGAGCCAGAACAGCCGGCGCCAGAGCACGCTGATTCACCGCGCCGCGGCACCGACTGCCCGCGCCGCCCGCCACAGCATCGCGCCACATCTGTTGCCGCAGATCGTCAGCTACAACAGTTCGCAGAAGCCGGGCACCATCATCATCGACACCAATGCCCGCTACCTCTATCTCGTCCTGCCGAACGGCCAGGCGCGGCGCTATGGCGTCGGCGTCGGCCGGCCGGGCTTCGAATGGGCCGGCACGCACCGGGTGACCCGCAAGGCGGAATGGCCGTCCTGGACCCCGCCCGAAACCATGAAGGCGCGCGCCCGCGCGCAAGGCCAGATCCTGCCCGACTTCATGCCCGGCGGGCCCGACAATCCGATGGGCGCCCGCGCCCTCTATCTCGGCTCGACGCTCTACCGCATCCACGGTTCGAACGAGCCCTGGACCATCGGCCAGGCCGTCTCCTCGGGCTGTATTCGGATGCGCAACGAGGACGTGATCGATCTCTATGGTCGGGTGCCCGTCGGCGCCAAGGTCATCGTCATCTGACGGGAGCCGGAGAAAAAAACGGCCCGATCCGGGAAGGATCGGGCCGAGTTGCGTCGAGGAGAGAGGTCAGGAGGTCGACGGGGAAGAAAGGCGCAAGGCGTGGGTCGTTGCGGCTGTCTTCACCGCCGGCCCGACCGCCGCCCTTCTTTCCGAGAGAGCGACGGTCCGGCGCGGGTCGCCGGTATTATCGACGCGGCGGCGTGTGCAGCGCTGGATCGAGCAGCGGGTTGATCGCCACCGAACCCTGGTCCGGAACGAGCTTGGTGCGCGGGGTCAGCGGCGAATTACGCGTCGAGCTGGCGAGCATCACGCCGGCATCGTGGTCGGCGGTGATGGCAACGGGCTGAACCATGGCCGGGGTCAGCGGGGTGGCGACCGCGGCGGCGGTCATGGTCATCAGGGCACCGGCGGCGATGGCGAGGGTCGCGGCAGTCTTCATGGGTTCATCTCCAGTCTGTGGCGGAGCGTCCGTCGCTCCGGCGATGACGTGAAGATGGGCCAATTGGCGAGGGCCTGTTGTGCGAATGCGCACAAGGCGGAACACCGGGGCGTCCGCCGTCCGGGCGCGCGCCGCGCGCCCCTCGGTTTCCCTTGGCGCGAAAGCACATTAAACAGGGTGTTGGCGCATGGTGCCGATCGCCGATTCGACGCCATGGCCGAAGGGGGGCTTGCAAGAGGGGCAGATGTGAACCGCGCCGCGCCCAAACTCGAGGATCTGCCGCTGTTCGCCGGCGCGGAACCCGACGTCCTGCGCCGTTTCGAGCACCGCATGTTGTGGAAGGCGGCCGACGAGGGCGAGCTGGTGCTCGACTTCGAGGACGATTCGACCGACGTCTTCTTCATCGCCCAGGGCGCGGTGCGCGTCGTCGTGCGCACGCCGGGCGGCCGCGAGATCATCTTCGGCGATCTGCATGACGGCGAATTCTTCGGCGAAATGGCGGCGATCGACGACCAGCCCCGTTCGGCCAATGTGACGGCGCTCTACAAGTCGCGCATCGGCATCATGCAGGCCGAGCCTTTTCTCGATCTCGCCTTCTCGTCACGCGTGGTCTGCCACCGCCTGATGCGCATCCTCACCGAGCGCATTCGCGGCGGCAATGCCCGCATGCTCGAACTCGCGGTCCTGCCGATCAAGCTCAGGCTCTATCGCGATCTGCTGCGCCATGGCCGCCCGCGCGGCCAATCGGGCCAGCTCGTCATCTCGCCGCCGCCCTTCCAGCATGAGATCGCCGCCCGGATCGGCGCGCGCCGCGAAGCGGTGAGCCGCGAGTTATCGCAGCTGGCCCGCGAGGACGCCATCGAGAAGAGCCGGCGCGCCATCGTCATCAAGAAGCCGGACGAGCTCGAAAACGCCATCCGGCTGTTTCTCGAAAGCGACGATTAGGCGCCGATCATCCGACGATCGGCGGTCGAGACCGGGATATCCGCCGCCACGGGGTCATTGCCGGGCTTGTCCCGGCAATCCCGGAGAAGGCGCGCTGCTCAGACCGAGACCGTGCGCCGGTAGAGATGCCAGGTGGCGTGCCCGAGCAGCGGGATGGCGAGAAACAGGCCGAGGAAGAACGGCAGGATCGCCACCGCCAGCACGAAGGCGACGAACACGCCCCAGCCGAACAGCACGCGCGGGTTCCGCCGCACCGCTTCGAACGACACCATGATGGCGGTGATGAAGTCGGCCTCCCGGTCGACGAGATAGGGAAACGACATCACGCTGATGGTGAACAGGATCAGCGCGAAGATCGCCCCCACCGCATTGCCCACCGCGAAGAACATCACGCCCTGCCAGGTCGAGACGACCTCGCCCAGCAATGTGACGAAATCGACCGGCGCCAGACCGTAGAACAAGGCATAGATCAACAGCGCGACGCGCACCCAGACATAGAGCGCGAAGAACAGGACGAAGCCGAGCATGACGATCGAGCCGGACGAGGCCGAGCGCAGCGCGCCGAAGACATGCGCCCAGTCAAGCGCGAGCCCCAGTTCGCGCCGCCGGCTGACCTCGTAGAGGGTGACAGCGGCGAATGGGCCGATCAGCGCGAAACCGGCCGAAATCGGAAACAAAAGAACCAGAAGATCGGCGGTGAAGGCGACATAAGCGAGGATCAGACCACCGATCACATAGACCGCCGACAGCGCGATGCCATAGACCGGCTCATGCTTGAAATCGTCCATGCCCCGCTTGAGGGCGATGCTGATGTCTTCCTGGGTGATGGTGTTCACTTGCGGCCTGGGCCGCGAAAACTCGCCTGTCTCGGCCATCGCCATGGCGTGCTCCGTCAAGAATGCGGTCGCGCGTGGAAGATCGCGCGGAATCCATGCGTTTGCTTAACTCAAGCAGGGCGGCGAACGTTTGAGATTGCGCAAATGTCCTTATGCCGCCGTCGCGGCCGTGTCGCCAGGGGCATCGGCTGCGTGATCCGCGAGCGCCGCCGGCACCGGGCCGCCGGTCGCCCAGTCGAGCAACATGGCGGTATGCACGACCGGTAGATCCGTCGCGCCGCCGATCTGGGTCATGCAGCCGATATTGCCGGTGGCGACGAGATCGGGCCGGGTACGCTCGATATTGCCGACCTTGCGATCGCGCAGCCTTGCGGCGATTTCCGGCTGAAGGATGTTGTAGGTGCCGGCCGAGCCGCAGCAGATATGGCCTTCCGGCACATCCTTGACGCGGAAACCGGCCTTTTTGAGCAATGTCTTGGGCGCGGTCTTGATCTGCTGGCCGTGCTGCATCGAACAGGCCGAATGATAGGCCACCGTCAGCCCAGTCTCAATCACCGGATCGGCGAGCCCCAGTTCCTCCATCACCTCGGTGATGTCCTTGGTGAGCGCGGAGACGCGGGCCGCCTTGTCGGCATAGGCCGCGTCCTCGCGCAGCATGAAGCCGTAATCCTTCACCGTCGTGCCGCAGCCCGACGCGGTGATCACGATGGCATCGAGCCCGTCGCCCTCGATCTCGGCGGTCCAGGCATCGACATTGCGCTTGACGAAATGATGCGCCGCATCGGTCTTGCCCATGTGATGGGTCAGCGCGCCGCAGCAGCCCTCGCCCCTGGGCAGCACGACCTCGACGCCATGCCGGGTCAGCAGCCGGATCGTCGCCTCGTTGATCGCCGGATCGAGCACGGTCTGGGCGCAGCCCGACAATAGCGCGACCCGCTTGCGGCGCACCGTGCCGGCGGGAAACACCGCTGGGCCTTCCATCGCCGAGCGCGACGGCAGCCGTCCCGGCGCGAGGTCGAGCATGGCCGCGACCCGCCCCATGCCCGGCAAGGCGCCGAAGAGCGGCTTGAACGGCTTGCCGAGAAACGCCCCGATCAGCGCCAGCCGGAAACGGTTCGGATAGGGCAGGATGGCGTTCAGCACGCCGCGCAGCGTCCTGTCCCACCAGGAGCGGGTATAGGTCTCCTCGATATGGGCGCGGGCATGGTCGACGAGATGCATGTAGTGCACGCCCGACGGACAGGTCGTCATGCAGGACAGGCAGGACAGGCAGCGGTCGATATGCTTGACGACATCGGCATTGGCCGGCTTGCCGTTCTCCAGCATGTCCTTGATCAGATAGATCCGGCCGCGCGGACTGTCGAGTTCGTCGCCGAGCAGGAGATAGGTCGGGCAGGTCGCGGTGCAGAAGCCGCAATGGACGCAGGTGCGTAGGATCTTTTCGGATTCCGCGACATCCGGATCCTGAAGCTGGTCGGCGGTGAAATTGGTTTGCATGCCCTGTCAGACACCCTGATACATCTTGCCGGGATTGAGCACGCCATCGGGATCGAAGGCGGCCTTGACGCGCCGGGTCATGTCGAGAACCGGCGCCGCCGGCCCTTGGAACACATCGACATGGCCGCGCAGGCCGGCCGGCCCGCGCAACAGTGTCGCATGACCGCCGGCCCCCTCGACCGCCGCCGCGACCGCGCCGCCAGCGGCTTCGGTGGCCGGCGTCGCGGCGAGCACCAGCCCACCGCTCCAGTCATAGGCGATCTCCACATCGGTGGCGCCGCGCAAACGGTCAGCCACGTCCGGCCCGCGCGTCGGCGCGGTCGAGATCTGCCATATCGCGCGATCGTCCGGCCCCGAACGCGGCGCGAAGAGGTCGAGATCGGCGATCGCGCGCCAGGCGGCCCTGGATGCCGGCGCGTCGAGCACCTCCGGCGCGCCATGCTCGCGCAATTCGGCGGTCAGTTCGCCACGCCGATAGTCGACGGAAAAGGCGAAGCCCTCGATCCGCACCAGCGTGCGGGCGCCGTCGCCGTCGCGCGCCGGTAGATGGGCCGCGCCCGTGACCTCATAGGGCGTGCGCATGGCGGCACAGAGAAGCGCCACCGCGCGGCGGTCGTCGAGACCGTTGAAGACGAGCGTCGTCTCGGTTTCCGGCTTCGGCAGGACCTTGAAGATCACCTCGGTGAGAATGCCGAGCGTGCCAAAGCTGCCGGCGGCCAGCTTGACGAGATCGTAGCCTGTCACGTTCTTCATCACCCGGCCGCCGCTCGACACCTCCTCGGCGCGGCCGGTCACCATGGAGATACCGATCAGATGGTCGCGCGCCGCCCCGGCATGGACCCGTTTGGGGCCAGACAGATTGGCGGCGGCGACGGCACCGATCGTGCCGCTCGATCCCGATCCGTAGAAGCCGCCGAGACGGCGCGGCTCGAAGGGCAGGACCTGGCCCTTCTCGTCGAGCACGGCGGCGACCGCGTCGAGAGGGGTGCCGGCGCGCGCGCCGATGACCATTTCGGCGGGTTCATAGAGCGTGATGCCGTCGAGGCCGGCGGCCGATACCGAGCGCGCGGTCTGCATGACCCGGCCAAGCCCGGGCTTCGCGCCGGTGCCGGTCACCTCGAGCGGCGCGCGGTCGGATCGCGCCTCGGCGACGATATCGACGAGATCGGCCACGCGCGTCGGCATGAGGGTCGACATCGGCGCGGTCACGCGACGGGCCGTCCATCGAGCGGGAACACCTTGTGCGGGTTCAGAAGCCAAGCCGGATCGAGGGCCGTCTTGAGGCGCATCTGCTGATCGAGCTCAACGCGAGTGAACTGCTCGGTCATCAGGTCGCGCTTTTCGATGCCCACGCCATGTTCGCCGGTCAGGCAGCCGCCGAGTTCGACGCAGAGCCTTAGAATATCGGCGCCGGCATGTTCGGCCTTTTCGAGTTCGGCCGGGTCGTTCATGTCGTAGAGCACGAGCGGGTGCAGATTGCCGTCGCCGGCATGGAAGATATTGGCGACGCCGAGCCCGTAGCCGGTGCAGATCTCGGAGATCCGCGTCAGCGCCTCGGGCAGGCGGCCGGTCGGGATGGTGCCATCCATGCACATATAGTCCGAGATACGGCCCATGGCGCCGAAGGCCGATTTGCGGCCGCGCCAGATGGCGGCGCTTTCGGCTTCCGACTTGGACACCCGCATGGCGATCGGATCGTGCCGCTCGGCGATCGCCACGATGCGAGCGAGCATGGCCTCGATCTCGCCTTCCGAGCCCTCGACCTCGACGATCAAGAGGGCTTCGACATCGAGCGGATAGCCGGCATGGGCGAAACTCTCGCAGACCTTGATGGCGGGCTTGTCCATGAACTCGATGGCGACGGGGATGATGCCCGAGCCGATGATGTCGGCGACGCAGGCGCCGGCGGTTTCGGACGCGGCGAAGCCGAGCAGCACCGGCCGCGCGCCCTCGGCCTGGGGCAGGATGCGCACCACGGCCTCGGTGACGACGCCAAGCTGGCCTTCCGACCCGATCATCAGGCCGAGCAGATCATATCCGCCGGCATCGAGATGGTCGCCGCCGAGATCGACGATCGTGCCATCCATCAGGACCATGCGCAGGCCGAGGATGTTGTTCGTCGTAACGCCATATTTCAGGCAATGGGCGCCGCCCGAATTCATCGCGATATTGCCGCCAATCGTGCAGGCGAGCTGGCTCGACGGGTCGGGCGCGTAGAAGAAACCTTCCGAACCAACCTCCTGGCTGATCGCGAGATTGGTGATGCCGGCTTCGACGCGCGCGGTGCGGTTGTCGTAATCGACTTCCAGCACACGGCTCATCCGGGACAGGCCGAGCACGACCGCGTCTTCGAGCGGCAGTGCCCCGCCGGCCAGCGAGGTGCCGGCGCCGCGCGCCACGACCTTGACGCCCTCGCCATTCAGAAAGGCCAGAACGGCGGACACCTGCTCGGTTGTCTCGGGCAGCACGACCGCGAGCGGCAGGCGGCGATAGGCGGTCAGCGCATCGGTCTCGTAGGGACGGCGTTCGTCCTCGGTCTCGATGACGCCGTCGCCCGGGACGAGCGCGCGCAAGCCCTGAACGATCGCCTCGCGCCTGTCGAGCACCGCCTGGTCCGGCGCCGGCATGGCCAGTAACGACATGTCACCTCCTCCCTGGCGCGGCGACATGATCGAGATCACCGGTCGCGACGCCCTGTCCGATCCTGCCTGGGATCGTCTTGTCGCGATAGTAGACGAAGCCGGGGCGATCTGTCGCCTCGGGGTCCTGGTCGAAACGCCTTTTCTCTTACGGCAAAACCCGTATAATACTTATGAATAGGGGTTCCTGCGTAGGCAAAAGGTTGACAGTCACGTCATCCGCCACAGTTACCTCGTCGTAACGACAATGACCTCGGTTTGTTTCTGGTGCGGAAATGATGCGCGACGACGCTTACAAGACCGGCAGCCTGACCGATATGGAAATCTTCGCCCGCGTCGTTACCGCGGGCTCCATGTCGGCGGCGGGACGGGAGATGGGTTTGTCGCCGGCGGTGGTGTCGAAACGCATCCGTCGGCTCGAGGAGCGCCTCGGCGCCCGGCTTCTGCAGCGGACAACGCGGCAATTGGCGCTGACCGAGGAAGGCCAGGGCTTCTATGAACGGCTGGTCGGCATTCTCGCTTCCATCGAGGAGGCCGAGGCCTTCGTCTCGCGCCGCAACGCCAAGCCACGCGGCACGCTGAAGATTTCCGCGCCGACGAGTTTCGGGCGCATGCATATCGCGCCGCATCTCGAAGCCTTCCTAGCCGACAATCCCGATCTCACCGTCAATCTCAATCTCAGCGACGATTTCGTCGATCTCGTCGGCGACGGCTACGATCTCGCGATCCGCATCGCGGAACTGGAGAATTCGAGCCTCATCGCGCGCCGGCTGTGTTCCAACCGCCGCGTCCTGTGCGCCAGCCCCGCCTATCTCGCCAAGCATGGCACGCCGAAGACGCTGGTCGACCTCGACCAGCATAACTGCCTGTTCACCCAGCAACAGGATTCCTGGCGCCTCGACGGGCCCGACGGCACGGTGACCATCCGCCTTCAGGGCACGATCCAGACCAATTCGTCGGAAGTGGTGCGCGAAGTCTGCATCGCCGGGCTCGGCATCGCGCTGCGCTCGACCTGGGATATCGGACCGGAACTCGAAGCCGGCAGCCTGGTCCCGGTGCTCGCCGACTATACCGCCTCGTCGCGGGTCGGCATCCATGCGGTCTATCCGAGCCGGCGGTTCCTGCCGGTCAAGGTGCGCGCCTTCATCGACTTCCTGGCCCAGCTCTATGGTCCCGAACCCTATTGGGAGCGCGGGCTGAGCAATCGCCAGGCGATGTCGATCGCGAGCTGACGCCGCGCGACACGCCGCGTTAACGTGAGACTCACGCCATCGCCGATCGGATGCTTGCCCATGATCGTAAGATGATGGAGCATCCGGACCAGTGTCGGCCGGATCGGTCGACGCGCGCGTAAGCCGCCGTGATCCGAGCCGGCCAGCCGTCCCGAACCGCCGTTAAAGGAAGTACCGGACCGTTTTCGAGAAGATGTCGCGGCACCATGCAGAAGGGGGATGCATGACCAAGACCATCGCCGGCGCCCTGGCGCTGGCCCTGTGCCTTTCTTGGCCGCAGAGCATGGCGGCGCAAGAAAGCGCGGAGGATCAGGCGGCCTTCTTCGCCCATTGCGGAGCCTGCCACGAAGTCGGCGACATCGCGCGCTCGTCGCGCGTCGGCCCGGCGCTGACCACGGTGTTCGGCGCGCAGGCCGGCATACAACGCGGCTTCGACTATTCGACCGCGCTGATCGAGGCCGGCGAGGACGGCCTGGTCTGGACGCGCGTCGAACTCGACGCCTTCATCGCCGATCCGCGTGGCTATCTGCAAGGCAATCGCATGGCCTATGCCGGCCAGCGCGATCCCGAGATCAGGCGCGACATCATCGACTATCTGCGCGATGCGGCGCGCACCGGCGGCGACCCGCTGCGCCAGTCCGGCGGGCGCTAGACATCTTCTGTTCAGGCTGAAGCGTCCGATCCTTGGCGTGCCAGTGCCGGACCTGTTGCGGCAATCGGTGACGGCGGGCTGGATGCGCCGCCGCCCTCGACCCCCGGGACAATCCCGGGGGTGACGACGCGCGCCGAAGGCTGCGGTCTTAGTTCTTGGCCTTGTCGACCAGCGCGCCTTCCTTGATCCACGGCATCATGCCGCGCAGCTTGTCGCCGACTTCCTCGATCGGATGGGCGTCGTTCAGCCGCCGCGTCGCCTTGAACTTCGGCTGGCCGGCCCTGCATTCGCGGATCCATTCCGAGGTGAATGCGCCGGTCTGGATGTCGCGCAGGACGCGCCGCATCTCGGCCTTGGTCTCGTCGGTCACGATGCGCGGACCGGAGACATATTCGCCGAATTCGGCGGTGTTCGAGATCGAATAGTTCATATTCGCGATGCCGCCCTCATAGATCAGGTCGACGATCAGCTTGACCTCGTGGAGACACTCGAAATAGGCCATTTCCGGCGCATAGCCGGCCTCGACGAGGGTTTCGAACCCGCCACGGATCAGTTCGACCAGCCCGCCGCAGAGAACCACCTGTTCGCCGAAGAGGTCGGTTTCGCACTCTTCCTTGAAGGTCGTCTCGATGATGCCCGATCGGCCGCCGCCGACCGCCGACGCATAGGACAGCGCCAGATCATGGGCATTGCCCGACGCGTCCTGATGGATCGCGATCAGGCAGGGCACGCCGCCGCCCTTGAGGTATTCGCCGCGCACCGTGTGACCAGGCCCCTTCGGCGCGATCATCACGACATCGATTGTGTCCTTCGGCTCGATCAGGTTGAAATGCACGTTGAGCCCGTGGGCGAAGGCGATCGCCGCCCCGTCGCGGATGTTCGGCGCGATGTGTTCGGCGTAGATATCGGCCTGCAATTCGTCGGGCGTGCACATCATCATCAGATCGGCCCAGGCGGCGGCCTCGGCGACCGTCATCACCTTGAGGCCGGCATCCTCGGCCTTCTTGGCCGAGGCCGAGCCTGGCCGCAGCGCCACGGCGATGTCGGTGGCGCCGGAATCGCGCAGGTTCAGCGTGTGCGCATGTCCCTGGCTGCCATAGCCGATGATCGCGACCTTGCGCGACTTGATGAGGTTGATATCGGCATCCCGATCGTAATAGACGCGCATCGAACTGAAACTCCCCGAAAACGTGTTGGTTGGCCGCGGCCAGGCGGCGGATGGAAACGGATCGTCCCGTTTAACCAACCGCCGCCCGCTTGTCATGTCGATCTTGCGCCGGGATGGCATGCGCGAGCCGCTTGACATGCGCCGCCAGTCGGAAATGTGACAGAACTGACATACGGACGCGCTACAGGCAGGAGAATGGCGATATGGATCGGATGAGCACATGAAAACCCCGACACGTTTGACCGACGCGGTCGACATGATCCCCGATGGCGCGCGCCTTCTGTTCGGCGGCTTCATGGGCGTGGGCAGCCCGCATCGGCTGTTCGCGGCCCTCGCCGAAGCCGGCAAGAAGAACCTGACCATCATCGGCAATGACGCGGCCCGGCCCAATCACGCCGTCGGCAAGCTGATCACCGCCGGCAGCGTGTCGAAGGTCGTGGCCAGCCATATCGGGCTCAATCCCGAATTGCAGCAGAAGATGATCGCCGGCGAGATCGAGGTCGAACTGGTGCCGCAGGGCACGCTGGCCGAGCGCATCCGCGCCGGCGGCTTCGGCCTCGGCGGCGTCCTGACCGCGACCGGTCTCGGCACGCCCGTCGCCGAGGGCAAGCAGACGGTCGAGGTCGACGGCAAGACCTTCCTGCTGGAAAAGCCGATCCGCGCCGATTTCGCGCTCGTGCACGCCCAGTCGGCCGATTATGTCGGCAATCTCCAATATTCGCTGACCGCCCACAACTTCAATCCGGTCGTCGCCATGGCGGCCGATTGCGTCATCGTCGAAGCGGAGGAGATCGTGCCGGTCGGCGTCATCCCGCCCGACGCGGTCAAGACGCCCGGCATCATCGTCGACCATATTCTTGAAAGGGCAGCCTGATGGACTTGGCATCGATGAACCCCAAGGAGCGGATCGCCCGGCGTGTCGCGCTCGAAGTCAGGCCCGACACGCTGGTCAATCTGGGCATCGGCCTGCCGACCATGGTGGCCAATCACCTGCCGCCCGAGGTCAATGTGTTCTTCCAGTCGGAAAACGGCGTCGTCGGCATGGGCGCGCGCCCGCCGGAAGGCTTTGAGGACCCCAATCTGACCGATGCCGGCGGCGGCTTCGTCTCGGCGGTGCCGGGGGCGGCCTCGATCGACAGCGCGATGTCCTTCGGCCTGATCCGCGGCGGCCATCTCGACATGACGGTGCTCGGCGGGCTCCAGGTCGATGAGAAGGGCCAGCTCGCCAACTGGATGGTGCCGGGCAAGATGGTGCCCGGCATGGGCGGGGCGATGGACCTCGTCTCCGGCGCGCGCCGCGTCATCGTCGCGATGACGCACACCTCCAAGGGCCGGCCGAAGATCATGCCCGAATGCACCCTGCCGCTGACCTCGCTGAGGCGCGTCAGCCTCATCGTCACGGAAATGGCGGTGATCGAGCCGACCGACGAGGGCCTCGTCCTGCGCGAGCGCGGACATGGCGTGACGGTCGACGAGATCAAGGCGGCCACCGAAGCCAGGCTGATCGTGAATGGCGACGTGCCGGAGATGACGCTGTCGGAGGTTTAGGCCCGTATCGACAGTCGGGGTCGGGCGCGATCCCGACGCCCCGTTCCCGACATGCGCGCAACCCGCGCGTCGCGACGGACCGGTCGCCGTCAGCGCACGATCGTCAGTCGCTCGGCGGCTCGGGTGATGCCGGTATAGAGCCAGCGGGCGCGATGTTCGCGGAAGGCGAAGCTCTCGTCGAACAGCACGACGTCGTTCCATTGCGAGCCTTGCGCCTTGTGGACGGTCAGCGCATAGCCGAAGTCGAAATCGTCATAGTTGCGGCGCATCTGCCAGGGGGCCGCTTCGGGGCCGTCGCTGAACGCCTGTTTCAGCACCTTGATCTTGGCCGACGGGCCGGTCGGCCCCTCGTCGTCGGATTTGACGACGAGCGACAGCGCCACCCCCTTGTCACGGCCGCGATGGGTGACGGTCCACAAACTGCCGTTCAACAGCCCCTTCTTCGAATTGTTCCTGAGGCAGACCAGCCGGTCGCGCACTTCGGGCAGCACTTCGGTGAAGTCGTTCAGTTCGCGCAGGCGGCGGTTATAGGCCCGGCGCGTGCGGTTGGTGCCGACAAGGACCTGTTCGGCCGCCAGCACGCGCGCCTGGTCGACGTCGCGGCGCGCGATCACCTCGGCCCGGCCGTAATCGCCATAGGCGAGATCGCGCCCTTCGCGGACGTCCTGCGCCAAGGCCACGATGGGGTTGTCGCGCGCCTGACGGTGCACCTCTGTCAGCAGGATGTCCGGCTCGTGTTCGGTGAAGAAGCCGCCGCCGGAAACCGGCGGCAACTGGCCCGGATCGCCGAGCACCAGGACCGGCGTGCCGAAGGACAGAAGATCGCGACCGAGATCCTCATCGACCATCGAGCATTCGTCGATGATGACGAGTGCCGCATCGGCCACCGAACTCTTGCGGTTGATCGAGAAGGTCGGCGCGGCGACGCCGTCTTCCTCTTCCACCGTCTCGCCGCGCGGCCGGTAGATCAGTGAATGGATGGTGCGCGCATGGCCCGCGCCCTTGTTGCGCAGAACCTGTGCCGCCTTGCCGGTGAAGGCGGCGAACAGAACCTCGCCGTCGATGCCTTCGGCGAGATGGCGCGCCAGCGTGGTCTTGCCCGTGCCGGCATAGCCAAAAAGGCGGAAAACCTGCCGGTCCGACGCCTTCAGCCAGCGCGCGACCTCGACCAGCGCCTGATCCTGTTCGGGGGAGAAGTTCATGGGGAGGGCATAGCCGCCCAAGGCGATTCTGCCAAACGCCGCATGATCTCCGGACCGGACAAAAGATCGCCCGCCGTCGGGACGGGCGAGCGGCCCGCCCCGCCGTCGACCGCTCGACGCCATGCCTTCTCGCGGGAAGCGTGAATGGCTTCCCCAAAAACGAGATCCGACCTAACGTCGGCCGATGACACGCAGCGTCTCCGTTCCAACGTCGTGGCGACCATCGGTCGGGTTGGCCAGCGCTGGTGTTCTGTTTGCATCCCTGTGCTTCGGGCTGGTCCCGTTCTTCTCGCGCAGCCTGACCGAGCAGGGCATGGCGCCGCATGCGGTGGCGTTCTACCGCTTCGCGACGGCGGCCTTTGTCCTGCTGCCGCTCATCTATGTCCATCGGCGCCATTGGCGGACAATGTTGTGGGGGCTGGCGGCCGGGCTCATCATGGGGCTCGGCTGGGTCGGATATGTCTATGCGCTGGAGACCGTCCCGGTCTCGACCGTCAGCGTGCTCTACATGACCTATCCGGTCTTCACGCTGGTGATCGCCTGGGCGCTGTTCGGCGACAGCCCGTCACGCCGCGCCATCATGGCGGCGGCATTGATCGTGATGGCGGCGGCGCTGGCGAGTTCGCCCGCCGCCGTGCCCGTTAGCCAGCTTCCGGTTCTCGGCATCGCGCTGATCGCCCCGTTCGGGTTCGGCTTCGCCATATGCGTTCTTGTGCACCGCCTTCCGAGCAGCCCACCGCTCGTGCGGATGGCCTCGGTCTCGCTCGGCTCGGTCATCGGCCTGGCGCCGCTTCTGGCGACATCGACGGCCAGCGAGATCCTGCCGCAGTCGACGACGGACTGGCTCCTGGTCGTCGGCATCGGGCTCGTGACGGCCTTCGTTCCGCAACTCATCTATACCGTCTGCGCGCCTGTCGTGGGCAGCGGGCGCGCGGCCATATTGGGCGCCATCGAACTGCCCACCATGTTCCTGGTCGGCCTGGTGCTGCTGCACGAGCAGATCGGCGCGGCGCAGGCCGTCGCCTGTGTCATCGTCGTCGGCGCCATCATGCTGAGCGGCAGCCGCGTCACGAAAAATGTGGCGACGAACATGGCCCGGAAATAGGTTGAGCGCCGCGCTCCGCATGCCCAATCCAGGGGGGGTATTGGAGATCGAGGCATCTAGCGCACAGGCGCACTCCGCTCGAGCCGCATCGCCCACAGGACCGCGAGCAGGCCGCCCCCGGATGCCACCAGCATCAGCGTCAGAACGCGCCCTGCCCCGCCCGTTTCCGGGAGAGCCAGCCCCGTCAGCGTGGTCAGCAGCGCGCCGCCGGCGACCGTCAGGGCGCCGCTGAAGCCGGCGGCGCTGCCCGCGAGATGGGGGAAGACCGACATGGCGCGCGCATTGCTGCCCGGCATGGTGATCCCGTTGCCGAGCCCGACGAACACGCTGCCGCCGAAGAACACCGCCGGCGACACCATGCCGAGCGTCATCGCGATCAGGCCGAACCCGAGGCCCGAACAGGCGACGAGACGGCCGGTCAGCATCAATGTCACCGGCGACACGCGCGGCGCCAGCCGGCCGGCGACGAAGCCGCCGGTCATGAAGCCCGCGGTGATGCTGCCGATACCAAGGCCGATCTCCGCCGTCGTCATGCCGAAGACGGAAGCGGCGACGAGCGGCGCGCCGGCCAGGAAGATGTAGAAGGCGCCCGTCGAAAAAGCCGTGCACAGCGCATGGGCCCAGAACCGGGGGGCGCCGATCAGGGCGGCCATGCCGGCGCTGACACGTCCATCATCCGCGCGGCGCACGGGCCGCGTCTCCCCGAGATCGACCCAGCACAACAGAAGCAGCCCGAGGCCCGACAGCGCATAGACATAGAAATTGGCGCGCCAGCCGAAGGCCGTGTCGAGCACCCCGCCCAGCATGGGGCCGACCATCGGCGCCAGCGCCATGGCCATGCCGATATAGCCGATCAGGCCGGCCGTCCGCCGCTCGGACGTCGTGTCGCGGACGATGGCGAGCGACAAGGCATAGCCCGAGATCATGCCCGCCTGGAGCATGCGGAACGCAAGGAAGGTCCAGATGTCTTGGGCCAGGGCACAGGCGAGCGAGGCAACGACGAAGAGCGCCAGCGCGGCCAGCAGGACCGGGCGGCGTCCGATCCGGTCCGACAGCGGCCCGACGACGAGTTGCACCACGGCCGTGACCGCGAGATAGCCGGAAATGGCGACGCTCGCCAAGGCGTAGTCGGCGCCGAGGTCGCTGGCGATGCCGGCCAGCGAGGGCAGGAACATGTTGAGCGACAGCGGCGAGAAGGCCGTCAGGAGGATGAGCGTTATGAGATGGGGCGGCGATGTCGGCTTGAACATGTTTGGCGAAACCGGTGCTGGAAACAAAAAAGCCCCCGACCGGGGTCGGGGGCACGCGCGGCGCGGGCTAGCGATCCGCTACCGGAGCACGCGCCGCACGCCGCACACCACGCCAGGCCGACCGTTCGTCGCCACGAGCATCGCTTCGCTCGGACGACAGGCATCGTTTTGCGAGGCGGCCGGGCGCGCCAGGCAGGATGACCGGGCCTGTGCTCTTTCGGCTTGGTCGGTGATCGCGCTCGACATGATCACCATGTCATCGCCCTCCCGACACATCGAGCAACGCGCCGGTCACATAGGATGCCTGGTCGGACGCCAGCCACAGCACGGTCTCGGCCACTTCGTCGGCGGTCCCCCCGCGTCCCATGGGAACATTCGCCTTCAGCCGTTCGATGCGGTCGGGCATGCCGCCGGCGGCGTGGATATCGGTTTCGATGAGGCCGGGGCGCACCGCGTTGACGCGCACACCCTGCCCCGCCACCTCCTTGGCAAGTCCGAGGGTCATCGTATCGACCGCTCCCTTGGACGCGGCATAGTCGATGAACTCGTTCGGCGAGCCGATCGCGGCGGCGCGCGAGGACACATTCACGATGGCGCCGCCGACGCCGCCAAAGGCCGTCGACATATGACGCACCGCGGCCTTGGCGCACAGGAAACTGCCGATCACATTGGCGCGCAGCACGCGCTCCCAGCGATCGGCCGTCATGTCCTCGAGCCGCATTTGCCGCTCCAGCATGCCGGCATTGTTGACCAGGACGTCGAGCCGGCCGACCGCCGATAGCGTCGCGTCAAAGACGCGGGCGACATCGGCTTCGCTGCCGACATCGGCCTGGAAGACATGGGCCGCGCCGCCACGGGCTTCGACATCGCGCGCCACGGCCGCCGCCGCCTCGGCCTGGCCATGATAGGTCAGCGCGACGTCATAGCCGCGTTCCGCCGCAAGCCGCGCCGTGGCGGCCCCGATGCCGCGCGAGCCGCCGGTAATGAGGATCGTGCGGCGCATCGCCCGGCCCCCGCTCAATCGCCGTTGCGCGCGCGCATGCCCTCGGCCCCGCGGCCGACGGCGGCGATGCCGGTGCGGGCCACCTCGACGAGGCCGACCGATGTCATCAGGTCGATGAAGCGGTCGATCTCGCGCGTCCGCCCGGTCAGTTCGAAGACGAAGCTTTCGAGCGTCGCATCGACGGTCTGGGCGTCGAAGGCCTGCGCCAGCCTGAGCGCCTCGACCCGCATCTCGCCCCTGCCCTGCACCTTGATGAGCGCCAGTTCGCGCTCGATCTTGCCATGCTCGCCGAAGGTGGCGGTCAGATCGGTCACCCGATGCACCGGCACAAGCCGTTCGAGCTGGCTCATGATCTGTTCGATCACGGCCGGCGTGCCCGTCGTCACGATGGTGATGCGCGACACGTGGCGCTCATGGCTGACCTCGGAGACGGTCAGGGAATCGATGTTAAAGCCGCGCGCCGAGAAAAGGCCAATGACGCGCGCCAGAACGCCCGGCTCGTTGTCAACCAGGATCGACAGGGTGTGCTGTTCGGGAATGTCGCTGACGGGAGCGATGAAATAGGCGGATTTCGGTTCGTCGTTCATGACAGGTCCTTCAAGGCACGATCTTGAGACAATGGCGCGGCATGTTCCGGGGCGGCTTGATGCCCCTTCTCCCCAAGAGGAGAGGACTTTTTCGGCGTTTGCCACGGGTCCCTCCCTCTCCCGTCGGCGGGAGAGGGTTTGGGTGAGGGTGGAGGTTCATCAATCCACTTCCTCATGGTCGATCACCCAGGGCTCGTCGGCGGCGGCCGCCTTCCAGGCGCGATAGGCGGGCAGCGCCTGAACCGCCTCCATATAGGTCGCGCTGATGGCGTCGACGGCGATCGCATAGGTCACGAAGCGGCTGACGACGGGCGCGAACATGGCATCGGCGACGGTGAAATGGCCAAACAGGAAATCACCGCCCGCGCCATAGCGGTCCCGGCAGTCGCGCCATAGATCGGTGATGCGCCGGACATCGGCCGCCACCGCGGCGCCCCGGTCGCGGGGGGCGTTGACCCGGCGCATGTTCATCGGGCAGCCGGCGCGCAATGCCGCGAAGCCCGCATGCATTTCGGCCGCGACGCAGCGGCATGCCGAGCGCGCGTCCGGATCGGCGGGCAGGAGTTTCGCCTCAGGCCAGCGCTCGGAGATATGGGCGAGGATCGCGATCGATTCCCAGACGACCAAGCCATTGTCGATCAGGACCGGCACCTTGCCGGCCGGTGAATGAGCCCGGATCGCATCTTGCGTCTCGGGCATGTCGAGCGGGATGACGATTTCCTCGAAGTCGATGCCGGCATGGCGCAGCGCGATCCAGGGCCGGAACGACCAGGAGGAATAGGTCTTGTTTCCGATGACGAGGGTTGGCTTGGTCATGGTCTTGGCAACTCCGGTGACGGCTTGGCGGGCGCGGGCCAGATGCGCGTGATCGTGATGCCGGTCAAGATCAGCGCCAGCGCGACGAAGGCTTCCGCGCCGGGCCGTTCGGCCAGCACCAGCATGCCCCAGCCAACGCCGAACAGCGGCACGAGAAAGTTGATCTGGGCGAAGAAGGACGCGCCCTGGCGGCGCAACAGCGCCAGCATCAATACATTGGCCAGCGCGGTCGGCAACAGGCCGAGCGCGATGACGGCGATGACGGACACGGCCCCCGGCTGCAACGTCCAGGGCGCATCGAAAAGAAGGCTGAGCGGCATCAGGAAGAAGATGCCGAACAGCATCATCACCGCCGATATCATGTAGGGATCCTCGCCGGCGAGATGCTTCATCAGAATGGCGGTGATGGCGTAGCACAGCGCCGCCAGCGCGATGGCCAGCTGGCGGATCGTGTCGTCGCCGATATGGGCGAGGTTCTGCGGGCCAATCAGCACGACAAGACCGGCCAGCCCGAAGACGAGGCCGACGATCTTCCCGAGCGTCAGCCGGTCGCCGGCGACGAAGAAATGCGCCAGCACCAGGGTGTAGAGCGGGATGCCCGCCATCAGGATGGCGGCAGGCCCCGCGCCGACAACCTCCTGGCCCCAGCCGATCAGCGTGAAGGGCATGCTGGTGCCAACAACGCCGAGCAACGCCAGGATCGTCCAGACCTTCCTGCCGCGCGGCAGCTTGCGGCCCGCCGCCAGGCAGATGGCCCAGAAGACGAGAGCGGCCAGCACCAGCCGGCCGAGCCCGACCGTCATCGGCGGGATATCGGCGACGGCCAGCTTGATCGCCATGAAGCTGCCGCCCCACAAGGCGGCGAGCGCAAGCATCAGGCCGTAGTCGACGACGCCGGGCCGCATCCCGTCCATGGAGATCTCCGCGCTGGGCCGGGGGGCCCGCCCTCGTTGTTTGCCTAGACCAGCACCTTGCCGGTCTCGTCGATGACATTGCCGACATCCTCGTCGGCGATCTCGTCGCCGAGGATCATCTCGTGATGGGCCTTGCCAGAGGGAATCATCGGGAAGCAGTTGGCAAGCGCCGCGACCCGGCAGTCGAAGACCACCGGCCGGTCGATCGCGATCATCTCCTCGATCTTGTCGTCGAGTTCGCCCGGCGCCTCGGCGCGCAGGCCCACCAGGCCATAGGCCTCGGCCAGCTTCACGAAATCGGGCAGCGATTCCATGTAGCTCTCGCTCAGCCGGTTGCCGTGCAGCAATTGCTGCCACTGGCGCACCATGCCCATATACTGGTTGTTCAGGATGAACACCTTGATCGGCAGGCGATACTGCACTGCCGTCGACAGTTCCTGGATGTTCATCAGGATCGAGGCGTCGCCGGCGATGTCGACGCAAAGCGCGTCGGGATGGGCGAGCTGGGCGCCGAGCGCGGCCGGCATGCCATAGCCCATCGTGCCGAGCCCGCCCGATGTCAGCCAGCGATTGGGCTGTTCGAAGCGGTAGAACTGGGCCGCCCACATCTGGTGCTGGCCGACCTCGGTCGAGACATAAACCTCGCGATGCTTGGTCAGTTCATAGAGCCGCTGAATGGCGTATTGCGGCATGATGACGTCGTCGCCCTGGCGATATTTCAGGCAGTCGCGCGCCTTCCAGCGCTCGACCTGTTTCCACCAGTCGGAGAGCGCCGGCTGGTTCGCCGCCCGCCCCTCGCTGCGCCAGACGCGGATCATGTCGTCGAGCACGTGGCCGCAATCGCCGACGATGCCGACATCGACCCGGACGTTCTTATTGATCGAGGACGGGTCGATATCGATGTGGATCTTGCGCGAGCCGGGCGAGAACTCGTCCAGCTTGCCAGTGATGCGGTCGTCGAAGCGGGCGCCGATATTGATCATCAGATCGCAATCATGCATCGCCATGTTCGCTTCATAGGTGCCGTGCATGCCCAGCATGCCGATCCAGTTGTCGCCGGAGGCGGGATAGGCGCCAAGCCCCATCAGCGTGGAGGTGATGGGAAAGCCTGTCAGCGCGACCAGTTCGCGCAACAAATGGCTCGCCTCGGGCCCGGAATTGATGACGCCGCCGCCGGTATAGAAGACCGGTCGCTCGGCTTCTGCCATCAGCCGCACCGCGGCGCGGATCGCGTCCATGTCGCCCTTGACCCGCGGGTGATAGGTCTTGTGGGTGATATTGGTCGGCCCGACATATTCGCCCATCTGGAACTGGATGTCCTTGGGGATGTCGACGACGACAGGCCCCGGCCGCCCCGAGGTCGCGACATAGAAGGCCTCGTGCAGGATGCGCGGCAGGTCCTCGACCCTTTTGACCAGCCAGTTATGCTTGGTGCAGGAGCGGGTGATGCCGACCGTGTCGCATTCCTGGAACGCGTCCGAGCCGATGAGATGGGTCGGCACCTGACCGGTGATGCAGACGAGCGGGATCGAATCCATCAAGGCATCGGTCAGACCGGTGACCGCATTGGTCGCGCCCGGGCCGGAGGTGACCAGGACCACGCCCGGCTTGCCCGAGGCCCGCGCATAGCCCTCCGCCGCATGCACCGCGCCGCCTTCCTGGCGCACGAGGATGTGCTGGACCTTGTCCTGGCGGAACATCTCGTCATAGATCGGCAGGACCGCGCCGCCGGGATAGCCGAACACATAGTCGACCCCCTGATCGGCCAGCGCCTTCATGACCAGTTCGGCGCCCGTCATCTTCTCAGCCATGGTTCAATCCTCGTTCGTTTCTGATCCGGCGCCGCATCGGCGGACCGGTGCGTTCCGCGAACGCCGTTCGGCATCTGGCAGCGCGCAACAAAAAAGGGGCCTCCGAGAAGCCCCTTGTCGCGCGCCGTCGTCCAGGCCGGCTGTCATGCCGGCCCGCCTAGGCGCGCCCTCCTACAAGAATGGTAACAAACATGCGCGCCACGGCGCTTCTCCGTCATCTTGTTTCGCGGCCGGACGATAGGGGAGCTTCGCGGGACCGTCAAGCGCCTTTCGGCGGCCGAATGACCGGCCGGTTTCAATGGCCCCGCTCGGCTGGTCCCGTCTGAAAAGTCGCAACGGTCATGACGGCACGACGCGCCGCCAGTCGGGGAACTGATTGCGGAACCAGGTGCCCTGGCGCTTGGCATATTGCCGGGTCTCGGTGACGGTCCGGCCGGCGGCTTCGTCGAGCGAGATCTCGCCCCTGAGATAAGCGGCCAGCGGGCGCACGCCATGGGCGCGGGCGGCGGGCCGGTCTTCGGGAACATCGAGCGCCATGAAGGCGCGCACCTCGTCGAGCACGTCCGCCTGGAGCATCGCCTGGAACCGGTCGGCGATGCGCTGACGCAAAGAATCGCGCTCCGGCGCCAGCACGATGCGCTCGACGCCCTCGGCGGGCAGGACCGGTACCGGCGGCACCTTCTGCCAGTCGGCGAGCGACCGTCCGGTCGCCTCGACCACTTCGAGCGCGCGCAGGATGCGCTGGCGATCGCCCGGCTCAAGCCTGGCCGCCATCGCGGGATCGCGATCCCGCAACTCGTCAAAAAGCGCCTCCGGCGGTGCGCCCGCCATCCGGTCGCGCAAGCTCGCGCGGATCCGGTCGGGGATATCGGGAATGGGCGACAGCCCGATCAGCAAGGCGGAGAAATAGAGCCCCGTGCCGCCGGCGACGATCGGGACCAGTCCGCGTGCCTCGCAATCGGCTAGCGCGACCTTGACGTCATCGAGCCATCCGCCGACCGAATAGGCCGTCATCGCCGGCACATGGCCATAGAGGCGATGCGGCACGCGGGCTTCCTCCGCCGGGGTCGGCCGCGCCGTCAGGATCCGCAGGTCGCGATAGACCTGCATGGAATCGGCATTGATCACCGCCCCGCCGAGGCGTTCGGCGAGGCGCAGCGCCAGCGCGCTCTTGCCGCTCGCGGTCGGACCTGCGATCAGAATGGCCCGTGGTCGATCCGCGCCAAGAGGCCCGATCGCCGCGATCGGGTCGTCGCCCGCTCCATCCTCGTCTCGCTCACCGGTCGGACGCATGCCGCATCGCCTTGCTCTCAGTCTCATCGCCGCGCCGGGCTCGGACGCACTCTCGGGCCGCGAGATCGCGGCGGCCGCCACGCTGTTCGGCCAGCCCGCCGAGGCCGGCCGCTGGCTCGCGCCGGGGCATGCCTGGACGCTGCCCCTCGACGCGGACGCGGCCGAGGCGTCCCGGCGCCTCGACGATCTCCGCGAGGCCATGGCGCAGGCGCCGGTCGACGTCAACATCGCCACAGCGCCGCTGCGCAAGCGGATCTTCGTCGCCGACATGGATTCGACGATCATCGAACAGGAATGCGTGGACGAACTGGCCGCCATGGTCGGGCTCAAGGACCAGGTCTCGGACATCACCGAGCGCGCCATGCGCGGCGAGCTCGCCTTCGAACCAGCCCTGCGCGAGCGCGTCGCGCTGTTGGCCGGGCTCGATCTGTCGGCGATCGACCGGCTGCTGGCCGAGACCATAACGCTGACACCGGGCGCGCGCGCAGCCGTCCAGACCATGCGCGCCCATGGCGCGGTCACGGCACTCGTCTCCGGCGGCTTCACGCTGTTCACCGGACCCGTCGCCCGGCGCACCGGCTTTCACGTCAACCACGCCAACAGGCTCGCCACGAAGGATGGCACGCTGACCGGCGAGATCCTGCCGCCGATCCTCGGACGCGAGACCAAGCGCACCCTGCTTCTCGCCCTGGCCAGCGAGAACCGCGTCCCGCCCGCCCTGACGCTGGCCGTCGGCGACGGCGCCAACGATCTCGGCATGATCCAGACGGCCGGCCTCGGGGTGGCGTTCCGTGCCAAGCCGGCGGTGGCCGCGGCCGCCCAGGCGCGGATAGACCATGGCGACCTGACGGCGCTCCTGTTCCTGCAGGGCTATAGCGCGGACGAGTTCGTCGGCTGATTCAGCAACCCGTTCAGCAATCCGCGACGGTTGCGCGGGCTAGGCGAGGCGCAGCGGATGAGCCGGGCTATTCGATCGACATCACCACGAAGCGGTGATCGCCGCCCGGACTGATCACCAGGAAGAGCGCATTGCTGCGGCCGCGCTCGATGAGATCGTCAATCGCCTCGACGAGATCGGCGGGGCTGCGCACCTCGTCCTGCGCCACTTCGGCGATGACGTCGCCCGGCTCGATCGAGCGCGAGGCCGCCGAGCCGTCTTCGTCGACCTCGGTGACGACCACGCCCTCGACATCCTCGGCGAGGTCATAGTCCTCGCGCAGCGCTTGGGTCAGCTCGGACACGGTGACGCCGAGCGCATCGATCATCGCCGTCTCGGCTTCCGAGGTGTCGGATGCCGCCACGGGCTCCTGCGCCTCGTTCTCGATCAGGCGCTCGATCGTCACTTGAAGCGTCATCCGCTCGCCGACACGGTAGAGCACGACATCGACCGTCTTGCCGACGGGCGTATCGGCGACGGTGCGCGACAAATCGCGCGTGCCGTCGATTTCCTGGCCGTCGAATTCGACGATCACGTCGCCGGGTTCGAGGCCGCCGCGCTCGGCCGGGCTGTCCGGCCGCACGCCGGCGACGAGCGCGCCCGTCGTGCCCGACAGTTCGAGGCTTTCGGCGATGTCCTCGGTGACTTCCTGGATGGTGACGCCGAGCCAGCCGCGCCGTGTCTCGCCGAATTCGCGCAGCTGGTCGATGACACCAACGGCAATCTCGGTGGGGATGGCGAAACCGAGCCCGATCGACCCGCCCGATGGCGAGATGATCGCGGTGTTGATGCCGACAACCTCGCCGTCGAGATTGAACAGCGGGCCGCCCGAATTGCCGCGATTGATGGCCGCGTCGGTTTGGATGAAGCTGTCATAGGGGCCGGCATTGATGTCGCGGTTCATCGCCGACACGATGCCGGTGGTGACCGAGCCACCAAGCCCGAAGGGGTTGCCGATGGCCAGCACCCACTGGCCGACGCGTAGCGCGGTGGAATCGCCGAACGGCACCGCCGGCAGCGGCGTCGGGCTGTCGACCTTCAGGACCGCGAGATCGGTCGTCGGGTCGGTGCCAAGCAACTCGGCGGTCAGCGTCGTGCCATCGGTGAAGGTGACCTCGATCTCGTCGGCTTCGGCGATGACGTGGTTATTGGTGACGATGGTGCCGTCGGGGTCGATGACGAAGCCGGAGCCGAGCGAACTGACCCGGCGCGGCCGGTCACTGCGCTGGTTGCGCTCGAAGAATTCGCGGAAGAAATCCTCGAAGGGCGAGCCTTCCGGCACTTCCGGCATCGGCACGCTGTCGCCGCCATCGACCACCTGGGTGGTCGAGATGTTGACGACCGATTCGAGCAGGACCGGCGCCAGTTCCTCGATATCCTCGAGCCCGCGCGTCTGCGACGCCGCCGGGCCGGACCAGACAAGCGCCAGCAGGACGATCAGACCGGTCATCGCGGCCAGAAGCCAAGACGTTCGGCCGGAAGCGCCGTCGAACCGGACGGCCCGCGCGCGAGACCGCCAGGCGACGGACGACCTCTCCAGCGATTGCGGGCGTGCGCGCTCGACACCTGACGTCATCATCATTCCTCCGGCTGCGGTCGCGATCGGTTCGTTCCTTGGATTGCCGAGCCTAGATCAGGATCCGCGTGTCGGAAACCGGCCTGTCGAAAAGGTGAACGGGATCTTGTGCCGGAAGCTGTGCCCGCGACCTTGTTCCGAGGGTCTCTCCCGAGGCGCCCGTCCCGAACGATCCGTCTCACGGCATGATCCGACCGAAAGCGGTCAGGCCACCCGGCGCACGATCCAGACGATCAACACGCCGAGGGTAATCGCGACGAGGCCGCCGAGGCGCAGGGCCTGCGGCGACAGGGTGCCGATCGACATCAGCATGCGTTTCACGGCGTCCGGCGCCAGCGCATAGGCCAGGCCCTCGATCACGAGGACCAGGCCCAGCGCCACCACGAGATCGCTCATGCCAGCCGGATCACTCCGCCGGCTGGAACGCCACGCCGTTGCCCGGCTCCGCCACCGGCGCCTGCGGAATGATGCCAGCCGAATTGCCGAAGAAGCGGAAGAACTCCGAGTCCGGCGTCAGCACCATCTGCGTGCCATCACCGCGCAGACCCGCTTCATAGGCGAGCATCGAGCGATAGAAGGCGTAGAACTCCGGATCGCGGCCATAGGCCTCGGCGAAGATCGCCGTGCGCGCGGCATCGCCATCGCCTCGGATCTGCTGCGATTCGCGTTCCGCCTCGGCGCGGATGACGATGGCGTCGCGATCGGCGCGCGAGGTGATGCGGCGGGCCGCTTCCTCACCCTGGGCGCGGATCTGGGCCGCCTCCTGCTGGCGTTCGGTCTGCATGCGCTGGAACACCGCCTGGCTGTTGGCCTCCGGCAGATCGGCGCGCCGGATACGGACGTCGACGACCTCGATGCCGAAGCGTTCGGCCTCGCGGTTCAGATCGGCCGAGATCCGCTCCATCAGTTCGGGCCGGTCGTCGCGCACGATCGAGGTGAAGGTCGCCTCGGCGAGCACGCGGCGCAGCGCACCGTTCAGGATGACCGACAGGCGCGCATTGGCCTGTTCGACGGTCCGGGCCGACTGATAGAAGTCGAGCGGTTCGACGATCCGGTAGCGCGCATAGGCATCGACCAGAAGCCGCTTCTGGTCCGACGCGATGATTTCCTGAACCGGCGCGTCGAGCGCGAGAATGCGCTTGTCGAAATAGATGACGTTCTGGATGAACGGCATCTTGACCTTGAGGCCGGGCTCGCGGATCGCGGCGCCGCGCACCTCACCGAATTGCAGGACCAGGGCCTGCTGGGTCTGATAGACCGTGAACAGCGCATTATAGGCTACGAATGCGCCAAGGCCGATCAGGACGAGAATGCCACCTAGAATGGATTTGCGCATCAGTTGGCTCCTGCGCTGCGACGGTTGAGTTCGTTCAACGGCAGATAGGGCACGACACCAGTGCCGCCGCCGACGCCTTCGTCGATGATGACCTTCTCCATGTCGCCGAAGACGCGTTCCATGGTCTCAAGGAAGATGCGCTGCCGGGTGACCTCGGGTGACTGGATGTATTCGTCATAGATCTTGACGAAGCGGTCGGCCTGACCCTCGGCTTCCGCGATGGTGCGGTCGCGATAGGCATTGGCTTCCTCGATGATCCGCGCCGCTTCACCACGGGCCTGCGGCACGACGCGGTTGGCGTAGGCCTGGGCCTCGTTGACCGCGCGCTCCTCGTCGGCGCGGGCGGCCTGGACGTCGCGGAAGGCGTCGATGACGGCCGCCGGCGGGTCGGTCTGCTGCATGTTGACCGAGGTGATCAACACGCCGGCCTGATAATCGTCGAGCACGCTCTGCATGAGTTCGCGAACCGAGATTTCGGTCTGCTCGCGCTGGGTCAGGACCGATTGCAGGTTCTGACGGCCGACGACTTCGCGCATCGCGCTCTCGGCCACCGCCTTCACCGCGGTTTCCGGGTTCTGCACGTTGAACAAGAAGTTCTCGGCATCGGCGATCTGCCAGATCACGGAGAAGTCGATGTCGACGATGTTTTCGTCACCGGTCAGCATCAGGCTTTCCTCGGGCACGTCGCGGCCAGCGGGCCCGCGCCCGTCGACCGAGGAGGTGATGCCGACATTGATCTGGTTCTGCGTCGTGACCTTGGGCGTCAGCACGGTCTCGATCGGCCAGGGAAGATGGTAGTTCAGGCCCGGATCGGTCTGTTCGGAGAAGGCGCCGAACCGCAGGACGACACCTTGTTCGTCGGGCTGGACGCGGTAGAAGCCGCTGGCCAGCCAGACCGCGACCAGGATCAGGACGCCGATCGCGGCCGTCTTGGGGCCGATGCCACCGCCGCCGGATCCACCGCCACCGCCGCCACCGGGAATGATGTTCTTCAGCCGGTCCTGGCTGCGGCGCAGGATTTCCTCAAGATCGGGCGTCTGTCCGCCGCCACCGCCGCCGGGGCCGCCGCTCGGACCGCCCTGCGGGGCATTGCCCCATGGGCCGCCGCCATTGCCGCCGCGCCAGCCGCCGCCGCCCTGATTGCTCCAAGGCATGGTCTCTCCTCACATATGTTCGTTCGGCGCGAGCGATCGCGCCTTTTGGTGTGATTGGTATGTAACGTTTCGTATGCGTCTGAAAAGGGCAGATGGACCGGGCGCTGTCGATTTCCAACGGCAAAGTGCCGCATCACAAGACCCAGCCGGCTGTCAGGACGCCGCGCTATGTCCTACCCGATCCGCTCATAGGTGACGAGATCGAAGGCGGCATCGTCCTTGTCGCCTTGTTCATGATGCGCGCGCGCGGTTTCGCGCCAAATCGCCGGGTCGATCGCCGGAAACCGCGTGTCACCAACCGGATCAAGCGCGACTTCGGTCACGATCAACCGGTCGGCGCGGTCGATCAGCGCCGCATAGATCGTGGCGCCACCGATCACGCAGATCTCGTCCGCCCCCATCCGTTCCGCCGCGTCGCGGGCGATTTCCAGCGCCGTGTCGGGGTCCGGCGCGCGCGTCACGCCGGGAACGGCGAATTCGGCGTCCCCGGTCACGACGATGTTATCGCGTCCGTCGAGCGGCTTGCCGATCGAGGCGAAGGTCTTGCGACCCATGACGAGCGGCTTGCCCATGGTCATCTCGCGGAACAGCTTCATGTCCGATCTGAGCCGCCAGGGCAGTCCGTTGTCGCGGCCGATGACGCCGTTGCGGGCGATGGCAACGACGAGGACGATCTCCATGGCTTGCTCCTCGGCCGCGCGCCTCACCCGGCGAACGGCACGGGCCGGCTCATACCGCCACCGGCGCCTTGATATGCGGATGCGGGTTGTAGCCTTCGAGCGCGAAATCCTCGTAGACGAAGCCGAAGAGATCGGTGACGGCCGGGTTCAAATGCATGACCGGCAGCGGGCGCGGCGCGCGGGTCAGTTGCTCGCGCGCCTGGTCGACATGGTTCAGATAGAGATGGGCGTCGCCAAAGGAATGGACGAAATCGCCGGCTTCGAGCCCGGTCACCTGGGCCACCATCATCGTCAACAGCGCATACGAGGCGATATTGAAGGGCACGCCGAGGAAGACATCCGCCGAGCGCTGATACAGCTGGCAGGACAGCCGGCGCCGTCCCGATCGGCCGATGCCGCCGACATGGAACTGGAACAGGCAGTGGCATGGCGCCAGCGCCATGCGGTCGAGATCGGCCACGTTCCAGGCCGACACGACGAGCCGCCGCGAATCCGGATTGCGGCGGATCTCGTCGACGAGCCACGTCATCTGGTCGATCGCGCTGCCATCGGCCGACGGCCAGGACCGCCATTGCCGGCCATAGACCGGGCCGAGATCGCCCGACGCATCGGCCCATTCATCCCAGATCGAGACGCCGTTTTCATTGAGATAGGCGATATTGGTGTCGCCGTTCAGGAACCATAGAAGTTCGTGCACGATCGATTTCAGATGCAGCTTCTTGGTGGTGACGAGCGGAAAGCCGTCCGCCAGATCGAACCGCATCTGATGGCCGAACACGCTGAGCGTGCCGGTGCCGGTACGGTCGTTCTTCTCGACGCCCTCGTCGAGAATGCGTTGCAACAGGTCGTGATAGGTCTTCATGGCGCACCGTCATGGCCGTCGGCGGCGCTGTCGCGTCCCGATCGCGTGCTGGCCGTCCAAGGCCCAGTCGACAGGACTATGTCGATTCTGGCAAGCGCGCCGATGCGCCCGCTCACAAGCCATTGGGGGCGGCGGGCGCGTCAGGCGTGCAGGACCCGGTCGACGAGCGCCAGAAAGGCGTCGGGCGAAATGCCGCCGCGCTCGGTCTCGCCGTCTTCGGCGGCGGCCTCGAAGGACGGGACCTGGTCCGCCTCGACCTGGCACAGGCGCATTGGCGTCGGGCCGAACAGGCGGTTGTCGACGGGCGTGAACGAGATCAACTCCATTTCGGCATGCCGGCTATCGCGGTAGAGCCGCCACAGGAGATCGTTGATCAGCGCGCGTTCGCCTTCGAGAACCTGCATGTAGTGGTCTGGCGAATAGAGCAGCACCCCGCTCAGCCCGGTCGCGGCGTTATGCAGCGCGGCATGCTGGGCGATATGGGTCGCCATGTCCTCGACCGAACCGCCCGGCTCGACGATGGTCCGGCTCATGTAAAGCGCCCGATAGAGTGACATGGCGATCGGCGGTCCGCGACATTCGTGGAGTGAGATCAGGCGCGCCTTTCCGACACGCCGGACAGGGGCGCCGCCGGCCGGATAGTCCGTACGGTCGCGCCCGAAGCCCAACCAGATGACATATTGGCGTCACATGGCAAGCCTCGAAAAACTCCGGATATGGCGGCGGCCATCGCGGACGGGGCTTTTTTCCGACACGGTTCGCGCCTATATTCGCAACTGCCGGCTCGTCCGGCTATGGCGATAAATGGCTGTCGCAATAAACCCATCGGACCCGGGGGCGGTACCCGGCGCCTCCACCAAACCCGATCCGGACCGCGGTCGACCGCGCGAGGATACCCGTCAGGGTCGGGTTCGGCGGGGGCGAAATAGGATCGACGAGGGTGTAAAGGGCAGGCTTTCGCTCGGCATGGTACCACCGATATCGGGCCATCTTAATAGTTGCCAACGACAACTATGCGGAGGCACGTCTCGCTGCGTAATGCGGCGCGATAGCTTCTTTCAAGTCCTGACCGGTCGCACGGTCTAGGCGGGGTTCGGGGGCACCTGGCAACAGAAGCCCCCACCTTCTCGTGTCACCCTTTTTGTTCGCGGCCCACCGCCCACACTCTCGCCCATGGCATCATCCATGGTCGGTCTTCTCACGATCGACACCGCAGGGCTTCGCCGCGCCCGGCCCGGTGGGATGACGACGGTTTCATCCGGATCGATTCGCCGTATAGACTTGACCTTTCGATGCGGGCGCGCATTGGTTGGGCCAACACGCAACCGGCAGGCAGGACGATGTCGAAGGACCTGATCCGCTACGATCTTCTGGCACAGGACGCGCTGCGCGGCCTGGTGCGGCGGGTCCTGAGCGATGCCGAGGCGCAGGGCCTGCCCGGCGAGCATCATTTCTACATCAAGTTCGCGACCGACGCGCCGGGCGTCTTGCTGTCGCCGCGCATGCGCGAACAATATCCCGACGAGATGACGATCGTCCTGCAGCATCAGTTCTACGACCTCGAGGTCGAGCAGGACCGGTTTTCCGTCACCCTGTCGTTCAATTCGATCCCCGAAAGGCTGACCGTGCCGCTGTCGGCCATTCGCGGCTTCTTCGATCCGAGCGTCCAGTTCGGCCTCGAATTCGAAGCCATCGACGAGACCGAGAGCAAGACGCCGCTGCCGGCGCCGGCGCCCATCGCCGGCGTGCCGAGCCCGATCACCGAACCGGCCGATCTGGAGGCCGACACCGACCCCAAGGCCGAGGGAACGTCCGAAGACGTGGCCGAGGAGGACGACGCGGCATCGACCGGCGAATCGGCGACCGTCGTCTCGCTCGACCAGTTCCGCAAGAAGGTCGACTGAACCGGCGACCTGCCAGCCAAGCTCACCCGGCCGCCGTCGCGGCCCCGCAATAATCGGAGAAACGGCATGACGGGCACCCGCACCGAAAGCGATACCTTTGGACCGATCGAGGTCGCGGCGGATCGCTATTGGGGCGCGCAGGCGCAGCGCTCGCTGGGCAACTTCAAGATCGGCTGGGAGACCCAGCCGGTCCCCGTGGTGCGGGCACTCGGCATCGTCAAGCGGGCGGCCGCCGAGGCGAATATGGCGCTCGGCCGGCTCGCCCCCGAGGTCGGCGCGGCGATCGTTCAGGCCGCCGACGAGGTGATCGCGGGGCAGCTCGACGATCATTTTCCGCTCGTCGTCTGGCAGACCGGGTCAGGCACGCAGTCGAACATGAACGCCAATGAGGTGATCTCGAACCGGGCGATCGAGATCCTCGGCGGCGAGATGGGCTCGAAAGCGCCGGTCCATCCCAACGACCACTGCAATATGAGCCAGTCGTCGAACGATACCTATCCGACGGCGATGCACATCGCCTGTGCGGAGGAGGTGACGCACCGGCTGCTGCCGGCGCTCAAGCACCTCCACCAGGCGCTCGACGCCAAGGCGAAGGCGTGGACGGACATCATCAAGATCGGCCGCACCCACACCCAGGACGCCACCCCGCTGACGCTCGGCCAGGAATTCTCCGGCTACGCGACGCAGATCGCGCACGGCATCGAGCGCATCGAACAGACCCTGCCGCGCCTGATGGAACTGGCCCAGGGCGGCACCGCCGTCGGCACCGGGCTGAACGCGCCCATCGGCTTTGCCGAACAGGTCGCCGATAGGATCGCGGCGATCACCGGCCTGCCCTTCAAGACCGCGCCAAACAAGTTTGAGGCGCTCGCCGCCCATGACGCCATGGTCTTCTCGCATGGCGCGATCAACACCGTCGCCGCTTCCTGCTTCAAGATCGCCAACGACATCCGCTTCCTGGGCTCGGGCCCGCGTTCCGGGCTCGGCGAACTGGCGCTGCCGGAAAACGAGCCCGGCTCCTCGATCATGCCCGGCAAGGTCAATCCGACCCAGTGCGAGGCGCTGACCCAGGTCTGCGTCCAGGTGTTCGGCAATCACACCGCCCTGACATTTGCCGGCAGCCAGGGCCATTTCGAACTCAACGTGTTCAACCCGGTGATGGCCTACAACTTCCTGCAATCGGTGCGGCTGATGTCGGATGCGGCGGTGTCCTTCACCGATCACTGCGTCGTCGGCATCGAGCCGCGCACCGACAACATCGCCGCGGGCCTCGACCGCTCGCTGATGCTGGTCACCGCGCTGGCGCCGAAGATCGGCTATGACGCCGCCGCCACGATCGCCAAGACCGCCCACAAGAACGGCACCACCTTGCGCGAGGAAGCCGTCGGCGGCGGCTATGTGACCGATGCCGAATTCACCGAGATCGTCGATCCGGCGAAGATGATCGGGCCGGCCTGAGCCGCCCCGGCGGCAATCGGCTACGGACGATAGGCGGATGGGCGACGTCATCGGCTTCCGGCAAGCCAAGAAGACGGTCAAGCGCGCCCGCAAGGAACGCGCCGCCGCCGAAAACCGCGTCCGACATGGCCGCACCAAGGCCGAGAAACAGCGCGACGACAGAGCCCGCGACAGCCAAACGCGCCATGTTGACGCGCATCGTCGCGACGATCCGGACCGGTCGGAATAGTGAGCGGCGTCCGTAAGCGGTCGCTGACGATCGCCGGCCATCGCACCAGCATTTCCCTGGAAGATCCGTTCTGGGACGGGCTCAAGGCGCTCGCCGATCATCGCGGCGTGCCGCTCGCCGAACTGGTGCGCCGGATCGATGCCGCGCGTCTCGACCAGGGCCGGAAGGATGCGGGCGGGCTGTCATCGGCCCTGCGCGTCGCGGTGCTGGCCTTCTACCGGGACGGCGGCGGGAGCGATCGGAACGCGGAATAGTCCGCCCCCGGATGTTCAACGCGCGTCATAGCCCGGTTCGAGGAAGCTCGGCCGCCTCGGGATCGGCGTGCGCTCCGGTTCGGGCGCCGGTTGCCGCGCCTGCGGCTGCGGCGCGACCGGTCGCGGAACAACGGGCTGGGTCGTGGCCGGCTGCGGCACGCGAATGACCTGCGGCGCGGCCGGTGGCGCCAGGTCGATGGGCGCACCACCCGGCGCCGGGCCGACCGTCACCGGCGGCGCCAACGGCACGACGACCGGCGCGGGTGCGGCGCGCTCGGGTGTCGTGGGTTCTGGCGTGGGTTGAGGCGCGGCCGGCACGGATGGTGCGGGTGTCGGAACACTCGCTGGCGCGGGGGCCGCCACCGGTTCGGGTACTGGCTGGGGGGCAGGCACGGCAACGGGCTCGACCGTTTCAGCGGGCTCGTCGATGATCACGGTGCCGGCGGCCGCCGGCCGAATGATGGCGTCGCCGGGCCCGGTATCCTCCGCCACGGCGTCGTCATTCGCCACGGCGTCCGTCGCGGCGCCATCGGTCGCGGACCCGTCATCGATGTCCCCGTCCACCGCTTCGTCGATATCGGGCGGCGGCGGGCCGAGTTCGGCCTCAAGGTCGAGTTGTTCGAAGCGCTCCACCTCGCGTTCGAAGGCGCGAATTTCGAGATAGCTGACGAGCGGGGCGACATCGAGCAGCCGGGTCGGGCCAGCCAGCGGCCCCTCGAAGATGAACCCCGCCTCGCGCACCGGCCCGGTGCCGTCACCGCCTTCGGGCGAACGCAGGCCCCATTGCGAGGCGACCCAGCGGTCGAGCAGTTCGACCCGCGCCGAGGCCCGCACATCGAGCGCTGCGTCGCGGAACAGGATGCTGGGCGCGCGCGCGACCCCGCCGGCAATCGTGAAGGAGGCGTCGATGGCGCCAAAATCAAGCGATCCCCGGTCGAGATAGTCAGCGAACACCGTCTCGACCCGCAGCGGATCGACATCCTGGGCGGCGCGGCCGAGCGCGTCCGACCAGGCGACGATCTCGTCGAAGGCGACCGCCGACACGCCGCGCAGCGCGCCATCGGTGATCTCGACGCGGCCGCTGCCTTCCAGCGCGCCGACCATCGCCGAAAGGCTGCGCCCCAGGGCCGTGATCTCGCCGGTCGCGGCCAGATCGCCGGTCACCACGGCCCGGCCGTCGCGGCGCCAGGCGATCTCTCCGAGATCGGCGCCTTCCAGCGCGAAGCGCAGCGCGCCGCGCACGCTGTCGCCGGCCCGGGCGAGATCGATATCGGCCGAGACGAGACCGCCGAACAAACGGCCTTCGAGATCGGCGACCGAGAGCCGGCCATCGCCGCTGGTCAGCACCATGGCGGCATTGTCGACGGTCAGGCCGCCCCCCCGCACCCGGTCGGTGACGAGATCGAGGCGCGCGTCGAGCCCGTCTGGCAGGCGCCAGGACAGGACGTCGGCGGCCCAGGGCGCTCCGCGCAGGGGCAGCGCGACGCGTAATCCGGCCGCCGTCTCGCTCAGAAGGTCGAGATCAAGTGTCTCGACCCGCAGGGCGCCGGACAGCCTTTCCGTCAGACCGTCGCGCAGCAGCGTGCCCTCGATCGCCTGGCCGGCCAGCGTGGCGCGCCGCAGCGCGATCTCGAGCCCATCATCGGCGCGGCGGGCGGCGATGCGCCCGTCGAAGCCCGCCGGCCGCGCGCCGTCCGGCGCGACGACGCCGGCGAGCGGCGCGAGACGCCAGAGATCCGGCAGATCGACGGCGAGGTCCAGCCCATCGATCGACGCGCCGTCCATCGCGATACCGTTACCCAGAGCGAGCCGGCCGGTGCCGTCGACCGTACCGCCGAAGGCCGCGATATCGACCGTCAGATCATGCGTCGGCGCGGCGGGGTCGTCGCCCGCACGGTCGAGCGGCTCCAGGGTCATCCGAACATCGGCCGGCGACAGATCGCCGGTCAGATCGAGCCCGATAATGGCCAGGAGATCGTCGGCTTGTGTCGAGGACAGCGCCAGGTCGACGCCGGCCCCGTCGATGACGCGCCCGAGATCGGCCGCGCGCCGCAAGGCTAGGCCCTGGGTGTCGCGCCGGAGGGTGAGCGCGACATCCGCCGCCCCGGCCCGCCCGGTCGCCCGTGCGGCCACCGCGCCATCCCCCAGATCGAGCGACAGATCGACACGCACCGGCGACAACGCCCCGGCGCGTTCCGCGAGGCCATCGGCGAGATCGGCCAGGCCGAGGCGCGGCAGGAGATCGGTAAGGTCGGCCAGATCATCGGCGCGGGCGGTCAGTCGGAACGCGCCGGTCGGTGTCGACGGGACGTCGCGCGCTTCGCCAGCACCGGTCAGCGCGATGCCGGCGAGATCGGCGACCTCCAGCCGGTCGAGCGTCATCGCGCCATCGGCGGCACGCCCCAGGAGACGCAGGCCTTCGATATCGACATCGCGGCCGGTGACGGTATCGATCGCGACGTCGAGATCGAGCGCCGTCGCGCTAGCGGCGTCATCGCGGGCCAAGGCGAGCCGCGACAGCGATTGCAGGCCTTCGAAGGGAAAGCGCGAGGCATCGAGCACGAGCGTCAGGCGCGCCGGCGCATCGGCATCGGGCCAGTCATAGGCCAGCCGGCCGCGCGCCTCGGTCTCGGCGAAGACGATCTCGGCATCGTCGAGGTCGAGCCGGCCCGCGCCATAAGTCACGGTGGCGCTGAGATCGCCGCTGCCCGACAGCCAGTCGAGCGGGCCGGCGAGATCGCCCAGAAGCCAGCGCAGGAAGACGCGGCCCTGCGCGGCGGCGACGCTGGCGTCACCCGACACGGCGGTCGCGGCGGTGCCAGCCGCCTCGACATCGGCGACCGCGCCCGCGAAACGGAAATCGGCGCCCCCCGGCAGGCGCGCCGTGAGCCGTTCGACCACGAGAGCGCCGCCATCGATCGCCAGCGCGCCGCGCACCTCCTCGATGACGCTGCCGGCGGCGACCAGGCTGCCGATCGCGAGCCGGATGTCGCCCGGCAGCGCGACATCGCCGAGCGTGCCGGAAAAGGTTTCGGCGATCGCCGCGGCCGCCTCGGCGAAACCGCCAGCACCACCGACGGGCAGCGCCAGGAGACGGTCGAGATCCATGCGATCGGCCTCGACGGATGCCGAGAAGGCCGGGGCGTCGCCGAGCGACAGCTCCGCCGATCCGGTCATGGCGGCGCGACGCTCCTCGGGGCCAAGCTCGATCTCGGCGCCGTCAAGCCGCAGAATCTCGGCGTCGGCGGTCAGCGTGCCCGACAAACGCCAGGCCTCCAGCGGGTCGGTGGCGCTATCGGCCATGGCGTAGCGCTCGACGCTGAGATCGCCCTGATAGACCGGCCCCGCGCCGTCGCCGAGCCGGCCGTCGAGATCGATCGCCAGAGGCCGGTTGGCCGGCTCGACGGACAGCCTGAGGCGCATGCCGCCGGCTTCGCCGACCGTGCCGGTGACGAAGCGGAAACGGACCGGCTCGTCGCGGAACCGTGCCGTGCCTTCGGCGCGATAGGGCCCGGCGAGCGCCCGCGCGGTGG
This sequence comes from Tepidamorphaceae bacterium, assembly GCA_965250105.1. Taxonomy (GTDB): domain Bacteria; phylum Pseudomonadota; class Alphaproteobacteria; order Rhizobiales; family Tepidamorphaceae; genus JBCBSK01. The sequence continues at coordinate 698,180 of OZ252290.1, forward strand.
CGCTCAGATTGACCGGGCCGATGTCGAGCACGGCGGGAGCGGCGGCATCGCCAGTGTCCGTCTCGACACGGATGCGGCCGCCGGAGACATCGATATCGGCCAGCGCGATGCGGTCGGCGCCGTCGGGCAGGTTGAAACCGCCCGGCCCCGTCAGCCGACCACCCGCACCACGCCGCAGCGTGACCACCGGCCCGACCAGGCGCACGAACTGAACGTCGATATCGCCCTTCAGGAGCGGGGTCAGCGCGACCGTCAGCTCGATCTGTTCGACCGTGACGCCATCTTCGGCATTGCTCCCGATAACGACATCCTCGGCGGAGACGCGCGGCATCGGCAGCAATGTCACGTCGAGCGGCCCCTCGATCGCGACCTCCGCGCCGGTCAGCCTTTCGAGCTGGTTTTCGACGAGGCCGCGATGGGTCGACCAGTCGATGAAGAAGGGCGCGGCCAGCGCCCCCGCCAGGAGCAGGATGACCGCGACACCGAGACCGAGCAGAAAACTGTTCATGCGTTCCGGCTCATGGGTTCCGACTCACTGGCTCCAACGCACTGGTTCCAATCCATGGGTTCCGGCCGCCCGCCGCGTCGCGGGCGGATGCCATGCCGTTCGGGCCCGGATCACGGATCGAGCGCCACGATCTTTCCGGGATTCATGATGTCGAGCGGGTCAATGGCCTTCTTGATATGGCGCATCAGATCGACGCCATGGCCGAGTTCGCGCTCGAGATACTTCATCTTGCCCTGGCCGATGCCGTGTTCGCCGGTGCAGGTGCCTTCCATGGCGAGCGCGCGCTCGACCATGCGCTCGATGAAGGCCTCGACGGTGGCGATCTCGGCCGGATCGGCGGGATCGATCAGCGGCAGGACGTGGAAGTTCCCGTCGCCGACATGGCCGACGATCGGCGCGACAAGGCCGAGTTCGTCGATCTCGCGGCGGGTTTCCTCGATGCAGTCGGCGAGCCGCGAGATCGGCACGCAGACATCGGTCGAGATGCCGCGCGCGCCGGGCCGCAATTGCAGCGCCGCCCAATAAGCGTCGTGGCGCGCCTGCCACAGCTTGGTGCGCGCCTCGGTCTCGGTGGCCCAGGCCAGGGTGCCGCCGCCATGCATCTCGGCGATCTCGGTGAAGAAGGCGACCTGTTCGGCGACATGGGCTTCCGAGCCGTGGAATTCGACGAAAAGCGTCGGCGTCTCGGCGAGTTCGAGATTGGAATAGGCGTTGCAGGCCTTGACCTGAAGCGGGTCGAGCAACTCGATCCGGGCGATCGGAATGCCGGCCTGAATGGTCGCGATGACGGCGTCGCACGCCCCCTTGACGCTGTCGAAGGGGCAGACGCCGCCGGCGATGGTCTCGGGGATACCGTGCAGTTTCAGCGTCAGTTCGGTGATGATGCCGAGCGTACCCTCGGATCCGATCAGAAGCCGGGTGAGATCGTAGCCGGCCGACGATTTCCGGGCGCGGCGCGCCGTGGTCACGATCCGGCCATCCGGCATCACGGCCTTCAACGCGATGACATTGTCGCGCATCGTGCCGTAGCGCACCGCATTGGTGCCCGACGCCCGCGTCGCGGCCATGCCGCCGAGGCTCGCATCGGCGCCCGGATCGATCGGGAAGAACAGCCCCCGATCGCGCAGATAGGCATTCAGCTCCTTGCGCGTCACCCCGGCCTGGACCGTGCAGTCGAGGTCTTCGGGCGAGACCGACAGGACCGCGTTCATCTGGCTGCAATCGATCGAGATGCCGCCATGGGGCGCGTTGACATGGCCTTCGAGCGAGGTGCCGGTGCCGAAGGCGATGACCGGCACGCGATGCTCGGCGCACAAGGCGACGACATCGGCGACTTCCTCGGTCGACTGAGCGAAGACGACCCCATCGGGCCGCTGATTGGCGAGCAGCGTCGTGGTGTGGCCATGCTGCTCGCGCACGCTGTCGGATGTCGACAGCCGGTTGTGAAAGCGCGGCTTGAGCGCCTCGATCACCTGGGCGACAGCGGCCGGCGCGTCGCGGTCTCGATCATGTGCCAGTGCCATCCGGAAATCCCGCATTCCGTTTACGCGCCGTCAGCGCATATCATCCATTTGCGTCTGGTCATCGACCATAACAGGCAGACCGGGGCAAGAATATGCATATCCGCGCGCGGCATGCATCACCGGCCGGCCCCGGTCCGGAAACGCGCGATCCGAGCCGCGACAAATCTCTGCGGGACCCATGCGGGCGCCGCGCGACATCCCGAAGGAGAGACTTTTCCATGTCCGATCCGGCCCCGACGTCCGACAGCGCGGCACCCGCCGCCACCGGCACCCCCGACGCATCGGTGCTGTTCCGCACGCCGGTCATGCGCGTCGAGGACGACTGGGTCGACTATAACGGCCATCTCAACATGGCGTTCTACAATGTCCTGTTCGACAAGGCCGTCGACCAGGCGATGACCGGTTTCGGCATCGGCCCGGACTATCTACCGACCACCGGCTGCTCGATCTTCACCGCCGAAACCCATGTCACCTATCTGCGCGAAGTGCATGGCGGCGACCCGGTCCGCGTCGATGTCCGCGTCATCGACTGCGACGCCAAGCGGCTGCATCTCTTCGAGGAATTGTATCATGCCGAGGACGGGTTCCTCTCGGCGACGCTCGAACAGATGCTGCTGCATGTCGACATGACGGCAAAGAAGGTGTCGCCCTGGCCCGATGCGGTCCTCGATCGGCTGGAGCGGGCCAAGGCCGAACACAACGCCCTGCCCCGACCGGCACAGATCGGACGGACCATCGGCATCCGCCGCTGACGGCCGGCTCTCTGGCGGCTAACGACACGGGATAGGGGCTCGGACATATGGCGCGGCCGGTTCTTCGAGCGATCAGACGGACGGTTTCGGTACTGGTTGCCGCCGCGCGCGACTGGGCGACGCCGAACCTGCGCGTCTTCCAGCGCGAAAAGCGCGCGCTGATCTGGGGGCTGGCCATCGGGGTCGGCCTTCTGGCGGCGCTTGGCGCCATCGGCTTCCGCGCTTTGATCGGCGGCATCCAATATCTCTGGACCGGCACGGCGAGCGAGCGCGTCGTGGTCCATGTCGAGCTGCTGCCCTGGTGGGTGATCCTGCTGGTGCCGGCGGCGGCCGGGCTCGTCGTCGGACTGATGCTCGAATATCTGATGCCAGGCAAGCGCGCCGAATCCGTCGCCGACGTGATCGAGGCACGCAATTTCCAGACCCGCCGGCTGACCCTGCGCACCGGGCTTCTCAGCGCGCTCGTTTCGGCCATCTCGCTCGGCGGCGGGGCGAGCGCGGGGCGCGAGGGACCGGTCGTCCATCTCGGCGCGACGCTGGCCGTCGCCCTCGGCCGGCTGTTTCAACTGCCCGCCTCGGGCCACCGGATCATCCTGGCCTCCGGCGTCGCGGCCGCCGTATCGGCCTCGTTCAACGCGCCGATCGCCGGTGTCCTGTTCGCCCATGAGGTCATTCTCGGCCACTACGCTCTGTCGGCCTTCGTTCCGATCGTCATCGCCTCGGTCATCGCCACCGTGCTGTCGCGGCTGTGGTTCGGCGACTTTCCCGCCTTCTTCATCCCCGAATACCAGATCACCTCCTATTGGGAGGTGCCGGCCTTCGTCCTGCTCGGCATCACCTGCGCGGCGGTGGCGATCCTGTTTCAGTTCGCCATCATGATGGCCGACTGGACCGCCCGCAACATCACCATCCCGCTGATCCTGCGCCCGGTGATCGGCGGGCTGATGGTCGGCGCCATCGCGATCTTCCTGCCCGACGTCCTGGGCGTCGGCTACGAGGCGACCGACCAGGCGCTGAAACAGACCCTGCCGCTCGACATGCTGCTGATGCTGCTCTTCGCCAAGACCGCCGCGACCGCGATCACGCTGGCAAGCCGGTTCGGCGGCGGCATCTTCTCGCCCTCGCTCTACATTGGCGCGATGGCCGGTGGCGCCTTCGGACTGATCGCCGCGTCGGTGTTCCCGGAGTTCTCGTCGAGCGCCGGGCTCTACGCCATTCTCGGCATGGGGGCGGTGGCGGCCGCGGTATTGGGCGCGCCGATCTCGACCACCGTCATCGTGTTCGAACTGACCGGCGGCTATGCCATGACGCTGGCGCTTTTGTTGACCGTGTCGATCTCCAACGGGCTGACCCAGGCCGTGCATGGCCGCAGCTATTTCCACTGGCAATTGGAAAGCCGTGGCCTGTTCCTGCAGGAAGGCGCACACCGGCGCATCATCCGCAGCGTCCGGGTGACCGACTTCATGCGCCATCTCGGCGACGGCGACGCGCCCGATCCTTTCGACCCCGAGGCGAGCGACCTCTTCCTGATGCCGGGCGACACGCTGGAAGCCGCCCTGAGACGGTTCGACCATTCCGGCGCCACCATCATCCCCGTCGTCGACGATCGGGATGCCACCCGCATCGTCGGCTACGCCCACCATGTCGACGCGCTGTCGTCCTTCACCAAGCATCTGATCGACGCCAATGTCGAGGAACACCGCTAGAGCGCTTGAATGAACATCCGCACAGCTCATATCGACGAGGCCGACAGCGTCGCGGCCCTTCTTCGCGACAGCATCCGCACGCTCTGCGGTCCCGATCACGGCAACGATCCCGCCATCGTCGACGCCTGGACGGCCAACAAGACAAGGGACGAGGTCGCGCGATGGATCGAGGCGCCGGGAACCATCATTCTCGTCGCGCGCTCGGATGACGGAATTGTCGGGGTCGGCGGCTACAGCCCGAACGGCACAATTCTCCTGAACTATGTCGCGCCGGCGCACCGCTTCCAGGGCATCAGCAAGGAATTGCTGCGGCACATGGAGGCGGCGTTGCGCGGGCTCGGTGTCGAAACCGGGCGGCTGACCAGTTCCGAAACGGCGCGGTCCTTTTACCTGTCGGCCGGCTGGACGGCGGATGGCCCGCCCGAACGCCATGGCGGACGGACCGGACATCCGATGCACAAGCGCCTTTGAACGGCGTAGGGTCCGAACCCTAGAAGCGGGCGCCGGAAACCGCCATATTCCGAAGATGATCTGTCAATCCGAATCACCTGTCCGGTGTCCGGCATCATGAGCGAGCCCGCCCCCGCCACTACCGGCCCGATCTCGCAGCGCGCCATGGCGGCCGCCGCGCCGCAAACCCATCACGCCTATCTCGACGGGCTGAATGTCGAACAGCGCGACGCGGTCGAGACGCTCGACGGCCCGCTTCTCGTCTTGGCCGGCGCCGGCACCGGCAAGACGCGGGTGCTGACGACCCGCATCGCGCATTTGCTGGCGACGCGGCGCGCCTGGCCGGGCCAGATCCTCGCCGTGACCTTCACCAACAAGGCGGCGCGCGAGATGCGCGAGCGGGTGTCGGGTCTCATCGGTCAGTCGGTCGAGGGCATGCCCTGGCTCGGCACCTTCCATTCGATCGGCGTCAAGATCCTCAGGACCCATGCCGAACTGGTCGGCCTGAAGCGCGACTTCACGATCCTCGACACCGACGACCAGATCCGCCTGCTGAAACAGCTCATCCAGGCCGAGAATATCGACGAAAAGCGCTGGCCGGGACGCCATCTCGCGACCCTGATCGACGGCTGGAAGAACCGGGGGCTGGGTCCCGACGCGGTGCCGGCGGGCGAAGCCGCCGCCTTCGCCAATGGCCGCGGCGGTGATCTCTATCGCGACTATCAGACCCGGCTGAAGACCATCAACGCCGTCGATTTCGGCGACCTCCTGGTCGAAACGCTCGGATTGCTGCGCGACAATCCGGATGTCCTCGCCGATTATCACCGGAAGTTCCGCTACATCCTGGTCGACGAATATCAGGACACCAATGTCGCGCAATATCTCTGGCTCAGGCTGTTGGCCCAGGGTTCGGGCAATGTGTGCTGCGTCGGCGACGACGACCAGTCGATCTATGGCTGGCGCGGCGCCGAGGTCGACAACATATTGCGCTTCGAGAAGGACTTTCCCGGCGCCAAGGTGATCCGGCTCGAACGCAATTACCGCTCGACGCCGCATATCCTCAACGCCGCCTCCCATCTCATCGCCCATAACGAGGACCGCCTCGGCAAGACGCTGCATACCGACGACGGCGAGGACGGCGAGAAGCTGACGGTGGCGTGTGCGTGGGATTCCGAGGAGGAGGTCCGCATCATCGGCGACGAAATCGAGCGCCTGCAGCGCGACGGCGCGTCGCTCGACGACATGGCGATCCTGGTACGCGCCTCGTTCCAGATGCGCGAATTCGAGGACCGCTTCGTCACGCTCGGCCTCAACTACCGGGTCGTCGGCGGCCCGCGCTTCTATGAACGCGCCGAGATCCGCGACGCGCTGGCCTATTTCCGCGTCATCGCCCAGCCGGCCGACGATCTCGCCTTTGAACGCATCTTCAACACCCCGCGCCGTGGCCTGGGCAATGTGGCGCTGCAGACCGTGCACAGCCTGGCGCGCGCCCGGTCGCTGCCGCTGACCGAGGCCGCCCGCCTCCTGGTCGAGACCGAGGAGCTGAAACCGGCCGCGCGCCGCTCGCTAAAGGCGCTGCTCGATGATTTCGACCGCTGGCGGGCGCAGCTCGAGACCCTGCCGCATACCGAACTGGCCGCCCAGGTGCTCGACGAGGCCGGCTATACCGAGATGTGGATGAAGGACAAGTCGGCCGACGCGCCGGGCCGGCTCGAAAACCTCAAGGAACTGATCCGTTCCATGGAGCCCTATGACACGCTGCCGGGCTTTCTCGAACATGTCAGCCTGGTGATGGACGCCGATCAGGACAAGGCGCTCGACGCGATCACGCTGATGACGCTGCATTCGGCCAAGGGGCTCGAATTCGATACCGTCTTCCTGCCCGGCTGGGAGGAGGGGCTGTTTCCGCATCAGCGGGCGCTCGACGAATCGGGCCGCGCCGGGCTCGAGGAAGAGCGCCGGCTGGCCTATGTCGGCATCACCCGCGCCAAGAAACGCGCCAAGCTCTATTTCGCCACCAATCGCCGGGTGCACGGGCTGTGGCAGTCGAGCCAGCCCTCACGCTTTCTCGACGAACTGCCGCAAGACAGCGTCGATGTGGTGGAAACCGGTTCGGTGGCCGGCGCCTGGGGCTATGGCGGCTCGGCCTATATGGGCGGCGGCTACGGCAAGAGCCGGTTCGATGACGACAGTTTCGGCTCGACCTATGACACGCCCGGCTGGCAACGCGCCAAAGCGCGCGGCATGGGCACGAAGACCGCAGCGTCGCGCGGGCCGTTGACCATCGAAGGCGAGGTCCTGGCGCGGTCTACCGGAACGGAGACCAGCTTTTCGGTCGGCGAGCGCGTGTTCCACCAGAAATTCGGCTATGGCGCGGTGACCGGCATCGACGGCAACAAGCTGTCGGTCGATTTCGAGCATTCCGGCACCAAGCGCGTCCTCGACAGCTTCCTGGAACGGCATTGACCCCCTCATCCAAGGACACCCATCTCCAGTTCCCGCCGGCGGGAGAGGGATGGGGTAAGGGGGACGCGGCCGTCCCTCACCCATGAGGCAGAAGGATGCCGCGAAGCCCATGTTCGCCCTGAAATATGACGTCGGGGACGCCGACACCGCGGACCGGGTCACCGACCTGCTCCTGGCGCTGATCGAGCCGGAGACGTCGGCGGCCTCGTCGCTCGAAATCGACGGCAAATGGTCGGTCGAGGCCTATTACACCGACGCGCCCGATCTCGACCGGCTAACCGCCGTGCTGACCGACGGGCTCGGCGGCGATGCCGGCGCCATCGGCACGCCCGTGCTGACCCAGCTCGCCCCGACCGACTGGGTGCGCAAAAGCCTCGACGGCCTGCCGCCGGTGCGCGCCGGCCGCTTCGTCGTGCATGGCCAACACGATCGCGCCTTCGTCCGGCCCAACGAGATCGGCATCGAGATCGAGGCGGGGCTCGCTTTCGGCACCGGCCATCACGGCACCACCAAGGGCTGTCTTCTGGCGCTCGACCGTGAGCTGAAACAGCGGACGCCGCGCGGCGTGCTCGACATGGGCACCGGCACGGGCGTTCTCGCCATCGCGGCCTGCCGCGCGGTGCCGGCGCGCGCGCTCGGGCTCGATATCGACCCGGTGGCGGTCGCGGTGGCGCGGGAGAATGTGCGCAACAATGGCGTCGCGCCCTATGTCCATCTGGCGGTCGGCGGGCGACCGGACCTCGCCATTGCCCGCGATCAGGCCCCCTATGACCTGATCTTCGCCAATATCCTCGCCCATCCGCTGGTCGAGATGGCGACGGGCCTGTCGCGGCTCGTGGCGCCCGGCGGGGCGGTCATCCTGTCGGGACTCCTGACCTGGCAGGGCCGTTTCGTCGAAGCCGCCTGGCGCAATCGCGGGCTCACCCTCGACCAGCGCATCGACCTCGACGGCTGGCGCACGCTGGTGATGCGGCGCTAGACGCGGATGCGACGCGCCGAGGTGTCCGCAACGGCTCAAAAAAGCCGGGGCATGGTCGGACCAAGCCCCGGCTTTCTTCAGATCAACGTCAAGTCAGAGACCCAGCGTTTCCCGGGTCGTGCCGGCGCGTTCGAATTCCGACAGCAGGTGGTCGGGCAGGTATTGGCTGACCCGGCGCCGTGCTTCGGCTTCGCGGGCCCGCACCATGTGATCGAAGATCCGGGCCAGAAGGCCGCCCGTCGCATCGGCGATGGCGGCCACGCGGGCATTCGAGAAATCGGCAGGGGTTGTGGCTTGAGTGCTCATGTTTCGCTCCTAACTGGTCAATCGACAGCGCGGGTAGTCGCCGCGCCAGATCGCCCCGTCTCGGTGCGCATTTCTTCCCTTGAGCGAAAAGGTAAGCATCACTGCCCTTGTTGAGAACCCGCGCCCGACGCATGTCCAACATGCGCTTTTCGCAACTGCGAAATGGCTGGCGTTAACCCTTGCTTAGTGGCGCGCGAGGGGCCGATCGCGACCGCCATGCTTGGCAAGGGGTCGGGGTGCGCGCTAAAGAGCCATCATGTTCCAGTCCTTCGATCTCGCCGTCGATCCGGCTTCGGTGGCCCCGCGTCTCGCGGGCCTGCGGGCGCGCATGGACGCGCTCGGCCTCGACATTTTCCTGTTGCCGCGCGCCGACGCCCATCAGAGCGAGTTCCTGCCACCCGATCAGGAACGCCTCGCCTGGCTGACCGGCTTCAGCGGCTCCGCCGGCTATGCGGCGGTGCTGAAGGACGGCGCGACGCTGTTCGTCGACGGGCGCTACACGATCCAGGCCGAGGCACAGACAGACACGGGTCTGTTCGAGATCGTCCATCTGGTCGATGTCGGCCCGCTGACATTTCTCGAAGACCGGCTGACTGGCGGCGAACACATCGGCGTCGACCCCTGGCTGCACACCCGCGCCGGCATGACGAAGCTCCGCAAGCTGGCCGAGCGCAAGGGCTGCGACCTCGTGATGCTCGACTCCAATCCGATCGATGCGCTGTGGGAGGACCGCCCCGCCCCGCCCGACGCGCCGGTCGCGCGGCACCCGCTCGACCATGCGGGCCGCTCGGCGCAAGACAAGCTCGAGGAGATGCAGGAGGCGCTCCGGGACAAGGAGGTCGACGCCTTCGTCATCACCCAGCCGGAGAACATCGCCTGGCTGTTCAACATTCGCGGCGGCGACGTGGCCCATATGCCGATCGCGCTCGGCTTCGCGATCCTGCCCGCGAGCGGCCGGCCGCAGCTTTTTCTGGCGCCGGAGAAGCTCTCGCCCGACGTGACGGCTTATCTCGCCGACAGCGCCGACCTATTGGCGCCCGACGGCTTCCCTGATGCGCTTGGAGCGCTGGGTACGGCCAAGGTGGGGATCGAATTCGCGATGACGGCCGAGCGGATCGCCGAGGCGCTCGACAGTGCCGGCGCGACGCTCGTCGACATGGCGGACCCCTGCACGCTGGCAAAAGCGAAGAAGACGGCGGCCGAGATCGCCGGCGCGCGCACCGCCCATCTGCGCGACGGCGCGGCCGTGGCGCGCTTTCTCGCCTGGTTCGATGCGGAATCACCGACAGGCGGACTCGACGAGATCGCCGCCACGACGAAGCTCGAAGACTGCCGCCGGGCGACCAATCGTTTGAAGGATATCTCCTTCGACACGATCTCGGGCGCCGGGCCCCATGGCGCGATCGTGCATTACCGGGTCAGCCATGACACGAACCGGAAGATCGAGGCCAATTCGCTCTTTCTGATCGATTCCGGCGGCCAATATAATGACGGGACCACCGACATCACCCGCACGCTCGCGGTCGGCACGCCGGACGAGGCGATGCGGCGCGCCTTCACGCTGGTCCTGAAGGGCATGATCGCGATCTCGCTCGCCCGCTTTCCCAAGGGCACGACGGGCGCCCAACTCGACGCGCTCGCCCGCATCGCGCTCTGGCAGGCGGGTTTCGACTACGACCACGGCACCGGCCATGGCGTCGGCAGCTATCTCGGCGTGCATGAAGGCCCGCAGCGGATCTCCAAGACCGGCACGGTGGCGCTGGAACCGGGCATGATCCTTTCGAACGAGCCGGGCTACTATCGGGAAGGCGCCTTCGGCATCCGGATCGAGAACCTTGTCCTCGTCACCGAGGCCGAACCAATCGCCGGCGGCGACAAGGAGATGCTCGGCTTCGAGACGCTGACCTTCGCCCCGATCGACCGTCGGCTGGTGGTCCCGGGCCTTCTCGGTGAGGCGGAGCGGGCCTGGCTGAACGACTATCACGCGGCGGTCTTCGCCCGCCTCGGCCCCGAGGTCGATGATCAAACCCGCGCTTGGCTGGAACAGGCCTGCGCGCCGGTCTAGGCCTGCACCAAGGCTCGGATAACGGCGGCAATCGACAACGTGCCGTCCATCCGACGCCATTGCTCCCGGGCTTGGGGGTTACAAGGCGATAGGTCGCGAAAGCTGGATTGCCGGGACAAGCCCGGCGATGACGCCCCATAGTGCGGCGCTCGAGGTCGGAGATGAGAGGCGCTAGTCGCCCGGCCGGCGCCCGGCCCGCTTCAGCCATTCCGCCTCGTCGATCACCTCGATCCCGAGATCATTGGCCTTTTTGAGCTTCGACCCAGCGCCCGGCCCGGCGACGACAAGATTCGTCTTCTTCGACACCGAATCGGCGGTCTTGGCGCCAAGCGCGCGCGCCATTTCCTTGGCCTCGTCGCGAGTCATCTGTTCGAGGCTGCCGGTGAAGACGACCGTCTGACCGTCGAACAGAAGATCACCCGACCCGGCATTGGCAGCCTTGTCCACCGTCGATGGCGTGACATGGGCGAGAAGGCGGTCGATCTCCTCGCGATTGTGGCTTTCGGCGAAGAATTCCGCGATCGAGCGGGCGACCACCGCGCCGACGCCATCGACCGCGACAAGGGACTGAAACGCCGCGCCATCGGGATCGGCCGCCGCGCCGGCCACGGCACGGAGCGCGTCGAAAGAACCGAAATGCCGGGCGAGATCGCGCGCCGTCGTCTCGCCGACATGGCGAATGCCAAGCCCGAAGATGAAGCGATGGAGATCGATCGCGCGGCGGAAATCGATCGCGGCGAAGAGATTGCGCACCGATGTCTCGCCCCAGCCCTCGCGGTCCTTGAGCCGCTTGAGCGACCGCCGATCGCGCTCTTCCAAGGTGAAGATGTCGCTCGGCCGCACCACGAGCCCGTCCCGGTAGAAGGCGTCGACCTGCTTGTCGCCGAGCCCTTCGATGTCGAAGGCATGACGCGAGACGAAATGCTTCAGCCGTTCGACGGCCTGGGCCGGGCAGATCAGACCGCCGGTACAGCGGGTAACCGAATCGCGCTTGCCCTTGGCGTCTTCCTCGCGCATCGCATGGCTGCCGCAGGCCGGGCAGCGCTCGGGAAACAGGTAGGGCGCAGCCGTTTCCGGCCGCTTGTCGATCACGACATCGACGATCTGCGGGATCACGTCGCCGGCGCGCTGCACGATGACCGTATCGCCGACCCGAAGATCGCGCCCTTCGCGGATCGGCAGGCCGTCATTGCCGATCCCGGCGATATAGTCGGCATTGTGCAGAGTCGCGTTGCGCACCACGACGCCGCCGACGGTAACCGGCCTGAGCTTGGCGACCGGGGTCAGCGCGCCGGTGCGGCCGACCTGGATCTCGATGTCGTCGAGCACGGTGACGGCCTGTTCGGCGGGAAACTTATGCGCGATGGCCCAGCGCGGGCTGCGCGACACGAAACCCAGCGTGCGCTGCCGGGCGAGATCGTCGACCTTGTAGACGATGCCGTCGATGTCATAGCCGAGTTCGGCGCGCGCCTGGCCGATCTCGTCGTAATAGGCGATCATCTCATCGAGGGTCTCGACCCGCCGCGTCAGCGGATTGACCGGCAGGCCCCAGGTCCGGAAAGCCTCCAGGACGCCTGACTGGCTGTCGGCGGGCACATGGTCGGCGACGCCCCAGGCATAGGCGAAGAAACGCAGCGGCCGCGCGGCGGTGATCTTGGAATCGAGCTGGCGCAGCGAGCCGGCGGCCGCATTGCGCGGATTGGCGAAGACCGGCTTGCCGTCGGCTAACTGGCGGTCGTTCAGGGCCGAGAAATCGGCATGCGACATATAGACTTCGCCGCGCACCTCGAACACGGCCCCCGGCCCGCCGTTGAGGCGCAGCGGAATGTCCGCCACCGTCTTCAGGTTGGGCGTGACGTTTTCGCCCTCGCTTCCGTCGCCTCGCGTCGCGCCGCGCACCAAAATGTCATCCTCGTAGCGCAGGGCCGCCGACAGGCCGTCGATCTTAGGTTCGGCGGTGAAGGCGAGTGGCGTTGTGCTATCGAGATCGAGAAACCGCCGAACGCGGTCGACGAAGCCACGCAGATCGTCGGCATCGAAGGCGTTGTCGAGCGACAGCATCGCCACTTCATGGCGCACCTTGTCGAATTTCTCGCTCGGCGCCGCGCCGACCCGGAAGGACGGGCTGTCTGGCCGGACGAGATCGGGAAACCGCGCTTCGATCGCGCCATTGCGCCGTTTCAGCGCGTCATAGGCCGCATCCGAAATCAGTGGCGCATCGTCCTGGAAATAGCGTCGGTCGTGGCCGGCGATCTCGTCGGCCAGGAAGGCGAGTTCGGCCGCCGCCACCTCGGGCGTCAGCGCCTCGACCGGGGTCTCGCCGTCGGCATCGGGCGCGGTCGCCATCAGGTCTCGGCCCCGGTACGGCCGGCCATCAGGCGATCGGCGGCGGCGCGCGCTTCCCGGGTGATCTCCTGGCCGGCCAGCATGCGCGCGACTTCCTCGCGGCGCGCAGCATCGTCGAGCGGTTGAACCCTGGTCGCCACCCGCGCCCCGCCATTGAGCAGCGCCTTCTCGATCAGGAAATGCGCCTCGGCCCGGGCCGCCACCTGCGGGGCATGGGTGACGGCGAGAACCTGCACCGCGTCGCCGAGCCGCGCCAGCCGGTTGCCGATGGCCTCGGACACGGCCCCGCTGACGCCGGTATCGATTTCGTCGAAGACGAGCGTCGGCGCGCCGCCCTTGCCAGCCAGCGACACCTTGAGCGCCAGCAGGAAGCGGGACAATTCACCACCCGAGGCGATCTTCATCATCGGGCCCGGCTGGGTGCCCGGATTGGTCTGCACCCAGAACGCGACCTGATCGATGCCATCGGCGCCACCGGCCTCGGCGTCGACGGTGGTCAGCCGCGTGGTGAAACGGGCCTGGTCGAGCTTCAGCGCGGGCAGTTCGTCATTCACCGCGGCATCCAGCCGTTCGGCCGCTACATGGCGACCGGCGCTGAGCGCGCGCGCGGCCGCCTCATAGGCCGAGGCGGCGTCCGCAACCTCGGCGCGGCGCGCATCGATCCGGGCATGGCCAACATCGAGCGCGTCGACATCCGCCGCGAAACGCTCGGCGAGGGCCGGCAGGTCATCGACCTGGACCTGATATTTGCGCGCCGCGGCGCGCAGGCCGAACAGACGCTCCTCGACGGTTTCGAGATCGCGCGGGTCGAAGGCGGCCGCCTGAAGGGCGGCCTCGGCGGCCGACTGCGCCTCGCCCAGCGCGTCCAGCGACCGGTCAAGCGCGCCGATCAAAGGCGCGACGAGATCGGGCACATCCTCGAGCCGGCGTTCCAGCCGGCGCGCCAAGCTGGCGATTTGTGGTCCCGGCGCATGCGTCCCGGCCACCGCGTCGAGCGCCTCGTTGAGATCGGCGGCGACCTTTTCGGCCTGCATCATGTGCCGACGGCGGGCATCGAGGGCTTCCTCCTCGCCCGGTTCGGGCGCCAAAAGCCGCAATTCCTCGGCCGCATGGCGCAGATAGTCGGCATCGGCCATGGCCTTTTCGAGGGCGGCTTCCTCGGAGGCCAGAAGCCGACGCGCCTCGCGCCAGACCCGCCAGGCCGCGCGCGTCGCGGCAAGCTCGTCATCATGGCCGGCGAAGAGATCCAGGAGATCGCGATGCGCCTCCGGATCGACCAGCGCGCGCTCGTCATGCTGGCCGTGGATCTCGACCAGCGTGCGGCCGATGGCGCGCAGCATCTGCGCCGAGACCGGCTGGTCGTTGATGAAGGCGCGCGTGCGCCCGTCGGCCGACTGCACCCGGCGCAGGATCACGTCGTCGTCGGTTTCGAGCCCGTTCTCCGCCAGGACGGCATGGGCGGCATGGTCGCCGGCGATCTCGAACACCGCCGTCACCTGCCCCTGGCCAGCGCCGTCGCGCACGAGCCCGGCATCGCCGCGCGCGCCGAGCGCCAGCGAGAACGCGTCGAGCAGGATCGACTTGCCGGCCCCGGTCTCGCCCGACAGGACGGACAGGCCGGCGCGCAGGTCGAGGTCGAGCGCGTCGATCAGAACGATATCGCGTATAGACAGCCGGACCAGCATGGCGCGACGGCCCTTCCGGGAATCTTGTCAGGACATCCTGAATGCCACAGCGGCGGTGGTCTGCGCCAGAGGGTCGACACCAGAGGGGTCGCGTCCGGCGTTTCCGGTCGACGGTCCGAGTGGGAGGCGGGCCTGGTCAGGTGACCCGGTCGATGACGCTGGCGAGCCAGGAGCGCTCGTTGATCTCGGGTTCGAGGCCGCGCGCTTCGAGCAAGCGGAAAGAGTCTTGATACCACTCGCTGTCGGGGAAGTTATGCCCCAGGACAGCGGCGGCGGTCTGCGCCTCGCTGACGACGCCAAGCGCGAGATAGCTTTCGGTCAGCCGATACAGCGCTTCCTCGATATGCCGTGTCGTCTGATAATTGGTCACCACATTCTTGTAGCGGTTCAGCGAGCCGAGATACTGACCGCGACGCTGATAGTAGCGGCCGATCTCCATCTCCTTGCCGGCGAGCTGGTCGAGCGCGATGCGCACGCGCAGCCGCGCCTGGGGGGCATATTCCGAATCGGGAAAGCGCTCGGCGAGATCGCCCATGACGGCGGCGGCGCGCTCGGCCGGCGACTGGTCGCGGTCGATGGTGCCCATCTGCTGGAAATAGGATTCGCCGATCAGGAACTGGGCGTAGGCGACATCGGGGCTACCGGGATTGAGCTGGACGAAGCGCGAGGCGGACGCGATGGCGTTCTCGTAATCGCCGCGTTCGTAATGGGAATAGGCCGCGAGCAGCGTGGCGCGCCGGGCATAGTCGGAGAAGGGGTGGAACTGGTCGACTTCCTCGAACTTCTCCGAAGCGCGCGTCACCGATCCTTGATTCAGAAGCGTCAGGCCTTCATTGAACATGTCCTCGGGCGGCGCGACATCGCTGATCTCGGGCTCATAGGTCTCTTCGCTGCTGAACAGCCCAAGCCCCGAGCCGGAACATCCCGCCAGGAAAAGCGACGCGAAAGCGAGCACCAAGAACCTGCCCCGCCGATTGCCCATAACCCGTTCCATCTTCGTCACATGCCCTGACCACGGACGCTTCCGCGCCTCGGCCGCACGGCCCTACCCTAACACATGCCGCCGCGGGCGAACGCCACCCGCGACCAGCATCAAGACCAACGCTCTCGACATCGAACCTGTCGCACGGCCCGCGCCGCTTCGCCATAGCACAGTTTCGCCGAAGACTGCATCTGATCCAGAATTCGAGCGATTTTGCGGCATCGCCCGTCGCGCCGGCCCGCTATCGCATCCCATTGACGAGATAAGGTTAACCCTGGCGAGCGCCGGTACATTCCCGTCGCGCGCCATCGCCCATTCAGAGCAATGGCGCTCGGATTTCGCCAGACGGCGCGGCCGTCAGGACAGGTCGGGGGCGAAGGCGGCAACCGGCATCGCGGCCGGTTCGGCATGGCCGGCCTTGGCCTCGCTAAAGCGCGGCAGGTCGACGATCTCATAGGCACCGGGATCGGCGAACAGCGCGTCGAGCATCGCGACATTCAGCCGGTGGCCGCCGCACACCGACCGGTAGCGCCCCATGATCGGCGCGCCGGCCAGCGACAGATCACCCACGGCATCGAGCGCCTTGTGGCGCACGAACTCGTCCGCATAGCGCAGGCCGTCACGGTTGAGCACTTCATCGTCGCCGATGACGACCGCATTGTCGTAGGACGCGCCCAGCGCAAAGCCCTTCGACCACAGCCCCTCAACATCGCGCAGGAAGCCGAAGGTGCGGGCGCGGGCGAGTTCGGCGCGGAAGAAATCGGGCGTCAGCGCGAAGGCGAGAGCCTGGCGGCCGATCGCCGGCGTGTCGAAATCAATCGTCACGTCGAAGGCCTGATGATCGCAAGGGGCGAGTTCAGCGACGGCGTCGCCCTGGCTCACCCGCACCGGCTTGAGAACCCGGATCACGCGGCGACCGGCGCGCTGGCGCTTCAGCCCGACCGATTCGAAGGCAGCCACGAACGGCGCCGACGACCCGTCCAGGATCGGCACCTCGTCGCCGTCGACCTCAACATAGGCATTGTCGATGCCGAGCCCGCACAAGGCGGCCATGAGATGTTCGATGGTGGCGATCGTGCCGGACGCATCACCGATGACGGTCGACAGCGCGGTCGAGCGCACCATGTCGTAGCGCGCGATCAGTTCCGCGCCATTGGTGCTGGAAAACAGGATCCCCGTATCGACCGGCGCCGGGGCAATCGTTACCGAAGCGGCTTTGCCACGATGGACGCCGATGCCGTCAAGACGAACGGTGTCGGCAAGCGTGGTCTGGCGCTCGAACGGCTTCATGCATGCGTCCCTTGTGGAACGATCGCGCCTGGGACGGTGATCCCCCCGCCATCGCGATCGTCGCTCGGCTGTCCGCCATATTGAGGCCGCATCTCAGCCCGAAATCCATCGGGCCTCAGGTGAGAAAAACGACTCGCAAAATAGCGTCAACCACCCCCAATCAACGCAAGCTTGATACCGGTTCGGTCTTCGGCGACCAAATCACGCTTGTTTACGCTGTGTTACGGCCTGCAACACAGCGTTCCGGCCCTCCCCTCTCGCAAGGGGTCAGTTGGCCTGGCGCCGCAGAAATGCCGGGATTTCGTACTGATCGTCCTCGCTCTGCTGCGGACGGCGCGGCGCGTTGGCGACATGCGGCTGATGTTTGGCAACGCGCTGCGGCTTGGCGAATTCGCGCATCGCCTCCGGCAGTTCGGGCGCGGCCGGCTCGGCGGCGCCCAGGCCGGGTTCGGCCTGGGCCTGCGCGCCATCGCCCTCATCGCGCCGGCCGAGCCCGATCTGGGTCAGCCGGTCGAGCAGGCCGGGCCGCTTGGGCGCCGGCGCTTCACCGGTTTCCTTGGCGCGATAATGCTGTTCGAGCGCCTCGCGCGCCGGCTGCGGGAAATCCTCGATGCGCGGCATGCGGGGCTTACGCTCGTCGGCGCGGGCCGCGACCGGCGGAATGAAGTTCGGCTCGGCGGCCAGTTCAGCCTCGAGCGTCTGGGCGGGCTCGGCCGGCCGGTCGACGGGCGCGGGTTCGGGCGCGAATGACATGCGGCTGATGGTGACGCCCGGATCGGCCGACACGGGTGCCGGAGCAGGCGCGGGAGACGCGACGGGGGCCGGCTGCGGCGCCGCCGGATGACCCGGCATGGCGACGGGCTCCACCACCGACAGCGGCGCGGGCTCGGCCTTTGGCTGCGACATGTTCTGCGCCGCGGGCTCGGCCGGTGCGGCGGCTTTAGGCGCGGCTTCCGGCGCCGTTGCCGCGACCAGCGGCGGCTTGGCGTCCTCGGCACGCGGGGCGGTATCCACCTTCGGCGCGGTCGACGCGCCGCCGGCGGCGGTCTTCAGCCGGCTCGTCAGCTCGGAAAAGCCTTCCTCGACCTTGCGCACCTCTTCGGAAGCGAGGCGGGCGGCATTGTCGATGCCGGTCGCCACGACCGAGACGCGGACGATGCCTTCGAGGCTTTCGTCGAAGGTGGCGCCGAGAATAACATTGCATTCCGGATCCACCTCGTCGGAGATCCGGGTGGCCGCCGAATCGACCTCGTAGAGCGTCAGATCGCGGCCGCCGGTGATCGAGATCAGCAGGCCACGGGCGCCCGACATCGAGGTCTCGTCGAGCAGCGGATTGGCGATCGCCGCCTCGGCGGCCATCACCGCGCGATTGTCGCCGCTGGCCTCGCCGGTGCCCATCATCGCCTTGCCCATGCCGCGCATCACGGCGCGCACATCGGCGAAGTCGAGATTGATCAGGCCTTCCTTGACCATCAGGTCGGTGATGCAGGCAACGCCCGAATAGAGCACCTGGTCGGCCATGGCGAAGGCGTCGGCGAAGGTGGTCTGCTCATTGGCGACGCGGAACAGGTTCTGGTTGGGAATGACGATCAGCGTGTCGACATTCTTCTGCAGTTCCTCGATGCCGGCATCGGCCACCTTGGCGCGGCGCTGGCCTTCGAACTGGAACGGCTTGGTGACGACGCCGACGGTCAGGATGCCCATCTCGCGGGCCGCCCGCGCGATCACCGGGCCGGCGCCGGTGCCGGTGCCGCCGCCCATGCCGGCGGTGATGAACACCATATGGGTGCCCTGGAGATGGTCGTTGATCTCATCGATGCATTCCTCGGCGGCCGCGCGGCCGACCTCGGGCTGGGAGCCGGCGCCGAGACCCTCGGTGATCTGGGTGCCCATCTGCACGACGCGACCCGACGCCGAACTGGCGAGCGCCTGGGCGTCGGTATTGGCGACCACGAAATCGACCCCGTTGAGGCCGGATGTGATCATGTTGTTGACGGCATTACCGCCTGCACCGCCGACACCGAAAACGATGATGCGCGGCTTCAGTTCGGTGATGTCGGGGGTTGTCAGATTGATCGGCATCTCAACTACCTCGCGGTGCTGTTCATCGCTCATGATGTCCGGCCTCCCGCCGGTATGCTGGGCTGTGTTCTGGGGGGTGAAATCGTCCGTCCGGTCGGTCATCAGAAACTCTCCCGCAACCAATGACCGACGCGGGCGAAATAGCCATCGGTGCCCGTCAGTTTCAGCGGGCGGCGCGTCGGGCGCAGATCGACCTCGCGGGCGGCCTGCGGATAGACGAGCAGGCCGACCGGCGTGGCGAAACCGGGCCCGCGCGCGATTTCCGGCAGGCCGGCGACGCCGATCGGGCGGCCGATGCGGACCGGGCAGTCGAGCAGCGTCTCGGCCAGTTCGGTCAGGCCCGGCAGCTGGCTGCCGCCGCCAGTGACCACCGCGCGGCGCCCCGGCCGCCGCCAGCGGCCCGACTGGCGCAGCCGGTCACGCGTCAGTTCGAGGACTTCCTCGACGCGCGGCCGGATGATGTCGGACACCTGGGCGCGTGGCACCTGGGCCGGCACCGCCTGGCCGGAATGATCCTCGATCGGCGGCACGGCGACCGTGTCGCGGTAGTCGGCCTGGGTCGAGATCGCGCTGCCATAGAGCGTCTTGATGCGCTCGGCCGCGTCAATCGAGGTCGACAGACCGCGCGCCAGATCCATGGTCACATGATGGCCACCGATGGCGATCTGATCGCAATGCACCAGCCGGCCGCCCTCGAAGACGCCGATGCTGGTGGTGCCGGCGCCGATATCGATGCACACCGTGCCGAGTTCGAGTTCGTCGGCGACCAGGACCGCGAGCCCGCTGGCATAGGGCGTCGCGACGATGCCGTCGACCGCGAGATGGCAGCGCTCCATCAGAAGGACGATGTTGCGGAGCGCGGGGATCTGGGTCGAGATAACGCTGAGATCGACCGTCAGGCTGTCGCCGGCCATGCCGCGCGGATCGATCACCGAGGTCTCGCCGTCGATCGTGTAGGAAACCGGCACCGAATGCAGCACCGCTCGGTCGGTCGAAATGGCATGATCATGCGCCACGGCGAGGACACGGCCGATATCGCCGTCGCCGATCTGGCCACGCGTGCGGACATCGGCGGAGAAGGCATCGGTCTTCAGCCGGCCGCCCGACAGATTGACGATGACGCCGTCGACGGTGACCCGCGCCATGCGCTCGGCATGGTCGACGGCGGCGCGGACCGAGCGTTCGGCGTCCTCCATCTCGGTGACGACGCCGCGCTTGATGCCTTGCGCGCGCTGGGCGCCGAAGCCGACGACCTCGACGAGATGGGTGCGGCCATGGCGCTCCTGATCGGGCGACAGGGGTTTCAGCCGCGCGATCATGCAGCAGATCTTGCCACTGCCGAGATCGATGACGGCCAGCGTCTCCGACCGGTTCGGCGGCACCCGTTTGGGATTGGGCAGCTGGATCACCGACATTAGGAGCGGCCCTCCCCATTGCCGTCGACGTCTTCGTCGTCGGCCGCTTCTTCCATCACGCGCAGGACAATGCGGTCGGGCAGCCGGAGATCGATGCGGTCGACCGCTCGGTCGAGCAGGCCGTGATCGACGATCAGTCGGTCGAGCTGCGCCAAAGCGAGATGCAGTTCGGTTTCCGGCAGCAACACGTCGAGGCCGGGCGACAGTTTCAGGTTCCAGCGCCGGCCGGCCACCGAGATCGCGGTGCTCGTCTGTTCGGCGACCGCCGGATGGCGGGCGATGGCGTCGAACAGATCGGCGGCGCGCAGATTGGCGGCGGGACCGACGACGAGCGGCAGGTCGGGCAGATTGCGCGCGAAGACCTGCGACATCGGATGCCCGTCGCGGGCGATGACCTCGAAGACGCCTGAATGCTGCCAGATGGCGATCGGATCGGCCTCGACGATATCGACGCCGAGACGGTCGGGATAGAGCTTGCGCACCACCGCCGAGGCGATCCACGGGCTTGCCACCAGGCGCTGGCGCGTCGCTTCCGCATCGATCAAGGGCAGCGCGACGCCGGGCACGATACCGACGAGATCCAGCACATCGCCCTCGTCGAGATGGGCATGGCCGGAGATTTCGACGCGTTCCAACGCGAAGCCGGTCCGTTCGGCCAGGGCCACAACATGGGGATGCGCCGCGGCATCGCCGCTGACCAGCCAGGCGCCGTAGAGGCCGAAGCCCGCGAGCAGAACGGCGGCGCCGACGCGGCCCGTTCGGGCACGGGCGAAGCCTGGCGGCAGCTGGCCGACCAACCGGTCGAAACCGTTGTCGAGCGTGTGACGCAGGCGGGCGAGACGGGCGCGCAAGCCTTCGGCATCGGCGGCCGGTCTCGGCCGCCGACCGGCGCGCCGCGTCGCGGCGGGGCGCCTGGTTCCGAATCGCTCTAGCGATCGCACGATGCGTCCTCCAAGATCCAGCGCACCAGGTCGACAAAGCTCATGCCGGTATGCTGGGCGAGCTCCGGAACCAGCGATGTCGCGGTCATTCCGGGCTGGGTGTTCACTTCCAGGCAGACAAGCGCGCCGGTGCCGTCGGGCCGATCGTCATAGCGAAAATCGGCCCGCGTCACGCCGCGACAGCCGAGCGCCTTGTGAGCCTCGACCGCCAGTCTCTCGATTTCATGGTAAATATTTGGTTTAAGCGGCGCCGGAACGATGTGCCGCGAGCCGCCCGCGGCGTATTTCGCCTCGAAATCGTAGAAGGCCGCGGCCGGCACGATCTCGGTGACGCCGAGCGACCGGTCGCCGAACACCGCGCAGGTCAGTTCCTTGCCCGGCACGAAGCGTTCGGCCAGCATCGTCTCGCCGAAGCGCCAGTCCGCCGAATGCAGTTCCTGCGGCGGATGCGTCATATCCTCGCGCACGATGAAGACGCCGAAGCTCGACCCCTCATTGATCGGCTTGAGCACGTAAGGCGGCTCGTAGACATGGGCGCGGGCCGCTTCGTCGCGCGACACGATACGGCCGGTCGCGGTGGGGATGCCGTGACCGGCGAAAATCTCCCGCGACATGGCCTTGTTCATCGCCAGCGCCGAGGCCAGCACGCCGGAATGGGTATAGGGCAGGCGCAGGATTTCGAGCAGTCCCTGAATCGTGCCGTCCTCGCCGCCGGGGCCATGCAGCGCGTTGAACACGACATCGGGCTTGAGATCGTCGAGGACATACGCCACGTCGCGGCCGACATCGATCCGGGTCACCCGATGTCCGAGGCTGTCGAGCGCCTCGGCGCAGGCCGCGCCCGAATCCAGGCTGACCGGGCGTTCGGCGGCCCAGCCTCCCATCAGAACGGCGACATGTTTCGATCCGGCCATGCGAACGCTCCCAAGGGAGCGCGGCCGCGTCATGGGGCGCTCCCGAAACGCGGCTGCATCGGGCGGCATTGGCCCGATTCCGCTAACGATTCGTTAGGACGTTGCGCCCGATTCCGGTAATGAACCGTTAACGAGTGGAAAGATTTCGTTGCCGGAAAGACGGCGCGCGCCGGTGCCGTCGCGCCGGACCTCAGAGGAGGTGGCCAATGCCGATGCCGCGCGCCTATCAGCGGGCCGCCGCCGATTTCGACGCCTTCCTGGAAGACGCGCGCGAGGCATTGGGACTCGCGACGCGGCACCAGACCTATACGGTCATCGAGGGGGTGTTCCTGACCTTCCGCCGGCGGCTTAGATCCGACGAGGTGCTGGTTTTCGCCACGGCCCTGCCGCCGCTCCTGCGCGCCCTGTTCATCGCCGACTGGACGCCGGACGCGCCTGTCACGGGCTTCGGCGACCGCGACAGCCTCGCGCGCGAGGTCCAGTCGCTGCGGCGTCATCACAATTTCGCGCCCGACGATGCCATCGCCCGTGTCGCCGGCGCTCTGCGCCGGCATGTCGGAGCGGACGCGCTCGATGCCGCGCTCGCGCGGCTGCCGCCGCCCGCCACGGCCTATTGGGAGGCGTCATAGACCACCCTCACCCCAGCCCTCTCCCCTCTGGTTAGAGGGACAGCCGTGTCCTTGGTGAAGGAGGGACGCCCCGCCCTTCAAGGACGAAACGGCACCACCTCACCCGTCGCGCCGAAATCGCCGACCCGCTTGATCTCCCAGTCGAGCAGCACGCC
This sequence comes from Tepidamorphaceae bacterium, assembly GCA_965250105.1. Classification (GTDB taxonomy): domain Bacteria; phylum Pseudomonadota; class Alphaproteobacteria; order Rhizobiales; family Tepidamorphaceae; genus JBCBSK01. Next base: position 721,374 of record OZ252290.1, read on the forward strand.
GGATGTCTCATGGACGCGGCGGCGCACCGTCTCGCCGAGGCTTTCGATGTCGAAGGCCGTCGCCTCGTCATCGGCGAGCAGGAAATTGCAATGCATCTCGCTCATCATCGCCGAGCCGATGCGATAGCCCCGGCAGCCGGCGGCATCGATCAGCTTCCAGGCACTCTGGCCGGGCGGGTTCTTGAAGGTGGACCCGCCGGTACGTGCCTTGGTCGGCTGGTGCTCCTCGCGATAGCGCTCGACCGCCGCCATCTCCGCCATGAGCTCGGCCGGATCGCCCGGCCGCCCCTGATAGACCGCTTCGGTGAAGATCGTATCGGGCGCCACGGCGGACGACCGGTAGCCATAGCCCATGTCACCGGACGTCAGCGTCACGATCGCGCCCTGCCGCGTGACGGCGCGGATCTCGACGACATTCTCGCTCGTATCCGTCCGCCGGCGGCCCGACGCGTCGACCTGGCTCTCGCCCAGGGGCCGCTTGTCGCCGGCATTCATGCGCAACGCCCCGCCAATGCCGCCAGGAATACCGGCGTAGAAGGCGAGACCGGCAATACCCGCCTCGCAGGCTTCCTTGGCCAATTGCTTGTCGCGCACCGCGGCGCCTGTCCGCACGCGGTGGCCGTCCTCGATCGCGATCGTCGAAAACCCCTTGCCGAGCCGCACGACGAGCCCCGGCAGGCCGCCATCGCGGACCAGCGTGTTGGAGCCGAGCCCGATGACATGAACCGGGATCTCACCGGGCAGGATCTTGAGCAGGGCCGCCAGATCGATCTCGTCGGCGGGCGAGAACAAAGCCTGCGCCGGTCCGCCGACGCGGAACCAGGTAATGGCCGCGAGCGGCGCATTGGCGGTCAACCGGCCGCGCAGCGGCGTGCCGGTGTCCGCCATCGCCCGTTCGAGATCGGGCACGATGTCGTCGAAGGCCAAAGGGTCGATGCTCCTCGGGGCGCTCTGATGGGCTCTCGGCCCGGGGTCAATGGTCCCTGGGCAGCGCGGCCAGTTCGTCCGGCAGGGCGTTGGCCCATTGGGTGATGTTGCCGGCGCCGAGGCAGATGACATAGTCGCCGGGCTTGGCGAGGCGCGCGATCTCGGGCGCGAGATGGTCGGGGCCGGCCAGCGGGCGGGCGTCGCGATGGCCGTGCTGGGCGAGGCCGGCCACCAGCCCGTCGCGGTCGGCGCCGGGAATGGGCTGTTCGCCGGCGGCGAAGACATCGGCCACGAAAACCGTGTCGGCCTCGTTGAGACAAGCGCAGAACTCGTCGAACAGGCTGTCGAGCCGGCTATAGCGGTGCGGCTGGACGACCGCGATGACGCGGCCGGCGCAGGCTTCGCGCGCCGCCTTCAGGACGGCCGTGATCTCCACCGGATGGTGGCCGTAATCGTCGATGATGGTCACCCCATTCCAGACGCCGGTGCGCGTGAAGCGGCGCTTGACGCCGGTGAAATCGGCCAAGGCAGCCTTCAGCGTCTCGGTCGGCACGCCGACCCGGCGCGCCACCGCGATGGCCGCGAGCGCGTTCAGCGCATTGTGCTTGCCGGGCATCGGAAGGAAGAAATCGCCCATTTCCTCAATGATACGCGTCGGCCGCTCGCGCAGGGTCACGCGGAAGCGCGAGCCGCCGCCTTCGGGGCGGAAATCGATCAGCCGCGCATCGGCCTGGAGGTTCTCGCCATAGGTGATCACCGTGCGGTCCTCGATGCGCCCGACAAGCGCCTGGACCTCCACATGATCGGTGCACATCACCGCGAAGCCGTAGAAGGGCAGATTGTCGACGAAGGTGCGGAAGGCATCGCGGATGGCGTCGAAATCGCCGTAATGGTCGAGATGCTCGGGGTCGATATTGGTGATGATGGCGACTTCGGCGGGCAATCTCAGAAAGCTGCCGTCGGATTCATCGGCCTCGACCACCATCCAGTCGCCGGCGCCGAGCCGGGCATTGGTACCGTAAGCGTTGATGATCCCGCCATTGATCACGGTCGGGTCGATGCCGCCGGCATCGAGCAGGCTCGCCACCAGCGTCGTCGTGGTCGTCTTGCCATGGGTGCCGCCGACCGCGATGGACGATTTCAGCCGCATCAGTTCGGCCAGCATCTCGGCCCGGCGGACGACCGGAATGCGCCGCCGCCTGGCTTCCATCAGTTCGGGATTGTCGCGCTTGACGGCCGAGGAATAGACGACGACCTGGGCGGTTTCGACATTCTCGGCCCGGTGGCCGACGATCACCTCGATGCCCTTGTCGCGCAACCGCTGGACATTGGCGCTTTCGGAAATGTCCGAGCCCTGCACCCGATAATCGAGATTGGCCAGGATCTCGGCGATGCCGCTCATGCCGATCCCGCCAATGCCGATGAAATGGATGGTGCCGGTTTCGAGCGGGGAACGCATGGACATGAGAAAGATCCTGTCAGTCCGACTGTTGATCCGCCAAGGCCGCGCCGGCGGCGATCGGGTCTCGTTGTCTGGCCCGCCGATCAGGCCGCGCCCGTCAGGCTTCGCCGATCAGGTTTCGCCTGTTACCAGCGTCGCGACGAGGTCGGCAAGGGCTTCGGCCGCGTGCGGCTTGCCGAAGGCGCGCGCCTTGGCCGCCATGTCGGCGAGCTGGTCGGGCCGGTCCATGAACGCGACCAGCCGGTCGGCGAGCGTATGCGGGGTCAGCGCCGCCTGTTGCATCATCACCGCCCCGCCTTCCGAGGACAACGCCGCGGCATTCATCAGCTGGTCATTGTCGAGCGCGTGCGGCAGCGGCACGAGCAACGACGGCCGGCCGATGACGCCGAGTTCGGCCACCGTCGAGGCGCCGGACCGGCTGACGACGAGATGGGCATTGGCCATGCGGGCGGGCAGGTCGGCGAAGAAGGGCGCCAGTTCGGCCGTCACGCCGACCGCGTCATAGGCGAAGCGGACGCGGTCGAGATCCTCCTCGCGGCATTGCTGGACGACGGTCAGGCGGGCGCGCTGGGCCGCGTCGAGCCGGGCGACGGCGCCGGGCACGACATCGGACAGGATGCGCGCGCCCTGGCTGCCGCCAAAGACCAGAAGTCTGAGATCGCCACCGGCGACGGGCGGGTCATAGGCCGTCTCGCGCTGGGCGATCACCTCGGCGCGCACCGGAATGCCGACCTGGACGCATTTCTCGACATCCTCGGGCTTCAGGTTGCGGACCTTGGGGAAGCTCGTCGCGATTTTGTCGACGCGCGCCGCGAGAAGCCGGTTGGCGCGCCCCATGACGGCGTTCTGTTCATGCAGGATCGCCGGCGTGCCGCGCGACCAGGCGGCGAAGATCGGCGGCAGCGTCGGATAGCCGCCGAAGCCGACGACGACATCCGGCCTCGTCCGGCCGATGATGGCGCGCGCGGCCAGAAAACCCAGGCCGAGCTTCCAGAAGGTCTTGAGCAGGCGCAGCGGGTTGCGGCCACGGATGGTATCGGCCTTGACGAGATGGATCTCGTCGGCGGGAAAGGTCATGCCGTAGCGGTCGCCGCGATCGTCGGTGATGAGATGCACCCGCGCGCCGCGGGCCGACAGCACGCTGGCGAGCGCCTGGGCGGGAAACAGGTGCCCACCCGTGCCGCCGGCGGCGAGCAGGACGAGCCGGCCCGAGAGATCGGTCACGGTCGGACCTCGACCAGCCGGATATCGAGATCCTCCTCGACGGGGCGGGCATGCGGCCGTTTGCGCGTCAGCCCCAGCACCATGCCCATGGTGATGGCGAGCGCGACCAGCGACGAGCCGCCATAGGAGACGAAGGGCAGCGTCATGCCCTTGGCCGGCACCAGGTTGAGATTGACCGACATGTTGATCGCCGCCTGCAGGCCGATCAGCGTGACAAGGCCGAGAACGGCGAGCCGCGAAAAGGTGTCCGGCAGCGCCAGGCTGCGGAACAGGCCACGGAGCACCACGAAGCCGAACAGAAGGACGATCACCAGGCAGATGACGACGCCGAATTCCTCGGCCGCCACCGCGAAGATGAAATCGGTATGCGAATCCGGCAGCACCCGCTTCACCGTGCCCTCGCCCGGCCCGGCGCCGAACCAGCCGCCACGGACGATCGCCTCGATGGCGCGATCGGTCTGGAAGGTGTCATAGGCGCCGGGATCGAGGAACCGGTCGATGCGGCTCTGGACATGCGGGATCGTGGCATAGGCCATGATGATGCCGCCGAAGCCGATGACGCCGAGAACGGCGATCCACAGCCAGGACATGCCGGCGGCGAACAGAAGCGCGCCCCAGACCACCAGGATCAGCAGGGTCTGGCCGAAATCGGGCTGCAGCACGAGAAGGCAGACGATCAGGCCGAGCAGGCCGGCGCAGAGGAGATTGGCCGGCATGTCGGGCCGGCGCCCGGCCTCGGCCATCAGCCAGGCCGCCACCACCACGAAGGCGGGCTTGAGGAACTCAGAGGGCTGCAGATTGAACACGCCCATGTCGATCCAGCGCGTCGCGCCCTTGACCTCCTCGCCGATGACGAGCGTCGCCGCCGTCATGGCGAGCGTCACCAGCAGCATCACGCCGGCGAGGCGGCGGATCTGGCGCGGCGTCAGGAGCGACACGCCGATCAGCACGGCGATGGCCGGAATGAGAAACAGGACGTGGCGATAGACGAAATGGAATGGATCGAGCCCGATCCGGTCGGCGACCGGCGGACTGCCGGCGAATGACAGGATCAGCCCGGCGGCGAGCAGCGCCAGCACCGCGCCGAGCAGCGACCGGTCGACCGTCCACCACCAGCGCGCCGCTATCGTCTGATCTGTCCGCCGAAACACGTCTTTTGTCCCCTCACCGCCCGGATGGCGTGTCGGTGCCCGCGACACGCGGCACGAAGCCGGGCAAGCCGGCCGCATGATCGGTAAATGTGCGGCCTCTGTGTTCAAAATCTCTAAACTGGTCGAAGGACGCACAGGCCGGCGCGAGCAGAACCACCGCCTGTCCCCCGCCCGAGGCGGCGTTGTCGCGCTGTGCCTGCGCGGCGGCCGCTGTGACGGCGGCCTCCAGCGTGCCGGCACGGGTGACCGGCACATGGCTGTCGAGCGCGTCGGCCAGCATGTCCATGGCCTCGCCGATCAGGAAGGCGTGGCGCACCGTCCCGAGCGCGTCGGCGAGCGCGCCGAGCCCGTCTTCCTTGGCCTGGCCGCCGGCGATCCAGTAGACGTCGGCATAGCTCGCCAGCGATCTGGCGGCGGCTTCGGGATTCGTCGCCTTGGAATCGTTGACGAAGCGGACGGCGCCGATCCGGCCGATATCCTGCATGCGGTGAGCAAGGCCGGGGAATGTGTTCAGGCCGGTCTGGATCTCGGTTTCGGCCAGGCCAAGCCTGAGCAGGACAGCGGTCGCCGCGGCCGCGTTCTGGGCGTTGTGAACGCCCTTAAGCGATACGGCATCGGCAAGATCGACCGACAGCGTTTCCACGCCGTCGCGAAACGCGACCAGCCGGTCGTCGCGCCGGGCGACGCTGAGCCCGCGCCCGGCCAGGGGCCGCGTCGCCGACACCGCGACGACGCTGTCGCCGGGATCGCGCCCGCCGCGCATCTCATTGGCGAGAAACCGCCCCTCCGGCTCGTCGACGCCGATCACCGAACAGGTCGGCCGGCCGACCGAGAACAGCCGCCGCTTGGCGCTGAAATAGCCGCCATAGCCGCCATGCCGGTCGAGATGGTCGGGCGCCAGATTGAGGAAGACGGCGATCTCCGGCGCAAGCCGGCGGGCGAGATCGATCTGATAGGAGGAGAGTTCGAGGACGACGATCTCGTCCTCGCGCGGCGGGTCGAGGGCGAGCACGGCAGTGCCGATATTGCCGCCCATCTGGACCTTGCGCCCGGCTTCGGCCAGGCCGTGGGCGATCAGCGCCGTGGTGGTCGATTTGCCATTGGTGCCGGTGACCGCGACAACGCGGGCGTCGGGGCAGGCCGCGAAGAACAGCCCGATATCGTTGTCGACCGGCACGCCCTCGCCCCAGGCGCGGCGCACCACCGGATGCGGCGCGGGGTAGAGATGGGCAATCCCCGGGCTGACGATCAGTGCCGCGAGATCGGGCCAGGGCGCGTCGGCGAGATCGAGCGTGTCGAAACCGGCGTCGCGGGCCGCCGAGACCGCGTCTTCCCGGTCGTCCCATAGAAGCGGCGTCGCGCCGCCGGCCTTGAGGGCGGTGGCCGTGGCGAGCCCGCTGCGCCCCAGTCCGAGAACGCCGATCGCCTGGCCCTCATGGCCGCGCACAGGGATCACGCGCCTACCTCAGCTTCAGCGTCGACAGGCCGATCAGCGCCAGGACGAAGGCGATGATCCAGAACCGGACGACGATCTGTGGCTCGGCCCAGCCGAGCTGTTCGAAATGGTGATGGATCGGCGCCATGCGGAAGACGCGCTTTCCCGTCAGCTTGAAGGAGACGACCTGGACCATCACCGACACCGCCTCCAAGACGAACAGGCCGCCAACGATGGCCAGCACGATCTCGTGTTTGGTGGCGACCGCGATGGTGCCGAGCATGCCGCCGAGCGCCAGCGAGCCGGTATCGCCCATGAAGATCGAGGCCGGCGGCGCGTTGAACCAGAGAAAGCCGAGACCGGCCCCGATGACCGCCCCGCACAGGACGGCGAGTTCGCCGGTGCCGGGCACGAAATTGATCTGCAGATAGTTGGCGAAGATGGCGTTGCCCGAGAGATAGGCGATCAGGCCGAAGGTGCCGGCGGCGATCATCACCGGCACGATGGCCAGCCCGTCGAGGCCGTCGGTCAGATTGACCGCATTGCCCGCGCCGACGATGACGATGACGCCGAAGGCGATGAAGAACAGGCCGAGATCGATCAGGAAGTCCTTGAAGAAGGGAATGGCCAGCGAGGTCGCGGTTTCCGGCTGGCCGATCTGGGTCAGGATATAGACCGCGATGATCGCCAGCACGATCTCGATGGCGAGGCGCTGGCGGCCGGAGAAGCCGGCATGGGACTGGCGGGTAACCTTGAGATAGTCGTCGTAGAAGCCGATCAGGCCGAAGCCGACGGTGACGAACAGGACGACCCAGACGAAGCCGTTCGACAGGTCGGCCCATAACAGCACGCTGACCACGATGGCGAGCAGGATCATGATCCCGCCCATGGTCGGCGTGCCCTTCTTGGCGACAAGATGGCTCTGCGGGCCATCCTCGCGAATCGGCTGCCCCTTGCCCTGGCGCACGCGCAGCATGCGGATCATGCGCGGGCCGAAGAAGAAGACGAAGAACATGGCGGTCAGGATGGCGCCGCCGGTACGAACGGTCTGGTAGCCGAAAAGGTTGAAGACCTGAAACTGGCCGCTGAGAGCTTCCAGGAAAACGAGCATGGGCGAATGTCCTCGGTCGGGCCGCGCCGATGGCCAACCGGCTTATGACGTGGCGGAACCCGGAGGCGGATAAGCGGTCTTGAGGGCGGAAACAAGGGGGCCCATGCGGGTGGCGAGCGACCCCTTGATCATGATCGCGTCGCCGGGGCGCATCTCGGCCGTCAGGCGTTTGGTCAGATCGTCGGCCGCCGCGACATGGTGGCCGCGCGTGTCTGCCGGCAAGGCATGCCACAGCTTTTCCATCAGCGGGCCGACGGTGTGGACGACATCGATGCCGGCATCGGCGACGGCGGGGGCGAGATCGGCATGGCGCGCCTCGGCGCTGTCGCCGAGTTCCAGCATGTCGCCGAGCACCGCGATGCGTCGGCCGTGCAGCCCGATCGGCGTCTGGCCGAGCACCGCCAGGGCGGCCCGCACCGATGCCGGATTGGCGTTGTAGCTCTCGTCGATCAGCACCGCTTCGCCATGGCCGAGATGGAGATCGATCTGGGCGCCGCGCCCGCTCGGCGGGGCGATGTCCTGATAGGCGAGCGCGGCGCGCGCCAGATCGCCGCCGGCGAGCTTGACCGCGGCCAGCGCCGCCAGGCTGTTCTTGACCAGATGCAGGCCGGGCGCGCCGATCTTGTAGGTCACCTTGTCGCCGAGAATGTCGGCGACGACGCAGGACAGGCCCTGCTGGGCCGACACCTCGATCAGCCGCGCATCGGCGGCCTCATCCTCGCCGAAGCTCACGATGCGGGCGCCACAGCGTTCGGCATGGTCGGCCAGACGCTCGAAATAGGCGTTGTCGCGGTTCAGGATGGCGATGCCGTCGGTTTCGAGCCCGTTGAAGATCTCCGCCTTGGCATCGGCGATGCCGGCGACCGACTCGAAGAATTCGAGATGCACCGGCTCGACCGTCGTCACGATGGCGATATCCGGGCGCACCATCTGGGTCAGCGGTGTGATCTCGCCGGCATGGTTCATGCCCATCTCGAAGACGCCGAAGGCCGCCGTCTCGGGAAAGCGCGACAGCGACAGCGGCACGCCCCAGTGATTGTTGTACGATTGCGAGGACGCGTAGGTCTCCCCGCTCGGGCTCAACGTCAGCTTGAGCGCTTCCTTGGTGCCGGTCTTGCCGACGCTGCCGGTCACGCCGATGACCGTCGCGTCCGAGCGCCGACGCGCGGCGCGGCCGAGCCGGCGCAGCGCGTCCAGCGTGTCGTCGACGACGAGAAGCGGGCTGCGGTCGGCGGCGAAGCGGTCGGCCATGTCGGCCGAGACGACGGCGATGCCGCCGCCCGCGGTCAGCGCCTGGCCGACGAAATCATGGCCGTCGAGACGGTCGCCGACAATGGCGAAGAAGGCCTCCCCGGGCGCGATGCTGCGGCTGTCGATCGACACGCCGGTGATCGTTTCGGGCGCGGTGCCGCGCAGTTGCCCCCCGATGGCCTCGACGAAGGCCGCGCCGGTCCACAAGGCGGGCTGGCCGCTCATGCTGGCGCCTCCGCGAGACAGGCGCGCGCCACCTCCTGATCGGAGAAAGGCCGCACCTCGTCGCCGACGATCTGGCCGGTCTCGTGCCCCTTGCCGGCGATCAGCAAGACATCGCCAGCGTCGAGGCAGGCGATCGCTTCGGAGATGGCGGCCGCGCGATCACCGATCTCGATGGCGCCGGGCGCGGCGGCCAGGATCTCGCGCCGGATCGCCGCCGGGTCCTCGCTGCGCGGATTGTCATCGGTGATGATCACCCTGTCCGCATTGCGTATCGCTGCCTGCCCCATCAATGGCCGTTTTCCCGGATCCCGATCACCGCCCGCGCCGACCACCACAATAAGCCGATTCTGCGTGAAGGGTCGCAAGGCTTTCAGCGCTTCCTCGAGCGCGTCGGGCTTGTGGGCGTAATCGACGAAGACGGGCGCGCCATGGCGCGACGCGCCGACGCGCTCGAGCCGGCCCGGCGCGCCGCTGAGATGGCCGAGCGCCGCGATCGCCTTGTCGGGATCGATACCGGCCGCGATGGCGAGGCCGGCCGCCATCACGGCGTTCTGTGCCTGGAACACGCCGACCAGCGGCAACGACACCTTGTGGTCGGTGCCGCAATGACGGACCAGGAGATGCTGGCCCCCGGCATCGATCAGGCAGTCGGACATCCTCAGCGTGCCGCCGGTCTTGCCGACGGTGAAGACGGTCACGCCGCGCTCGGCCAGCGTGCCGGCGACGCGTTCGCCCCAATGGCTGTCGACATCGACCACGCCGATCCCGCCATCGGGCAGAAGCGTGTCGAACAGGCGCAGCTTGGCGGCGAAATAGGCCTCCATGTCGGCGTGATAGTCGAGATGGTCGCGGCCGAGATTGGTGAAGCCGGCGGCCTTGAGCACGACGCCGTCGAGCCGGCGCTGATCGATCCCGTGGCTCGACGCCTCCATCGCCAGATGGGTGATGCCGGCCCGCGACAGGTCGGCGAGATCGCGGTGCAGGCCGATGGCGTCGGGCGTGGTCAGCGCGCCCTTGTGCACGCCCTCGGCCGTGGTGACGCCGAGCGTGCCGAGGCTTGCCGCGCGATGGCCGGCATGGGCGAAGATCTGGCGGACAAATTCGGCGACCGACGTCTTGCCACTGGTGCCGGTAACGGCGACGACCGTGTCGGGCTGGGGGCCGTACAGATGCGCCGCCGCGAGCGCCAAGGCGCGCCTCGGATCGGCGACGCGCAGGACGGGCAGCGTGACGGCAGGGTCGATGTCCTGGTCGAGGCCGGTGAGAATGGCCACGGCGCCGGCGGTTTCGGCCGCGAGCGCGAAGCGCGCGCCGTCGACATGGGTTCCGGGCAGCGCGGCGAACAGATCGCCGGGCGCGGTATTGCGGGAATCGAGCGCGAGACCTGTGATGGACAGTTCGGCCACGGTGGCCGGCAGGCTGCCCGGCGGCAAGCTCGCGGCCAGAACGTCGCCGATGCGCGGAATGTCCGATCGCGTCAGGGGGGCTTGCACCACTCGACCTCCATCCAAAGCCGCGCGAGGGCCTTAGCGGCCCGGCACGCGCCCCCAACCCATGTTCACGTCACCGCAGTGGCGTGCCGTGGCGTCTACAAAGCCGCGCGCACCCCGCCCTCGGCGCTTTCGACCGGCGCGCGCTCGACCCCCAACAAAGGCGCGATCCGTTCGATCACCCGGCCCGTGGCCGGCACGATATTCCAACCCGATGTCCGATAGCCATGGGTTTCGGGAAGCCCTTTGGGCTCGTCGAGCATCGTCAGCATGACATAGCGCGGTTCTTCCATCGGAAAGGCCGCGAGAAAGGTGGTCAGGACCCGGTCGTTGGAATAGCGCCCATTGACGACCTTCTCCGCCGTGCCCGTCTTGCCGCCAATGCGGAAGCCGCCGAGATCGGCGCGCCGCGCGGTGCCCTCGACCGCGTTCAGCCGCATGAGATGGCGCATCATGTCGCTCGTTTCGGGCCGCACGACCTGTTTGGCCAGGGCGGCCGCCTCGGCCGGCGAGCGCGCCAGGAAGGTCGGCGGCAGGAGCCGGCCACCATTCACGAGTGCGGCGCCGGCGACCACCGCCTGCATCGGCGAGATGGAGAAGCCATGGCCGAAGGAGATCGTCATCGACGACAATTCGCCCCAATTGGTCGGAAACAGCGGGCTCGAGGTTTCCGGCAGTTCGGTCTCGATGCCGTCCCTGAAGCCCATCCGCTCCAGAAAGGCCTGATGGCCGGCGATGCCGACATCGAGCGCCATGCGCGCGGTGCCGATATTGGAGGAATGCACGAACACTTCCGGCACCGTCATGATGCGCCGCTTGGCGTGGAAATCGTCGATCGTGAACGAGGCGATGCGGATCGGGCTGCGCGCGTCATAGCGGGTTTCGAGCGTGGCGACGCCCGCGTCCAACGCCATCGCCACGGTGAAGGCCTTGATCGCCGAGCCCAGTTCGTAGACGCCCGTGGTGATGCGGTTGATGGCTTCCGGATCGAGCGAGGTCTTCGGTCGCGCCGGATCGTAGTCGGGCAGCGACACCAGCGCGACGACCTCGCCGGTCGCGGCATCGACGATGACGCCGCCGGCCGCCTTGGCGTCGAAGGTCGCCATGGCGCGGCGCAATTCATCGCGCATGGCATGCTGGACGCGGAGATCGATGGTCAGCCGGCGTTCGGGCAGATCCTCGCCGCGCGCGAAGCCGAAGGCGTGCAGATCCGCGAGGCCCGAGGCATCGATATGGCGTTCGAAACCGGCGATGCCGCGATTGTCGACATCGACATGGCCGAGGACATGCGCGGTCAGGCTGCCGGCGGGATAGACGCGGCGGGTCTCGTTGACGAATTCCATGCCCGGAATGCCGAGCGCATGGACCCGGCGGCGCTCGTCGGGCGACAATTCGCGCCGCACCCAGGCGAAACGCCGCTCGCTGTCGAGCCTGCGGCGCAGATCGGTCGTGTCGAGATCGGGAAACACCGTCACGAGCTGTTCGATCGCCTCGTCGACATCGAGCAGCTTGTGCGGCTCGGCATAGAGCGAGGGCACCAGGATGTCGCTGGCCAGGAGCGTGCCGTTGCGGTCGGTGATGTCGGGCCGCGCCTTGGTCACCTCCTCGACGAGACGGGCGTGATAGGAGACCTGCCCCGGCTCGCCGAGGCCGAGCATGACGAGGCGCGCCGAGATCGCGCCATAGACGAGCACGAAAACCGCCATGGCCAGGAAGACGCGCGAGCGGTGCCGGCCGGGCTTTGATGGTCGGCCGATCAGCCGCTTGACGCCCTGGCCCGCCGCCGCGACGGCCTGCCCGGCATCACGGCGGGGCTTCCTTTTGGCGCCCGTCATGCCAAACGCGCCGATCATCGCGGCACTCCCTGCCCACCGAGCAGGCCATCGAGCAAGTCGTCGATTTCGTTGCCCCGCCGTGGCGGTACCGCGGCTGGGCCGCCGCCGGCCATGCCCGTTCCGGCATCGGGGATACTCTCGCCATCAGGGATGCTGCCCGTGATCAGCGCATCGCCTTCATCGGCGAGACGGGGTCCGCCGGCCGGACGCAATGGCAAATCGCGCAGGTCGACGAACTGGTCGGGCTGCACCGGGCCAAGCGCGAGAAACCTATCGGCCAGGGTCTGAATGCGGCCGGGATCGTTCAGCGCGGTCCATTCGGCGCGCAAGACGTCGACCTCGGCATGCAGGCCGGCGATTTCCAGGCGCAGATGGGCGATCCGGTCGCGGGCCAGCGTCGCGTCGTGCTTCTGCGCGTAAAGGACGGCGGCGGCCGCGACGACCACCGTGACCACGACCAGCATGATGATCCGGTTCATGCGCGCCGCCTCCCCTCCCGCGCCGTTATCGCCGGCAAGAGCTGCGCGCGATCGGACACGCGCGGCGCGGCATCGGTGCGGATGGCGGCCCGGAGCCTGGCCGAGCGCGCGCGCGGATTGCGGTCGATCTCGGCTTTGGACGGCTTGCGCGCGCCGCGAAAGGCCAGCCGGAAGGTGGCGTCGGGCCCGCGCGCGGCCGGCATATGGCGCGATACGCTGTCGCCCGCGCCCGACCGCCCGTCGAGGAACCGTTTCACGATGCGGTCTTCGAGGGAATGGAACGAGACGACCGCCAGACGACCGCCCGGCTTCAGGCTGCGCTCGGCCGCGTCCAGCCCGTCGACCAGTTCGTCGAGTTCGCGATTGACATGGATGCGCAGGCCCTGGAAGGCGCGCGTCGCAGGGTGCTTACCATCCGGCCGGCGACCCAGCACATCGGCGATGGTCTCGGCCAGATCGAGGGTGCGCTCGAAGGGCTGTGCGTCGCGGCGCGCCACGATCCGGCGGGCGATGCGGCGGGCGCCACGCTCCTCGCCAAAATGATAAAAGATATCGGCGAGATCGGTTTCGCTGGCTGTGTTGACCACATCGGCGGCGCTCTCACCCGCCCCGCTCATCCGCATGTCGAGCGGCCCGTCGGCCTGGAACGAAAAGCCGCGACCGGCTTCGTCGAGCTGCACCGAGGACACGCCGATATCGAAGGCGATGGCATCGGCGGGCGCGAAACCGGTGTCCTCGGCGATCGTGTCGAGATCGGAGAACCGGCCAAGGCGGAAGGCGAAACGCGCGCCATGGTCCGCCATGAGGCGCCCGGCGGCACGCTCGGCCTCGGGATCGCGGTCGATGCCGAGCACCGCGCAGTCGGCTTCGGCGAGAAAGGCCCGCGTGTAGCCGCCCTGGCCGAAGGTCGCATCGATGATCCGCGCGCCGTCGGCGGGCGCGATGGCGGCCACGACCTCGTCCAGGAGGACGGGAACATGCCGGACCGGTCCGCCAGCGGCCGGACGCTCTGTTCCGCCGCGATCCGTCATGTGCCCCGCGCTCCCGGAACCGGCGTGTCGCCGCCGCCGAGCAAGCGGCGCAATTCCCGCGCCTTGTCGCGCGCATCCGCCTGATGCACGGCGAAGCGCTCAGGCTCCCAGATCTGGAACTTGTGGCCAACGCCGACGAAGACGACCTCCGGGCCGATGCCGGCATGGTGCTTCAGCGCCTCGCTGAGCACGACGCGGCCGTCACCGTCGATCTTCAGCTGCTCGCAATCGCCGAGCAGCGCCGTCGACAACTGGTCGCGTTCATCGGAATAGGGCGGCAGGGCGTCGAGCAGCCGGTTGATCTCGTCCATCAGCCGATCTCCGCCGCCGTCAAGCGCCTCGACACCGAGCGCGGGATAGACATAGACGGCCTCGGCGCCATCACGCGCCAGGATGGCGCGGAAGGGCGCGGGCACCGACACGCGGCCCTTGCTGTCGACACGGTTGTGAAAACGCGAAACGAACCGGTCCATAACGCCTTGCCGCCATCCATCTGCCCGGTTCCACCCCTCTCGACACGCCCGAACGACACCGAACCAGGCCGCGCGCGCCACAGCCGGACCCTCTCCCGCCACGCAGGACCGCGTGGCCGGGTCATACCGGCATGAGATTGTCGGCGATCGTGCCGTCGGCCTGGCTCACCGGCCATCCGATTGGTCTCTTCTGGGATATCATGGGCTTTTATGGTCGTCAACGGGATATCCCCGCCCCACATCGCGCAATCGACCTGCAATCGGGTCGAAGATGACCAAACAAGGTTAAGATCGTCTCAGCGCCGCGCGAGCGCCCGTGGAGCGTCACGATCACCGCGACTGGACGCCTCGAGCGCCCGCCCCGGACGGACCTTGGGGGATTGGGAAAGAAGGAAAGGGAAGCGCCAGCCGGCCTGTAAGCCGGGTTCTGTATGGCCTCGCCCGCTCGCGGCGGGCGCGACGTGGCGGCCATTCATCTGGGACGCCCGTTGCCGGACGCCTCTAGCAACCAACCCGGACGGCGACGCGAAAACCCGCCTGGACGCCCGCGAGCGCCCGTGCCGTCCCTATTCGGTCTTGCTCCCGGTGGGGTTTACCTGGTCCGCGCCCGTTACCGGCCGCGCGGTGCGCTCTTACCGCACCCTTTCACCCTTGCCGCCGGATCCGAAGACCAGCGGCGGTTTGCTTTCTGTGGCACTATCCCTGGGGTCGCCCCCGCCGGGCGTTACCCGGCACCGTGTTCTCGTGGAGCCCGGACTTTCCTCCCCCGCGCGGCTTTGACCATAAAGCCCACCTCGCGGAAGCGGCCGCCCGGCCGACTGGCAGTCTCAGATAAGGGGGTCGCGGCGCGCGACGTCAAGCGCCGGCATGGCTCATCACGCCAGCCGGGGTCATTTGTAGGGATCGGCCGCATCGCGCAGCCCGTCGCCGAGGAAGTTGAAGGCCAGCACGACGATGATGATCGGAATGACCGGCGCCATCAGCCAGGGATAGACGGTGACGACGGTGATATTCTGCGCCTCGTTGAGCAGCACCCCCCAACTGACCGCCGGCCGCCTGAGGCCGAGATCGAGGAAGGACAGCGCCGTCTCGCCGAGGATCATCGAGGGGATCGACAGCGTGGCGCTGGCGATCAGATGGCTCATGAAGCCGGGCATCAGATGCCGACCGATGACGCGCGACGGCTTGGCGCCCATCAGGACGGCGGCCTTGGCATATTCCTCCTCGCGCAGCGCCAGCAGCTTGCCGCGCACCGCGCGCGCCAGCGACGGCCAGTCGAGCAGGCCGAGAATGATGGTGATCCCGAAATAGACCGCGATCGGGCTCCAGGTCACCGGCATCGCCGCCGACAGCGCCATCCATAGCGGCAGTTCCGGCAGCGAGCGCAGGATCTCGATGATGCGCTGGATGATGGAATCGATGATGCCGCCGAAATAGCCGGCCATGCCGCCCAGCACCATGCCGAAGATCATGCCGATGGCGACGCCGACAAGCCCGACGGTGAGCGAGATGCGCGCGCCATAGACAAGGCCCGAAAACATGTCGCGGCCCAGTCGGTCGGTTCCCAGCAGGAACAGCGTGCCGTCCTCCGGCGGGCAGAACAGATGGAACCGTCCCTGGACGAGCCCCCAGAACTCATAGCGCTCGCCGAGACAGAAAAAGCGGATATACTGCGGCTCGGAACGGTCCTCGACATAGTCCCATTGCAGCGCTTCGAGATTGAGTTCCGCCGTCATCGGATAGACGAAGGGCGCGGTCAGCCAGCCGTCATGCACGATGCGCACCGGCTGCGGCGGGGCGTAGAGATATTCGCTGGCCCGCTGGTTCGCCGTATAGGGCGCGATCTGCTCGGCGAAGGGCACCGCGAGATAGAACAGGATCAGGATCAGCCCCGACCAGACCGCGAGCTTGTGGCGGCGGAACTTCCACCACATGATCTGCCATTGCGAGGCTTCGTAGAAGCGCGCTTCCTCGGCTGAGAGCGCGCGCTCCTCCTCGGCCACGAAAGGCGCCGGATTGACGTAGTGGCCGGGGCCGCCCGCGCCCGACGGCGCGTTCTTGTCGGTGATGTCGGTCATGACCGCGCCTTCCCCTGCAGGCGGATGCGCGGATCGAGCACGGCGAGCAGCAGATCCGAGACCAGCATGCCGATCAGCGTCAGGACGGCGACGAACAACAAGACGAAGCCGGCGAGAAACTGGTCCTGCGACTGCAAGGCGCCGACCAGGATCGGGCCGACCGTCGGCAGGTTCAGGACCACCGACACGATGACCGAGCCCGAGACCAGCGACGGGATCAGATTGCCGATATCGCTGATGAACGGGTTCAGCGCCATGCGCAGCGGATACTTGATCAGAAGCCAGTTCTCGCCGAGCCCCTTGGAGCGGGCCGTGACGACATATTGCTTGTGCAGTTCGTCGAGCAGATTGGCGCGCAGGCGGCGGATCATCGCGGCGGTGCCGGCCGTGCCGATGACGATGGTCGGCACGATCAGATGGGCCAGGACCGAGAGCATCTTGTCGATGCTCCAGGGCTGGTCGATGAATTCCGGCGCCATCAGCCCGCCGACCGAAATGCCGAACCAGCGGTTCATCAGATAAAGCATGATGAGCCCGAGCAGGAAGTTCGGCACCGCGAGCCCGAGATAGCCCAGGAAGGTGAAGCCGTAATCGCCCCAGGAGTACTGCCGCGTCGCCGAATAGATGCCGATGGGGAAGGAGACGATATAGACGAAGAGGATGGTCGCGAAATTCAGGATGATGGTCAGCAGAAGCGTCGGGCCGACGACCTCGGCGACCGGCTTCTCGAATTCGAACGACCAGCCCCAATTACCCTGCAACAGACCGTCGAAACCATGCGGCCCCGGCCAGGCGCCAAGCCAGATCAGATAGCGCTGGAGGAAGGGCTTATCGAGCGAGAATTCGGTTCTCAGAAACTCGATGCGCGCAATGCCGGCGCTTTCCCCCAGCGACTGCAATTCGGCGATACGGTTGGACAGGAAATCGCCCGGCGGCAGTTCGATGATGACGAAGATCAGGAAGCTGATCACCAGGAGCGTGGGCACCATGGTGATCAGGCGGCGCGCGATATAGGCGAGCATGCGGCGCGGCTCCGTCCGTTACATCGAGACCCGTCAGCCCGCCGGCCGGTCGAGCCAGAACTCGTCCATCCGCCACAGGCCGAACTGCGCGCCCGGATCCCAGCCATAGAAGGCATCGGCGGGCAGGTTCCGCACTTCCGGAATGGCGATCACCGGCTGGCGCACGCCACCGATGATGCCGATGGTGAAGAGATTGTCGGCCTGGATGTCGAGCATTTCCGTCCAGATCGCCGCCTGCTCGTCGAGCGAGATGGAGGTCTGCCAGGTGCGGTAGAGCTCGAGCAGCCGGGCCACCTCGGGCATGTCGATCGGGATGCCGCTCTGGCCGCGCGATTCCACGTAGGCGCCGAAGGCCGGCCATTGCAGTTGCAGAATATTGGTCGGCGCCAGTTCCTCCGGCGTCATCTCGGGCGCCGGCACGCCATTGTCGAAGCCGAACCACAGCGCCATCTGCAGCGCGCCGGACGCGCCGCGGGCGCGCAGGATGTCGCGCGACGACGCCTTGGCGAACAGCGACACGCCGATATCGCGCCAGGTTTCCTTGATCAGTTCCAGCGTGTCGAGTTCCTCGGTCGATTCCCCGGCGCTCTCGACGATGATCTCGAAGGGCCGCCCGTCGGGCAAAAGCCGGATGCCGTCGCCGCGACGCTCGGTGAAGCCGGCCTCGTCGAGCAGCGCATTGGCGCGGTCGGGATCGAAGTCGGTATACATCTCCGCCCGCGCCGCATCGTAGAGCGGGCTCACCGGCGTCGCGGTGTTCTGGGTTTCCTGCGCCAGACCGAAGAACAGGGTGCGGTTGATCAGCGTTCGGTCGATGCCGAGCGACAACGCCTCGCGCACCCGCTTGTCGCGGAATATCGCGCGCCAGACCGGATCGGCGGCGGTCAGATTGGGATAGAGCGCGTAATGCGCCGCCTTCGACGACGGCCAGAGATAGAGCTGCAGGCCGCGCTCGGCCTCGGCGCGCTTGAGGATGGTGACGTCGGCGAAGGCGAGCCCGCGCGCCTGGAGATCGGTTTCGCCGGCCTGGGTCTTGGTCGGGATCAGCTTGCTGTCGGCGACCGTCAGGATCAGCCGGTCGATATAGGGCAATTGCCGGCCGTTCTCGTCCATGCGGTGGAAGAACGGGTTGCGGGCGAAAACGAAGCGGTTGTTGTCGGCCTCGCTGACGAGATGCCAGGGCTGCAATGTCGGCAGGTCGATATTGTTGGCGCCATACATGTCGTCGAGCTGGTTGAACAGCGCCGCCCAGCTACGCGCGCGCGCCTCCTTGACCCGCGTGTCGAGGGCTTCGGGGCTGGCGTAATCGGCGTGCAGCGTCTTCAGATAGTGCGCCGGCCGGTAGATGAAGGGCGCCCGCGACTTGGCGAGATTGGGCAGGAATTCCGGGTTCGGCTTGTGCCAGGTGAAGCGCACCGTGGTGTCGTCGATGACCTCGAAATCGGGCAGCTTCTCCTCGACATACATGAAGGGCTCGGGCCCGTTCGGCGCCAGCGTCTTGTTGAGCGCGATGTCTTCCCAGTAGAAGCGGAAGTCCTCCGCCGTGAAGGGATGGCCGTCCGACCATCTGTGCCCGGCCCTCAGATGCAGGGTGAAGACGCGGCCATCCTCGACCTCGATCTCCTGGAGGATGTCGGCCCGGATCATCAGATCCGGCGTATAGCCGGCGAGCCGCGCATAGCCCCAGACATTGACGAGCCGCTTGTCCTTCGACCGGCCGATCAGCGTGTTCAGATCGCCGCCATGGCGGCCCGGCTCGCGGCCAGACGCCGCGACATTGACGATCAGCGGCTCGCTCGGCAGGCGCTCGGCCACCGGCGGCAAGTCGGAATGCGTGCGTTCGAGCGTGTCGGTCTCGACCGGCACGACGGTCTGCGCGCCAGCGGGCAGGATCCACAACAGCGCCGCGCACAGCGCGGCTGGAACGATCGGACGCATCACACGGCTTCCCTGAACGATGTCTGGCTCGCGAGACTAGACCCGCCGGCGACGGCGACGAAATGACCTTCCCCAACCGACACCAGTTCGGGATGGATCCCCTCTGCGAGACGGAACGGCTCCGGCCAGCGGTCCGGCTCCGACATGCCGCGCTCGGTCAGACGGGCGAAATCGAGCTTGTGGTCGAGGCTCGGCTCGGGCACGGCGGCGAGCAGCGCTTGCGTATAGGGATGGCGCGGGTCCTCGCCGATGGCGCGCTTCGGGCCGATCTCGACAAGCCGTCCCTTGCACATCACCGCGACGCGGTCGGAGATATAGTCGACCACCGCGAGATTGTGGCCGATGAAGACATAGGTCAGGCCGAGCGCGGCGCGCAGATCCTGCAACAGGTTGAGGATCTGCGCCTGGACCGAGACGTCGAGCGCCGACACCGGTTCGTCGAGCAGCAGGAGTTCCGGCGACAGGGCGAGCGCGCGGGCGATGCCGATACGCTGGCGCTGGCCACCGGAAAACGAGTGCGGATAGCGCCGCAGGGCGCGCGGATCGAGGCCGACCAGCGACAGCAATTCGCGAATCCTGTCGGCACGCTCCCCGCGCCCGCAGACATCGTGGATGACATAGGGTTCGGACAGGATGTCGAACACCGTCATGCGCGGATTGAGCGAGGAGAACGGGTCCTGGAAGACGAGCTGTACCCGCCGCCGGTAGTCGTTCATGTCCGCGGTGTCGAAGTCCGCGATATCGCGCGGCGGGCCGGACAGGGCGAAGCGGATCTGCCCCTCGTCGAGATCGATGGCGCGCAGCATGGCACGCGCCAGCGTCGTCTTGCCCGACCCCGATTCACCGACGATGCCGAGCGATTCACCGCGCCTGACATTCAGCGTGATGGCGTCGAGCGCGGTCACTGTCTTGGTGACCGAGGTGAACAGCCCGCTCTTGCGCAGGGTGAACCGCTTCGAGGCGTTGTCGATCTCGATGATGTTTTCCGACCGGGTGTCGGCCGTCTTGTCGCGCGCGGTGTCGGCGAGCAGATAGCCGCCCGGCTTGGCCTCGATCGGCCGGATCGGCGACAGCCTTTCGTCGGCCGCCATGTGAAAGCGCGGCACGGCGCGCAACAGCGCCTTGAGATAGTCGTGCTGCGGATTGCGGAACAGATCCTCGATGGGTCCCGCTTCCATGATCTTGCCGCGATAGATGACGACGACCTCGTGGGCGACATTGGCGACGACGCCGAAATCGTGGGTGATGATCAGGACCGACATCTTGAGCTCGGCCTGAAGGTCGGCGATCAGGCTCAGAATGTCGGCCTGGATGGTGACGTCGAGCGCCGTCGTCGGCTCGTCGGCGATCAACAGCGCTGGCCGGCAGACCAGCGCCATGGCGATCATGGCGCGCTGGCGCAGGCCGCCCGACAGTTCGAAGGAATAGGTGTTGAGCGCGCGCGGGGGGTCTGGAAAACGCACCAGCCGCAGCATCTCGCGGGTGATCTCGCGCGCCTCGCCGAGCCCGACCCGGCGATGTAGTTGCACCGCCTCGCTGATCTGGTCGCCCACCGTGTGCAGCGGCGACAGCGAGGTCATCGGCTCCTGGAAGATGATCGCGATCCGGTTGCCGCGAATGGCGCGCAGGCGCGGGCCCTCGGGGTTCAGCGCGGCGATGTCGACGGTGTCGCCGAGATCGGGGTCGTGGAACAGGATCCGGCCGCCCGAGATGCGCCCCTTGCCGGGCAGGATGCCCATGATCGCCTGGGAGATGACGCTCTTGCCGGAGCCCGATTCACCGACCAGCGCGACCGTCTTCTGAGCCGGAATCGAGAAGCTGACGCCATCGACGACCCGGCTCGACTCATCGTCGCCGCCGAAATCGATACTCAGCCTGTCGATCTCAAGGATCGGCATCGATCCTCGCCCCCCTCGGTCATACCCCTCATGCGTCAGCATAATGACTCGCAACGAGATTTTAGAGTGCGGAATAACACAATATGCACGACGATGACGTGATATTGACCGCCGCCCGCGACGCGGATAGACAGCGCGCTCAATACGCGCAACGCCTCAGCGATGGGACGCCCTGTCCCGCCGCGCGTCAATCCCCGTAAAGCGCCCTATCCGCTCCATGATCGATCCCGCCCCTGCCTTCGAGGATGCCCCCATCCTGATTACCGGCACGGCGGGCTTCATCGGCTACCACGCCGCGCGCGCCTTTCTCGACGACGGTCGCGAGGTCATCGGCGTCGACAATCTGAGCCCCTATTACGATGTCGCGCTGAAACGGGCGCGGCTCGACCAGCTGTCGGCCTTTCCCCGCTTTCACCGGATCGACGGCGACTGCGCCGACCTCGAGACGCTGGCCGGGCCGATCCGCCGGCATGATGTCAAGCAGGTCGTCCACCTCGCCGCCCAGCCTGGCGTGCGCTATTCGATCGACCATCCGCACGACTATATGCAGGCCAATCTGGTGGCCTTCCTGAACGTGCTCGAAGCCTGCCGCCATGCCGGGGTGGCGCATCTGGTCTATGCGTCGTCGAGTTCGGTCTATGGCAACAACACGCTGCTGCCGGCCTCCGAACACGGCCCCGCCGAACACCCTGTCAGCCTGTATGGCGCGACCAAGCGGGCCAACGAGCTGATGGCGCACAGCTACAGCCATCTCTACGACCTGCCGACGACGGGATTGCGCTTCTTCACCGTCTACGGCCCCTGGGGCCGGCCCGACATGGCGCCGATGATCTTCACCCGCAAGATCCTCGCCGGCGAGCCGATCGAGATCTTCAATCGCGGCGCGCTCGAACGCGACTTCACCTATGTCGACGACGTGGTCGAGGGCATCGTGCGCATCGCCGGCAAGGTCCCCGAGGCCGATGCCGGCTGGGATTCCTCGGCGCCCGACCGGGCGACGGCGGCGGCACCGTGGCGGATCTACAATATCGGCAACAACCAGCCGGTCCGGCTGCTCGATTTCGTGGCGGCCCTCGAACGCGCCCTCGGCGTCGAGGCCGACAAGCGGCTGTTGCCGATGCAGCCGGGCGACGTCTACGCCACGGCCGCCGATATCGATGATTTGGCCCGTGATGCCGGCTTCAGGCCGCACACCCCGCTGGCCGAAGGCCTCGACCGCTTCGTCGCCTGGTATCGCGGCTATTACGCCGACTGAGGATCCGTGCCGGCGGCGGTTTCGAGGACGCAGCGCAGTAGCACATTGGTACCGGCGGCGCAGTCTTCCGGCGTCGCGTTCTCCGCCTCGTTGTGGCTGATGCCGTCCTCGCAGGGCACGAAGATCATCGCCGTCGGCGCGACGCGCGCCATGTAGACCGCGTCATGGCCGGCGCCGGACGCGATATCGCGGTGCGGATAGCCATAGACCTCGGCCGATGACCGCACCCGGTCGACGAGGTCCGGCGCGAAGGGCTGCGGCTTGGTGGCCCAGAAGCTCTTCACATGCACCTCGACCTGGGCGCCATCGGCGATCTCCGCGCAGCCCTTGCGAAACCTTTCCTCCATATCGGCGAGCACGGTGTCGTCGGGATGGCGGAAGTCGACGGTGAACCAGGCATTGCCGGGAATGACATTGCGCGAGGCCGGCTCGACCTTGATGATGCCGACGGTGGCATGCGCGCCCTCGCCCGCGTCGAAGCCGATGCGGTTGACGAGATCGATCATCCGCGCCGCGCCGACCAACGCGTCCTTGCGCCGCCACATCGGCGTCGGCCCGGCATGGGCTTCCTCGCCGGTCACCGTCACCTCGAACCAGCGCTGACCCATGGCGAGCGTCACGACGCCGATGGTCTTCTCCTCGGCTTCGAGGATCGGCCCCTGCTCGATATGCAGTTCGAAACAGGCATGGATGTCGCGGCCGCCGGCGCGGCGCTCACCCTTGAGGCCGAGCCGGTCGAGTTCGTCGCCGAGCCGCACCCCGTCCTCGTCCTCGATGGCCCAGGCCTCTTCGGGCGTGAACACGCCGGCGAACACGCCGGACGCGATCATCGGCGGCGAAAAGCGGGTGCCTTCCTCATTCGTCCAGTTGACGATCTCGATCGACCGCTCGGTCTCGAGCCCGGCATCGTTCAGCGTGCGCACCACTTCAAGCGCCGCCAAGACGCCCAGAACGCCATCGAAGCGCCCGCCCGTCGGCTGGGTGTCGAGATGGCTACCGGCCACCACCGGGGCGAGATCGGGATTGCGGCCCGGCCGGCGCGCGAACATCGAGCCCATCTCGTCGACCGTCACCTCCAGGCCGGCCTCCTCGCACCAGGATCGGAACAGCGCTCGGCCCTCGGCGTCGAGATCGGTCAGGGCGAGCCGCTTGTTGCCGCCCTTCGGCGTGGCGCCGATCCTGGCCATCGCCATCAGCGTGTCCCACAGCCGGTCCTGGTTGATCCTGAGATTGCGCATGCGATCGTCACCTTGCTTTGTTGGTCGTCTGCCGCACAATACCTATCCGTCGGCGGCGCCCGACCGGCAATGGCCGTTCTCAACGCATCCGCGACACAGAAGGTGCTTGGCAAGCGAGAAAGTTTAGTTCTAAACTATTATCGGCGGGAGCCGGCTGGCCTTTGCCCGCCGAGCGTCGCAAAACAGCGCCGCCAAGGCAACACCGTTCCACAGGATCGCTCCAGAGGACACCGAGGCCGCGTGCACAGAAGCGTTCAGACGCCACCGACGCAACCTGACGGATCAACGGGCAAGAGGGAGACTTCGAACATGACACGACTTGCCACGACCGGCTCGACCCGGATGAAACTGGCCGGCCTCGCGCTGGCCGCGGGCTTCGGCCTGACGACGACGGCCGCCCAGGCCGAAGACCTCAAGATCGGCATGATGGTGACGCTGTCCGGGGCGCCGGCCGTGCTCGGCCAGCAGGCCCGCGACGGCTTCCAACTCGCTCTCGATGAACTCGACGGCAGGATCGGCGGCCTCGACACCGAACTCATCGTCGTCGACGACGAACTGAAGCCCGACGTCGCGCGCACCAAGGTCGAGGGCCTGTTGCAGCGCGATGAGGTCGACTTCGTGGTCGGCACCATCTTCTCCAACGTCCTGCAGGCGATCTTCAAGCCGGTCACCGACAGCGAAACCTTCCTGATCAGCCCGAATGCCGGCCCGTCGAGCTTCGCCGGCGCCGAATGCAGCCCCTATTTCTTCGTCACCTCCTATCAGAACGACCAGGTGCACGAAGTGCAGGGCGCGCACGCCCAGCAGGAAGGCTTCGAGCGCGTCTTCCTGATGGCGCCGAACTATCAGGCCGGCAAGGATTCCATCAACGGCTTCAAGCGCCACTTCGAGGGCGAGATCGTCGACGAGGTCTATACCCAGCTCGGCCAGCTCGACTTCTCGGCCGAAATCGCCCGCATCGCCGCCGCCCAGCCGGACGCGCTGTTCATCTTCATGCCGGGCGGCATGGGCGTGAACTTCGTGCGCCAGTTCCGCCAGGCAGGCCTCGCCGACAGCGTGACCTTCCTGTCCGCCTTCACGGTCGACGAATCCACCCTGCCCGCCCAGAAGGACGACGCGGTCGGCTTCTTCGGCGCGGCGCAATGGGCACCGAACCTCGACAATCCGCAGAACGCGGCCTTCGTCGAGGCCTTCGAGGCGAAATACGACTATGTGCCGGGCACCTATGCCTTCCAGGGCTACGACACGGCGATGCTGATCGACAGCGCGGTGCGTGCCGTGGGCGGCGATCTGTCCGACAAGGAAGCCCTGCGCGCGGCCTTGCAGGCGGCCGACTTCACCTCTCTGCGCGGCGACTTCGCCTTCAACAACAATGGCTACCCGATCCAGGACTTCTACCTGTTGCAGGTCGCCAAGCGTGAGGACGGCAAGTTCCAGACCGAGATCGTCGAGAAGATCTTCGACGATTATGGCGACGTCTACGCCGAGAACTGCCCGCTCTGAGGCGGGATTGACACCCTCGCCCAACCCTCTCCCCTCGCGGGAGAGGGTTTTGGGGGATCCGCCGGCGCTGCCTTTGGTTCTCTCTCCCCGCCGGGGGTGAGGGGTAGCGCCACCCGCTTCATCGCGCGCCGCCATTGACGCCACAGGGCCCGGAACGACACGATGAATACCGCGCTCTTGATGATCCAGGCGCTGAACGGGCTGCAGCTCGGCGTTCTTCTGTTCCTGATCGCCGCCGGGCTGACGCTGGTCTTCGGGGTGATGGACTTCATCAACCTCGCCCATGGCGTGCAATACATGATCGGCGCCTATTTCGCCGTCACCTTCTACATGCTGACGGGGAATTTCTTCCTGACCGTCGTGCTGGCGCTGACGGCGGCGCTGATCTTCGGGCTGGTGCTCGAATTCCTCATCTTCCGACATCTCTACGACAAGGACCATCTGCAGCAGGTGCTCGCCACCTTCGGCCTGATCCTGTTCCTCAACGAGGCGGTGAAGGTCGTGTGGGGCGCCGCGCCGCTCAGCTATAACGCGCCCGAGATCCTGTCCGGCGTCATCGTGCTGATGCCCGGCATGCTCTATCCCGTCTACCGCATCGCCATCATCGTGGCGGGGCTCCTGGTGGCGCTTCTTCTGTGGTATCTCGTCGCCCGGACGCGCTACGGCATGCTGGTGCGGGCCGGCGCCTCGAACGCGCCGATGGTCTCGGCGCTCGGGGTCAATATCGGCCAGCTCTTCATGATCGTGTTCGGCTTCGGCGCCATGCTGGCCGGTTTCGCCGGCATCATGGCCGGCCCCATCCTGTCGGTCGAACCGGGCATGGGCGACAATCTCCTGATCCTCGCCTTCGTCGTCATCGTCATCGGCGGCATCGGCTCGATCAAGGGCGCCTTCGTCGCCGCCCTGCTCATCGGGCTGGTCGACACGCTGGGCCGATCCTTCGCCAGCGATATCTTCAAGCTGTTCCTGGCGCCGGCGGCGGCCAACGAGGTCGGCCCGGCGATCGCCTCCATGTTGATCTATGTGCTGATGGCGGTGGTGCTGTTCTTCCGGCCCGCCGGCCTGTTTCCCGCCGAGGGGCGTGGCTGATGACCGATATCGCCGACAAAGCGCCCGACGCGGCCGTCGACACCACCGCCGTCGCCCCCCCGTCCCGGCCGGGCCGCACGCCGCTGGCCGCCCGCATCGATCTCGCCGCGCCGCTTGCGCTGCTGATCCTGTTCGCGCTGGTGCCCGTCTATGCCGGCGTCGCCGATGACGGCTTCATCCTGTCCTTCGTCACCCGCATCCTGATCCTCGCCATCGCCGCGCTAAGCCTCGACCTTATCCTCGGCTATGGCGCGCTGGTCTCCTTTGGCCATGCCGCCTTCATGGGGATCGGCGCCTATGCCATGGGCATCATGGCGAGTCACGGCGTCACCGAGATCTGGATCGTCTTCCCGTTCGGCCTCCTGGCCTGCGCCGTTTTCGCGCTGGTGACCGGCGCCATCTCGCTGAGGACCAAGGGCGTCTATTTCATCATGATCACGTTGGCCTTCGGCCAGATGGTGTTCTTCACCGCGACCAGCCTGTCGGCCTATGGCGGCGATGACGGCATGACGCTGTGGGACCAGACGACGCTGTTCGGCGTCGAGATCTTCGCCGACGACACGGTGTTCTATCTCGTCGTGCTGGCGCTGCTGGCCGGTGTGTTCCTGTTGTGCCGGGCCATCGTCGCCTCGCGCTTCGGCCGGGTGATCCGGGGCGCCCGGGAAAACCGCGAGCGGATGTCGGCGCTCGGCTATGACGTCTTCCGCTTCCAACTCGCCGCCTATGTCATCTCCGGCATGATCGCGGGCCTGTCGGGGCTTCTGCTCGCCAACCACACCGAATTCGTCAGCCCCGCCTATATGTCCTGGCAGCGCTCCGGCGAACTGATCATCATGGTCGTGCTCGGCGGCATGGGCACGCTGTGGGGGGCGGTCATCGGCGCGGTCGCCTTCCTGTCGCTGGAAGAGCTTCTGTCGCATGTCACGCGGCACTGGAAGATGATCTTCGGCCCGCTGATCATCCTCGTCGCCCTGTTCGCCCAGGGTGGCATCGCGGGCTTCCTGAAGCGGCTGGGTCGCCATGACTGACCCCGCGACACCCCCGACAACCGCCCCCAAGGCCGCCGACGACGCGCCGATCCTGACGCTCGACCGTCTGCGCAAGAGCTATGGCGCGCTGAAGGTAACCGATGACGTCTCGCTGGACGTGGCGACCGGCGAACTGCATGCGCTGATCGGCCCCAACGGCGCCGGCAAGACGACGCTGGTCGGCGAGATCTCGGGCTTCGTCGCGCCCGATCAGGGGCGCATCTTGTTTCAAGGCCGCGACATCACCCGACTGCCGGCTCATTGGCGGGCGCATCATGGCCTGGCGCGCACCTTCCAGATCACCTCGGTCATGTCGGGCTTCAGCGTCCTGGAGAATGTCGCGCTGTCGGCCCAGGCCCATGACGGCACGAGCTTCCGCTTCCTGCGCCCGGCGCATACCGAGCGCAGGCTCAACGAGAAAGCGTTCGCGGCTCTCGAGATCGTCGGCCTTCAGGACCGCGCCGACCGCCAGGCCGGGATTCTGAGCCATGGCGAGAAGCGCCAGCTCGAACTCGCCATGGCGCTCGCCGGCGAGCCGCGCATGCTGCTGCTCGACGAGCCGATGGCCGGCACCGGCCGCGAGGAGACCGAACGGCTGATCGAGACGCTGAACGGGCTCAAATCGCGCTACACGATCCTGCTCGTCGAACACGACATGCGGGCTGTCTTCGCGCTCGCCGACCGGATCAGCGTGCTGGTCTATGGCCAGGTGATCGCCAGCGGCCCGCCCGACGCCATCCGCAACGATCCCAAGGTGCGCGCCGCCTATCTCGGCGAGGAGGCGGCATGACCGCGCCGCTGCTCGATGTGCGCGCGCTCGCCGCCGGCTATGGCGCGACGCCGGTCCTGTTCGACATCTCGTTTCAGGTCGCGCCCGGCGAGGTCGTGACGCTGCTCGGCCGCAACGGCATGGGCAAGACGACGACGGTGAAATCGGTCATCGGCCTCGTCAAGCCGAGCGGCGGGGCGGTGGCCTTCGAAGGCGCGGACGTGACCGGCGCGCCGCCCTACCGGATCGCCCAGCACGGCATCGGCCTGGTGCCGGAGGGCCGTCAGGTGTTTCCAACGCTCAGCGTCGAGGAAAACCTCGTCGCCACCTCGGCCAACCGCTTCAAGGCGCAGGATCCCTGGTCGCTCGACCGGGTCTACGAGTTCTTTCCTAGGCTCGCCGAGCGC
This sequence comes from Tepidamorphaceae bacterium, assembly GCA_965250105.1. Classification (GTDB taxonomy): domain Bacteria; phylum Pseudomonadota; class Alphaproteobacteria; order Rhizobiales; family Tepidamorphaceae; genus JBCBSK01. The sequence goes on from OZ252290.1 coordinate 749,693, forward strand.
CGCCGCAATACGGGCAAGCAATTGTCCGGCGGCGAACAGCAGATGCTGGCGATCGGCCGGGCGCTGATGACCAACCCCAAGCTGCTCATTCTCGACGAAGCGACCGAGGGCCTCGCGCCGATCATCCGCGAGGAGATCTGGGCCTGTCTCGGACGGCTGCGCGAAGCGAAACAGTCGATCGTCGTCATCGACAAGAACATCGACGCGCTGGCGCGGCTCGCCGACCGCCATGTCATCGTCGAAAAGGGCCATGTCGTGTGGTCCGGTACCACCGGGGAGCTTGAAGCCCAACCCGATCTCAAGGACCGCTATCTGTCGGTCTGACGCATGATGGGCCGATCGTCTTTCGGCGCCTGGTTTCCGAGGCGAGGCCCCGGAAGCGACATCCAGAAGGGGAGAACAGCTAATGACACTGACCGCAGGCGTGACCCGCGCGGACGAGGGCATCGACGGCCTCGTCTGGAACATTCTCGGCCAGACCTATGTGCCGAAGGAGCTGTCGGAATTCTCGTTCGCCTGGCACGCGACCTTTCCCGCCGACACCTTCGTGCCGCCGCATATCCATCCGACTCAGGACGAGTTCATCTACCTGCTCGACGGCCAGTTCGAGCTGATGCTCGACGGCAAGGACATGACGGCCAAGAGCGGCGACCTGATCCGCATGCCGATGGGCATCCCGCACGGCATCTTCAACAAGTCCGGCAAGACGGTGACCTGCCTGTTCTGGGTGTCGCCGACGCGCCGGCTGTTCGACCTCTTCACCAAGATCCACAACGTGCCGGATCCGGAAGAGGTGGTGCGGATCTCCGCCGATCACGAGGTCGAGTTCCTGCCGCCGCCGGCGTGACGGGTCCGTCGCCGCAGATCACCATGCGTTTCGGCGCCATTGCCGGGCTTGTCCCGGCAATCGGCATTCGGGGCTAAGGGCGCCCGCCGCCCGGCTCCTTACGTCCGGTTGACGGCGTCCTTGGAAAAGCCGGCGAGCTGCGCATAGCCCGACACGAGCGCGCGCAATTCGTCCTCGGTCGCGACGTCGGACAGATCGTCGAAGCCGTCGGGCGCGCGCGCCTCGACGAGATCGATGACCCCTTCCGGGCCGCCGAGGCGGTTCTTGCGCACGATCTCGGCGGTCACCGGCCGGCGCTCGGCGTCATAGGCCTCGAGCGCTGTTTCGACCGACGGCGCGGCGACGAGCCGGTCGGCCAGCGCGCGGGCATCGAGCACCGCCTGGCTCGCCCCGTTTGAGCCGACCGGATACATCGGATGCGCCGCGTCGCCGAGCAGCGTCACCCGACCATGGCTCCAGCGCGGCAGCGGATCGCGATCGCACATCGGATATTCATAGAATTCCGGCGTCGCACGGATCAGCGCCGGCACGTCGACGACGTCGAGATGGAAGACGCCCTCGACCTTCGGCATCAGTTCGTCGAGCAGGCCGGCGCGGCTCCAGTCCTCGCGCCGCGGCATCGGTGTCGCACCATCGCCGATCTTCGATGCAACCGCCCAGTTCATCAGCGTCTTGCCCGGTGCGGACACATCGTTGGAGATCGGATAGAGGACGAGTTTCGCCGCCAGCCCGCCGGCGATGATCATCGAGCGGCCGGTCAGGAAGGGCTCGGTTTCCAGCGCCCCGCGCCAAAGCATGATGCCGTTCCAGGAGGGCGGACCCTCATCGGGATAGAAGGTTCCGCGCACGGTCGAGTGAATGCCATCGGCGCCGATCAGCGCATCCCCCGACACCTCGATTTCGCCGCCGCCGGACACCGCCAGCCGCACCGTCACGCCGGTATCGGACTGGCTGAACCCGACGAGCGCATGGCCGGTATGGACATGGTCGGCACCGATCCGGTCGAGCACGGCGTCATGCAGAACGCGCTGCAGCTTGCCGCGATGGATCGAGAACTGCGGATAGTCGAGCCCGGCATCAAGCCCGCGCTTCTCACGCCAAATCTCCTGGCCGAACCGGTTCATATAGATCAGTTCCTGGGTGCGGATGGCGACCGCGTCGAGGGCATCCAGAAGACCCAGATCGGCGAGTTCCTTGATGGCATGCGGCAGCGTGTTGATACCGACGCCGAGTTCGCGGATTTCGGGCGCGCGTTCAAAGACCTCGACCGCGATGCCCTTCTCATGCAGCTTGAGCGCGGTGGCGAGCCCGCCGATCCCGCCGCCGATCACCAGAACGCGCATGGTTTCCCCCTTCGCCCCACAGGGCCGCCTCACTCCGCCGCCGCGTCGAGCGCCGGCGCGTGGCTCTTCGGTTTCGCCTTCAGCCGGAGATCGCGCAATTCGTCGCGCTCTCGCGCGCCGTTGCGCAGGATCTGGTCCTTGCCCGGCAGATATTGCGGCGGGCAGAAGACGTCGTCGACACCATAGATGCCGGCCGCCTTCATGGTGAAGCCCGGATCGACGAGATGCGGCCGGCCGAAGGCGACGAGGTCGGCGCGGCCGGCGGCGACGATGGTGTTAGCCTGATCGGCGGAGGTGATGTTGCCGACGCACATGGTGGCGATACGGGCGGTGTTGCGGATCTGGTCGGAAAACGACGTCTGGAACATGCGTCCGAAGATCGGCCGCGACCAGGGCACGGTCTGGCCGGTCGACACATCGATCAGGTCGCAGCCATGGTCCTGGAAGGCCTCGGCGATGCCGACCGCGTCGTCGCCGGTGATGCCGCCCTCGGCCCAGTCGGTCGCGGAGATGCGCACCGACATCGGCCGTTCCTCGGGCCAGACCGCGCGCATGGCATCGAAGATCTCGAGCGGAAAGCGCAAGCGGTTTTCCAAGGACCCGCCATAGGCGTCGTCGCGCCGGTTGGTCAGCGGCGACAGGAAGCTCGCCAGAAGATAGCCGTGCGCGCAATGCAGTTCGATCATGTCGAAACCGCAAGCAATGGCGCGTTCGGTCGTCGCGACGAACTGGTCGCGGACACGGTCCATGTCGGCGCGCGTCATCTCCTTCGGCACCTGGCTTTCGGGATAATAGGGCATTGGTGACGGCCCCATGATGTCCCAGGCGCCTTGATCGAGCGGCCGGTCCATGCCCTCCCACATCAGCTTCGTCGCGCCCTTGCGGCCGGAATGGCCGATCTGCAGGCAGATCTTCGTCGCCGACTGGCCGTGGACGAAATCGACGATCCGGGTCCATTCCGCCTGCTGGGCGTCGTTCCACAGCCCGGTGCAGCCCGGCGTGATGCGCCCTTCCGGCGACACGCAGGTCATCTCGGTGAAGACAAGGCCCGCCCCGCCGAGCGCCCGCGACCCGTAATGGACGAGATGGAAATCGCGCGGCAGCCCGTCGACGGCGGAATAGGTGCACATCGGCGAGACGACGGCGCGGTTGTCGACCGTCATGCCGCGCAGCCGGAACGGCTGGAACATCGGCGGCACCGGGTCGTCGCGCCGCACGCGGTCGGCCAGGAGAGGATCCTCGGCGGTGTCGCGGGCGACCAGCCCCGTCACATCGGCGACGAATTCGGGCGCGCGCAGGTCGAGATTGTCATAGGTGATCGCCTTCGACCGGGTCATCAGGCCGAAGGAAAAGCGCAGCGGGTCCATGTCCCAGAAGCGGTCGACATGTTCGAACCAGACGAGCGACACATCGGCCGCGTGCTGGGTCTTCTCGACCTCCTCGCGGCGGGCGGTCTCGAAATCGGCCAGCGCCGCCGTCACGTCTGCGGGGTGGGCGCGGAAGGCCTCGAACAGCGCGATCGAGTCTTCCATGGCGAGCTTGGTGCCCGACCCGATCGAGAAATGCGCCGTCGATTTGGCGTCGCCGAGGAGCACGATATTGTCCTTGACCCAGCGTTCGTTGCGGATCATCGGGAACTGGCGCCACAGCGACCGGTTGGTGATCAGTTCGTGACCGTCGAGATCGGCGGCGAAGACCTCTTCGAGAAACCGCGCCGACTGGGTTTCGTCCATCGCGTCGAGGCCGGCGCGGGCGAAGGTCTCGGGATCGGTTTCGAGCACCCAGGTCGAACGGCCCGGCTCGTATTGATAGGTGTGGGCGATGAAGATGCCGTCGGCGGTCTCGCGGAAATAGAAGGTGAAGGCGTCGAGCGGCTTGGTCGAGCCCATCCAGGTGAAGCGGTTCGGCCTGAGATCGGTCCGGGGCTTGAAATGGTCCTCGAAACGGGTGCGGATCTGGCTGTTGATGCCGTCGGCGGCGATGACGAGATCGGCATCGGCCATCAGCGCCGGATCGTCGATATCCTGTTCGAAGAGCAATTCGACACCGAGATCGCGGCAGCGCTGATGCAGGAGCATGAGCAGCGTGCGCCGCGAACAGCCGCAGAAACCGTTGCCGCCGATGCGGTGCACCGCGCCCTTGAAGTGGATCTCGATATCGTCCCAATAGGCGAAGGACCGGGTGATCGCGCGATAGCTCTCGGCATCGTAATCAGCGAAGGTGTCGAGCGTCTGGTCGGAAAACACCACGCCGAAGCCGAACGTGTCGTCCGGCCTGTTGCGCTCATGAACCGTGATGTCATGGCCCGGCCATGTCTTCTTCATCAGAAGCGCGAAATACAGGCCGGCCGGCCCGCCACCGATCACCGCGATACGCATCGCGACCCTCCCTTGCGCCATTGCGGCCCCGTCGCCGCGACGGCCGACACGCCAAGATAGTTTAGTCGTAAACTAATTGCCCGTAAAGCCGCCGGGACACAATGGCGCAGGCCCGTTTGCCGCGCGGCCGCGACCTGCCTAAGATGCGGCGCGTGATGCCAATGCATCGGCAGCCTTCTGACACCGCCCCGACCCTCCCAGCCGAGACCCGCATGAAAACCGACACCGGCCGCACGATCCGCCTGACCGACTACCAGCCCCCGGCCTTTCTGGTCGACACGGTCGATCTCGATATCCGCCTGACAGCGACGGCGACCACGGTGGCGGCGCGGCTGGCGATCCGGCCCAATCCGGCCGCTGACGGCGCCGGCCCGCTGGTGCTCGATGGCGAGGAACTGGCGCTCGACACGATCCGGCTCGATGGCGCCGACTTGCCGCGAGAGGCCTACAGCCATTCCGACAATAGGCTGTCAATCTCGAATGTGCCAAACGCCCCCTTCACCCTCGACACCTTGGTAACGATCGACCCTTCGGCCAATACCCAGCTGATGGGACTTTACCTGTCGAACGGGATCTTCTGCACCCAGTGCGAGGCCGAGGGCTTCCGGCGCATCACCTTCTTCCCCGATCGGCCCGACGTTCTGTCGGTCTATACGGTGCGACTCGAGGCCGACAGATCGGCCTGCCCGGTGCTGCTCGCCAATGGCAATCCGGGCGAGACGGGCGAGGTTCCGGGCACGGATCGGCATTTCGCCATCTGGCACGATCCGCACCCCAAGCCGAGCTATCTCTTCGCGCTCGTCGGCGGCGATCTCGGCCTGGTGCGCGCGCCATTCGAGACCGCCGCCGGCCGGCCCGTCGATCTCAGGATCTATGTCGAGCGCGGCAAGGAGGACCAGGCCGGTTTCGCGCTCGAGGCGCTGAAACAGTCGATGCGCTGGGACGAGGCGCGCTTCGGCCGAAACTACGATCTCGACGTGTTCTCCATCGTCGCGGTGTCGCATTTCAACATGGGCGCCATGGAGAACAAGGGACTCAACATCTTCAACGACAAATATATTCTCGCGAGCCCCGACACCGCGACCGACACCGACTACGAGAACATCGACGCGATCATCGCGCACGAATACTTCCACAACTGGACCGGCAACCGCATCACCTGCCGCGACTGGTTCCAGCTCTGCCTGAAGGAGGGGCTGACGGTCTTCCGCGACCAGGAATACACCTCCGACACGCGCTCGCGACCGGTCAAGCGCATCGCCGATGTGCGCATGTTGCGCGCCATGCAATTCGAGGAGGATGCCGGCCCGCTGGCCCATCCGGTGCGGCCGGACGCCTATCGCGAGATCAACAATTTCTACACGCTGACCGTCTACGAGAAGGGCGCCGAGGTCATCCGCATGCTGGAGACGCTCATCGGGCGCGACGCGTTCGATCGCGGCATGCAGCTCTATTTCGACCGCATGGACGGCACCGCCGCCACCGTCGAAGACTTCATCGCCTGTTTCGAGGAGACGTCGGGCCAATCGCTCGACCAGTTCATGCGCTGGTATACCCAGTCCGGCACGCCGGTGGTCGCCGCCGAAGGCCGCCATGACGCCACGGCGCGGACCTATACGCTGACGCTGTCCCAGTCCTGTCCGCCGACGCCGGGCCAGCCGAACAAGGATCCCTTCGTCATTCCGGTCAAGCTCGGCCTTGTGTCGGATGATGGCGACGATCTGGCACTGACGAGCGACAGCGATGCGCTGCACCATGGCGATGTCATCGTGCTCGATCGGGACAGCCTGTCAGTCACCTTCAGCGGGATCGATGCCGCGCCCCTGCCCTCGCTGCCGCGCGGCTTCTCGGCGCCGGTGAAGCTCGTCTCCAACACCGATACCGGCGACTATCGCCGCGCGGCGCGCCTCGACCGCGATCCGTTCAATCGCTGGGAGGCGATGCAGCGGCTCATGCTGGCGGAACTGACCGTCTCGGGCGGGCCGTCCGAAACCGGCATCGACGCCATCGCCGAGGCACTGGCCGCGACGCTTGGCGACGCGACGCTCGACCCCGCCTTCAAGGCCGAGATGCTGCGCCCGCCGAGCGAAAGCGACATCGCCCAGGCGATCGGTTCGGATATCGATCCGGATGCGGTTCACGCAGCCGCCCAGGCGCTGAAGGCCGGTATCGGCCAGCGCATCGAGACCGCCCTGTCGGACGGCTATCAAGCCCAGGCGATCGACGGTCCCTATGCGCCGACGGCGGATGCCGCGGGCCAACGGTCCTTGCGCGCCGCCTGCCTGGCGCTGCTCGTCGCCGGCGCTCCGGCGCGCGGCGGCGACATGGCGCTGGCCCAGTTCGACCAGGCCGACAACATGACGGAACGGTTCTCGGCGCTGACCCTTCTGGTCCACCATACCGACCATGGCGCGGATGCGGCGGCGCGCTTCTATGACCGCTTTTCCGACAATGCGCTGGTGGTCGACAAATGGCTCGCCGTCCAGGCCACCAAGCCCGGCGCCGCGACGCTCGATGCCGTTAGAGAGCTGACCGGGCATCCGGCCTTCACCTATGCCAATCCGAACCGCGTCCGCTCCCTCATCGGTGCCTTCGCCATGCGTAATCCGACCGGTTTCCACCGCGCCGACGGCACAGGCTATGGCTTCATCGCGGAAACCGTGTTGCGGCTCGACGCCAAGAACCCCCAGGTCGCGGCCAGGCTTCTGACCGCCTTCGGCTCGTGGCGTTCGCTGGAAGCGGGCCGCCGCGACAAGGCGCACGAGGCGCTCTCGACGATCCGCAGGATGACGCCGCTGTCGTCGGATGTCGCCGACATCATCGGGCGCATGACCGACGACTGAAGCATCCCATGTCGGTTATCGGCTTGGGCTTCGGTCTTCGCGATACGGCGACAGTACAATCGGCCATCCAACGTAGAAACCCTTATCATCGACTCTAGACAAAGCCGTCCTCATCGATTCGAATGAAAGTGATTCGGGATGATGCGGCATTGGCGCGGGCGTGGCGGCTCGTGCCGTCATCCCTTGAGGAGAGGGCATGGCGCGGGCGCTGGAGGAAAAGCGCAGATCGCGTGATCTGCCGGATTCAGCGACGCTGGACCGGCTACGCGACTGGATCGCCAGCCGCCAGCTGCTTCAGGACGAGCGCGCCGAGCGCGTGTTCCGCCGGGCCATCGGACCGCTGACGATCTTCTTCGTCTTCCTGTTATGCGCCGTCGCGCTGGTCAACAGCTACAATCTCTATCGCGACACCTATGATCGCGCGCATGAACTGATGGAAGCGCGCAAGGCGCTCGTCGCGGGCGAGATCTCCTATGCCATCGCGGTCGCCGTCGATCCCTACGACCCGGCGGCGACGAATTTCGCGACCCGCGCCCAGGCGCTTCTCGACCGCGTCATCGCCGACCATATCGACGAGCCCGTCGCCGCCTACCTGCTGATCGGCACCGGCGACCGGGTCATCGCCGAAACCTCGCCCATCGGCAGCTTCCACAATGAACGGCTCATCGATCTGTTCAGCGACGCCCAGCATCTCATCGTCTTTCCCGACAGCGCCGGCTCGGCCACGCTGACGCTCGACGACGGCCGCGAGATGATGGCGTCCTACCATTCCGTCGAGGGGCCGTTTTCCGGCCTCGCCGTGCTGATGCCCACCGAAAGCGTGACCGATCTCTGGCAGGAACGCGCCAGCATGGTGACGACCACGCTGATGACCGCGGTCATGGTGCTGCTGCTGCTCGGCGTCGCCTTTCACTGGCAGAACAATCAGATGCGCAGCAACACGCTGCGCTTCATGGCCGCCCGCAAGCGGTTCGAGACGGCCCTCAAGCGCGGCCATTGCGGTCTGTGGGATTGGGACGTGGCGCGCGGCCGGATCTACTGGTCGGCATCGATGGCCGAACTCCTCGGCCATCCGCCGCGCGACATGCTGATGTCGTTCGGGCAGCTCCAGGAACGCCTGCACCCCGACGATCGCAGCGTGCTGCAGATCACCGAAAGCCTGTTGAGCGGGGAAAGCAAGGCGATCGACCACACCTTCCGGATCAAGAAGAATGACGGCGCCTGGCTGTGGGTGCGCGCGCGCGCCGAACTGGCCGCCGATCGGGACGCCGATCAAGGGCTCAGCCTCGTCGGCATCGCCATCGACGTCTCCGAGCAGAAACAGCTCGCCGAGGCGAGCCGGCGCGCCGATGCGCGGCTCCGCGACGCCATCGAGGCGATCTCGGAAGCCTTCATCCTGTGGGACGCCAACAACCGGCTCGTCATGTGCAACCGGAAATACCGCGAACTCTACGGCCTGACCCAGGAGCAGACCGCGCCGGGCACGCGCTATCGCGAGATCGCCGAACAGGGCAAGCAACTCACCATCGAATCCTCCGACATCATCGAACATCGCGGCGATGGCGGCCGCAGCTTCGAGGCCCAGCTGCAGGACGGCCGCTGGCTGCATGTCAACGAACGCCGCACCAAGGATGGCGGCTTCGTCTCGGTCGGCACCGACATCACCAAGCTCAAGCGCCACGAGACCCGGCTGATGGAAAGCGAACGCGCGCTGCTCGCCACCATCGCCGATCTCAGGCGCTCGCGGCAGGCGCTTGAACGCCAGGCGCATCAGCTCGTCGAGCTGGCCGACCGCTATGCCTCAGAAAAGACCCGTGCCGAAATGGCCAACCGCGCCAAGTCCGAATTCCTGGCCAATATGAGCCACGAATTGCGCACGCCGCTGAACGCCATCATCGGCTTCTCCGAGATGATGGAAAACGAGAGCTTCGGCCCGCTCGGCTCGGCGAAATACAGCGAATATGTTCAGGACATCCGGTCGAGCGGGCATCACCTGCTCGATGTGATCGGCGACATTCTCGATATGTCGAAGATCGAGGCCGGCCGCTATCGCATCGACTTCGAGGATATCGACTTCACCGATCTCGCCGAGGATTCGATCCGCATGATGGAGGTGAAGGCCGGCGACAAGGCGCTCGCCTTCGAAATCGACGTGGCGCCGGGCCTGCGGCTCACCGGCGGCCGCCGCCCGCTCAAGCAGATCCTGCTCAACATCCTGTCCAACGCCGTCAAGTTCACCCCACCGGAAGGGCGCATCCGGGTGCGTATCCGCCAGGTCGCGGATGCGGTGCTGATCAGCGTTTCCGACAGCGGCATCGGCATTCCCCGCCACGCGCTCGACAAGCTCGGCCGGCCCTTCGAACAGGTCGAGAACCAGTACATCAAGAGCCATCAGGGCTCCGGCCTCGGCCTCGCCATTTCGAAATCGCTCACCGAGATGCATGGCGGCCGGCTCAGGATCTCAAGCCGCGAAGACAACGGCACGCAAGTCTCGATCCGCCTGCCGGTGACCCAGCCGGTCGGCGCGCCGGACACTTTGCCGGCAGACGAGACCGCCGCTTAGACGAGCAACCTTTGCGCGCCGTTCTCTGTGCCGGCAGATATCTTTCTGTTCAGGATGAAGCGTCTGACCCTTGAGGTGTCATTGCCGGACGTGGTGCGGCAATCGGGCCATGGCAGGCTAGTTGACCCCGCGCAAATGCCCCCTTCGGGACAAGTCCAGGGGTGACGATGCACGAAGAGGCTAGCCGCCGATGATCTCCTGGGCGGTGCGCCCGACCAGGCGTTCCGCCTCGACGAGCCGGCGTTCGACCTCGCCGAGATTGGCCGCGCCGGCCGCCCGCGTGACAAGGTGGGTCAGATTGCGATCGGCCGTCGCCGGATCGAGCGGTTCGTCGATCGCAAGCCGCATCACCTGAACCAGCGACTGATAGAGCGAATTGGCGGCCAGCAGACCGGCGGCGAGATCGGGCGCGATCAGGCCGTGCCCGGCGATGCGGTCGAGCGCGACCGCCGTCGTCGGCGACAGGATGTCGGGGTGCGCGGCGGCGTGCACGAGCTGCAGATATTGCGCGATGAATTCGAGATCGATGATGCCGCCTTCCGCAGTCTTGAGATCCCACGGGTCCGTGGTGCCCTTCTCGCTGCGGAGGCGCCGGCGCATGTCGGCGACGGCGCCGCGCACCGCGTCACGATCGCGCTCGCGGCACAGGATGTCGCGGATCATGGCGTTGATCTCTGCCCGCAACCGCTCGGACCCGGACACGACGCGGGCGCGGGTCAGCGCCATATGCTCCCAGATCCAGGCGTCTTCCTGCTGATAGCGGCGGAAACCGTCGAGCCCGGTCGCCAGCGGGCCAGCATTGCCCGACGGGCGCAGCCGCATGTCGACCTCATAGAGCGTGCCTTCGGCGGTTGGCGCTGACAGGGCGGCCACCAGACGCTGCGTCAGGCGGAGATAGTAGGTCGAGGGTGCCAGCGGCTTGTCGCCGTCCGATGCCGCGGCCTCGCCGGCGACGTCATAGAGCACGATCAGGTCGAGATCCGATGTCGAGGTCAGTTCGCGTCCGCCGAGCTTGCCCATGGCGACCACGGCGGTTTCCCCGCCCGGCACCATGCCATGGCGGGCGGCGAGTTCGCGCAGCGCCGCGCGATGCAGCTGGTCGACGAGCGTCTCGGCCAGTGCCGTGTAGCGCGGCCCCATCTCATTGGCCGGCATGGCGCCGGTCAGCATCTGAACGCCGATCAGGAACATGTGCTCGCGGCCGAAGATACGCGCCCGGTCGAGCAGATCCTCATGCCCGCGCGCCTGCGCCAGCGTGCGCGCCAGATGGTCGGCCAGCGCCGCCCGGTCCGGCAGATGGCCGAAGAAATCGGGTTCCAGCAGCGCTTCGAGCACGCGCGGCCGGCGCGTCAGCGTTTCGGCGAGCCGCGGCGCGGTGCCGGCGATTTCGGCCAGGAGGCCGAGCAGATGCCGGTTCGAACAGAGCAGCGAAAACACCTGAACGCCCGTCGGCAGCGCGCGCACGAAACGGTCGAAAGCGGCGAAGGCGGCATCGGAATCGCTGACCCGACCGAAGGCCTCGAGCAGCGGCGGCACGAGTTCGGTCAGCCTTTCCCGCGCCCGCGCGCTGCGGGTCGCCGGAAACCGGCCGTAGTGCCAGGCGCGAATGGCGGCGGACACTTCCGCCGGCCGCTTGAAGCCGAGATTGCCGAGCGTTTCGAGCGTCTCGGGATCGTCCGCATCACCGGTGAAGACCAGGCTGCCTTCGGTCGAGGTCAGCGTCGGTGAACGCTCGAAGAGGCGCCCATAGTGCCGCTGAACCGTCTCCAGCACCGGAACGAGGTGGTCCCGCAAGGACTGGGCCGACGCAAAGCCGGCAAAACGCGCAAAGCTCTCGAGTTCGTCGACATCCGACGGCAGGTCATGGGTCTGGGCGTCATTGACCATCTGGATGCGGTGTTCGACCCCGCGCAGCAGGCGGTAGGCGCCGGCGAGATCGTCGCGGATCCGGGGCTCGACCCAGCCGGCGCCATGCAGCCGGTCGAGCATTTCGAGCGTCTGGCGGTGGCGCAGATCGGGGTTGCGCCCGCCGGCGATCAATTGCTGGGTCTGGACGAAGAACTCGATCTCGCGGATGCCGCCGCGCCCGAGCTTCACGTTATGGCCCGCCACGGCGATCTCGCCATGGCCCTTATGCGCGTGGATCTGGCGCTTCATCGCATGGACATCGGCGAGCGCGTTGAAGTCCATGTATTTGCGCCAGATGAAGGGCGCGACATCGGCCAGGAAGCGGTCGCCCGCCGCCCGGTCGCCGGCCACCGCGCGCGCCTTGATCAGCGCCGCCCGCTCCCAGTTCTGGCCGAGGCTTTCGTAATATTGCAGCGCCGCATCGACGGAGATCGCCGGCTGGGTGGCGCCGGGATCGGGCCTGAGCCTGAGATCGACGCGGAACACATAGCCATCACCGGTCTTCTCGTTCATCAGCTTGACGAGATCGCGGGTCAGACGCACGAAGAACGGCCCCAGCTCGACGCCCTCGGCCAGCGGCGCGTCGCGCTCGTAATAGATGATCAGATCGACATCGCTGGAGAAATTCAGTTCGCCGGCACCGAACTTGCCCATGCCGAGCACGATCAGGCCACTCCCGTCGGATGGATGCGCGGTATCGGGAGGCAGATAGCGGCCCGCGCGGGCGGCATCGCGCAACAGCCAGTCGACGGCGCCGTTCAGCGTCGCTTCGGCGATCCCGGTCATGCGGTCGACGACCCAGTCGACATCGCGCGCGCCAGACAGGTCCGCCAGCGCGATGGCGACCGCCGTCTCCTCCTTGTAAACGCGCAAGGCCCGCATCACCGCTTCGCGGTTTTCCGCCGCGCGCAGCGCCTTGCCGAGATCGGCGGTCCGGGCCTCGATCAGCATGTCGGGATCGGTATCGACCGCCGCCGACAGGCGGCTCGGCATGCGCAGGGCAATGTCGCGGAGGAAGGGCGAACCCGCCATCACCCGTTCGAGACCTGGCAGGAAGGCGGGATTGCCGTCGGCCAAGGCGGCAAACTCGGCCTCGGACGCGACGGCCCTATAGTCATCGAGAAACGCGCTCGTCGCCGCCGACGGATCGCTGTCGCCGGCACGCCAGATCCGTTTCAATGGGGCCAGTTCACTGTCGGACGGCGGCACGGGACCCATTCCTCAGCTGTCGGACTTGCCGGTTTCGCCGGCGGACTCGGATGCCGGATCCTGCGCGGGAAAACGCATGACGACCCGCAAGCCCGGCGCATTGTCTTCAAGGCGCAGCATGCCCTTATGCAACCGAACGATCGCGGAAACCAGACTCAATCCAAGCCCCGAGCCCGGTCGCGAGCGGCTCTGTTCGAGCCTGACGAAACGTTCGAGGACATGGTCGCGCTGGGCCGCCGGAATGCCGGGTCCGCTATCCGCGACAACGAGGCAAACGCCTTCATCTTCCCGGCTCAGGGACAGCCGCAGGATCCCTTTGCCGGTATCGCTTGTCTCCGACTCGGGCGCGGCATGGGTGATGGCATTGTCGAGGAGGTTGCCGATCGCCTGGCCAATCAAGGCGCGATTGCCGGAGATCGGCGCCGGCCCGTCGATATCGGTCACGAGATCGAGGCGGGCGTTCTCGGCGGCGGGCTCGTAAAGCTCGGCGACATCGGCGACGATTTCCGCGAGGTCGATGGTCGCGAAGCTGCCCTCGCCGCCGCCGGCTTCGGCGCGCGCGATGAGCAGCAGCGCGCCAACCACCTCGATCAGTCCGTCGGCTTCTTCGATGCTGGCGCCGAGGGCCGTGCGCAGGGCGTCCGGATCGTCGCCGCTGTCGCGCAGGGCCGCCTCGGCCCTGCCCTTCAGCCGGGTCAGTGGGGTCTTCAGGTCGTGCGCGATATTGTCCGATACTTCCTTCATGCCGTGCAGCAGGTCGTTGATGCGGTCGAGCATCAGATTGACGCTGCCGGCCAGCCGGTCGAACTCGTCGCCGCTGCCGTCGGTGGCGAGCCGTTCGGACAGATTGCCGTCCATGATGCGCCGCGAGGTGGCCGACATGGCGTCGACCCGGCTGAGCACGCGGCGGGTGATGTAGGAGCCACCGAACACGGCCAGCAGGATGACCAGGGCGGCGGCGAAATAGCTCGCCCGCCGGATGACCTCCTCGAAGTCGAGCTGGTCCTCGACATCGCGGCCGACGACGAGCCGGAAACCGCCCGGCAGGTGGAACACCTGGACGATGGAGGCACGGCTGCGCAATTGCCGCTGGCCGCCCGCGCCGTCGCTGCCGCCATGGCCGACATAGGGCAGCCGGTAAACGCCGACCCGTTCGAGCGAGGCGCGCGGGATGGCGGCGATATTGCCGGCGATCGGCTCGCCATTGAAGGTCGTCAGGAGATAGATGCCGGCGCCGGGATCGTCGGCGCGCCGCTCGATCGCATCGACCAGGCCGCGAATGCCGTCGAAGCGGAAGATCTCGGCGAGCCCGCGCACTTCGGCGTTCAGCGTCGCCGCGAGCTGGCTGTTATAGAGCGCCCGACCCTGCCAGCTGACGAAAGCGAGAAGCGCCGCGGCGAACAGCGAGAAGGCGACCAGATAGACGAGCGACAGCCGAAAGGCCGTCGAGCGGAGAAGGCTAAGGAGCGTCTTCACGGATCGTGTAGCCTGCCCCGCGCACCGTATGCAGCAAGGGGCGGTCGAAGCCCTTCTCGATCTTGCCGCGCAGCCGCGAGATATGCACGTCGATCACATTGGTCTTGGGATCGAAATGATATTCCCAGACGTGTTCGAGCAGCATGGTGCGGGTCACCACCTGTCCGGCATGGCGCATGAGATATTCGAGCAGGCGGAACTCGCGCGGCTGCATCGGAATGCTCTGGCCGGCGCGGGTGACGCGATGGGCCAGCCGGTCGAGTTCGAGATCACCGACGCGATAGACGGTCTCGCTGTCGGCGGCGACGCGGCGGCGGCCGAGCGCCTCGACACGGGCCAGAAGCTCGGTGAAGGAATAGGGCTTGGTGAGATAGTCATCGCCACCGGCCTTGAGGCCGGTTACCCGATCATCGACCTCGCCGAGCGCGCTAAGGATCAGGACAGGCGTCTGCCGGCCGGCATCGCGCAGGGCGCCAATCAGCGACAGGCCGTCCCGGTTCGGCAGCATGCGATCGACGATCAGAACGTCGTGCTCGCTTTCGAGCGCGATATGCAACCCGTCCTCGCCGTCCGCCGCCATGTCGACGGTGTGGCCGGCCTCGTTCAGCCCCTTCTGAAGGTAGCTCGCGGCCTCGCGGTCGTCCTCGACGACAAGGATCTTCATGGCGCTGCTCATGGTGGTGCAAACGAAACGTCGCGGCGACTGTCCCGCCGCCGCGACATTTGGTCAAGCCTTGAGGCGCGACCCGAGGTGATCGGGCCGCGCGGCCGGCGTCAGCCGCGTTCGATGCCGAGCGCGATGAAGCGCACCGCATCGCCCGACTGCACCAGGAGCAGGACCGAATCCCGGTCATTGTCGCGCGCCGCCTCGATGGCCTCGGCCACGTCCTCAGGCGTCGACACCACGGTGCCGCCGACTTCGAGGATCACATTGCCGGTTTGGAGACCACGCTCGGCGGCCGCGCTGCCCGGTTCGACATCGACGACGACGACGCCCTCGACACCGCCTTCGCTGCCCGGCGCCAGCGTCAGGCCGAGATCGGACGCCAAGGCGCGATCCGGAGTCTGGTTGGGCGCGGACGCGAGCTGTGTTTCGGACGGCTGGGTGCCGAGTTCGACCGGCACGGTCTGCTCGCGGCCGTCGCGCCAGACGATGACCTCGGCGGTCTGGCCGGGCAGCAGCTTGCCGATCGTCCGGGCCAGATCACGGGCATCGTCGATTTCCTCGCCATTGACCCGCAGGATCGTGTCGCCGCGCTGCAGGCCGGCTTCCCCGGCCGGGCTGTCATCGAGCAGGCGGGCGATGATCGCGCCGCGCGAGGCGTCGAGGCCGAGGCTCTTGGCGATATCGTCCGATACCGGCTGGATCTGCACGCCGAGCCAACCGCGCATGACGGTGCCGCTTTCGCGCAGCTGTTCGATCACGCCCGTGACGGTGGCCACCGGAATGGCGAAGGCGATGCCGACATTGCCGCCCGACGGCGAGAAGATCGCCGTGTTCACGCCGACGACACGACCGCTCATGTCGAAGGCGGGGCCGCCGGAATTGCCGCGGTTAACCGGCGCGTCGATCTGAATGAAGTCGTCATAGGGGCCGGCGCCGATGTCGCGGCCGCGCGCCGAGACGATGCCGGCGGTCACCGAACCGCCGAGGCCGAACGGATTGCCGACCGCGATGACCCAGTCGCCGACGCGGACATCGGTGTCGGGATCGGCGAATTCGACATAGTCGAAGGTGGCGTCGTCGTCATTGACCTTGAGGAGCGCCAGATCGGTGCGGCTGTCGGTGCCGATGACCTCGGCGACATATTCATCGCCGTTGTCGAGGCGCACCGTCACTTCCTGGGCGTTTTCGACGACATGGTTGTTGGTGACGACATAGCCGTCCTCGGAAATGAAGAAGCCCGAGCCCTGGGACTGGCTGAAACGCGGCCCGTTGCGCGGGGTCTGGCCGCCGAAACGGTCCTCGAACTCGCGGAAGAAGCGGCGGAAGGGATGATCGTCGGGCAGGTCCTCGAAACCGGGCACGCGGTTGTTGGCGACACCGACACGGGCCACCTGAACCTCGACGCTGACGACGGCGCTGCGCACCTGTTCGACGACGTCGGCGAAGGAGAAATGCGCCGTGGGCGCTGTCGCCTGGGTCTGTTCGGCGCGCGCTTCATTGGGCGCCAGGGTGAAGGTCGACTGCGGCGCCTGGGGCGAAAAGGCCAGGACGGCGGCAGCGCCGGCACCGGCGAGCGCGACGCCCTTCATGAGCGAGCTGATACGGGTCTTCGACATGCAAATCTCCTCGCGGGGGGTTGAGCATTCCATGCCGCCATAGGTGGGGGAGCGCACCTTACAGCCGCCTGTCGGGAAGATTACAATTTGGTAATGTCGCGGGCCGGATCGCGCCCCGGCAAGCGCCTCGGGATCAGTCCGCGAGCCGGGTCACCACCGCGCCGCCGGCCTCGATCGTCTTGTGGACCGGGCATTTGTCGGCGATTTCGAGAACCTTGTCGGCGAGCCCGTCGGGAATGCCGCCCTCCATGGCGATGATGCGTTCGAAACGGTCGATCTTGCCGGGCCGGTCGCGCAGTTCCTCGGCACAGTCGGCACAATCCCGCGCATGGATCTTGCCGTGACGGACGGTGACGGTGATTCGGCCGAAATCGAGCTTCTTGTGGTCGGCATACATTCTGAGCGTCATCGAGGTGCAGGCGGCGAGCCCCGTCGCCAGAAGGTCATAGGGCGAGGGCCCGGAATCGAGGCCGCCGAAGGATACCGGCTCGTCGGCGAAGAAGCGGTGATGGCCGACGCGCACCTGGTTCTGGAACTTGCCTTCGCCGGTCTCGCGGACGATGGCGACTTCCTCGCCGTCGACGTCCTCGGCCAGCGGTTCGTCGATGCCCGCATAGCGGGCCGCCCAGGTGGCGATGGTGCGGGCGGCGTAGCGGGCATCGCGCTCCTTGCTCAACAAGTGGTCGGCGGTGTCGAGGGAGACGAAGCTCTTGGGGTGTTTCGCGGCGGTGAAGATCTCGGCGGCGTTCTCGATGCCGACGGTCTGGTCGATCGGCGAATGCAGCACCATCAGCGCGCGCCTCAGACCCGCGACGCGGTCGCGCACGGCCTGTGCCTTGAGGTCGTCGAGAAACTGCTTGCGGATGGTGAAGGGACGGCCGGCGAGCTTCACCTCGGCCTCGCCGCTGATTTCGATCTCGTCGAGATGGGCGCTGAAGTTATGCACCACATGATCGGCATCGGCCGGAGCGCCGATGGTGGCGACCGCCTTGCATTCGGCGATCTCGCCGGCCGCCGCCAGCACCGCCGCGCCGCCGAGCGAATGGCCGATGAGGATGCGGGGTGCCTCGAAATGGTCGCGCAAATAGTCGGCGGCGCGCACCAGATCGGCGACATTGGAGGAGAAATTGGTCGAGGCGAACTCGCCTTCGGAGGCGCCGAGACCGGTGAAGTCGAAG
Source organism: Tepidamorphaceae bacterium (assembly GCA_965250105.1). Taxonomy (GTDB): domain Bacteria; phylum Pseudomonadota; class Alphaproteobacteria; order Rhizobiales; family Tepidamorphaceae; genus JBCBSK01. The sequence goes on from OZ252290.1 coordinate 767,721, forward strand.
CGCAGCACGGCGATGCCGCGGCGCGCCATTTCACCGGCGATGCGCTTGGCCGCCAGAATGTCCTTGGTACAGGTGAAGCAATGGGCGAACAGCGCGAACGCGCGCGCTTCGCCGAGCGGAAGGTCGAGGCGGGCTGCGAGCTTGGCGCCGTGCCCGCCGTCGAATGTCACCATCTGCGCCTGAACCGACATGATCTTCCCCCTTCGCTGCCGCGCCCACGCCCTGAACGGTCACGGGCGGGTCTGGCGCCCGGGGGATCACGCGTCGCGCTTCAGGATCTCCGCGAGCCGTTTGCTTTCGTCCTCCGACAAGGCTTCGGGCTGGCCTCCGGCGGTGCGTGCCGCCGCGCTGTGCGCCCTGAAGAACCGCGCCGCGATAAGACCGCCGAACAGCAGAAAGACGATGGGGGCTCCCCACAGCGCCATGGTGTGCCAGCCGACGCGCGGGTTCAGAAGCACGAACTCGCCATAGCGGGCAACCATGAAGTCGATCACTTCCGCGTTCGTGTCGCCAGCGACGAGGCGCTCGCGCACCAGAAGCCGGAGATCGCGCGCCAGATCGGCATTGGATTCGTCGATCGATTCGTTCTGGCACACCATGCAGCGCAGTTGCGCGGAGATATCGCGGGCACGCTCCTCAAGTGCCGGATCCTCGAGCAGTTCATCGGCTTGAAGCGCCTGCGCCGGCAGCGTGGCGACCAGCGACGGCACCACGGCGAGCGACAGCATGACGACGAACGCGGCGAGGCCCTTGGCGAGGCGCTTGACGAGCTTGGCATTGGGCATGGCCGTCACTCCGCCGGCTGCAGGGTCTGTTTGGCGCGCGACGGTTTCGGCGCGCCGACCCTAAGGCGGCGATCAGTCAGCGAGGCGAGCCCGCCGAAGAACATGATCAGCGTGCCGATCCAGATCAGCGTGACGAAGGGCTTTGTGTAGAGCCGGACGCTGATGCCGTCATCGCCCATCGGATCGCCGAGGGTGATGTAGACCTGGGAGGGGAACACGGTGACGATGCCGGCTTCCGTGGTCGGCATGCCGGTCGCGATATAGACGCGCTTGGACGGGTCGACCTGGGCGATCAGTTCACCGGCGCGGGCGATCAGGAAGTGACCTTCGAGATCCTCGTAGTTGGGGCCGGTTTCCGGCACGAGCCCCTGGAAGGTGATGTCGTAGCCGCCGATCTCGGCCTGCTCGCCCGGCGTCATGACCAGGATCTTCTCCTGTTCGAAGACGGTGACGCCGACAATGCCGAGCACCATGACGCCGACGCCGGCATGCGCCAGCGCCGTGCCCCAGGCCGCCCGCGGCAGGTTCATCGCGCGGCGCAGGAAATCACCGAACGGCACCTTGCCGGCCTGCGATCGGAAAGCGATCTCGGCGATGGCGCCGAAGATCAGCCAGAAGCCGAGCGCCAGGCCGAGGCCGGCCAGGACCGGACCGCCATAGAACGCCCACCAGATGCCGAGCCCGGCGACGAAGGACAGAACCATGGCCCAGAACAGGCGCTGGGTGACGGCATAGAGATCGCCGCGCTTCCAGGCCAGCATGGGACCGAACGGGACCGCCAGGAGCAGCGGGATCATCAGCGGCCCGAAGGTCATGTTGAAGAAGGGCGGACCGACGGAAATCTTCTCGCCCGTCACCGCTTCGAGCGCCAACGGATAGAGCGTGCCGACGAAGACGACGCCGCAGGCCGCGGTCAGGATCAGATTGTTGAAGACAAGCGCGCCCTCGCGGCTGATCGGCGCGAAGACCGAGCCCGACCTCAGCTCGGCCGATCTCAGCGCGAACAGCGCCAGCGCGCCGCCGGTGAAGACGACCAGGATGGCGAGAATGAACACGCCGCGCGCCGGATCGACGGCGAAGGCATGCACCGAGGTGAGAACGCCCGAGCGCACCAGGAAGGTGCCGAGCAGGCTGAGCGAGAAGGTCAGGATGGCGAGCAGGATCGTCCACACCTTCAGCGCATCGCGCTTTTCCATGACGATCGCGGAATGCAGAAGCGCGGTGCCAAGCAGCCAGGGCATGAAGGAGGCGTTCTCGACCGGGTCCCAGAACCACCAGCCGCCCCAGCCAAGCTCGTAATAGGCCCAGTAGGAGCCGACCGAGATGCCGAGCGTCAGGAACATCCAAGCGGCCAGCGTCCAGGGCCGGACCCAGCGCGCCCAGGCCGCGTCGAGGCGGCCCTCGATCAGCGCCGCGATGGCGAAGGAGAAGGAAATCGAAAAGCCGACATAGCCGACATAGAGCAACGGCGGGTGGATCGCGAGGCCGATATCCTGCAACAGCGGATTGAGGTCCTGGCCTTCGATCGGCGCCGGATCGAGCCGGAGAAACGGGTTCGAGGTCAGGACGATGAACAGGAGGAAGGCGACCGAAACCCAGCCCTGCACGCCGAGCACCCGGCTTCTGAGCGATTGCGGCAGGTTGGAGCCGAACATCGCCACGAAGGCGCCGAACAGCGCCAGGATCAGCACCCAGAGAACCATCGAGCCTTCATGGTTCCCCCAAACGCCGGTGATCTTGTAGATCAGCGGCTTGTCGGAATGGGAGTTCTGATAGACGTTGATGACCGAGAAGTCCGACTGGACATAGGCCACCATCAGCATGGCGAAGGACAGGGCGACGAAGGCGAGCTGGGCGATCGCCGTCATGTCGCCGACCGCCATCATGGCCCGGTCGCCGCGATGGGCGCCCCACATCGGAATGGTCGACTGGCAGAGCGCGACCGCCAGCGCCAGCACCAGGGCGTAATGGCCGATCTCGGCGATCATGACGACGGCTCCGCGCGGGCGGCCGCTTCCGATGCCGGCGCGTCATAGCCGCCATCACCATAGGAGGATGCGCCATAGGGTGCCGCGCCGTCCTCTTCCATCCAATGGCCCTGCGCGCGCAGCGCATCGGCGACCTCGCGCGGCATATAGGTCTCGTCATGCTTGGCCAGCACGGTATCGGCGCGGAACACGCCGCCGGCGTCGAGCTTGCCTTCGACGACGACGCCCTGCCCCTCGCGGAACAGGTCGGGCAGGATTCCGGAATAAGTAACGGGCACGACGGCGGCGGTATCGGTGACGGCGAAGCTCACCTCGATGCCCTGCCCGCGCACGACGCTGCCATCCTCGACCAAACCGCCCAGCCGGATCCTTTGTTCGGGCGCGGTGCCGGCGGCGAGAATGTCAGACGGGCTGTTGAAGAACACCACCGTGTCCTCCAGAGCGTAGAGAATGAGGCCGACCGCGATCGCGAGAACCGTGCCCGCCGAGGCGATCAGGGTAAGCCGGCGCGCCTTGCGCGTCATGTCGTCTCCCCGTCCTGTTTCACGTCCGCGGTCCCCTGCTGGTCCGCGAGAAAGCCGTTCAAGATCCGATCCCGAGCGAGGCCGCCAGCTGGTTGATCTCGGTCAGCGCGGCGGTGTCGCCTTGAAAGGCCGACCGGGCGCGATCGAGCGCTTGCCGCGCGTCATCCTCGCGCCCCAGCATCACATAGGCATTTGTCAGCCGAAGCCATCCCGTCAAATCCTGATCATTCTCGTCAAGCCTTGCGGCAAGGCGTCCCACCATCTGCTCGACCATGGCCGCCTGCTGGTCGGCGTCGAGGCCCTGAACGGCCTCGATCTGCTCCTGCGAGATGTCGGGTGCGGTGGCGGTTAGCGCCGACAGACGCTGGGCGGCGACCGTCCGCCACTGCTCGCCGGCGCTGTCATCGGCCATGGTGACGACACTGCGCCACAGATCGATCGCGCGCTCGGTGTCGCCGTCCTGTTCGGCGGCCAAAGCGAGATAGAAGCGCGGCTGGATCAGATGCGGATCGATGGCGAGCGCGCGCTGAAACGCCTGCCGCGCCATCTCGGTGACCAGGCCATCCGACTGGCCGACCAGGGCGACGCCAAGCCCGGCCTCGCGATTGGCGGTCGGACCGAGCAGGCGCGTCGCGTTGCGGAAGGCACGGGCGGAATCCTCGAACCGGCCGATCCGCGCATAAACCGGCGCCAGAACGTCCCAGCCCCGGCCATCCTCGGGATTTTCGGCCAGGACCCGCTCGACGCGGCGCACCAGCGCGGCGATGTCCTGGTTTTCCTCGGCCCGGTTCAACCGCTCGGCCAGCGGCTGGCCCGGCTGATCCGGCGCGCCGAGCGGCAGGTAAAGCGTCAGCGCGAGCGCCGGCACCAGGACGATGGCCGCGAGCGCGGCGACCCGATGATCAAGCCTGAACGCGCGCGGCGACGTATCGGGGCCCGAAGCATCGCCGCCACCGGCCCGCGCTTCCGCCGCGATCAGGCGGCGGGCGATCTCGGTGCGCGCCGCCGTGGCCTCGGCCTCGCCGATCAGACCGCGCTCGAAATCGCTGTCGACCTCGCCGAGCTGATGCTTGTAGACCTCGACATCGGTGGCATCCTCGGCGGCGTCACCGGCCCCATCGGCCCCGCGCGCGCGAGCGAGGGGGACGAGCACGGCCAGCACCGCCACGACCGTCATGACCGCAAAGACAATCCAGATCAGCATCATGACAGCTTCAGCGGACGCTCCGACCCCTCGACCATGAACCGGTATCCGGTCCCCTGGCGCGCCATAAAGGGCGGCGGGTGTTTAGAACCGTTCCGGCGATTGACAGGAAATTGGGGGAGAGAGCGCGAGGCGTCAATGCAAATCGGTCGGCGGTAAGTGCTTGACCGTAAATGGAATGACGTGAAATGCGTGCGACATCATGCCGCCGACTGCTCGACCTGGACGGTTTCTGTCAGCCCGGCGGATCGCCTGAGCGATGCCGCGTAGGTGTCGCCGACGACGATGGCGCAGATTTCGAGGAAGATGTCGAAATCGGGCAGGAGCGCCGCGTGCTCATCGTCCGGCAGCGCGCGGAACCGGGCCGTCGCCGCCCGGCTCGACGTGTCGACGAAATCCTCCATCTCGCGGCTGATGCGCGTCAGAAGCTCGTTCAGCGCGAGTTCCGACCGAAAATGGCGCATGGCGAAGACGATGCGCACGAGATCGCGCGTTTCGGCCGGATCGTCGCGCCGCTTGACCGTGCCGCCGCCGACGAGGCCAGCCACGAATTTGTGAAGGCTCGGCAGCGCGCGCTCGACCGGACGGCGCACCAGATCGGATACCTGGCGCCGGCAGGAGCCGACGCGGGCGCGCCAGCCATCATGCTCGTCGAGATCGAGATAGCGGGTCAAACCGCTCGAGATCAGCGCGAAACGGCGCAGCCGGTCGATGAAGTGATCGATGTCCTGCAAGGACCCGTTGAAACGTTCGAGCGCCAGGCTCTCGGCCACCAAATCCTCGATGACGATGTCGACCAGGGGCGCCAGCGGCGACTGGACGATCCGGTCCATGTCGTCGGTGCCTTCATGCAGCAGGACGACTTCGAGGATCTGCGCCGGCGATCCCAGACGCTGCATGACGATGCGGGCGAGAAAGGCCATCTTCTCGGCGTCGACGCGCATCAGCCGCTGAGCCAGAAACGCCGCCAAATCCTCGTCGAGCTGAACCGGCGCGTCGGGCAACGCCTCTTCGAGGCCGGCGATCTGGCCGCGCAGATCGAGGATCACCTGCAGCTTAAACAAGCTCTGGAGCGCGTCGGCACCGCCGATCAGGCCCGTGAACCGGCGCCGGTCGCGCTCATTGCCATCTGTCCGTTCGAGTGCCGCGCGAATGCACTCGGCCGCAACCCGATGCATGTCGGTGATCTGGTCGATGTCCGGCCCGTCGCCGTCGGCCGGGCCCGCCGCGTCGATCGCCTCGACCGCGACGCGGAAAGCGATGGTGTGCTCGTCGCCGGTCAGCCAGGCCCAGATGGCGTCGAGATGGCCGCGATAGAGCCGGCCGCGACAGGCGCCAATTGTCTGATCGTCGACGAGAAACGGATCGAACAGGTCGAAAAAGGCGCGCTTGCCGTCGACATGGCGCGACAGCTTGGCACCATAGCGACGGCATACGGCACGCACCGCGTCGAGAATGATATCATTGCCCGGCTCATCATCGCCCGCCGCGCGCGCCCGGTCCAGATGCTCGGCGAGGGTCTCGACCACCGACGGCGGCAGCGTTTCGAGATAGGCCGTCAGACGGTCAATCTTGTCGTTGGCGTCCGGCATCGGCGGTCCCAGATCGCGGGCCCTGCGATGGCCTTGCAAGCCGTCCTTGCAACTCGTCCTCGCAGGTCTTCATTGTGTTGGATCGATGCGCCTTGCCACAGGCGGTCGAAGGGCGGCGGCGATCCATGTCGAAGGAGCGGGCATGTCCGCCCGACCGTCGCCGAGTGTGGCTGTTCGCTGTTGACAAAGCGCTAACGCTTGATCAGATCGCGCTCCGGTTGAATCTGATTTAGACTCTATCATAACGTGCAAATCCCATCGATTCCAAAGAGATGGATCAGTTCACCCTTTGCCGGCATCGCATTAGCCACCTGATCAGCCGCGCTGCACGGCCGGCAGGTCGAGGCGCGCGCGCAAGCCGCCGAGCGCCGAGCGATCGAGCACGAAACGCCCGCCATAAAGGTCGGCCAGATCGGCGACGATTGACAGGCCGAGACCGGAGCCGGGCTTGGATTCGTCAAGCCGCCGGCCGCGCCGCATGGCCTCGGTGCACTGCGCCTCGGTCAGCCCCGGCCCGTCATCCTCAATCGCGAGCTTCACCATGGACCGGGCGCCGCCGGTATCATGCGCCACACTCAAGCGGACCTGGGACCGCGCCCATTTGAAGGCATTGTCGAGAAGATTGCCGAGCAATTCCTCGAGATCCTGCGCTTCGCCCTGAAATCGCAATCCCTTTGTCCGCTCCACGGTCATGACCACGGATCGGTCGCGATGCATGCGCGGCAGGATGCGTTCGAGCCGGTCGATCACGGGATCCATGTCGGTCGCGACGCCGATGATGTTGCCGCCCGCCGCGATCCGGGCGCGGTCGAGATAGAAATCGAGCTGCTGACGCATCGCGCCGACCTGTTCGGATACCTTGTCGGCCAGAGGCCCCGTGGCGCTGTCGGCCTCGTTGGTCAGAACGGCGAGCGGCGTCTTGAGGCCATGAGCCAGATTGCCGACCTGGGTGCGCGCGCGATCGACCACCTTGCGATTGGCGTCGATCAGCGCGTTCATCTCGTCGACGAGTGGCGCGATCTCGCTCGGAAACCGCCCTTCGAGCTCGGACGCATCGCCTGCCCGGATGCGCCCCAACGCCCGGCGGATGCGATCGAGCGGTCTCAGGCCGACGATCACCACCACGACGGTGGAGACGACGAGCCCGACGCCGAACAGCGCGAGAAACAGAACCAGCCGGTCGCGGAAGGTCGCGACATCGCGCTCGACATCGTCGAGCGACCCGGTGACCAGAAAGGACACGATGCCGTCCTCGGCGCCGAGCGAGACGAGCTGTTCGACGGCTCGCACGCGGTTTCCGGCGCCGTCGGTCAAGGTGAGCACGCGACGGAAATCCGGCCCGAAGGGCTGCGCGTCATTGTCGGGAACGGTCAACGCCTCGCCAGCCAAGGATGTCGACAGAAGCAGCGGTTCGGCCGATCCGGCAATCGCGATCTGCCAGTACCAGCCGGAGCGGAAGCTCGAAAAGCGGGGATCGCCAAGATCGACCACCGGCATGACCTCGCCGGCCGGATTGATCTCGACGGAGGCAACCAGATTGAGCAGGCTGACCTCGATGACGCGGTCGAAATTCTGTTCAGCACTCTGCCGATAGAGCGCCAGCAGCGACACCCCGGCGATGACGAGGATCACCAGGCTCCAGATCAGCGTCGTCAGCAGAAGCCGAAAGGCGAGTGAGTTAGGCCACATCCCCCGGAGCCGTCAGCCGGTAGCCGAGCCCGCGCACGGTCTCGATCATGTCGCCGCCGATCTTCTTGCGCAGACGGCCGACAAAAACCTCGATCGTGTTGGAATCCCGGTCGAAATCCTGGTCATACATATGCTCGACCAGCTCGGTGCGCGACACCACGCGACCGACATGATGCATGAGATAAGAGAGCAGGCGGTATTCATGCGAGGTCAGCTTGATGGGATTGCCGTCCATCGTCACCCGCGATGACCGGGTGTCGACCCTGAGCGGCCCGCATTCGAGTTCGGAGGTGGCGTGGCCCGCGGCCCGGCGCAGAAGCGCCCTGACCCGCGCCAGAACCTCCTCCATGTGAAACGGCTTGGTCACATAGTCGTCGGCGCCGGCATCGATGCCTTGTACCTTCTCGCTCCAGCGGTCGCGGGCGGTCAGGATGAGGACAGGCATGGCGCGGCCATCGGCCCGCCATTCCTCGAGCACGCGGATCCCGTCCTTCTGCGGCAGGCCGAGATCGAGCACCACCGCGTCATAGGGTTCGGTATCGCCGAGGAAATGGCCTTCCTCGCCGTCGAACGCCGTGTCGACGACATAGCCCGCTTCCTCGAGGGCCTGCGAGATCTGCCGGTTGAGGTCCTTGTCGTCCTCGATGACGAGAAGACGCATGACGAAACTCCGCTGCGCTCAGTTGGCAGGCACGCGCACCGTCTGGCGGGTCGGCGGCTGCCGGCCGTTCGGATCGGGAACGAGAAGCTGTATCACACAGATGGTCTGGCCGTTCTGGGTAACGGCGCGGGGCGCGCCGATGACCTGGCCGCCGGTCTGGGCCGCCGCGCGGGCCGCCGCCGACGCGCAGTTCGACTGCACCAGCCGGAACGATTGCGTCTCTGACGTGGGCGCGGACGCCGACCGGCCCGGGCCGAAACCATGCGCCTCGGCGCCGCCGAGCAGAAAGACGGTTAGGGCCGCCGCCAATGTGAAACGTGTGATCATGGCGACGATGTGTAAGCGCCACCGGCTGAACGATGCATGAATAGGCGGTTCAGCTTTCGTCATGGCACCGCGGCGAGGGTGTCGAAGCCGGAAAAGACGGCGAAATCATCAACGCCGGCGCGTTCGGTGCGCAGGCCGTTCACCGGCGCTCTCTCATCGGGATAGCCGAGCGCCATGCCGCAGAACAGCATGTGATCCTCGGGCAGGCATATGTGACGACCGACGGTCTCATGATACACCGCCCAGGCTTCCTGGGCGCAGGTCGCGAGACCATGGCCGCGCGCCAGCAGCATCACCGTCTGGATGAACATGCCGAGATCCGACCATTGCGGCGGGCCGAGCGCACGGTCGATCGAGAAGAACAGGCCGACCGGCGCGTCGAAGAAACGGAAATTGCGTTCGAACTGACCGAGACGGGCCGCCTTGTCAGAACGCTCGATGCCGAGCGTCGCATAGAGATCAGAGCCGCATTGAAAGCGCCGGCTGCGGAACGGGTCCCAGAGACTGTCGGGATAGATCGCATATTCGGTGCCTTCGCCCGACGGCAGCAGATCGAATTTCGAGGCGACATCGTCGATCAGGCGCTGAAGCGGTCCACCGGTGAGGACATGGACCCGCCAGGGCTGGAGATTGCCGCCGGACGGCGCCCGCGCCGCGCGCGACAGGATATCGCGCACCACCGGCTCCGAAACCAGCCGGTCGAGAAAGGCGCGGCAACTGATCCGGCTGTCGACGGCGGCCTCGATATGCATCCAACTCCCCCTGATGCTGCATGACTTTAGGGGCAGGCGGCTTCGGCCGACAAGGCGCCTTTAGCGACCCGCCGACAGTTTCTCCACCGTACGCGCGCCGATATAGCCGCCCATGCCGACCGTCAAAAGCGTCCACAAGCCGGGCGGCACATGGGACAGGCCGATCAGATCGGCGAGATCGGTGTCGAGCAGGACCGAGAGAAGCGGCAGCGGCACCGCATACCAGACCAGAAGCGCCATGCAGACATACATGAAATGCGGCCGCCAGTTGCGCTGGGCCGGCGAATGCCCCGTCGCCTCGGCGACAACGACATCACGCCGCGCCTCGTCGAGCGCGCGCTCGGAGGCGGCGGCAGCCCTGGTCAGCGCGGCTTCGAGTTCGGCGCGGCGTTCGGGATCGCCGATCGCCGAGCGGGCGAGATCGATGAGCGGGGCGAGAAGCGGGGTCACAATGCCGAGGCTCATGGCCGACCTCCCATGACCAGGATGCCCGCGCCGGCGATGAGGGCCAGAACGGTCAATATCGCGCCGGCCAGTCCGCGCCGCAGGGGCTCGCGGGAAGGCACCGCACCGGTCTCCCGGCTGGCGGTTTCGAGCGAGACGTCCTTCAGCCGCGTCGCCGTGACCGACCCGACGATGCCGTCGACGGCAAGGCCTTGCGCGCGCTGAAACACCTTGACGGCGGCTGCGGTCGCGGGGCCGAACACTGCGTCGGTCGCGAGCGGCCCAAGGCCGAGCGCATTCAGCCGGCTCTGAAGATGACGCACCGCCGTGCCCTGGCTGCCGCGCCGCAACAGCGTGGCGCCACGGCTACCGGTCGGTTTCGGCGGATGGGCGGACACCCGTCGCGCCGCATCGCCATAGTCGGCGTCGAGAAAGAGCGCGCGCTCGGCGCGACGGCGTTTGGTCAGACCCTTGACGGGGCGCAGGACGCCCTTCACCCGCGCCTTGTTCCAGGCCAGCATGGCATCGGCGGCGCGCCTGCGGTCACCGGCATTCAGGTGCCGGCGCAGCGAGGACCGCTGCAAGGCGCCCTCGCCGAGATTGAAGGCGAAGCTGACCAGCGCGTCGAACTCATGGCGGGCGAGCTTTTGCGTGATCTGCCGCGTCACCGCCGCCTCGAAGGTGGCGACATCGCGCGCGAGGATCTCGAACGCTTCCTCGCGGCTGATCCGCATGCCCGGCCGCACCTGAGGCGGGCCGGCGCTGCTGGTATGTCCGATCCCGATCGTCCAGACGCCGGCGATATCGCGATAGGCGGACAAGACAATCCCTTCGTGCCCCGCGATGAAGCGGAGCCCGGCTTCCGTGGTCTTCATCTGACCTCCGTTCAGTATTTGATGCAGGCGAGAAGGGCGAGATTGCGCGGCCGGGTCGCGCGGCCGCCGCCCGTGTCCTGCGCGCCGCCCGAACCGGTATGAGGCTCGATGCCGCCGGCCTGCGCGGTGCCGAAGACGCGGCCCGGATCGGCATTGCGCCCTGAATCCCAGCCGCGAATGAACTCGCCCCTGAGATCGGGCATGTTGAAGCTCGTCGTTCCGTCGCCCGCGCCATAGGTCGTCCCGATGACGTCGAAGAGCCGGGGAAAGCCGGCGCGCGACTTCGCCGACCCGTCGCAAATCAGAAAACCCGGCGGCGGGCTTTGCGCCGCATGCCAGATGACGGTGCCGATCGGCACACCGTCCGCGCCGCCGGGGAAGGACACCCTGCCCGTCGCGGCATCGGCGCGCAGCGCGGTATGCCAGGTCCCGCCGTCGGGCGAGACCTTGATGGCGAGATTGTCCTCGCCAGCGAGCCCGAGTTCGGCGCGACCCGAATAATTGGTCTGGAACAGGAGCGAGGCCGTGTCGCCGGCGCCGTCCTTGACGATCTTGAACTGGATGCCGCCGGTGCCGCCCGAGGCCGTGTCGCGGCCGGCGAACAGGATGGCGTCCGACTTAACCGCGAGCCTGTTGGTCGCGTCGGCCGAGGTGTTGACTCCGAGTTGGTTCAGGTTCTGAAAGTCGAGCATGGCCGACAGATCGACCCAGTCCTGACCGGAGAACACGATCATCACGCTTTCGTCGACGACATAGGCGCCGAGGCCCGCGAACGGGCTATAGAAGCGCCAGTCGCCGTCGATCCGGTAGGCGATCCTGTGGTCCTGGCCGGCCCAGGCGCCGGTGCCACCGGACGCCACGAGATAGGCCATGCCGTCATCGGCCTCGGGCGGGTCGGCGAGATGCCTGTCCTGAAGATGGAGATCGACGAGACAGTCGAGCTTGATCAGCGCCTCGTTATGGGTGACGTGTTTCTGGGCCTGGGCGGCGGCGATCGCCGGCAGCTTCAGGCGCGGGGTCTCAGACATCCAGGCTTCTCCTCAGCGGTTCGCCGGCGCCAATCGTCGCCGACATCTGGCTGACGGTGACGTCGATGGGGCTGATGGCGCCGAAATCGGCAAGCTGGTCGGACCGGCGATAAACGGCGCGCGGTTCGGTGACGGAAAGCGTACGGCGCACGGTGCCGCCCGCGCCGATCTCGACGCGATAGGCTTCCGACGCTTCGCCGAGCGGCACCTCGACGAGTTCCCAGCCATCACCCTGAACGCGGGTGCGGCGGATCCAGGTCAGGGCGAGATCACCGTCCGCGCCGAGGCGCCGGGCCGCCAGATGAACCGGCGAGAGCGGCCGCAGGCTGTCGCCGCGCGGGGTGTAGTCGCGCTCCCTCAGGACCTCCGGTTCGAGCGCCACCCCATAGGGCGCGAACCGCCATGTGGCGGGGCGGCCGATGGCGAAGGCGGTCGAAGGCACGGGCAGCAACGCGTCATCAAGCACGACCACGCGACTGTCGCTCTTGAGCCGGGCGGCGAAGGCTTCGCTGCCGGCCTGGCCGCGCAGGAGATGACTTAGCCGGTAGGTGCGCTCGGCGATCAGCTCCGCATCGCGGAATTGCAGGATCTCCCAGCCGCCGTCGGGATCTTCGACGGCCAGCGCATTGCCGCCCGACAGGATCGCCGCTTCCGGCTTGCTCGACAGCGTGCCGCGCGCCAGTTCGACGGTGAACGCATTGACCCGGTCCCAGCGCCAGACCGGACCGGCATGGAGCGCGCCGACGAGCCGCCCCATCCGCGCCGGTTCCGTCGCATGGCCGACCGCGCGCAAGGTGTCTTCGTCGATCTGCCGGTAGAGCACGACGCCGCGCGACCAGGGCGAGGCGGTCGCCGCGGCGAACAGCGCCGACCTGTCGGACGCGCCATTCGAGAGGCCCTCCGGCGGACGGAACTCGACGAAAGCGAGCGAGGGAATGGCGGCGGCCGGCGATGCCGGTGACTGTCGCTGGGTCTTTTCGGCGCGCGCCGTGCCGCGACCGGTCTCGAACAGGCCGTCGAGAATGCGCTCGCCATTGATCCGCCGGCCTTCCGCGTCGCCGATTTCGGTGACCAGCCAGGACCGCGCATCGCCGTCATCGTCGATGGCGATGACATCGCCCGGTTCGAGCGCCAGCCGCGACGGCATCAGTTCGAATTCGGCGGTATCACGGCGCGCCCATTCGCGGCGCAGCATGGCCTCGCAATGCCCGCCCATCTGATCAGCATCGAGGACGCCGGAGGTTTCCACCGACAATACGCGGTCGGTGCCCGGACTGCCCGAGCGCATCGCCTCGACGCTGCCGGGCCGCCCGTCGAGATCGGTGTCCTGATAGGCGATGCGGGCGACCGCCGGCAATTCGCTCAGATCCTGGCGCTGGACCTTCAGCGGCTCGCCGTCCTCGGCCTCGGCGAGCGCGTCGCGCCCCACCGTCAGCCGGCGGCCCTGACCGCGCCGTCCGCGCAACCGGATCCGGCTGCCGGTCTCGATCGCGTCGATACCGAAGATCGAGGCCAGCGGCTCGACGGCGCGGCGGAAGGATGCCGGCCGGTCGATGACATAGCCATCGAGACTGCCGCCCATCGGCTCGATGGTCAGATTGCCGATGCCATGGTCATGCGCCATTTGTCGCAAGAGATCCTCGATCGGCGCGGTGCCCATGCGCCCCGAGATCCAGTGGCCAAAGCGCCAGTTGGTGCCATCACCCCACAGCGCGAGATCGCGCGGAAAGGCCGGTGCCGGCCGCGCGTCCCAGGCCCAGACGAAGAGCCGTTTGGGATCGATCATCCGCCCGCCATAGACGGTGGAGACCGGATTGTTGCCGCGCGCGGGCTGCCAGTAGTCGATCAGGGCCTTGAGGGCGGCGCGCTGCATCGCATCGTCGCGCGCGCCGGTCGACAGATGCGGCAGCATGCTTTCCGACGACTTCGGATCGTAGAAGACGTTCGGCTGATTGGCCGAATTGTCGAGCGCGGGAAAGCCGATCTCGGTGAACCAGATCGGCTTCGACTGGGCGATCCAGGGCGACAGCCCGCCGGAGCCGCCATTGGGCCGGTGGCGGTGCCGATTGAGCCACCAGTTGCGAATGTCCTTCTGGCGAAATACCCAGTCTTCGCCGCTCGCGGTGTCGCTGATCGGCGTACGGGCCTGCACGCGCCGGGCGCTCGTGCTGGTGTAATACCAGTCATAGTATTCCCCGCCCTCGACATTGGCCTGGAGATAGGCCGGATCGTAAGGAACGGTCGGTCCCCAGGGGTCGTGGTCGAGGTGATCGGTGCCACCGCGCCAGTCGCTCATCGGCAGGTAGTTGTCGATGCCGATGAAGTCGATGTTCGGATCGGCCCAGAGCGGGTCCATATTGAAATAGACATGGCCCGTGCCGTCATTGGGGCGGTGGCTGTGATATTCGGTCCAGTCGGCGCCATAGCCGATCTTGGTGCCCGAGCCGAGCATGGCGCGCACCGACCCGGCGAGCGCTCTCAGGGCATCGACGAAGGGATAGGTCGTGGTGCCGGACCTCACGGTCGTCAGGCCGACCATTTCCGACCCGATCAGGAAGGCATGCACGCCGCCGGCCATCTTGGCGAGTTGCGCGGCATGCAGCACGAAGCGCCGATAGGACCATTCGCCGGGGCCGGCATAGAGAACCCGGTCGCCGGCGGCGCCAAAATGGCCCGGCTGGGCGCCGCCGACGAAGGCCGCGACCTGGCTCGCCGCCGTTCCGGTCCTGTCGGGCGATCCCGGCCGGCCCGGCGCCGGGTGGCAGGTGATACGTCCGCGCCAGGGATAGGGCGGCTGCTGGCCGCGTCCATAGGGATCGGCCAGACCGCTCGACGCCGGAATGTCCATCATGATGAAGGGATGGACCAGAACCTTGTAGCCCCGGCTCTTCAGGTCGCGGATCGCGGCGATGACGGACGCGTCGTTCGGGCTGCCGCCATAGGCGGGCCGCCCGGCATGGCGGGTGACGATCCGCGCCGTCGTGCGGCTCAGGCCGGCGACCTGCCAGGAGATCGGATGGGTATTCTTGTCGTGGCGCTCGACGCGCGGCTCGACCTTGCAAACGCCGGCGCGCAGATCGGTGCCGAACCAGGCGACGACGAGATGCACCATCTCACAATGGGGCAGCATGCGGCCCAGATGGGCAAGCGAGGTCTGCCAGTCGCTCGCCGTCAGGAAATGATGCCGGTTTTCCGTTTCCGACCAGACGACATCACCCTGGCCGCTATAGGCGACCCGCTGGATCTCGGCAGGGTGGTAGCCGAATTCGGTGGCGCCGGGGATCATGGCGACCGCGGGGATCGCCGGTTCCAAGGCCCCGATCCGACGCACCACTTCGAAGCTGAACTGCGGGATCCGGTTGCCGTAGTCTTCGAGCGGCAGGCGTTCGAACACCACATAGGCCGTGCCGCGATAGGCCGGCGCGCGGCCCGCGCCCTCCTTGGCCTCGATCAGCGGGTCGGGGCCCTGGCTGTCGCTGCCGAGATGGAACCGGACCCTGACCTGCCGGAGATCGAGCTCGCGACCATCGGCCCAGACGCGCAGGAACTGGTGCACATAGCCTTCCGAAACGCCGACCGCGACATTGGCGAAATAGCTGTAGGTGGTGGTCGTCACGGTGGACCCGCCACCCCCGCCCTTGCCGCCGACCTCCTCGGTCTCGGTCGTCGATTGTTCCTCGATCTCGGTGGCCCAGATGATCTGGCCGCCGAGACGCACCCGGCCATAGACACGCGGGATCGACGCGCCTTCGGTCGAGGCCGTGACGTCGACATCCTTGAGGCGCGGGCCTTCGCGCTCGACATCGTCGCGACCGCCGAACAACGACCGGTCGATGAGACCGCCGGCCAGGCCGGCGCCGGCCTTCAAGAGCGCGGTGCCGACGGTGCCGAGGCCGAGCGAGCCGGCGACCGAGGTCGCCGCCGTCGTCAGAACGATGGCCGCCATCAGATCACCTCCGGGAAACGGAACACGGCGGCGAGCCGGCGCCGCCACCAGGGGCCGATCGCCGTTTCGACGACCCCGCGTGCCTCATAGGCATGGATCATGCGACCAGCGCCGGAGGCGATCGCCGAATGCTTGGCGATGGTCTCGGGCCTATAGCGGAACACCAGCACGTCGCCGGCGGTGAAATCGGCGGCCGGCTCCACCGCGACGAGATGCCGGCCGGCCGCCTCGATCAGCCTTTCCTCGGCGCCGATCTCGGCCCAGACGCCAGAATAACCGGGCATCGCTTCGGGTTCGTGGCCATAAAGCGCGCGCCAGATACCGCGCACCAGCCCGATACAGTCGCAACCGACGCCACGGCACGACGCCTGATGGTGATAGGGCGTGCCGAGCCAGCGCCGCGCCTCGGCGACGGCGGGATGCGGGTCCCGGTCAGCCATTGACCAGCGACTTTCCGTCGTTCTCGGCCTCGTCCTGGCGCGGAAAGCGGAAGACGAAGTCGTTGCCGGGGATATGCGGGAAGCCGCGAAAATTCAGGTGATTGGCGAATTTCGACCGGCAGGTGTCGAAGGACTTGTCGCAGCCAGCGACGATGCGGATCCCGTCGCCGACCGATGGCAGGATGTCGGGCCCGATCCAGAGCCCGACCAGGCCGCCGAAACCGGTTCTCTCATGGTCACGCACGTCGAAGGTCAGGTCGCGCAAGGTGCCGGTGGTGAAAGTCAGCCCGCCGCGCGCGAAGAACCCGTCCGCGAAGCCACCCGACCAGTTGAGTTCGAGGCTGGTCGCGCTGATCACCTTGCGCACCGTGCCGACGGCGCCATAGGCCGATGACGCCAGATTGACGCCGCAGCGGGTCTCACCCAGCTTGGCGTCGCAGCCATGCCGGAACAGCCGGCCCTGAACCTCGGACAGACGCGCCGCCTGACCGCGCAGCTCGGCGGTGAAGGAATGCTTGCCGCGCTTGATGTCGCCGAAGGTCAGCCGCCGCATATGGACGTGCTGCGCCGGCTGGGACCAGTTGACCCGGTAGAGATCGACGACCGCGCCGTCATAGCGGCCGAGCGCGATATCGGCCTCGCTGATGCGGTCCGACCGCAGGGCGCCGGCGACCTCGCCATTGTCAGGCGCGAAGCCGAGCTGGGCCTGGGCTTCGGACGCGGTCAGCCCCGCTTGCGCCTCATGCGCCACGCCGTTGAAAGTCACGTCGCGATCATGGTCGGTGAAGCCGAGTACGACGCCGTCGGCACGCGTCACCCGCCAGCACCAGCACAGGGTCGTCGCGCCGCTGTCGAGATGCGCCTGCATCCCGGAAGGAAGGCTCTTCATGGTGTTGCCTCGGTCATGGCCGGTTCTCGATCACGGCCTGATCTCGATGAGCGGAATATCGGGCACGCTGCCGGCCTCGAACTGGGCCAGGTCGATCTCGATATGGTCGGTGTCGAAGCGGACGGGCACGTCGAACAGGAAGCCGGCGGTCACCGGATGGCCGTTCGGCGGCGGCGTCGCGAAGGTGATGCGCCCGGTCGCGGCATCGACGCTCCAGCCGGAGGCCTGCTCGACCCAATTGACGGCGATGACGACGCTGCCGGCCTGCGGCTTGGCGATGTCGCGCGTCCAGGGCGCGTGCGCCGCGCCATAGGTCTTGGTCAGCTGGAACGTCTTGGCGCCGCCGCCGCCGGTGCCGATCCGCTGGTCGGTCGGGGTCACCGGCTGGCCGGGCCGCGCCGAGCGGAAATCCGAACGGTCGCGGAAGCGAAAACCGTAGAGCCGACCGCGACGCTCCTCGAAAAAGCCAATCAGGGCATCGATGTCGGCCAGCGACCTGAGGCCGTAGCCGACATTGTAACGCCGCCGCGACTGGGCCCAGAGCTGGTTGCGCTCTTCGCGACCCGACGCGGCGGTCACGACATGGGTGCGCCGTTCCGGCCCGCCGCGCGCGCCGAGCGCGATGTCGCGGGGAAAGGAGATCTCGTGAAAGCTCATGGCGGCGGCTCACAGATGGCGCATGCCGCGCGACACCGCGCGCGCCAGCGTCGCCGAGACCTGGCCTTGCGACTTGGCGAAGGAGGCGGCATCGGGCGTCTGGATGTTGACGGTGACCGAGACCGGGCCGCCGCCTCCGCCGCCCGAACTGACGCCGAGCCGACCATCGGCGCCGCGCGCCAGCGGCAAGATCGCCTCGGCGCCGCTTTCGCCCATCAGCCCCATCTGCCCGCCAGCAAGCGGAAAACCCGTCGGCCGGTTTACCACACCGCCCTTGGCGAAAGGCAGGATGTTGGTCATCGCGCCGCCGATCAGGTTCTCGAGCGGCTTCATCGCGGCATTGAGCGTGATGTCGGACAGGCGCAGCGCCAGGTTCTTCAGGACATCGCCGAGCGACTTGCCGTCGATGACCGCGCCCTTCAGCGCGGTGCCGATGGCCGAGCCGAACCGGGAAGACAGGTCGGTCATCCGCTGGATCTCGGTTTCGACCTGGCTGGTATCGGCGCGGTATTCGATGATGACGGGATCGGCGTCACGCATGGCGTGTCTCCTTCGAAACGGGCGCTCGGAGATCGGGGAAGCGGCGCATCAGACGGTCGAGAGCGTCGCGGCCGAAGGGCTGGCGCGGACCGATGAAGCCGGCGATCAGCAGATCGACCTCGCGAAAGCTCAGCGACCACACGGCATCGGGCGCGATGCCGAAGCGGTCGGACAGGACGACGAACAGATCGCTCAGGCCCGATCGCGCCGGCCTGTCAGCGGCGCTTGGCCAGGGGATGACGGCCGAACCGGTGGCAGCTCCGGCGGTGGCGCCTCTGACGAAGTTGGTTCGGAAACCGACGCCGGCGCGAAGGTCGCTTCGAGAAGATCCGACACGATGCGCGCATAGCCCGCCGCACCGCCGGCGACATCGAGCCGCGCCACCGCCCCGTCCGAGACATCGTTGCCAGCGCCGCGCAGGCCCGCCGCGATCACCACGAGGCAGTCGCGCGCCGACACCCGCCCCCGGCCGAAGCGCGCGGCCAGCGCCGTCAGATCGTCGAGGCCGAGGGCGGTTTCGAGTTCGGCCAGCGCGCCGAGCGTCAGGCAGAGCCGGTAGCGCCGGCCGCCGAGGCAGGCCTCGATCTCGCCGCGATGACGGTTGGCGCGGGCGTTATCAGAAGTCTGGCGGGCATCGGTCATGTGGCGGCGAAGCCGATCTCGCCGGCAGAATCGAGCGCGATCTCGAAGGTCATCTCGCCGTTATGGGTGCCGGCGTAGTCCAGCGCCGTGATCTGGAACGGCCCCGACACGACGCCGAAATCGGGGATGACGATCTGCCAGTCGCGCGTCTCGCCGGCGAAGAACACCGCCCGCACGCTGTCGTCCGACGTCGTGTCCTTGAAGATCCCGCCGCCGGTGACGCTGGCGCGGCGAGCACCGGCACCGGCGAGAAGCTCGCGCCAGTGCCCGGCCGATTCCGCATGGGTGACATCGACGGTCTCGGCATTGAACGACAGCGAACGCGATCTGAGGCCGGCGACGGTGACGAAGACGCCCGCCCCTGTCCGGTCGAGCTTCAGCAAGAGGTCCTTGCCCTTTTGTGCGGCCATGTCTGTCTCCAAAAGTTAGCTGTCGGGTCGGTCAGGCGGCGGGTTCGGTCACCGCGCGCAAGGAGAGCGTCGCCCGGAAGGTGCGGGCATCGGTCAACCTTTCGGTGACCACGTCCTCGACGCGAAGATTGATCAGGTCGTGCCCGTCGAGCGGCATCGGCTGGTCGTCGAGCAGAACGGCGATGCGGTTGGCGATCTGGCTCGCCTCGCGCCGCCCCCGCGCCCGGGAAAAGACATCGAGCACCAGCAGATGCTCAGTGCCGCTCTCGGTGCCGGTCGACCAGTCGCGCGCGCGGTCCTGGCCGATCAGCACATAGGGAAAGCGCGCATTGCGCGGCGCCGCGTCGTAGATCCGCTCGCCGCCGAGCAGCGTCGTCAGGGGATCGTCGGCGGCGAGTTCGCCAACGATGGTCTGGATCAGGGCCAGCGAGGCAATCGCGCTCATGACGGGTCCTCCGTCCGGCAGCTTCCATCATCGCCGCCGCCAGCAGCCGCGCGACGGATAGCGTCATCATGGACCTCGTCGCGATGACGAGCCTCGCGATGACGAAGGTCGCGTCTGTGCAGAGCGCGGCGGGCGAGATCGCGGCGCAACGCGGCGGCCAGGCCGTCGAGCCCGCGCAGCCTTGTCATGACGATCATCGGTTTTCCTCCACCACCTGGCAGGTCAGCCAGGCCTTGCGGCCGTCGCGATCAACGACGGACAGGATGCGGAAGACACGCCCATCGCCGCTGAACCGCATGCCGGGCCGGAGATCGCCGCGATGGCGCAGCGTGACGGCATGGGTGGCGCCGGACGCCTCGGCGCCGGCCACCGTGCCGGCCGTGCCGCTCGTGTCCGAGATCGCCGCCCAAGCCGTGGCGACGGCCTGCCAGACCCGGTCGCGACCACCAAAGCCGTCGGCGATGTCGACGGCCTGTTCGATCGTCAGCCGGTGACGGAGATCGCCGGCGGCGGGTCGCGACGCGCTCACAGCGCCAGGCTCCGATAGGGCGCCAGCAATGGATCGATGCCGGACGGCAAGTTCTGGTCCGCGCCGCCGAAAGCGACCGGCGCGCGGCTATCATACCAATGGGCGACGAGCTGCAGGATCGCCGCGCGGATCGGTTCGGGCACGTCGTTGGGCGCGCCATAGCCGGCCGTGATGTCGACTTCGATCCCGTTGACCGCGAGACCGGCTCTCGGCCGGTTGTCGCGCATCACGATACGGGCCGGATCGCCGGCCGTGTCGACGAGATAGTCGCTCTCGGACACGACCGTCGGGGCGCCGTCAGCGTCATAGACGGTGACCGCGTCGACCCGCGCGATCGGCCGCAGCGGCAGGTCGAGCGTGCCCGACCGGGGCCAATGGTCGCGGAAACAGCGCCAGCCCTGGGTGATCAGGACCCGCTTCGTGCGCACCTCGACCGACAGCCTGGCGGCGGCAATCAATGTGGCGACGAGCGTATCCTCGGCATCGGTGTCGATCCGCGCGAAGGCCTTGGCATCGGCCAGCGAAACCGGCTCCTCCGCCGGCGGGGAGACGAGCAATAGCGACATGACGGGCTCCGGGAGGGGCAACGAAAAACGGCCCCGGTCGGAACCGGGGCCGCGACAGGGCGGATGCGGCGGGACCGCAATCAGCTTTCGGCGAATTTCATCAGCTTGATGGCGTCGAAATCCTGGACGCCGCCGGCCACCCTCTTGGTCGTGTAGAACAAGACATAGGGTTTCGACGTGTAGGGATCGCGCAGGATCCTGGTGCCGAGCCGGTCGACCACCAGATAGCCGCGCGCGAAATCGCCAAAGGCGATCGACAGGCTGT
Organism: Tepidamorphaceae bacterium; assembly: GCA_965250105.1. Lineage (GTDB taxonomy): Bacteria > Pseudomonadota > Alphaproteobacteria > Rhizobiales > Tepidamorphaceae > JBCBSK01. The sequence continues at coordinate 788,919 of OZ252290.1, forward strand.
TGGTGTCGATCGACGGCATGTCCTCGGCCTCGACGACGGGAAAGCCGAGCAGGCTCGCCGCCGTATCAGGGCTCGTCGCTGGTTGCCAGATATAGCTGCCGTCGCTGTCCTTGAGCTTGCGGATCGCGGCCTGCGTCGACCGGTTCATGACGAAATGCGCGTTCTGGCGATAGCCGCCCTTGAGCGCATAGATCAGATCGTAGAGCGCGTCGGTCGGCTCGGACGCCGCGAAGGCGCCGATCCCGCCCGACGGCACATAGCCGATATTGCCCCAGCCCCAGGCCGTCTCGGCGACGGTGGTATGGGACAGAAAGCCGGTCGGCTGGGTGTTGCCCGTGCCGGACACGAAGGCCTTGCCCTCCTGTTCGGCGAACACGGTCTCGATCTCGGAGGCGATCCACTCGTCGATATTGACCGCCGCGTCGTCGAGCAGCGTCTGGGTCGCCGACGGCATGGCATAGAGTTCCATGGCCGGAAACTGCAGTTCGGCCAGCACCGGGCTGTCCGTCTCGCCACGGTCGATGCCGGTGTCGGTCTCGCCGACCCAGCCCGTCGCGGCGCCGGTCCGGGTGAACGGCTTCTTGAAGACGTTCGACGTCATCTGCCGGACCGAGGCGATGGCGCGGATCGGCGAGATCGCGGCAAGCCGGCGGCCGATCTCGATATCGACTTCCGGCGGCACAGTGTAGCCGCCATCGGCGCCGCCGCCGGTACCGACGGCCAGCGCCTTGGCCTCCATGCGGCGGAGACCCGTTTCGTCGCCGCGCCGCACATAGGCCTCGAAGGCGGATTTGTGCTCGCGGACCTCGAAGCCCGCATGCGCGCCGCCAGGCGACAGGCTCGGGCGTTTCGATTTCACGACCAGGCCGTCGATCGTCGCCTTGTAGTCGTCGAGCGCGCGGTTGATGCGGTCCATCTTCTCGACCGTCACGACATCGGCGGAAACGCGGTTCTCGATCTCGTCGAGGCGCGCATCATTGGTTTGCTTGAAGGCTTCGAAGGCCTGCATGAAGTCGTCGAAGGCATCGACGACGTCGAGCGGCGTCGGTATCGCGGTCTCCCCGGCGATGGCTGCGGTCGCGGGGCCGAGCGCGGGATCGCCATCCTTGCGGCGATAGCGGGACAGGTGTCGGGGCATGGATGATCCTCGGTTTCGGGATTGTCTAAAGGGCATGGTGTCAGCGGACCGGGCGCATCCCGCGCGCGGCCCGGCGGATCGCCGCGGCGAGCGGTCGCCAGGCGGCATCGGCCGGCGCCTCCCGCGCCGGCAAGGCCCGAAACCCCTTGGCGATCACCAGGCGGGCCTCGGCGCGCGACAGCCCGGCATCCCGCCTGAGCCATCGCTCGAAATCGCGTTCTGTCGGACGCCCCGGCGGCGCGCCCTTGACCTGATCGACGCGCGCATGCGGCAGCATCGGAAAGGTGACGATGGAGATCTCCCAGAGATCGGCCTCGGCGATGCGGCGGTAGCCGGTCGCGGCATCGGGATGCGCCTTGACGGTGGTGAAGCCGATCGACAGCCCGTCGAGCGCGCCGGCGCGCATCAGGCTGAGCACCTCGCGGGCGCGCGCCACATCGGTCATCAGCCGGCCTTCGACATAAAGCCCGCGATCGTCTTCGCGCAGCGTCGTCCAGACGCCGATCGGCTCGGTCGGATCGTGCTGGAACAGAAGCTTCACGCCACCGGCGCCACGCTTGGCGAGGCTCGCCGCGAAGGCACCCTTCTCGACCAGGTCGCCGGACAGATCGGCGATGCCGAAGACGCTGGCATAGCCGGTGAAACTGCCGGCGACCGGATCGGCGTCGATCTCGGCGGTCACGAATTTCCGCCCCGTCACCGGCGAGAACGCCGGGCGCACGGTGGCCCGCGGATCGGGATCGGTCATCGCGAACGCCTCCGCCCGGCCATGGCGCGGCGCGCAGGTCCCCGCTTGCCCGGCGACGCGACGGGGCGCTTGCCCGACCGGGCCCGCGCCTTGCGCCGCACCAGCGTGCCGAGCCGGCGGGCGAAATCGCGAAACACGCTATTGGCCAGCGGATCGGGCCGTGGCAGCAATTCCGACAGATCGATCATTGGTCGTCCTCCCGCGGCAGGAGCCGGTTCAGATGGGCGATTTCGTTGACGAAGGCATTGAAGCGGCGATTGGCCGCCGCCAGCTCGCGCAGCACCCAGACGAGAATGCCGGTGGCGCCGCTGGCCCACAGAAAGAGCGCCAGATGGGCGAGATCCCCGCGTTCGGAAAAGGCATGGAGCGGATCGGTCATCGGCCTCCCCCGCCACGCGACGCGTCGAGCCCATCGGGGCCCGCGTCACCGCCCGGCACCGTGCCATGGCCGGTTGCCAGGCGCTTCTCGTTGATGGTCAGGAAATCGGCCGCGTTGACCCGGCTCCACAGCGCCTCGCGCTCGCTGGCAAGCGCTGGAATGGCGTCCTGGTCGACGGCCAGCACGATGCGCCCGGCCGATCCCCCGAGCCACACGCCGAGTGCCGTCGCCGTACGGGTGAGCAAGGGCAGCACCGTCTGCCGCCAGAAGGCGCGATTGGCCTCCTGATAGTTGGCATAGGTGTTGTCGCCTGGAATGCCGAGCAGCATCGGCGGCACGCCGAAGGCGAGCGCGATCTCGCGCGCCGCGCCGTTCTTCAGTTCGACGAAATCCATGTCGCGCGGCGACAGGCTGAGCGGCTTCCAGTCGAGCCCACCTTCGAGCAGCATCGGCCGGCCGGCATTGAAGGCGCCCTGGAAGGTCTCCGCCAGTTCGCGCTTGAGGCGGGCGAACTGGTCCTCGGTCAGGGTCCCGTCCCCGGAGGAATAAACCAGCGCGCCGGAGGGCCGCGCGGCATTGTCGATCAGCGCCTTGTTCCAGGTATTGGCGGCGTTGTGGACGTCGAGCGCGACCTGGGCCGCCGCCAGCGGGCTCGCGCCGCGATGGTCGTCGGTCGGGCTGAACAGGCCGAGATGCAGGATGGGCGGCGGATCGGCCGTCTGATCGAAGCGCCTCAAACGGGTGCCGACGCGCTGCTCATAGGCGACCGGCCAGCCGTCCGACCCGGTGACAAGCGTCATCTGGTCAGGCCTGAGCGCATGCAGTTCGGCCGCCTCGCCGGCCACCGACAAGCGCTCGACATAGGCATTGCCGGAGATCATCAGATGCACGAAGACCGCTTCGAGAAGCTCCGGCCCCGACTGGCGCGGATTGGGCCGGCGCAATAGGTCGAGCAGCGGATGACGGTCGAGCTCGCGGTCGTCCTCGCGCAAGAGCAGCGGCACGGACGCCGCCGCCTCGGCCACCATCCGCACCGCGCGATAGACGATCGGATTGCGCTCGAACCCTTCGCGCGCCAGGGCGCCGGCGGAGCGTTCGGTCCAGACCGGCGCGGCCTCGCCATAGAGCGCCAGCAGCGTGTCGCCGAACGCGGCCTTGCGGTCCTCGGGCAGGGAAGCGCGCGGCCGCGCGGCGGATGTCCGCCGGACGGGTCCGGTCAGCCAGTCGAGCATACTCGTCATCCTTGGTTTCGTGCGGTGCAACGGCCGCCATTGGCGGCACGACCAGCGCCGATCCGACAGCGATGCCGACGACGGCGGTCGCGACCACTAAAGACGGCGCAGGCGCGGATCGTCGCCGCCGGTCAGCGCGGCGACCGCCCAGACCAGCGCATCCAGCCGGTCGGGGCTGCGGCCATTGCTCAGGCCGTCGGGTCCGAAATCGGCCATTTCATCTTCGAGATCGGCGAACAGGCCGACATGGCGCACGCGGCCCTGTTCGTAGAGCGCGGCGACCGGTTCGGCGCGCAGCCATTTGCCGCGCCGGGCGCGCACCGGCCGCACCGGGACCTCGGGATCGACCTGGCGCAGGATCGTCGTCACCATGTCGCCGCCCTGATTGACCTCGGCGATGACGCCGTCGGCGCGGAGCGCGTGAAACAGCGCCGCGACCCGCCGCGCCCAGACGAGCGGCGCCGCGCCCTTGATCGAGTGGTCGCCGAGCACATGAACTGTTCCCGAGGCGTCCTTGCCGGCGGCGACGATCCCGCAACGGTCGGCCTTCGCGGTGGTGCTGACCGGCGGATCGACGGCGATCACGATCCGTCGCAGATCCTCCGGCGCGGCGTCGGGGGACAGCCTGTGCCGCTCGATCGTCTCGCGCTTGAACAATGCGTCGGGCCGCTCCTCGATCAGCGCGCCGTCAAGTTCCTGGCGCCCGAGCCGGGTGCCGTCATAGCGGCCGACGACGGCGGACAGAAAGCCCGGCGCCAGATTGGCGGCGTTGTCGGCCGTGCGCATATGGCTCATGACCGTGCCGGGATCCGCCATCAGCCGACGGATCAGCGGCACCGGACGCGGCGTCGTGGTGACCGCCTGGCGCGGCCGATCGCCGAGCCTGAGGCCGAATTGCAGCATGTCCCAGCTTTCCTCGCCATGGCGCCATTTCGCCACCTCATCGGCCCATGCGGCGGCGAATTGCGGCCCGCGCAAACTGTCGGGGTCCTCGGCCGAAAAGGCCTGGGCGACAACGCCGTTCGGCCAGAGGAGGCGCGCGCGCGTCTTCTCCCAGACCGGACGCTCGTGATCCGAATGGATCGCCATCAGTCCCGACACGCCGTCGATCATGACGTCGCGCACCGCGCCGAAGGTTTCGCCGACAAGCGCGATGGGCCCGGTCGGCCGGTCGGCGAAAGGCGGCCGGCCAAGCGCCAGCCCCTTGACCCATTCGGCGCCGGCGCGGGTCTTGCCAGACCCGCGCCCGCCCATGATCAGCCAGGTCGTCCACCGACCGTCGGGCGGCAATTGCGCGTCTCGGGCGATAAGCGCGAAATCGCCGACCAGCGATGCGAGCGCTTCAGGCGTCAGCCGGTCCAGCGTCTCGATCTTCAACCGTGTCAGAAGCGCCGTCCTCCGCCGTGCCGGCAAGCGCTTCAAGGCGTTCCGCAAGCGCCGCGCGGAGGGCGTCGAGATCGAGCGGGGCGCTCGTGCCGGCGCGGCGGGCACGGTCGAGATCGTCGAGCTTTTCATAGGCGCGGATGAGCGCCGAGAGGGTTCGCGCATCGCGCTCCTCGAAGCGATGGTCGGCGGCGTCTTCCGGCACCGCGCCAAGATCGTTGACCTGGAGCGCCAGCCCCTGCCACAGCCGATCGATCAGCGCGGCGCGGCTCGCCAGCGGCTCGCAGACCCAGCCGGCGCGGCGGGCATGCCGGCGCACGGTGCGCACCGTCACGCCGGCGACATGGGCGATCTCGTCGAGATCGAGCGCGCCGCTCTCGAACAAGCGGCGCAGCACCAGCCATCGCGCCTGCGTCATCGGCGGCATCGCTTCTCCAGAAAAAGAGGTAGTTGATCAAACCGTCCGACGCGCCGGACAAGACGCGTCATCTTGACCGGCGCCGCGTGGCACGATCGGCCGACACGCAGCGGGCTTATGCGATCCGGGGCGGGCGCCGAACCCGTCCGTCAGACCCAATTGTCGAGCATGGCCAAACCATAGCCGACCAGCGTGACGCTGTCAAGGACTTTTTTCCTATTAGGCCTGAAATCCTATCGCCCGTCGCGCACTACCTGCCGCGCGGGCGCATCGACGGGTGCGCCGTCCTGATCCGACGAAGCGTCGGCCCTATCGACGTGAACCGGCTCGTTCGGCCAGTCGACGATGCGATCCAGGAGATCGGACAGGCCGAGCCCCCGTTCCGACACCACGCGGCCGCGCACCGAAACGCCGGCGAGATGCACGGTCTCCGGATCGCCGGACACGAGCGGATGCCACCAATAAAGATCCTGGCCCTCGGCCACCAGGCGATAGGCGCAACTCGGCGGCATCCAGGTCAGTTCCTCGATCCGCCGTGGCGTCAATTGAACGCAGTCGGGCATCTTCCGATGCCGATCGGCATAGTCAGAGCAGCGGCAGGCATCGCTGTCGAGCAGCGCGCAGGCGACATCGGTGAAATAGTGATCGCCCGTCTCCTCGTCCTCGAGCTTGACGAGGCAGCACCGGCCGCAACCATCACAGAGGCTCTCCCACTCGTCCGCGCTCATCTCGGACAGGGTCTTGGTTCTCCAGAACGGCGCTTCCGGGTCCGTCGTCATCCGTGCATCACGCTCCTGCCATCAGGCGCTTGTTCAGTGTTTCAAGACGTTTACGATCGTCGGACTATCCGGCGCCATGGCGGTCACAACCGCGTGCCGATCACGGTTTCCATCTTGCGTGTGACGGCCAAACAAGGCTTTATCAGCGCGCGTGGGATGATGAAAGCCGCGTCCGCGCGATGGTGACGGCCCGGAGCCGTCGCGCCAAGGGCGGTGAGCGCCCGGTCATGGCGACGGGGCGGTTTCCCTTTCGGCAGCCGTATCGTGGGCAGCCGCACCGGATGACACGGTCTCGAACGGAACGGTCTTAGGCAGACGAACGCGATGCACGATCCGCTACGCCAGAAGAAAGGCCGCAGCCGCATTCCGGGGCTGCTCGAGATCGATGCGGCGATCGATTCGGGCCTTTTCCGCGCCGGCGAGTTCCTCAAGCGGCTCTATGGCGGCTTCTCGGCTCGAATGGAGCGGTTCACCGTGCGCGGCTTTCGCCGGGTCGCGGTCGAACTGGCGTCGGAAAGCTGGACGCTTGGCACCGCCGGCGCGCTGGTCGCGCTGGCCTTCGCGGTTCCGGCCTTCTACGAGACCCGGTCCGACGACTGGCGCAGCGCGCAGGAGTATTCGGTCACCTTTTTCGACCGCTACGGCAATCCGATCGGCCATCGCGGCGTCCTGCATGACGACCGGGTGCCGCTCGAGGAGATCCCGGATCACCTGATCAAGGCGACGCTGGCCACCGAGGACCGGCGCTTCTTCCAGCATTTCGGCATCGACGTCGTCGGCACCTTCCGCGCGATGGTCGAGAATGCCCGCGCCGGCGGCGTCGTCCAGGGCGGCTCGTCGATCAGCCAGCAGCTCGCCAAGAATGTGTTCCTGTCGAACGAGCGCACGATCGAGCGCAAGATCAAGGAAGCCTTCCTGGCGATCTGGCTGGAGGTGCGGCTGAGCAAGAACGAGATCCTGAAGCTCTATCTCGACCGCGCCTATATGGGCGGCGGCACGATCGGCGTCGAGGCGGCGAGCCAGTTCTATTTCGACAAATCGGTGCGCGACATCACGCTCGCCGAGGCCGCCATGCTGGCCGGGCTCTACAAGGCGCCGGGCCGGTTCGCGCCGCATCTCGACCTGCCGGCGGCGCGCGGGCGCGCCAACGAGGTTCTGACCAATCTCGTCCAGGCCGGCTTCATGACCGAGGGCCAGGTCTATGGCGCGCGGCGCAACCCCGCCAATGCCGTCGACACCACGCTCGACATCGTGCCCAACTATTTCCTCGACTATGCCTTCGAGGAAGCCAAGGACATCACGGCGGGCCGCGACTTCACGCTCGAAGTGACGACGACCTTCGACCCCCAGGTCCAGCGCGTCATGGATGCCGTCGTCGAGGCGCATGTCCGCCAGCATGCCGGCCGCTTCGGCGCCGACGGCGTCGGCATGGTGGTCATGGAGCCGGAAGGCGCGGTGCGCGGCATGGTCGGCGGCAGCGACTATGGCGCGAGCCAGTTCAACCGCGCGACCCAGGCGCTGCGCCAGCCCGGCTCGTCCTTCAAGGCCTTCGTCTACATCACCGCGCTGATGAACGGCTATACGCCGAATTCCGTGGTGGCCGACGCGCCGATCTGCATCGGGCGCTGGTGCCCGGGCAACTATTCCGGCGGCTATTCCGGCCGGCAGTCGCTGACACGGGCCTTCGCGCGCTCGGTGAACACGATCCCGGTGCGGCTGACCCAGGACATCGGCCGCGAAACCATCGCGGAGATGATCGCAACGATGGGTGTGGAAACGCCGATCCGCCCGGTACGCTCGATGGAACTCGGCGCCTCGGAACTGACGGTGCTCGACCAGGCGGCGGGCTATTCGGTCTTCGCCAATGGCGGCTACAAGGCAACGCCGCACGGCGTGCTCGAAATCCGCGATTCGCGCGGCGAGGTCATCTACGACCATGCCGTCGACGCCGAACCGCGCGAACGGATCATCCCGCCGCAAAAAGTCGAGGAAATGAACACCCTGCTCTATGCGGTGACGACGACCGGCACCGGGCGCAGGGCGCTGATCGACAATCTCGCCACCGCCGGCAAGACCGGCACCTCGCAGGCCTATCGCGATGCCTGGTTCGTCGGCTTCACCGGCAACTATGTCGCCGCCGTCTGGTACGGCAATGACGACTTCACCTCGACCCGGCGGATGACCGGCGGCAGCTTGCCGGCGATGACCTGGCAGTCGGTGATGGCGGAAATCCACAAGGGTATCGACATCCGGCCGCTGCCCGGCATCAACGGCCCGGTCGACACCTCCGCCGATGCCGTCGCCGACGCCGATACGGGCCGCGACCGGATCGTCCGGGCGGCCGGGCTCCAGCCAGCGACCATAGACGCCCTCAACGACATCGCCGAGACCATGCGCTCGGCCCGGATCGCGCTCGACCAGCCGATCGCCGGGATCGGCGTCGCCCCGGGCGGACCGGCCTCCGCCGAAGCACGCGATGTGTCCGCGCCCGAAGACGCCTCGCTCCCGGAAGACACGGTCGAAGGCGCGCACCTCGCGACACCGCCGACCACCGCCGCCGCGCCCGTCCGGGGCGTCAACAACTACCGACAGATCGCCGCGACCGGCCAACCCGGTGGATCGTCGGTCACCTTTCGTGGTGCCCGCGTCGACGGCGCCGCCTATTCGAGCGCTGGCGCGCTAGACTGACTTCCGGCGGCGGACCGGACCTGCTACCTGACCGGTCGATGTCGTTGCCTGAACCTCGCCGGATATCCGTCCTCCCATGCGTGCCTTTGTCAGCTTCCTCGTGATCGCCATCGTCGGCACCGGGCTCGGGATCGGCAGCGCCTATCACGCGATCAGCACGGGCTTCGGCGCCGACACCGTGTCGACCGTAAGTTGGAAGGGTTGGAGTTCGGCGGGCGCCGCCGACGCCGACCCCTATACACGGGCCGGCGCGAGCCGCGTCCGCGACCTGATCATGGCGCCCGGCCAGGGCATGACCCTTGTGGCCGAGGCCGACAGCGAGGGCCGGCCGCTCGTGGGCACATGCGTCTATCGCATCGAGGGGCGCACGCCGGCGGCGCAATGGTGGACGCTCAGCGTCTATGACCGCGACGCGCGCCGGCCGATGGTCAATCCGGCGCGGCGCTTCGATTTCACCAGTTCCGAGATCACCCGGGACGCCGCTGGCGGTTTCGAGATCGTGATGGCGGCGGACGCGCATCCCGGCAACCATCTACCGGTCGCGCGCGATGCCCGCCTGATGCTGATGCTGCGGCTTTACGAGAAACCGGTCACGCTGACCGGCGGGATCGACGGCGCCAGCCTGCCCGCGATCGTCCGGGAGCGCTGCGGATGATCTATGCCATCGTCACCGCGCTCGGCAGCCTCGTGCTCGCCGCCCTGGTCCATATCGCGACCGTCCTGCTTGTCCCGCAGCTTGCCCATGACACGATCTGGGACGAGCTCGACACCGTCCTGACTTCGACCCAGGCCCAGGTCCTGGCCCGGCCGGGACCCGACAGCCGGGCGCTCGGCACGCTCGATCCGAGCGTGATCATCGCCGCTTGCCGTTTCGACCTCGACGATGGGCCGCTAGCGGTGCGCGCGCCGACCACGGCGCCGCAATGGATGCTGTCGGTGCACGACCGGAACGGCAATCTGCTCTACGGCCTGTCCAGCGAAGCCGAACTCGCCGGCGGCATCAATCTGGAGCTGCGCACCCGCGCCCAGGAGCGCGGCCTCGTCGTCTCGGCGGTGCCCGATGACCGACTCAGGATCACCGCCGAGGCAGACGCGGGCTTCGTGCTGTTCCGCATGCTGGTTGCCCATCCCAGTGAAAGCGAACAGATCATCCGCCTCGCCGAGCGCGTGCGCTGCAACACCTTGCCAGACAGGACCTAGGGATCGCCGAAATTCCGGCCGCGACGGTGGCGAGGTCAGCGCTTGCGGACCTGGCCCGTGCCGGACGGACCGATCTCGACCGGTCCGCCGACGATGCCCGCTCCGGTTTCGGAAAAGACGATCTCGCCGTCGAGCAGGCGCAAGGTCTTGCCGAACACCTCGATCGCGGCGACGAGTTCGACCAGCGCCGTCTCGACGCGCACGTCGTGATCGCTCGGCAGTTCGATGCGCGTGCGATCGAGCGCATAGCCATAGGCGGCGGCACGCCATTCGAGCGCGGTATGCGCCCAGAAGGCGACGCGACGGTTTTCCGCGATCCGCGCCATCGCGTTCTGCACTTCCGCTTCCGAGACGCTGCCGACTTCCGACAGCGCGGCCAGCCGGCGCCGGTCGTCGCGATAGACCGCCCGCACCATCACCATGAAGGGTTCGATCAGGGCCCGGTCGGCACGGATCGACTGTTCCATCGCATTGTAGCGCGCGGCGACCGACATATAGCCGGCATTCTGCAGCGTTCGGTAATAGGCGGTGATGTCGACCTCGAAGCCCGATGTCGGCCATTGCCAGGCATGGACGACGACGCGGCGGCCACGCGTGAAGAAGCCCTGCCGGTGCGCCGGCATGAAGAAGCGGAAGGCGCGAGCGCGCAATTCGATTTCGTTGTCGGTGAGCTCGAATTGGGACGCCTGCGCCGGCTTTGTCGGCTCGGTGCCGATCGACTGGAAGGCCAGCGACCCGACACGGTTTGGTTCCAGCCGGCCGAAATCGCCGGTGCGCGTGACGCAACCGGTCAGCAGCAAGACAGCCATCAGACAGAGACAGGCCCCGTGCCGGGGAAGAACCGACTGTGGTCTAGGCGCCGCCCGGTCCTGCGCAGGACGGGGGCGTGGGTCAGGCACGGTCGCGGCCCAGGATAGCCGGATGCGGCGCATGATCGACCGGTTCGGGGGCATGCCGCTCGATCCGAACCACCGGCAGGATGACGATGTCGGCCGACGACCCGGCCGCCGTGTCGGATACAGGGGGGCACGCCGTGCCGTTGCCGCGCGCCGTGTTGGGGCTACGGGCTCGACCAAGGTCGAAGGAGATGACATCACCCATTCTGACCTCCTCATCGCGTTGCGGCCGGCGGCTCGCCATGGCCGATGCCGCGGCATCGCGGCCGGTCTCGCCCCCCTCTCATCGCCACAACCCCCGGGGCGCCCTTCAGGAATTCGTCGCGCCCTACACTTGCCCGCAGCATGGTTAACAGTCCGCTAATGGATTGCTGGCTAGGGTGCCGCCAACAGGTTCAGCCTCATGCGATTCCGGCAGCCATGACCTCAGACGACACCGCCCAGGACAGTTCGCGGAAAACCGGTTCCTCCGCCGACATGATGCTGGCGACGGCCCGCACGGCGACGTTGCGCGCCCTCGTCAAGGCGTTCCTCGAAGCGTCGGCAGAACGCCGCGCGACCGAGCCGAGCCTGAAGCATTTCGAGAACATCGCCATGGCGCTCTACGCCCAGGTGCCCGACGGCGTGAAGATCGAGATCGCCCGCGCGCTCGCCGAGGCCGACCAGGTGCCGGCGCGGCTTTGCGACATGATCATCGGTTTCGCGCCGGCGCGGAACGTCTTCCTCGCCGGCTATGACAGGACCGATGACGCGACGCTGTTCGACATCGCCATCGGCCCCGATGTCGCGGCGGCGCGGGTCGTGGCCCGACGGCCGGCGCTGGCCGACGACGTGCGCGGCGCGCTCCTGGCACGCGACGATGCCGATATCTTGCAGGCGCTGAACAGAGTACCGCGCCGCGTGCCGGCCCGCCCCATCGCGCCGGCCAATGTCGCGATGGACATGGACAGAGTACGCATCGCCGCCGCGACGGCGCTGCCGGCGCCGCGGCCGATCGAGACGGTATCCGGTGCCCCAATGCCCGAAACGCTGACGGCCGAGATAGCGCACGGTGACGCCACGCAACCGGAAACTCATCTGGCCGCTCAAGAATCCATTCATGACAGGCGCAAGCGGGATGAGGACGCCATGATCGAGACCACGGTGCCGGCGGACCAGCCAACAGGTGATACGGACGGGTCGGCCGCCGCCTATCCGCTCGCCGCCCTGATCCGGTCGGAGGAGCACGACTGGCTGTCATCGGTCGCACCGGCGACGCGCCGTCTGATCGATCTCGCGGCGAGTGGCGATGTCCACGGCATGGCGGCCGCAGTCGCCGAAACGATCGGGCTCGGGGGCGCCGACGCGGCCGTCGCCGATCTCGCCCGCCAGCTCGGCTCCGGCGACCGCGACCGGATCGCCTTCATCTTCGCGGCCCTCGACCTGCCCAATCGTGACGCCGTCAGCCTGTTCCTGCTCATGCACGGCTCGGACAATCGCGAAGCCGATATCCGCGCCTTCGGCGCAAGCCACAGCGCGGCCACGCCAGCGCTGGCCCGGCATCATCTGGTACAGGATCTCGGACGGCTGGTGGATGCGCGCGGCGACACCGATCCCGCGGGCCCGCCGCGCTATGTCGGCAGCGTCGCGCGGCCCGGCAACGCGGTCAGGCCGCAGGCCGCCCGCCCGTTCGGAAAGCGCCAAGACCTGCCGGCGCCGGACAAGCGGTCGGCGCGCTGAGCGGCTTCTTCGCGTAGACCGGAGGAGGCAGATCGACGACGCCCGAGAGCGCCCGCCTTATCGTGCGTCGGGATCGTTGGTGAGATCCGCGCCGAGAAAGTCGCGTCCCTCGCGGTCCTCGATCGTGACGATCCAGATATCGGGATCGAAACGGGCTTCGCGGGCGAGACGGGCGTCGATCTCGCTTTCCGACGCGTCCATCAAGTCACCGATCTCGACGAAGCGGCGATCGGCCTCCGCGTCATAAGCCGTTTGCGGCGCCGGACCGATCAGTCGGCCGGTACGGTCGAGCCGCATCGCCTTGATGAAGATCGCGCCCGCCGCCTCGGCGCCGCGCCGCTCGACGGCGATGAACGCGCCATCGGCCGCGACCCGACGCAACAGCGCGGCGACCCACAGTCCGGAGGTGACGCGCATCGGCGCTCGGAAAGACCCGCCGGCGCGATCAGAGCGCGCTTTCCAGCGCGCCGACCAGCCGGTCGTCTATGGCGCCGGTGACCGGCAGGCCACGATCGCGCTGAAACGCTTCGATGGCACCACGCGTCGCCGGGCCCATCAGCCCGTCGACGACGCCGGGCGGATAGCCGACATCGGCCAGCAATTGCTGCACATAGGCGACGCCGACATCGCCGATCGCAGACGGCGCGGCTTGTGACGTCGTAGGCTGGGGCACGGCCGGCGGCGCCTGCACGCCGTTCCGACCCAGGCCGGGCTGGGCATTGACGAGATCGCCGATGCCGCGCGCCGGTTCGGCTCCCTGAACAGCAATGTCGCGGGGCTCAGGCGCGGCACCGAGAACCGCCAGCAGCGTGACCGATGGCGTGCCGGTGATCGGTCGGCCGGTCGCCTGCTCGAACCGCAGAATGGCATCTTCGGTGGCGGGGCTGAACACGCCGTCGATCGGTCCCGTGTAATAGCCGTGCCGGAACAGCGCCTGCTGGGTGTCGGCCACGAGGCGTGCATCGATCGGCGCGGGCTCGGCCGGTCCGATGGCGAGCCGGTCCCAGGCAAAGGACCAGGGCGAGGGGTGGCGCGCGTCCTGGAAGGCGAGCGCGTTGAGCCCGACCCAGAGCAACGCGGTCACGGCAAGACCGTAGCCGGCTACCCGGAATGGCTGAATTCGGACCGTTGAGACCAATGCGTTCATCGATTTCCGTCTCTTGAGATGGACAAGGCCGCTATCCCCGGCATCGCCGACCCTCAGCCCGCCAGCCGTTGCGGCACGGGCTTCGGCGTCTCCGCGTCGATATCGGCCGCGACCGAGCGCGCCTCGGCCGTGACGTTCTCTCCGGCGTCCCGCGCTTTCAGGACTTCCCGGGCCGCGCCGTCGCGCGTCACGTGGCCGCCGGCCATGCTGTCATCGATTGGTGCGACCGTCACCGGGCCCGTTTCCGGCGGTTCCAAGGCCAGACCGTCGATCGGCAGCTTCACCGTCACGCGCGTGCCGACGCCGAGCGCCGATTCGATTTCCAGATGACCACCATGCAGCTTGACGAGGCCGGCGACCATCGACAGGCCGAGCCCGGTCCCTTCATAGGTCTTGTCATAGCTCGAATGGACCTGGACGAAGGGCTGGCAGAGGCGCGGAATATCCTGTTCGAGGATCCCGATGCCTTGGTCGGCGACATAGATCGCGGCATGGTCGTCCGTCCGGTGCAGGCCCATGACAATGTGGCCGCCATGTTCGGAGAATTTGACCGCATTGGACAGAAGATTGAGGAAGATCTGACGGCAGGCCCGCACATCGGCGTGGATCTCGCCGATATTGCGCGCGATATCGAGCTCGATCGTCATCGCCCGCTTGCCAATCTCGCTTTCCATCATCCGCGCGGTCTGTTCGACCAGGTCGGCGAGGTCGAAGGGTTCGCGAATGATCTCGAACTTGCCGGTCTCGATCTTCGACATGTCGAGAATGTCGTTCACCACCGACAGAAGGTGGCGGCCGCTGTCGTGGATGAGATCGACATATTCGCGCTGCTTATCGTTTTCGAGCGGGCCGACGAGTTCCTGGGACAGGATCTCGGAAAATCCGATCACGGCATTGAGCGGCGTCCTCAGCTCATGGCTGATGCTGGCGAGGAAGCGCGTCTTGGCGATGCTGGCCTGTTCGGCCTCGGCGCGGGCATCCTCGAGCGCCAGCGACTGGCGCTTGTGATCGGAGATGTCGCGCACGACGGCGACGATGGCGTCCGACCCTTCCGCCTTGCGGCAGCGCAGATCGAGCCAGATCGTATCGGCCGTTCTGTCGGCTGTCCCGTCCGGATCGCCGGGCAGGGTCCCGGCGGGGCCATGGCCGGCGATGATCGGCACGCGCATTTCGACCGTTTGCGCCGTACCGCGCACGCCGGCCTCATCGATCGCGCGCAAGACGGCCGGACGGTCCGCCACATTGATGCGCGACAGAAAGCCATTGCCCAGAAGCGCGGAAGCCTCGACGCCGAGCGCCTTGGTCAGCCCGCCGGTGGCGAAGCAGACATTGCCGCTGCGCCCGAAGCACAGGAGCATGTCGGTGACGTTTTCGGCGAGAAGGCGATAGCGCTGCTGCTCGCGCTCGGCGGCTTCGGACAGTTCGCGATGCAGGTTGAGAAGCCGAAACGCCACCAGCGCGGCATAGGTCAGCGCGGCCAGGCCCGAAATGGCGACGAAAAGGCCGTCGGAAACCGGCACATCGAGCGCCAGCGGCGCATAGCCGGTGGCCGCCGACAGGGTCAGCAGAGCCGCGCCCGTAAAACTCGCGCCGACGGCGACCGCGATAACCCGCCGGTGCCCCGACAAGGCGGCCTCGATGGGCGGCAGAACGAGCCAGACCACCAAGGGCGATGCCAGGCCGCCGGTGATGGCGGCGACGAAGGTCGCCGTCGCGGCGAAAGCCAGCGTCGACAGGATCTGCGCGACGATCAACAGGCCCGTCCTGGCGACGAACAGAATGAGAAGAACAGGCAAGACGAGCCATGGCACGGCCGCATAGACGAGCGGGCTCGCCAAAAGCCCCGATACCGCCAAGCCCGCCAACAAGGCCAGCGAAATGGCGATCACGGCGAGATGGACGACCAGAAAGGAACGGTGACGCACTCGCATGACCGGATCGGCCGACACGGATGCATGCACAAAATCTGTCAGCCAGTCGCGTTTCGCGCTGCAGGTCTGGTCGGCGATGACCATGCTGCCGACGCCTCCGGAGTATCCGAGATGGGTTTCCAAGCAACGACCATCGGGGACCGCCGCCAAGACTGCATGGATCGTCACAGCCCGAGCTTAAGGAAGGTTGAAATTCAACAGGCGCAAATCGATGCGATCACCGATTTTCGCCAAACCGGGCGCGTTTTCCGAAATCATGGCCGACATGGTTAACAGGCCGTGACGGCGATCCTCGACGCCGGCTCCGCCGCTACGCGGCACGACGACGGGGCCGTTTCATAGATTCATAACGCGTTCGGCTTTCTATATCGCACGAGGTTTTTCCCGGCGCCGTGCCGGCCCGCCACGGCCGGGCGGCAGCCACATGACGCGCTTTTTGGACCAAGAGCCTTTTTGGACCCAAACATATGTTCTTCCTGATCCGCGCCGTGTTCTGGCTGTCGATCGTCGCCCTCTTCCTGCCGCCGGTCGATCCCGACGCCGCGCCGACGGCGTCAAGGACAGAGGCCGCGACGGAACAAGCCGGTCAATCCCCGCTCACCGCTTGGCTTCAGAACAAGACGTCGCAGGAACAGATTACGGTGGGTGCGACCGGACCGGCCGGTGGCCCGATGGATGGCCATGCCGGCGCGGGTGACAAATCATCCGGGCCGCCCATCGTGACGGCGGACGACATCGCCCGCTTCTGCACCCGCCATCCCGAAACCTGTGCCACCGGCATGGAAAGCCTACAGGACCTCGGAATCGAAGCCGAAGACGGCATGCGGGTGATCGTCGGCCATCTGATGCGGCTCGCCGGCGAGGCGATGACCGGCGACGCACGGAACCGGGAAACGGCCCCCGCGCCGCCCAGCGACACGCTGACCGAGGCCGACCGGCTACCCGTCGGCGGGAACTGAGCGTCAGCGCCGCACCGCCAGGCCCTTCATCGCGATCGCCGGCTGTTCTATATGTGCCGATAGCGGCGACGGCGCGTCGCGCGCGGAAACCCGGTGGACCTTTCGATGACCGCACAACCAACCCCGATCGACAGCATTCGCGAGGATTTCGCCTTTCTCGACGATTGGGAGGACCGCTATCGCTATGTCATCGAATTGGGCAAGACGCTGCCGCCGCTTGCCACGGGCGACAAGACCGACCACACCCGGGTTCACGGCTGCGCCAGCCAGGTCTGGCTGACGGCCGAGCGGAACGCGGCCGACGCGACGATCGATCTCGGCGGGGAAAGCGACGCGATGATCGTCCAGGGGCTGATCGCCATTCTCATCGCGCTCTATTCGGGCAGGACCGCCGAGGCGATCCTCGATATCGACGCCCAGTCCGTTTTCGACGAACTTGGCCTCGCCGATCATCTGACCCAGCAGCGCGCCAACGGCCTCGCCTCCATGGTCGAGCGCATCCGCGCCATCGCGCGGACGAGCCTTGACGCTTCGGCGCAGACGGCCGCCAGAACGCATTAATCCGGCGTGATCTCCGGCCGGTAGCCGTCCTCCCCCCAATGCCGGTGACGGCTGGCGCTGGGCCCCTCGGCCTCGCCATAGCCGTAATGGCGCGCCAGATGGGTGAGCGCCAGGTCGAGCACGACCTTGCCCGACCGGCGCGGCCAACCGCGCTCCGCCTCGACCACCGTCAACCCCTTGAGATGGCAGCAGACATCGATCAGGAGATGGGCCAGATCCGGTCCGAGCGCCGAAATCGCGGCATTGACCCGCGCCCGCGCATCGATCGCCGCGTCATGCAGATCCGCGATCCCGCTGCCGCCGCCCCGGATCGGCATGTCCCAGTCGACCGTCATGCGCGGCATCAGGCCGGCGCGCGTATAGTCACCGCGAAACCGCTCGCCGGCGGCGAAGGCGCCGTCGCCGATGAGCGGCCGACCATCCGCACTTTTGCGTCGACGCAGCCAGGCGAGCGGGCTTTCGGCCGCATTGACGCCGGGGGTCGAAACCGCCGGCGGGTGGCGGCGCGACTTGGCGGCCGTGGAACGCGGCATGGTCACAGCCCCTTCCGGGTCGACGCCAAGCCCGACGACACCAGCCGACGATGCAAGCGGCCTTCCAGCCGAGACAGCCAAGCATCGGCATCGGGCGTCTCGCGATAATCCTCGATGCGGCGGCAGGCATAGGCGATCGTGGTGCGGTCCCGGCCAATGGTCACTGCGACCGCCGTCATGCTCAAGCCGAGCGCGACATGGCAGAGATAGGCGACCACATGGCGCGCGAAGGCCGCTTGCCGCCCCCCGCGTCCGGCGGCGAGAATGTCGTCGGCCGACAGCCCGAGGTCGCGCCGGACGATATCGACCGCGAGGCGGCAGGCACGCGCCGCGCGACCATGCACAGGATCGGGTGCCGGACCGGTCATGCGATCGGGCGCTGGCCGTATGTCCGCCCCGTCATGACGGACGGAGCCTGGCACAAATGCCCGACAAAGCGGCGATCCCGCCGCCCTGCCCCCGTCCGTCGATCGATCACGATCCTGCATGTCACCACCCGTCCTTTCATCAGCGCATCGATTGACATAGGAATATCTTCCTATCAACGATGACATAGCGACAGTGGGCGGGGATAGATTTTTCATTGCTTGACGACACAAGGCACGCCCAATGGCGGAGAAGGGACCGTCACGGCATAGGAATTTATCCCCCTTGTCCCACTCGGACCCTATCCTGCCGGCGATGGCGGATGGGCCATCGGCGAGCGGGATGCCATGGCGACCACAAACTACGATCTGTCGGCCATGACGACACGCCTCGCCGAAGCGGGCGATGCGGCGATGGCAGATCTCGTGGTCCGGCAGCGCATGGCGATTGCCGGCCGGCAGGCGCGGCGGACAGGGACAGAGCGAAGCCGGTCAATGGCCGACTGGCCCCGGCTGGCACAATTTCGCGGCTTGCGCGCCGAAGCCCGGCGTAGCGATGAATGGGGCTATGATCTCAACCGGCACATCGCCTTGATCGCCGCTGTCACGAGCCCGCGCGATGGCGACGCGTTCTGGCATTAGCTTGGCGAGGGCCACCCGCCGGATAGACGCGCAACCAGGAAGGCGTCGGAGCCCGACGGATGGGGCTCGACATGGAAACACCCCGCGCCGTTTCCGGCACGGGGTGCGACAGGTGACACCAATCGGCGCCGAGAGCTGGATGCTCTCGGACCAACCTTGGCGATCAGCTCGCCTTGCGGCGCTGGCCGAGGCCCATCTTCTTGGCCAGTTCCGAACGCGCGGCGGCGTAATTCGGCGCGACCATCGGATAATCGGCCGGCAGGCCCCATTTCTCGCGATAGTCTTCGGGAGACAGATCGTAATGGGTCCGCAGATGGCGCTTCAGCGACTTGAATTTCTTGCCGTCTTCGAGGCAGATGAGATAGTCGGGCGTGATCGATTTCTTGACCGAGACGGCCGGCTTCAGCTCTTCCTTGGGCTGTTCGACCTCGCCGGTGCTCAGCCGGTCGAGCGCGACATGAACTTCCTGGATCAAGGACGGAAGGTCGGACATCTGGACCGGATTATTGCTGACATAGGCGGCGACGATATCGCCCGTCAATTCGATCAACTCCGCCCGATGGACGTCGTTTTCGTTCATTATGATACCTTTCCTTGCTGAAACGGATCGTTGTTCTTCAGCGATCCATGGCTATCTTTCGGCCATCGGGCCGGGTCAACATTCGTGAGTTGGCCGGCACAAATCGCGATCAAACTCCAGTGACCGATCGGTCAATAAGCTCCGGGCCGAAAATCATCCTGTGAAATTCAATACTGACCTTCTGCACGCGAACAGACATCAAACGCCAATCGATTAAATCCATGCAATCGATATCTATGCCAATCTGTCAGGCACGCGAATCGAAACCAACTGGTCGATCAGATACAATGTGGTTTTCTGGGAGACAAGTTAAAGATGTGAAAAACTGTCTTTCACGTATGGGTCAAAAGTCGAATCCGTAAAAACGGAGCCTGCCATTCTACAAACCAAGTTTTGCCGCCTTTTTGTACCACCGGGTCACACTGCTTTTTAGCACGGGCCGAGATGCTTCGGTCAACGGCAGCAAACCACGAAGATGCCGGGCCAGGGCAATTGGACATGGGAACGGGACACGACAGCGGAAAAGAGTGGACCGCGCTCCGTCGCGGAGGCGGGCCTGACGGATCCGCCCGATCGTCTTATATGGTCCATCATCACATGTCCGATGATGGACAGGCGGGCGCGACGGTCGCCGGACGTAAAAGAGGTCAGGACGCCATGAACGACACATCAGCCACCATGACGGCAGCGCGCAGCGACGCCGACTGGCGCGACAGGCTGTCGGACGAGCAATACCGCATCCTGCGCAAGCACGGTACCGAACGCCCCTTCACCGGGCCGCATCTCGACGAGAAACGCGCCGGCCTCTATGTCTGCGCCGGCTGCGGCAACCCGCTCTTCCGCTCCGAAACCAAATATGAAAGCGGCAGCGGCTGGCCGAGTTTCTATGCGCCGGTTGACGCCTCCGCCGTTGCCGAACATGACGACCGCTCGCTCTTCATGCGGCGCACGGAAATCCGCTGCAGCCAATGCGACGGCCATCTCGGTCATGTCTTCAATGACGGCCCGCAGCCGACCGGCCTGCGCTATTGCATGAACGGCGTCGCGCTCGACTTCAAACCGGACGATACGGCCGATGGCTGAGCCGGCGAGCCCCCTTCTCGGGGCCGCGACATCGCTTCTCTGCGTCATCGACATCCAGGCCAGGCTGCTGCCCGCCATGGCCGAGCCCGACCGCGTCACGCGCAATGCGGCGCGCCTGCTCGCCGCCGCCGACCGTCTCGGCGTCAGGAGCCTCGTCACGGAGCAATATCCCGCCGGGATCGGCCATACCGTCGCCGCGCTGATGGACGTCCTGCCGGCGACCGCGACCGTCATGGAGAAGACCTGGTTTTCCGCGCTGCGCGAGCCCGGGATCGCGGCGCGGGTCGATGAGGCCCGCGCGCAAGGCGCACGGCAGGTCGTGGTCTGCGGCATCGAGGCGCATGTCTGCGTGCTGCAGTTCTGCCTCGACTGCAAGGCTTCGGGCGTCGACGTCTTCCTCGTTGCCGATGCCGTCTCGGCGCGGCGGCCCGACAGCGTCGACATCGCGCTCAGGCGGGCGGAACGGGCCGGCATCGTGCCGGTCACGACGGAAATGGTCCTGTTCGAATGGCTCGAACGAGCGGGCACGCCGCAATTCCGCGATATGCTGCCCATGATCCGGGACGGCTAGCCTTGTTACGGCGCCGTGCTTACAATAAGCGTCGTGACAGCAGGTTTGCTTTACCTGTAAACTATTAAATCCATCCGCAGTCAGCCGGGAGATGACCATGTCCGCCGTTACCGACGCCGCGCCTGCCGCAAAGCCCGGACGCTTCGTCTGGTCCGACCCGTTTCTGCTCGATGATCAGTTGACCGAGGACGAGCGGCTGATCATGGAAACCGCGCGCGCCTTCGCCCAGGACCGGCTGCTGCCGCGCATCAACGACGCCTATCTCAACGAGGAGACGGATCCGTCGCTGTTTCGCGAGATGGGCGAGCTGGGCCTGCTCGGGATCACCCTGCCGGCGGATTATGGCTGCGCAGATGCCGGCTATGTCGCCTATGGCCTCGTGGCGCGCGAAGTCGAGCGCATCGATTCCGGCTACCGCTCGATGATGAGCGTGCAGTCCTCCCTGGTGATGTATCCGATCTATGCCTATGGCGACGACAATCAGCGCCGCAAATACCTGCCCAAGCTCGCCAGCGGCGAGTGGATCGGCTGTTTCGGCCTGACCGAACCCGATGCGGGTTCCGATCCCGCCGGCATGAAAACGCGCGCGGTCAAGACCGACGACGGCTACAGGCTGACCGGATCGAAGATGTGGATCTCGAACGCACCGATCGCCGATGTCTTCGTTGTCTGGGCCAAGTCCGAGGCACATGAGGGCGAGATCCGCGGCTTCGTCCTGGAGAAGGGCATGGCCGGTCTCAGCGCGCCGAAGATCGGTGGCAAGCTGTCCCTGCGCGCCTCGATCACCGGCGAAATCGTCATGGACGGCGTGGAGGTCGGCGAAGACGCGCTCCTGCCGAACGTATCGGGTCTTAAAGGACCGTTCGGCTGCCTCAACCGGGCGCGCTACGGCATCTCCTGGGGCGCCATGGGGGCCGCCGAGGATTGCTGGCACCGGGCGCGGCAATATGGCCTCGACCGGCAGCAGTTCGGCCGCCCGCTGGCCCAGACCCAGCTCTTTCAGAAGAAGCTGGCCGACATGCAGACCGAAATCGCGCTCGGCTTGCAAAGTTCGCTACGCGTCGGCCGGCTGATGGACGAGGGCCGGATGGCGCCCGAGATGATCTCGATCATCAAGCGCAACAATTGCGGCAAGGCGCTCGACATCGCCCGCACCGCGCGCGACATGCATGGCGGCAACGGCATCCAGGTCGAATATCACGTGATGCGCCACGCGCAGAACCTCGAAACCGTCAACACCTATGAGGGCACGCACGACGTTCACGCCCTTATCCTCGGCCGCGCGCAGACCGGGCTTCAGGCCTTCTTCTGAGATGAACCGGCGGCCGTTCCATGGTCAGAATGTCCGCCGATACAGCAACGCTGACGCCGGAAACGGCGCTTTATGTCATCGCCGCCGGCATCGTGGTGCTGGCGGCGCGCTTCATCTACGAAGCGGTCCGCGACGAAGCGCGGGACCGCAGGGCCAATAAGCGGTTCGTCATCGCGATCTTCACCGAGGTCGCCTATAACGTCGACGATCTGGAAGCCTTTCTGAAGACAAGTCTCAGCGAAGCGACGCTCAGGGCGGGCTTCGAGACGTCGCGGGATGGTCAGCCCGGCCTCATCCCCCACATCACCGATGCGCGCCACACCTATATCTATCAGCGCGGCTTCGACCGGCTGCACGTGTTCAAGCCACGCGCCTTGCGCCGCATCGTCGAATTCTACGCCAGCCTCGAAAGAATAAAGACGCAGATCGACGGGCTGCAGCTCGACAGCTACAAGACGATTTCGATCGACGGCAAGATCAACACGATCCTGCACATGATCGGCGAAACCGAGCGGGCATGCCGCAACGGTCGCGCGATACTGGATCTTATCGAGATCGAATTCCCCACGGACTGGGATATCAGCCGGCTACGGCGACATACCAGTCAGACGGCCACGCCAT
Organism: Tepidamorphaceae bacterium; assembly: GCA_965250105.1. Taxonomy (GTDB): domain Bacteria; phylum Pseudomonadota; class Alphaproteobacteria; order Rhizobiales; family Tepidamorphaceae; genus JBCBSK01. The sequence continues at coordinate 811,804 of OZ252290.1, forward strand.
AGGAAGCGCGCGCCGGACGAGCGACTAGCTCGCGGCGGTCAAATCTGCATGGGGTCGGGACCAAAGCGCATCAGTGGCTCCATATCCAAGGTCTCATATCCTCATATGGGACGGGTTGGAGTGTAATACAAACTGGGCATGGGCGCCAGCAATGGCGCGGAGCGGGATCACGACACGGAAATCGCCGCCCCTCAATAGCCCAACAGCGAGAGAACCTCTTCGACCGCTGCCGATGGCGCCTTCTCGCCCGACCGCACGGCCGCCTCCAAGCCTTCCAAGCGGTCGCGCCGTTCCGCCGTCTTGCGCAATTCGCCGCGCAGCCGGTCGTCGATCATCGTCCACATCCAGCTGACCTGCTGCTCGTCGCGGCGGGTTTCGAACAGCCCGGCCTCGCGCATCGCGTGGCCGTGCGCGCCGATCGCGGCCCACAGATCGTCGAGACCCTGGTTCATCAGCCCCGAGACCGTGACGACCGGCGGCGTCCAGACGGCTGCGGCCGGCTGCAGGATGCGCAAGGCGGCCTGAAGATCGCTCGCGGCGGCCCACGCGCGGCCGACATTGTCGCCATCGGCCTTGTTCACCGCGATGATGTCGGCACGCTCGATGATGCCCTTCTTGATGCCCTGCAGATCGTCGCCGGCGCCGGGCAACATCAAGACGACGAAAACGTCGACCATGTCGGCGACCTTGGTTTCCGACTGCCCCGTGCCGACGGTCTCGACCAGGACCACGTCGAACCCCGCCGCTTCGCATAACAGCATGGTCTCGCGCGTCCGGGCGGCCACCCCGCCGAGCGTGCCGCCGGATGGCGAGGGACGGACATAGGCGTTTTCGTTGAGCGACAATGTCGCCATGCGCGTCTTGTCGCCGAGGATCGAGCCGCCCGACCGCGTCGAGGACGGATCGACCGCCAGCACCGCGACCTTGTGGCCCATCGCGGTCAGGTTGGACCCGAAGCGTTCGATCGTCGTCGACTTGCCGACGCCGGGCACGCCGCTGATGCCGACCCGCACCGCGCCACCGGTTTTCGGCAAGAGCTTTTGCAGGAGATCGGCGGCGGCGCGGCGGTGATCGGCGCGCGTCGATTCGATCAGCGTGATGGCGCGCGCCAGTGCCGCCCGATCGCCCGCCGTGACCGCTTCGGCAAGCGCGTCGAGCGTGAGACCGCCGGGCAGGACGAGGGATGAAACCGTTGATACCGACATTGCTCCGCAGCTAGCCCGTCAGGCGGGCGCAAGGCAAGACCGCCGGCGGCCGCCGGTTTCACATTCGACACCCGTATGTCTTGGAACTGTGACCGAACCGCCGCATGATTGGGCGTCCGTCATCTTGGAGACCGCCATGCCTCGCGCCCGTTCCCTGTTTCTGGCGACAGCCATCGTCTTCGCCGTGACCGCCACCCCTTTGCGCGCCGAGACGCCGCCCCGCCCCCAGGTCGACTTCCAGGGCGAATGGCAGATCGAGCAGACCGGCGCGAACCTGCCGATGGCGAGCATGCTGATGCGCTATTCCGCCGATGAGGCGGTCATGGCGATGCAGATGAACCAGGAGGGGATGGAGATGAACTCCATCCGCTATATGGACACCGGCGAGATGCTGATGTGGACGAGCGCCATGCCGGGCATGGCGATGCGTATGACGCTGCCCGAGGACGAGGTCACGGCGAATGCGGTCAAGACCGACCAGCGCAAGGACATCGACGGCGAGAGCTGCACCGTATGGACCGTCAACGAGGCCGAGGTCTGCCTGACCGATGACGGCCTGCCGATCGAAAGCCGTTTTCCCGGTGGCGTGGCGCGGCTCGTCAACATCGACCGGTCGGCGCAGGACGGGGCGAGCTTCGAACCGCCCGCCGGCTTGCAGATCATGGACATGCCGACCGGGCTCGGCGGCCAGGCCATGCCGGGCCAGGGCATGGGCCTGCCCTTCTGACCGACGACCCGTCGGGCCGGTCTAGCTACAGCCCCAACCCGCCGATCGATCAGACCGACCGCGTGATGCCACCGTCGACGCGGATGTTCTGCCCCGTGATATAGGCCGCGCCATCAGATGCCAGAAAGGCGATCGTCGCGGCGATTTCCGCGCTGTGGCCATAGCGCTGCATCGGAATGCGCGCCCGCCGTTCCTCGGTTTCCGGCAGGCTGTCGATGAAGCCCGGCAGAACGTTGTTCATGCGGATATTGTCGGCCGCATATCTGTCCGAGAACAGCTTGCAGAAGGATGCGAGACCGGCCCGGAAAACGGCCGAGGTTGGAAAAACAGGGTCCGGCTCGAAGGCGGCGAAGGTGGAGATATTGATGATCGCACCGCCCTTCTGCGCCTGCATGATCGGCGTTACGAGGCGCGTCGGCCGCACCGCATTGAGGAAATAGACCTCCATGCCGGTGTGCCAGTCCTCGTCGCTCAATTCCAGGATCGGCGCGCGAGGGCCATGCCCGGCGCTGTTGACGAGCACGTCGATGCGCCCCCAGCGCGCCATGGCCGCATCCACCAACCGCCGAAGATCCTCGTTCGACCGGTTCGACCCGGTCACGCCGATGCCGCCCAGTTCGGCGGCCAGCGCCTCGCCCTTGCCCGACGAGGACAGGATGGCGACGGCATAGCCGTCATCCGCCAGCTTGCGGGCGGCATCGGCGCCCATACCGCTACCCGCCGCGGTCAGGACCGCAACCTTCCGTTCGCTCATGCACTCGATCCTGTCCTGGAAAGATGTAACCACACCGCCGGAGCGGCGATCGCCCTTACTCGGCCGCCTGCTGCTTGTGGCCGAGCCGGCGCGACAGGTCCTCGATCAGATCCTCCGCCGCCTCGGCGATGACCGTGCCCGGCGGGAAGATGGCATCGGCGCCCGCCGCGCGGAGATCGTCGAAATCCTGCGGCGGGATCACGCCGCCGACGACGATCATGATGTCGCCGCGCCCGAGCGCGTCGAGCTCGGCCTTCAGCGCCGGCACGAGCGTCAGATGGCCGGCGGCCAGCGACGATACGCCGATGATGTGCACATCGTTTTCCGCCGCCTGGCGCGCCGCCTCGCCGGGCGTCGCGAAGAGCGGGCCGATATCGACGTCGAAACCGAGATCGGCGAAGGCCGACGCGATGACCTTCTGGCCCCGGTCATGGCCGTCCTGGCCCATCTTGGCGACGAGAATGCGCGGCCGGCGGCCTTCGTCATCGGCGAAGCGCGCGACGCGGTGCAGGATCTTGTCAATCTTGTCGGCCAATTGCCCGCCCTCCCGACGGTAGACGCCCGAAATGGCCTTGATCTCGGCCTGATGCCGGCCCCAGACACGTTCGAGCGCGCTCGAAATCTCGCCCACCGTCGCCTTGGCCCGGGCTGCCTTCACGGCAAGATCGAGAAGATTGCCTGACCGGGTCTCGGCCGCCGTCGACAGATCGCCGAGCGCGGTTTCCACATCCGCCTCGTCGCGCTCGCCGCGCAGCCGGGCCAGCTTGTCGAGCTGCTGGCGGCGCACGGCGGCGTTGTCGACCTTGAGGATCTCGATCGGCTGGTCGTCGTCGACGCGGAACTTGTTGACGCCGACGATCGTCTGCTGGCCGGAATCGATGCGTGCCTGGGTTCTGGCGGCGGCTTCCTCGATGCGCAGCTTCGGCAGGCCGGAGGCGATCGCCTTGGCCATGCCGCCGAGCGCCTCGACCTCCTCGATATGCGCCCAGGCCTTGCGCGCCAGGGCATCGGTCAGCGCCTCGACATAATAGGACCCGCCCCAGGGATCGATGGCGCGCCGCGTGCCGGCCTCTTCCTGGAGCAGGATCTGGGTGTTGCGCGCGATGCGGGCGGAGAAGTCCGTCGGCAGCGCCAATGCCTCGTCGAGCGCATTGGTATGCAGCGACTGGGTACCGCCATGGGTCGCCGCCATGGCCTCGATCAGCGTGCGGGTGACGTTGTTGAAGACGTCCTGCGCGGTCAGGCTCCAGCCCGAGGTCTGGCAATGGGTGCGCAGCGCCAGCGATTTTGCGTCCCGGGGCTCGAATTGCGTCATCAGCCGGGCCCATAGCAGGCGCGCGGCGCGCATCTTGGCGATCTCCATGAAGAAGTTCATGCCGATGGCCCAGAAGAAGGACAGCCGCGGCGCGAACCGGTCGACATCCAGGCCGGCGGCCTGGCCGGCGCGGACATAATCGATGCCGTCGGCCAGCGTATAGGCGAGTTCCAGATCCGCCGTCGCGCCGGCTTCCTGCATATGGTAGCCGGAAATGGAGATCGAATTGAATTTCGGCATCTTCTCGGCGGTGAAGGCGAAGATGTCGGAGATGATCCGCATCGACCCTTCCGGCGGGTAGATATAGGTGTTGCGGACCATGAACTCCTTCAGAATGTCGTTCTGAATGGTGCCGGTCAGCTTGTCCGTCGCGACCCCCTGTTCCTCGCCGGCGACGATGAAGAGCGCCAGGACGGGCAGTACCGCGCCGTTCATCGTCATCGACACCGACATGCGATCGAGCGGAATGCCGTCGAACAGGGTGCGCATGTCGTAGATCGAGTCGATCGCCACGCCGGCCATGCCGACATCGCCGGTAACGCGCGGATTGTCGGAATCATAACCGCGATGGGTGGCGAGATCGAAGGCGATCGACAGTCCCTTCTGGCCGGCGGCCAGATTGCGGCGATAGAAAGCGTTCGATTCCTCGGCCGTCGAAAAACCGGCATATTGCCGGATCGTCCAGGGCTTCTGGACATACATCGTCGGATAGGGCCCGCGCAGGAACGGGGCGATCCCGGGCCAGGCGTCGAGATGGTCGAGGCGCGCGCGATCGCCATCCTCATAGACCGGCCGACGGGTGATGCCCTCCGGCGTCTCGGTCTCGCGCATATCGACCGGCGGGGCCGTGTCCACGCGCTCGAAGGCGATATCGCTGAAGTTTGGTATCCGCGTCATCCGCCGACCCTCCTCATTCCATGTCCCCCGACACCCCATGGGGCGTGGTCAGTCCCGGCATTGTGACATAGCCTAGATGTCCTCGCCGGTGCCGACGCCGAGCAGGCGATGCGCCCGGCGCGCCATGGCGAGCATATCACATCCCGAGAAGATGAACTCGCTGACGCCGGCTGCCCTCAAGGCCTCCTCCATCGGGCCGGGACGGCCGGCGAGCCAGACCGGGATGCCGGCCTCCGACAGCATCATCGCGAAGGCCTCGGCATGATCGACATAGGCCTGATCGCTGCCGCACAGGACGACGAAGGCGGCACCCGCCGCGCTGGCTTCCGCGAGCGCCGCGTCCGGCGTGTCGAAACCCGTATCCCCGAATGGCGCGTCGAGCCCGCCGGTCGCGAACAGATTGGCCGACCAGGTGGCGCGCGCCGAAAAGGTCGCGAGCGCGCCGAGGGGTGCGAGAAAGACGCGCGGCCGCTCCCCCGTTTCGGCGGTCAGCGCGTCGGCGGCATCGCACAGGGCCTCGAAATCGGCGGACAGGCGCACCGGATGGATCGGCGCGATCCGATCTTCGCCGTCCGGATGGACAGCCGACAGGCCGGAAACGGTGGCGCCCGCGCCGAAAGCCTTGACCAGTGCCGCGAAGTCGACATCGCCGGCGGGTTCGGCGGGAGCGGCAGCGGTCAAAGGGACCGGGTCCCTTGGCGGATGGTCATCGAGCACCCCCGCATCGGGCTGGGTCAGGGCCGGAAAGGCATTGACGCCGGTCAGCTTGGTCCGGTCGTGGACGACATCGTCCAACCGGCTGTCGCGCAAGGCTGCGACAGTGTTCTGGAAGCCGCCCGACCGCAAGGCGGCGACGAGCCCGCCTTCGCTTTCCATCTCGCGGAAATCGTCCCAGGCGCGCTGGGCGAGTTCGCGCGACAGGTCCTCGACATGGCCCGCGCCGGCGGCCGGATCCAGCACGCGGCCGAGCCCGGATTCTTCCAGAAGGACGATCTGCGTGTTGCGCGCCACCCGGCGGGCAAAGGCGTTCGGCACGCCGAGTGCCGCGCTGAATGGCAGCACCGTCAGCGAGTCCGCGCCGCCGAAGGCGGCCGCCGCCGTGGCCGCCGCGGCGCGCAGAATGTTCACATGCGGATCGCGCCGGGCCATGGTGCGCCAGGCAGTTTCGGCATGCACCCGCACCGGGACATCGCCGAGCCCGAGAACGGCCATGGCGCGCGCCCACATCAGCCGGATGGCGCGCAGCTTGGCGGTCGAGACAAATACATCCTCATCGGCGACCAGCGCGATCTCGATGCGGCGCGCGGCGACCTCCGGCGCGATGCCGATATCGTCGCACAGCCTGAGATAGGACACCGCCGCGCCAAGCGCGAAGGCCAATTCCTGTGCCTCCGACCCGCCGGCGGCATGAACCACCCGCCCGTCGGCCGTCAGCCAGGTGCCGCCGATACCGCAATCGGCCAGGCCGCGCACGGCGGCAGCGAGCCGCTGCTTGAGATCGTCATAGGCCCGGTCGAGACGGCCGCTGGCCGCGAACTGGCCGATCGGATCAAGGCCCGCGTCAAGCGTGAGCGTCGACAGGTCGAGCCCCTTATCCGTGGCATGGGCGACGAACAGCGCCGCGATCTCGGGCGCCACCGTGCCGGCATCGACCCTCAGCCGCACCATGTCGAGCATCACCCCGTCGAGAAGCGCGGCCATGTCGTCGCGCGTTTCGAGTCGGAGCCCTGCATGATGGGCCCGGGGCGACGTTTCCAGAACCAGGTCAAGACCGTTGGCGCCGCCCTGGAGGTCGGCCATCACCAGGGCATGGGCCGTCGCGAGATCGGCCGCATCGACGCGCTGGGTGACCGTCCAGTCGGCGCCGCTACCGCGAAAGGCGCGGCCATGCGAGACATAGGTCAATGGATGGATCGGCTGAATCTCGACGCCGTCGACCAGATGCGAGACCAAGGTCTCGAAACCGGCCCCCTTCAGGGCGCGGTCGACGATATCGCGCCACTCGGCTTCGGTCGCGCGCGGCAGGTCCCGAAGAACGGTGTCGTCATATCCCATAAGCGGGCTCAGCTCCCAATGTCGGTTATAGCGCTGCCGGTTCTTGAACCTGGGTTCTTGCCATAGGGCGCGGGGCGAAGGAAACCCGCACAAGGACGGATGCACGCCGCCCGCCTCGGTGGGCGGCCGCACCGATCGGGATCGGCAGCAAGCATCGCCCGGCACGATCGGACCGTGCCGGGCCTATGGACTGGCTTGGGTCGGGCTCCGGAACGGCGCCGTCAGTAGGTCATGGTCGGCGGCAATTCCTTGGCCTGGGCGACCCAGTCGACCACATCGGCCTCGGTCGGCAGCGACCGCACCATCTTCTTGGCCTCGTTGGCCTCGACCATCGCCTTGTGGAGGTTCTGCGGATTGCGGTTGCGCAACTCCTTGACGGTGTCGACGCCGGCCGCTTCGAGAAGTTCGGAATACTCCTCGCCGACGCCCTTGATCCGCATCAGATCGGCCATGTTGGCCCATTTCAGGATCAGCTTCTCCTCGATCCCGCTTTCGGCGGCGAGGTCCTTGCGGCCCTTCGGCGACTGCGCCTTGTCGAGCAGCTTTCCGGTATTGGTGATCCCGACGCCTTTCAGCTTCTCGCCATAGGCCGGACCGATGCCTTCAATTTTCTCGATCGGATAGGACATCGTCTTCCCCCTCCTCTTCTATGGTGTCACATCTGTTCTTTCACCCGGCCCGCCTCACATGAACTGGCCGAGACCCGGTATCGAGCCGATGATCTCGTCGACCACGTCCGGCCCCGCCTTTTCGCGCGCGAAGGCGATGACTTCCTTGGTGACCGACTGGACCTGCCCAGTATCGAGGCCGGCGGACGTCAATTCGTTCATCGCGCCCATCGCCCCCATCATATTGCCGAGCCCGCCGAGCATGCCGCCGAGCCCGCCACCACCCGACGATGCCTGCTGCACGAGATCCTGGGCGCCGGGAATGGCGGCCAGAAGCTCCTGCACCTTGTCCTCGGGGCCAGCGCTTTGCAGGAAATTCATGATGATCTCGATGGCCTTCTGGGCCAGCGCGGGATCGATGCCGACCCGGTCGACGAGGCGGCCAATCAACTCTTCCATGGCAGACAATCCCTGTTGATACACGCAAGGCGAAAACTTCAGCGGCCGCCGATCGGCCGGGATCGACCTTGACTCGAAGCCTCGGCATGGGCAACGCCTTTTCGGCATCTTTCTTTTCGCGCGCAACGCCATGATCGCATCACGTTATCGGGGGACGGCATGAGCCATAGCGACGACACGACGCTTCTGATCGGCGGGAGCGCGGCCGGACAGGAACGCCTCGACCTCGGCCTCGCCAACCGGCACGGCCTGGTCACCGGCGCCACCGGCACCGGCAAGACAGTGACGCTGCAGATCCTCGCCGAGGGCTTCTCCGAGGCTGGCGTGCCGGTCTTCTGCTCCGATGCCAAGGGTGACCTGTCGGGCATCTCGATGGCCGGCACGCCGAAGGACTTCATCACCAAGCGGGCCGAGACCATCGGCATGGGCGACATGGCCTTCGGCCCGGCGCCAACCGTGTTCTGGGACCTGTTCGGCGACAAGGGCCATCCGATCCGCACCACCGTCAGCGAGATGGGGCCGCTGGTGCTGTCGCGGCTGATGGATCTGAGCGACGCCCAGGAAGGCGCGCTCAACATCGCCTTCCGCATCGCCGACGACGAGGGCCTGCTGCTTCTCGACCTGAAGGATCTGCGCGCGCTTCTGGGAGATCTGTCCGAGCGCGGCTCCTCGATCACCACCGATTACGGCAATGTCTCCAAGCGCTCGATCGGCGCCATCCTGCGCGACCTCCTGGTGCTCGAAAACCAGGGCGGCGAAGCGTTCTTCGGCGAGCCGGCGCTCGATATCCGCGATTTCATGCGCATCGACCGCGACGGGCGCGGCTTCGTCAGCGTGCTCGCCGCCGACCGGCTGATGCAGAGCCCGAGGCTCTATGCGACCTTTCTCCTGTGGCTGTTGTCGGAACTCTTCGAGGACCTGCCCGAAGTCGGCGATCTCGACCGGCCGCGCCTCGTCTTCTTCTTCGACGAGGCGCATCTTCTGTTCGACGACGCGCCGAAGGCGCTGATCGACAAGGTAGAACAGGTCGTGCGGCTGGTGCGGTCCAAGGGCGTCGGCGTCTATTTCGTGACGCAGAATCCGATCGACATTCCCGAAAGCGTCCTCGCCCAATTGGGCAACCGGGTGCAGCACGCGCTGCGCGCCTACACGCCGCGCGAACAGAAGGCGGTGCGCACCGCCGCCGAGACCTTCCGCGAGAACCCGGATTTCGACACCGCCGACGCGATCACCGAACTCGGCGTCGGCGAGGCGCTGGTGTCGACCCTGTCGGGCAAGGGCGTGCCGTCGATGGTCCAGCGCACGCTAATCCGGCCACCCTTTTCGCGCATCGGCCCTGCAACGGACGACGAGCGCGCCGCCGTCATGCGCGACAGCCCCGTGCGCGGCCTCTATGACCGGGTCGAGGACCGGGAATCGGCTTATGAGGTATTGCACAAGCGCGCCCAGGACCAGGCCGACGAGGAAGCCCGCGCCACCCGCGAACAGGAGCTTCTCAAGCGCGAGAAATCCTCGCGCGCCCAGACCCGCGACAGCATGCTCGACGAGCTTCTCGGCGGCGGATCGCGCCGGTCGTCACGCTCCTCGTCGCGCTCGTCTTCGGCGCTGAACACCGCCGTGCGCAGCGCCAGCCGCACCGTCGCCAACCAGGTCGGCCGGCAGATCGGCCGGGCGCTGGTGCGCGGCCTTCTCGGCTCGCTGTCGCGCCGCTAGGGCATCATGCGTTCGGATTGAATTTGCTCTAGAATCCCGCCTTTCACCGCGTCGCGCCCCATGCCAATGCGCGCCAGGTGCGACGAAACCGCCGCAAGGATAACGCCATGTCACGGATCGACCCCGTTCTCGCCGCCATCGACAAAGACCTCGACGCCAGCGTGGCGCGGCTGTTCGACCTGTTGCGCATCCCGTCCATTTCGACCGACCCCGCCTATACCGACGACTGCGTGCGCGCCGCCGACTGGCTGGTCGATGACCTGCGCGGGTTTGGCTTCGACGCCTCGCGCCGCGACACGGCGGGAAAGCCCATGGTCGTGGCCCATGGCGGAGCGAAGACGACGGAAAACGCGCGGGATCGCGGCCCGCGCGTCCTGTTCTACGGTCACTACGACGTGCAGCCCGCCGACCCGCTGGACCTCTGGGAGAGCGGACCGTTCGAGCCCCAACTCAAGGACGGGCCGGACGGCAAGATCCTGGTGGCGCGCGGGGCGTCCGACGACAAGGGACAGTTGATGACCTTCGTCGAGGCCTGCCGCGCCATCGTCGCGACCCATGGCGCGCTGCCGGTGCCGGTGACGATCCTGTTCGAGGGCGAGGAGGAATCCGGCTCGCCGAGCCTCGCCCCCTTCCTCGACGCCCATCGCGACGAATTGACGGCCGATGTCGCCATGGTCTGCGACACCGGCATGTGGGACCCGTCGACGCCGGCGATCACCACCACCCTGCGCGGTCTCGCCCATGACGAGGTGACCGTCGAGGTCGCCAATCGCGATCTGCATTCGGGCATGTATGGCGGTTCGGCGAACAATCCGATCCGCATTCTGTCGCGCGTCATCGCCGCCCTGCACGACGATCAGGGCCGGATCGCGATCCCCGGCTTCTATAACGGGGTCGCGGAGCTCGATCCCGCGATCCGTGCGCAGTGGGACGGACTCGGCTTCGACGAAAGTGCGTTTCTCGGCGAGATCGGCCTTGAAACCCCCTTCGGCGAACGGGACCGCTCCGGCCTCGAACGGCTATGGGCGCGTCCCACGGCAGAAGCCAATGGCATCATAGGCGGCTATACCGGCGTCGGCACGAAGACGGTGATCCCGTCCAAGGCCTCGGCCAAGTTCACCTTCCGCCTCGTTGGCAAGCAGGATCCGGATGCGGTGATCCGCCATTTCCGCGCCTTCGTCCGCGACCTCGTGCCGGCCGACTGCAGGCTGCATTTCGATGGCGACGGCGGCGGCAGCCCGGCGCTCGAGCTGCCGCTCGACAGCCCGTTCCTGGCGCCAGCGCGTCAGGCCATCGGCGAGGAATGGGGCACGGACGCGGTGCTGGTCGGGTCCGGCGGCTCGATCCCCATCGTCGGCGATTTCAAGCGCAAGCTCGGCATGGACAGCCTGTTGATCGGCTTCGCGCTCGACGACGACCGGATCCACTCGCCGAACGAGAAATACAATCTCAAGAGCTTCCATTCGGGCATCCGCACCTGGGCACGGCTCTTGATGAAGCTCGGCGACCAGGGTTAGCGACCGGATCGACGACCCAAGCCCCTCGATGTCACCGGCAGCGGCGGGATTACCGGGCTTGTCCCGGTAATGACGTCAGCGTCGAGATTGAACCGGCTCAGCCACGTTCATAGGTGACGCGGCCACCGCACAAGGTCAGCGCCGGGCGCACGGCGGGGATGTCCTCGGCCGCCGTCGCATCGAGATCGCCCGACATCACCACGACATCGGCGAAATAGCCTGGCGTCAGGCGCCCCTTTCGGTCTTCCATGAATTCGGTATAGGCGCCGTCGGCCGTATAGCCGGCGATCAGTTCGTCGAGCGTCAGGCTCTGGTCTGGTTCGTCGCCCCAGGGCGCGCGGCGCATGCCGCAGGAGATACCGAGAAACGGGTCGACCGGCGAGACCGGCCAGTCCGAGGCGAAGGCGAAGCGGGCGCCCGCCTCGCGCAAGGTCCGCCAGGCATAGGAATAGGGCCAGCGCTGGCGACCGATCCGCGTCACGGTCGGTTCGGCGGGAAAATCGAGCCCCGGCGCATGCGGCGGCTGCATGGAACAGACCACCCCCATCTCGGCGAAGCGGGGGATGTCATCGGGATGCACCACCTCGATATGCTCGATGCGGTGGCGGCTGTCACGCGGCCCGTTGGCCCGCCGCGCCGCCTCGTAGCCGTTTAGTACCATGCGCACCGCCCCGTCGCCGATGGCGTGAACGGCGATCTGCAGCCCGCGCCGGTCGGCCTCCGTGGCGATCTCGTCGAAGGCGGCCTGGGTGAACAGCGGCTCGCAGTTGTGGTCGGGATCATCGCCGTAACCATCGACCATGACGGCGGTGCCGCTGTCGAGAACGCCGTCCATGAAGAGTTTCACGCGGCCGCATTTCAGCCAGTCCGACGCATAAGTCGCGGTCATCTCGGAGGCCGTGTCGAGCACGTCGAGGGTCATGAAATTCTTGTAGTGGAACGGGATCTGCACCCGGCAGATCAGATCGCCCTCCGCCTCGATCTCGGCGAGCAGGGAGAGTTGATAGGGATTGCCGTCCATATTGTGGATCGAGGTGATGCCGTTTTCGGCGCAATGGGCGAGCCCCTCGCGCAGGATGGCCTTGTCGGTCTCGCGTTCGGCGGGCGTCGCCGGCGGTTCGGGATCGCCGCCCGTCGTCAGGCCGAGGCGCTCGCGGCCGCCAGTCGTGGCCAGGCCCGCCACCGGGCCGATGGCCTCGCTTTCGCGCAATTCGCCCGCCGCCAGGCCGTCATCGCCCATGACGATCTCATTGCCGACGCCGAGCGCCTTGCCGTGCAGAATACCGGCGCGTTCGAGCGCCACCGTATTAGCCCAGCCTGTGTGATAGTCCGGCGCCATCAGCAGAAGCGGCCGGTCCGGCAGCAGCCGGTCGAGATCGTGGCGCGTGATCGTCGCCTCGGGATTGAGGATCGTGTAGTCGGCACCATTGCCGACGACGAGCCCATCCCCCGGACGGTGCGCGACATGGGCGTCGACGGCCGCCTTCAGCGCTTCGAAACCCTGGACATGGGCGAGTTGCAGATTCTTGGCGTCGGCGGCACCGGGGAAAAGATGCATATGCGCTTCGACGATGCCGGGCAGCACGCTCGCGCCGGCCGCGTCGACGACCCGCGTCTCCGGGCCGCGATGGAGCGCGATCTCGTCGGTCGTGCCGACCGCCAGGATACGGTCGCCCGCGACCGCCAGCGCCGTGGCGGTCGGGCGATCGGGGTCCATGGTCTTGAGCTTGCCATTGAGGATGACGAGATCGGCGGTCGGATGGGTCATGGATGGATGCCTCAGTTGGACAAGAGCAATTGCAGCGACAATGGGAACCGGGTTCGCGTCTGGAATTGCGTAAAAACAAATGGGTTAGAGCACGTCCAATGAAACGAAGCTAACTGGACGCGCGCTAGGTGGCGGGGAAACGCTCGCCGCGCGGCAGCGCATCGAGCAGACGGTCCAGCGTGCGACAGGTCGACATATCGAAGATCCCGTCGATGCGTTCGGGTCGGAAGTGACGCTGAAACGCCCGGATCACCGTCGCGAACGCATCGTCGCCGAGACCGTTCGGCTCGGTGCTATAGCCGTAACGGGCGAGCTTTCTTTGATAAGGAACAAGTCCGGGAGTTTGCCCGGGGCCGAAAACCGGCTCGGCGGGCCCCGCCGGTTCCGGCGGAACCCACAGTCCTATGCCGGCGTCGAAAAGCGCTTGCCAGGGAAACAATTCGCCCGGATCGCGCTTGCGGTCGGGCGCGATATCCGAATGGGCGATCACGTTGCGCGGCGGAATGGCATGCCGGCTCAGAACATCTCGGCACAGCGCGATGACGGCCGCGATCTGGCGGTCCGGAAAGGGCCTATAGCCCCAATCATGGCCGGGATTGACGATCTCGACCCCGATCGAGCGGGAATTGATGTCGCTCTGGCCGCGCCAGGATCCCTTGCCCGCATGCCAGGCGCGGCGCGTCTCGTCGACCAGTCGGAAGACGCGGCCGTCCTCCTCGACGACATAATGCGACGAGACCCGGCTCTCCGGACTTGTCAGCCAGTCGCGGGCCAGGGCGCCACTTCGCATCCCGGTATAGTGCAGGAGCAGGATATCGAGAGGGCGGCCCTCGGCGCGCGCGTCCGCGTTCGGCGACGGCATGTCGGCGATATCCAGCCGGCTCATTCGGCGGCGGGCCGTCTGTCGCCGGGCCGCGCCCGCTCGATCTCGGCATAGGCCTCGTTGATCGCCTGCAACCGTTCGGTGGCGATGCGGATCGCCTCTTCCGGCACGCCGCGCGCGATCATGCGGTCGGGATGGTGTTCGGCGACGAGCTTGCGATAGGCCCGGCGCACGTCGTCGAAGGGCGCATCCCGCGCAACCCCGAGCACGAGATAGGGATTGCGCGCACCGTCCTGCACATGGCGCGCCTTGATGCGCAGGAATTCGGCCGGCCCGAGGCCGAAAATATCGGCGACCAGTTCGAGATAGGCCAGTTCGGCCTCGTGAATGGCGCCGTCGGCCTTGGCGATGTGGAACAGGCCGTCGAGCACGTCCTCGAACAGCGACGGCTCGTCCTTGAACAGGTCGCGGATCTGGCGCGCATAACCGTCGAAGCCCGCGACATCGTTCTTGGCCATGTCGAAGACGCGGTGGAGATTGTCGAGGTCTTCCTCGTCGACGTCGAGGATCTCGCGGAAGGCATCGGCTTCGGCCTGGGTGACGACGCCGTCGGCCTTGGCCATCTTGGCCGACAGGGCGACCAGGGCGATGGTGAACGTGACACTGCGGCGCTGGTCACGGTCCGGCGCGAACCGGCCGAGAAAGCGCGCCCTGGCATCGGACAACAGCCGGGTGAGCGGCACGCCGAGAACCAGCGCCGCCGCGACGCCTGCGATGATGGCCGCGATCTGCATGGCCGGACTCTACTCCGGTCCGCCGGCGAGACAAAGGGTTCGTATGGTCGCGCGTTACCTGCAATAGGCTTCGCGACGCTTTCTGAGATCGAAATGGAAGTGGCCGGCATGGGCGCGATCGTGATCGGGGCTGAGCACAGTCGTGAAGGTGTCGCAGGCGCCGTCGCGCACATCGCGAAGGAAAGCCCGTTCGTCGGCACGGCCGCGCCACCCACTCTTGAGCGAGATCTCGCGGCCGTCCTCGAGCGTGAAGGCGGAAATGTCGATCGCATTGGCGTAGCCGTGCTCGGACAGCGGCGCGCCGCGCCGATGGTTCATCGCGCGACAGGCATAGCTGGCCGCCACGGTCAGCGTGTCGACCTGCTGTCCGAAATGGCGCTCCGCCGCCGGCAGGACCGAGGTGCGCACCCAGGCCTCGACCGCCGGCACCATGGGGCAACGCAGGGTGGCTGGCGGATCGAGTTCGACCCGGCCGCGCGCCGCGCCGCTCATCTTGAAGGGTCGCTCGGCGCCGCAGACGCTCGGCCCGTCGAGCCGGGGTTGCTGGGTCAGGAAGGCGGTCGGCCGCACCATGCCCGACCGCAGACAGGCCAGTTCGTCCTGTTCGCGCCAGGGCGCGTCCTCGACAACGAATTCCTCGACGCCCGAACAGGCGGCGAGCGCGAGAAGCATCCCGAAAAGGGCGACACGGAGCGGGCGCATGCGGACCATGGCCGCCAGATTTAACCGGCCGGCTTAACGCCCTGTTAACGCCCTGCCCTTTCGCCCGGCCTTCATCGGGTCTATCCAGTCCTGTTGCCCGCATCATCAGGCCGTCACCCGGCGGCCTGCCCGCCAGAACCCCTTGGAGATCTTCTTGGCCGACAGCCTCCACCAACCGGTATCCGCGCTAGAAGCCCGCGACGCGATCGCGCGCGGCGAGACCTCTCTCGCCGAGATCCGGGCAGACCTCGCCAAACGTATCGCGACACACGAGCCGGACGTCCTAGCCTTTGCCTGCCTATCGCCCGCCACGCGCCCGCTGCCCGAGAGCGGTTCCCCGCCCGCCCCCCTGAGCGGGCTCAGCGTGGCGGTGAAGGACCTGTTCGACACCCATGACCTGCCGACCGAATATGGCTCGCCGATCTATCGCGGACATCGGCCGCCCGCCGATGCCAGCATCGTGACGCGGCTGCGCGCGCTCGGCGCCGATATCGCGGGCAAGTCGGTGACGACGGAATTCGCCTATTTCACGCCCGGCCCGACCGGCAATCCGCATGATATCGGCCGCACGCCGGGCGGTTCGTCCTCCGGTTCGGCCGCCGCCGTGTCCGCGGGCTTCGTTCACGCGGCCCTCGGCACCCAGACGGCGGGCTCGATCATCCGCCCGGCCGCCTATTGCGGGGTCGCCGGCTACAAGCCGAATTTCGGCCTGTTCCCGACCATGGGCGTCAAGACCTTCGCGGCTTCGCTCGATACGGTCGGCCTGTTCGCTAAATCCGTCGCCGATGTCGCCTTCGTCGCCGGCGGCCTCAGCGGCCGAAGGCTGGCCGTCGACCGGCCCTCGGAGACACCGCCCCGCGTCGGGCTCTACCGCACGCCCCATTGGAACGACGCGAGCGCCGACATGCAGGCGGCGATCGACACCGCCGCGCGGCGCGCGGAACGGGCCGGCGCCACGCTGGTCGATCTCGGCGATCCCGAGGAACTCGCGGCGGCCGATGACGCCCATGGCGTGATCTTCGCCGCCGAGGCGGCCGATGCGCTGGCCGACGAACACCGCCGTCACCGGGACCGCTTGAGCGCGATATTGCTGGACCTGCTCGATCGCGGCGCCGGCACGCGCGTGGACACGCTCGATGCGGCACGCGCCACGACCAAGGCGGCGCGGCTTCTCCTGGTCGATCTCTTCAAAACCGTCGATGTGATCCTGACGCCGAGCGCGCGCGGCGCCGCGCCGCGCGGGCTGTCGGCGACCGGCACGCCGCAGTTCAACCGCCTCTGGACGCTGATGGGCGTGCCGTCGGTCAATGTGCCGGGCCTGACCGACATGTCGGGCCTGCCGCTCGGCGTTCAGATCGTCGGTCCGGCGGGGCAGGACGCGGCGACGCTCGTGCATGCGGACTGGCTGGAGCGGCTGATCGCGGGGTGAGCCGAACCACAGGATGCAGACGCAGCAAAGGAAAAGGCCGGCGAGGTCTCGCCGGCCTTCTGGCTTTTTGTGGACCGCGCCATCGCGGCTCGCATGACCGCTATGGCGCGATCAGCTTTCGCGGGACAGGTCGTCCCTCGTGTCGTCGTCGGCGCGCTTGGCCCGGTCACGCATGAAGCGGTCGAACTCCTCGCGGTCCTTGGCGAGCTTCAGATGCTCGAGGAATTCGGCGAATTCGCGCTCTTCCTCGATGAGCCGGCGACGCTCCTCTTCGAGCCGGTCCAGTTCGGCCTGCCGATACTGATCGAAGGCGAGATTGCCGGTCGAACGCGGCCGGTCGCGCCAGCCGCCGCCGGACGATCCCCAGTTCGACGGGCCACCGCTCCAGCCATTCGAGCGCATGTTGGACACGAAGCCCTTGAAGCGCTCGCGGTCCTGGCGCCTTTCGGCATGTCCACGGCACAAAAGATAGGCCAGGATGGCAAGGCCGATCGGCCAGAAGACGACGAAGCCGAGCACGAGCGCGACGATTTCAAGCCCGCTCCACCCGCGTCGTTTTCCGCAGGCCCGGCCCTTGCCGCCAGCGGCCCGCTCCGATTCATAGCCGTTGTCGACGGCAAAAGCAGTCATGCATATCCTCCTATGATCACCCGATATCGATGTCCGGCATCGCTGGCGCCGGGGCGAATGTTAATGTGAACAACATTTACATTGGCGATGCCGGCGCGGATTTCAAGAAAAATCTGCAAGCGTGACGCGTTCTTTTCATCCGGCCCGCCGCCGCATGCCGTAGAGGCCGCCGTGCAAGGTCTGTTGCCAGCCCGTTCCGGCCACCGAACCAGCCATGTTGCAGTCGGCGTCGTCAGGTCGTGACGACCTGGCGGCCGGATACAAGCCGGGGGCATCAGCGATCCGGCACGTGCCAGCCATTGTCGGCGCGAAACGAGCCCAGCGCGACAACAGCCCGCACAAACAGGCCGGTGCGATCGGGGCAGGGCCCGTCCCGCCGTCGCGTCAGCGACGAAAAAACGTAAGAATGTGTAGATCACTTGCCCTCATTTTCAACGATGCCGGGGGCGATTTCGGACACCAACGCGGCTAAATGATACGCCGTCATGACGAACCAGAGCGGCGCATGGCCCGGGAACGGGCCATTGGGCGATAGCGACAACCGGACTTTCGGCGCGCGGGGCAAGCAGCGCCCGGCCAGAAACGGACAGGGGCAAGGGGTCTTTGGCCAAGCAACCACCGTCTGATGCGGAAGCGAATATGCGGTTCTACGGCCTTGCCGTTCTGGTCGGCGCCTTCGCCGGCCTCATCGGCACGCTGTTCCATCTGGCCGTCGATGCGCTTCTCGCCGTCCATGACCGTCTGGCCGGCGCGATGGACGTCGTGCCGGCCATCGCCATCTCGGTGCCCGTCGCTACCGTGATGATCATCGCCTCGGTGTTCGTGGTGCGCCGCTACGCGCCCGAGACGGCCGGTTCCGGCATCCAGGAGATCGAGGGCGCGATGGACGGCTTGCGGCCCTTGCGCTGGCGGCGCGTTCTGCCGGTCAAGTTCTTCGCCGGGCTGTTGTCGCTCGGCTCCGGCATGGTGGCGGGCCGGGAAGGCCCGACGGTGCATATGGGGGCCGCCGTCGCGGCGGCCGTCGCCGAACAGCAACGCCTGGACTGGGTCGAAACGCGCGGGCTCTATGCCGCCGGCGCCGCCGCCGGACTGGCCGCCGCCTTCAACGCGCCGCTCGCCGCCGTCCTATTCGTGATCGAGGAGACCAGACGGCAGTTTCCCTTCACCTTCCGGACCTATACCGGCGTGATCATCGCCTCCGGCTTTTCGACCATCATCACCCAGGAGATCGCCGGCGTCGGGCCCGATCTCTCGATCCATGCGCCAGAACTGCCGCTGGTCTATCTGATCGGCTTCGCCATCCTGGGCGCGCTGCTCGGCGCCTTCGGCGTCCTGTTCAACCGGCTGCTTCTCCTCTCGCTCGACCTCGCCGACCGGATCGGCAAGATCTCGCCCTATATCGTGCCCGCCGCGGTCGGGGTCCTGATCGGGGTGCTGCTCGTCCTGCTGCCGTCCGCGACCCAGGGCGGCGAGCGGCTGATCCTGTCTCTGGTCACCACCGAGGCCACGCTCGCCGGCCTGTTTCTGCTGGTCGCGGTCCGGCTGGTGACGACGATGGCGAGCTACTCGACCGGCGCGCCGGGCGGGATCTTCGCGCCGATCCTGACGCTCGCAACCTGCACGGGCCTCGCGCTCGGCGCGCTGACCGATGTCGTCTTGCCGGGCGAAGGGCACGCCACCGTCGCCTTTGCGGTCGCCGCGATGGGCGGTCTCTTCGCGGCGACGGTGCGCGCGCCACTCGTCGGCGTCGTGCTGGTCCTGGAACTCACCGGCGCCTTCGACATGCTGCTCGCCGTGCTCGTCACCTGCGTGGTGGCCAATTTGATGGCCGAACGCCTCGGCGGCCGGCCGATCTATGAGGAACTTCTGGAGCGCACGCTCCGCCTGTCGGGGCAGAAGGTGCCGACCGCGCCGCAGAACCTGCCCGTCGAGCTTGGCTGGCAAGACCGGCAGGCGCAAAACGACGATGCCGACAAGACCACCGGGGACGACGCCCCCCCGCCATCCGACGGGCGCTCCTGACGGCCGTTCCGCAGGATCGGCCGCTCACCAATGCGGCTTTTTGGGGCGCGGCGGCTCGGGCGGCTTTTCAGGCTTGGGCTTGGGGCCGGCGCCCATCGCATCGGGCCGCGTGGCCAGCGCACCCGTGACCAGCGCATTCACCCCATGGGCCAGAAGGTCGGTCGGATCGGGCACGTCCTGGCCGGGCGCCAGTTCGCCATTGGCGCTGAGGCTCGCAATGCCATGCGACAGCGCCCAGACTTCGAGCGCCAGAAGACGCGCGGTCCGGGTGTCGACGATGCGTCCCGATCCCTGGACGATGGCGCGTTCGAGCGCTTCGAGCGGCCCGGACCGGGCACCCGGCACGGCCAGATTGTCGCGCGATAGGCCGGACGCGAACACCGCAGCATAATAGCCAGGTTCCTCGCGGGCGAAGTCGAGATAGGCCCGCCCCATGCGGACGAAGCCCTCGCGCGAATCGCCGCCGGATGCGAACGCCCGCGTCATCGCCTCGGTGAACGCCCGGAAGCCCTGGCGCGCCACCTCTTCGAGCAGCGCCTTCTTGTCCTTGAAATGGCGATAGGGCGCCGCCGCGCTGACACCGGCGCGCTTTGCCGCATCGGCCAGCGTGAAGCCCTGCGGCCCATTCTCGGCGATCAGATCGCGCGCGGCATCGATCAGCGCCTCGCGCAAATGGCCATGGTGATAGCCGCGTCGCTGGTCGCCCTCGCCTGGCGTCTTGCGTGCGCTCTGCTTGGTCATGATTGACTTTTAGCCTGAATCCGGGCCCATGCGGTAAATTTGCGATGAGGGACAGTGCGCATGTCGACGGTTTTCATCACCGGTGCCAATCGCGGCATTGGTCTCGCCCTGGCCGATGCGCTGTCGGCGCGCGGCGACAAGGTCATCGCCGCCTGCCGCGCGCCGGCTTCGGCCACGGATCTCGCCAAGCTGGCCCAATCGCCCGACCGGGCCATCGAGATCGTCGCGCTGGACGTCGCCGATCCGGCCAGCGTCGCGGCGCTTGAAACCGCGATGGCCGACTGCGCGATCGACTGCCTCATCAACAATGCCGGCATCATCGGGCCGAAGCGGCAGTCATCGCGCGACATGGATTTCGACGGCTGGGCCGAAACGCTCGCCGTCAACACGCTCGGCCCCTTGCGGGTCGTCCACGCGCTTTTGCCGGCGCTCCGCCGGGCGGACCGCGCCAGGATCGTGACCCTGTCGAGCCGCATGGGTTCGTTCTCCTCGACGGCCACCGACCGGATCGCCTACCGGTCGTCCAAGGCGGCGGTCAACAAGGCGATGCAGGCGCTCGCCGCCGATCTCGAACCGGAAGGAATCGCCGTCATCGTCATGCATCCGGGCTGGGTGCGCACCGATATGGGCGGCGGATCGGCCGATCTTTCCGTGACCGAGAGCCGCGACGGCATCGTCCAGGTGATCGACCACCTCGACCTGGCGCGAACCGGCCGTTTTCTCAACTATGACGGCCAGGAAATTACGTGGTGATACGTAGAAACTGTTCCCAGTTCTCGCATTGCAGCAACGAATTCGCTTGGAAGCTGCGGCTTTTTCCGCATACCATTGAGAGGTTGAGGGCCCGGCTAGGAACGGCCGAGAGAAGCTGGCGGGCTCTAGAAACACGTCGCGGGAGGCAGCGATGCTCAGAACAAAAGCTCTGAATATGTTGTTTGTCGGTGCGGCCTTTGTTTTTGTTGCCGCTGTGGTGATCGGCGCGTTCTAATTCCGTATGTACCGTGCCTCTGGCGCGCCATGATGGCTCGAAAGCCCGTTATGGCGTGGCAAGGTGCATGCGCCTTGGCCGACCCCGTTATCCAGCTGAATGAAGCCTGCGGCCGGACCGGCCCGTCGACCTGTCGGATCGGCGTCCTGCGAGGGGGTTATGACCGATTCGCCATGACGGGATCGTGTCGGCCGGTCCTGACGATGTGATGCCGGATCATCCCTAGAGGCTTGGCGAACCGATCATCTGATCCACATAATGGCGGGCGGGCATGGGCTTCCCTCGCGGAGGCGCATGCCACCCAGAGCCTTGCCGTGGCAGGCGCGCCAACCATGGGAGCCGATATGGCCGAGACCGCATCCGGGGCGACAATACCGACGCCGCCCGATTTCCGCGACCGCGTGTTCGAACTCGATCCGATCGGCTGGATCAGGACGCCCTGGATCCGGCTCGCCGACTGCCCGAAAAACCCCGCCGAAAGCGACGCCCTGGCCGAGATCGACGTGTTCGAGCCGTTCCGCGATGCGCTCGTCTCGCTCGACACGGTCAGCCACGTCATCCTGCTCTACTGGCTCGACCGCGCCGACCGGTCGATGCTCACCGTGACACCGCCCGTCGACGACCGGCCGCATGGCGTGTTCGCCACCCGCGCGCCCGTCCGCCCCAATCCGATCGGCATGTCGATCGCCGATCTCGTCTCGGTCGACAGCGCCAAAGGGCTTCTGACGGTGCGGCATATTGACTGCCTGTCCGGCACGCCACTGCTCGACATCAAGCCCTATTTCGCCTCGATCGACGCCAAACCGGCCGCCCGCGTCGGCTGGCACGATCAGCGGAGCCTGCCTTCCGCGCCGCGTGGCTGGCCGGGACAGGAATAGGCCGCAAGTCCTAAGGGGTGACGCGGGGCCGCGACCAGCGGCCGCCGACATCCGCCCTGTTCAACAGCCCGTAGTCTGTTAGATAACGGTTTCCTATATGTCCGGATGTCACGCGGGCATCGGGCGCGGACGGCGATTTGGCTGCCCCGCGCCCGAAAAGCCCGCTCGTCCGCAAGACCGCGACAGGAAAAAGACGGCGACATGAACAAGATCGATACGCGCTCCGCATTCGCCGGCCTGCCGCACAAATTCCCCGCCGACCATCCCAAGGTCGAAGCCGGCAATATCGGCGTCCTGCTCGTCAATCTCGGCACGCCGGACGACACCGGCTACTGGTCGATGCGGCGCTATCTGGCCGAATTCCTGTCCGACAAGCGCGTCATCGAATGGCCGAGGGCGCTGTGGTATCCGATCCTCTACGGGATCGTCCTGCAGACCCGGCCGCAGAAATCCGGCCGGGCCTATGACGAGATCTGGAACC
The DNA here is from genome assembly GCA_965250105.1 of Tepidamorphaceae bacterium. Taxonomy (GTDB): domain Bacteria; phylum Pseudomonadota; class Alphaproteobacteria; order Rhizobiales; family Tepidamorphaceae; genus JBCBSK01. The sequence continues at coordinate 834,310 of OZ252290.1, forward strand.
GCGAGCGCAATGAGAGCCCGCTGCGCACCTTTACCCGCAGCCAGGCCGACAAGCTCGGCGGGCGTCTCGGCGATCTCGGTCCCAATGTGATCGTCGACTGGGCCATGCGCTACGGCCAGCCGTCGATCGCCGACAAGATGGCCAGCCTGCGCGAGCGGGGCTGCGAGCGCATTCTGGTCCTGCCGCTCTATCCGCAATATTCGGCGACGACGACGGCGACGGTGAATGACGAGGTGTTCAAGGCGCTGATGGAAATGCGCTGGATGCCGGCGGTGCGCACCGTGCCCGCCTATCACGACGACCCGGTCTATATCGACGCGATCGCGCGGTCGATCCGGAGCCATCTCGACCAGCTCGACTTCGAGCCCGAACTGGTCATCGCCTCCTATCACGGCATCCCGCAGAGCTATTTCCAGAAGGGCGATCCCTATCACTGCCATTGCCACAAGACGACGCGACTAGTGCGCGAGCGGCTTGGCTGGGACGCCGACAGGCTGATGGTCACCTTCCAGTCGCGCTTCGGCCCGGAGGAATGGCTCCAGCCCTACACCGACGTGACGCTGGAAGAGGTCGCCAAGAAGGGCGTGAAGAAGATCGCGGTGCTGACGCCGGGCTTTTCGTCGGACTGTCTCGAAACGCTCGAGGAAATCGCAGGCGAAGGCCATGAGATCTTCGAGGAGCATGGCGGCGAGCGTTTCAGCTTCATTCCCTCGCTCAACGATTCCGAGGACGGCATGGCGGTGATCGAAACGCTGATCCGCCGCGAACTCGGCGGCTGGGCCTGATCGTTTCCGCGTCTAGCGCCCCGGTCAGGCCATTGCCCGCTTTAGACCGGTCGACTACATAGGCCTCGATCTCTCACCACCATCACGCCCTTTCGGACCGCGGGCCGGCCGGCGGGCGCCGTTCAGGATAACCGTATCATGGCGCGCCAGTTCATCTATCACATGCAGGGCCTGACCAAGGCCTATGGGGCCAAGAAGGTCCTCGACGGCATCCATCTCTCCTTCTATCCGGACGCCAAGATCGGCGTGCTCGGCCCCAATGGCGCGGGCAAGTCGACGCTGCTGAAGATCATGGCCGGCATCGACAAGGAATTCACCGGCGAGGGCTGGGTCGCGGAGGGTGCGACCGTCGGCTATCTGCCGCAGGAACCGCAACTCGACCCGTCCAAGGACGTGCTCGGCAATGTCATGGATGGCGTGGCCAAGAAACAGGCCATCCTCGATCAGTACAACGAACTGATGATGGACTATTCGGACGAGAACGCCGCCAAGGCCGCCGAATTGCAGGACGTCATCGACAGCCAGAACCTTTGGGATCTCGACGCCCAGGTCGAACAGGCGATGGACGCGCTGCGCTGCCCGCCGGGGGATGCATCGGTCGAGAACCTGTCGGGCGGCGAACGCCGCCGCGTCGCGCTGTGCCGGCTGCTGCTGGAACAGCCCGACCTCCTGCTGCTCGATGAGCCGACGAACCATCTCGACGCCGAGACCGTCAACTGGCTGGAAAACCACTTGCGCAACTATCCCGGCGCGATCCTGATCATCACCCACGACCGCTACTTCCTGGACAATGTGACCGGCTGGATCCTGGAACTCGATCGCGGCCGGGGCATTCCTTACGAGGGCAACTATTCGGCCTATCTCGAAAAGAAGGCCAAGCGGCTGGCCCAGGAAGGCCGCGAGGAAGCCGCGCGCCAACGGGCGCTCGACCGCGAGCGCGAATGGATCGCCGCGAGCCCCAAGGCGCGACAGACCAAGTCAAAGGCGCGCATCAAGGCCTATGACGAGCTCTTGAAGCGCAATGAGGAGCGCGCGCCCTCGACGGCGCAGATCATCATTCCCGCCGGCGAGCGGCTCGGCGACACCGTCATCGAGATCGATGACGTGTCGAAGGCCTTCGGCGACAAGCTCCTGATCGACGGGCTGTCGTTCAGCCTGCCGCCGGGTGGCATCGTCGGCGTGATCGGCCCCAATGGCGCCGGCAAGACGACGCTGTTTCGCATGATCACCGGTCAGGAAACGCCCGATGACGGCGCGATCAAGCTCGGTGACACCGTCCATCTCGGCTATGTCGACCAGTCGCGCGACGCGCTCGACGCGGACAAGACGGTGTGGGAGGAGATCTCCGGCGGCGACGAGATCATCTATCTCGGCAAGCGCGACATGAACTCGCGCGCCTATTGTTCGGCCTTCAATTTCAAGGGCGGCGACCAGCAGCAGAAGGTCGGCTCGCTGTCGGGCGGCCAGCGCAACCGGGTACATATAGCGAAGCTCTTGCGCTCGGGCGCCAATGTCCTGCTGCTCGACGAACCGACCAACGACCTCGACACCGAAACCCTCGGCGCGTTGGAAGACGCATTAGAGGATTTCGCCGGCTGCGCCGTGATCATCAGCCACGACCGGATGTTCCTCGACCGGCTGGCGACCCACATCCTGGCCTTCGAGGGCGACAGCCATGTCGAATGGTTCGAGGGCAATTTCGCCGATTACGAGGAAGACAAGAAGCGCCGGCTCGGCGCCGACGCCGTCATGCCGAAGCGGATCAAATACAAGAAGTTCGCGCGCAGCTAAAAGCTACCGCCTAGCCCAACCGGCCGTTTAGGCCGTCAGGCCCGCTGGCCATCGGTATTGGCGGCCGGCGCGCGGCCGAGCGCCTCGAACACCTTGGCGACGATGCCCGGCGTGTCGATGCCGGCCTCGGCATTCATCGCCTTGGGCGAATCCTGGTCGATGAAGCGGTCGGGCAGCACGACCGACCGCACCTTCAGCGTGCCCCGGTCGAGCGCGCCGTCCTCGGCGAGCGCCTGGAAGACATGGCTGCCGAAGCCGCCGATCGACCCGGACTCGACGGTGATGAGCACTTCATGACTGGCCGCCAGGCGGCGAATCAGATCACGGTCGAGCGGCTTGGCGAAGCGGGCATCCGCAACGGTCGTCGACAGCCCGTAACCGGCCAGTTCCTCGGCCGCCGTCAGGCTGTCCTGCAGCCGGTCGCCGAAGGAAAGGATGGCCACCGTCGATCCTTCGCGCAGGACACGGCCCTTGCCGATCTCGAGCGGCACGCCCTCTTCCGGCATGTCGACACCGATACCCTCGCCGCGCGGATAGCGGAACGCGCTCGGCCGGTCGTCGATCTCGACCGCCGTGGCGACCATGTGCACGAGTTCCGCCTCGTCGCCGGCGGCCATGACGACGAAACCCGGCAGGCAGGACAGATAGGTGATGTCGAAGGCGCCGGCATGGGTCGCCCCGTCGGCGCCGACGAGCCCGGCGCGGTCGATCGGGAACCTGACCGGCAAGGACTGGATCGCCACGTCATGCACGACCTGATCGTAGCCACGCTGCAGGAAGGTCGAATAGATCGCGGCGAAGGGCTTGTAACCCGCTGCCGCCATGCCGGCGGCAAAGGTCACGGCATGCTGTTCGGCGATGCCGACATCGAAGGCCCGGTCGGGAAACGCCTTCTGAAAGATGTCGACGCCGGTGCCCGACGGCATGGCCGCCGTGATCGCCACGACGCGGTCGTCCTTCTCGGCTTCCTTGACCAGGCTGTTGCCGAACACCTTGGTATAGGCCGGTGCGTTCGGCTTGCCCTTGCTCTGCTTGCCGGTGACGACGTCGAACTTGGCGACGCCGTGATATTTGTCGGCGGATTCCTCGGCCGGCGCGTAGCCCTTGCCCTTCTGGGTGATCGCATGGACGAGGATCGGCCCGTCCTTGGCGTCGCGCACATTCTTCAGGATCGCCAGGAGGTGATCCATGTTGTGGCCGTCGATCGGGCCGACATAGTAAAAGCCGAGCTCCTCGAACATGGTGCCGCCGGTGAAATAGGTCCGGGCATGCTCGACCGCGCGCGTGATCGCCCGGTCCATCGGCTTGGGCAGCCGCGCCGTCATCTGCTTGCCCATGTCGCGGATCGACAGATAGGTCTTGCCGGAGACAAGACGCGCCAGATAGGAGCTCATGGCGCCGACAGGCGGCGCGATCGACATGTCGTTGTCGTTGAGAATGACGATCAGTTTTTCCCCGAGCGCGCCGGCATTGTTCATCGCCTCATAGGCCATGCCGGCGCTCATCGCGCCGTCGCCGATCACCGCGACGACGCGGTTGTCGGTGCCGGCGAGACGGTTGGCGACGGCGAAGCCGAGCCCGGATGAGATCGAGGTCGAGGAATGCGCCGCGCCGAACGGGTCGTAGCGGCTTTCGGCCCTTTTGGTGAAGCCGGACAGCCCGCCGCCCTGGCGCAGGGTGCGGATCCGATCGCGGCGGCCAGTGAGCACCTTGTGCGGATAACACTGATGGCCGACATCCCAGATCAGGACGTCGTCGGGCGTGTTGAAAACGTAATGAATCGCGGCGGTTAGCTCGACGACGCCGAGACCGGCCCCGAGATGGCCGCCGGTCACGGACACCGCATCGATCACTTCCTGGCGGAGTTCATCCGCCAGTTGCCGCATGTCGCTTTCGGGCAGTCGGCGGAGATCCTCTGGCGTCGCGATGGTGTCGAGCAACGGCGTTTCGGGGCGGGAGCCCGGGGCGACTGCGTCCATGGATCAGATCCTCACCGGTAGCGCGGCCCTTACTCCACCGCGGCGCGGCATCCGAGCGGGCCTTTTACTGGTTCTAAAGTCCAGACATTATGAGATAGGAAGGGCGCGCAATAGGCAATATCAGCACATTCCCGCAAGTCGGTGCGGCACAGCCTGCGACATATGTGCGTTTCGGCGGGGTCCGGCGCCTCAGTTTTCGGGCAGCGGGATGTATTCCTCGGTATCGCCGAACACCGGATCGAAACGGCCGGCGCTCCAATCGGCCTTCGCCTGCTCGATCCTGTCCTGCCGGCTCGACACGAAGTTCCACCAGATATGACGCGGGCCGTCCATCGGTTCGCCGCCGAGCAGCATGAAGCGCGCATCGGTCCGTGCCGTCACCGTGATCGCGTCCCCCGGATGCAGGACCAGAAGCTGGCCCGGTCCGAAGCGGTCGCCGGCGATTTCGATCTCGCCCGACACCGTGTAGATGGCGCGCTCCTCATAGTCCGCGTCAAACGGCAGCGACGCGCCGGCCTGAAGCGCGGCATCGGCATAGACCGTCTCGCTATAGGTCTTCACCGGCGACGCCTGACCCAGCATCCGGCCGGTGATCAGGCGCACCGTCTTGCCCTCGCCATCGATGACGGGCAGCTCTTCCGCCCCGTGATGGATGAATTCAGGTGCGGTTTCCTCGGCATCGGCCGGCAGCGCCACCCAGGACTGGATACCGAACAGTTCGCGCTTTGTATCACGTGTCGCCTGGTCGGATCGCTCGGAATGGGCGATGCCGGAGCCGGCCGTCATCCAGTTCACCGCGCCCGGCTTGATGGCGAGTTCGGTGCCGAGCGAATCGCGATGCATGATCTCGCCGGTGAACAGATAGGTCACCGTCGCGAGCCCGATATGCGGGTGCGGGCGCACATCCATGCCGGCGCCGACGAGAAATTCGGCGGGGCCCATCTGGTCGAAGAAGATGAACGGACCGACCATGCGCCGCCGCGCCGACGGCAGCGCGCGGCGCACCTCGAAATCGCCGATGTCGCGGGCACGCGGCACGATCACCTGATCGATGGCGTTGCACGCCTCCGCGTCACCCGGCGTCGGATCCGGACAGGGCTGCCAGCTCATTTCTACGTCTCCCGTCTATCTTGCCGGTCACGCGGGCCAACCGGCCGCGCGTCAGTCCACATCGAGCGGTTCGGTGCCGCCCGGCTGGCCATTGGCGCCAAGCGTGATCTTCTCGACCTTGGCCTCGGCGGCGCGCAACAGCGTATCGCAATGCTTCTTCAGCGCTTCGCCGCGCTCATAGATACGGATCGATTCCTCGAGCGGCACATCGCCGTCCTCGAGCCGCGAGACGATGGTCTCGAGTTCCTTCAGCGCCTGCTCGAAGGGCATGGCGGCGATGTCCTCGGGGGTGGACGGGGTCTCGGCCATGGGCGGCCCTCTCGTTCAGACGATGGTCATACGCGCATCAGCGCCCGGACATGGGCCGCCGTCGACAGCGCCAGTCCCATCAGGTCATAACCGCCTTCGAGCAGCGAGACCACCCGCCCCTCGCAATGGGTGTCGGCCAGGTCGAGGAGCTTGGCGGTCGCCCAGGCGAAATCGGCCTCGACAAGATGGATATTGGCCAGCGGATCGCGCGTATGCGCATCGAAACCGGCCGAGATGACGATGAGATCCGGCGCGAAACGGTCGATCGCGGGAAGCGCGGCGATCTCCATCGCCTCGCGGAACGGATCCGACCCGTCGCCGGGCTGCAGGGGAACATTGACGATATTGCCTGCGTCATCCGCGCCGCGTTCGTTGGACGCACCGGTGCCGGGATAGAGCGGCATCTGATGGGTCGAGACATAGAGCATCGACGGATCGGACCAGAAGATGTCCTGGGTGCCATTGCCGTGATGGACGTCGAAATCAACCACCGCGACGCGCTCGGCGCCGTGCACGGTCTTGGCGTGATAGGCGGCGATGGCGGCATTGTTGAACAGGCAGAAGCCCATGGCGCGGTCGCGTTCGGCATGGTGGCCGGGCGGGCGGACGGCGCAGAAGGCGTTGTCGATCTTGCGCGTCATCACCTCGTCGACCGCCATCTGGGCGGCCCCGACGCCGCGCAGCGCCGCTTCCAGGCTGCCCGGCGAGATCGTCGTATCGGCATCGATCTGCACCAGTCCCTCTTCCGGGGAAGCCGCCGCGATGCGCTCCACATAAGCCGTCGGATGGGCCAGCAGGGCGGCGTCGAGATCGGCCTTCGGCGCCGAATCGCGGATCAGCCCCATGAAGACCTCGTCCTCGAGCGCCCGCTCGATCGCCTTCAGCCGGTCGGGGCGCTCGGGATGGCCGAGCGGCGTCAGATGGTCGAGACAGGCGGAATGCGAGAGATAGAGCGTCGCCATGGGCGGGATTCCTCCGAGGTGCCGCTTCTTGTTGATCAGCCGGCCGGCGCGAGCGGCGCAGGCGGCGGGCTGTCGTCGGGCACGAAGAAATCCTGCATGAGTTCGGCCGTCGGGTCGATGCGGTATTTGTCGAAATCGGTTTCGCCACGTTCGGCCAACAGCGTGTCGTCGATGAAGAAATTGCCGGTCAGTTCCCGCGCGGGGCTTGTCAGGATCTGCCAGGCGGCATCGGCGACGATCTCGGGCGACCGGCTGCGCCGCATCATGTCGTCGCCGCCGAGCAGGTTCTGGATCGCGGCGGTGGCGATTGTCGTGCGCGGCCACAGCGCGTTCACCGCGATGCCCTTGTCACGGAACTCCTCCGCCATGCCGAGCACGCACAGGCTCATGCCGAACTTCGCCATCGTGTAGGCGACATGGGGGGCGAACCATTTCGCCTTCATGTCGAGCGGCGGCGACAGCATCAGGACATGCGGATTGGCGGCGCGTTCGAGATAGGGCAGGCAGGCCTGGGTGGTCAGGAAGGTGCCGCGCGTATTGACCTGATGCATCAGGTCGAAACGGCGGATCGGCGTCTCGGCGGTGCCGGTCAGCTGGATGGCGCTGGCATTGTTGATGCAGATGTCGATGCCGCCGAAGCGCTCGGCGGTGGCCGCGACGGCCTCGGTTACCTGGTCCGGCTCGCGAATGTCGCAGACAATTGGCAGCGCCTGCCCGCCGGCCGCCACGATCTCCTCGGCGGCGGTATGGATGGTGCCGGGCAGCTTGGGATGCGGTTTGTCGGTCTTGGCGGCGATGGCGACGTTGGCGCCGTCGCGCGCCGCCCGCAGCGCGATGGCCAGACCGATGCCGCGGCTCGCGCCGGTGATGAAAAGCGTCTTGCCTGACAGGCTCACCATGATCCTCCCGAAGATCCGTTCGATGACGGCGTTCTTTTTCTATTGGGCTCGCGCCTTCGCGCGGTCGAAAAAGGCGGCGAAGGCGTCCTGCGCCTCGGTGCTGGTCAGTCGGTCGCGGAACACGTCGGCTTCCGCGTCGATGCGCTCGAGGATCGCCTCGCGGTCACTCCTGAGCAGCGACCGGGCCGCCGCCACCGCCCCTCGCGGCTTGGCGGCGATCGCCTCGGCGATGTCGAGACTGCGCGCGTCCACGACGTCGCCGCCCGCCGCATCGACCTCGACCAGTTCCGTCACGAGGCCGACATCGCGCGCGGCCTCGGGCGTCAGCGCCTCGCCGAGCACCAACAGCCTGAAGGCGCGCTGATGGCCCATCAGGCGCGGCGCGAGAAGACTCGATGCCGCTTCCGGCACCAGGCCGAGATCGGTGAACGGGGTCTGGAACCGGCTCCGCGTCGAGGCGACGACATAGTCGCAGTGAAACAGCATCGTCGTGCCGACGCCGATCGCCAGACCGTCGACGCCGGCAATCAGCGGCAGGTCGCAGCCGGCAACGGCCTTCAGGAACCGGATCACCTCATCGCCGAGCGCCCCGTCACGGGCGAAGGCAAGAAAATCGGCGAGATCGTTACCGGCCGAGAACGCGCCCGGCACGCCGATGACGCGCACCGCGCGAATGTCCGGATCGGCCCCCGCCCCCTCGATCCCGTCGGCCAGCGCGCCATACATGGCCGTGGTCAGGGCGTTCTTCTTGTCCGGCCGGTTGATCCTGAGCGTCAGAACGGCGCCGGCGGCGCCTCCGGTCTTCTCGACCAGAACGTCTCCGCTCATGCGACGGCCGCCGGAAACAGATCCTCGTCGTCGATAACGCTGCCGGAGCCCTCGATGACGATCTCCGACAATGCGCGCGCTTCGATCAGCACATGTTCGGCGAAGAAGCGCGCCGTGCGCACCCGACGGACGGCGACGGCGTCGCGCGCGCCGTCGCGCTGCACATGCAGCGCCCCCTTGGCGAGCCAGGAGCCGCCGGCGACCAGGCTGAACAGCTTGAGATAGGGCGTGGCGCCGGCCAGCGCCTCGGTCGGATTGCTGGCGACGAGATCGCGCATATGCGCGGTCGCCTCTTCGAGCGCCGAAATGGCGACGGCCAACCGCGCCGCCATATGCCCGAAGGACGGCGCGTTGGATTTGGCGATGTCTTCGGCGATCTCGCGGAATTCGGCGATCAGCGCGTCCGCGACAGCACCGTCCGACTGGCCGATCTTGCGGGTCACCAGATCGATCGCCTGGATACCGTTGGTGCCCTCGTAGATCGGCGCGATGCGGGCGTCGCGCAGATGCTGGGCCGCGCCGGTTTCCTCGACATAGCCCATGCCGCCATGGATCTGGACGCCGATCGAGGCGACGTCGACGCCGACATCGGTCGAGAACGCCTTGGCGATCGGGGTCAGGAGGCTGCCTGTTTCGAGCGCCCGCTTGCGCCCTTCCGGCGTCGTGTCGCGGTCGGCGAGATCGAGTTCGAGCGCGGTGCGGTAGCAGATCGCGCGCGCCGCCTCGGTCATCGCCCGCATGACATAGAGATTGCGCCTGACGTCGGGGTGCTCGCCGATCGTCACCGCCTGGTCCGGCCCCATGCCCGAATGACGTCCCTGCCGCCGTTCGGCAGCATAACCTTCGGCCTGCTGCAAGGCGCGTTCGGCGATCGCCACCCCCTGAACGCCGACCGCGAGGCGCGCATTGTTCATCATCGTGAACATGCAGTGCAGCCCGCGATTTTCCTCGCCCACGAGCCAGCCGATGGCGCCCTCGCCCTTGTCGCCATAGACCATGGTGCAGGTCGGCGAGGCGTGCAGGCCGAGCTTCTTCTCGATGCCGATACAGGTGACGTCGTTGTGCTCGCCGAGGCTACCGTCGTCGTTGACGAGGAATTTCGGCACCACGAAAAGCGAGATGCCACGCGTACCCGGCGGTGCGTCGGGCAGCCGCGCCAGAACGAGATGGACGATATTGTCCGCCATGTCGTGCTCGCCATAGGTGATGAAGATCTTGGTGCCGAAGATGCGGTAGCTGCCGTCGCCGACCGGCTCGGCGCGGGACTTGAGCAAAGCGAGATCGGAGCCGGCCTGCGGCTCGGTCAGGTTCATGGTGCCGGTCCATTCGCCCGAGGCGAGACGCGGCAGATAGATGCTCTTGAGATCGTCGGAAGCGTGCGCGGCCAGCGCCTCGATCTGGCCCATGGTCAGGAGCATGCCGGTGCCGAAGGACATACAGGCCTGGTTCCACAACTCGCTGACCGCCATCGACACCGTCAGCGGCAGGTCCTGCCCGCCATAGGCCTCGGGCGCCGACACGCCCGACCAGCCGCCCTCGGCCCAGGCGCGATACATGTCGCGGAAGCCGTCCGGCATGGTCACCGCGCCATCGTCGAACTGCGCCTTCTGCCGGTCGCCGCTGGCATTCAGGGGGGCGATCTCGTCGGTGGCGAAGCGCGACGCTTCTTCGAGGATCGCATCGAGCAGTTCCTCGCCGACATCGTCATAGCGGCCATCGCGCAGGGAAGCATCCATGCCGGCGATCGTCTTGAGGGCGAAGGTTATATCGGCTACCGGGGCGCGGTAGGTCATCAGCGGCCTCCCATATGCGGCCGTCGGACGGCCGGCCTGTCGTTGCCATCACTCTAGCCGCATGGGCGCGGGGGTCAACGCGCCGCGCCCGGTTGAACAGGTTAAAACCAAGATGTCGCGCCCACCCGTTACCGAGATCGTTTCGGCCGAAACAGACGGCGCCGTCGAGCGGTCGGCGGCGCTGTTGCGCGGCGGCGGGCTGGTCGCCTTTCCGACCGAGACGGTCTACGGCCTCGGCGCCGATGCCACTGATCGCGCGGCGGTCCTGAGGCTCTATGCCGCGAAGGGTCGGCCGGGGCACAATCCGCTGATCGCCCATTGCGACACGCCCGAGGCGGCGTTCCGACACGGCCGGCCCGACGCCGCGGCACAGGCCCTGGCCCAAGCCTTCTGGCCCGGCCCGCTGACCCTTGTCGTGCCCGCTTCGGAGAAGTGCGCGGTGGTCGCCGAGGCGCGCGCCGGCCGCGACACGGTGGCGCTGCGCTGCCCGTCGCATCCGGTGGCGCGAGCGCTTCTGTCGGCCGTCGGACGGCCGGTCGCCGCCCCGAGCGCCAACCGCTCGGGCCATGTCAGCCCGACCGAGGCCCGACATGTCCTGGACGATCTCGACGGGCGCATCGATCTCGTCATCGATGGCGGGGCCAGCGCCATCGGCCTCGAATCGACGGTCGTCGCCTGCCTGCCCGACGGCATGCGGCTGCTACGACCGGGGTTCATCCTGCCGGACACTCTTCGAGACGTCACCGGCCAGCCGCTGACGGCCGCACCGGACGAGGCGGACACGCCCCTGTCGCCGGGCCAGCTCGCGAGCCATTACGCGCCGGGCCTGCCGGTCCGGCTCGATGTCGAGATGATCGGCGCCGGTGACGCGTTCATCGGCTTCGGCACGACCCAGGTCGCGGGCGCCGACAAGGCAGCCTTCGCGACCGATCTGAGCCCGGCGGGCGACCTCACCGAGGCGGCGAGCAGGCTATACGCGACCTTGCGCGCCGCCGACCGGTCAGGCGCCGTTTCGATCGCCGTGGCGCCGATCCCGCGCACGGGCCTCGGCCTGGCGATCAATGACCGCCTCGCCCGCGCCGCGGCGCCATCTGGCAAGACGCCACAGGACAGCGCGACAGCCTGATGTCCGGGCCGGACGCACCGGCCGGCCCGCCCATCACGCGGCCGTGATCCTCGTCGCCAAAGCCGCCATCCGCGCGTCACGCAAATGTCGGAAACAGCCGTTTATTGCGTTGCAATATCAGGGTGTGCGGCAGCGCACATTCAGCCGTCCTTAATCGTCGTTGACTAGAATTGTCTTTGACTGGGATCCGTTCAGGGATCGGAGACGTCGTGATGCACATGGCCTATCTGTCCGGCCCGCCGCTCGCCATCGCCGCCATCGGTTTGGCCATCATCGTCGCGCTGGCGCTCGTCGCGCGCGGCCGGCGCGCGCCCGCCGCCAGGACGGACGGGCGCATCATCGGTCTCGTGCCGGCGCAGGGCCGGCACAGCGCCTTCGACGAGGCCTATCCGGTGATCGAATTCGTCGATGCGACAGGCAGCACCGTCCGCGTGACCTTGCGCGAACGGCTGTCGCGCGCGCTGCACGCCGTCGGCGAGACGATCGCCGTGGCCTACGACCCCGCCAATCCGAAACGCGCCGAACTGGCCTTCTAGGCGGACCGAGACTCGGGCGTCGCCGCCGCACGCCCGATTGCCGGCGGCGCGGCCGGTCCTTATGGTGGCCGGCATGACGCTTGCCTTTCAAACCCCGTCCGAAACGACCGTCGACCGCTTCGCCGCCATTGTCGGATCGGCCCACGCGCTGCGCGCGGCCGAGGATCAGGCGCCCTATCTCGTCGAATGGCGCGACCGCTATGTCGGGCGCACGCCCGTCGTGCTGCGGCCGGGCAGCGTGCGGGAAGTGTCCGAGATCATGGCGCTGGCCAACGAAACCCGAACGGCGATCGTGCCGCAGGGCGGCAATACCGGCCTCGTCGGCGGCCAGATCCCGTTCGAGGCCGGCCAGGAGATCGTTCTGTCGCTAAGCCGGCTGAATGCCGTGCGCGATGTCGATCCCGACGGCAATACGCTGATCGCCGAAGCCGGCGTCACGCTGAAGGCGGTGCAGGACGCCGCCGATGGTGCCGATCGGCTGTTTCCCCTGTCGCTCGGCTCGGAAGGCAGCTGCCAGATCGGCGGCAATCTCGCCACCAATGCCGGCGGCACGGCCGTGCTCGCCTATGGCAATGCGCGCGATCTCTGCCTCGGCGTCGAGGCGGTTCTGGCCGATGGCCGCGTCTATGCCGGGCTGAACCGGCTGCGCAAGGACAATACCGGCTACGACCTCAAGGACCTTCTGGTCGGCTCGGAAGGCACGCTCGGCATCATCACCGCCGCCGTGCTGAAACTGTTTCCCAAGCCGCGCGCTATTGAAACGCTGATCGCCGGCCTGCCGAGCCTCGACGCCGCGCTCGATCTCTTCGGACGCCTGCGTAGCCGCTTCGGGCCGATGCTGACCGCGTTCGAGATCATGCCGCGCATCGGCATCGATTTCTGCCTCAGACATGCCGCCGGCACGCGCGATCCACTCGCCGCGCCCACGCCCTGGTATGTCCTCGCCGAAGTCTCGTCGGGCGGTGGCGAGAGCCTGCGCGACGACGTCGAAACGGCCCTCGGCGCGGCGTTCGAGGCGGGCCTCGTGGACGATGCGGCGATCGCCGACAGCGCCCGGCAGCGCGACGATTTCTGGCATATCCGCACGGCGATGAGCGAGGTTCAGAAGCACGAAGGCGGCTCGATCAAGCACGACATATCGGTGCCGGTCTCGCATGTTCCCGCCTTCATCCGCGAGGCGTCGGACGCGGTCATCCGTTTGGTGCCCGGTGCCCGGCCGGTGCCGTTCGGCCATCTCGGCGACGGCAACATTCATTTCAACGTGTCACAGCCCGAAGGCGCCGAACGCGCGACCTATCTCGCGGGCTGGGAGGCGATGAACGCGATCGTGCACGACATCGTGCTCGCCCATGGCGGGTCGATCTCGGCCGAGCACGGGATCGGCCGGATGAAGCGTGACGCGCTCGGCCATGTGAAGGATCCGGTGGCGCTCGACATGATGCGGGCAATCAAGCAGGGCCTGGACCCGCACGGCATCCTCAATCCGGGCAAGGTTCTGTAAGCGGTCCCGGCCCCGCGACCGATCAGAACAGGCTCAGCTGATCGTCGGAGGTCGGCTTTTGCCGTCGGCGGTCCGCCGGCCTGTCGTCGGGCGGGGGCGTCGCGTCGCAGGCGAGCGGGTCGAGCAGCCCCGCATCGTCATTGGCGACCCGGTTGACGCGCGTCGAGACCGGATAGGCGCGCACCGTGTCGTCGGCCGGCGAGCGGAAGAGATCGCGCAACTCCTCCGCGCCCGTGCCGCCGATATCGAGCCAACGGGCGAAATCCGATTTGCCGAGGATCACCGGCATGCGCTCATGGATCGGCGCCAGCGTCGCGCAGGCGTCGGTCGTCAGGATCGCGGCCGTGTCCATCTCGCCGCCCTCGGGATGGGCATAGCTTTCCCACACGCCGGCGAAGGCAACCGGACCGTCATCGACTGGACGCACGGCGAAAGGCTGTTTCTTGCCGTTCGCGGCGCGCTGCCATTCGTAAAAGCCATTGGCCGGGATCAGACAGCGGCGATGGCGCATGGCGGCACGAAAGGCGGGCTTGCGGGCGGCTTCCTCCGACCGGGCATTGATCAGCAGCGGAAAGCCCTTGGGATCCTTGACCCAGGCCGGCAGGAAACCCCAGCGCATCAGTTGCGGCGACCGCCTGCCCGCTGCATCGGCGGTGACCACGAGGACCGGCTGGGTGGGCGCGATGTTATGGCGCGGCGGGAAATTGGGCCGCGCGTCATAGTCGAACATCTCGGCCACCGCGTCCGGCGGAGAGGTGAGAAAGAACCGTCCGCACATGGTCGAGCCCCGTCTTTTTCAGCATGTGCTCCGCCGACCGATTCGGCCGATGATGCATGACGGCCATGACACCCGCGCACGCCATGAGGTTCAAGGCCTGTTAATCGTTTCGCGCGACTTTGTCGGAACTGGAATGCGAACGGATCGGAATTGGGTCATGGGGGAAGCGGCGCGCACATTCGACGCCTTCAGCGAGGACGAACTGCGCACGATCAACCGCGTCACCGGCCTGTCCACCGACTATTTCAATCACCATAATGAAGCGGTCATGTTGCTCGACCTGATCGCCGATATGCCGGAGGTCGTCGAGGATCTCGCGGCCTGGCGGCCGGTCAGCTATCGCGAACATTTCGAGACGTCGAGCCTGGGGATCGCCGAAGCCGCGATCGCCGGCTATGAGGCAGCACCCGCCGACATCCGCGCGGTCTTCGACGAAGCCGTCACCGTGCTCGACGCGTTCCTGTCCGATGCCATCAGGCTGGTCATCGATCTCGTCGACAGCGGCGACATGGCCGCCGCCGGCGCCGTCGGCGCGGAAGCAAGCAAGTTTGCCCGCCGCGTCATCGCCCATGCCAGCGCGCTGGTGAACGGCTCGCGGCCGGACGTCTTCGCCGAGCGCCGCGCCGCCGAACAGACCGAAGCGCTGATCAACGCGCTGTTCTGACGAACATTAACCGCCAGCAGGCGCCGCCGGGCTTGTCGCCTCGAGCGTATCGATCGCCGCGACCACGTCCGCCGCATCCGGAAACGCCCCCTCGCCGCCGAGAATACGGATCGGCCCGCGCCCGCGCGGGCGCACCAGCGCCGGCCGCGTCGGACCGAAGATCGAGACCAGCGGCACGCGGAGCGCCGCGGCGAGATGGGCGAGACCGGTATCCACCGCGACGACCAGCCGGGCGCCGCCGATCATCCGCGCCACCCGGTCGAGCGGCGCGCGCTCGGGCACCATGCCGCCGGGCATGATGCCGGCCAGCCGATCGGCGCGGGCACGCTCGTCCGCCGTGCCCCAAGGCAGAACCGGTGTCAGGCCGCGCGCGGCCAGCGCCTCACCCACCGCCTGCCAATGCGCCTCGGGCCAGAGCTTGCGCGCCTGCGCCGTGCCATGCAGCAGCACGGCATAGGGCCGGTCGGCGTCGGGCCCCGCGTCAGCTTGGTCATCGGGCGATGCGGGGACGGGCGCCAGACCGTAACCCCAGTCCTGGTCGAGGGCATGGCCGAGGGCTGCCGCGCAGAGAAGGCGGTTGCGGTCGATGGCATGGAGATCGCGCGACACGGCATGGCGCCGGTCATAGGCGCGGCTCGCCAGCGGCTCGCGGATCGACGCTCGGTCATAGCCATGACGCGGACCTCGGGCGAGCCGGGCCACGAGCGCGCTCTTGACCAGGCCTTGCGTGTCGATCACCGCGTCGAAAGGTGTCTTGAGCCTTAGCCGGAGGGCGCCGAGTTCCGACCAGGTGCGCGGCGACGGCATGGCCCGGCGCCAGCGCCGCAGCGCGACGGGGATCACCTCGTCGACATCCGGATGCAGACCGACCAGCGGCGCGAAGGCATCCTCCACGGCCCAGGCGATATGCGCCTCGGGCCAGGCGCGGCGGATGTCGCGAACCGCCGGCATGTTGTGCACGACATCGCCGAGCGAGGACGTCTTGATGAGCAAAAGCCGTTTCATGGCACTCGTTTAAGCGGTGCGGCGCGCGCCGCGTGGCGACCGGATGCACCACTGGCCGCAAGGCGTCAAACCCGGACCGGGCCGGAATCTGCCCGGCACGCCCGGTGAAATCGCGCGAATTGCACCCCGCGCATGCCAGCCCTTCGGTTTTGTTTGACCTTTCACCCCGGTTCTTTCTACAACGGCATTGGGGAAACTCCGGATGAGACAGGCGCAAAGGGGATGCCGCGATCCGGGCTTCCGCGACAGACATGACCAGAGTGGCCCTGCCGGGCCGGGGAGGAGTTAGACGATGACCACGCGCCGCACCCTGTTTTCGACGTTGATCGCCGGCACCGCCGCGATCGCGCTCGCCACCGCCGTTCCCGCGACCCCCGTCAAGGCACAGGACGCCCAGGACTTTCTGCTGACCACCGCCTCGACCGGCGGCACCTATTATCCGGTCGGCGTCGCCATCGCGACCCTGATCAAGGTCCGGCTGCAGCCGAGCGAAGGCATCAATATGAGCGCCATCAACTCGGCCGGCTCGGGCGAGAACATCAAGCTCCTGCGCGACAACGAAGCCCAGTTCGCCATTCTCCAGGGCCTGTTCGGCGCCTATGCGGCGACCGGCACGGGGCCGCTCGAAGCCGATGGCGTTCAGAGCGAACTGCGCTCGATCTCGATGCTGTGGCCGAATGTCGAGCATTTCATCGTCAAGAACGACTATGTCGATACCGGCACGGTCAGCGACTTCATGGCGCTCGAAGGCGAGCCGGTGTCGCTCGGCCGGCAAAATTCCGGCACCATCGGCTCGAACCGGACGATCCTCGGCAATCTCGGCCTCGACAACATGGATGAGTATTTCGAGCTCGTCTTCATGGGCTACGGCCCGTCGGCCGAAGCGCTGCAGAACGGCCAGATCGAGGCCATGTCGACACCGGCCGGCGATCCGGTCGGCGCCGTGACCAGCGCCTTCGCCGCGATGGGCGACCAGATCACCATGCTCGAATTCACCGAGGAACAGGCCGCCGAAGCCAATGGCGCCTTCGAGGATCTGTGGACACCTTACGTGATCGAGGCCGGCACCTATCCCGGCGTCGACGAGGACATCAACACGATCGCCCAGCCCAACTTCCTGGCCGTTCGCAGCGACATCCCCGAAGAGACGATCTATCTGATCACCAAGACGATCTACGAAAATCTCGGCTTCCTGCAGGGCATCCACCCGGCGACGCGCGCGATGTCGATCGACACCGCGATCACCGGCCTGCCGGTGCCGCTGCATCCGGGCGCGATCCGCTATTACGAGGAAGTCGGCATCGAGATCCCCGATCGCCTGCGCCCGTAACGGCACGCGAAACGACACGGGCGCGGGAGACCGCGCCCGCTCCTCCCCGAACGCGATCCGGACCGGCCCGTGAGCACATCACCCGATCCCGCGCCCGGCCAGGGCGCGGACGCCGACCCCGTGCCGGCCGCGCGCGGCTCGGCACATGTCGACGTCATGGCCGACGCCGAAAGCGGCGTCCGGCCGATGGACGGCGATTTCGGCAAGGTCATCTACTGGATCTGCGTCGCCGTTTCGCTGTTTCACATCTACGCCAACTATGTCGGCACGCTACCGCAATTCCTGTTCACGGGGCTGCATTTCGCCGGCTTCGTTCTGTTATGCGCGCTGCGTTTTCCCTTGCTGCGCGCCCGGTCGGCATCGGGCAAGCGCGCCGTCCTGATCCTCGACATCGTCATCGGCATCGTCGCGGCCTCTTGCGTCATCGGCATCATCCTGTCGGAAAACGCGATCTATGACCGCGGCGTCCGGCTCGCGCCGCATGAATGGGTCATGGCGCTCGTCACCATCGCGGCGGCCATCGAGTTCACCCGCCGCACCACGGGCTGGATCATCCCCGTCCTGATCCTGCTGGCCTTGTCCTATGTCGGCTGGTGGGGGGCGGATATTTCCGGCGTCTTCCGCTTCGCCGGCCTGTCCTTCGAGACCATCGTCTTCCGCTCGATCTTCGCCGATGAAGGGATGTTCGGCACGATCGCCCGGATATCGGCGACCTTCGTCTTCATGTTCATCCTGTTCGGCGCCTTCCTGGTACGTTCGGGCGCGGGCGATTTCATCATCGACATCGCGCGCGCCGCCGCCGGTCGGGTGATCGGGGGGCCGGGCTATGTGGCGGTGTTCTCCTCGGGCCTGACCGGCACGATTTCGGGTTCGGCGGTCGCGAACACGGTGTCGACGGGCGTCATCACCATTCCGCTGATGAAGCGGTCGGGCTTTCCGCCGCGCTTCGCCGCCGGCGTCGAGGCGGCCTCCTCTACCGGCGGCCAGTTGATGCCGCCGATCATGGGCGCCGGCGCCTTCGTCATGGCGAGCTACACCCAGGTGCCCTATCTCGACATCGTCGCGGTCGCGCTGGCGCCGGCGCTCGTCTATTTCCTGTCGGTCGGCTTCTTCGTGCGCATCCAGGCCAAGAAGCAGAACCTGCAGCCGACCGGCGAAAGCCATGAACGCGTCATCGACATCCTGAAGCGCGGCGGTCCAGCCTTCCTGATCCCGATCGCGGTGCTGATCGGCCTTCTGATCTACGGTTTCACGCCGACCTATTCCGCCTTCTGGGCCATTCTCGCGGTCATCGTGTCGTCCTGGCTGACGCCCAACAAGATGGGGCCGCGCGCTATTCTCGACGCGCTGGCCCTGGGCGCGCGCAACATGATCATGACCGGCACGCTGCTCGTCGCCGTGGGGCTGATCGTGAACGTCATCGCCATGACCGGCATCGGCAACACGTTTTCGCTGATGATCGCCGACTGGGCGGGCGGCAACCTCCTTCTGGCCATCGTCCTGATCGCGCTGGCCTCGCTGGTGCTCGGCATGGGCCTGCCGGTGACGGCGGCCTATATCGTGCTCGCCGTGTTGTCGGCGCCGGCACTGCACATTCTGATCCAGAACAGCCATCTCGTCAGCGCCATCGCGTCCGGCGAGGTGTCGGAAGCCGCCCGCATGACCTTCATGCTGGCCGATCCCGCGCTCCTGGAACGGCTGTCGGCGCCCATGCCGGTGGACGAAGCCCGCGCCATCGTGGCGGCCGCCCCGCAGGAGGTGCTCAACCTCGTCTATGGCCAAAGCCTCGATCCGGTCGTGATCACCATGGCGCTGTTGTCGGCGCATATGATCATCTTCTGGCTGTCGCAGGATTCGAACGTCACGCCGCCGGTCTGCCTGACCGCCTTCGCGGCCGCCGCGATCGCCAGGACACCGCCGATGTCGACCGGGGTCGTCGCCTGGAAGCTCGCCAAGGGGCTCTATCTGGTGCCGATCCTGATGGCCTACACGAATTTCATCGGCGGCACGCCGCTCGAAGTCTTCACCATCTTCATCATCGCGGTGATCGGCGTCTATGCGCTCGGCGCGACACTCGAAGGGCATATGGAAAGCCCACTGAACTGGCCCCTGCGCATCCTGACCGGCATCGGCGGGGTGATGCTGGTCTGGCCCGACACGCCGGTCCTGGAAGTCGCCGGCGGCGCGATCGTGCTGTCGATCCTCGGCTGGTCGATCTGGCAGGACCGGAAGCGAACAGGCGAACCGGCCGCCAGCGCGACTTAGAGCCGGTCGCGGCCAGTTCGCTTCTGACGCCATCGTTGTCACGCCGTCGCAGAAGTCGGGTTCACTCCCTAAGCGGAAGCGCGTGTCGGACGGAAGCCGGAGATGCGCCAGATCAGAAGGAGACCGTCATGAGAGCGATCGTCGCGATGCTCGTCCTGTCGATAGGGGCGGCGATGTCGCCCGCCATCGCCCAGGATGTCGCCGGCAGCGCGGATCACCCACTGATCGGCCGCTTCGAAGGATCGGCCATCACTGCCTATGACGCGCGCGATTTCGACGAATACCGCTTCGCGGAGGCCCCGATGCCCGCCGACCCCGGCGACGCCTTCGCCGTCGTCGAGGGCGTTACCACGCGCATCGCCTATGCCGGTCCGGACGGCGTCTCGCTGGCCGAGGTCGCGCGAAACTATGAACGCCGGCTGACCGATGAAGGCTTCGAGATCGTCCTGGACTGCGCCAATCGTGACTGCGGCGGAACCGGCTTCGCCTATGAGATCGAGACATTCCCGCTGCCGCGCATGATCGTCGATCCGTTCAACTATCGCTATATCGGGGCGCGCCGGACGGGCGCCGACGGCGAGGCCTACGCGGCGATCCTGTTCAGCGTCGACACGAGCGACGTCGTGCGCGTGCAGGTTACCGTCGTCGAGACGGCGGCCATGGAATTCCGCATGGTCGATGCGGCGGCGATGGCCGAGGAAGTGTTCGAGAATGGCCGTGTTGCGCTCTACGGCATCAATTTCGACCTTGACGAGGCGACGATCCGGCCGGACAGCGAACCGACGCTCGCCGAAATCGCCGCCTTTCTCGGCGCCAATCCCGACCTCGACGTCGTCATCGTCGGACATACCGACAATCAGGGGTCGATGGAATACAATCTCGGACTGTCGGCGCGGCGCGCGGAAGCCGTGCGCGACGCGCTGGTGGGCCGTTTTGGCCTGTCCGCCGACCGGATGGCCCATGCCGGCGCCGGCTTTCTGGCACCGGTGGCCGCGAACACGACGGAACAGGGCCGGGCGCTCAACCGCCGAGTCGAGATCATCGCGCGCTGACCCGGCAAGGCGGCCCGCGACAACCGCTCGCGAGCTTAAGTCCGGGATCCTTTCCGGCTCAACACCTGCTCGATGACCTCGGTGCCCCATTGGGTGCCGGGCCGCTCGTCGACGAGAACGAAGCCGGCTTTCTCATAGAGATGGCGCGCGGCATCCAGCCCCTTGAACGTCCATAGCCGGGTTTCTCTAAACCCGTGGCCGTCGACATGCGCCAGGGCGCGCTCGATCAGTTGGCCGCCAACCCCCTGCCCGCGCGCGGTATCATCGAGGATGAACCAGCGCAGATGCGCGACGCCACAGCCCAGATCCTCGCCATCGATCGACACCGCGCCGATGATGCGCCCGCCGCGTTCGGCGCGTGCGGTCAAGTTAACGGGATTGTCGAGGCGGCTCAGGAACTCGGCCATGTCGGCGGCCACCTGTCGCTCGAAGACGGCGCCGAAACCGTAATTGACCGCATAGTAGCGGGCATGCATCTCGGTGACGCGGGCCAGCAATGTCGGCACATACCCCGTCTGGACGAGCACGCCCACATCTTTTCTTGCCGGCAAAGCGGGCACGGCGGACGCGCCGTCATGCAAGGCCCTCGCATAGGCCACCAGCCCATCGACGATCACGGCCCGGTCGGCTGCAGACAGAGGCGACAGGGCGGCATCGACCTGATCGCGCGCATGGGTGTCGATCTGGCGAAACAGGCGTTCTCCCGCGGGCGTCAGCACCAATTCCTTGCGCCTTGGGTCGGCGGCGTCCTTGCGCGCGGTGAGCAGGCCATCGGCTTCCAGCCGGCCGAGCAACCGGCTTACCGTCGACTTGTCCAGCCCCAGCAGCGTCACGAGTTCCGTCGCGGTGGCGACCGTTCCGCTCCCGATTTCGACCAGCGCATGAACGGCCGAGGGCGACAGATCGGTGCCGGCGAGCCCGCGCTTCAGGAAGCCGAGTTCGCGGACAATGGCCCGGGAGCTGCGGCGGATATGGTCGATGTCGGCGGGGAAAGGCTTTGGCTTCATAGTTGCATGTTACAACCATATGCCGCTCTGTCCAGGCCCGCCCTGCGCCGTCCATTCAACGTCAGCCGCTAACGGCTCAAAGGCCGTCCCTTTGCTTGAGCATCCTGGCCTGGAGCGACACCCACCAGACCGCGCCGACACCCATCAGAAAGACGCCGAAGCCGGCAAAGAACAGGCAGATAAATAGCATGGGGGATATGCTCATCGTGACCTCCGCGCTTGGCTTTTTGGGTATGGCACGAGGACCATGAGTAGCGGACAGCGCGACGATCGGGATTGATGCCCCTCAACGGCCGACAAGCTCAATCGGGCCGTTTCCGCGCCACATAATAGCCGTAGCTGACAAAAGCCGAGAAGCGCTCATAGAGATCGATCTCGGCCTGTTCGGCGGCCACGATCGCGCGGGCCGCCGGGCTAACACCGTGTTTCGCGAGAAAGCCGTCGAAGCGCGCCTGCATGGGGCGGTAGTAGTTGTCGAGCCAGCAGGTTTCAGGCAGCGGGAAATAGCCGACCGGCGTGTAGCCATTGGCTTCCAGAAGCGCGATCTTCGCCGAGGCCGTGGCGACCTCCGGATATTCCTTAGACCAGTGATCGGTCAGTTCGGCTGGCCGCTCGGGCGACAGCCAGGTCAGTTCGGACACAGCGAGAATGCCGCCCGGCCCGAGGAAGGGCCGCCAGGCGCGAATACCGTTTTCGAAGCCGATGTTATAGATCGAACCTTCCGCCCAGATCGCATCCAGCGAAGACGGCGCGAATGTCAGCACCTCCATCGACGCCGCGACGGGCGTGATCCGGGCCGAGACGCCTTCGGCGGCGGCGCGACACTCCAGTTCTGCCAGGAAGCCGGGCAGGAAGTCGACCGCCGTGATTTGCGCATCGAGCGCCTTGGCGAGGGTGATCGTCGCGGCCCCGGTGCCGCATCCGATATCGGCGATCCTGAGACCGCGCCGGCCGGACAACCCCGACAGGGCAATCGCCAGGCGGGTTTCGGCGTCACCACCCGGACCCTGCCGGGCGGCCGGCAAATGCAGATCCATCAGAAGATCGATATCGTCCATGTAGAGGCCCATGCGGGAAAGAAGGGGACCCGGTCGGCGGGCAATCAGACGCCTGCCGATGACCCGATCGCCCGCGCGATGCAATCCCGGCCCGACGCTTGAACGGGACAGCCCGTTACCTTAGCATTCGATCCGTTGCTGTAGGGCGCATCGGCTTCATAGGCCGGAAGGGCACGGCCCGCCTACCCGCCCTATGTCCCATGAAGCAACGCGCCCATGCCCTCTGTCGAACATCTCAGGAAACAGGCCAAGCTCTATCGGCGCTGGCACCGGCATCGATATGTTCCGGTCGCGGCCGAGATCCGCCGCCACCTGGTCCGATATGCCGACCTGTCCGACGGCGACGTGCTGAACGCCGATTTCAAGCTCAGCGACGCGCAGGAACTCGTCGCCCGGCAGCACGGTTTCGACAGTTGGCCGGCGCTCGTGAAAGGAGCCGGAACGATGCCCGAGACAGCCCAGATCCGGTCCGGCCCATCGACGATCCTGGCCGCGGAGCCTCAGCTCTTCGTGTCCGACATGGCGCTTGCCTGCCGCTTCTATACCGACAAGCTCGGCTTCGAGATTGCCTTCACCCATGGCGACCCGGTCTTCTACGCCCAGATTCGTCGCGGCGGCGGACGGCTCAACCTGCGGAACGTCAGCGGACCGGTCTTCGACACGGGCTTCAGGGCTCGCGAGCCGGACGCGCTGTCGGCCACGCTGATCCTCGATCAGGCCAAGCCGCTGTTTCTCGAATTCCAGGAGGCCGGCATCAGCTTTCACCAGAGCCTGAGAACCGAGCCCTGGGGCGCCCGCACCTTCATCATCGAAGACCCGGACGGCAATCTGATCTGCTTTGCCGGGCGCGGCGGTTAGGATCGGAAATGCGATAAACCAAATGGCCCCGGGCCGAATGGCCGAAGATCGCACAAGCGCTGTTGGGGCAAGTTCACGCCGCCGCGACGACCACCTTCTTGCGCTCTTCCGACGGCGTGCGCTTGAAGTGCTCGCTATAGCATTTCGAGAAATGCGAGGCCGAGACGAAGCCGCAGGCCAGGCCGACCGACAGGATCGGCATCGAGGTCTGGCGCAGAAGATGCCGCGCGCGGTTGAGCCGCAGGGTCAGATAATAGCGCGTCGGCGTGGTGTTCAGATAGCGCTGGAACAGGCGCTCGAGCTGGCGCGGCGATAAATTGACCAGCCGGGCGAGATGCGAACAGGTCAGCGGCCGCTCGATCCGGCTTTCCATCTCGGCGATGACGTTCAGAAGCTTGGGATGGGCGACGCCGACGCGTGCCCGCAGCTCCATGCGCTGGCGCTCGTCGGAATCGCGCATGCGGTGATGGATCAGTTCGTCGGTGACGGCCGCCGCCACCTCGCCGCCAAGCCTCTGGCTGACCTTGGTCAGCATCATGTCGGCGGCCGCCGTGCCGCCGGCGCAGGTGAACCGGCTGCGATCGACCTCGAACAGGTTCTGCGTCACCTCGATCTCGGGATATTCCTCGCGGAAGGCGTCGTAATGCTCCCAGTGAATGGCGCAGCGATAGCCGTCGAGCAGGCCGGCGCGCGCCAGGACATAGGTGCCCGAACAGACCGAGCCGACCGCCGCCCCGCGCGAGGCGAGCTTGCGCACCCGGCCGATCATCGCCTGGAGATAGGCCTTGTCGACATGCAGCGGCGTGCACACCACGACCTCGGGCATCGGCTCGGCCGCCGAGAACGGACCGTCGGCCGAGATCATGATGCCGTTCGAGGCACGCACATCCGACCCGTCGAGAGAAAACACCCGCCAGTTGAAGACGTCCTGCGCCGCGACATGATTGGCGAGCCGAAGAACTTCGATGGCCGAGGCGACCGAAATCATCGAAAAGTCGGGGGCCAGCATGAAGCCGATCGTGTGGCGCGTGTCGCCTGGATACATGTTCATGACGGACTCCGACGATTGGACGCCGGAGCCTGAGCTAATCTCGCCCAAAGAACGTTGTTCCATCTACTATCCTGGTGCAGTGCAATATAACCGCGCCGGGCTCTTCGCCGTTCCGTATAAATAGTAGGATGAAACGCGGTTTCATCGTCGGTCAAGCGAAAAACGGCGCTGCTTCAACAAACTGTCAAATAATCGGAACCGGCACGGCATCTCTTGCGCTGACGCAATTGGGCCAGAACAGGACGCTTCATCCCGGGCGGCGGAAAACCCCAAACGCTATTCACGTGCCGCCCGTCGAGAGATATGTCCTTTTCGGATGCCGTCGTGCCGGCCCGTATGGCGGGTCTCGATGGGATCCGCCCATCGCCACGCCGCGCCCTGACATCAACCGCCATCGCAACGGAGAAGCTCGTGCAAACCGATATCGAGATCGCCCGCAAAGCCAACAAGAAGCCCATCCTCGACATCGGCGGACGCCTCGGCATTCCCGCCGAGCATCTCCTGCCCTTCGGCCATGACAAGGCCAAGGTGTCGGCGGAGTTCATCTCCTCGGTCGCCGACCGGCCCGACGGCAAGCTGATCCTGGTCACCGCGATCAACCCGACGCCGGCCGGCGAAGGCAAGACGACCACCACGGTGGGCCTCGGCGACGGGCTCAACCGGATCGGCAAGAACGCCGCGATCTGCCTGCGCGAGCCATCGCTCGGCCCCTGCTTCGGCGTCAAGGGGGGCGCCGCCGGCGGCGGTCACGCCCAGGTCGTGCCGATGGAGGACATCAACCTCCACTTCACCGGCGACTTTCACGCCATCACCTCGGCGCACAACCTTCTGTCGGCAATGATCGACAACCACATCTATTGGGGCAATGCCGAGAATATCGATGTACGCCGGGTGTCCTGGCGCCGCGTGCTCGACATGAACGACCGGGCGCTGCGCGGCATCGTCGGCTCGCTCGGCGGCGTCGCCAACGGCTTTCCGCGCGAAACCGGCTTCGACATCACGGTGGCCTCGGAAGTGATGGCGATCCTGTGCCTCGCCACCGATCTCAAGGACCTGGAAAAGCGCCTCGGCGATATCATCGTCGGCTATCGCCGCGACCGGTCGCCGGTCTATTGCCGCGACATCAAGGCCGATGGCGCGATGACGGTCCTGCTGGCTCAGGCCATGCAGCCCAACCTCGTCCAGACGCTCGAAAACAATCCCGCCTTCATCCATGGCGGTCCGTTCGCCAATATCGCCCATGGCTGCAATTCGGTGGTCGCCACGACGACCGCGCTGAAGCTCGCCGACTATGTCGTGACCGAGGCCGGCTTCGGGGCCGATCTCGGGGCGGAGAAGTTCTTCGACATCAAATGCCGCAAGGCGGGCCTGAAGCCCGACGCGGTCGTCATCGTCGCCACCATCCGCGCCTTGAAGATGAATGGCGGGGTGAAGAAGGAAGATCTCGGCGGCGAAAATGTCGCCGCCGTCACCGCAGGCTGCGTCAATCTCGGCCGGCACATCGAGAATGTGAAGCAGTTCGGCGTGCCCGCCGTCGTCGCGATCAACCATTTCGTGTCGGACACCGACGACGAGGTGGCCGCGGTTCAGGACTATGTCGCCTCGCTCGGCGCCGAGGCGGTGTTGTGCCGCCACTGGGCCGACGGTTCGGCCGGCATCGAAACGCTGGCCCATCGGGTGGTCGAGATCGCGGAATCGGGCGCCGCCCAGTTCGCCCCGCTCTATGCCGACGACATGCCGCTGTTCCAGAAGATCGAGGCGGTCGCCACCCGCATCTACCGGGCCAGCGAAGTCATCGCCGACAAGAAGGTCCGCGACCAGCTCAAGCAGTGGGAGCAGATGGGCTATGGCAGCCTGCCGGTCTGCATGGCGAAGACGCAGTATTCGTTCTCGACCGATCCGAACCTGCGCGGCGCGCCGACCGATCACGTGGTGCCGATCCGCGAAGTGCGGCTGTCGGCGGGCGCCGGCTTCATCGTGGCGATCTGCGGTGAGATCATGACCATGCCGGGCTTGCCGAAAACGCCGTCGGCGGAACATATCCGCTTCGACGAGAACAACGAGATCGTCGGCCTGTTCTAAACCAACCCGCGCCGGGGAGCAGCCCCGGCGCGGCCAACCGGGCCGGGAGCGCGGCTGAAGCAGCGCGTTGCCGGCCTCAGATATTGCCCATCGTCTTGAGCCGGGCGCGCGGGTGGATCTCGTTCTGCGACAGGACGGCGGTCTGCGCCCGGAACCGCTCGACGATCGAGCGCACGAAGGGCCGGTTGCCGCTCGATGTCAGGAGCACCGGGATCTCGCCCTGCTGGGCCGCCGTCTCGAAGGCGTCGCGCGCGGCCTGGATGAAGTCCTGCAATCTCGACGGCGCCATGGCGAGCGACTTGTCCTCGCCCTCGCCGACCAGCGATTCCGCGAAGGCCTGCTCCCATTGCGGCGACAGCGTCAGGATCGGCAGATAGCCGTTCGGCGACTGGTTCTGGGCGCAGAGCTGGCGCGCCAGGCGCGCGCGCACATGTTCGGTCAGCCAGCGCGGATTGCGCGTGAAGCCCGAGCCTTCCGCGATGCCGTCGAGGATCGTCGACAGGTCGCGGATCGACACCCGCTCGCTCAACAACGATTGCAGCACCCGCTGGATGCCTGACAGGGTGATCTGGCCGGGCACGATATCGTCGATCAGCTTGCGTTCGGCCTCGGGCAGTTCATCGAGCAGCTTGGCGACCTCGGCATAGGACAGGAGTTCGGCGACATTCGCCTTGATGACCTCGGTCAGATGGGTCGAGATCACCGTCGCCGGATCGACCACCGTATAGCCCTTCAGCGTCGCCTGGTCGCGCAGGCCCTCCTCGATCCAGGTCGCCGGCAGGCCGAAGGTGGGTTCGGTCGTGTGATAGCCGGGCAGGTCGATCTGGTTGCCGGCCGGATCCATCACCATGACCTGACCGGGGAACACCTGGCCGCGACCGGCGGGCGTCTCCTTCAGCTTGACGATGTAGTCATTGGCCTCGAGCTGGACATTGTCGAGAAGCCGCACCGCCGGCATGACGAAGCCGAGTTCGGACGCCAATTGCCGGCGCAGCGCCTTGATCTGATCGGTCAGCCGGTCCTCGCCGCCATTATTGCCGACGAGCGCCAGAAGCCCGTAGCCCATCTCGATCTTGAGATCGTCCATCTTGAGCGCCGACGAGATCGGCTCCTCGGCCGGTTCGGCCGCCTCGGCGGTGGCGGTTTCCATGATCTCCTGCTGGGCGGCCTGCTGGCGGCGCTGCTTTTCCACCGCGAAGGCGAG
Source organism: Tepidamorphaceae bacterium (assembly GCA_965250105.1). GTDB lineage: Bacteria > Pseudomonadota > Alphaproteobacteria > Rhizobiales > Tepidamorphaceae > JBCBSK01. The sequence continues at coordinate 862,283 of OZ252290.1, forward strand.
CGCCGCCGCCCCCGCCGCGAGGCCGAGAAAGGGCACCAGCGGAATGCCGGGCAGGAAGGCCATCACCGCCATCACCAACGCGCTCATGCCGAGCGCCTTGGGATAGCCGGACAATTGCTTGACGAGGGCTTCCTCGCCGCCCTCGTTGACGCCGGCCTTGGAGACCAGGAGGCCGGCCGCCGTCGAGACGATCAGCGCCGGGATCTGCGAGACGAGGCCGTCGCCGATGGTGAGCAGCGTATAGGTATGGGCGGCGCCGCCAAAGGACATACCCATCTGGGCGACGCCGATGATGATGCCGGCGACGACGTTGATGAAGACGATGAGAAGCCCGGCGATGGCATCGCCACGCACGAATTTCGACGCCCCGTCCATGGCGCCGTAAAAGGAGCTTTCGTCCTCGAGCTTCTTGCGCCGGGTGCGCGCTTCCTGCTCGTCGATCAGCCCCGAGGACAGATCGGCGTCGATCGCCATCTGCTTGCCGGGCATGGAATCGAGGGTGAACCGGGCGGCCACTTCGGCGATGCGCCCCGAGCCCTTGGTGATGACGATGAAGTTCACCGTCACCAGGATCGCGAAGACGATGATCCCGATGACGAAATTGCCGCCCATGACGAAATTGCCGAAGGCCTGGATGACATGGCCCGCGGCATCGGTGCCGGTATGGCCTTCCGACAGGATCAGCCGCGTCGAGGCGAGATTGAGCGCCAGCCGCAGCATGGTGGCGATCAGCAGCACGGTCGGGAAGGAGGAGAATTCGAGCGCCGAACGGATGAACAGCGCGGTCATCAGGATGAGGACGGAAAAGACGATCGAAATCGCCAGCAGGATGTCGAGCAGAAAGGCCGGCATCGGCAGGATCAACACGACGATGATCGCGATGACCCCGAAGGCGAGCCCGACATCGCCCTGCATCAGGAACCGGCGCAGCCAGCCGACCCCGGACGTCAGGCCCGATTGCTTCGCGCTGCCGATCGCCGTGTCCGACATTGTGCCCCTTGGATCCCGGATCCATCGCCCGCACGCCCGGCGCGGCCGTCAAGACGGCCGAACGCGGCGCGCGCTACCCATTAGGCAATTTTTGCCGGGTATATGGTTAGCGGGAGGTTAACGCCGGGGTTACTCGGCTGCCCGGCAGGGGTTTTTTGGGGCCGTCGCCGATCGGACCACGGCAATCCAATCCCTGCCGTAGACCGTCGGGCACGCGCGTAATTCGCGGGCGGGCGTTCAGAACCTTTCGCCCTGGCGCCCCGGGACAAGCCCGGGAGTGACGGCCTGAAGAAAACGCGCCGGCAGCCTACAACGAGGCGACGCGCGCCGTTCCGGGCTCGGCCACCGCATGCCCTTCGGTGCTGTATTGATTGAGCTTGTTACGCAACGTCCGGATCGAGATGCCGAGAATATTGGCGGCATGGGTCCGGTTGCCGAGGCAGTGGTCGAGCGTATCCAGAATGAGGTCGCGCTCGACATCGGCCACGGTGCGCCCGACGAGCGACCGGCTGACCGCTTCGGCGGTCTCGGCGGCCCGGCTCGCCGGATCGGATCGCGACGCGGTGTCGAGCGGCGAACCGTCGGGCATTCTCAGATCCTCGATCGAGATCTCCTCGCCGGTGGCCAGCAGGACCGCGCGATGCAGCGTGTTTTCGAGCTCGCGGACATTGCCCTTCCACGGATTGGCCAGCAGCATGCGGCGCGCATCGCGATGAATCGGCCTGGGCTCTATGCCGTTTGTCTCGGCATAGAGCGCCGCGAAATGGTCGGCCAGCATCAGAATGTCCTGCGAGCGCTCGCGCAGCGGCGGCAGGTGCAGGGTCACGACATTGAGCCGGAACAGAAGATCCTCGCGGAACCGGCCGGCCGCCACGTCCTGGGCGAGATCGCGGTTCGTTGTCGCCAGGATGCGGATGTCGACCGGCACCGGCTTCGTGCCGCCGACCCGGTCGATGACCCGCTCCTGGATCGCGCGCAACAGCTTGGCCTGGAGCCGGATGTCCATCTCGCTGATCTCATCGAGCAGCAGCGTGCCGCCATCGGCTTCCTCGAACTTGCCGATACGGCGGGCGACGGCGCCGGTGAAGGCACCCTTCTCGTGGCCGAAGAGTTCGGATTCCAGAAGCTGTTCGGGGATCGCGGCACAGTTGATCGACACGAAGGGCTTGTCGGCCCGCTTCGACTTGGCGTGGATGTGACGCGCCATCACCTCCTTGCCGGTGCCGGATTCGCCCGAGATCAAGACGCTGGCATGCGACGGCGCGATCTGATCGGCGAGCTTGACGATGGCGCTCATCGCCTCGTCGCGGAAGACCAGCGACTGGTCGTCCTCGGCGACGGCGGCGAGAATGGCGCCGATCAGCTCGGGATCGGGCGGCAGGGGAATGTATTCCTTGGCGCCGGCCCGGATGGCGCTGACGGCGGCCTGCGCGTCGTTCGAGGTGCCGCAGGCCGCGACCGGCACATGGATGCGTTCGGCCGCCAGCCGGTCGACGAGGCCGGCGATGTCGAGCTCGACATCGACCATCACCAGATCGGCGCCGGCGCCCGAGCGCAAGGCGGCCATGGCCTGATCGATATCGGCCACATGCACGACCTTGGCGCCGCGATCGATGGCGATCTTGGTGGCGAGCGTCAGCTGTCCGCCGAGCGAGCCGGCAATCAAGAGCCGCATTCTGTGTCCTCCATGGGCGCCGGTCGCGTCAGCTGCGATCCGCCTTGATGATTTCCGTCATGGTGATGCCGAGCTTGTTCTCGACCAAGACCACCTCGCCGCGTGCGACCAGCCGGTCGTTGACATAGATGTCGATCGCCTCGCCGACCTTGCGGTCGAGTTCGAGAACCGAACCCTCGCCGAGCTTGAGCAGATCGGCGACCTCCATCTTGGTGCGACCGAGAATGGCCGACACCTTGACCGGCACGTCGAACAGCGCTTCGAGATCGGCCGCCGACCGCGCCAGATGCTCGTCGTCATGGCTTGCGACGTGATCGGCATCCGGGGAAGCCGGCGCGGTGTCGAGATCGGCGAAAGGCGTTTCGGGTGCGGCGAGATCGCTGTCTTGCTCGGCCATGTCAGGTCTCCGTCACCATGTCCGACACGGGCAGGTCCGCCGCATCGTCCGGGTCTTGCATGTCATCCGCCCCGTCGCGCCCCGACAGGCCGAAATGGCTCGCGAGTGCCGCATCGATGCCGCGCTCGATCTGGGCGATACGGCGGATCGCGCCGCCATCGGCCCATTCGATCCGGCCATCGCCGATCTCGATATCGGGCTCGCCCATCACGATGATGCGCCCCTCGATGCCGCTTTCGCGCGCGATGCGGCCGACACGCTGGTCGAGCATGTCGGCGAGATCGGCATTGACGCGCACGATGACATGGGGAACCCCGCGCAGATCGCCGAGCGTCGACCGCATCAACGTCATCAGTTCTTCGAGAGGCTCGCGGGCGATCAGCGTGCGGGCCAGCTTGCGCGCCGAGAGAATGGCGAGTTCGACCGAGGCTTCTTCCGCCGCATCGGCGGCCGCATCGGCATCGCCGACGACCTTGGCGAAGCGGGTCATCATCTGGTCCACCGAGCGGGCGAGATGCTGTTCGGCCTTGGCCGCGGCCTCGGCCCGGCCGGCGGCGCGGCCCGCTTCGAAGGCCTCCTTGCGGGCGCTTTCGAGCTGGGCGCGCGCTTCTTCCGCATCGACCGTCTCGCGCTCGGGCGCACCGGCATCGTCGAGGCTGAAGGCCTGGTCGAACAGATATCTGACCGGATGTCCCATCGCTTCAATAGACCAGTTCGTCTTCGTTGCGGTTCTTCGAGATCATGATCTCGCCCTTGGCCGCGAGATCCTTGGCCAGGTTGACCATCGAGGATTGCGCCTCGTCGACATCGCGCAGGCGCACCGGACCCATGACGTCCATGTCCTCCTTCAGCATCTTGGACGCGCGCTGGCTCATATTGCTGAAGAAAAAGTCTCGAATGCTGTCGGTCGTGCCCTTGAGGGCCAGCGCCAGGACGTCCTTCTCGACCGAACGCAAAAGGGTCTGGGCCGAGGCGGTGTCGAGACGGGCGAGATCTTCGAAGGTGAACATCAGCTGCTTGATGCGTTCCGCCGAATCCCGGTTGACGTCCTCGAGCGCGCTCATGAAACGGCTCTCGGTCTGCCGGTCGAAGGAGTTGAAGATTTCCGCGATCTGCTCGTGGGCGTCGCGACGCTGGGTCTGCGACAGGTTCGACATGAATTCGATCTTCAGGGTCTGCTCGATCTTGTCGAGAATGTCCTTCTGGATCGCCTCCATCTTGAGCATGCGGTTGATGACGTCGAGCGACAATTCCTCCGGCAGGATGGCCAGCACGCTGGACGCGGTCTCGGAGCGGATCTTCGACAGGACCACGGCGATGGTCTGCGGGTATTCGTTCTTGAGATAGCTGGCCAGCACGTTCTCCTGAACGTTGGACAGCTTCTCCCACATATTGCGGCCCGCCGGTCCGCGGATTTCCTCCATGATGGTGGCGACCCGTTCGGGCGACAGGAAACCCGCGAGAAGCTGTTCGGTGGCCTCGAAATTGCCGACCAGCGCCCCGGCGCGCCCCATCTCCATCACGAAATTGGCGAGAAGCTTCTCGACCACCTCGCTCGACACCTTGCCGAGCCGGGCGAGGGTCTGGCTGAGGGTGCGGATCTCCTCGTCGTCGAGCCCTTTCCAGATCGGCGCGCCATTTTCGGGCCCGAGCGCCAGCAACAGGATCGCGGTGCGCTCGACGCCGGAAATCTGTTCGAGCGGCGTGTCCGCGGTAATGTCGCGCAGTTGTGGTTTCTGGACGGTCAGGCCGGTGTTCATGCTGCCGCGGGCTCCTGCATCCAGGTCCTGACGATCGTCACCGCCTCATCGGAATTGTCGCCGATGATCTCGCCGACCCGCGCGATGGTGGCGGTCTGCAACTCGCCGGCCACCTGGGCCTGTTCGATCGCGTCGGGCACCTTGGGCATGACGACCTGGCCGGCCTCGCCCGGCGCCGGCAGCGCCGGGTCGCCGGCCGCCCCCTCGGCGGTGATCGCGGCGACGTCGCCGGTCTGTGCCGCCTCGGTCTCGGGCGACAGCACCTTGCGAACCAAGGGCCGGGCGACGAACAGGATCGCCAGCAGGCCGAGCACCAGCAGAACCGCGATCTCCGTCATGCGCAGATACTGGTCGCGGGAGAACTCGAACATGCCGGCTTCCTCGGGCATCGGCATGGCGCGCGGTGGCTCGGCGAAGCGCAGATTGGCCACCTCGACCCGGTCGCCGCGCGCCTCGTCGAAGCCGATCGCCGAGCGCACCAGCGCCGCGATCCGGTCGAGCTCCTCCTGCGCGCGCGGGGTGTAGACCACATCGCCATTGGCGTCCTGGCTGTAGACGCCGTCGACGACGACGGCGACCGACAGCCGGCTCAGCCGGCCCGCTTCGAGGGTTTCGGTGCGGGTCGTGCGCGAGATCTCGTAATTGATGACTTCTTCGGTCTGGTTCTCGGCCTGGACAATGTCGCCCTCGGCGTCCTGCGGATCGGCATTCGGCAACTGGTTGCCGGCGGTGACCCCCTGGTCGCCGGGCTCGGTCGTGCTGGCGGTCTGTTCGCGCGTCTGGGTCGAGCGCACGACGCGGCCGTCGGGATCGAAGAGATCGTTGGTCTCGGTGACCCGGTTCATGTCGAGATCGGCGGTCACCTTCACCCGCACCCGGTCCTGGCCGACGATGGAGCCGACCAGCGCCTGGACCTTGTCCATCATCGCCGCCTCGATCGCCAAGCGTCGCTCGTCGATGGCTTCGGGCAGGGCGGCGGTCTCGTCGCCGGTGCCGTCGGCGAGAAGCTGGCCGGTCTCGTCGATCACCGAGACGCGACCCGGACGCAGGCCGTCGACGGCCGACGCGACAAGGTGGCGAATGGCGCGGATCTCGCCCTGGTCGAGGACGCCGCGGGTATCGACGACGATCGAGGCGGAGGGGTCGCGCTGGTCGCGCTGGAACAGTTCGCGTTCGGGGATGACGAGATGGACGCGCGCCGCAGATACCCGGTTGATCGAGCGGATGGTGCGCGCCAGTTCGCCTTCGAGCGCGCGCAGATGGTTGATGTTCTGAACGAAGCTCGTCGTGCCGAAAGCGGACGAATTGTCGAAGATCTCGTAGCCGACGCCGCCGCCCGACGGCAGGCCGGCCTCGGCCAGATCCATGCGCAGGCGCAGAACCTCGTCGCCCGGCACCAGGATCACCGCGCCGTCCTGGCGCAATTCGTAGCGCGTGCCGCGCGCGTCGAGCTCGCCGATGATGGCGGACGAATCCTCGAAGGTGAGATCGGTATAGAGCGGGGCGAATTGCGGCTGCGACAGGCGGAAGACGAGGAAGGCGAAGAAGGCGAACATGACCAGCGCCACCGCGCCCATCGCGGCAAGGCGGCCCGGTCCGAGCGCCTTAACGAAATCTGTCAATCCCTGCACGGTTCCAAAGCCCTGCCTGTTTCGACGGCGAAGTGGCACAATGTGGCCTTGGTTTCGCCCCAACCCGGCAGATTTTTCCTACCGCTACCGTAAACAACGGGTTAACGGACGCGCGCAAATCGCGCTTCGCGTCGCATTTTGCAACAGATCGGGCATAGAAAAGCGCCGGCCTCGCGACCGGCGCCCGATCACCCGGCGGTTTGCCGGCTTAGCGGTATTGCTGGATACGCGTGGTGCGCAGGCCCGCGAGCCCATGCGCATCGATCGAGCGCTGCCAGGCGAGAAACTCCTCGACCGTGAGGCGGTAGCGCTGACAGGCTTCGTCGAGGCTGAGCAGTCCGCCGCGCACGGCCGCGACCACTTCCGCCTTGCGCCGGATGACCCAGCGCCGTGTGTTCCCCGGGGGCAGATCCGCAAGCGTCAACGGACTGCCGTCCGGGCCGATGACATAACGCGTCTTCGGCCGAGGGTGCTCGGTCATGTTACTCTCACTACTTACGCGAACCAAACACGTTGAGGGAAGCGTAAGCAGGCTGGCTTAAGAATTGCCTAAGCCGATGGTCGCAATGCCGTTAACGGACTGAAAACCAAGGAATGCCGACGAGAACAGACCGCTTTACTGGCGTGCCTGGGCATCGAGATCGGCGAATGTCCGGCCCTCCTCGGCGAGCCGCCGGACCAGCGGCGACACCGACCAGGCCGACGGATCGGCTGCCGCGAGAGCGTCGAGCCTGTCGGCGACGGCCGCGAGCCCCATCGTGTCGGCCTGGTGCATCGGTCCGCCCTTGTGGCGCGGAAAGCCATAGCCGTGGATCTTCACGACATCGATGTCGACCGGCGCCAGCGCGATCCCCTCGTCGAGGATCTTGGCCCCTTCATTGATCATGGCGAGCAGCAGCCGCTCCATGATCTGATCGGCGGTGAAGCCGCGCGGCGTGATGCCGCGCGCCGCGCGCTCCGCCTCGATCACCGCCAGGACGTCCGGGTCGGCCACGGGTTTGCGCGGACCGTCGGGATAGGCGAACCAGCCCTTGCCGTTCTTCTGGCCGAACCGGCCGCCTTCGCACAGAAGGTCGGCGATCCGCACATAGCGCGCCTTGGGATCGCGGGTCGCGGCCTTCGCCTTCCGGTTGGCCCAGGAAATGTCGAGCCCGGCGAGATCCTGCACCGCATACATGCCCATGGCGAAGCCGTAGCCGCGCATGGCGCCGTCGATCTCCGAGGGCGTCGCGCCCTCTTCAAGCAGGATATCGCCATGCAGCCTGTAGGCCGACAGGATGCGGTTGCCGATGAACCCGTCGCAGATGCCGGCGCGCACCGCCGTCTTGCCGAGCCGCCTGGCCAGCGCGAAGCCGGTCGCCACGACATCGGGCGCGGTCTTGTCGGCGACGACGATTTCGAGAAGCTTCATGATGTGGGCCGGCGAGAAGAAATGCAGGCCGATGACGTCGGCGGGCCGTTTGGTCGCCGACGCGATGGCATCGACGTCGAGATAGGAGGTGTTGGTCGCCAGCACCGCGCCCTGCCGGGCCACCTTGTCGAGCGCCTCGAACACCTGACGCTTGACCGCGATATCCTCGAACACGGCCTCGATGACGAGATCGGCATCGGCGAGCGCGTCATAGTCGACCGATCCCGAGAACCGTCCGCGCGTGGCCTCGACATCGTCGAGCTTGCCGCGTTCGGCCATGCCATCGAGCAGGCCATGGACGCGTGACTTGCCGGTTTCGAGCGCGGCCGCGTCACGTTCCAGCATGGTAACCTGAAGGCCGGATGCGAGAAGGGCCGTGGCGATGCCGGCGCCCATCGTGCCGCCACCGATCACACCGGCGGTCTCGATCCGGCGCGGCGCGATGTCCTTCAGGCCGGAGATCTTGGCCACCGCGCGCTCGCCGAAGAAGACATAGCGCAGCGCCTTGGCCTGATCGGACCCACGCAGATCGGCGAAGATCGCCCGCTCCGCCCTGAGCCCTTCCGCGAATTTGGTTTTCGTCGCCTGTTCGACGGCATCGAGCGCGCGCAAGGGGCTGATCTGGCCGCGCGTCTTCTTCTTCAGCATGTCCGCCTGGCGGGTGAAGAAATCGGCGTCCGGCGCCGGCGGGCAATCGCGCGCCGACAGGCGCGGCACGGGAAACCCGATCTTGCCGCGCGCGAAGTCGACGGCGGCCCGCAGCAGGTCGTCGGGATCGGCGAGGTCATCGGCGATCGACAGTTCCTCGGCGCGCCCGGCCGAGATCGGCCGGCCCGAGGTGATCATCTCGGTCGCCGTCGCGACATCGGTGAGACGCGGCAGGCGCTGAGTGCCGCCGGCACCGGGAATGATGCCGAGCGAGACTTCGGGCAGACCGACTTTGGCGGTCGCGGCCAGCAGGCGGTAATGGCAGCCGAGCGCCAGTTCGAACCCGCCGCCCAGCGCCGTCCCGTGCACCGCCGCGATGACCGGCTTGTCGAGTGCCTCGATCCGGTCGATGACGTCGGGCAGATGCGGTTCGAGCAGGGGCTTGCCGAATTCGCGCACATCGGCGCCGGCCATGAAGGTGCGCCCGGCGCAGGCGATGACGGCGGCCTCGATGCGGTCGTCGGCCGCGATCCGCTCGGCCGCCGCCGCGAGGCCCGCCCGCACCGACTGCGAACTGGCATTGACCGGCGGGTTGTCGATGGTGACGACGGCGACCGCGCCGTCCATCGACAGCGATACTTCGGGGGAGAGTTGATCTGTCATGACGCTGGTCTTGTCACAAGAAGGCGCGGCGGATCAATGGGCGGACGAGGCTTGCAGCCATGTCGTGCCCCCTCTCCGGTCAGTGTGAGAGACATCCGACCCTCACCCCATCCCTCTCCCGCCAGCGGGAAGGGGAGGTACCAGCGGCGAGCGCCCGAAAAGCCCGCTCCCCGAGGAGATAGGAACACGCATGTTCTTGGGTGAGGGTGGCTCAATCAAATAGCGAAAGCCTCACATCCCGAGATAGGCCTCGCGCACCTTGGGGTCTTCCAGCAGGGCCGCGCCGGGCCCTTCGGTGGCCACCGATCCGGTTTCCAGCACATAGCCGCGATCGGCGATCGACAGCGCCGCATAGGCGTTCTGCTCGACGAGAAACACCGTGACGCCTTCGGCCTTGAGACCCGAGATCACGCCCATGATCTGGTCGACGAGGATTGGCGCGAGACCCATGGACGGCTCGTCCAGGAGCATCAGCCGCGGCTTGGCCATCAGCGCCCGGCCGATCGCGAGCATCTGCTGCTGGCCGCCGGACAGGCCGCCGGCCTGAAGGCCGCGCTTTTCCTTTAGCACGGGGAAGAGATCATAGACCCGCGCCATGTCGTCGGGCACGGTCTTGTCCTTGCGCAGATAAGCACCGAGCCTGAGATTGTCCTCGACCGTCAGCGGCGCGAAGACCTGCCGGCCTTCCGGCACCTGCGCGATACCCATGCCGACGCGGGCATGCGGGCTTGCCTTCGTGATGTCGCGGTCGCCGAAGCGGATCGTCCCGCCGGTCGCGGGCTGGACGCCGGAAATGGTGCGCAGGAGCGTCGTCTTGCCGGCGCCATTGCCACCGACGAGCGCCACGATCTCGCCCTCGGCGATCGACACCGACACCGATTTGAGCGCCTGGATGCGCCCATAGTGGCTCGACAGGCCGTCAACCGTGAGCACGGGCGATCTCCTGTTGTCCGTGCTGGCCGAGATAGGCCGCAATCACCGCGGGGTTATCGCGGACATCCTCGGCCGTGCCTTCCGCCAGGACCTCGCCATGGTCGAGCACGAGGATGCGGTCGGAAATCTTCATGACGAGCTTCATGTCGTGCTCGACCAGCAATACGGTGATCCCGTCGCGCTTTACGTCCACGATGAGGGCGTCGATCTCCTCGGTCTCGACCGGATTGCAGCCGGCCGCCGGCTCGTCGAGCAGCAGGAGCTTCGGATCGGTGGCCAGCGCGCGGGCGATTTCGAGCCGTTTCAGCGCGCCATAGGGCATGTTGCCGGCCTGGGTGTCGGCATAGTCGGCGAGCCCCACGCGCCGCAACAGCGCCAGCGCCCGGTCGCGGGTCTCGGCGTTCTGCCGCCGGGTCGCCGGCAGATGCAGGAGGTTTGACAGAAAGCCGCGATGTTCGCGCAGATGCCGGCCGACCATGACGTTTTCGAGCGCCGTCATGCGGAAGAAGATCTGCAGGTTCTGGAAGGTGCGCGACAGGCCGAGGCCGGCCAGCCGGTGCGGCGCGAGCCCTGTCACCGGCCTGCCGTCGAAGGTGACGGTTCCCATGCCCGGCGTGTAGAGCCCGGAGATCATGTTGAACAGCGTGGTCTTGCCGGCGCCGTTCGGCCCGATGATCGAGAAGATCACGCCCGCCGGCACCTCGAAGGACACATTGTCGACCGCGCGCACGCCGCCGAAGGCGATGCCCAGCCCCTCGACCTGCAACAAGGTCATGAAGACGACGCCTCCTTCGGATCGACCGGACGCGCCGCCGAGTCGGTCTCGCGCCGCGGCGCGGCTTTCGCGAAGCGGGCGCGGATCAGATTGACGAGGCTCGGCACGATGCCCTGACGCAGGAAGATCATGAAGGCCATCATCAGGAAGCCGAGCATCATGAACTTGTATTCGTCGAAGACGGTCAGAAGCTGCGGCAGCGTGATCAGAAGCGCCGCTCCGACGATCGAGCCGAAGACCGATCCCATGCCGCCCAACACGACCATCATGACGAGTTCGATGGAATGCAGGAAATCGGCGAGAACCGGCGTGATGGTCGGCCCCATGAAGGCGTGATAGCTGCCGGCCAGCGCCGCCAACACCGCCGACAGGACGAACACCTTGAGCTTTTCGCGGGCGATGTCGATGCCGTTGACCTGGGCGGCGACCTCGCTGTCATGCACCGCCCGAAGCGCCCGGCCGGTCGGGCTGTCGACGAGATTGAGCGCGAGCCAGCAGACGATGACCAGCGTGACGCCCGAGATCCAGTACCAGGTGTCGGAGCCGCGAATGCGTTCGCCGAAGAGTTCGAGCCTCGGCACCGCCATGCCGTCCGGCCCGCCGGTCAATTGCGCCTCATTGGTGAGGACCATGGCGATCAGAATGCCCATGCCGAGGGTCGCGACCGCGAGATAATGGCCCTTGAGCCGGAGGATCGGCCGGCCGACGAAAAAGGCGATCACGCCGGCGAGGACGAGCCCGATGACCAGCGCCACGAGGGACGGGATGCCGAAATGCGCCGGCAGCACCGCCACCGCATAGGCGCCGATGCCGTAGAAGCCGGCATGGCCCAGGCTGACCTGGCCGGCATAGCCCATCAGGAGATTGAGCCCGACCACCGCGATGGCCGAGATCCAGACCAGCGCGAAGATGCGGAAATAGAAGTTCGACGGGAAGAAATAGGGCGCGATCGCGATGACCGCGATCAGGACCAGAAGGCCGCCGACATGGGGCGAGAGAAGGACGCGCGCCATCAGACCCGCTCCACCTTGGCCTTGCCGAACAGCCCGCCGGGAAAGACGAACAGGACGGCGAGAATGACGATGAAGGCCGTCGCATCCTTGTATTCGGAACTCAGATAGCCGGCCGAGAAGGCTTCCAGCAGGCCAACCAGCAGACCGCCGATGATGGCGCCGACCGGATTGCCCATGCCGCCGAGCATGGCGGCGGCGAAACCCTTCAGCGCCAGCATGGTGCCGACCTGGAAGCTCGTCAGCGTGATCGGCGTGACGACGATGCCGGCGAGCGCGCCGATGGCGGCCGACACCGCGAAGCTCGCCATCATGATCTGGCCGGTGTTGATGCCGACCAGCTTGGCCGCCAGCCGGTTGTTCGAAGTCGCCAGAATGGCCTTGCCGTAAAGCGTGCGGCTGAAGAACAGAAACAGCGCCACGACGATGACGAAGGCGGTGCCGAGCACCCACAGGCTCTGCGGCAGGAGGGTGGCGCCCAGGACATTGATCGGCGTGTCGCCGGAAAAGGACGGCAAGGTGTGGAACTGCCGGTCGAAGCCGACCTGCGCCGCGCCGCGCAGGAAGATCGAGGCGCCGATGGTGATGATGATCAGCGTCACGGCGGAAGCGCCGCGCGCCGGCTCGATGGCGAGCTTGTTCAGCCCGATGCCGACGATCATGGCCACCAGGATGGCGAGCAAAGCGGCAAAGGGCAGCGGCACGCCGGCGGCATAGGCGAAGACGGTGACCATGCCGCCGAGCATGACGAACTCGCCTTGCGCGAAATTCACCACGTCAGACGCGTTGTAGATGATGGTGAAGCCGAGCGCGACCAGCGCATAGACCGCGCCGACCGTCAGCCCCGAAAAGGCGAATTGCAGAAACTCGGCCATGCCCGCGGTCGTCTCTTTCGTCAACCGGTCCCCGGCGTCACCGGCTTCGCGCCGACCTCATGGTGAGGACGGCTGAGCCCTTTGGGCAAAGCCGCGTCTCGAACCATGTGACGCAACGAGGACCAAACCGTTCATCCTTCGAGACGCGCTGTCGCGCTCCTCAGGATGAGGAAGATACCAATCGTCTCCCCTTCCCCCCTCCCGCTGGCGGGAGAGGGAGGGGGTGAGGGGGAAAAGCCCGAGCGGCCCCTTACTCGACCAGGACCCAATCGCCATTGCGGATTTCGAGCATCCGGAAGGCGGTCAGGTCGAGGCCCATGTGATCGTCCGGCGACATGTTGACGACGCCGGCGGTGCCCATGAAGCCCTGGGTCGCCTCGATCTCGTCGCGGATCGCCGACGGGTCGGAGGTGTCGTCGACCCGGTTAAGCGCCTCGACCAGGATCATCAGCCCGTCATAGGCGTGTCCACCGAAGGTCGACACGGGCTCGCCGGTGACCTCCTCATAGGTCGTCTTGTAGTCGACGACGACCGGCTTCTGCGGATCGTCGTCGGGCAGCGCCTCGGCGACGAGCAGCGCGGATGCCGGCAGGCGCACGCCTTCGGCCGCATCGCCGGCCAGATCGATGAAGCTCTTCGAGGCCACGCCATGGCTCTGATAGAGCGGCACGTCGAAACCAAGCTGGGCGAAGTTGCGCGTCACGATGGCCGGTCCCTGGCCGAAGCCAGCATTGACGACCGCCTCGAGGCCTTCGGCGTTCTTGACGTTGGTGAGCTGCGGGGTCATGTCGGAATCCTGCGGCCCGTAGGTCTCGTCGGCGACGATCTCGATGCCCCAATCGGGCGCCACGTCGATGCATTGCGCGCGCATCGACTTGCCGAAGCCGCCGGTGCCGGAAATCATGCCGACATTGCTGATGCCGCGCTTCTGGAGATCCTCGAAGATCTTCTCGCAGGCCATGCGGTCGGTATGCGGTGTCTTGAAGACATAGGGCTTCACGGGATCGATGATGACCACCGCGCCGCCGAGCGAGATGAACGGGATCTCGTAATCCTCGAAGATCGGCACCATGGCCATGGTCGTGCCGGTGGTCGAGCCGCCGACCATGGCGACGATCTCGTCTTCCTCGATCAGGCGGGTGGCGAAGGTGGTCGACTTCGACGCGTCACCGGAATCGTCATAGACGATCAGGTTGAGCATCTCGCCATTGATGCCGCCGGCCTCGTTGATCATGTCGACATACATCTTCAGCGTCTTGTCGGCGGGATCGCCGAGAAAGGACGCCGGGCCGGTGGTGGCCAGGACGGCGCCGATATTGATCTCGGCCTCGGCCGGCGTGGCCAGCGCCACCGCGCCGAGCGCGACGGCGGCGACCGTCGACATCATGAATTTCCTGAACTGCGTCATGCTCATTCCTCCCTCAAGGAAGCGCCCGGCATTGCCCGGTGCGCGCGATGGATCATTCGGATCGTTGTCCCCGCCGATCGGTCGAAGTCTATGCCGCCAGACGGCGGATCGTCACCACGCGGAAGCGATTGGCGACGAAGGCAGCATCCGTCAGGCAGGCATTGCCGGCCGGATTGGCGCCCGAGACGTGATAGTCGGAAAAGGCCGCCGACTGATTGACGTGGATATTGCCGTAGAGATTGATCGACAGCGCCACGCCGGCATCGGCGAAAGCGTCGGCCGCCTGATCGACCAGGGCGTCGTCGGTGGCATAGATGGCCGAGGTAATGGCGCCGCGCGATTTTGCCGAAGCGGCCGCGCGCGCGATCGCGTCGCCTGCCCCATCGACCGCGATGACGAAGCTGATCGGCCCGAAGCGCTCTTCGAGATAGCTGGCCTCGTCGGTCGCCGCGTCGAGTTTGACGACGAGCGGCGTCGCGGTGCGGGCGTCCGTGAGCCCGTCGATCGGGGCCGAGGCCCGCGCCACGGCGCCGAGACCGGTGCTGGCGCCGACCCGGTCGAGGGTGGTCGTGCTCTGCACCGCCCCGCAGATCGCGGCGGCACGTTCGGGATCGCCCAACAGCTTGTCGAGGGCGTGCGCGATTCCGTCGGCGACCTCGTCGAAGCTCTTATGTCCCTGATCGGTCTCGATGCCGTCGCGCGGCACGAAGAGGTTCTGCGGCGCGGTGCACATCTGGCCCGAATAGAGCGACAGCGAGAAAGCGATGTTCTGGGTCATCGCCTTGAAATCGTCGGTGCCGGTGATCGCGATCGGATTGACCCCGGCCTCCTCGGTATAGACCAGCGCGTCGCCGGCATTGTCGCGCACCCAGGCGCCGAAGGTGCTCGAACCGGTGAAATCGACGATCTTCACCTCCGGATGAAGGACGAGATCCTTGGTGACCTCGGCGCCGGGTTCGTCGGCGGCCAGAAGCACCACGTTCGGGTCGAAACCGGCCTCGCCCAGAACATCGCGGGCGATCTTCACCGTGATTGCGAGCGGCAGGATGGCACCGGGATGCGGCTTGACGATGACCGGATTGCCCGTCGCCAGGCTGGCGAACAGGCCGGGATAGCCGTTCCAGGTCGGGAAGGTCGCGCAACCGATGACCAGCGCCACGCCGCGCGGCACGATGCGGAAGGTCTTGTCGAGGCGGATCGGATCGAGCTTGCCCTGCGGCTTCTCCCAGACCGTCTGCGCCGGCACCGAGGCCATCTCGTCATAGGCATAGGCGACCGCTTCGAGACCGCGGTCCTGGGCATGGGCGCCGCCGGCCTGGAACGCCATCATGAAGGCCTGGCCGGTCGTGTGCATCACCGCATTGGCGAGAAAGAAGGATTGCGCGTTGAGCCGCGTCAGGATTTCGAGGCAGACGCCGACCCGGTCCTCGATGGAGGCCTTGCCCCAGGCGGTTCCAGCCGCTTTCGCCGCCGCGACCAGCGTGTCGGCCGAGGCCGCCGGATAGGTAATCGACAGGTCGAGGCCATAGGGCGAGGTTTCCGCGCCCACGACCTTGTCCGCCGGATGGCCGGCGAGCGCGAAGGGCTGGCCGATCAGCGCCTGAAAGGCTTTTTCGCCATCGGCCTTGGCGGTCTCGCCATAGATCTTGCCGGACGGCATTTCGGGAAAGGGCGACCAGTAGCCGCGCGTGCGCGCCGCCATCACGGCCCGATCGAGCATGTCCCGATGCGCATCGAAAAAAGCGCTCATCCGCCGCCTCTCCCTGTTGCTTGCGTCTGTTTTTGCTTTTCGTTTCCGTCCCGCCGGCCCTGCCAGTCGCGTCGGCGTGATCGCCGACACGGCCTGGCCTGCCCGTCTGACGCCGCATCTCGGCGCGGCTTGGTGGTATTATTGACCGACCGGACGGTCTATGCAAGTCTTTTGTCCACGGCCTAACCGCGCCGTCCACATGGCGGTGCCTCGGCACTGGCCAAGCGGTGGATGGCGGCGTATTGCGGAACCGTCAGGCCGATGCTCCCTGTCTGCTCGAGGGCGATAGGGTGCCCGCATCGACGGGATGACAAGACCGGCCAAGCCGGCACCAGTTCGGTCGGCATCGGCTCGGCCGGCGGACAGGCCGCGCGACGACGCGGCGCGAGGATGGAACGATGGCACCGGACCGACAGGGCCGGCGCGGCGCAAGGAGGCGGCGAATGGCGGACGCGAACGCGGCCGAGCCCACGGGTTCGGAAATCCTGATCGACACAATGGGCGGCGTCCGGCAGATCACGCTCAACCGCCCCGACAAGCTGAATTCCTTCAACGAGGCGATGCATGCGCAATTGCGTGCCGGCCTGCAGGCGGCGGCCGAGGATTCGCGCTGCCGCGCCATCCTGCTGACCGGCGCCGGACGCGGTTTCTGCGCCGGACAGGATCTCGGCGATCGGGTCAACATGGCGGAAGCGCCCGATCTCGGCCGCACCATCGAGACCTTCTACAATCCGCTGGTGCGGCTGATGCGAGGCCTGCCCAAGCCGATCATCTGCGCCGTCAACGGCGTCGCGGCGGGCGCCGGCGCCAATATCGCCTTGGCCTGCGACATCGTCTTCGCGGCGAAGTCGGCGCGCTTCATCCAGGCTTTCTCGAAGATCGGCCTGATCCCGGATTCCGGCGGCACCTGGTTCCTGCCGCACATGGTGGGCGAAGCCCGCGCCAAGGCGCTGGCCATGACCGCCGAGCCCCTCGGCGCCGAACAGGCGGCCGAGTGGGGGCTGATCTGGAAGGCGGTCGACGACGACAAGCTGATGGAGACCGCGCGGACCCAGGCGACCGCCCTGGCCGAGGGGCCAACCTATGCCTATGGCCTCATCAAACAGGCCGTGCAGTCGTCCTTCGGGCGCAACCTCTCGGAACAACTCGACATCGAGCGCGACCTGCAGCGCCAGGCCGGCCGCTCGCCGGACTATCGCGAAGGCGTCGACGCCTTCATGAACAAGCGCGCGCCGAACTATACCGGCGAGCCGGGAGCCGATACGTGACGGCGCGGGCCGAACATGATCCGGACGCGCTGGCGCGTGCCTGCGCCGATGTGATGTGGGCCGACGACCGCGCCTCCCAGCATCTCGGCATGGAGATCGTCGAGGTCGGCGCCGGCCGCGCCACCCTGACCATGGACGTGGCCGACACCATGACCAACGGCCATGGCACCTGCCATGGCGGCTACATCTTCATGCTGGCCGATTCCGCCTTCGCCTTCGCCTGCAACGGTTACGACCAGCGCACGGTCGCCCAGCACTGCTCGATCTCCTATCTCACCGCCGCGCGGGCGGGCGACCGGCTGACCGCCACGGCGACCGAGACCCATCGCGCCGGCCGCTCGGGCATCTACGACATCCGCGTCACCGACCAGAACGGCACGCATATCGCCGAGTTTCGCGGCCATTCGCGCACCGTCAAAGGCAGCCATCTTCCAACAACCGAGACCATGGACCCGACCCCATGACCGACGCTTTCCTGTGTGCCGGCGTGCGCACCCCCATCGGCCGCTATGGCGGATCGCTCTCAGGCGTCCGGCCCGACGACATGGCGGGCCATGTCATCCGCGCGCTCGTCGCCCGCACCGGCGTGCCCGGCGACCGGATCGACGAGGTGGTGCTTGGCTGCGCCAACCAGGCCGGCGAGGACAATCGCAACGTGGCGCGCATGGCGGTGCTTCTCTCGGGCCTGCCCGACAGCGTGCCGGGCACGACCGTGAACCGGCTGTGCGGTTCGGGCATGGACGCGATCGGCATCGCGGCGCGCGCCGTCAAATGCGGCGAAGCCGACATGATCATCGCCGGCGGCACCGAATCCATGTCGCGCGCGCCCTTCGTCATGCCCAAGGCGGAGACCGCGTTCTCGCGCGCCAATGCGGTCCATGACACGACGATCGGCTGGCGTTTCGTCAACAAGACGATCGAAAAGCAATATGGCATCGATTCCATGCCCGAGACGGCGGAAAACGTCGCCGAGGACTTCCAAATCTCGCGCGCCGACCAGGACGCCTTCGCCGCCCGCTCGCAGGCCCGCGCCGTGGCGGCCCAGGAAAACGGCCGGCTCGGCCGCGAGATCGTCGCGGTGACGATCCCCCAGCGCAAGGGCGATCCGGTCGTGGTCGACAAGGATGAACACCCCCGCCCCGGCACCACCGCCGACAAGCTGGCCAAGCTGCCCGCCCCGTTCCGCGATGGCGGATCGGTGACGGCGGGCAATGCATCGGGCGTCAATGACGGTGCCTGCGCGGTCCTGATCGCCAGCGCCGAGGCGGTCGCCCGGCACGGCCTGACCCCGATCGCGCGCATCTCCGGGCAGGCCACCGTCGGCGTCGCGCCGCGGATCATGGGCATCGGCCCGGCGCCGGCGACCCAGAAGCTCCTCGACCGGCACGGACTGAAGATCGGCGATATCGACGTCATCGAACTGAACGAGGCCTTCGCCTCGCAATCGCTCGCGGTCCTGCGCCAGCTCGGCCTGCCCGACGACGCCGATCACGTGAACCCGAATGGCGGCGCCATCGCGCTCGGCCATCCGCTCGGCATGTCAGGGGCCCGGATCACGCTCTCGGCGGCCATCGAGATGGCCGACCGCGAGGCCGGCAAGGCCGTCGCCACCATGTGCATCGGCGTCGGCCAGGGCATCGCCACCCTGCTCGAAGCGGCCTGACGACCGGACCCAGCCACCAGAACAGACGCGACGCAAAAGCCAGGAAAAGGAAATGCCCATGCTCGACATGGCGCCCGACAATAAGGATCTCGAACCAATCGAGATCGCCTCGCGCGACGAGATCGAAAGCGTGCAGCTCGACAGGCTGCGCTGGACGCTGCGCCACGCCTACGACAATGTGGCGATGTACAAGCGCAAATTCGACGCGGCCGGCGTGCATCCCGACGACTGCAAGACGCTGGCCGATATCGCGAAATTCCCTTTCACCACGAAAGCCGACCTGCGCGATAACTATCCCTTCGGCCTGTTCGCGGTGCCACGCGAGAAGGTCGTTCGCGTGCACGCCTCCTCGGGCACGACCGGCAAGCCGACCGTGGTCGGCTACACCCAGGCCGATATCGACAACTGGGCGCATCTCGTCGCCCGCTCGATCCGCGCCTCGGGCGGCCGGCCGGGCATGCTAGTCCATATCGCCTATGGCTATGGCCTGTTCACGGGCGGCTTGGGCGCCCATTACGGCGCCGAGAAGCTCGGCTGCACGGTGGTGCCGGTGTCCGGCGGCATGACCGAGCGCCAGGTGACGCTGATCGCCGACTTCAAGCCCGACATCATCATGGTGACGCCGAGCTACATGCTGGCCATCCTCGACGAGTTCAAGACGCAGGGGCTGGATCCGCGCGCCAGTTCGATCAAGGTCGGCATCTTCGGCGCCGAGCCCTGGACGAACGCCATGCGGGGCGAGATCGAACAGGCCTTCGACATGCATGCGGTGGATATCTACGGACTGTCGGAGGTGATGGGGCCGGGCGTCGCCAATGAATGCGTCGAGACCAAGGACGGCCTGCACATCTGGGAGGACTATTTTCTGCCCGAGATCGTCGATCCGACGGATCTGACAGTAAAGACGGACGGCGAGACCGGCGAATTGTGCTTCACCACGCTGACCAAGGAAGCGATGCCGATCATCCGCTACCGGACCCGCGACCTGACCCGGCTCTTGCCGGGCACCGCCCGCTCGATGCGGCGGATGGAGAAGGTCACCGGCCGGTCGGACGACATGATGATCGTGCGCGGCGTCAACGTTTTCCCGACCCAGATCGAGGAACAGATCCTGAAATGCCCCGGCCTCAGCCCGCATTACCAGATCGTGCTGACGCGCGACGGGCGCATGGACATCATGACGGTGCGCGTCGAATGCGCCCCCGACAGCCTGCAGGACACGGCCCGCCAGGCCTCGGCGCGCGATCTCGCCCATCACATCAAGGCGGTTGTCGGCATATCCGCCAAGATCGAGGTCACCGACCCCAATGGCGTCGAACGCTCGATGGGCAAGGCGCGGCGCGTCGTCGACCAGCGTCCGAAAGGCTGACAGGCCCGGCATGGCCCGCACCCGCGCGCAAGACTATGGCGACAAGAAACAGGCGATCCTGCATTCGGCGGCGCGCCTGTTCGCCGAGCGCGGCTTCGACCGCGCCTCGATGAACCAGATCGCCGATGCCTGCGGCGTGTCCAAGCCGCTGCTCTATCACTATTACGGCGCCAAGGACGATCTGCTCTTCGCCATGCTGGAAGCGCATCTCGAAGCGCTGATCGCGGCGGTCGCCGAGGCGGATCGCGCCGATCTCGATCCGACCGACCGGCTGCACGCCATGATCGCCGCCCTGCTCGACGCCTATCAAGACGCCGATGCCGAACACAAGGTCCAGATCAACGACCTGTCGAAACTGCCGACCGCACGCCAGGAACAGCTCAAATTCCTCGAACGCCAGCTCGTGGCGCGGTTTTCCGACGCGGTGCGCGCGATCAATCCCGCGCTGGACGACGCGCGCGGCCGGCTGAAACCGGTCGTCATGAGCCTCTTCGGCGCGCTCAACTGGCACTATATGTGGTTCCGCCCGAACGGGCCGATGTCGCGCGACGCCTATGCACGGCTGGCCACCGATCTGTTCCTGAACGGCATCCACAGATTCGACTGAACACGACCAGCAGAGCACAGGTCCCCGTGTCCGGCGCGCAGGCATTTATGCCACCGCGGAAACAATCCTGTTTGCCTGCGCCCGATTGACCCGAACGACCGCTTGGCCCTTTCTCGACGCCGGATATCACACGAATGCCGGGAGAGCCGCATGGCCCGCATCGAAGCGCATGGTCTCAAGGTCGACCCCGACCTGCATCAGTTCATCACCGAGGAAGCGCTGCCCGGCACCGGGATCACGGCGGACCGATTCTGGTCCGCCCTCGCCGGTCTCGTGGCCGATTTCGGACCGCGCAATGCGGCGCTCTTGGCCAAGCGCGCCGACCTGCAGGCGAAGATCGACGCCTGGCACGAGGCCAATCCGGCGCGACCGATCGACCTCGCCGCCTATAAGGCATTCCTGGCCGAGATCGGCTACCTCGTCCCGGAAGGACCGGATTTCGCGATCACCACGGCCAATGTCGATCCGGAGCTGGCCCGGATCGCCGGACCGCAGCTCGTCGTGCCGGTGATGAATGCGCGGTACGCGCTGAACGCGGCCAATGCGCGCTGGGGCTCGCTCTATGACGCGCTTTACGGCACCGATGCGATGGGCGATCTGCCGGAAGGGTCCGACTATGACGCGACGCGCGGCACCCGCGTCATAGCCTGGGGCCGGGAGTTCCTCGACCGCGCCGTGCCGCTTACCGCCGCTTCCTGGGCGGATGCCCGGCGCATCACCGTGACCGGCGCCGCCGTCGCGGTCCATCTCACCGACGGCACGGCGGGCCTGGCCGATACGACCGCCTTCGCGGGTTTCGACGGTTCCGCCGATACGCCGTCGAAACTCGTGCTGCGCCATAACGGACTGCATATCGTCATCGAGGTCGATGCCGACCATCCGATCGGCGCGACGGACATGGCGCATATCGCCGATATCAAGCTCGAAGCGGCGCTGACCACGATCCAGGACTGCGAGGATTCGGTCGCCGCCGTCGATGGCCCCGACAAGGCGGTGGTCTACCGCAACTGGCTCGGCCTGATGAATGGCAGGCTGGCCGAGGACGTGACCAAGGGCGACAAGACCTTCACGCGCACGCTCAATCCGGACCTTGCCTTCACCGCGCCCGACGGCGCGTCGATGACGCTGCCCGGCCGGTCGGTGATGCTGGTGCGCAATGTCGGCCACCTGATGACGACGCCGGCGGTGCTCGACGCCGAGGGCAAGGAGATCCCCGAAGGCCTGCTCGACGCGCTGGCCACCGCGACGATCGCGCTACACGATATCGGCCCCGACGGCCGGCGCCTGAATTCGCGCGCGGGCTCGGTCTATATCGTCAAGCCGAAGATGCACGGGCCCGAGGAAGTCGCCTTCGCCGACGAGATCTTCGCCCGCGTCGAAGATCTTCTCGGCATGGCGCGCGACACGCTGAAGATGGGCATCATGGACGAGGAACGGCGCACCTCGGTCAATCTGAAGGAATGCATCCGCGCCGCGTCGAGCCGTGTCGTGTTCATCAATACCGGCTTCCTCGACCGCACCGGCGACGAGATGCACACCTCGATGGAAGCCGGCGCGATGATCCGCAAGGCCGAGATGAAGGGCACGCCCTGGATCGCCGCCTATGAAGACCGCAATGTCGCGATCGGCCTGGCCTGCGGGCTGCAGGGCCGGGCACAGATCGGCAAGGGCATGTGGGCCATGCCGGACCGCATGCAGGCGATGCTCGAGCAGAAGATCGGTCATCCGCAATCGGGCGCCAATACCGCCTGGGTGCCCTCGCCCACGGCGGCGGTGCTGCATGCCACGCATTATCACACGGTCGATGTCTTCGGCCGTCAGGACGCGCTGAAGGCCACCACGCCGGCCGACAAGCTCGACGCGCTTCTGACGCTGCCGCTCGCCGACCGGCCGAACTGGTCGGATGCCGAGATCAAGGCCGAGCTCGACAACAATGCGCAGGGCATTCTCGGCTATGTGGTGCGTTGGGTCGACCAGGGCGTCGGCTGTTCCAAGGTGCCCGACATCAACGATGTCGGCCTGATGGAAGACCGCGCCACCTTGCGGATCTCGGCCCAGCACATCGCCAACTGGCTGCATCACGGCATCTGCACCGAAGCGCAGGTTCTGGAGACGCTGCGGCGGATGGCGGCGATCGTCGACGCGCAGAATGTCGGCGACCTGGCCTACCGGCCGATGGCGCCCGATTTCGACACCTCGATCGCCTTCCAGGCGGCCTGCGACCTGGTCTTCAAGGGGCGCGCCCAGCCGTCGGGCTATACCGAGCCCGTGCTGCATGCCCGCCGCCTGGAAGCCAAGGCGGCACACGCCGCAGCGCCGGCGGGTGCCGTGGCGTAGAGACCGTCGCGGTCAGGCCGAGCGGCCCGGCTTGGGCTGGTCGGCGAACTGCATTTCGCGGATCGGCCGCACCATGGTCGCCTGCGGGCCCTTCTCGCCCTCGCGCTCGTCGATGATGAGTTCGACCGGATCGTCGACGCCGAGCAGGCTGAACCCGTTGCCGGTCACGCTGTTGCGGTGGAAATAGACCAGTTCGCCGGTCGGCAGCGCGATATGGCCGTGATCGGCATCCGCGTCGAGGCTCGCGACGCGGCCGGTCGACGGGCCGCCGTCGATCAGGTCGGGCTGCGCCTTGCGCGCCGTCTTCCACTTGCGGATCTTGCGCTCCATGGCGCTGAAGGCGTCGCGGACCGCGATATAGACGTCCTCATGGGCGTTGACGTCGCCGGGCTTGTTGTTGACCATGAGATCGGCACCGGGCAGGCGCACCTCGATCGACACGGAAAACTTGTTGCCCTTGGTGTGGCTCTTATGCGGCGCCTCGATCCAGACATGGGTCGAAGTGATGCGATCCGAGAACTGTTCAAGCTTTCGCACCCGCTCGCGCACCCGCGCCTCGACGGCTTCCGACGGGTCCAGATTGCGGAAAGAAATCTCGACAGGCATCTGCATCAACCACTCCTCTTGCCCTATCCGGGTCTTCTGTTTGCCCTATCCGGGTTTTCCGTCATGCGCGCAACGCGATGCGGCGGCGCACCTCTGATATGGGGATCCGCCGCATAACCCGACAAGTCTGCGTGAATTGACCGGCGCCGGCCATCCGCATCAGGACGGATGGGAGATCCGCGAGCTTGACCACAGAGCAACACCCGATCTGATCCGATCGCATCGATAGGGTCAGATCGGATAAATCTGCTCTACATCTTAAGGCGTTAGAGCATCCTTATCCGTTCAGGTCTCGGCACGACGTGCGCAATTCGAACGACTGATGCTCTAGGCCGTGGTCGCCAATTCCGACGCGCTGTCCGAAAACGACCAGGCGCTGACCAGGGCCGCCAGCGCGGCAAGGCCCGCCGCGCACCACAGCGCCACCGCATAGGCTGTAACGAAGGCTGCTTCGGCGGCGGGCCGCGCGGCATCGCCGGGGGCGGGCAGCGCGCCGAACGGGCCGCTGCCGCCGGCCAGCGCATAGACGATCCCGGCCAGCGCGCCGAGGCCAGCGATGGCGATCAGCCCGGCAATCCGGCTCGCCGCATTGTTGACGCCCGACGCAGCCCCCGACCGCCCCTCGTCGACGGAGTTCATCACCGCCGTCGTCAGCGGCGACACGATGATCCCCATGCCGGTGGCAAAGACGAGGATCGGCAGGAACACGCCGAGGACATAGCCGTCTAGCGCCAGAGCCAGCCAAGCGATGGCGGCGGCCACGCTCATTGCGCCAGCCGTGAGCATCGGGCGCGCGCCATAGCGATCGGCGAGGCCGCCCGACAGGCGCGACAGCACACCGATGATGAGGCCGAAGGGCAGGAGCGTCAGCCCGACATCGCTGGCGCTCATGCCGCGCCGCTCGATGAGATCGAAGGGCAGGAGAAACAGGACGGCGCCCAAGGCGCCGTAAAGACAGACGGTCGCGAGATTGAGGCCGGAAAAGAGCCGCGACCGGAACAGATCGAGCGGCATCAGCGGGTTGGCCGCATCGCGCTCGACCAGAACAAACCCGGCCAGCAGGGCGATCCCGGTCACGAGCATGGCGATGGACGGCAACGAGACGCCAGCCGTCACGTCGGTCAGCCCCGTGAGACCGAATGTCAGGGCGCCGAAGCCGAGGACGGCAACCAGGGCGCCGAGCCTGTCGATCGGGCCCGAGGCCGCCTGGTCGCGGTTTTCATGCATGAAGCGCAATGCCAGCACAATCGTCACCACGGACAAGGGGATGTTGATCCAGAAGGCGGCACGCCAGCCCAGCGTGTCGATGAGAAACCCACCGAGCGCCGGGCCGAGCGCGGTGGTGATGGCGGATGCCGCGGCCCAGGTGCCGATGGCGCGGCCGCGCACCTCGCGCGGAAACGACGCCGAGATGATGGCCAGGCTCTGCGGCACCAGAAGCGCTGCCCCGATGCCCTTGACCACGCGCGCTGCGATCAGGCTTTCGACCGAGGGCGCCAGCGCGCAAGCAGCCGAGCCGAGCGCGAAGATCACGACGCCGATCAGAAACAGCTTCTTGCGGCCGACCCGATCGCCGAGCCCGCCACCAACCAGGATCAGCGCGCCGAGCATCAGCGTGTAGCCGTTGACCACCCATTGCAGCGCGCCGAAACCGGCATCGAAATCGCGCTGCATCGCCGGCAGCGCGATGGTGACCACCGTGCCGTCGATGAAGGCCATGGCGGAGGCGAGGATCGTGGCCACCAGAACGAAGGGCCGGTCGCGCGCCGGACAGTCGATCCTGTCGCCGGCCGCCGTCGATCCGGCCAGCGCGGCCTTGCCTTCGGGGCAAAGCGGCCGGTGGGTCGCCGTCACAGCGTGTCGAGCCAGGCCGAAATGGCGGTGCCGATCTCGTCGGGCGAATCCTCCTGGATGAAGTGAACGCCCTTCACCGTGACCTCGGTCTGATGCGGCAGGCTCTGGGCGAATTTGCGCACCTCGCCGATGTTCAGCGCGCCGGGAATGGCGTTGATGAAGAGCTTCGGCACGGCCGCCGTCGTCAGCCAGTCGGAATAGGCCGAGACGATGTCGACGACCTCCCGCGGCTCGCCATCGATCGGGATCTGGCGCGGCCAGGTCAAAGTCGGCCGACGCCCCTCGCCCGGCTCGGCGAAGGGCCGGCGATATTCGGCCATCTCGGCCTCGTCGAGCTTGCGGATGATCGAGCCGGGCAGGACCTGTTCGACGAACATATTGTTCTCAAGCACGGCTTCCTCGCCACCCGGCGAGCGGAACAGTTCGAAGACCGGCCGGGCCGGTTCGGGAAACTCGTCCCAGGAGATCGGCCGCACGATCGCCTCCATATAGGCGATGCCGCGCACCGCGGCGGGATGGCGCCTGGCCCAGTCAAAGCCGAGCGCCGACCCCCAGTCATGGATGACGAGGGTGACGTTCTCGCGGATGCCGAGCGTCTCGAACAGCCGGTCGAGAAAGGCGCGATGCTCGACGAAGGTGTAGCGGTCGGGACCTGAATCCGAGAGTTTGGCGCTGTCGCCCATGCCGATCAGGTCGGGCGCGATCAGCCGGCCCTTGCCTTCCAGATGCGGCATGACATTGCGCCACAGATAGCTCGATGTCGGATTGCCGTGCAGAAAGACGATCGGATCGCCCTGCCCGTGCTCGACATAGGCCATGGGCTGGCCGTCGATCTCGACGAATTTTTTCTCGGTCCAGGGTGCATCCGCCATTTGTTCTCTCTTTGTTTTCTGATATGCATGTCGACGGTGACGCGAAGCGGCGGGCGCGGTCAAGCGGATTGCGTCTCGTCCGGCATCAATCGTCCGTGCGTTCGCGCGCGGGATTTTAAGCACGGCATGATGACGGAGCGCCGACATGACGGATATGGCCGGGGATAGCGCCGACGCGGCGGCGCGCGATGATGGGTTGATCGCCGGTCCCGACGGGCAATTGCGCTGCTGGTGGCATGGCAATCTGCCCGATTACATGGCCTATCACGACAACGAATGGGGCCGTCCGGTCGCCGACGACACCAGGCTTTACGAAAAGCTCTGCCTGGAAGGGTTTCAGTCCGGCCTGTCCTGGCTGACGATCCTGCGCAAGCGGGAGAATTTCCGCCGTGCCTTCGCCGGCTTCGACATCGAGCGGGTGGCGGCGTTCGATGCGGCCGATGTGGAGCGGCTGGTCCAGGATGCGGGCATCGTGCGCCATCGCGGCAAGATCGAATCGACGATCAACAATGCCCGCCGCGCCCGCGACCTGATCGAGGCGGAAGGCTCCCTCGCCGCCTTCGTCTGGCGTTTCGAACCGGATCCGGCGACCCGCCCCGAACGCTGCGACAAGGCCTCGCTGATGGCGCTCGCCAAGACGCCCGAATCGACCGCCCTGTCGAAAGAGCTGAAAAAGCGTGGCTGGAGCTTCGTCGGCCCCACCACCGTCTATGCGTTCATGCAATCGGTCGGTATCGTCAACGACCATGTCGAGGGCTGCATCATGCGCGAAACGGTCGAGCGCGAACGCGAAGCCTTCGTCCGGCCCAGCTGACCCGCCCCCCTTGGACACCAGGGTGGCGCGGACAAGGCGACCGACAGGAATGAGGCGCAGGGAGACCATCGGATGAGCGGATACCGGCTTTACGGCAAGCGCGGCGCGGGATCGGACGCGGTCGAGATCGTCCTGAAACTGCTCGATCAAGAGGTCGAGATCATCGAGACCTACGGACCCGACAGGCTGCACGGCACGTTCCTGAAGAAGAACCCGATGGGCAAGATCCCGGCGCTCGACCTGCCGGACGGCTCGACGATGTTCGAATCGGCCGCCATGATCCTGCATCTCTGCGCCGCCCATCCCTCCCCGCTGGCGCCCCGGCCGGGCACCACCGCGCATGCCCATTTCACCCAGTGGATGGTCTATCTGTCGGCGAATATCTACGAGACCACGCTGCGGGTCTATTATTGCGACCGCTATGGCCGTGACGAGGACAGCGTCCGCGATCTGGCGACCAAGGAGCTGATCCGGCATTTCGGCATCGTCGAGGATCGGCTGGGGCCGTTCCTGCTCGGCGAGACAATGAGCGCGGCCGACATCTATCTCGCCATGCTGATCAGCTGGGCGCCGGACCAGCTCGGCCTCGGCGACGGGCGTTTTCCCAAGCTGATGGCGCTATGGGAAGACATGACCCATCGCGACGTCATCGGGCCGATCCTCAAGGAAGGGCTGGAAGCAGCCTAGAGCAAGCCGCGCCGGAAGCGGTGCAGATTGCTCTAACATCTTGAAATCGAGCATGTTTCCGTGTCTTGACCAGGTCAATCAAAACGCAGGTGCTCTAACCGGCCAACGGTCGGAAGATCCTCAGGGGCCGTCCTGGCGATTTTCGATCCTGACGCCGTCGGCCACCTTGTCACTGGCATGCAGCACGACCTGGTCGCCGGGTTCCAGTCCCGACAGGACCTGGGCGTCGCGGCTGTTGCGTTCGCCGATCTCGACCAGGCGCTCGCGCGCGGTGTCGCCGTCGCGCACGAACACCGCCCAGTCCCCACCGCGCCGGAACAAGGCCGACAGCGGTACCAGGACGGCATCGTCATCGTCATAGACGGCGATCCGCACGATGACCCGATAGTCATGACCCAGCGCCTCGCGCGCGGCATCCTCGTCGGTGAACCGCAACACCGTCTTGACCCGCTGTTCCTCGATCCCAAGCGCCGAGACCTTGGTGAAGGCGGCCGGCTCGACCCGTACGACTTCGGCGGCGAAGGATGTCGTCCCGCCCCAGCCGTCGATCTCGGCCGACTGGCCGGGACGCACCCGGACCGCGTCGCGCGACAGGAGCTCGGCGACGATTTCGAGATCCGCCGGATCGCCGATATCGGCGAGCGGCGTGCCGGGCTGGACCACCTGCTCGCTCTCGACGGGAATGTCCAGTACGCGGCCGTCGACGGGCGCGCGGATCTGCACGCAGCAGGTCGTCGCCTCGACCTCGCTGATGCCGACCCGGGTCGGTTCGAGCAACTGGGCGCGCGCCGAGGCCAGTTCGTGGCGGCTGACCTCGAGGCTCGCTTCGGCCGTCGCCACCATGGTCTCGGCCTTGGCGAGGTTGAGCCTGGCGCGGTCGAGTTCGCGCTGCGAGGCGACGTTGCGGCGGGTCAGTTCGGAAATCCGCTGCAGTTCCGAGGTCATGAAGTCGCGTTCGGCCTCGCCCTCGCGGACCTGCGCCTCGGCCAGGGCGACGGCGGCCTCGGCGGCCGACACCGCGACCTCGGCGACCCGGCGCGAGCGCGCGTCGAGAAGCGTCGGCTGGATCGGCTCGATGACCGCGATCAGCGTGTCATTGGCGGTAACGGCGTCGCCGATCTCGCGCGGCGACCTGAGAACCGTGCCGCCGATCGGCGCCGAGACCGTGTAGATGTCGCGAATGCGCGTCACCCCCTCGTCGTCGACGGTGACCTCGAAGGGCGCCACCCTGACCGTGCCGAGATCGACAAGCGCCGGTTTCGGCCAGAAAGCATAGGCCAGCCCGGCGACGATCGCCGCCAGGACAACGACCAGCAAAAGCGTTCGCATCGTCCGTGCCATGGTCCCTATTCCCGCGTCTTCAGCACTTCGATCATGTCGAGCCTGTCGATCCGGCCGCGCACCATGAGCGCCGAGACCACCGTCGCCCCGATCACCACCAGGCTCGCGGTGGCGTAGGTCTCGGGCGACATGATGAAGGGCACCCGATAGAGATCGCTCTGCAGGCCCTCGGCCAGCGCCACCGCCATGCCATAACCGATCAGCCAGCCGATCGGCTGCGCGATCAGCGTCAGGATGGCGAGTTCGCTCAGAAGCACCCGCGACACCTCGGCCCGCGTGAAGCCGAGCACGCAGAGGCTGGCCAGCTCGCGGCCGCGCTCCGACAGCGAGATGCGCGCCGCGTTATAGACCACGCCGAAGGCGATGATACCGGCCAGCGTGACATAGACCATGATCATGATCAGGAAGTTCTGCGCCAACGTCTCCTGGAACTTCTGCAACGAGACCCGCTGCAGGGCGATGAAGCTCGCCGCCGGCGTTTCCTTGAGTTCGGCCATCAGCGCGTCGTTCTGGCTGGGATCGATCGCGAGATGCACGCCGGTCACCACCGGCCCCTCGAAATTGAGCCGGTTGAGCGCGTCGAGATCCATATAGGCCATCAGGCCAAGATAGCCCTGCACGGTCTCGGTGACCGGCACCATGAGCGTGCGCTGCGAGCCCTCGAGCAGCTCGACCTCGACGAGGTCGCCGCGCTCGACCTCCAGGAGCGCGGCCAGCTTGTCGCTCAGCACAATGCCGGTTTCGGGCAGGGCGATCGGGTCGAGATCGACGTTGAGCACCCGGCTCAGGCTCGCGTCCCGCGTCTTGCCGGTGATCGCGACGCGACGTTCCAGCGGCCCGTTGCGCAGGCGCGCCGACAAGACCCGATAGGGTTCGACCCGCAATACGCCGGGCAGGCGTTCGGCGGCGAAGACGGCGCGGAAGTCGCGCTCGCCGGCGAAGTTGATCGAGGCGTCCTGACGGTCGCTTTGGTAATAGGTGATGTCGATCATGAAATCGATCGACGCGAAGGCCCAGAGCGAGCCGACCAGCACCGCGACCGACATGGCGATGCCGATCGTCGTCATCGCGGCGCGGACCGGATAGCGCACCAATTGCCGCACCACCATGATGCCGAGCTGGCCCATGCCGTGAAACAGGCCGATGCGGTCGGTCAGCCCCTGCTGGAAACGCGGTGGCGCCGGCGGGCGCATGGCGACGGCCGGCGGCAGCCGCGCCACGCCGAGCACGGCCTTGAGCGCGCCCAGCAAGGCGGCCGCCAGCGTAATGATCGTGGCCAGCGCATAGGTGGCGGGGTCGCGGTCGAAGATCAGAAAGGGGAAGTGGAAGAAATCGCCGTAAAGCCGCGTCATGCCGGCGCCGAGCCAGGTGCCGGCGGCGGCCCCGATGACGACGCCGATCAGGCCGATGGCCGAGACGAACAGAAGATAGTGCAGCGCGATCGCGGCGCCGCTATAGCCGAGCGCCTTGAGAAGGCCGATCTGCTCGCGTTCGAGCGCGATCAGCCGGTTCATCGTCATGTTGACCAGAAAGGCCGCGACCAGAAGGAAGATCGGCGGCAGCACCCGGCTCATCGCTTCGAGCTGGGTCAGTTCGGCGTCGATGAAGGCGTGCGAGGTCTGGTCGTCGCGGTCATAGGCGCCGAGGCCGCCATAGCGTTCGAGGATCGCGTCGAGCCGGTCGATCACCTCGCCCTCGCTGGCCCCGCGCATCAGCAGGACCGAGACATCGGAGAACGCGCCGTCGAGATCATAGGCCGCGGCCAGCGCCTCCTCGCTCATCCACACGACGGCGAGGCGGCGGTCGTCGGGCATCAGATCCCACGGCCCGAGCGCATAGATGAATTCCGGCGACAGCGCGATGCCGACGATCTCAAGTTCCCGCCGCGCCCCGTCCAGAATGGCCGAAAACGTATCGCCGAGACCGAAACCATGCGCCAGCGCGAAAGCCTCGTTGACGACGATCTCCCGGTCGCTGCCCGGCGTTGGCGTGCGGCCTTCGCGCATGAAGAGCTGGTTGAGCCTGGGCTCGCGGGTATCGGGCAGCGAGACGAAGATGCCGGACGCCGGTTCGGTGACGCCGGGCACGTCGATCAGCGCCATCTCGCGCACCCGCGTCTCGACCGCCGCCACGCCGGGGATCTCGGCGATCTCGGTCTCGAGCCGCTTCGGCGCGCGGGTCACGGACGCGAAGACATGCGCGAACCGGTTACGCTCGTAATAGGCCTCGCGCGTGCCGTCGAGCGAGGCATGCGCGCCGACGCCGAGCACCATGGTCGTCACGCCCGCCGCCATGACGAGCGCGATCGCCAACGCCTGCGGCCACAGCCGCACCAGATCGCGCAGCAGTTTCATATGGAGCGCCGGCATGGCTACCAGGTCACGTCCTGCGGCGTCTTGCGCGTCGCATTGGCGGTCACGCGGTCGATGCGGCCATTGTGGAAGGAGATCACCTGATGGGCGATCTCGCGGATGGCGGCGTTATGGGTGATGACCAGCGTCGAGGTGCCGAAGGCGTCATTGACCTCGGTCAGCGCCTCGAGGACGCGGATCCCGGTCTTGGAATCGAGCGCGCCGGTCGGCTCGTCGCACAACAGGACGCCCGGTCGCTTGGCGATGGCGCGGGCGATGGCGACGCGCTGCTGTTCGCCGCCCGACAATTGCGCGGGGAAATGATCGAGCCGTTCCTTCAAACCGACCAGCGCCAGCGCGTCGGCCGGCTTCATCGGCGCGTCCGAGATCTCGGTCACCAGCGCGACATTTTCGAGCGCGGTCAGGCTCGGCACCAGATTGTAGAACTGGAACACGAAGCCGATATGCTTGCGGCGATATTGGGTCAGGTCCCGGTCGGTCATCGCCGTCAGGTCGAGATCGCGGAAGAAGGCCTTGCCGCTGGTCGCGTGGTCGAGGCCGCCGAGAATGTTCAGAAGCGTCGACTTGCCCGACCCGGACGGTCCGAGCAGCACGACGAAATGACCCGCCTCGACGGTGATGTCGACACCGTTGAGGGCATGAACCTCCACCTCGCCGGTCCGATAGACCTTGGTCAGGCCCTCGGTTCGAAAGACCGGCGGTTCGGCGACCGTTTCGCGCATATCGGTAAAAATCGCGATCTGAGATGGCGCCGATATGACCGGGATCAATCCGCGACGGGACGTCGTCGGAAAATCGTCTTTCTCGGCCGCTTAGCCGGCGAGACGCGCCAGCTCGCGCACCGAACGTTCGGCCGCGATCTTGCCGTCGAGCGCATAATCGGTCTTGCGGGCGTCGAGCCGGCCGAGATCATAGGCGTAGTTCACCATGATGCCGAAGGACTGGTCCTGGCCGCGCGGCGACAGGTCGGCGGCCCAGTTGACGCGCTCGACGCGTGCCCCGTTCGACAGGTGGAAATGGCCGACCGGATCGCGCGCGCGTCCGCGCTCGGCGTCATAGGTCGTGAGATAACGTGCGGCCAGCGCCATCAGCCGCGCCTGGTCGCCGGACAGGGTCTCGACGTCATCGGGGAAGGTGCGGTTCAGCCAGCGGCGCAAGCCCGGGATCGGCGACAGGGTGGCGAAGTTCAGAACCCGCGGCTCGGAGGCGCGGATGTCGTCGACCACCTGCTTGATGAGATATTCGCCGAAGGGAATGCCGGCGAGGCCGGGCTGGGTATTGGAGATCGAATAGAAGATCGCGGTATCGAAGCCCGCTTCGCCCATCGGCTCGGATTTCTCGATCAGCCGGTCGACGGATGCCGCCATGCCCTTGGTGAAGGCGACCTGAACGAAGATGAGCGGCTCGTCGGTGATGTTGGGATGAAACAGCGCGTAAAGCCTGCGCCCCTCGCCAAGCCGGCCCTTCAGGTCGTCCCAGCTACGCATCTCATGCACCGCCTCATAGGCGATCAGCTTTTCGAGCAGCGCGGCCGGCGACTGCCAGGTGATGCGGCGCATTTCAAGCAGGCCGAGATCGAACCAGATCAGCAACAGCCGCTGAATGTCGTCGGCCAGCGGCCGCAACGTCGGATCGCTCTCCATCGCGTCAATTACGGACGCCCTCAGATCGACGAGGAACTTGATGCCGCCCTCGACCGAGGTGAGCCGGCTCAAAAAGGCGATGCGCTGCGGTGTCACCACGGCGCGCAGATCGTTGATGTCGCCAGTCTCGGGATCATCGGCGAAGCGCCGGGCGGCCTCGGCGATGGTCTCGCGGTCAACGCCGTAATCGCTCAACAGGAGTTGCATCAGGCCACGGCGGACGGCGGTGCGCGACGACAGGTAAAGCCGGCCGACGGCGGTGGCATGGGCGCGGGCGGTCAGTTCCGCCGATTGCGGATCGACGGCCCGGTCGAGATGGCCGCGCATCTCGGAGAGAATGTCGTCATCGGTCTTGGTGCCGGTCAGCCGCCCCTCGGTCAGGCGCAGGACGCCACCGAGAAACCGGCCGATGATCGACGAATTGCCGCGCTGTTCGGTGACTGCCATTCCGTTTCGTTCGCCGTCGCGGCCGGCGCCTTGGGCTATTCGGCGGCCTCGGACCGCTGTTTCAGGGCGTTGTCGAGATAAAGCTGCCGCAGCCGGCGCGCGACCGGACCGGGCGCGCCATCGCCGATCGTCCGGCCGTCGATCTCGACGACGGGCAGGACGAAGGTCGAGGCGGAGGTCAGGAAGGCTTCGCGCGCGCCATAGGCCTCGTCCAGCGTGAACAGGCGCTCCTCGACGACGAGATCGGCTTCCTGCGCCACGGCGAGCACCGATTCGCGGGTGATGCCGGGCAGGATCGCGTTCGACAACGGCCGGGTCACGAGCTTGCCGTCGCCGGTCACGATGAACGAGGTCGACGAGCCGCCTTCGGTGACGTGGCCATCCTCGACCATCCAGGCTTCGGCGGCGCCTTTCTCGGCGGCCGCCTGCTTGGCCAGGACCTGGGCCAGAAGCGCCACCGACTTGATGTCGCGGCGCTTCCAGCGGATGTCCTCGACCGAGATCACCTTGACGCCTTTTTCCGCCGCCGGATTGGCCTTCAGGTTCTTGACCTGGGTGAACATCACGAGCGAGGGCTCGGGATCGGTCGGAAACGGAAAGTCGCGCTCGCCCGCCCCGCGCGTCACCTGGAGATAGATGATGCCTTCGGTGAGCCCGTTGCGCTCGGCGATCTCGCCATGCAGTCGCTCGATCTCGGCGCGGCTCGCCGGCAGTGGCAGGTCGATCTCGCGGCACGACCGTTCCAGCCGGTCGAGATGGCCCGCCATGTCGACGAAGACGCCGTCGACGACGGCGGTCACCTCATAGATCCCGTCGGCGAACAAGAATCCGCGATCGAGGATTGATACCCGCGCCTCCTCGAGTGGCGTGAACGCACCGTTGACATAGGCGATCCGCGACATGAAAGCTCCTGTTACCGGCAAATGACCCTGAACGTCGGCGGCATCGCCGCCGGCTTCGGCCGACAAGACCACGCCAGAGACGGCCAAGGCAAGGGCCGCCATCGCATAGGCGCGCAACGACACGCGCAGGATAATCGGAGACCGCCCCCTCATGACCAGCGACGCCACCGGCACCGCCGGCACACAGCCCGCCACGGGCCCCCTGGCCGGCATCACCGTCGTCGACCTGACACGCATTCTCGCCGGCCCCACCATGACCCAATTGCTCGGCGATCTCGGCGCGGACATCATCAAGATCGAGCGCCCCGGCGAGGGCGACGACACCCGCAAATGGGGCCCGCCCTTCATCACCGGCAAGGACGGCCAGCCGACCCGCGAAAGCGCCTATTATCTCGCCGCCAACCGCAACAAGCGCTCGGTGGCGATCGACATCGCAAAGCCAGAGGGCGCCGATCTCGTGCGCCGGCTCGCGGCCTCGGCGGATGTGTTCGCGGAAAACTTCAAGGTCGGCGGGCTGAAGAAATACGGCCTCGCCTATGATGATCTCAAGGACGCCTGCCCGCATCTCGTCTACTGCTCGATCACCGGCTTCGGACAGACCGGGCCCTATGCCAGCCAGGCCGGCTATGACTATCTGGCGCAAGGGATGAGCGGCATCATGAGCGTCACCGGCGCGCCGGACGGCGAGCCGATGAAGGTCGGCGTCGGCATCGCCGACGTGGTGTGCGGGCTCTATGCCTCGAACGCGGTGCTCGCCGCCCTGATGCATCAGCGCCAGACCGGCAAGGGGCAGCATATCGACATCGCGCTGCTGGACGCGACGGTGAGCTGGCTCATCAATGAAGGCACCAACTATCTGGTGTCAGGCAAGGTGCCGATGCGGCGCGGCAATGCCCATCCCAATATCGTGCCCTATCAGCTATTCGAGACCCGCGACGGCTATGTCATCCTGGCGGTCGGCAATGACGGGCAATTCGCGCGCTTCGCCGCGGTGATCGGCCAGCCCGGCCTCGCGGACGATGCCCGCTTCGCCACCAATCCGGCGCGGCTCGAACATCGCGAGGCCCTGATCGAGATCCTCAAGCCGGTTCTCAAGACCTTCGAGCGCGACTGGCTGATCGACGCGCTGGCCTCGCGCGGCGTGCCGGCCGGACCGGTCAACGATATCGGTCAGGCGCTGTCGGACCCGCATATCCTGCATCGCGGCATGCGCATCGAGATGGACCATCCCGACAGCCTGACCGGCACGGTCGAACTGCTCGGCAACCCACTCCACCTATCCGAAACGCCGGTCAGCTACCGCCACGCGCCGCCGGTCTGCGGCGATGCGACGAATGCCATCCTCGCCGACCGCCTCGACCTCGACGCCGATGCCCTGGCGGATCTCGCCGATCGCGGGGTGATCGGCTAACAGCCGGGTCATGAAGCTTCTTTTTTGCCGGCTGAAGTCGCTTCGTGCCCGGTGGCTTCAGTGCTGCGTCAGCACCGTCTCACACAGCCGGACCAGTTCGGTCTCGTTGAACTGACGGTAGTTCACCTGGCACATCCAGACATTTTCCGGCTCGAGCGCCCGGCGCGCCAGATCCTCGGCGGTGACATCGCCGCGATCATCGTCGAGCGACACCTTGATCCGGACATCGCGCACCAACCGGTCGAACGCATCGGGCAGGTCGGTGACGCCCGCAAGGTTCATCGCTTCGGCGACGCGGGCGAAGCGACCATCGTCGTTTTCGATGTTGAGCGGCAGGGCGGCCAGAAGCGACAGCGATACCGCGCGGCCGTGATGGACATGGCAGGCCGAGCCGAGCGCATGGCCGATGGCGTGGGCGATGCCGGTGCCGCAATTATTGATGGCGCAGCCCGCCAGCGCGGCGGCATATTGCACCCCGGCGCGCGCCTCGACATCGCCACCATCGTCGACGGCGCGCTTGAGATAGCGCAGGACGAGCCGGATCGCGCTATGGGCATAGACCTCGTTTTCGGGACGCGCGCTGCGATTGGTCACCGCTTCGAGCGCGTGCACGAAGGCGTCGAGCCCGGTCGCGGCGGTCAGGCCCGGCGGCAGGGCGATGGTCAGTTCCGGATCGAGCACGGCATGGGCCGAGCGCATCGCCTCGTCCCAGAACCAGGCCTTGGCGCCGCTGTCGAGCGTCAGGACCGAGGTGCGCGTCATCTCCGAACCGGAGCCGGCCGTGGTCGGCACCGCGATGAAGGGCAGATGGCCTATGCCCATCTCCCTGGCCGACAAGGCGAAATCGGCGACCGGCGCCTCGGACGCAGCCAGGCCGGCCACGGCCTTGGCGAGATCGAGCGCCGAACCGCCGCCGAGCCCGATCACCAGATCGGCGCCGACGGATCTGAGATCCTCGCGCGCGGCCTCGACCTGCGCCGTCGTTGGGTCGGGCGTGAAGTTGATGAAACGCGCCACCGCGCAGCCGCCTTCCCGCAACAAGGCGTCGATATCGTCGATGAGGCCGATCCGCTCAAGGCCGGGATCGGCGACGAGGAACACCTTGCGGCCGCCATGGCGGGCGGCCAAGGTGGTCATGCAGTCGCGCGCGCCGGGGCCGGTGGTCATCGGCGGCACCGCGGCCAGATCGAAATGGGTCATGGCATCACTCCGAGAGGAATTTGACCGATGCGCTTGGCCGACCCGCGCCGGACGGTCCACCCGGAACGCGCCCCTTTCCTGCCTCCAGGCGTCATCGGGGGCCGCAACCCGCCCCGCCGGCGCGCTGGTTTCGGCGGCGGCCGAAAGAAACGGCTATGAAAGCGCCGGAAAGACATGCCAAGTGCGCGTTCGCGCAAAAGAGCGACGCTCTCAGGCGCGACGCCGCGCCGACGACCGGCCAGCATCTCTGTACTTCGATCCCGCCGACGACCCGACGCGGGCCAGGACAACAATGACAGCCGGCCGGCGCCACGCGGCGCGGGCCAGGCGACGACAAGGTGCCCCATGGCCGTAACGCCGGAGAGCGAACTTCCCAACGATCTTTCCACGACAGACCTTTCCGCGGATGACGGGTCTCCCGGTGCCGGCGATGCCGCGCCAAAGGACGCTTCCGCCGGACATGAACGCCGCGGCCGCCGCTCGGGCGGACGCGCCGGCAATACGAGACGGTCGGGCGGCGGCGTGTCGTTTCAGCAATTGCCCTGGTCGCTGCCGGTCAATCCCGATGCACCGACCGAACCGCTTGATGCCGATGGTGTCGCGGCGGTCCACGAAGGCGCGATGCGGATCCTCGAAGAGATCGGCATCGACTTCCTCAATGACGACGCGCTCGCCGTCCTGAAGCAGGCCGGTTGCACGGTGGACCACGACACCAAGACCGTGCGCATGGGCCGCGACTTCGTGATGGAGATGGCGGCCAAGGCGCCGGAAACCTTCACCCTGACGCCGCGCAACGCGGACCGCACGATCACCATCGGCGGCGCGCATATGGTCTTCGGCAATATCTCGAGCCCGCCGAACTATTCCAATCTCGACGAGGGGCGCCAGGTCGGCAATCGCCGCGCCTTTCAAGACCTTCTCAAGCTGACCCAGAGCTTCAACGCGATCCATCTGGCCGGCGGCTATCCGGTCGAGCCGGTCGATATCCACGCCTCGATCCGCCATCTCGACTGCCTCTACGACAAGCTCGTCCTGACCGACAAGGTGGCGCACACCTATTCGCTCGGCGCCGAGCGGGTCGAGGACGGCATGGAAATGGTGCGGATCGCCAGCGGGCTCACTCACGCGGCGTTCGACGCGACGCCGCGTATGTACACCAACATCAATTCGTCATCGCCGCTGAAGCATGACTGGCCGATGCTCGACGGCGCCATGCGGCTCGTGAAGCGCGGTCAGGCGGTCATCATCACGCCCTTCACCCTGGCCGGCGCGATGGCGCCCGTCACCATGATCGGCGCGGTCACCCAGTCGACGGCGGAAGCGCTGGCGGCCGTCGCGCTGCTGCAATATATCGCGCCCGGCGCGCCGGTCGGCATGGGATCGTTCACCTCCAATGTCGACATGAAATCCGGAGCGCCGGCCTTCGGCACGCCGGAATATGTCCGCGCCACCCAGATGGCCGGGCAGATGGCGCGCCATTACGGCATCCCGTTCCGCTCGTCGAACGCCACCGCCGCCAACAGCCCCGACCCGCAGGCGACCTGGGAGACGGCCTTCTCGCTCTGGGCCAACATCACCTCGCGCGCCAACATGGTCTATCACGCCGCCGGCTGGCTCGAAGGCGGGCTGTGCGCGTCCTATGAGAAATTCGTCATGGACTGCGAGATGCTGCAGCACATGATCCACTATATGCAGCCGGTCGTCGTCAATGACGACGAGATCGCCGTCGAGGCGATCCGCGAGGTTGGCCCCAACGGCCATTTCTTCGGCACGCCGCACACCCAGGAACGCTACGAAACCGCCTTCTACAGCCCGTTCCTGTCGGACTGGCGCAATTTCGAGGCCTGGGAGGAAGGCGGCTCACCGACCGCGCTCGACCATGCCCACAGGCTGTGGAAGCAGATCCTCGCCGATTTCGAGCCGCCGCCGCTCGACCCGGCGCGCCGCGAGGAACTCGAAGCCTTCGTAACCCGCCGCAAGGAAGAAGGCGGCGCCCCGACCGATTTCTGACCCCCAAGGCCGCAGTCGACGGCATTCGGAGACCTTCATGCGCGTAGGCTTCATCGGACTTGGCGAGGTCGGCGGCAAGCTCGCCGGCTCGCTCGTGCGCAACGGCATCGACCTCACCGTCAGCGATCTGAGCCGCGAGGCAGCTGATCCGCTGGTCGCGGCCGGCGCGGCATGGGCCGCCGCACCCGCCGAACTCGCCGGCCAGGTCGAGGTGCTGATCACCTGCCTGCCCTCGCCGGCCGCGACGCGCGCCGTCCTGGAAGGCACGGGCGACGGCGCGCTGGCGCATCTGCCCGAAGGGTCGGTCTGGCTCGAAATGAGCACCACCGACGCGGACGAGGTGCGCCGCCTCGGACAGCGCGCGGCGGAGGCCGGGATTTCGGTGCTCGACTGCCCCGTCTCCGGCGGCTGCCACCGGGCGGCGACCGGCAATATCTCGATCTTCGCCGGCGGCGACCGGCAGGTCTTCGAGCGCGTGCTGCCGCTTCTGACCCGGATGGGCCGGCGGGTGCTGCATACCGGCGATCTCGGTTCGGCCTCGACGCTCAAGGTCATGACCAATGTGCTGGCCACCGCGCATCTCGCGGTGCTCGCCGAAGCCTTCACCGTCATGCAGCGCGCCGGCATGGACATGGGCGTCACCTATGAGGCGATCCGCATCTCGTCGGGCAATTCCTTCGTCCACGAGACCGAAGGCCAGGTGATCCTGAACGGCAGCCGCGATGTCGGTTTCACCACCGATCTCGTCCTCAAGGACATCACGCTGTTCCAGGCGATCGCCGACAAGACCGGCACCCCACTCGAGATCAACCCGCTTCTGATCGAGATGTTCGAGGACGCCCGAACCCGGTTCGGCGGCGACATGTGGTCGACCGACATCATCCGCCGGCTCGAAGAGGCGACGGGCAGCCACGTGCACGCGCCGGGCTTTCCCGCCGAGTTGATCGACGACGAGGCCGAGACGCGCGGCGCGGAAGTCCGCCCCCGCATCGGCGCGCCCGCCGAAGCCGCCGAATGATCTGACCGCAGGAAAGGCGAGAGCCATGGAAGATCTGTCCCCATCGCCGAAAATCGACCCGAGCCGCCGCCCGATCCATGACGTGACCGGCGCCATCGAGGTGACCGATCCGGGCAATCCGGCGCTCGCCGAATGGCGCGACGCGGGTCTCGCCGAGCCCGACATGACGGTGGTTCGCCGCTATCGGCTCGACCGGATCCGCCAGCAACTGCGCGCCCGCGACGCGGCCGGCTGCCTGCTCTACGATCCGCTCAACATCCGCTATGCGACGGACACGTCGAACATGCAGGTCTGGTGCCTGCACAATGCGGTGCGCTACTGCTTCATCGCCACCGACGGCCCGGTCGTGCTGTTCGATTTCCACGGCTGCAAGCATTTATCGGAGGGCTTCGAGGCCGTCGACGAGACCCGCTACGCGACGAGCTGGTTCTATTTCGGCGCCGGTCCCGAGGAGCGCGCCCAGGTCACGGTCTGGGCCGCCGAACTGGCCGATCTCGTGCGCCAGCATGGCGGGGGCAACCGCCGGCTTCTGATCGACAAATGCGACCAGATGGGCATCGAGGCGCTGACCGCCGAAGGCATTGACTGCCTGTCGAGCCAGGCCTTCACGGAACATGCCCGCGCCATCAAGCATCCCGAGGAGATCAAGGCGATGCGCCGGGCGGTGCAGACGTCCGAAGTCGGCATGCGCGACATGTGGCGCAATCTCAAACCGGGCATCACCGAAAACCAGCTCTGGTCGATCCTGCACCAGGCCAATATCGCGCGCGGCGGGGAATGGATCGAAACCCGCCTCCTGGCGTCCGGTCCGCGCACCAATCCCTGGTTCCAGGAATGCTCCGATCGGGTCATCGAGGCCGGCGACATCCTCGCCTTCGACACCGACCTGATCGGCCCCTACGGCTATTGCTCGGACATCTCGCGCAGCTGGGTAACGCCGGGCGGCCGCGGGCCATCCAACGAGCAGATCTCGCTGCACGCCATGGCCGAGGAGCAGATCGCCCATAATCTCGACGTCTTCCGGCCCGGCATGACCTTCTTCGAGTTCCGCGACGCCTCCTTCGCGCTGCCGGAGGACTATTTCCCGAACCGCTATTCGGCGATCGTGCATGGCGTCGGCTTGTGCGACGAATACCCCCATCTCGGCTATGGCGGCGGCGAGGATCACGGCTATGACGGCGTGTTCGAACCGGGCATGTGCATCTGTTTCGAAAGCTATATCGGCCGCGTCGGCGGCCGCGAGGGCGTCAAGCTCGAACGCCAGGCGGTGATCACCGAGACCGGGCTCGATATCCTCGACACCTTCCCGGTGGGCCTCGCGCCGGATGTGTGACACCGCTCGCGACGCGTGGCCGGAGCCGGCGAGCGGTGATAAACCCGCCCGCTATACCGGCCCCTCATCCTTCGAGACGCGCGCCCGGCGCGTGACGACACCAAGCGCGTTCCTCAAGATGAGGTCCCGCATCACCACCATCGAACAAGCCAAAGCCGTGCGATCCGATCGCACCATGTGAAACAAGGGAAACGCAGACCATGAAATCCACAGCACGGGTTGTCGTCATCGGCGGCGGGGTCGTCGGATGCTCGGTGCTCTACCACCTGACCAAGAAGGGCTGGACCGATTGTCTTCTGATCGAGCGGTCGGAGCTGACATCGGGCTCGACCTGGCATGCGGCCGGCGGCTTCCACACGCTGAACGGCGATCCCAACGTCGCCAAGCTGCAGGCCTATACGATCGAGCTCTACAAGGAGCTCGAAGAGATATCGGGCCAGCCTTGCGGGCTACACCCGACCGGCGGGCTGGCGCTGGCCGACACGCCCGAGCGCCTCGAATGGCTCAAGATGGCCCATGCGCGCGGCCGCTATCTCGGCCTGGATACGGAAATCGTCTCGGCCAAGGAAGCCAAGGAGCTGTGCCCGCTGATCGAGGAACAACACTTCATCGGCGCCATGTGGGATCCGGTCGACGGCAATCTCGACCCCTCGGGCACGACGCATGCCTATGCCAAGGCGGCCCGCATCAACGGCGCCGAGATCGTGCTGCGCAACCGGGTCGTCGAGCTGAACCAGCGCCCCGACCTGACCTGGGACGTGGTGACCGAACAGGGCACGGTTCATTGTGAACATGTTGTCAATGCCGGTGGACTGTGGGCTCGCGAGGTCGGCCGCATGGTCGGGGTCGAACTGCCGGTGCTCGCCATGGAGCACATGTATCTCCTCACGGAAGACATGCCCGAGGTCGCCGCGATCAACGAGGCGACCGGCAAGGAAGTCATTCACTGCATCGACTTCAAGGGTGAGATCTATATCCGCCAGGAGCGCGGCGGCATGCTGCTCGGCACCTATGAACAGGCCTGCAAGCCCTGGTCGCCGCGCCAGACCCCGTGGGATTTCGGCCATGAGCTGCTGGAGCCCGATCTCGACCGCATCGCGCCGTCGTTGGAAGTCGGCTTCACGCATTTCCCGGCCTTCCAAAAGGCCGGCATCAAGAAAATCATCAACGGCCCCTTCACCTTCGCGCCGGACGGCAATCCGCTGATCGGCGAAGTGCCCGGCGTGCGCAATTTCTGGGCGGCTTGCGCCGTCATGGCCGGCTTCAGCCAGGGCGGCGGCGTCGGGCTGGCGCTGTCGAACTGGATGGTCGACGGCGATCCGGGCTTCGATGTCTGGGGCATGGATGTCGCCCGCTTCGGCACCTGGGCGACCCGGGACTACACCAATGAGAAGGTGCGCGAGAACTATGCGCGTCGCTTCCGGATCCGCTTCCCCAACGAGGAACTGCCCGCCGCGCGGCCGACCCAGACCACCCCGCTCTATGACAAGATGTTGTCACAAGGTGCCGTCATGGGCGCGTCCTGGGGGCTTGAAACCCCGCTCTGGTTCGCGCCCAAAGGCGTCGAGCCGGTCGACATCTTCTCGTTTCACCGCTCCAACGACTTCCCCCATGTGAAGTCGGAGGTCCTCACCGTGCGCAACGGCGTCGGCGTCACCGAGATCGCCA
Source organism: Tepidamorphaceae bacterium (assembly GCA_965250105.1). Classification (GTDB taxonomy): domain Bacteria; phylum Pseudomonadota; class Alphaproteobacteria; order Rhizobiales; family Tepidamorphaceae; genus JBCBSK01. Next base: position 905,631 of record OZ252290.1, read on the forward strand.
ATTTCGCCAAATACGAGATCACCGGGCCAGGCGCCGAAGCCTTCCTGTCGCGGACGATGACCAACAAGATGCCGCGCACCGGCCGCATCGTCCTGACGCCGATGCTGAACGAATTCGGCAAGCTGATCGGCGATTTCACCATCGCCAAGCTCGCCGACGACCGCTTCATGATGTGGGGGTCGAGCCAGGCCGAACGCTATCATATGCGCTGGCTGACCCGGCATCTGCCGGAGGACGGCTCGGCCGCGATCACGGCGCTCGGCCTCGGCCTTGTCGGCCTGTCGATCGCCGGCCCCAAGAGCCGCGACGTCCTGGCCCAAATCGCCGGCGAGGACGTTTCGGGCGAGGCGTTCAAGTTCATGGCCTGCCGCGAGATCGACATCGCCTCGGTTCCCTGCATCCTCAGCCGCATCACCTATACCGGCGATCTCGGCTACGAGATCTGGACACGGCCGGAATATGAGTACCGGCTCTACAACGCGATCATGGAAGCCGGCGCGGCATACGGTATCGGCAATTTCGGCATGCGCGCGCTGCTGTCGATGCGGCTCGAAAAGAACTTCCCCACCTGGTTCCGCGAGCTTCGGCCGATCTATGGCGCCTTCGAGGCCGGTCTCGACCGCTTCGTCGACCTGACCAAGAACGACTTCATCGGCCGCGACGCGGCGCAACGCGAAAAGGACGCCGGGCCGAAGCTCAGCCGAGTCACCTTCGACGTCGATGCGACCGATGCGGACTGTATCGGCGACGAGCCGGTCTTTCATGACGGCAAGGTCGTCGGCTGGATCACCTCGGGCGGCTATGCGCATTACATCGACAAGTCGCTGGCCCAGGGCTATGTCCCGTCCGAACTCATCGCCAACGGCGCCAACGGGTCCTTCGAGATCGAGATCATCGGCGAAAGGCGCGAGGCCCGGCCCGTGTTCGAACCGCTGTTCGATCCCGAGGCCAAGCGCATGCGGATGTAACCGCCCGGCACCTCGACAACACCGGGCGACGCCCCGGCGCGGCCATGCCGGTCGCGGCGGGAAAGCGTTCTTCGCATGGCGGATCGGCGGCCGTCCCCTTGGGCGGTCCGCGCCGGCATGCCACACTTCCCGCCGATCCTTGTTCGCAATACCGGAGTTTGCCGCCAATGCGCGTTCTCATCGCCATGATGAAGCACGAAACCAACACCTTCTCGCCGATCGAGACCGATCTGGCGCGCTTCAGGTCATGGGGGCTTCACGAAGGTGCCGCGGTGCTGTCGGCCTATCGCGGCACCAATCACCCGCTCGCCGCCTTCGTCGACGTTGCCGAAGCCCATGGTGCCGAGATCGTCACCCCGATCGCCGGCGAAGCGATGCCGTCGGGCATCGTCCGCTTTGAGGCCTATGATCATTTCGAGCGCGCGATCCTCGAAGCCCTCGACACCGGCCCCTTCGATGCGGCCCTGCTCGACCTGCACGGCGCCATGGTGGCGGAGGACAAGGACGGCAATGCGGTCGATGGCGAAGCGGCCCTGGTCGCGGCCATCCAGCGTGCCCAGCCCGGCATCAAGATCTGCCTGACCTGCGACATGCACGGCAATATCGATCCCGGCATGATCGAACATCTCACCGTGTTCAACGGCTACAAGGTCTATCCGCATACCGACATGTATGACGTGGGCAAGATCGCCGCCGACATCCTGTTCCGCGCGCTGAAGGGCGAGGTCGATCCGGTCATCGGCTTCGGCATGACACCGGTCCTGGCGCAGACCTTGCGCATGGGCACCGACGATTTTCCCATGGGCCCGCTGCAGCAGATGACGCGCGATCTCGAAACCCGGCCCGGCATTCTGGCCGCCACCGTCTTCGGCGGCTTTCCGATGGCCGATATCGCCCATGCCGGCGTTTCGGTGGTCGTCGTCGCCGATGGCGATCGGGCGCTGGCGGACACGGCGCGCGATGAATTGCTCGATATCGCCTGGAAGGACCGCGCCGACTTCGTCTACCAGCACCGGCCGATCGGCGACGCGCTCGCCGAAGCGCGCGGGCTCGGTGATGACGGCCCGGTCATCCTGCTCGATCATGCCGACAATGTCGGGTCGGGCGGCACATCGGATGTGATGGACGTCATCCAGGCAGTTCTCGAGGCCGGGCTCGACGATGTCGCGGTGGCGACCGTCTGGGACCCGGCGGCCGTTCAAGAGATGATCGCGGCGGGTCCCGGCGCCGAGGTCACCCTCGACCTTGGCGGCAAGACCGACATGCCATCGATCCGCGAAGCCGGCCGGCCCTTGCGCCTGACCGGACGGGTGCGCGCGCTGACCGATGGCAGCTGGACCGTGCGCGGGCCGATGTATACCGGATCGGAGGTGCATACCGGCCCGACGGCGGTGTTCCAGACGGGACCGATGCGGATCGTCGTCACCAGCACCCATCACGAGCCCTGGGATGCCGGGATCTTCGAGAATAACGGCATCGATCCGCGTGCCTGCCGCTATCTCCTGCTGAAATCGCGCATCCATTATCGCGCCGGCTTCAAGCCGATCGGCAGGCACACGCTGACCCTCGACGGCACCGGCGTGACGACATCGGACAATGACCGCGTCCGCTTCGATCGCGTGCGCCGGCCGATCTATCCGCTCGACCTGATGAACGACGCCAAACGCCCCGTCGGCTGAATGTCACATCCCGTGGCGGATGTTCGGCGCGTCGATCGTCCTGGGCGGCATGGCCGCCTCGAAGGCGCGCGCCGCCCTGAGGACAAGCGCGTCGTCATGCAGCCGGCCGACGATGTGCAGCCCGATCGGCAGGCCTGACGCGGTGAAGCCCGCCGGACAGGAACAGGCTGGCTGCTGGCTCAGATTGATCGGATAGCTGAACGGGCTCCAGTCAATCCAGTGATCGCCGAACCCGCCGCCCGGCGGCATGTCGTGGTCGGCCTCGAAGGCGCCGATCGGCATCATCGGCGTCAGCCACAGGTCGTAGCGCGCGTGAAAGTCTTCGGCGGCGCGATGGAACATGGCGCGCGCCGCTTCGGCCAGCGCGACCTCGGCTGGCGACTGCGCCTGACCGGCGCGCGCATCGCGCATCAGGCCCGGATCGATCCCGCCGCGATCGGCCTCGGGCACGGTGGCAATGACGGTCGCCGCGCCATTGTTCCACAAGGTGGCGAGCACCGGCACGGGATCGGGAAAGGCCGGTTCCGCCTCCTCGACGACGGCCCCCATCTCCTCGAATAGGCGCGCCGCCGCCACAGTCGCCGCCGTGATCTCGGGGTCGATCCGGTCATAGCCGAAGGGCGCCAGGCTGAGCCCGATCCGCAGGCCCGCCACGCCGCCGTCGAGACCTATGAGATAGTCGGGCGGATCGGACGGCATCTGATGCCGGTCGCGCCGGTCGCGCGCGCTCATTTCCGTCAGCATCAGCGCGCTCTCGGTAACGCTGCGGCTCATTGGCCCGATATGCGCCAAGGTGCCGAACAGCGAGAGCGGCCAGGCCGGCACCCGACCATAGCTCGGCTTGTGCCCGAAAACGCCGGTGAAGGCGGCCGGAATGCGGATCGAGCCGGCCGCATCTGTGCCGAAATGCAGGCAGCCGAGATTGAGCGCCGCGGCGGCCGCCGCTCCACCCGACGAACCGCCCGGCGTCATTCGCGTGTCCCAGGGGTTGCGCGTGATGCCCCAGGCGGGCCCGTCCGTCACGCCCTTCCAGCCGAATTCCGGCATTATGGTCTGGCCGATGAAGACCGCGCCGGCGCCACGCATATGGTCGACGACCGGGCAATCCGCCTCGGCGCGCCGGTCGGCGGGCACCGTGAGCGATGCCTTGCGCTGCGGCCAGCCGGTCGTGTCGAGATTTTCCTTGATGGTGATCGGTACCCCATCGATTCGGCTCAGCGGCGCCCCCTTCTGCCAGCGGGCGGCACTTTCCCTCGCCTGGCTTCGAGCTGTGTCGAGCGCGATATGGCTGAAGGCGTTGACGGCCGCGTTCTGCGTCTCGAGCCTTGCCGCGATCGCGTCCACCACCTCGACCGGCGACAGGTCGCGGCGGCGAAAGCCGCGCGCCAGATCCATGGCGGTCATCAGGGAAGGATCCGAAGGCAGGCCGGTCATCGCAAGAAAGCTCCATGAGGGGATCGTCGCAGGCAGGACCGTCACCTTAGGCAGCGACAATCGGGCTGAAAAGCCATGCTAGCGCATGACACATGCCGCGCATGATACATGCCGTGCATCGCACATGTCCCGCCTCTCGCTAGCCACCCCTGGCGCGCGTCGACCGGCGGCAGCATTTGTTAACGCCGGCGCGGTTAGGCTTTCCGCCATCGATCGATTCATGCCCCGGCCGGTGGGCCATTCATGGGCCTTGGCCTATCCGGTCGCGGGGCGATATCGCGAGCGAATGAGATGAGCGCGCCCCTCACCGTGCCACCCGTCGTGCCGCAACAGGCGCCGGGCGGACAGCCGCGGCAGGCCTTTCAGGCCGTGCTACAGGCGCGCGCGATCACAACGCAAGCCCTGCTGAGCCTGTTGCAGCCCGGCCAGGCCTTCGGGGCCCGCGTTGTCCCGCCGAGCGGCAATCTCCCGGCCGGCACGCTGACGCTGGCGACGCCGGCGGGCAATCTCGACCTGCGCGGACAGGCGCCATTGCCACCCGGCACGCAGGTGCGCGTCGACGTGCAGCGCGCGGCGGGCGGCGAGATACAGTTGCGCTTCACCCCGCAGCCGCAAACCGGGACGGCGACATCCCAGCGCACGGGCACGGCGCCCGCGACCGCACAGCCGGCGGCAGGTGGCACGCCGGCACAGGCGGCCGCGCCCTCAGGTCAAGCCATCGCGACGCCGCGATCCGCCCTTCCAGCGCCCGCCGGACAGGCCGGCAATGCCGCATCCGCTCCCGGCAACACGGCCCCGCCCGCCGCACCGCCATCTCCAGCGCCGGGTCAGGCCACGGCGCAGACGGCGGCGACCGCCGCCGTCAATCAGGCCGTGCGCGCTGCTCTCGCAAGCCAGAGCGGGTTGGCGCCGCTCTTCGCCAATCTCGCCACCCTGGCCAAGCCGCAATCGGCGGCGGCACTGCCCGAACCGGCACGCGGGCTGATCGCCAAGCTGCTCGGCCTGTCGCTCGACGGCGATCGCGGCCCGACCGCCGCCGATCTGGCTCGGGCCGTGTCGACATCGGGCCTGTTTCAGGAGGCCGGCCAGGCGCGCGGCCAGCCGCAGACCGGCGACCTCAAGGCGCTACTCGCCCAGATGCGCGCCGCGCTCGGCGACGGTACCGGCAGGGACGCCTCGCGTGCCGATGCCGAACGCCCCACCCCACCGCAGGCGCGGCCAGGTGCCGACAGCCAGCGCCCGGCGCAGCCGACACTGAGCCCCGACATGCCGGCCGACGACCTGGCGGCTAGGCTGATGCAGCAGGTCGATGGGGCGCTGTCGCGGATCAAGCTCATGCAGTTCGCGAGCCTGCCCGACCAAACAGACAGCGCGCGGGCCCCGGACATGGCGTCGCGCGACCTCGTCCTGGAGCTACCGCTTATGCGCGACGGCCGCACCGGCATCATGCAGTTCCGCATCAGCCGTGAGCGGGAGAGCGCCACCGGGCAGGCTGCCGGCGCGGTCGATGTCTGGCGGCTGCGCTTCGGCCTCGATTTCAACGACACAGGCCCCGTCCATGCCGCCGTCACCCTGCGCGGCCAGCGCATCGGCGTCGCCATCTGGGCCGAGGACGGCGGCATGGCGACGCGGCTCCGTGCCGATCTCGACGGCCTCGAACGCGCCCTTGAAGAAGCAGCGCTCGAAGTCGACATGCTGGCCGTCCGCCAGGGCAGGCCGCCGGCCGATACCGATCCGCCAGATCCGGGCCGCTATATGGATGAAGTCTCATGACGGCGCGAGCGACCGGGACACCGCCACGCCGGTCGGCGGTGGCGCTCGCCTATGACCAGGCGAGCGATGACGCCCCACGCGTCGTCGCCAAAGGCCGTGGCGCGCTGGCCGACCGGATCGTCGACCTCGCGGAGGCCCATGACGTGGCGGTCGAGGAAAACCCGGTTCTGGCCGAGGCGCTGCAATCGGTCGAGCTCGACGACGAGATACCGGTCGAGCTCTACCGGGCGGTGGCCGAGGTCATCGGCTATGTACTGCGCGCGGGCCGGCGGACGGAGGTTCAGGCCGGCGACCGGGACGACGTCTCCGAGAAATGACAGCCATGCCACGGGCGCTCTGGCCGGGCCATCGTTCGACAGCTAGGGTCGCGCCACCATGACGAGCGAGACCCTGCCTTCGTTGAGCGTTCGCCGCGCGGCCCTGGCGGTTCTCGTCCTGGCGCTGGCGCCCGCGATCGGCCAGGGCATCGCGCGCTTCGCCTATGCGCTGGTTCTGCCCGACATGCAGGCCGATCTTCGCTGGAGCTATGCCGAAGCCGGCTGGATGAACACGATGAATGCCGCCGGCTATCTCGGCGGCGCGCTGATCGCGTCATCGGTGATCCGCCGCATGGGCGCCTGGCGCGCGCTCTGGGTGTTCTGCCTTGTCGGCAGCGCCTCGATCGCGCTGTCGGGCGCCTCGGGCAATTTCGTCTTCCTCAGCGGGGTGCGGTTGATCGCCGGCATAACCGCCGCCATCGCCTTCATCGCCGGCGCCACGCTGGGGGCGACGCTGGCCTCGCGGTCGGACCGCAGCCAGGCCTTCCTCATCGCGCTCTACTATATGGGCCCGGGCCTCGGCATCGTCCTGTCGGGCCTGTCGGCGCCGCTGGTCCTGGCCGAACTCGGCCCCGGCGGCTGGCGCGGCACCTGGTATTTCCTCGGCGCGCTGTCCCTCGTGCTCTGTGTCGGGCTGTTGTTCGCGGGACCAGGGCGCGAGGAAGCGCCGCGCGCCGAGGGCGGCAGCGGCCGGGTCGCGCTGGCGCCCATGGCGCCGATCCTCATCGGCTACACGCTCTTCGGCGTGGGCTATATCGCCTATATGACCTTCATGATCGCCTGGGTACAGGAAAATGGCGGCGGCCCGCTGACCCAAGGAGCGTTCTGGGCGGCCATCGGCTGCGGCGGCATGATCGCCCCGTTCCTGTGGGCCCGGCTGTTCGAGACCTTTCCGAGCGGGCGCGCCGCCGCCTTCCTGATCGCCATCACCTCGCTCGGCAGCATCGGTCCGCTGATCTCGGTCGCGCCCTGGGCGCTGATCGTCTCGGCGCTGGTCTTCGGCTCGGCCTTCTTCGCGGTGGTCGCGGCCACCACCATTTTCATCCGCCGCAACTATCCGCCCGATGCCTGGGCGGCGGGGATCGGGATGATGACGATCGCCTTCGGGCTCGGCCAGACCCTGGGACCGGTCGGCATCGGCGCCATCACCGATATCGTCGGCGGCCTCGGCAGCGGGCTCGCCGTCAGCGCGCTGGTGCTCGGCCTCGGCGCGATCCTCTGCCTGTTCCAGCGCGACCGGCCGGCTCCTGTCTGACCGCCGACCGGCCACGGGATCGGCGAAACGGTCTCCCCAACGCGCGGCTTCGCGCTATACTCCCCATCAAGCCGCACGAGACGGTCAGTTTGACACATCGGGAGGAGGCGTGATGAACACGGAAACGGGCCCTATCGACCAGGCAGAGAGCAGCGGCGCGGCCGCCAGTGTGAAGCCGATGCCCCAGGTCAGGAAGGTCAGCTTCGCCGATATCGGCGACGCGCTCGGCGAGGGCCTGCGCGATTTCCAGGCCGCCCCGGTCTATGGCCTGTTCTTCGGCCTGTTCTACGCCGTCGGCGGGCTTCTGATCGTGCTCGCCGCCTTCTATTACGATCTCGGCTGGCTACCTTATCCGCTGGGCGCGGGCTTCGCCATCCTCGGCCCCTTCATCGCCGTCGGGCTCTACGAGGTCAGCCGCCGCCGCGAGACCGGCGAGCCTCTGTCCTGGGGCGGCGTGCTCGGGGTGATGTTCAAGGCGCGGACCACCGATCTCGGCTTCATGGCCTTCGTCACCTTGTTCATCTTCGTTGTGTGGATGTACCAGATCCGCATTCTTCTGGCGCTGTTCCTCGGCTTTGAATCCATCACCTCGCCGGTGCAATTCCTCGATGTCGCGCTGACCACGCCGGGCGGTCTCGCCTTTCTCGGTGTCGGTACGCTGGTCGGCGGGGTTCTGGCGCTGTTTGTCTACACGATCACGGTCGTGTCCTTCCCGCTGCTGCTCGAACGCGAGGTCGATTTCGTCACCGCGATCATCACTTCCGTGCGGGCCGTGTTCACGAGCCTCGTGCCGATGATCGGATGGGGCGTGATCGTCACCGTGGCGCTTCTCGCCGCGTCGCTGCCGGCCTTCATCGGGCTGATCGTCGTGCTGCCGGTGCTTGGCCACGCCACGTGGCATCTCTACAAGCGGCTGGTGGCGCCAGAGGCGGGCTAGCCTCGTTCACGTTGCAGCGGAAGCATCTGGCGGGCGTTGGTATTCGTCATCACCCCCGGGCCTGTTCCGGGGGGCCAGGGCTAAGGGGCACCCAGCCTGCCGTGTCTGATTGCCGGAACATGTCCGGCAACGGCACGCCAATGATCAAAAGCTTCAGCAGGGACAGAAAAGCGTCTAGGTCGCGATGTCGGCCTCCAGGCCGTTCCGGATCTCGTCGGGCAGGCTGTCAGACCAGATGACGCTCTTATAGTCGAAGCCGAGCTTGAGGGTCGGCTTGATCACGGCGAAATAGGGCGAGATGTCGAAATCCTTGGGCGTGTAGAGCGAATGATGCCGGATCATCAGAATGTCCCGGCGGGTATAGGAGTTGCGCGTCGGCGTATCGGGATCCTGGCCCAGGCGCGTGACGCGCGGCAGGATCGGATAGCGCACCGACTGGAAGGCCTGGGCGATCAGCGACGAGCAGATCGCCCGCGTCGGATCGCCGGACCCGAAGGCGATCAGCCGCCGCCGCCAGCGCACCGGCACCGGCGGCGTCGGCAGGAAATAGCGCAGCATGTCGAAGATGTTCTTGTGATCGTAGCGCATGCCGAGGCTGTCGATCATGAAGGCGACCACCGCGCGTCGGTCTTCCGGCGTCAGCCCGACGGGCCGACAGATGCGCAGATTGAGCCCGGCATATTTTTCGAGCGGGGCCGTGACGCAACCCTCGCCAAGATTGACCTCGATCAGCCTCGGACGCGGCGTCTCCGGGGCGCCGCCAGCGGCATCGCCGGCCTCGGTCGTGTCTTCCAGCGCGTCACCGACATAAAGCGCGGCATGCGACCAGGTCGACTGGGTGAGATAGCGGATCGCGGTCGACACCTTCGACCGCGCCTCGACGAGCAGCACGTCGCCGGGCTCCATCACCCGGCGCATCATCTCGACATCGATGGCGTCTTCGGGCGAGACCGGACGCTCGCGGGTAATGATCCGGGCGATCAGGCGCCCGATACGGTCGAGCACTGTGTCCATAGGCGTCAGATGGGCTTGAGCGCCCCTATCGTCAAAATGCCGGTCACAGCATAATGAACAATCAATGACGCGGGGTTAAACCCGAACGCGACGCGACAAGCGCCTATTCGCTCATTTTGAGCGCCTTGATGAAGGCTTCCTGGGGAATCTCCACGCGACCGAACTGGCGCATGCGCTTCTTCCCCTCCTTCTGCTTTTCCAGAAGCTTGCGCTTGCGGGTCACGTCGCCGCCATAGCATTTCGCGGTGACGTCCTTCCTGAGCGCGCGGATCGTCTCGCGGGCGATGATGCGCCCGCCGATCGCCGCCTGGATCGGGATCTGGAACATGTGCTGGGGGATGAGATCCTTGAGCTTCTCGCACATCGCCCGCCCGCGCCGCTCGGCCTGGCTGCGATGCACCAGGACGCTCAGCGCGTCGACCGGCTCGGCATTGACCAGGATCTGCATCTTGACCAAATCGCCGGTCTCATAACCGGTGATCTGATAGTCGAAGCTGGCATAGCCGCGCGACACCGATTTCAGCCGGTCGTAGAAGTCGAACACCACTTCGTTGAGTGGCAGATCATAGGTCACCAGCGCCCGGCTGCCGACATAGGTCAGTTCGACCTGGCGTCCGCGCCGTTCCTCGCAGAGTTTCAGGATCGCGCCGAGATGGTCGTCCGGCGTCAGGATCGTGGCACGGATCCACGGCTCGCGGATCTCGGAGATCTTCACCGGATCGGGCATGTCCGCCGGATTGTGCAGTTCGATCACATCGCCATTGGTCATGGCGAGTTCGTAGATGACCGAGGGCGCGGTGGCGATCAGGTCGAGATTGAACTCGCGTTCGAGCCGTTCCTGGATGATTTCGAGATGCAGCAGGCCGAGAAAGCCGCAGCGGAAGCCGAAGCCGAGCGCCGCCGACGTTTCCATCTCGAAGGTGAAGCTGGCATCGTTCAGCCGCAGCTTGCCCATCGCGGCGCGCAGATCCTCGAAATCGCCGGCATCGATCGGGAAGATGCCGCAGAAGACCACCGGCTGCGCCGGCTTGAAGCCCGGCAGCGGCGCGGGCGTCGGGCGGCGTTCCTCGGTGATCGTGTCGCCGACGCGGGTATCGGCGACCTGCTTGATCGAGGCGGTGATGAAGCCGATCTCGCCGGGGCCGAGTTCGGGCCAGTTGACGAGTTTCGGCGTGAAGATACCGAGCCGGTCGATCTCGTAATGGGCGCCGGTACCCATCATCGTGATCTTCATGCCTTTCTTCAGCACGCCGTCGATGACCCGGACGAGGACGACGACGCCGAGATACTGATCGTACCAGCTGTCGACGAGAAGCGCCTTCAACGGCGCGGCCCGCTCGCCACGCGGCGGCGGCAGCTTGTCGACCACCGCTTCCAGCACATCTTCAACGCCCATGCCGGTCTTGGCCGATATCGGGATCGCGTCGGACGCATCGAGCCCGATCACCTCCTCGATCTGGGTCTTCACCCTGTCGGGCTCGGCGGCCGGCAGATCGACCTTGTTGAGAACGGGCACGATTTCGAGATCGACATCGATCGCTTGGTAGACATTGGCGAGCGTCTGCGCCTCGACCCCCTGGCTCGCATCGACGACGAGCAGCGCGCCCTCGCAGGCATAGAGCGAGCGGTTGACCTCATAGGCGAAGTCGACATGGCCCGGCGTGTCGATCAGGTTCAAGACATAGTCCTTGCCGTCCTTGGCGGTATAGGACAGCCGCACGGTCTGCGCCTTGATGGTGATGCCGCGCTCGCGCTCGATGTCCATCGAATCGAGCACCTGCTCCTTCATCTCGCGCGCGCTGAGGCCACCGGTGACCTGGATCAGGCGGTCGGCGAGCGTCGACTTCCCATGGTCGATATGCGCGACGATGGCGAAATTCCGCACGTTCGGAATGATCTCGGCGCCGTCGGTCCGGGTGTCCTCGGCCGCGCCATCGGAAGTGAGTGTCGTGTCCATGATCGCGGAGATAGCACCCGTCGGCGGGATGGCAAAGCGGAAGCGGCATATCGCCGCCACACGGCATCGATCGGCGCGCCGGTTCGTCAGGCCGTCACGATGGCGGCCGTGCTTCGGCCTGCCCGGGCGGTGCGCGCTTGCGCCGAACCGGCGTCAGGCCGTTTCGTCGATCTCGGGCTGCGGCTGATCGGCCGGATAAGGCGCGGCGGCGACGGCGGCCGGCGGCGCGACGGGGGTCGATGCCGCATCGGCATCGGCGGTTTCCGTCTCGCGCTGCGGCGCGCGGCGACGGCGGCGGCGCGTCGGGGCCTGGCCATTGCCATTGGCATTGCCCGCGTCGTCCGTCGCGGCGGCAGACGCGCCCTCGCCATTGGCGGCCGCGCTCGCATCCGCGCCCTCCGTGGCCCCGTCCTCGGTCGCGGCCTGGGCATCCGCCGTGTCGGCCTGTTCTTCCGAGCGATCCTGATCAGCGCGGTCCTGATCGGCACGATCTTGATCGCTGCGATCCTGGCGCTCGTTCTGCTGCGCCTGGGCGGCAGCGATGATGCGCGAGTAATGTTCGGCGTGCTGCAGGTAGTTTTCCGCCGTCACCGTATCGCCCGATGCCAGGGCGTCGCGCGCCAGCTGGTTGTATTTGTCGGCGATATGGGATGCCGTGCCGCGGATCTTCACGTCCGGGCCGTTGCTTTCATAGGATTTGGTAAGAGGATTCGGGCCCTTGCGATTACGGCCCCGTGCCCGTCTGCCGGACTGCATTCTCATTGCATGCTCTTCGGTTTCATTGGCGACTCTGATTAAAGCGGCGGCCTGGGCATATGGCGACCACATCCCGCCTCGGCGCCTGCTGGCGCCACGGATGCCCTGTCGGCCGTTCCGTCATTCGCGTGTCGCCGCGCGGCACTGTCACGCCGGCGAGCGTGCCGACCTCGACGGTCCCCGTCGACGCGGCCGCAAACGACAATAGAACGGCAATGCCTTGGCTGCGCTTGGCACCGACCGCTCACGGCCGACGCACGTCCTTACCCCCGATCAGGACCGGTTCCCGCCCGATCCCGATTCCTCTGTCGATCCATTTGCTGGGCACCCGAAGCGGGTGGACTTGCCTTGAGTCTTTTGGCGGCGCCCTGCCGGACAATGCACTGTCTGACAACGATCTGCCGGATCAACACCCCGCTTGGCACAAAGCCGTCGGGCGTTTCCATCCAGGGTCCGGCGCCGAAGCATCCTCAGGACCATCGCCGGCACGTTAGCGGGTACCGGCCGCCGATCCAAGCTTTTTTTGCGGCACACCGATCAGCCCGGCGCATGGCGCTCGAAACCGAGAACCCGCGCCGTGCCGGACAGATCAGCCCATTGGCCGCATGGCACTAGCCCCGCCCCCGCCGCCGCGTCGGTTACGTCCGAGGCCATGCCGGCGCCGATCTCGACGAGGATCAGCGGCGCTGGACGCCGCGCCGCGACAGCGGCGAAAATAGCGCGGTAGGCGTCGCAGCCATCGGCGCCGCCATCCAGCGCGCGCGCCGGATCATGCGCCGACACCTCAATGTCGAGCCCGGCCATATCGGCGGAACGGATATAGGGCGGGTTCGACACGACGAGATCGAACGGGCCGGCGAGCGCCGCCATCCAGTCACAACACAACGGCATGAAGCGCGCGCCGAGCCCTGCCCGATCGGCATTGTCGCGGGCCGTGCGCAACGCTCCTTCGGCGATATCGGTCGCCACGGCCCGTGCCTCGGGCAGTTCGGCCAGAAGCGCCAGCGCAACGGCACCCGTGCCAGTGCCGAGATCGACCAGCCGAAGCGGTCTGTCGCGCAAGCCCTGGGCGGTCACGACCTCGAGCGCTGCCTCGACGAGGGTTTCGGTGTCCGGCCTTGGCTCCAGCGTATCGGGCGACAGGGCAAGCGACAGCGACCAGAAATCGCGGATGCCGGTGATCCGCGCCACCGATTCACCAGCCAGCCGGCGCGCCAGGAGATCGCCGTAGGCCCGCGCCCGATCGGCCGACAGCGGCAGGCTTTCCTGAGCCAGAAGGCCGGCATGGTCGACCGCCAGAACATGCTGCAACAACAGCCTGGCATCGAGCCGTGGTGATGGCCGCCCGGCGGCGATCAGCGCTTCCACCGCCCGGTCGAGCGCGGCCGTCACGCTGAGCCCCTCGAAACCTGTCGCGACCGGCATCGCCCGCCGCGACCGTCAGGTCAGCCCATCGGCGGCGGCCAGCCGGCGCGCCTGATCCTCGGCGATCAGCGCGTCGGTAACCTCGCCCAGCGCCTCGCCGGCGAGAATGCGGTCGAGCTTGTAGAGCGTCAGATTGATCCGGTGGTCGGTCACCCGACCTTGCGGGAAGTTGTAGGTGCGTATCCGTTCGGACCGGTCGCCCGATCCGACGAGCCCTTTGCGCGCTTCGGCGCGGGCCGTCTCGCTTTCGGTGCGGGCGATGTCGAACAGCTTGGCACGCAAAAGTTTCAGCGCCTTGGCCTTGTTCTTGTGCTGCGAGCGCTCGTCCTGCTGGCTGACGACGATGCCGGTCGGAACATGGGTGATGCGCACCGCGCTGTCGGTGGTGTTGACGTGCTGGCCGCCGGCGCCGGAGGCGCGGAACACGTCGATGCGCAGATCCTTGTCCTCGATCGCGACATCGACCTCTTCCGCCTCGGGCAGAACCGCGACGGTGGCGGCGGATGTGTGGATCCGGCCGCCCGATTCGGTTTCCGGCACGCGCTGCACGCGATGGGCGCCCGATTCGAACTTCATCCGCGCATAGACCCCGCTGCCGGCGATCTCGGCGATCAGTTCGCGATAGCCGCCGAGATCGGACGCGTTTTCCGAGATCACCTGAACCTTCCAGCCCTGCAGTTCCGCATAGCGCTGATACATCCGGAACAGATCGCCGGCGAACAGCGCCGCCTCCTCGCCGCCCGTGCCGGCGCGGATCTCCAGGATCACGCCCTTCTCGTCGGCGGCGTCCTTGGGCAGAAGCAGAAGACGCAAGTCCTGCGACAGCACCGCGCAACGTTCCTCGACATCGCCGATCTCGGCTTCGGCGAGCGCGCGCATCTCGGGGTCGGTCTCGGGATCGTCGAGCAAAGCGCGCAGATCGTCGCGCTCGGCTTCGGCGGCGAGCCGGGCCTGGTAGGTGGTGACCACCGGTTCGATCTCGGAGCGTTCGCGCGCCAGCGCCACGATCTGGTCGGAACGGGTCTCGGAGGCCATCTGCTGGTCGATGGCATCGAGCCGGGCGGCCAGGGTCTTGAGGTTTTCTTCGACGGACATGGATCTTTTTCTTGTTGGCCCGGCTTCCCTTTAAGCCGCCGGGCCCTGTTCGTTCGATTCGGTATACGGAGCGCCGCTAAAGAGGGATGTCGTTCTGCTGGGCGAAGCTTGCAAGGTCGGCCCTGAGATCCGAGGCCCCGGCCTCGATGCGCTGGTCGAGCCAGCCGGTCAGCGTGCCGAGATCGAGCGCCAGAAGCATGCTCTTGACCGGGCCGACGGCGGCCGGCGCCATCGAGATGGCGCGAAAGCCGATGCCGAGCAGCGCCATGGCCTCGAGAGGCCGGCCGGCCATCTCGCCGCACAGCGTCGCCGGTTTGCCGTGCCGGTCGGCGGCCTCGACGATGCGACGCAGCGCGCGCAGGACCGGCACGCTGAGCGTGTCGAAACGGTCGGCGATGCGGGTATTGGTGCGGTCGAGCGCGAACAGGAATTGCACCAGATCGTTCGAGCCGACCGAGACGAAATCGGCCTCCGTCAGCAATTCGTCGAGCTGCCACAACAGGCTCGGCACCTCGATCATAGCGCCGACCTGCACCGAGCGCGGCGGGACATGGCCGTGCTTGGCGGCCTGGGCGAGTTCGGCATCGACGATGCCGCGCGCCAGCCGGAACTCGGCGACGTCGGTGATCATCGGGAACATGATCCTGAGATCGGCGCCGGCGGCGGCGCGGATCAGCGCCCGCGTCTGGGTCTTGAGCAGGACCGGCCGGTCGAGCGCCAGGCGGATGGCCCTAAGCCCCATGGCCGGATTGTCCTCGTGCTGGAGCCGAAGATAGGGCAGCACCTTGTCGCCGCCGACATCCAGCGTGCGGAAGGTCACCGGCCGGTCGCCGGCGGCTTCGAGAACCTTCGTGTAGAGATCCTGCTGCTCGCCGGTCTTGGGCAGCCGGGCCGACACCATGAACTGCAGTTCGGTGCGGAACAGGCCGATACCCTCGGCGCCAGCCTCCTGGATGTTCGGCAGGTCGATCAGCAGGCCGGCATTGAGCAGCAGCCTGACCGGAACGCCGTCGACGGTCACCGCCGGCGCGTCGCGCAGGGCGGCATAGCGCGCCTGGCGCCGGGCGCGCAGCCTGACCTTGTCGGCATAGGCCTTCTCGACATCGGCGGTCGGCCGCAGATGCACATCGCCCGACAGTCCGTCGACGATGATGGGATTGCCCGACCGCACCATGTCGAGAATGCCGGGCACCTGGCCGATCGCCGGAATGCCGAGCGCGCGGGCGACGATCGTCACATGGCTCGACGGCGAGCCTTCCTCAAGCACGACGCCGCGCAGCCGGTTGCGGTCATAGTCGAGCAGTTCCGCCGGTCCCATCGAGCGGGCGACGAGGACGACATTCCCGTCGTCGCCGATCTGGGCGGCCGGCCCGGTCCAGCCGACGAGTTCGCGCAACAGCCGGTTGGCGAGATCGTCGAGATCGTGCAGCCTCTCGCGCAGATAGGGATCGGTCTGACGCAGCATGCGGGCGCGGGTTTCGTTCTGCACCCGCTCGACGGCGGCCTCCGCCGTCAGACCCGACCGGATCGCCTCGCGAATGCGTCGCGCCCAGCCCTGGTCATGGGCGAACATGCGGTAGCTTTCGAGCACTTCGCGATGCTCGCCCATCATGCCGAGTTCGCCGCCCTCGATCAGCTGGTCGAGCGATGCCCGGAGCTTGCGGAGCGCCTCTTCCAGCCGGTCGAGCTCGACATCGGGATCCTCGGCGATGAGATGGGAGATGACGACGCGGGGCTCGTGCAGCACCGCATGGCCGAGCCCGAGGCCGTCGCTCAGGACGAAGCCACGGGCATGGAAGGGGCGCTGCAGCGCCAGAAGCGCGCTGGTCTGGGCGGTGCCTTCGAGCTGGCCGCTGCCGATGATCTCGGCGAGCAGCATGCTGACGGTTTCGAGGGCCTCGAGTTCCTCGTCCTCATAAACCCGCCGGGTGCGGTTCTGGATGACGATGACGCCGAGCGTCTGGCCGCCACGCAGGACCGGCACGCCGAGGAAGGAATTGTAGATCTCCTCCCCGGTCTCGGGCTT
The DNA here is from genome assembly GCA_965250105.1 of Tepidamorphaceae bacterium. GTDB lineage: Bacteria > Pseudomonadota > Alphaproteobacteria > Rhizobiales > Tepidamorphaceae > JBCBSK01. Next base: position 922,267 of record OZ252290.1, read on the forward strand.
GTAGGCGAAGCTCGGATGGTGCTGGGCATCAGCCAGGCGCAGCGGTTCGGCCTCCTGGCCGATTAGGCCAACCAAGCCCTCGCCGAGCCGCAGCGTGGTCTTGTGGACGGCTTCGGGCTTGAGGCCCTCGGTGGCGTAGAGCTCCAACATGCCGTCGGCGGTCAGGACATAGATCGAGCACACCTCGGCGACGAGATTCGCCGCTACGACGCTCGTGATCTTGTCCAGCCGCTCCTGGGGGCTGATGGGTGCCGCCATCAGCCCGCGCAAGCGCCGGAGCATAAGGCGCGGGCCGCCGCCAATACCCCGCATCACGCTCTCCGCTCCCCGCATCAAGGATGGGCCGCGCGCCGGTGAGACGCGCGTTCGGCCCGTCTTGGCCGCCGACCTCCGTTTATGCTTGGTCCAGTCCGTATAGCGAATGCAGCGTTCTGACCGCAAGTTCCGTGAACGCCGCATCGATCAGAACCGAGATCTTGATCTCGGAGGTGGTGATCGCGCGGATGTTGATGCCGCGCTCGGCGAGACCGCGGAACGCCGCCGAGGCGACGCCGGCATGGCTGCGCATGCCGATGCCGATCACCGACACCTTGACCACGTCGGTGGCGCCTTCGAGCTTTTCGTAGCCGATCTCCGCGCGCTCGCTTTCGATCACGGCCAGCGCCTTTTCATATTCGCTTTCCGGCACGGTGAAGGTGATGTCGGTGAAGGCGCCGTCCTCGGAGACGTTCTGCACGATCATGTCGACATTGATCGCGGCATCGGCCAGCGGGCCGAACACGCCGGCGGCGACGCCGGGCTTGTCCTGGACCCGGCGTAGGGTGATCTGGGCTTCGTCGCGCGAATAGGCGATGCCGGTGACGACGTTCTTTTCCACGATCTCATCCTCATCACAAATCAGCGTGCCGACCGGTTCGTTGTCGCGGCGCATGGCGATCGCGTCGGGATCGTCGAAGGACGAGCGCACGAAGGTGCGCACGCCATGCACCATGGCGAGCTCGACCGAGCGCACCTGCAGCACCTTGGCCCCGAGCGAGGCCATCTCCAGCATTTCCTCATGCGCGACCCGGTCGAGCCGGCGCGCCTTGGGCACGATCCGGGGATCGGTCGTGTAGACCCCGTCGACATCGGTATAGATATCGCAGCGATCGGCGCCGATGGCGGCGGCAAGCGCCACGGCGCTCGTGTCCGACCCGCCTCGGCCGAGCGTCGCCACCCGATTGGCCGGCGTAACGCCCTGAAAGCCGGCCACGACGGCGACATGGCCCTGGTCGAGGCGCTCGATCAGCGGGGCGGCGTCGATATCGGCGATGCGGGCCGCGCCATGCGCCTCATTGGTGCGGATCGGCAACTGCCAACCGAGCCAGGAACGCGCCATCACGCCCATGTCCTGCAAGACGATCGACAACAGCCCCGCTGTCACCTGTTCGCCCGAGGCGACGACGACGTCATATTCGCGCGCGTCGTGCATGGCGGCCGCCTCGCGGGTCCAGGCGACGAGCTGGTTGGTCGCGCCCGCCATGGCCGATACCACGACCGCGACCTGATGGCCGGCATCGGCCTCGCGTTTGACATGCCGCGCGACATTGCGGATGCGGTCGAGATCGGCGACGGATGTTCCGCCGAATTTTAGAACGAGCCTGGACATGGCGGTAATGGTGGTGACGGCTGAGTGGCGTATCAGGTGATCTTGCGGACCGGGGCGGCGTAAGCACAAACGAGAGCTTGCGTCATCAGCGCGCTTGCCCGACCCGTGAAGGCCCGCCTATTACCGGGAGTCAGGGGTGGTGACAACCTGCTCCGCACAGCCGCATGGCAAACCGCGGGCGTCGCGGACCGGCGCGACGAGAACCGCGACAAGGAGACAGCGATGGCGGACAGCATGGAACGGACGACCGTCGATCAGGCTGAGGTCGAGAAATTCTCCGCCCTCGCCAGGGAATGGTGGAATCCCGCCGGCAAGTTCAAGACGCTGCACAAGTTCAACCCGGTGCGCCTACGCTATATCCGCGATCACGCGGCCGCCCATTTCGGCCGCGACCCGCGTGACGCGCGCTGTCTCGAGGGGCTGAAACTGCTCGATATCGGCTGCGGCGGCGGGCTTCTCTGCGAGCCGATGGCGCACCTCGGGGTAGAAGTGACGGGCGCCGACCCGACACCCGTCAATATCGAGGTGGCCCGGCTGCACGCCACCGAAAGCGGCCTCGACATCGACTACCGCGCCGAAACGGCCGAAGCCCTGCGCGATGCCGGCGAACGCTTCGACATCATCCTGAACATGGAGGTCGTCGAACATGTCGCCGATGTCGGGTTGTTCCTCGACGCCTGCGCCGAGATGGTCAAGCCCGGCGGCATGATGTTCGTGGCGACCCTGAACCGGACCATGAAATCCTTCGCGCTCGCCATTGTCGGCGCGGAATACGTGCTCGGCTGGCTGCCGCGTGGCACCCATGAATGGGACCGGTTCCTCAAGCCCGAGGAAGTGCGCGACCATCTGGCGCGCAACGGCTTGTCGCCGGCCGGCGAGACCGGCGTGTTCTACAATCTGTTGGCCGACGAATGGCGCCTCAGCCGCGACATGGACGTGAACTACATGCTGCACGCCACGCGTCCGAGCGCCGCCTGACGCCCGAAATTCAGCGCATCCGCGCGGCGGAGATTGCCCCCCGCCGTCACATCTTGCGCGCGGCCAGCGCCATGGTCGTCATCATCATGCCGCTGAAGAAGAACTGGATGCCGACCAGAAGGCCGATGGCCCAGACGGCACTCGCCGGCCAGCCGAACAGGATCAGCCCGCCGATGACGAGCGCCAGAATGCCGTTGAACAGGATCCAGCCCCAGTGTTCGCCAGGCCGGTAGCGGAAGGCGGCGATGATCAGCAAAATGCCCTCGGCCAGGAAGAAGGCGCTGAGGACCAGGGTCAGCGTGGCAATGCCCTCGATCGGGAACATCAACAATAGGCCACCCAGAACGACCGCCAGAAGCCCGGTCAGGACATGAAAGGCGAAACCGCGCCAGCCACGGCAGCTGAAGGCCTGGATGATCTGCGCGATGCCGCCGACGACGAACAGCGCGCCGAGAAGCAGTTCGAAGGCGAGCGTGGCCGCGAACGGCACGACGATCGCCAATATGCCGAATACGATCCACAAGATGCCCAGCGCCACCATCCAGCGCCAGTTCTTGCGCAAGGGTTCCAGATCGTCGTTTCCGGTGTCCTTCGGTTCAGCGGTCTGCTCGCTCATCACGGTGCTCCCCCCGTTCGAGATCCATCCGCGCGGATCACGCCCTTGGGCGCTTTGCCGGCATCCCGGTACCAACCATCATCTCCCGGGCGATGCAAGTCCTAAGCGAAGCGGGTAACCGTTACCGCCCGAACCGGGAAAAGCGCACCTTGTGCACCTCGTGATCCGTGCTAAATAGATCACATGAGCAAAACAAGTCTGTCCCTCGATCCCGCCATTCCGCTGACCGACAGCATTCCGGCCCTGATCGACAGCGAACTCGCCAATGCACTGGCCGCGCTGACCTCGGGCAACCCGCCCGAGGACAAGGCCGTCTATGCCGCGCGCAAGACGATCAAGCGGCTTCGATCGATCGTCCGGCTGGCCCGGCCCGGCCTGGGCACCGAGCAGTTTCGCCTGTGGAACGCCGATCTGCGCGATCTCGGCCGGCTTCTGGCCGGGTCGCGCGACCGCGCCGCCCTTGTCGAAACGGCGATGGAACTGGCGAGCCGGGCGACCGGCCCCGACATGCCGTCGCGCGCCTCGGCGACCCGCATGATCCGGCTGACCCATGAGCATGGCCTGACGCTGGCCGGCGCGGCCGATACCGCCGATGCGGCGCGGCAGGGCGCCGAAACGCTGGCCTCGCTGCGCGAGCGCGGTTTCACGTGGCGCAAGATGTCGGGCAAGCGGCTTCTGACCCGCAGCCTGTCGACGACCCATGGCCGCGGCCGGCTGCTGCTCGACCAGGCATTCGCGACCGACGACCCCGAGGCGCTTCACGAAGCGCGCAAGAGGGTCGTGCATCTGCGCTATCAGCTCGAAGCGCTGACCCGCGCCTGGCCGAAATACCTCAAGGCCTGGGTGCGCGAGTTGCAGGCGCTGCGCGAGCATATGGGCGATTTCAACGATCTCGCCAATCTCGAAGCGGCGCTTGCCGATCCCGCCTCGCCGCTCTACCGGACGCCGCGCCGCGACGATTGGCTGACGCTGTCGGCGGCCCGGCGCGCCGATCTCAAGCATGAGGCGCGCGCCCTCGCCGACCGGCTGTTCGCCGAACGGACCGACGCCTTCACCGAGCGCATGGTCGGCTATTGGGAGGTGGCGCGCCGCGAGGACCGGCCGAACGCCATCACAGCGCTCGACGCCGACGAGGCGCTGCTGGCCCAGCCGCTCGACCTGTCGCGTAGCCAGGTCTTCGAGATCGGCTGACGGCTCCGCGCGACGGCATGACCGCCGCCGGCCTGACCCGGCCGGCACGCCGCGCGTGCCCGCCCCTTGCGCGCGGCCGGACCGGGCACGGTCTTTCTCCCGCCAATCGGTTGCATTTTTCGGTTGCGCCGGGCGCGCTCTCGGCCCACCCTTCGCCGCGACGCGCTCCGCCGGAGGCAATCGCAAGAGCAACCGCAAGAAACAGATGGGAGAGACGCCATGAAAGCCCGCGCCGCCGTTGCCTTCGAAGCCGGCAAAAAGCTTGAAATCGCCGAGGTCGATCTGGAAGGCCCGCGCGCCGGCGAGGTCCTGGTCGAGATCAAGGCGACCGGCATCTGCCATACCGACGATTTCACGCTGTCGGGCGCCGATCCGGAGGGGCTGTTTCCGGCGATCCTCGGCCATGAGGGCGCCGGCGTGGTGGTCGATACCGGCCCCGGCGTCACCAGCGTCTCGAAGGGCGATCACGTCATCCCGCTCTACACGCCGGAATGCCGGCAATGCCCGTCCTGCCTGTCGCAGAAGACCAATCTGTGCACCGCGATCCGCGCCACCCAGGGCCAGGGGCTGATGCCCGACGGCACGTCGCGCTTTTCGATCGGCGGCGAGAAGCTGCACCACTATATGGGCACCTCGACCTTCTCGAACTTCACCGTCCTGCCCGAGATCGCGGTGGCCAAGATCCGCGAGGACGCCCCCTTCGACAAGGTCTGCTATATCGGCTGTGGCGTCACCACCGGCATCGGCGCGGTGATCAACACGGCCAAGGTCGAGCCGGGCGCCAAGGCGATCGTGTTCGGGCTTGGCGGCATCGGGCTGAACGTGATCCAGGGCCTGCGGCTGGTTGGCGCCGACATGATCATCGGGGTCGACCTGAACAACGGCAAGAAGGAATGGGGCGAGCGCTTCGGCATGACCCATTTCGTCAACCCGACCGAGATTGACGGGGATCTGACCGCGCATCTCGTCAACATGACGAAGACGCCGGCGGACCAGATCGGCGGCGCCGACTACACCTTCGACTGCACCGGCAATGTCGACGTCATGCGGACGGCCCTCGAAAGCTGCCATCGCGGCTGGGGCCAGTCGATCGTCATCGGCGTGGCGCCGGCGGGCGCGGAGATCGCCACCCGCCCCTTCCAGCTCGTCACCGGCCGTGTCTGGAAGGGCACCGCCTTCGGCGGCGCGCGCGGACGCACCGACGTGCCGCAGATCGTCGACTGGTATATGGATGGCAAGATCGAGATCGACCCGATGATCACCCATCTCCTGCCGCTCGACCAGATCAATGACGGTTTCGACCTGATGCATGGCGGCCAGTCGATCCGTTCGGTCGTGCAGTTCTGAGCAGCGCGCGCGCCTTTCCCGGCCTGGCGGTACTTCCGGAGCCACGGTCTTTTTGGACCCATTGACGCGGGCCGGCTGGCCGACGTCGAATGTTCGTAGGTGGCGCGAGGCCCTGTGCAAAAGGCTATGTGGCCGACGCATGCCTGACAGAACCAGCGCCGATCGGCCGGAGATATGATGCGGCCCACACCTGCGTTGGCGCGATTTCCCGGGCATTTGTCGGCAGGCCGCAGTCCATGTCATTTCCGTGACATTGGGGCTTTGCAATCGGCCGGGGAGTTGCTAAGTAAGACTTACGGGCCGCGCTTTCGCGGCCCTTTCACGTCACCGGCAGGGAACATCCCTCGGCAGCCTTGATGAAGGTGTGCTGACGCCGGATGTCGCATTGGCGCGGGGTGGAGCAGCCCGGTAGCTCGTCAGGCTCATAACCTGAAGGTCGCAGGTTCAAATCCTGCCCCCGCAACCAACGATGTCAGCACCTCTGGTGCATTTGCTTGAACCGCCCCTTGAGGGCGGTTTTTGCGTTTTTGGCCAAAGGTTTCTGCCTCTCCGGCGCTCAACGACTGTAGAACTCAGCTATCTTCAGCGTTGGTCGGGATTTTGCGGCCGGTGGCCAGGGACAGGATTGCCACTAGATCGCCTTCGAGCCACAATTCGGCACGATCGCCGACGGCCGGTGAGTTTGTGACCCGTCACGGCCAATGGGACGATTTGGCTTGATTGCCCAGCGGAGGACTTCAGGCTCATCGTCACCGTGAGGGAGTGAAGATGAGAATGAAACCCGGAAAGCACAAAGAGCCGGCCGACAAGGTCGTAAAGGACATTCGCCGTCGCCCCCGACGCCAGCATTCAACTGAGGAGAAGATCCGCATCGTGCTGGAGGGCCTGCGGGGCGAGGACGGTATCGCCGATCCGTGCCGCCGCGAGGGGATCGCCCAGAGGCCCTACTGCAGCTGGTCCAAGGAATTCCTCGAAGCGGGCAAGCGGCACCTTGCCGGTTACGCAGCGCGCCAGGCCGCTGCGCCGGAAGTCAGGGATCTGCGGGCTGAGACCTCTGCCGTGAAGGAGGCGGTGGAGGATCTGACGCTTGAGAACCGGCTGCTCAAAAAAGCATGCATCGGGTGTGGGGGCGACGACGCATGAGATATCACGCATCTGAGACACTAGAGATCATCCGCCTTGTCGAGCGGTCGCATCTACCGGTGAAGCGCACGCTGGACATGCTCGACACCCCGCGAACCACGTTCTATCGCTCGTATGACCGGCATCTGTCGCTCGGCGAGGCCGGGCTGGTGGATCGGCTATCTCGGCCCAGTTGGGTCTGGAACCGCATCCCTGATGCCGTGCGACGGCAGATCGTCGATCTGGCCCTGGACGAGCCCGAGCTATCGCCCGGGAGTTGGCCGTGCGGTTCACCGACACCGAGCGTTACTTCGTCTCCAAAGCCAGTGTTTACAGGCTTCTGAAGGCCCAAGACCTGATCCCGAGCCTGGCCTACATCACCATCAAGGCAGTTGATGAGTTCCACGATGGAACCGTTCGACCGAACCAGCTTTGGCAAACCGGCTTCACCTATCTCAAGGTCACCGGCTGAGGATGGTTCTATCTCGGCACGCTTGATGACCACGGCCGGTATGTCATCGCGTAGCGGCTCTGCACGACGATGAGGGCGGACGATGTCACAGCCACCCTTGAAGATGCCCTCGTGGCATCGGGCTGCGACACGGCCGTCGTCGCCCCCAGGCCCCCGCCTCCTCTCCGACAATTCTGACAATGGCGGCGGTTACATCTCCGGCGATCTGGCCGACTGGCTGGAAGACCGTGGCATGAATCACGTCCGCGCGGCGCCAAATCATCCTCAGACGCAAGGCAAGGTCGAACACTGGCACCATGAGAGCCTTGGCAACCTGACGCCCGCGGACGTCTACTTCGGCCGGGCCGAAACCACCCTCAGAAAAAGAAAGGAGATCAAACAGAAGACGATCGAACAACTCCGTTTGCTGCACCAGCAGAACGCGGCATAAACTCAACCATCAGGGAGCCACATCCTCCGAATCCTCCGATATCGATCTCGCCACCATGGCCCAAATCATCCGACGACGGACACCCTAGCTCGTTCTCGGCCGTGCGCCGACTTTGAAATGAGGGAGGAAGATCGAGGCGGTGCTGGAAACTGCCATTGGTGAAGCGCATCGCGCCGTTTGTGCAAATCAACTCGATGCCACGAGACATCTCCAAAACTATGGCCGCGCTAACCAGCGACATCGCTGTGGTGCATCGGCCCTGGTCACCGCGCCAAGGCGATCAAGCCACAATCGAGAGGATAGAGTTGTGTCATATCCAAGCGCGACAAAGACCAGGCAACCGGCAAAAGCTCAGACCTTGCAAGCCATTGCCTCCGTAAATCAAACAGGTGCTGTTTCGACCAATGTCGAAGCACCGACGATCGCACTGCGAAACACGTTAGGTGCCGTCTTGGCGCTATCTGTCAGCATGGGTTTGTGGTTGAGCAGCGTGGCCTACGCTGATAATTCAATAGAATCAAACACATACCGCGAGATAAACGCTAATCTCATCCAACGTTTCCAGTCGAATGGCACTGACCCCGCCGATGTTTACCACGTCATCCAACGCATGAAGAGCAGCGACCTAGAGCGCCGTGATCCCGCATTGACTGATACGCAGATCGAATATGGGCCGGGCCATTGGGTGTATGAGTGGAGCGCGCTCGGCGAAGCCGCGCTGAAAGAGGCGGAAAAAGCCCTGTCAGATCAGGAAACAGACCTGGCGCGTGCCCTTTATCTGGAAGCGGCGCAACACTTTAACGTTGCCAAGTTTCCCTACGTGCGCGATCGCGACTACGAACACTATCAGATGGCCTATGAGAGCGCGCGCGCTGCTTATGAAGCGGCGGGTGAATTGTTTCCGACGCCGCTTGAGATCATAGATGTGGAGTTCCGGGGGGCTAGCCTCGAAGCCTACCTCCACCTGCCCGATGACCTCACGTCGCCTGCGCCGCTTGTCGTGGGGTCCGGCGGCGTTGACGTTTTTGCGACCGAACTGCCGTCCATCGCCGCCGAATTCAATGCCATTGGCATTGCCTTTTTGAACATCGAGCTGCCGGGAGTTGGCCACTCCAACGTCCTGACGTCGACACCGGATCACGAGCACATCTATCTGGCGGCACTGGCCGCGGTCGAAGGTGATCCACGCCTTGATTTCGAAAGGCTTGGTGGATTTGCGACAAGCTGGGGCGGCAATGCGATGGCGCGCCTGGCATTGACCGCTGGTGCCAGATTTGATGCAATCGTGTCGGCCTGTGGCCCCGTCCATGAAGCGCTGGATATCAACCCAGATTTGGTGCGCGAGAATCCCGGTGCGCTCGACCAGGACATACCCACCGTTCAGTTGGACATCGTTGCAGATCGCGTCGGCATAGCGCTTCCACGAAATGCCGAACGGGATCTCGAACTCGTCGAAAAACTCGCCGGATTTTCGTTGGTCAACCAGGGGCTTCTCAACGGCGATGTCTATTCGGACGCACCCGCTCTCCTGATCATCAACGACAACAATGACCATGTAGCGCCCGCCGAGGACATGCTGTCCCTGGCAAGCCAGGTTATCGGCTCAACAACGATATTCACCGGCGACAATGGTCACTGTGGAACCAGAGCGCCCATTACCAACCAATCGGTGCAATTCATTGCTAGACATCTGAACTAAGGCGGCTTGCAAATCCCTTGTAGCCGCTTCAGCCTCGTCTCTCATCCAGCCAGTTGGAGAGACGGGGCCCATCGGCTTCCCGATCTTTCGCCCGAACTTCATGCGACCTTTCAAGTTTGGTTCTGCTGGGCCGCAGAGTTCCTGGCCGATGAATGCGAATGGGTGTCTTGGCTGCTGACCGTAATGCCCTGTTCGATGAGAAAGGCGCGGATCTGGTTGATCGTTGCGGTCCGACGCGAGACCAGGCGCGCGCGCACCCGGTGCAAGGCCCGCAGGTCGAGCTGGTCCTGGGTCTTCTCGGCAACACGGCGCGGATTGGGCCGCAGGGCTGCTTCGCCACCACCCATCAGGCGCAAATCGTCCCAAGAGACATATCTATCCAAACGAGAGCTCACCGCAGGCCGCCATAGACCGTCCAGTCAGAGGCGGGCATATGCCCCGCATCCACCGGTAGCGTTATCCCTGTGATCGCCGATGCCAGAGGCGACGACAGGAACAGGATGGCCAAAGCGATCTCTTCCGGCGCCACCAAGCGGCCGAGCGCTGAGTGCTGCGCCATCCGATTACTCTCCAGTGTGCCATCCTCAATGCCGCGCCGCAGGGCTTCCGTCTCCGTGAAGCCGGGCGCCACCGCGTTGACCCGAACGCCTTTCGCCCCCCACTCGGCGGCAAGACAGGCGGCAAGATGGGCGATCGCGGCCTTTGCCGGGCCATAGGCATGCAAAGGTCCAGAGCGCAGGCCCGCGATCGATGACACCAGAACGATCACGCCACCCGATCCGGCCGCCATGCGCGCCCCAAACGCCCGGCAACAAGCGAACGTGCCGCGCTGGTGAACCGCCGTGACCAGATCCCACTCCTTCCAGGTAAGCTCGTCGGGCGGCAGCGTACGCTGCAATACCCCGGCGCATGTCACAAGCACATCGACCGCCCGGTTCTGCGACGCCAGCCGGCCAGCCAAGGCCTCGACCTGATCCTCATCGACAACATCCAGTGCTGCAAAGGCCGCGCCGAGCCGCGAGGCTATGTCGGCTGCGTCTTCGGAGCGGTCGGCGATCGTGACCTCCGCTCCCGCCTCGAGCAACGCCCTGGCCGTCGCGCGCCCGATGCCGCTGGCGCCGCCCGTTACCAAGGCATGTCGCCCCGCCATGTTCAAACGCATCGCGCCCCTCTCTTTCAGTGACTAGTGAATCATAAGTCATAATCATTGACAAACTGGTTTTGGGCAAGCGATGTTGACGGTTTCCAACCCGGAGGTCTCATGGACACTTCCCGCCTTAAGGAACTCTATCGCGAGATGGTTGTCATCCGCCGCGCGGAAGAGCGCTTGCAAAAGCTGTTCGCAGACGGGCTTGTGCCGGGTTTTCTTCATTTGTCGATCGGCCAGGAAGCAGTGCCTGTCGGCGTTTCCGCGGCGCTGGGACACAAGGATACCGTGTCTTCAAACCATCGCGGACATGGTCATGCGTTGGCGAAAGGCGTTGACCTTGAAAGCTTCTTTGCCGAGATCCTTGGCCGCGAGACGGGCGTCTGCAAGGGGCGCGGCGGGTCGATGCATGTTGCCGATTTCTCGATCGGCATGCTGGGCGCCAATGGCATTGTCGGGGCCGGCATTCCGATTACAACCGGCAGCGCGTTGGCGCTGAAAATGCAAGGCGATGGCCATATCGCGGTCGTCTATTTCGGCGATGGCGCGTTGGCCGAGGGCGTCGTGCATGAGTGCTTCAACCTTGCAGGCCTATGGTCGCTGCCGATACTTTTCGTTTGCGAAAACAATGGCTGGTCCGAGTTCAGCCCGACCGAAAATCAACTCTCGACCAACCTTAAGAAGATCGCCGACGCCTTCGTCGTGGCCTATACGGATGTCGACGGCAATGACGTTGTCGCGGTCAGCGAGGCCGCCGAACAGCTGACCACTACGATGCGCAGTGCGCCAAGCCCAGCGGTTCTTGAATGCCGCACGACGCGGGTGCGCGGTCACTTCGAGGGTGACAGGCAGGACTATCGAGATGCCGAAGAGATCTCGTCCCTTGATGAACGCGATCCGCTTCGAATTGCGCATGGGCGTCTGTCGTCGGACGGTGTCGCGGACGACTGGTTCGCGACCCTGGAAGACAATGTCGCAGCGGAAATCGATGCCGCGACCGAGGCCGCCCTCGCCGCCGCCGAACCACCAAGCTGCGCTGTCACCGCCGACGTTTACACCTCATCGGCTGCCTGACCCATGGCAGAGACCCGGTTCATCCGCGCCGTCAACCAGGCGCTGAACGATGCGATGACAGCCGATCATGATGTCTTCGTCATCGGCGAGGATATCGCGGCCGCCGGCGGCTCGTTCAAAGCAACGCGCGGGCTTCTGGACACGTTCGGGCCGACACGGGTTTATGACGCGCCGATCTCGGAAGCTGCCATCGCCGGAGTCGCGGTCGGCGCCGCGATCACGGGCAAACGCCCCGTGGCCGAGATCATGTTCATGGATTTCATCACCCTCTCGATGGACATGATCGTCAACCAGGCGGCCAAGGTGCGGTCCATGTTCGGCGGCCAGGTTTCGGTGCCGATGGTGATCCGCGCGCCGCATGGCGGCGGCCTGAACGCCGGGCCACAGCATTCGCAATGCCTTGAAGCCTGGTTTGCCCATGTTCCAGGGCTCAAGGTTCTGTGCCCGTCCAACCCAGCGGATGCCTATGGGCTCCTGCGGGCGGCGATCGACGACTCGGATCCGGTCATCTTCGTCGAGAACAAGGCACTCTACGCCACGAAAGGTGAGTTACCGGATACGCCGTCGACCGTTCCGATCGGCAAGGCGGCACTGGCGCGGGATGGCAGCGACGTCACTATCGTTGCCTATGGTGCCGCCGTTGGCATGGCCCAGATGGCCGCCAACACGCTTTCAGCCAATGGCGTCGATGCCGAGATCATCGACTTGCGGTCACTGCAGCCCTGGGATGAAGACGCGGTGCTGGACAGTCTTAGCAAGACGCATCGGCTGGTCGTCGCGCATGAGGCGGTTCAGGCCTTCGGTATCGGCGCCGAGATCGTGGCGCGTATGGCCGATATCGGCTTCGATGAACTCGACGCCCCGATCGTCCGGGTGGGCGCACCGTTTGCTCCTGTCCCTTTCGCCCGCAGCCTCGAAACCGCGTATCGCCCGACGGCCGATGACATTGTCGCAGCCGTCCAGCGGACGCTCGAATAGTTCCTGTATCGGAGGCGAATATGAGTGCCGACCCCGTTCTCTATGACACTGACAGTGCGGTTGCGACCATCACCATCAACCGCCCCGAGACGCTGAATGCGCTGGATATGGCGACGATTGCAGCGCTGCATGAGGCGTTCGACAAGGCAGAGGCCGATAGGAACATTCGTGTCGTCATCATAACCGGCGCGGGCCGCGCCTTCGTTGCGGGTGGTGATATCGCCGATCTCAACAGCCGCCTCGGCCTTGCCCACTATGACGAGTTCGCTGAGGACATTCACAAACTGTTCCGGCGCATCGAAACATTCGACAAGCCGACGATCGGCGCGGTCAATGGGTTCGCACTCGGCGGCGGTACCGAGCTTCTGCTGGCGCTTGATCTCAGGATCGCCTCCGACAAGGCCAAACTGGGCTTGCCCGAGATCACGCTTGGTCTTTTTCCTGGCGCTGGCGGTACCCAGCGCATTATCCGCCAGATCCCGCTCTGCCGCGCCAAGGAGATTATGTTCACCGGGGACATGATCTCGGCCCAGGAGGCGGTCGACATCGGGCTGATCAACCGGGTGGTCGCCCACGACGACCTGATGTCGGACGTTAACGCAATGGCCGCCAAGATCGCCCACAAGTCGCCGCTCGTCCTCAAACTTCTCAAGCGCACCCTGAACGATGGCGCTGATATGCCGCTGTCGGCAGCGCTACGTCACGAGCAGGCGATGATCGGGCTCGTGCTCGACAGTAACGACGCACATGAAGGCTGCAGCGCCTTTGTCGAGAAACGCGACGCCGTGTTCGTGGGGGCCTGATCGACCGTCATGGCCGACCTCCTGATGCCAAAGCTCGGACTGACGATGACCGAGGGTCTCGTGGCGCAATGGTGCGTGGCACCAGGCCAGGCATTCTCGGCCGGAGACGTGTTGTTTGTTGTCGAGACGGAAAAAGTCGCCAACGACATCGAGGCCGAAACCGATGGCGTTTTGGAAGCAATCCTGACGGCCGAAGGTGAAACGGCGGACGTCGGTACAGTGGTCGCACGCTATGCCGGGCCCGGGGCGTCAGTATCCGCCCCCTCGCATCCGTCCGATACAGCCTCCCTCGACGCTTCCGCCCCCCACGACCCAAGCCGCGACGCCCCCTCCGCTCGCAAGCTGATGGCCGAGCATGGATTGTCCCGCTCGGACGTTGCCGGCACTGGCCGCGACGGGCGGATCATGAAGGGCGATGTGCTACGTGTGATCGCAACGCCTCTAGCCAAACGCCTGGCACGGGAAGCAGACCTCGACATCGCGAACGTTCAGGGCTCGGGCCCACGGGGCCGGATCAAGGCAGCCGACGTCCGTGCCGCACTTAGCACGACACCCTCCCCGACGGTTACAACGGTCGTGACGGCGCCCTTAACCGAAAGTGCGCCGGATCCAATCCGGCTTGCCACGGCGCGTCGAGTAACGACAGCGAAGCGAGACATCCCCCACTTCTACCTGACCCAGAACGCCGAAGTCAGCGCCCTCACCCGGTTTCGGGCCAACATCAATGCCGAGGCGGCACCTCTCAAGATCTCGGTTACACATCTTCTGATCCGCGCGCTGGCCAGCGGACTTGCGATCATGCCGGAGCTCAACCGGATCTGGATGAACGACCAGATCTTGAGCTTCGACAGGATCGATATCGGCATGGTTGCCGAAACCCCCGAGGGTTTGCGGATCCCTGTGCTACGCGATGTGGCCCGTACACCGCTCGACCGGCTGGCGGCTGAAGCCATCGCGCTTGCGGGCCGTGCGCGCGAGGGAAGCCTCCGTCCCGATGACGTCGGCGGCGGCGTCATGTCAATCTCGAATGTCGGCATGTTCGGGGCGTCGAGCCTAACGCCGATCATCAACCCGCCACATGCGATGATCCTCGGCGTTGGCGCAGAACAGGCGCTGTTTCGTCCCGGCAGCGATGATGCGCCGGAAGCCCGACGCGAACTGGTGCTGACACTTGCCTGTGATCACCGCATCGTCGATGGCGCACAAGCCGCGCGCTTCCTGTCCACCGTCGTGCGCGCCATCGAGCACCCGTTTCGCCTTCTTCTAACCTCTCACCCGACGATCTGACGCGCTGGATATGGCCATGGATTTCGTATTGTCCGACGAGCAGACCCTTATCATCGAAACCGCTCGCAAGGTGGGCGAAGCCTTCGGCCCCGACTATTGGCGTGAAAAGGACGCCGCCAAAGCCTATCCGCAGGAGTGCTGGCAAGCGATCTGTGACGCGGGCCTTGCCGGCGCGATGCTGCCGGTCGAACATGGCGGCGGCGGCCTCGGCATGGTCGATACGGCATTGATCATCGAGGAATTGTGCGCTGCCGGTGCCGGCTCGACGCTGGCGCAGATCTTCATGCTGAACCCCATCTTTGGTGGGGTCTCTGTATCGAAGTTCGGCTCGCCCACCATGAAACGGGATTGGCTACCAAAGCTGTGTTCCGGCGAAATGTCCTTCTGCATGGCGCTGACCGAACCGGGTGCTGGCTCCAACACGCTGATGCTGAAGACGACTGCGCGGCCCGACGGCAACGGCTGGCGGCTGAATGGCCAAAAGATCTGGATCACCGGCGTGCCGCAGTCCCAGAAGATGCTCGTGGTTGCGCGCACGACGCCGATAGAGGTCGCACCCAAGCGCACTTTCGGTATTAGCCTGTTCATGATCGATACGGTCCGCGACGGGCTGAGCCACACTCCGATCGACAAGACCGGCACCAACACGCTGACCTCCTCGTCAGTGTTCTTTGACAATGTTCGTGTCGATGGCGAGGAACTGATCGGAACCGTGGACGAAGGCTGGCCGCAACTTCTCGATGTCCTGAACACCGAACGGATCGTCACGACGGCCGGTCTTGTCGGCGCTGGCCGGCTGGCGCTGCAGCTCGGCGTCGCGTTCGCCAACGACCGCGCGGTATTTGGTGATCGGCCGATCGCGGCCTATCAGGGCATTCAGTTTCCGCTTGCCCAGCACTGGGCGGAGCTTCAAGCCGCAAAGCTTCTCAATCTCAAGGCAGCCTGGTTGTTCGACAACGGCTTGCCATTTGGATCTGAAAGCAATGCAGCCAAGCTGATTGCGAGCCAGGCGGCATCCGCCGTCGCCGAGCGCGCGATGCAGGTTATGGGCGGCATGGGCTATTCCAAGGAAATGCATGTCGAGCGCATCTGGCGCGATGCGCGGCTGTTCCGCTTCGCGCCGATTTCGGAGGAGATGATCCTCAACTTCATCGCCACAGCGAATCTCGGCATGCCGCGGAGTTACTAGAGCGGGATCAGGAAAAAAGTGGGCACGGGTTTTCCGTCCGGTCGCGCACTCAACAAACGGACCTGAGGACCATGAAGAACCTCACCCGCTATGTGGAGTTCCACGCCCGGCTGCGACCAGACGCAGATGCTCTGGTGTTTGCCGGTGTGCACATCTCCTGGTCAGCATTCCACGACCGCATTCTGTCCACGGCGGCGGGACTAACCAAGCGCGGTGTTGGGCCCGACACGATCGTCGCTCTGGCCATGAAGAACAGCCCGGCCTTTCTGGAGTTGACCTACGCGCTGAGCCATATCGGCGCCGTCGCGCTGCCGCTGAACTATCGCCTCTCGCGGGACGAGGTCGGCTACATTGTTGGCCACGCTGGCGCAGCCCTGGTCTTGGCAGATGAGGAGTTGTTGGACCTTACAACAGATTTGACGATGCCGGTCCTCACGATCGATGCGGACGCGCAGCGCGATAGTCGGCGACTGTTCGGCAATGGTCGCGCCCAGGCTCCGATTGCCCCACGCGCAGGCGATGATCTCTACCGGCTAATGTATACCTCCGGCACGACCAGTCGCCCCAAAGGCGTGATGCACACCTATGACAATCTCTACTGGAAGAATGTCGACCACATCATCGCGCTGCAATTGTCCGCCAAAGACCGACTCTGCGTCGTCGGACCGCTCTACCATGTCGGCGGCTGCGAGTTGCCGGGGCTTGCCGTGCATATGGCCGGCGGCGCGATCCTGCTCCTGCGCGATTTCGATGCGATCGCAACGCTTGACATGATCGCGACGGAACGTGCGACCGGAGTCTGGCTCGCGCCGATCATGACGAATGCAATCCTCGCGGAGCCGTCGATCAGCACTTTCGACACATCCTGCTTGAAATGGTGCATCGCCGGCGGTGAGCGAACCCCAGAGTCCCGTATTCGCAGCTTCGTCGAGGCTTTCCCCGCCACCCGCTATGTCGACGCCTATGGCATGACCGAAACGGTCTCCGGCGACACACTGATGGAGCCCGGCTTTGAGATCGAAAAGATCGGATCAGTTGGCCGAGCGCTGCAATTCGTCGAGATCGAGATTCGCGATGATGCCGGGCACGCTCTCCCACCCGGCCTGGATGGCGAAATCTGCATGCGCGGCGCCAAGGTGACTCAAGGTTACTGGAAGGAACCGGACCAAACGGCCGAGGCCTTCTGGCCAGACGGGTTCCTCCGCTCCGGTGACGTTGGCCACCTGGATGACGATGGATTTCTGTATCTCACGGACCGCAAGAAAGACATGATCATTTCAGGCGGCGAGAACATTGCTGCGTCAGAGGTCGAGCGTGTCATCTATGAGCTGCCGCATGTCCTTGAGGCTGCCGTTGTTGCCCGGCCGGATGAGCGCTGGGGCGAAGTGCCGGTCGCCGTGGTGGTATTGCGCGAGGGAATGGAGCTCGATCGCGACACGCTCATTGCCCATTGCCGCGTCCATCTTGCAGGCTTCAAATGTCCCAAGGATCTGGTCATCCGGGACAGGCTGCCGCGCAATCCGTCAGGCAAGGTTTTGAAACGCATTCTCCGCGACGAGCTTGCCGGGGAGAGCTGAGCCCGCTTCTTGCGAGCCAGCGTCGATGAACGGTAGGACTAGATCAGGACCAACAGCCTATCGCCGGAGAATACATGGCCCAGGCTTCGATCGTCGCCAAGCGCAAGAAGCGCCCAACGCGCCAGGAAAAGGCGGAACAAACCTATCAGAGGCTGATGGATGCGGCTGCAGAGGTGGTTGGCGAGCAAGGCTATGCGCAGGCCTCGATCGCCAAAATCACCGACCGCGCCGGCATCGCCCATGGGACGTTCTACAACTATTTCGAGGACCGCCAAGCGCTGTTCGATGCGCTTCTGCCCCATGTCGGCCATCAGATGACCGACTATATCACCAATGCGATCCTCGATGCCGGTTTCGGGCCGGATCGGGAAGTGGCGCGATTCCGAGCTTTCTGCACCTATCTCATCGACAATCCGGGCTTTTATCGCATCCTGTTCGAGGCGGAAGTCTTCGCCCCCCGCGCTCACGCAGCTCATATCGACCGACTGGTGGATGGCTACCGGCGAGCCTTCGAGCGCTCCATCGAACGTGGCGATATTGCAGAATATGACCCGGCTGAACTCGAAACCGTGATTTTCGCCCTGCTCGGCGCCCGCGCCTATGTCGCCATGCGGTTCGTTGCCGAGAACGGCTCAGGTCCGAAAACTCCGGCAATCCCCGACAGCGCCATCAGTGCCTACGAAAAACTTATGCGGCGCGGCCTGTTCGGCAAGCCAAACATAGGCACATCTCACGACAGCTAAGCTGCGGCCAACGCGGACAGACAGCCCCCCAAAGCCCCGATTGCTTTACGCCTCACCTACTCCAAGGTGATCGAGGCGCGATCCTTATCGCCTACCTACCATCACCCCGGATCACAATACGCAGATGCATATTGTGACAAATGATTCATAAGTCATTTTTTATTGACAAGCTGTCGCAGCCCTCGCACACTCCCGATCAAGAACAAACCGCATGCCTTGGGCCTTAGAGCATTGAAACCAAGACACGCGCAGACGACGCCAACACTCAAAACCGGCGTCATTGACGGGAGGAGACACATGACTTCGAACGACGATACGTCATGCAACGGTCAGGATAAGCTCAACCGGCGCACGGTTCTCAAAGGCGCCGCCGCGACGACACTTGCCGCCGGCACGCTCGGCTTCCCCGCCATCCTGCGCGCCTCGACCGAACCGATCCGGATTGGCGTCACGACGATCCTGTCGGGACGCGTCGCGATCCTTGGCCAATCCTCTCTGGCCGGCATGCAGATTCCGGTCGACGAGATCAACGCCGACGGTGGCATTGATGGGCGGATGATCGAAATCGTCAGCCGTGACTCCGCCGCCAAGCCCGACGAGGCAGCCCGGTTCACGCGTGAACTCGTCAACAATATCGGGTGCGACATCCTTTTGAACGCAGAAGCCTCAGGTGCCAGCTTTGCCGTCAACGAGGTTGCTCGCGACATTGGCCGGTTCTGCGTTCATTCCGTGTCGGAGACATCCTCGCTGACTGCCGACCCGCAGAACCGGATCCCTTGGGTCTTCCGCTCTGCACGTCAAGGCATCCACGACGCGGTTGTCGGCGGCCTCTATGCCGCCGAAGTCGCCAAGGCGAACGGACTGACGCGCTGGGCGACCTGCTCGCCGGACTACGCCTATGGCCGTGATACGACAGCCGAGTTCATGCAGTATGTGAAGCTCTTCGCGCCAGACATCGAGATCATCGAACAAACCTGGCCAAAGCTGTTCCAGCCCGACTACACCGAAAACATCACCGCTCTTCTGAACAGCGCGCCGGACGCGGTCTATTCAGCGCTCTGGGGTGGCGATCTTGTAGCGTTCCTAGACCAGGCGAGCCTTTACGGTCTGTTCGAGCAGTTCGAGTCCTTCTCGGTCAACCTCACCGACTATCCGGTTCTGACCGCGGTCGACAATCTACCCGAAGGTGTCCATGGCGGTGGCCGCTATCACAAGGACATACCCAACACGGACGGCAACGAGGCCTGGTATCAGACCTTCGTCGAGCAGTCGGACGTCCTGCCAACGAACTGGGCCTGGCAGGCCGATACCGCGATGCGCTTCATTATAGCAGCCTTGAAGGAAACCGGCGGCAACACCGATCCCGAGATGCTTGCCGAAGCCACCGCAGGCCGCACGATCGACTCTCCCTTCGGCGTCGACGGCACTCTGACCATGCGGGAAGAGGACAACACGCTGATCAACTATGCCGCAGCCTGGGGCAAGACGATTTCTGAAGAACCCTACATCGTCGATCTTCAGTCCCAGTCCTGGGATCAGATCACCGAGCTTGAGCGGGCCTGGAAAGAGGAAAAGGGCTTTCTCTAGGCCCGATCCTCGCCTCTTGCTCCTTCGCCGGCGGGACACTCCGCCCGCTGGCTTTCTCCCCTTAAACCTGCATGCCGGTTGGACCTAGCGCGTCCCGGCATAATGGCCCCGGCATGATTGAGTTCGACGCCCTCGCAACATGCTTTTCAAGCTCCGCCTGCCTGGTGAACCAGGTGTCGAGCGGGCTGATCATCGGCATGCTTTTGTTCCTCGTCGCCTCCGGCGTAACGCTAATCTTCGGCGTTCTGCATGTGATCAACTTCGCCCATGGCTCGTTCTACATGCTGGGCGCCTATTTCGCGTACACGGTCTATGCCGGCACCGAGAACTTCTTTCTCGCAGCCGTCGCCGGCGCGGTCGGGGCAGGGATCGCAGGCATCATCTTCGAACGATTGCTGATGAGCCGGGTCTATGGCCAGGACATCCTGATGCAGCTTTTGGTCTGCTATGCCGTGATCCTGATCGTCGATGATCTGGTGAAGATTATCTGGGGTGCGGAATACCTCGCTATGGGTGTGCCGGACGAGTTCCGCGTGCCGCCCTGGCGGGTCGCCGGCGGGTTTATTCCCCCCTTCTACCTGTTCCTCGTCGCAGCGTCCGTCATGATCGGCATTGGCACGCTGATCCTCGTGACGCGCACCCGCTTCGGCCGCATCGTCCGGGCGGCAGCTCATAACCCGGCCATGGTGTCCGCGCTCGGCATCCGCGTGCCGCTCTACTTCGCGCTTCTGTTCGGCCTTGGCTGTGCGCTGGCCGGTGTCGCGGGTGCGCTCGCCGCCCCCGTCCGCTCGCTGACGCCCGGCATGGGCTTCGGCATCCTGGTCGAGAGCTTCATCGTCACTGTCATCGGCGGAATGGGCTCGATCCCGGGCGCCTTCGTGGCAGCCATCATTCTTGGCCTGACACGCTCTTTCGGCAGCGTCGGCTTCCCACTCTTCGTCGACGGGGCGATGTTCTTGATGATGGCGCTCGTCCTGATCTTTCGCCCAACAGGGCTGCTCGGTCGTGGGGTGCTGAAATGACGTTGACCCCTTCCTTCCGGCGCGACTTCTTGATCGCCGCCGCGGGTCTTGTCCTTTTGCTGGCGGTTGGCTTGTTCATCGACCACCCTTGGCCGCGCGACTTCCTAACCGCTGTCTTCGCCTATGGCCTCCTGGCCATGTCGCTCAACCTTCTGATCGGCTATACGGGCCTGATCTCGTTTGGGCATGCGGCGTTTTTCGCCTTTGGCGGCTATTGCTTCGGCCTTCTATTGCAGTCGGATGCCTTCCTCTCCGGCATGGGGGGTGCGGCGATCCCGGTAGCCCTCGTCCTAGCAATCGCCGGCACGGCATTCTATTCCCTGATCATCGGGGCGATCTGCGTCAGGTTGAGCGAGATTTACTTCGCCTTCCTGACGCTGGCCTTCCAGATGTTCCTCTATAGCCTGATCATTAGCTGGGTCGATCTGACAGGTGGCGATCAAGGACTGATGGGCGGTATCCCGCGCCCGGTCTTTCTCGGCATCGACCTCTCAGACCAGATCCATCGCTATGTCTTCTGCGCCGCGCTTTTCGTCGCGTGCCTCGTTTTCCTGCGCGTCGTGACAGAGAGCAGCTTCGGCTACACCTTGCGCATGATCCGCGATAATCCGCAGCGCGCGGCCTTTCTTGGCATCAACGTCTTTCGGGTCAAGCTGATCTGTTTCGTCATCGCAGGTTCGGTCGCAGGCATCGGCGGCATCATCCTGGCGCTGTTCACCTCGGGCGCCTATCCGGAATGGGCCTTCTGGGCGCAGTCGGGCGAAGCGATTTTCATGATCATGCTCGGCGGGCTGACCGTGTTCGTCGGCCCGCTCGTCGGAGCAATCGTGCTTATCCTGCTGAACGACATGGTGCAGCTCTACACGTCACATACAGAGCTTGTGACCGGCATCGTCATCCTCGCCGTCGTCCTTGGTCTGCGCAAAGGCATCCTCGACTTCGTCAAGGACGACATCATCGAGCCCTATCTCGAACGTCGCCGCGGCGGAGACCCCAATGCCTCGACAGAGACACGCGCGCTCGGTGACGGAGCCGAGACATGAGCGCCACCCCCCTCGCAAACAAGGTCGCAGTTGTTACCGGCGGCGCCAGCGGTATCGGCGAGGCTTGCGCCCGCCTGCTCGCGGCGCGCGGCGCCCGGGTGGCGGTGGCCGACGTCAATGGTGCGGCAGCACAGACCGTCGCGGATGATATCAGCGGCATCGCGATTGAACTCGATGTCAGTGATGAACAAGCGGTCGCCGATCTCGCCACGCGCATCGAGACAGAGCTAGGACCGTGTGATGTCCTGGTAACGTCGGCCGGCCTGGTGCAGCCACCCCTACCACCCAGTGACCTGCCGATGGCGCTCTATGACCGGATCGTCGCGGTCAACCTGCGCGGCACCTATCTGTGCGCGCGCGCCTTCGGAGAGCGCATGGCCGCGCGCGGCTCAGGCAGCATCGTGACCATCAGTTCGATCACAGCGGAACGGTCAGTCCCGCTCCATGCCTATGCGCCAACCAAGGCGGCGGTAACCAATCTCACCATGGGACTTGCCGGTGAATGGGGCCGTGCTGGCGTTCGGGTCAACACGATCGAGCCCGGCTACGTTTTGACGCCGGCGATCCGCGATCAAATCGAAAAGGGGCATCGCGACCCGACGCTTCTCGCCGAGAACTCGTGTCTCGGACGCATGATCGATCCTGACGAGATCGCCATGGCCGTCGCCTTCCTGGCCTCCGATGAAGCCTCCGCGATCACCGGCATCGCGCTTCCCGTTGATGCAGGCTTCTTCTGCACCGGCTCTTGGGCGCCCTATGGCGGCGTGCGGGCACACGAGGCTTAAGTCGCATGCTGCATCTCCGAAACGTCAAAAAAAGCTTCGGCGGCGTGGTCGCGACGAACGACGTGACACTGGACTTCCCGTCCGGCTCGCTCAGCGCTGTCATCGGCCCGAATGGTGCCGGCAAGACCACCCTGTTCAACCTGATCACCGGCCATCTTGTCCCCGACAGCGGCGAGATCGAACTGTCCGGCGAGGATCTCGTCGGGCGGTCGCCGCGCGAGATCGTCCACAAAGGCGTCGGCCGCGCGTTCCAGGTCGCGAGCATTTTCCCGAGCTTCACCGTGGCCGATGCCATCATGGGCTCTGTTGCCTCGCATCAGGAAACATCGGAAAAGCTGTTCACGGCGTTTCCGCCACCCAATGTCAAACGGCGGGCCGAGGAACTCATTGATCTCCTCGGCCTCAATGCCGTCGCAAGCCGCAAGTGCGCCAACATCTCCCATGGCGACCAGAAACTGCTCGATATCGGCCTGGCGCTGGCGCTGGAGCCACGCGTTCTTCTGCTCGACGAGCCGACCGCCGGCATGGGCCCCGAAGAACGCTGGCAGATGATCCGCACGGTGCATCGCCTGTGGACCGAAGGCCATATGACGCTTGTCTTCATCGAGCATGACATGGACATCGTTTTCGAGGTCGCCGAGACCATCCACGTCCTGCGCTATGGCGCGGTGATTGCCAGCGGCGATGCCGACCATATTCGTGGCCACCCGGAGGTCATCGAGGCCTATCTCGGTGAGGACCATTCCGCGCCGCAGGCCGCCCCCGCCGAGGAGGCCGCGCGATGAGCGATCCCGGTCTTCTGACCCTGGATAAGGTCGATGTGTTCTATGGCGCGTCCCAGATCCTGTTTGACCTCGATCTGTCCGTTCCGAAGGGGCGCACGGTCGCTCTTCTCGGCCGCAACGGCGCCGGCAAGAGCACGACGCTCAAGGCAATCGCCGGGATCGCACCACCGAAGACCGGTGAGATCCGCCTTGCCGGTGACAAGATCTCGGGCGCCCGGTCCGACATCATCGCCCGCGCCGGGATCGGTTACGTACCGGAAGACCGCCAAGTCTTCCCCAATCACAGCGTCGACGAAAATCTCGACATCGGCCTGAAGCGCGGCCGGCACGGCCAGACCGACTGGACGCGCGACAAGGTCTACGAGGCGTTCCCGATCCTGGCCCGTCTTCGGACCAGACAAGCTGGTCTCCTTTCCGGCGGCGAGCAGCAGATGCTGACCATCGCGCGAACCCTGATCGGCAATCCTGAAATCCTGTTGCTCGACGAGCCGTCGGAGGGGCTGGCGCCGATCATCGTCCAGGCGATCGGCGATCTGATCCGGCGACTACGAGACATGGGCGTAACGATCCTGCTGGCCGAACAGAACATGCGCTTCTGCCTCGGCGTTGCCGAGGATGCCGCCGTCATCGACAAGGGTTCGATCGTGTTTCGCGGTACGATCGACGAATTGCGCGCCAATCAGGAGGTCACAAAGCGCTATCTCGCGCTGTGATTCTTTTCCCTCGGCGCGCCCTGCCCTACTCGGCCGCCCGTCTCATCCGACCAAGCTCGGCAAAGGCTGAGAGCGCGTCGTCGATCGACCCGTCCGGCAGATCGCGGCAGAACGCCTCCAGTCGGTCATAGGCTGAAGCTGGGACGCCGGTTTCCGCACCAATGCCGCGGATCAGCTCCGAGGTTCGTGTCCAATCGAAGGCATAGTCACGCGCGGTCATCTTGAGATCTTCGACGATAGACGCCCCATCCTCGGTTTCGACCTGAATACGGCAGGACAGGATCGGGATCTCGGGATCGGACACGAGCGTCACCCGATCGACAAGTCCATTCACGATAGCATCGTCATAGGTCGTCATGTGCCGCATCGATGGCGCGCCATGGACCAGCGTCGTCGCGATGCAGAATGGGATGCTCATCAAGGTGCCGGAAATCGTCGAGAACGGGCCGCAAGCGTCCATGCCCGCATAGCCGGTCTCATAGGGATTCATCGTCACGGTGACGCGCGCTAGGTCGCCGCGTCCGCCGAGCACGTCGTGCAGCTTCAACGCCGCTGTCACTGGCGACTGGTTGAACGCGCAGACGGGAAACGGCTTGAACGCGACACGAAAGATCTTCCAGTCCGTGCCGATCTTTGCCGTCAGACCGGCAACGTCCACCTGAGTGCGCGCCAGCGCCGGGATCAACCCGGCCTTACCTTCTATGGCGTGCGGGGCGGTCACGGCACCGGCGCGGGCGAGTTCCGCCGCGACAAAGCCTGAACGGGCAACCATGCCAACCTGGTAGCGCCATTCGTCGGTCCCGTCGGCAAAAGCCTGCAAGTTGCCACCAGTGAAAGAGGCCGCCAAGGCGAGCGCTGACGCAACCCGGTCGGCCGGGAGCTCCATGAGACGTGCCGCTGCGGCGGCGCAGGCGATCGGCCCATAGACCGTCGAAGCCCGCAATCCCACCGGTGTCGTATCGCCGGCATGGGCCTCCTCCAGAAGGCCGCCAATCTCATAGCCTGCGACCATCGCCGGCAGCAGCCGATCGAGCGGATAACCACCAGCTTCGATCATCGCGGTCAGGAGCGGGATCAGCTCTGCCCCGAGATGGGCGGCACCGGACGCATCCTCCTGTGCCCGCCCATGAAACAGTGCGGCATTGGCAAGCATCGCGCTGGCCGCCGACGTCCTGCGGCCATCCCCGAGTAAAGTCGCGCCATCGGGCCGTTCGCCGTCCATCGCAAGAGCGGCCTCCCGCGCCACCGGCGCGTATGGCGTGTCGTGGCAACCGATGCCGACACCATAACCGTTCAACAGGCAGATCCGCGCCCGCTCCTGCACTTCATCTGGGATCGTTTCACGAGAGAGGCCGCTGACAAACCGACCGAATGCGTGGACCAGCGACATAGACTTTCTCCGCTCGTCTGAAATTGCATCGAAGAAGGCGGGCCTGCGTCAGGATCGAGGCGCCTCGTATTCTGAGCGGAAGCCTATCAACAAAGAAAATATATGACTACTGAATCATGAATCTAATATCTTGGCCATGACCACTTCCGCTCAACGGCGAGGACTGTTGCCGTCTAGGCGCGCGTTCTGTTGCGACCAAGAGCGGGCATGACCAACCTGAACTGGTTGGTCCGGTTTGGATGGATCGAGATGTCGTGGGGCGTATCCAAAAACTGCCGCGGGCTTGGTCCCAGCGTCGTCCAATGAACCTTGGACTTTCGCAGCATGCTCGAACATGGATGGGCAATCGGTGCCAGCGCTCATCCGCTTCGAATGTCACCTCTGGGTCGATCCAGTCGACAAACGCGCGGCTGGCAAGCTTGCGCGTGCAGCCCCAGGCATTGTTGAGCAGCCAAAAATTCCACCTGCGCTTGTCCAACCCCCTTGGTCTGGGCCACTGATTTGCTGGTTCTCTAGAATGGTCTCGGGCACGGGCGGACGCATGCCACCCTCAGCCTTACCGGCCTCGGCATGTCGGTCGCGCTCTGGCCGCGCCATTGTCCTGTCGAGATCGCGTACAGCCGTGACGGCCTTCTCGCCGACCATCCGCATATCGCCCAAGGCCGCAGCCACAGCCATGTCTACGTGATCGACAATCTGCATCCGGGCTGGCCGGACGTAGGAGAGGCGGCGCGCGATGTTTCGGTGTCGACTTCGCGTGCGCCCCAACGGATGTCCAGCGACGAACCGAGCGGCCATCTATTGTCGGCGATGGCCATGATTGCCGTTAGTTCAGGACGTTGGGCAAGAAAGTGATGAGACCCGGCACCGTGATCAGCAAAACGATCACTAGGAAAATCGGAATCAGGAACGGGGCCACCGCCAGCACCACCCGCTCGAATGGCATGCCGGCGATTTCGACGAGCACGAACAGGACGTTGCCAAACGGCGGCGTGATGACGCCGACCGATAGCGTCAGCACCATCAACACGCCGAAATAGACCGGATCGATCCCCAGCGATTGGATCGTCAGCATGAAGATCGGCGTGAAGATCAGGACTGCTTCCACGACGCTCATGAAACAGCCGATGATCAGGAAGAAAAGCATGATGCCGAAGACAATGAGCGTCAGGTTGACGTCGAGCCCGGTCAGCATCAACGCCAGTTCCTGGGGAATGCGAAGTCTGACCAGAAGCCAGCCATAGAAGGTAGCGATGGCGATGATGAACAGGATGATGGATGTGAAGCGTACCGTCCGCCCCAAAACATCGACAAGATCGGCGACGGTGACGTCGCGAAACACGACGAAACTGAGGAACAGGGCATAGCAGCAGGCGATCGCGCCGGCCTCGGTCGGTGTGAAGATCCCCGACCATATGCCGCCGACGATGATCAGCGGCGTCAGCAACGGCGGCAGCGCGCGCCAGAACAGTCGCAGCACCGTGCCGAAGCCCGGCCTCGGCGAACGTGGCAGGTCGACGAAATAGGACACGACAAATGTCGTGGCCATCAGGCTGAGCCCGATGATGACGCCCGGAACGAGGCCGGCGACGAACAGGTCCGCGATCGAGGTTCCCGACAGCCAGCCATAGACGACCATGGCGACCGAAGGCGGGATGACCGGGCTGATGATCGCCGCGGCACCGGTGATACCGACGGCGAAGCGCATCGGATAGTTCCGATCACGCATCGCCTTCAGTTCGAGTTGCCCGATGCCGGCAACATCGGCGACCGCCGTCGCCGACATGCCGGCGAAGATCATGCTGGCCATGACGTTGACGTGGCCGAGACCGCCGCGGATCGAACCGACGAGCGCATTTGCGAAGTCGAAGATGCGGGCGTTGACCGACCCGACATTCATCATCGAGGCGGCAAAGATGAAGAACGGGATCGCCAGGATCGGAAAGTTGTTGAGTCCGCTCAGCATCTGCAGCGCGAACAATTCCGTCGGAATGCTTGACCAGCCGCCGGTGAGGACGAGCACGGCGAGACAGGTCAGCCCGATCGACACCGCGATGGGCACGCCAAGCGCGAACAGCAGCACCATCAGTCCTAGGAAGACGACGAGATATTCCATTCATCCTCCTGCGCCGCCGCGGCAACCATTTTCGGCCCATGGACCGCCAGACGCCCGAGATGCATCAGGCTGAAGAAGATCATGGCGCCAAGCCCGACGACCAGGGCCAGATAGAGATAGCGAAAGCTGATGCCGAGCGCGGTCGTGGAATTGTTGGCGCTGACCTGCATCATCTGGACCGCCCCCCAGAACGCCACGGCAAACAGGGCCAGCGACGCTAGTTCGATGAAGATGGTCAGTCCGAAGCGCGGCTTGGGTCCGATACAGCGCAGCAAAACGTCGATCGCGATATGCCGCCGTCGCGCCCATGCGCCGGCCGCTCCCAGCATCACCATCCAGGTCAGGAGGCCAGCGCCGACCTCCTCGGACCACGGCACCGAGATGCGGAGGACCTGCCGGCCGATCACCGAATAGGTGATCGCCGCGATCAGGGCCGTCATCATCAGCATTGCCGTGCCTTCCAGCAGGCGCGTCAGCAGGCGTTCGAAACGGCTAAGGTGCATGCGTTGGAACCCGGCCGGAACCGGGGCGCATCCGAAAGAACACGCCCCAGCTCACAAGACGCTTACTGTGTCGCGTTGATCGACGTCTCGATATCGCCGTTGACGCTATCGGCCATCTCGGACAGCGCCCGCTCGACTGCTGGTGCTGCGGCATCGCGGAACGGTCCCTGATCGACATCGATGAACGTCATGCCGTTCTCGATCAGCGCATCACGGTAGTAGGCATCGCGCTCAAGCTCGGCCTGGGTGCCGTATTGCCGCGCCTCCTCGGCGGCTTCGCTTATGATGGTGCGCTGCTCGTCGGTCAGGCTCTCCCACCAGCTGGCGGACGCCACCCAGTGCCAGGGGAACGACAGGTGGCTGGTGGTGATGATGTAGTCCTGCACTTCCCAGAGCTGACGCGTATAGGGCGAGGCGAGGCTGTTCTCGTGGGCGGCGACCTGACCGGTGCGCATGGCGAGATAGATGTCCGACGCCGGTATGACGACGGCCTGCACGCCGAGCTCTTCCCAGACATCGACCCAGACCGGGATCTGCGGCAGGCGCATCGGCAGGCCGTCGAGGTCCTCCGGCCCATTGATCTCGCGATCGGCGGTCATGTGCCGGAAGGCGCGCATCTGTGGTCCGAGATAGACCAGGTTGCCGCGCTCAAGCGCCTGCTGTTGCATCGCCTGACCTGACTCGGTTTCCATGATGAAATGCTCGGCCGATTCCCAGTTCGGGAAGACGAACGGAACCGACACCGCGTTGTATTCCGGCGCATACTGGCCCATGAACGCGCCGCCGGTCAGCGCCATCTGGGTCTGACCGATATTGAGCAGTTCGAGCACTTCGGTTTCGTTGCCGAGTTGGCTGGCCATGTAGACATTGACCTCGAAGTCGTCACCGGCCTTTTCGGCAAGGATCTCCTGGAAGCGCTGCAGCGCCGCTTCCTCGGAGCCGCCGGCGCTCATCGTGTTGTGGATCTCGATTGTTTCCTGCGCCAAGGCCGGCCCGTGCGGCGCGACGGCTAATAGGGCGGCCAGCGATGCAGCGGCGCCCGCCCGCGCCAGGCATGTTAGATAAGGGGTCATTTCCGTCTCCTCTCCAGTTTATGCAGCCGACGTTCTTTGCCGGCTTTTGATAATCTTGACGCACTGCCGTGCGCGTTGCCCTAACCTCCCCCGTCGCCGGTGCCTGCTGTCAGCGGTCCGAGAACTTCCTCGGTATGGGCGCCCAGTTCTGGCGCAGGCAGCCGCACCCGGCAAGGCGTCACCGATAGTTTGACAGGGAAACCGAGCATGCGGACCGGCTCGACCTGCCCCGGATGGTCCACTTCGATCACCATCTCCTGTGCGATGACCTGCGGGTCGTCGAACGTCTGATCGAGCGTCAATACCTTGCCGCTCGGCACGCCGGCCTCGTTAAGCCGCTCGATCCAGTAGTTCTGCGTGCGATGCTTCATCCGCTCATTGATCAGCGCCCTGACCGCGTTGCGCTTGGCGAAACGTTTGTCATTAGTGTCGTAGCGCGGATCGTCGAGCAGCTCCTCGAAGTCGATGGCGGCCAAAAAGCGACGCAGCACCGTGTCGTTGCTCGGCGCCACGGCGACTTCGGCATCGCTTGCGGTGAACAGGCCATAGGGCGCGACAAGCGGATGATCGTTACCGGTCCGCTCGGGCAGCTTACCCAAGGCGAGATAGTCGCTGGCGAAGAACGCCATGAACGACAGCATGCCATTCACCATCGGACTCTCGACATGCTGGCCGACGCCGTTGAGATCGCGCGCGCGCAGCGCATTGACCACGCCGAAGGCGGCATAGAGGCCCGCCACGAGATCGGCGATCGGTTGACCGGTGCGGATCGGCTCCTGATCGGCCTGCCCATTGGTGCTCATGAAGCCGCTCATGGCCTGGGCGATGAAATCGAACGCCGGACGGTCGACATAGGGGCCGGTGCTGCCATAGCCGTTGATCGAGCATGTCACGAGCCGTGGGTTGAGGTCCGAGAGACGCTCCGGGCCGAAGCCCATCTTCGCCAGAATGCCAGGGCGGAAATTGTCGACCAGAACGTCGGCCGTGGTGATCAGCTTAGCCAGCAAATCCTTTCCGTTGTCGCTATAGAGATCCAACACGACGGACTTCTTGTTGCGATTGAAGGCGGCGAAATACCAGTTGACGCCGTTCCGTATTGCGCCCTGCTGGCGGATTGGATCGCCTTTGCCAGGCGGTTCGATCTTGATCACCTCGGCGCCCATATCGCCAAGAAGCTGGCTACAGAACGGACCCGAGAGCACCCGCGTCAGATCGACGACGCGAACTCCCTCAAGCGGCAGCTTCAGGCCAGCATCCGGTGAAACAGCACTCATCCGCAAGCCGTAACGACAGCGTTCATGTCGCTGGTGTTAAGCCGGTGGCCGGCCTTCATGACCTGCCCGGGCAGCGTCCCGCCGATGACGCCCTCGACCGCTTGGGCCGTTTCGCACAACTTGGCGAGATCGACGCCGGTCGCAACGCCGCATTCATGCAGCAGATAAACCAGGTCTTCGGTCGAGATATTGCCGGTGGCGCCGGGCGCGAAGGGGCAGCCGCCGAGACCGCCGATGGAAGATTCGTAGATGTCGATCCCCTCGCCCAGCCCGGCATAGACGTTGGCCAGGCCGAGGCCGCGCGTGTTGTGAAAATGAAGGGCAATCGCCATGTCGGGCAGCGCTTTGCGCAATGCGCGGCACAAGGCGATGACGATCGGCGGCGTGGCCATCCCTGTCGTATCGCCAAGCGTCAGCCGCCTGATGCCGAGATCGTGGTAGCTCCGTGCGACGCCGACGGCCTGGTCGATCGGCACATCGCCTTCGAACGGACAGCCAAAGGCGGTCGCGATGGCGCCCTGAACCGCGATTCCGGCATCGCCCGCGATGCGGCAGACCGCCTCGAGGCCGGCGATCGAGGCGGCACGCGACCTGTTGAGATTCTTGAGATTATGGCTTTCCGAGGCCGAGACGAACACGACCATGGCGTCAACGCCTGCGGCCGCGGCCGCCTCCGCACCGCGCGCATTGGGCACCAGCGCGGTGAACCATGCATCTTCCGGCCGGTTGATGCCAGCCATGACCTCTGCCGCGTCGCGCAATTGCGGCACCGCGCGCGGCGAGACGAATGAGCTGACCTCGAAATGGCGTAGGCCCGAGGCCATCATACGGTTGAGGACATCGATCTTCGCAGATGTTGGAATGAATTCGGCCAGCGCCTGAAATCCGTCGCGGGTTCCGACCTCGACGACCTGGACACGCTCTGGAAATCCAGATGGCTGCTCCGTCACCGCATGCACTCTTTCCAGCATTTCCCCGCCATTGGTTTTCTCTGCCGTCCTAGTCTCGGACGATACATCTAGTCAATTCCACCTAACATGAATCTGCAATACCACTCCGCCGGCGGAAAGGCGGAACGCGCCAGTCAGCCTGACGATCTGGTCGGTGGCGCGTCCAGTCTGATCGCGGGCATCGTCGCCAACCAGAGGCTGAAACCGCAGCCGAGATATCGACCGGAAACGATCTCACATTCCAAAGCACTCGACCATTCAGCATGTGACTGGAGTTGACGGGGCTGTTTGATTTGACCCTGTCAAATGCTGCGGCCGGCAGCAAACCATGAGGCTTGGATGTCGTCCGATTGAAGGCGGCAAGCATCCGGCTGCCGGCACCATCAAATAGCGTGCCTCGATCTTGCAAAGCAGGCCTTGGCCCAAACCCAATCAACGGAAAGAAACAGGAACGGATACTACAACTGAACGGCTCAGATAAGATAACTGAGTCAAATCATACTCTAAGAGCTGTCGTCTAAAACGCCGTTCGCGCAGAACACAGCTGATTTAACGAGAGAGCCAAATTTCATCAATGCTGGATTACGCGTGAGCGTCCGAAGATGTTGCCCCAGTAGACCTGTTGACCAGGCACCCATATAGTCTTCCAGTGATTTTGGAATTGTTTTCTTACCGCGAGTAGTGTGGCTCTTCGACATCCAGGCGGCGACGCACGGCAAGCCGTTCCAATTCGCCCTCGTAACCATACCAATCGCTCACGGCCATGTCGGACAGGTGACGCTGAACTTCCGCCTCGTGGACTTCTCGGATCGTCGCGCCACCAGCCGCGGACTTCTGAACCTCGAGTTGAACCACGCAGGCTTGATCCAAGTAGAATGACCGGGAGAACGCTTCGCCTGCCGACGCCCCGAACACGGATGCAGTTCATTCCCGGGTTGGCCTCGAAAAGCAGCTTGCCAACTTCCGTGGCCGTGTCGGTCAATGTCATGTTGTCGATGCTGTCCGGATCGGACCGGGAGGCGTTCCGCGACGCCGTCCGCGACTTCGTCCGGTCGGAGCTCGACGGGCATGACCACATGATGACCTTCCATGACGACACCAAGCATCCGCACGCTCACATCGCCGTCCTGGCGCGCGACCATGACGGACGGCATCTGGTCGTCGATCGCGGCAAGCTGGCGTCCGGAGCTACCTATGCGTTGGCGGCCGAAGAGCTCCGGCGTTCGGCGGAGCCCGACGATCGCGCCGTGGCCGAGCGCTTGGAGATGTTAGTGCAACGGATGCCGGAACCGCTGACGCGCGCCGAGCGCTATGCCCGGACTTATCAGCGCGCCCATGACATCGAGCGCAAGGCGGAGGTTGATGCGGCGGCGACACGGGAGCGGTCAGAGAATGAGCCGCGTGGCCGCGATGTATCGGCAGGACGGGAACCGTCCAAGTCCGGTGACGGCTTGGCACAGCCCGATCGGCAGCGCGATTGCGACATGGATCGCTAAGGCCGATTCATCTATTGTTTCGTCGTTCGAAGAGTTACATTTCTGAATGATAGAGAATGGCTGATGATGCAAATAAATGGTATCTTTAAGAAAATATTTTTTGTTGCCATTTTGCTGTTATCTATTTTTGCCGCTTTCGCTCTATTTAACATGGTATCTATTTATGATAAAAATATACATTCATCTTATGAGAATCATGGGCGCCATTCTTGTATTTATGACCGTCCATATGAGGCTTTTTTGTCTGATTATCTTGATGTAAGTGATGTCTCAGATGTTGAGCATGGTGAATTCATGCTTCAATTTTATGATTTTTCTGACAAAGGATATGATAGAGACTATGCTCTTTCTGTTTTTGATGGCGCCGTTTCAGATCATGTCGATATCGTTAATTCATCCGATTATTTTATCTACATAGCTGTAACAGAAAAATTAGGCGGTCATTATTTCAGTGAGCGATATGGTGCCGCAATTAGGCTCATTTCTCTTGGTGTATGCTCTAAGGATGACCGTCAATCGCCTGAGTGTTATTCATTGTCATATGCATTATATGGCCCAAATCGGCATCTAGGGTGCGATATAGAGCAATCTGTAAATGAACTGTTTTCGAATTCATTCGAGTGATAATCTGTCAACCTGCGGTCACATAAATAATATACATTATGGAACTTTTTCTATAGTCCATTCCGCCCTTCTTCGTATTAGCAATCAATATTTGAGCTTTGTGCTCTTTCTATTAATGGCCGCTATTGCCGCTGTTGGTTCGTCCAGGCCGGCTAACGCCATGGATGTCTCTGTCCATGATGGCGTCCTGGTCTTGTCCAGCTCGATCGATCATCGATCTCCCGCTGTTACTCAAGAAGTCCTGGCAGCGCATCCCGACATCGATCGTCTTGCCTTCCAGAACGTCACCGGCAGCGGCCATGACGACGTCGTGCAAGCGATCGGCGAGACACGTCCTGACGCGCGGTGCCGACAGAAATGGTCCCGCCCCTAAGTCACGATGATACCCCAGGGGCGGTGTCCGCAACGGGTTTGAAGCCCGCAAAGAGTTCCGATGTCTCTTGTAGATCCTTGAGCGGGACATAGTCGCAGAGCTTGGCATATCGAGCCCATAGCCCCTGGACATGAGGATTGCCGTGCGCACGCTCGATGGCGCCTTCCCGCCATTCGAACACTTCAATGAAGGTGCCGTCAGAAGCGCGCATCAGAACCGATGGCCTATCGGTCGCAAGCCCCAGTCGCCGTAGCGCCGGCACATGGTCTTGTAGAAGCGTCAATAGCTCTTCGTCCTGACCGTCTTTGGCGCGATAGGCAACGATGACGATATCGCCCATGGGCCCGCTCCCTTCATCTGGTGGCTGTCTAGCCAATCACCGTTGATCCGTGAACACCTAGCGGTTTTTACGATCATGTCGTTTGCCCGGCATGACGGCAATCACGAAGCCCTGGGCGCGCCCTTCGTAGACAAGCTGGTAGCTCGCTCCGCGCAACTTGATTTGTTCTTTAGGCCTGAGTGAACCACTGGCATCAGCGCAAGGCCAGTAGCGAGAATGCCGTGAATACCTTTCTATTCATAGAACTCTGGCGCATGTCGCAGCGTAGCCCATTGCTCCGCGTCATGACCGTAGATCACCAGCTTCACGTTCTCACGCTTGGCAACGTCCGCGATCTTCTGCGTGCTTGCCCGGATACGGTCCTCATCGTCCTCGTCAGTGACAAACATCTCGCGTGTCGGTGCGTCTGCCATCGAACGGTGCATTACTGCATCGGCTGCCAGAAGGACCGGCCCGGTTTCTGACAAGCGGACAAGAACGGATTGGTGGCCGGGGACATGGCCGCTGGTTTCCAAAAGCTCAACACCTGGGACCAATTCCTTATCCCCGTCGATAACGCGGTATCGCAATGCGGGATGGTCCCATGACTTGCGGTTGGCGGCAAAACGAGGGTGCCCACTCTTGGCTAGGTCGTATTGCTCGCGTTGCACAATCAGCTCCGCATCCGCGAATAGGTCGTGGTTGCCTGAATGATCGTCATCGAGATGAGAGCAAACGAGATAATCGACATCGGACGGATTAAGCCCGATGGACGCCAAGCGAGTTGTGATCCTGTCCTCTTCGGTCATCTCGATTGTGAGGCCAGGAGGGTTCTGGGGATCTTCCACAAACGAACGCGGCCAGCCTGTGTCGACCAGGATATTGCTTCCGCAATCAGACTGGATGAGATAGCCGGGCACCGGGATGTCGCCCGGTTGCATGGTCGCCAAGTGTAGCAGGTAGAGGCGCATTGATCAGTTCCGATTATACTGGGAAAGTGCTTATGCTAGATCCCAACCACTAATAGCAACTATGGGGAGAGGGCGCTTCGTCCCCCCTTCCCAGCAAGGCCGCTTCGCGGGGTGCCCCCAGCCTTCCTGGCGTTTCTGCGATCCGCTGCGTGCAGGCCGGGTGATCCCCTCTCCCGGCCCGACCTCCCCCCCCCCTCTCCCCGACGTTCGCCACGTGGCAGGGATGCAAGCCGGACTCGTATCGTGCTTCCAGGAGACGGGAGAGAAGACCATGCAATTCACGCGCACAGGCTCATCGAGAACGGCGACCGGAATGTATTCGATTTCAAGCGCTGCACACCGAAAGACGGCTGGGCGCGGTTCGATACGAGCCAGGACGCTTGGTGTTTCGGGAACTGGGTCAAGCCGCCGGGCGTTGCCTACAGCGACAGGGCGCCGGCGCGTCTTTCGAGTGCCGAGACGTCGGCGGCTGTCGCCTTGGCTGCCTCCAGCCGGGCGCGCTGCCGAGCGGGCATCGGCGAGAGATGCGGTTTGGGCTCCTTCACGACATGCCCCTCGATCACTTCGCCGACCGACAGAAGGGCGCCGTCGCGGCTCATCGACATATGCAGATGGAACCGGGTGTCGGCGATCGCGAGGACACGTGTCTCGATACCGATCATATCCCCCTCGAATGCTTCGCGCAGATAGACGCGGTGGTCCTCGAGCGCGTAGATCGAACACCCCGTCAACGCGCGATAGGCACGATCGAAGCCGATCTCGTCCTGCAGGGCATCAACGGCCCAGCTATAGGCAAGACCGTAATAGGCATCCTGCATGTGACCATTATAGTCGATCCATGCGGGCGGAACGCGCGTCTGATAGTGGAATACTCTGCTCATCGGCGCGATACCCGCGCCGGCTTGTCGCGGCGATGACGGCCCTCAAAGCCTGGCCGAAGCGACTGGTGGCCGGTCAATCGCCGACGGACCGATGCGGCGCCGGCGCGCCATAGGGCACGTTGATCCCGCCATGGCGGCGCACGCGAACATTGCACTGTTCGGCATGCCCGACGAAGCCTTCGAGCATGCACAGCCGCGACCCGTATTCGCCGACAAGCGTTGCGGCCTCGTCGGTCGTGACGCGCTGATAGCTGTGGGTCTTGAGATATTTGCCAACCCAGAGCCCGCCCGTATAGCGCCCGGCCTTCTTGGTCGGCAGCGTATGATTGGTGCCGATTACCTTGTCGCCATTGGCGACATTGGTGCGCGGACCGAGAAACAGCGCGCCATAGCTGTGCATGTTCTCCAAGAACCAGTCATCGCGGTCGGTCATGACCTGAACATGTTCGGACGCGATCTCGTTGGCGACCTCAAGCATCTCGTCATGGCTGTCGCAGACGATGACCTCGCCATAGGTCTCCCAACTGGCGCCGGCCGTTTCGGATGTCGGCAGGATCGCGAGAAGGCGCTCGATCTCGTCGAGCGTCGCCTTGGCGAGTTTCATGGAATTGGTCAGCAGAACGCAGGGGCTGTTATAGCCATGCTCGGCCTGTCCCAGGAGATCGGTCGCGCACAGCTCGGCATCCGCCGCGGTTTCATCGGCGATGACCATGGTCTCGGTCGGCCCGGCGAACAGATCGATCCCGACGCGACCATAGAGCTGGCGCTTCGCTTCCGCGACGAAGGCATTGCCCGGACCGACCAGCATGTGGACCGGGTCGATCGTCTCGGTGCCGAGCGCCATGGCGCCGATGGCCTGAATGCCGC
Source organism: Tepidamorphaceae bacterium (assembly GCA_965250105.1). GTDB lineage: Bacteria > Pseudomonadota > Alphaproteobacteria > Rhizobiales > Tepidamorphaceae > JBCBSK01. Next base: position 959,340 of record OZ252290.1, read on the forward strand.
CCAGGACATAGATCTCGTGCGCGCCGCCCATCTTCATCGCTGCGATGACGGCGGGGTTCGGCGCGCCGTTGAACGGCGGCGTCGCGGCGATGATCCGGGGAACCTCCGCGACCTTGGCCGTCGCCACCGACATATGCGCCGAGGCGACCATGGGAAACTTGCCGCCGGGCACATAGCAGCCGACGGACCGCACCGGGATGTTGCGGTGGCCCAGCACCACGCCGGGCAGCGTTTCGATCTCGATATCCTGCATCGACGCCCTCTGCGCCCGGGCGAAGCCAACGACCTGATCATGCGCGAACCGGATATCGGCCATGTCCGCTGCCGACACTTTCGAGGTTATGGCCTCGATATCGCTCTCCGAGAGCCGGAACGATGCCGGCGCATAGTGATCGAACTTCTCGCTGAGATCGCGCACCGCCGCATCGCCACGGGTTTCGATGTCCGCCAGGACCGTTTCGACGACCGAGCGTGTCTTGGCGTCGTCCTCGGCGCGATCCGCTTCCGGCTTGCCGCGCTTGAGATAGGTGATAGCCATGCGTTCTCTTCCTTCGCTATCCGTCTGTGTCGTCAGCGCTTCTGCGAGCGCACGAAAAGGGCGGCGGCCACGATGATGATGACCCCCTTGATGATGAGCTGTGCCTGGACCGGCAGGCCGAGAATGATGACGATGTTGAAGAGGAGGACGAGGATCAGGGCACCGGCGGCCGCCCCCCACAAGGTGCCGACCCCGCCGCTCAACGCGACGCCGCCGATCACCACGGCGACGATCGAATCAAGCTCGTAGCCGCGCCCGACCCAGTTATCGACCGTGCCGACGAAACCGACGAGGAACAGTCCCGCGATTCCGGCCATGACCGAGCAGATGACGTAGCATGCGATGATGACGCGATCCGACCGAATGCCGACGAGATCGGCAGCGGCCGGGTTGCCGCCGGTGATATAGACCTTCCGTCCGAAGGCACTCATGTGCAGCAGCCAGGCGAGGCCGGCGAACAGAAACGCGAAGGCGATGATGTTCACGGGGATACCGGCGATGTCACCCGACCCAAGAAAGCGGAAACCCGGCGGCAGCGAGCCGGACGGCGCGCCTTGCGTGTAGTAGAACCGCAGGCCCTGCAGGACGATCATCATGGCCAGTGTCGCCAGAAACGGCGAGACATTGCGCTTGGTGACCAACAGCCCGTTGATCAGGCCGACGACGGCCGAGAAGACGATCGCCGCCAAGAAGATGACGGGGATCATCGCATCGGAGGTGGCGTTGAACGCGGTCGCCAGCACCGCCACCGTCGCCATCAGGGACGCGACCGACAGGTCGAGGCCGCGCACCAGAACGACGAAGGCCTGACCCAGGACCAGAATGGCCAGCGGCGCCGCTTGCGTCAGGATGTCCTGGATGTTGCTCGGCGAGATGAAGGACGGCTGGATCGCGGTGGCGATGACGAGCAGCGCGAATAGCGCCCCTGGCAGGATAAATCGCTTGAACCGGGGCGTCTCCGGGGAAGCCAGCTTGACGGATGTGTCGGTCACAGCTTCTTCCTCCTGTTCACATAGATCGACACCGCGACGATGATGATCAGCCCCTGAATGACCCATTGCAGGAACGTCGACACGCTCATGTAGTTCAGCAGGTTGTTCAAAAGGGAGATCAGAAACACCCCGAGCAGGACGCCGAGAATGTTACCCTTGCCGCCGCCGAGCAGCAGGCCGCCGATGATCACCGGTGTGATCGACGCAAGGGTGATCGGATCGCCGACGCGCGGGTCGCCGACGCCGGTACGGCTGACATAATAGGCCCCCGCCAGGGCCGCGAAGAACCCGCAGGCCGTGTAAGCCATCAAAATGATCCGATCGGCGCGGATACCGGTCAGCCGCGCGGCTTCGACATCTCCGCCGACGGCGTAGAAGGCGCGTCCCGTCTCGGCATATTTGAGGAAGAACCAGACCAGCGCGAAACAGGCGAGCATGGTAATGCCGGCGATCGGTAGCGGGCCGATACGGCCATAGGCGAACTCCTCGAACCAATAGGGCACGCTGCCCGTTGGCTGCAGCGTGTAGAGGAGCACCAGGCCGTTCAGGATCGATGCGGTGCCGAGCGTCACGATCAGTGGATGCACGCCTGTCTTCAGCGTCACATAGCCGTTGATGAAGCCGATGGTCGCGCCGAAGGCCAGCACGCCAAAGATCATCGGGATCATCAGATTGGGATTCAGCTCGACCACCGAGGCCATCAGAATGGTGGAAGCGGTAACGACCGCGCCGATCGACAGGTCGATGCCGCCGACCAGAACCACCAGTGCCTGGCCGAGGCTGGCGAAGCCGAGAGCCGCCGCCTGCTCCAGCACATTGGTGAAGTTTCGTACGGTGCCGAAGCGGTCGCTTAGCGCAAAACCGACCGCGATCACGGCTAGAAGCAATACCGTGACGATGATCAGCGATGGATCCAGCCGGAGGCGGCGGATAGGGCGAGAGATGTCTGTCATGGCCATGTCCGGTCCCCCCAAGCCTCAGGCCGCCTGCCGGCCATGACCGGCGGTGGCGAGCCGCATGATGGACTGTTCGCTGATCGCCTCCCCCGTGACTTCGCCAGTCACGACACCCTCGCGCATCACCAGGACCCGCGAGCACAATCCAACGATTTCGGGAAGCTCGGAGGAAATCACCAAGATGCCGACGCCTTCATCGGCCAGTTTCCGGATGATCTCGTAGATCTCGACCTTGGCGCCGACATCGACGCCGCGTGTCGGCTCGTCGAGGATCAGAACTCGCCGGCAGGCCCTGGCCCAGCGGCCGAACAGGATCTTCTGCTGATTGCCGCCCGACAGCTTGTCGACGCCGGATGCCGGGCCGGGAATGGCGATCCGGAAGCGCTTGATCTCGTCCGCCGCGACCATCATCTCGGCCGCGCGGTTCAAGCCCTTCAAAGTGGTGAATTCCGGCAAGACGGGCGCGGTGACATTGGCCGCCATGTCGAGAAGCATCATCAGCCCCTCGCCCTTGCGATCCTCGGTCAGAAAACCGAGCCCGCGATCGATGGCCTCACGCGGGGTCGGCGTGTTGAACGCTTCGCCGCCAAGCGTGACGGCACCATCGCTGCGCGGCATCGAACCGTAGATGGCATGCGCGACCTCCGAACGCCCGGCGCCGACGAGGCCAGCCAGGCCGAGGATCTCGCCGGCATAGAGGTCGAAGGACACGTCCTTGACCTTCGGCGGCGCACGCAGATCGCGCACCGTCAAGACCGGTGCCGCGTCCGCCGGCGGTGTCCGTTTCTCAGGAAAGATGTCCTCGAGTTCCCGGCCGACCATCATCGCGACCAGTTGGTCGCGGTCGAGATCGGCGGTCGCGCGCACACCGACCAGCTGGCCGTCCTTCAGAACGGTCACCCTGTCGGCGATCTCGAAGATCTCCTCGAGCCGATGGGAAATATAGATGATACAGACGCCGGCATCACGCAGGCGCCTGACCCGCTCGAATAGGAGTTCCGCCTCACGGCCCGAAATGACAGCGGTCGGCTCGTCGAGCACCAGAAGCTTGGTATCGCCAACGAGCGCCTTGGCGATCTCGACCATCTGCTGGTCGGCGACGCTGAGATCCTTGACCAGCATGGCCGGATCGAGATGGTGGCCCAGCCGATCCAGCGTCTCGGTCGCCCGCTCATGCATGGTGGCGTAGTCGATGGTGCCGAACCGGGTCTTCGGCGCGGCGCCGATGAAGATGTTTTCCGCCACCGTCAGTTCGGGAAACAGCACCAGTTCCTGGTAGATGATGTGGATGCCGGTATCCTTCGCCTCCTTCGGCGACGACCACCGACGCTCCCGGCCGTCGAAATGGATGCTGCCATCCTCGGGGATGTAGGCACCGGCGATCGACTTGATGAGCGTCGACTTGCCGGCCCCATTTTCGCCGAGCAAAGCGTGGATCTCCCCGGCCTTGGCCTCGAAATCGACCTTGTCGAGGGATTTCACGCCAGGAAAAACCTTGGTGATCCCGTCAAGCCTGATCATCGCCTGCCCCGTCTGATGTAACGGTCTGCCATGAGCGTCCCGGCCGGCGCGTGGTCGGCCGGGACGACGGTCTTCGGTCGGAGGACTAGTTCGGCAAGTTCACCGAGAAGGTCTGCGGGTCGTAGTCCGGCCCGATGCCATGCCCCATGATGAACTCGCCGGGACGGTCCAGCGCCACATAGTCGGCCAGCGGCACGTCGGCCGAGATCGAGCGAGTCTCGTCGCCCTCGGAAACAACGATCTGGAAGTTGACGTCGAGACGCTGTGGCACCGCCTTGCCCTCGAGCACGTCGAGCGCGAGACCAACGGACGCGGCCCCGATCGACGGCGTATAGTCGATGCCGACGAACGGAAAGCCGTGCTCATAGGCAAGCTGATACATGGCGTTCAGATCGCCGCCGGTATGGGGCGGGATTTCGTCGGACGCGGCACCGGCACCGAGGAAGGCCTCCACGGAACCGGACCCCTGCAGGCCGGAATCGGCCCACACGCCGTCAATGTTCTCGACGCCTTCGCGCTGGATGATCGCGGCCATGATCTGGCGACCATTGGCCGGGCTCCACCCGGTATATTGGGTGTCGACGATCTCGATGCCGGGGAACTGCTCGAAGACCTCGCGGGCGGCCTGAAGCCGCATTTCGGCGGGGCTGGCGCCGGCCTTGCCCGGCAGCAGCACGATACGGCCCTCGCCGTCGAGCGTTTCGGCCAGCCATGTCGCGCTCATCCGCGCGAGCGCGGTATCGGACGCGGTCACGAAGCTGACGAAATGATCATCACTCTCGACCCGGCGCGCGACGGTCACCACCGGAACGCCGCGGCGCATGGCGCGGCCGAGGATGGGGTCCAGCGCATCGGCCGTCGCCGGATTGACCAGCAGCAGGTCGATATCCTGTTCGAGCAAATCCTGAATATCGGAGATCTGCTTGGTGGGATCGCCATTCGCATCGGTCACGATGAAGCGCTCGATGCGGTCGAGGTTCTGCGCGACGCCGTGCTCGACCGAATCGTAGAACGTGCCGAGCCAGCCATCGCCTTGCGAAGCATTCGAGAACCCGATCGTGAACGGCCCCTCGGTGGCGTATTCCGAGGTATCCATCACCTTATTGAAGCCCGGATTCCACAAGAAGGTGCGTGGCAATCCGTCATATTCGGCGAAAGCGGGTCCGGCGATCAGCGCGAAGCCTGCTGCGGCGGACAGGAGTATTCTCTTCATGACGGGTCCTCCCTTTGGTCATGGATGGTGTGGTTTGTTGGTTTTATTGGCGCGCCGCGGCGCGCGATGGGTCAGCCGACCGCGCCTTGGGCCTTGACCAGGGCGATGTCGGACGTGTCACGCCCCTGATGCTGTTCGGCCGCGAGACCACTGGCGTAATCGTCTCGCACGGCTTGCGGCGCTGTCGGCACTGGCGGGAAGTCCCACCATCCGACCACGTTCGACGCGGCGATGGTCACGTCGCGGGTTATCGGCACCTCGACGAGCGCTGGCCCGCCGGACCGAAGCGCCGCCGTGATGGTCGGGCCGATCTGATCGACGGCCTGAACCTGGGTGGCGAAATCGAAGCCGAAGCTCTTGGCCAGCGCGGGAAACTGAACCGAATAGGGTTCGTTGTTTCCCGATTTGGAGAACTCAGAGATGATGTTGCGCCCCATCAGGGCATCCTGGCCGTCGCGGATCGAGATGTAGCCGGAATTGTTGAGAACCAGGAACACGACGGGGATGTTGTAGGCGACGCAGGTGGCCAGTTCCTGCATGCACATCATGAAGTCGCCATCACCGATGATGCAGACAACGGGCGCGTCGGGCTTGGCCAGCTTGGCGCCAATCGCGGCGGGCAGGGCAAAGCCCATCGGCGAGTAGCTGCCCGGCGTGATGTGCGTGCGCGGCTCATAGATCGGAAAGTCCTGCTTGGTCGAGCTTTGCGGATGTCCGGAGCCGACGGTGACGATGCCGTGGCGCGGCAGGACGGCCCTCAGCTCCCTCAACGTTCGAAGCATCGTCGTGGGGATCGAGCCATGGCTGCGCCGCGGCGCCATTACCGCGTCCCATTCGGCCCACAGACGCGCCAGGCGGTCATGGTGCCGAGAGCGACCGTCATGTGCCTTGCGCGCCTGGTCGTCGGAAATGCCGGCATCGATGTCCTCGAGGACCAGCGCGATATCGGCGACGATACCGACCTCGACCGGATAGTTCTTGCCGATCTCGCGCGGATCGATGTCGACATGAATGAGCTTGGCATCGGGGATCGAGAAGCTGACCCCCTTGCGCCAGGACGAGGCCGACCAGTCGGTGAAGCGGCAGCCGAGCGACATCACGACATCGGCTTCGCTGGCCAGCGTGTTGCCGGTCAAGGAGCCTGGCCAGCCGACGGTGCCGGCGTTCATCGGATGGTCTTCGGACAAGGCGCCCTTGCCGTTCCAGGTGAAGACGACGGGAATGCCGAGCCGCTCGACGAGGCGCTTGAGCGCGGGGCTGGCATTGGCGGTGATCGTGCCGCCGCCGGCGACGATGACCGGGCGTTCGGCCTTGAGCAAAAGCTCGATCGCCTTATCGATCGCAGCCCCTTCGGCCCGCTGGCGGCCCGTCGGCAAGCGTTTTTCGAGATCTTGAATGTCGATGTCGGTTTCCGCCGACTGCACGTCGAGCGGGATGTCGACATGAACCGGGCCGGGGCGGCCGGTCAGCATCGCGTTGAACGCGCGATGCAGGATGAAGGGCGCGCTGTCGGCGGTGATCATATCGAAGTTACGTTTGGTGACCTGCGCCGTGACCTTGGTGAAATCGGGGACGTTCTCGCGGTCCATCTCCTGCATCACCCCATGGCCGCGCATATGCGTCGACGCCGCGCCGGTGATCAGCAGCAGCGCGGTTGAATCGCAGTGGGCATTGGCAAGGCCCATGACAGTATTCGCCGCGCCTGGACCGATCGAGGTGCAGGCCGCGATCGGTTGGCCGGTGACCCTGAAATGGGCGTCCGCGATGTGGACGGCGGCCTGCTCATGCATGGTCTGGATCACGGGAACATCGGATCCCGGATCGTTGAACGCGTCGATCAGGTTCCAGTTGCCGTGCCCGGGCAACCCCGTGATGTAGGGGACACCATACGCTTTGAGGGCCTTGCCGACGATATGGCCAACGGTCTTCATGCCGAAACTTCCTCCCAAACCTTCTTTGTTTTTTGCAAAATTGCTGCAAGTTTTCGGAAACGTCAATCGAAAAATGGGTGCAGCCACTTCCAATGCGCCGTTCAGTTCCTCTTTGCGCTGGAGAACCGGGCTCTTTTTGTGTCGCCGGTTGAATGGCCGCAATTTTTCCGCAAACTGCTCGGGCATGCTTGCGCTTGCCGCAGGCTCCTGGGAACGCGAAACGAAATGCGGTCGTGATGAATGATGTGATTGGCGGCAAACGGACCTTGAAGGATGTCGCGGATGCGGCCGGCGTGGCCATGTCAACCGCCTCGCGCGCCTTGGCGGGCAATGCGCAGATCGCCGACGCCACGCGACATCGGGTCGAGGCGGCGGCGCGCGAACTCGGCTATCAGGCCAAGCGCAAGGCCATCGGCGCCGATACCGGTCGCCGTGGCGTCGTCGGCGTCGTCGTCGCGGCTTTGCACAATTCGTTCTATCCCTATCTCGTCGACCGCCTGCACAACGAACTCGACGATCTGGGGTTCGACATGGTGCTGATCATCGACGAATTGACGCGCGACCGAGCCAGCCGGAAGCTCCAGTCCCTGATGAACCAGCTGGACGGCGTCATCATCACGACCGCGACGATCGGCTCGAGCATGGTTGGCCTCCTGACGGAAAGCCATATGCCGACGGTATTGGCGGTTCGCGACGACCAGAGCGGCCGGACCGACGTGGTGCAAAGCGACAATGTCAATGCCGGACTGGAGGCGCTCAATCACCTGATAGATCTTGGTCACCGGCGGATCGGCTTTCTGCTCGGGCCGCTCAACACCTCGACATCGGCGGATCGGCTGGCCGGCGCCAAGGCAGCCATGGCGGCGGCGGATCTCGCGCTCGATCCGAGCCTGATCGTCGCGAACGAGTTCTCGCATGATGGTGGCTATTCGGGTTGCGTTCAGCTGATGCGGTCGCCCGAGCCGCCATCCGCCATGTTCTGCGCCAATGACGTGATCGCGGTCGGTGCCCTGGAAGCGGCTAGGAAACTCGATGTCCGCGTCCCGGAAGCCCTGTCGATCGTTGGTGTCGACGACATCCCCATGGCGTCCTGGGACATGATCGGCCTCACGACCGTGCGCCAGCCAATCAGCGAGATCGGCACCCTGTCGGCAAGGCTGGTCTGCGAACAGATCAAAAGCGGCGCCCCGCCTCTGTCGCGACAGCGTTACATCTTGCCGACGAGCCTGGTGAAACGGAATACGACCGGACCAGCGCGGGCGATGTAAGCCCGCCCCGCCCGCCAGAATCCGACGGTGAGACGTGCGCTGCCTTGATGGTCATTCACCGCCTTGAACCACGGCCCATAGTATCGACTTCGAACACATGGTTTGATTTTTAGAATTCCCAATTCAATTTCTGCTATGAAATTGTTTGAATATATTTTTTACTGTCATTATTGACCTGTATTAAAATTCCATCATGTGGATTTATTTGGCGACGAGGCAGCATGTCGCCGCGTTGATGCCACCATTTTTATTGGTAGCGGCTATCGCGCGGCTCTGACGCTGCCTCCGAGGCGTGGTGAAGAGCTGACCTAGCGCCTCTGCCCATTTGTGCGTCGTGTCCTGCGACGCAGATCCAAAAAACGCTGGCTCTCACGCATGCCGGCTGACATTGTCGAGGTTCCAGCCGATCACACGGGCGGCACTCATGGCGCGAACCCTTTCCCCCCGAGCCCTAGCCGCCGCTTCCTCCGGCAATGTCCTGGAGTGGTATGATTTCACGATCTACGGTTTCCTCGCGCCAATCATCGGTGCGGCCTTCTTCCCCGCTGATGACCCGGTCACCTCGACCCTCTCCGCCTTCGCGGTTCTTGCCGTCGGCTATATCGCGCGTCCTATCGGTAGCCTCGTCTTTGGCCATGTTGGGGATCGCATAGGCCGCAAGCCGGCGCTCATTGTGTCGGTCATCATCATGGGCGCCTGCGCGTTGGCCATTGCCGTATTGCCTGATTACGCTGCCATCGGCATCGCCGCCCCCATCCTGTTGATCCTTGTTCGGATCATCCAAGGCGTGGCCGTGGCGGGTGAATACACCTCATCCGGCGTGCTCGTGGTCGAGTCAGTTCCTCCCTGGATGCGCCACCGGGCCGGGTCCACCATCGCGTTCGCCATGATGCTTGGCTGCATGATCGGCTCTGGCGTCCCGGCCGGTGTTGGCGCGCTCCTATCGGACGCAGAGATGCAGGCGTGGGGCTGGCGCATCCCGTTCCTTCTCGGCGCCGTCGTGGCGCTGTCCAGCCTCTTTCTGCGTCTTACCCTGGAAGAAACCATCCAGGACGACGCCGAGGCCGAGGAGCCGCCCCTCTTGAGGGCCTTCCGCGATCACTGGCGGGAGATGCTCTCCATGATCGCGCTTATGGCCCCATGCGCGATCTTGTATTTCATCATCTTCGTCTACGCCGCGTCTTACCTTACTGGCCAGATGCATTTTTCGGCCGCCAGCGCGCTCGATATCTCCACCGCCAACCTCCTCGTGGTGGCCCTTCTCATCCCACCCATTGGCTGGATCGCCGACAAAGTGGGGGCACGCGCGGTCTTCCTCACAATGGCGACCCTCACGGTCGTGGCCGCGATCCCTCTTTGGACGATGATGCACAGCCCAAGCCTCACGACAGTGTTTTTTGGACAGATGGGTTTTGGCGCTCTCAACGCCGCAGGTTGGGCGCTGTCGCTGTCCACGCTGGCGGCCATGGTGCCTGCCGCCGTACGCTGCAGTGGCCTCAGCGTCGGCTACAACCTTGGCATGGCCGTTTTCGGCGGCACGACGCCTCTGGTCGCTACCTACCTCGTTGCGCGCACAGGTGACGACTTCATGCCAGCCTACTACCTCATCGCCGCGACACTCATTTCCTTTATCGTCATCTGGCGACTGCCAAGTCGCAAACAGGAGCGTGCGCTGCAAGCCAGTGAGCACGACGTTGCCGTTGGAGCAGACGCCAAGCCATAACATCTCCGGAAATTGCTGTTCTGCATCGTTTGGCGGTAGGAGCGCCACAGCTCCGAATGGCGGACGCGCGTTGAAGTCAAGCCCTAGGTCGATGACTGCCGAGGAAGTTGGGAGACATTGATGATGCGAACAGGAGCAACGTTACCGGCGGGTTTTTTCGCGGTCCTCCTCGGCGTTCTTGTGCCGGCGACCGGGCCGGCGCTCGCCGCTGGGCCGACCTTTGACTGCAACAAGGCAGATCTAAACGAAACTGAGCGGACGATTTGTTCGAGCCCTGCTCTGAGCCAGCTCGATCACCGACTGGCCAATGCGTATGCGCTCGTGTTCGACATTGATTTCCTGCAAAACGCCGCACAACTCGCGGCCGTTCGAGATTCTGTCCGGCAGCGCGAGCGCGCCTGGCTCCGCGAGCGCGACACTTGTGGCACGGCAGACGACTGCATCGCCAATGCTTATCACCAACAGATCAGCTATCTGACATCCATCCTGCCGGATGACGTCTTGCCAGCGGATGGCGGCGCCACTTCAAGCGCGTCGACCACGGTCTTTCCCGCGCCTGGCACGTCCGGGGGCGGGGTGGTGCGTGACGGTCCCGGGATCTCCTATTCGCGCATCGGCAGCCTGAAGGCCGGCGATGACATTTCGCTGTTGTCGAATGCCGGCGAGGTCATGAACGGCTATCCGTGGTTCGAGATCCAGACGCTGGACGGCACCATAGGCTATCAGTGGGGCGGCATTCTCTGTGCCAACACCACGCCGGTCTCAGGTGCCTGGGAGACTTGCACGCCCCAGGATTGCCCTTGCGAGGACAACTGATTGGCCAGAGGCGGGCGCGTACAGGCCCGCCCCTTAGGAGAGCCTTGACGCCACTTGTTGTGTTGATAGTGACCTTGCATTGGCCGATCTGGCACCTGCGGAGCGATCCTGTCGCGTCGGGACAACTTGCGACGCTTCTTGGCGGAACCTGCAGACCCTGCTCGACAAAGAGCCGCAAGGTACACTTGTGGTTCACCACCAGCCCTTCGTGCCTGAGCAGCGCGTGCAGGTGCAGATAGCCGTACCACCGGTTCTCCGACGCCAGCTCCTTCATCCGTTCGATCACCGCATGGTCGTTCCCGGGCACAGGACGATATTGCCGCACCGACCGACGCAGCCTGACAATCCGGCAGTTGCGGCGCTCGCTCAGGCCCATCTCATCCATCAGAAAGCCCATGGCTTTGCGGTTAGCCATGGGCTCACCAATACTTTTCCAGCAGTTCCTTCATCGCCGACATGTCCAGCATCTGATCGGCGACGATCCGCTTCGGCTTGGCGTTCTCAGCCTCAAACTCCTTGACGCGCTTGGCCCCGCTCGCGTCAAGCGCCTCCATACTTCCTGCGCCACGCATAGAATGCCGCCGAACTGATCGCATGACGTTGGCGGACGCGGGAGACATGGAACCGCTCCTGACCTTTGTCGGCAAAGACGGCTGACCGCTGCGGCCAGCCGCTTCCGATTAGACCCCCCGGCGTGCGGATCACCAGTTCGGCTTCGATGGTGCGCATCGAAGACAGGGCGGCGCGTTGCTCGGAGCTGTCGCGCCGGGCGGCGGTGAAGGCTTCCGGCGGGTTCAGGCTCAGCGAGAACAGGTTGTTCTTACAGCATGTGCCGCGCGCGATGGCATCGGCTTGGTGAAAGGCTTCGATCAGATCGTCACTGACAAAGCCCCGCAATTCATGCAGTTCGACATGATCATTGTCCCGCTGTTCCAGAAGATCGCGGCCAAGCCGCGGCGTGCTCCCACGTCCCTTGGCTTTCAGGATCGTGGCCCGTCTCCGAGCAACTTCACACCTGAAGACTTCCCGAGCGCGCCCATGACACGCCCCAGCACTGCCTTATCCCGCACAGGGCTGTTCGGGTGATGGTCCAACGCCTCTGACAACATGCCGGATCGCTTGCAACGCGCCCGCATTGTTCAAGCCGTATCATCGGCAGCCAAGACAGCGGCAAATCCCAATGATGCGTTAGCCAGAACCAACTATCGATATGGCTGGTGTTCTTCATTACCTTTTCATACGCGTGTATCCTGCGTTTTTGGGTGGCACGATCTTATCTTCTGGCAGACCGTTTCTTCTGAACATCGAACTGTGTAAGGCGTCACACCAAACCTGAAGGCCGGAGTAGGAATGATCGATCTCGTCAAGCGTGCCGTTGTTCCGATCGTTGCGGCATTTGCGCTGCTTGTCGGTCTGACTTTCCTGCCTTGGGGTTGGCCTTTGGCTCTGCTGATTGTCATCACCCTCGCGATCATCGCGCTGGGTGTTCATGACTGGTTTCAGAAGCGTTGGACCATCACCCGAAACTACCCTGTCGCTGGTTGGATTCGCTGGCTGTTCTATGATTTGCGGCCCTATCTTCACGCCTATATCGTCGAAGACGATCTCGAGGGAACGCCCTATAACTACGAAGCGCGATCCCTGATTCATGCACGTGCACGCGGCCAGACGGACACACACCCGTTCGGAACCGAGCGCGATGTTGCTTCGCAAGAGCATCGCTGGATCCAGCATTCGATCGCGCCCCATCCCGATCCGGACAGGTCGCCGCGCGTGCGCGTGGGCAGCGATCAGGCGAGCAAGCCCTATGACGCGTCGGTTCTGAATATCTCAGCGATGAGTTTCGGGGCTTTGTCGGCCGCGGCGATCGAAGCACTGAACAAGGGCGCCAAGGCGGGCAACTTCTATCATGATACCGGCGAAGGCGGCATGAGCCCGTATCATCTGAAGCATGGCGGAGACCTGGTCTGGGAACTGGGGTCCGGCTATTTCGGTGCGCGTGACGCCAATGGTCATTTCGATCCTGGTCTGTTTGCCGAAAAGGCCAGTAGCGATACCGTCAAGATGACGGAGATCAAACTGAGCCAGGGCGCAAAGCCCGGCCATGGCGGACTGCTTCCGGCTGCGAAAGTGACTGAGGAAATCGCTGAAACCCGGAAGGTGCCCGCCCATCAGGACTGCCTGTCACCAAGCGGTCATTCGGCCTTCTCGACGCCGATTGAAATGCTGGAATTCGCAGCCAGAATGCGAGAACTGTCCGGCGGGAAGCCGGTGGGGCTGAAGCTTTGTGTCGGCCAGCCACACGAAGTATTCGCCATCATGAAGGCCATTCTGAAAACCGGCATCCACCCCGACTTCATTGTCGTCGATGGTGCCGAGGGCGGCACCGGCGCAGCCCCACAGGAGCTGACGGACTGGGTCGGCATGCCGCTTCAGGACGGCCTGATCCTCATGCGCAATGCCCTGGTCGGAACGGGTCTGCGCGACCAGATCCGACTGGTTGCCAGCGGCAAGGTGCATTCCGGCATCGGGTTGGCCCGAAATCTTGCCATCGGGGCGGACTGGTGTAATGCCGCACGCGCCTTCATGATGTCGGTTGGCTGTATTCAGGCAATGCGCTGTCATCTGGGCACGTGCCCGACCGGTGTCGCCACCCAAGACAAGTGGCGTCAGCGGGGGCTGGATGTCGATATCAAGTCCGAAAGCGCGGCGCGCTTCCATGCCAAAACCGTGAACGCGCTCAGCGATATCGTCGCAGCGGCGGGATTTGCCCATCCCCAGGACCTGCAGCCGCACCATCTGATGCAAAGAGTGGATGCCACGACCGCACTTCCAATTGATCGGATCGTTCCATTCCTGCCGAAGAACATGCTGCTGGAGGCCGCTGACGAGACGCTCTACGCGCATTGGTGGCACTCCGCGCAGGCCGAGAGTTTCCGGCCGGTCACGGATCCGGTCGATCGGCGGGCAACGGCCAGCACGGCGGCGCTGCTAGAGACCGTGTAACCGACGCAATCGGCCGACAGCCCGGGCACAAGACGCACCAGTGCCAGAACGGAGAGCACCATGACACGCAGCATCACCGAAAGCCTGCTGGATATACTGGCTGATGCAGGCGCGCGTGATGTTTTCGGTATTGTCGGGGACGTCATTAATCCGTTTGTCGACGGCGTGATCAGGGATGAACGGTTGCGCTGGTTCACCGTTCGGCATGAGGAGCACGCAGCCTATGCTGCAAGCGCGCAGGCGCAGTTGACAGGCAGGATCGGCGTGTGCGCTGGAACGGCAGGACCTGGCGCGCTCCATCTGATCAATGGGCTCTACAATGCGAAGGCGGAAGGGGCCGGCGTTGTCGCGATCACCGGTCAGGTTCCCATGGCGCAGCGTGGCAGCGAGTTTCACAAAGAGATGGATTTGTCGAAGGTGTTCGACGATGTCTGCGCCTATCAGGCGATCATCGACACACCGGCGCAGATGCCGCGCATGGCCGAGATTGCCGTGCAGAAAGCCCTCACCGAACAGGTCGTCACCCGCATCGAACTGCCGGCCAATCTCGTTGAGGCGCAAATTCCCAGCGAGCATTACAAAAGGCCAATCGTTCAGGCGCAATCCAAGGCCGTGCCATCATCGCAATTGTTGGATGAGGCCGCCAGAATCATCAATGCAGGGAAGCGGGTCACTCTGTTCTGCGGAATTGGCTGCCGGGATGCACATGCGCTGGTTTTCAAACTGGCGGAGAAAACCGGCGCACCCATCGCCCATACTCTCAGGGCCAAGGACATATTTGACACAAGCGAGGGCCCGGTCGTCGGCATGACCGGCAATATCGGCAATCCGGCGGGCATGCATGCCGTCTCCGACTGTGACGTCCTGATCATGCTCGGAACGGACTTTCCGTATGATGAGTATCTGCCCGGCGACCGACCAATCATCCAGATTGACCACAACGTCGACCATATCGGCCGGCGCGCGCCGGTGACGCTGGGGCTCGCCGGCGATGTGGGCGAAACACTGGGCGCGCTCATGCCGTTCATCGACGCTGGGCAGTCTCATCCGTTCCGGGACCATTTGATCACAATGCGTGACAAATGGCTCGATCAGATGGACAGGCAATCCAGCCTGTCGCGCGACGACGAACCGCTGCATCCGCAGATGTTTGCCCGCGCCATCAGCGACCATGCTGACAAGGATGCCATTTTTGCCGTCGACGTCGGGGAATGCTCGGTCTGGGTGGCCCGCCAGATGCAGTTGACTGGCGATCGGCGCATGGTCGGCGGTTTCAACCATGGTTCGATCGGCGCTGGGCTACCGGCAGCGCTCGGTGCGGCCGCCTGGCACGAAGATCGCCAGGTCTGGGCGCTGTGCGGCGATGGCGGTTTCGGCATGTCGATGGCGGATTTCGTGACGGCGGTGCGCTATGGCTGGCCGATCAAGATCATCGTCTTCAACAATAGCGAGTTCGGCTTTGTGAAGATGGAGATGGAAGCCTCGGGCATGCCCTATAATCATGACGCGACAGGGCTGGTTAATCCGGACTTCGCCGCCTTCGCCAAAGCGTGCGGCGGCGACGGCGTTCGGGTCACGCATGCGAAAGACATCATACCCGCCATCGAGCTGGCCAACGGGTCCGACAAGCCCTTCATCATCGACGCCATCGTCAGCGCCGGTGAACTCGTCATGCCGCCGGAAATCAAGCTGCAGGAAGCCTGGGGCTTCGGCATGTCAAAAGTGCGCGAAGGCATGCTGGGCGTGAAGGGCGATCATGACATGTGGAGAATCTGGCGCGACGAATTCAAGGCGAGATTCTCCTGATCCGGCATCTGACGACGGACACCGGTGTCCCGCCCCGTCAATACGACGAGCACGTAAGGGCGGGGAGGATGGTGTCATTGGCATCGTCATGCTGTCTTCTCGGGCGCAACACTGGAATACGCGACGCATTCCAGTGTTGAAAGTCATGATCCAGATCAGGCTGAAAGCTCTGCAGGCCTGAGATTAAATGGCGAATTTATGCGTCTCGCTCGAGTAGTTTTTGCAAAATTTAAAGAAGATTTGTCAGCTGATTCAGGAAGAGGACAATCCTGATACTTCCTCGCGGAGCCATCCGATAAATGCCTGGCTAACCTGGCGCTCTACCGACTGCGGATCAGCAACCAGATAATACTCCGCAGAGCAGCCGGCCTGTGGTTCGGTGAAACCCGCGATCCCAATGCCACGCCTTTCGTCGTCATGGGGTCGGAAGGCGCGCTCTCGATCTACCAGCCCAGTCTGGCCTGCATGCCCGGCACCGATAATGGCGCAACATGCTGCTTTTGTTCACGGTCAACCGATTGGTTTTACCTGTGCATCAGTCATTGGTCGCGACATGCCGTCGGCCAGACTGGCTTTGAAAGTAGTCTTGGCAGCTGCTTGCGAATGCCCGCACCAAGTGGCGCGGCCGGGATTTGTCATAGCCCACCGCCAATGACAATGGCGGCAGCTGGTCGGCGATCGGGCGCTCGACTAATTTGGCGCCGCTATAGCTGACCGAGATGGAGGGCCTCATGTTCAGAATGGCGCAGCCATGGCCCTCGCCGACCAATGAACGCACCATCTCCGTCGAATTGGCGTAGGCGGCGATGTTCACATCGCCCGCGTGATCATCAAGCAGCTCACGGTAATAGGTGGCGACAACCGGTCGGTTCAGCACCACCAGCGGTTCTTTGGCAATGTCGGCCATGGCAACCGTTTCCTGCCTCGCGAGCGCGTGATCCGCGGGCAGGAGGCAATAGGGCCGGGCCTCGATCAACACGTCAAACTCAATGGCCGGACGGGCGTTCATGCTGACGAAGAGGATGGCATCATAGGCGCCGTTCAAAAGGCCTTCCTGAGCCGCGTCATTGTCGCATTCATCAAGATACAACCGCACATGCGTCGCATCGGACAGGAAGGACTTCACGACTTTCGGCAGAAAGGCGGGAGAAACCGGCGCGTAATAGCCGATCCTCAAGCTACCGCTCAGGGATTGCTTGAGCGCCGCCCCGTCGCTCATCAGGGATCGGTAGTCTTCCAGAAGCCGCTCGCATTTGCGCGCCACGGCCAAGCCGCTCGCATTCGCCCGGATACCGCGAGAGCGCTGTCGCGTGACGAGTTTGAGATCGAAGGCGTCTTCGACTTGATCGATCGCGGCCGACACCGCGGAGGCGGCGATGTTGAGCTCCGCGGCCGCCTTGGCGATGTTTCCGTGCCGCAGGGCCGACGTGAAGTATTCCATGGCCTTGAGGGAAACAGGCATCTCTTCCTCGAGATAACAGAGTTAATTGCTCCGATTATTCGGTTTTTCATATGTTATCACGGGTGGCATGATGCGCGACATGGTTAGTGTGGAGCGCCGTCATGTCTGACGAACCGATCAAGGGCTGGAACCATGTGCCGGCCGTCCCTCTCAAGGTCTCACCTTTTTTTACATGGCCCTTGCGCCCGGCGGACATGTTCAGATGGGTTTGGAATTCCTGGTTCCTGATTTCCGAACGCCTGATCATCGTCGGTATCGCGTTCATCTCATATTACTGGTTCCAGCCGCCGCTCGAGGAAACCAAAACCCTCGCATTCGGCTGGATCGCCGAAATGTATGCGCGCAACTTCATTCTCATGTTCGTCATTGCCGGCGGGCTGCATCTATATTTCTACACCTTCACCAAACAAGGTAAGGCGCTGAAATATGACGCCCGACCGCTGATGAAGAACGGCAAGCAGTTCACGCTTGGCGGTCAGATCAAGGACAACATGTTCTGGTCACTGGGCACGGGCGTCGCCATCTGGACGGCCTATGAAGTGCTGATGTTCTGGGCCATGGCGAACGGCTATGCGCCGATGCTCACCTGGGCGGCGAACCCGATCTGGTTCGTGGCGCTATTCTTCCTGATCCCGATCTGGGAAAGCTTCTATTTTTATTGGATCCATCGGCTCCTGCACATTCCGTTCTTCTACAAGCACGTGCATGCGCTGCACCACCGCAATGTCAATGTCGGGCCGTGGTCCGGCATGTCGATGCACCCGGTCGAGCAGATCATATTTCTCGGCTCGGTGCTGGTGCATTTCGTTGTCGCCGCGCATCCGGTGCACATCCTCTACCATCTGCAATATTACGTGCTGACGGCCGTGACCACGCATACAGGGTTCGAAGGCCTGCTGGTCAAGGACGAGAACCGGCTGCGGCTCGGCACCTTTCACCATCAGATGCACCACCGCTACTTCGAGTGCAACTACGGCTCGCTCGAACTGCCGTGGGACAAGTTCTTCGGCTCTTTCCACGATGGCACGGAACGAGCCAATGAGAGGATCAAGGAACGGCGCAAGCATATGTTGAGGGCGCCAAAATGACCGCTCTGACGGTCAAGGACCTTCTGGATCTGAAGGGCAAGCGCCCCATCGCCTATGTTCAGGTGGCGCGGGAAGAAGAGGCCATCGCGGCCTCGGCGGCCGGTATGGACATGATCGGCACGGCCTTCATTGCCGAGCGCGCCCATTTCGCCAAGGCGGTGCCCGCCACGCATTTTCAGTTTGGCCTGCCGTGGGGCATCCATGCCAGTGCCGAAGAGGCGCTACGCATGGCCATGCAGGCGATGGGCGCGGGCGCGCAATCGGTCTATTGCGGCATGAGCCCGGCGGTCGTGGAAGTTCTGGCGCGGGAAGGTGTGCCGGTCATTTGTCATGTGGGCCTGGTACCGCCAAAAGCGACCTGGACCGGCGGCTTCAAGGCTGTCGGCAAGACGCTCGACCAGGCCAAGACGGTCTGGCGGCGGGTGAAGGACTTTGAGGCGGCAGGCGCCTTTGCCGTCGAGATGGAAGTGGTCGCCGCCGATCTCGCCGCCGAGATCACCAAACGCACGTCCATGCTGACGATCTCGCTCGGGGCCGGCGCCGGATGCGATGCGCAATATCTGTTCTCGGCGGATCTGCTGGGTGACAACAAGGGCCATATCCCGCGCCATGCCAAAACCTACCGCAATTTTGCCGCCGAGCGTGATCGCCTGCAGCAAGAGCGTATCGGCGCATATAGGGAATACATAGACGACGTGATCAAGGGCGCGTTTCCCGAAGAACGCCACATCGTCAAGACCGACGGCTTCGGGCTTGACGAGGTCTTCAATCGTTAGATCGGATCAGTTTTACATCCCTTGTCGGTATCGTTCCGCGCTTCCGACAACGGATGAACCGAGCCAGCGCTTCCAATGGTGGAGCTCGACCGCACAGGTGACCCGCGCGAGGAGGACACATCCGACGACACGGATTGGAGCAAGCTCACGGTGGTAAGGTAGCAGATCCGAAGAATCCAACACCTCCGCACGGGAAGACCAGGGCAATTCCAGCGAAACCGATGCCCACTTTCGCTAGAGCGGCTCCAGATCCTACCGCCGCGCCTGGTGCGGCGGCATGAGGGCGGGTCAGTGCGAGATGGGCTCATATGGCCCGCCCCTTCCGCGCCAGAATCTGACGGTCAGGCTCGCGGTTCCCCGATGGTCGCTGCCTGCGTCGGCGACGGCGCCGTCATAGCGCAGTTCGGTCGAGATCGTGTCGGTGAAGGCGATCGCCGCCCCGACGTCGATGCGTCGCTAGAGGCCCGCCACCCTTCCAGGATGTAGGGTTGGTCCACCGTCAAAGTCCGGAACCGAAGCCAGGTCGGTCATGACTCTGATAGCTGGCAGGGCGAAAACCACCACTGTCGACCACGTGGGTGTCCGCGCCTTCAACCCGGTCGGTATTCTGGCAACTGACGATTTCGAAGCCGGACGGTCCCCGACGCGTGACCATTGAGATGACGGCCACGCGGCGGCCCGCTTCCGAGCCGCCGAGGCCGGACTGACCATCAAGGGTCGAGACGGTGTGGACGACGTGAATATCCGGCGTGAGCGCGCGCACGGCCAGTTCGGTGATCTCGACCCTGGCGTTCTGGAAGATGCGCCGGAAGCCGTAATCATGGGCCTTGCGAATGGCCTTGCGGCCGCGCCACCAGAAGCCCACGACATTGACGAAGTCGGCATCCTCGGCGAACAGCGCACCGATGCCATCGGCGTCACCCGCGTTCCACCGGTCGAAAAAGGCACGAGCAACGGCTTCTCCGCTTTCGAACATGGCGCACTTCCTCTCACTATGTCGACGGTCGAAGAATTGTCGCCGCGATCGGGTTACCCCATCGCCGCCGCCTTGGCATCCGCCCCCCAACCGGCGCCTCGCAGATAGGTCTCGAAACTCATCGCATCGGGGTTGAAGCGGCGCATATAGGCCGGATCGCCGTCCATGCCGAATGTATCGAAATAGCGATACATCAGCATGAGCTCCTCGCCTTGTTCGGCGACGCACTGCTCCCAACTCATCTGCTCATAGCGCAGCGTTTGGCCGGTGATGCGCGACAGGGTCGCGGTGATCTCTTCCATGCTCGACCTGTCGCCGGTGAGCGGCATGATCTGTCCAGTCCAGACATCCGGGTGCTCGAAGGCCGTCACCACCATCGCCGCGATATCGGCGACGGCGACTTGCCGGTAGAGCGTGTCGAGACGGATCGGGTAGCGCACGACGCCGGTTTCCAGGATTGTCTGGCGATCCCATTCCCAATTGTCCATGAAGGCGGCGGGCCGGAAGATGGTCCATGGCGTGTCGAGCGCGCGGATACGGGTTTCGACCTGCCACTTGCTTTCCAGATGCGGGACGCCGGTGTTGCGATCCATGGTCGAGGCACCACTATAGACGATGTGTTCAACGCCGGACGCGGCAGCGGCTTCCGTCAGGTTGAGACCCTGGCGTCGTTCGGCCTCGACACCGGCTTCCAGGAAGTCCTGAACCGAGAACAGCGCACCGGCGCCGGCAAGCCCGCGATCGAGCGAGGTGCGGTCTTCCAGATCGACGCTGACGACCTCCGCGCCCTGCGCGGCGAGTGCTTGGGCAGCCGGTTTGTCCGGGTTGCGCGTGAGCGCACGGACCTTATGGCCCCGCGCGAGAAGGCGATGGGCGACGGCGCCGCCCTGCTTGCCGGTCGCCCCGGCGACAGCGATTGGACGGTCGTGAACTTTGGTGCTCGACATGATGAAGGCTCCCTGCATGGATGATGCGGGGAAGATAGATGTCGCAAATTAGCTTATAAGGCCGCCAATTGCGCACTCGGCGCGCGGTTTTGCGACATCAAGCCATGACGCGTTTCATCACCTGGACAAAGGCCCGCACCTTGGCGGAACGATGCAGATCCACATGGGTGACCGCCCAGACCTGCTCGTGCCAATCGTCTTGCGCCGGCGCCAGTTCGACGAGCCCCGCATTCTCGGCCGCCCTCCTTGGCGAGAAGCCCGCGGCGCTGCCAGCGCGCACGATGGCCCAGAGCGCTGCGATGCTGTCGCTGGTGATGACGACCTGCTCGGGCGGGATGGTCTTGCGCATCCACTCGAAATAAGGCGTGGAAGGCGCGTGCCGCCCTGGCCCGGCGAACCGGTCCATTTCGGCTGTTGGTCCATAAAGCCCGACCGGCAAACGCTGAATCGGCAGCACGACGTTGTCGGGATGATCCGGCTTGGGGCCGATGCGGAAGGCGATGTCGGCTTCGCCATATTCGAGTTTCAGCACCCGATCGCTGCTGACAAGATGAACGTGCACGCCGTGGTGTTCGGCCTGAAACGCCGTAATGGTCGGCAGGATAATCGGGACCAGCACATCGACGCAGGTGACGGTGAAAACGCCGCTCAGGTCGCCGATTCCGCCTCTGGCCAAGCGGAACAGTTCGCCGAACTGCGCATCGGTCGCATCGGCGATGCGCAGCAGGTCACGACCCAGATCGGTCGGTGAAAAACCCCGGGCATGACGCTGGAAGAGCTTGGCGCCGAGCGCGGCCTCCAAGGAGTCGATATGCCGTGTCACCGTTGCGCGATGCACCCCAAGTGCCTCGGCAGCGGCGCTGATGGTGCCAAGCCGGGCCACCTGAGCGGCCGTTCGGATTTCGTCCCAGTTTTTCATGCTGCCTGGCTTTGTATGCCGCATGGATACGCATAAACTATGAATTCTCTCTTATTATTTGCAAGAAAGTAACAATATCAGATGGTGACTCACCCCCCAACCACAGGTGAGTTTGCGCCCCATACGATCCGAGACGCCGACCAAGTTGCGCCTAGCCCTGCCTGTGATTGTCGGGCTCATCTCCGGTGCGCTGATGGTCACGCCACTCGGAACCGCTGCGCTGGATCGGATTAGGTTTCAGCGGCAGCACGCCTGAGGTCCCACGGGCTTGCGCCTTGTCGGGAACGACATCCGACAGGCGCGGAACGGATGACCCGATTGAGACCCGCCCTAGACGCTACCGTCGGGCTGGTTCTCTCGAAGCGGTTCCGGCAGCGTGGCCGTCACGCGCAGCCCGCCTTCTGGGCGGTTCGACAGGCGCACATCGCCGCCATGGGCGCGGAAGATCGCGCGCGCGATCGGCAGGCCGAGGCCGATGCCGCCCGTCTCGGGCGAACGCGAGGTTTCGAGCCGCCTGAAGGGATCGAAGACGTGATCGAGGTCGTCGGGCGGAATGCCCGGGCCCGTGTCGTCGATCAGGATGTCCACGCCGCCGGTCTTGCGCAGCGTCACCTTGGCGCCCCCGCCATAGCGCTGGGCGTTTTCCAGAAGATTGCGCAGAGCGCGCCGCATCGGCGTGCGGCGGATGTCGGCCGAGATCGGCCCGGCCGCATCGACCGTGATCGACGGTCCAGTCTCGGACAGTTCCCGCGCGAGATCCGTCAGAAGGGCCGTCAGATCGGCCGCCTCCGTCGGCTGGTCGGTCGACACGCCGCGGGCGAAGGCCAGCGTCGCCTCGACCATGTCCTGCATCTCGTCGAGAATGGCCGTCATGCGCGCGCGCGTCTCGTCGTCCTCCACCATGTCGGCGCGCAGCCTGAGGGCGGTGATCGGCGACCGGAGATCATGGCCGAGGGCGGCCAGCATCCGCGTGCGGTCGGCGATCATCGACGACAGCCGCGCCTGCATGCGCGCCAGCGCCTCCGACAGCGCGCGCACCTCCTGTGGACCGGTCCGGGGCATTTCGGGCGCCGGCCCGTCGAGGCCGAAACCGTCGGCCGCGACGGCCAGCCGGCGCAGCGGATTGACGATCCGGCGCAGCCCCAGCCAGAGCGCTGCCATGATCAGCGCCAGCGACACCAGCATGGTGCCGACAATGGCGGGCGGCAGCCGGATGTCGGGCCTCCGCAGCCGCGCCGACATGTTCAGCCAACCGCCATCATCGAGCCGAGCGGACAGCCGGAACATGACCGGCGCGACGCCCGCCGCGCGCATCCGCTCGTGCAGCCAGGCGACCGCCATCGGCGGATCGGCGGGCCCGTCGTCATGCGGCGAGATGGCGATTTCCGAGATCCGTGGATCGCGGTCCGCTCCGACGATGACGACGAGCTGGCGCCGCAGGGCCGGCGAGATGGCCGACAAAGCGGCCGGGGACATATCCGTATCCGCCGCGATCAGCGGCATGTCGGTCAGGCTGAAGCGCACCAGGCGGGAATTGGCGGCGGCCAGGATGCTGGCGCGGCTCGTCACCGGTGCCGTGTCGAGCGCGTGCAATACCGCCGCCGTTCGCTCGGCGGCCTCGAACCGCTGGGCCGCGCGGACCGCCGCGCCGCGCGCGTCGGCGAACAGCCAGAGGCTGATCGCCTGCGCGGCGATGAAGGCGGCCAGGATGAGAAGCGCCAACTGGCCGAGAAGGCTCCGGGGAACGAGGCGTCTCACGGCAGTTCGCGGACATCCGCCGCCAGGCTGTAGCCGCCCGCGCGGATCGTCGCGATGATCCGTGGATGGGCCGGGTCGTCCTCGATCTTGCGACGCAGACGGCTGACCTGGTTGTCGATGGTGCGGTCGAACACATCGGCCGTGCGCCCGCTGGTGATGTCCATCAACTGGTCGCGCGACAGCACGAAACGCGGCCGCTCCAGAAACGCCGTCAGGAGCTTGAACTCGGCGGTGGTGAGCGACACCTGCCTGCCATCGATTTCGCGGACAAGCGCGCGCGTGTCGGTATCGAGCACCCAGCCGGCGAAGGCCAGCCTGCGCCCGCCGAGCCGGCCGGCCAGCGGTTCGGGCCGCTCGATGCGGCGCAACAGCGCCTTGATCCGCGCCAGGAGCTCGCGCGGGTTGAACGGCTTGACGAGATAGTCGTCGGCGCCGACTTCCAGCCCGACGATCCGGTCGGTGTCCTCGCCCAGAGCGCTCAGCATCAGGACCGGAGGCCCGCCGGACGCGGCAAGCCGCCGCGCCGCCGACAGGCCGTCCTCGCCCGGCATCATGACATCGAGCACCACGAGATCGAAGCGGCCGGCCGCGAGATGGGCGTCCATCTCGGCGGTGTCCCTGGCCGCGGTCGCCCGCATGCCGTTCCTGTCGAGATAGCGCGTCACCGCGTCGCGGATCTCGCGATGGTCGTCGACGACGAGGATATGCGGAATGCGGCGCTGCCCGGTCATGACGACTTGATAGCGCGTTCGGCGCCGGCGCGCGGGTTTAATATGTCGCCATCCGTCGCATCCGGGCGATTTGCGACAGACCGATACAATTCGCCGGTCGCGCTGACAATCTTCCGCGACAGGCCCCGCCCATCTCCGCCTCATCGCAAACGCCAACCCGACGAGGTGACGAGATGAAACGCAAGACGATCCTGACCCTGAGCGCCATCGCCCTGACGGCCGCCATCGGCGCCGCCACGCTTCCGGCCATCGCCGGCGGGCCGGGTCAGTGGGGACCGGGTGCCGGCTTCGGCATGGCCGACGGCCATCGCGGGCCGGGCATGATGATGCGCCATGGTGGCCACGGCCCCATGGGCATGCCGGGAATGGGCCTGCGGGCGATGGGGATGAAGGCGATGGCCGACAACCCCGTCTACCTGTCCTTCGATGCCGACGGTGACGGCACGGTGAGCGCGGCCGAGCTCGAGACCGGCCTTACCGCGCGCCATGCCGACCATGACGCAGACGGCGACGGCACGCTGTCGGAGGACGAGTTCGCGGCCCTGTTCGCCGAGGTCACGCGCGGCTTCGCCGAGCGCCCCTTCGTCATGCTGGACGCCGATCAGGACGGTCGGCTCAGCGCCGAGGAGATGGTTTTTCCAGCGCGGATGATGGCGCGCATGCAGGCTTGGCACGGCCTGACGCCGGATGCCAACGCCGAAGACCGGTGACACCACAGGACGCCGGCGCCCGCCCGGGCGCCGGCGCTCCGGAACCTCGGAAAGGATCCCTATCATGACCGTCCGGAACGGCTATTCCATCACCCAGATCGCCCTGCACTGGATCGTCGCCGTGCTGGTCGCCGCGCAATACCTCTTCAAGGACGCCATCGCGGCGGCCTGGGACGCGATCCGCGCCGGCCAGACCTTCGCCTTCGATCCGCTGATCCTGGCGCATATTATCGCCGGCGTGCTGATCCTCGCTTTCGTCGTCTGGCGCGTCGTCTTGCGCCTGCGCCGCGGGGTTCCGCCACCCCCGGAAAACGAGCCCGCCCCCCTCAAGACCGTGTCGCATGTCGCGCATTGGGCGTTCTATGGCGTGCTCGCCGCGATGTCGGTGACGGGTCTCGTGGCCTGGTTCGGCGATGTGGCACCGGCCGCCCAGGCGCATAACGTGCTGAAAGTGGTCCTCCTGGCGCTGATCGCCCTGCACATCCTCGCCGTTCCCTTCCACTGGATCGTGCTGAAGAACGATGTGATGCGACGCATGATCCGCCCGGCGGAGTGAGCCGGCCGCCCGGTCCGTGAAAGCGGGCCGGGCCTCTACCCACCCCGACCGCATCCGACATGAACCGCCAACACGAGAGGCCCTCATCATGAGTTATCGCATCGTCGCCCCTGTCCTGGCCGCCTCGCCGGCCGCCTGCCGGTCCGCCGTCAGATGATTTGGGACGGGTTTGTGCGGATCAGGTTGTTTCACGACCAGATACCGGCCTGGCTTTCCGTTCCGCGACCAGCAGCCCGGCAATGGTTATCAGCGCCATACCAATCACCGTGAACGTGTCAGGCGTCTCCACGAAGAAAACGAAGCCCCAGATCGCGGCCGAGACCAGGTAGGCATAGTCGAAGGTGCCGATTATCTGAGGCGGTGCGATCTGATAGGCGCGCGCGACCCCGAGAAAGAACGCCGCCGATAGAATGCCGAGGAACGCCATCAACGTCCAGTCGGTCCAGCCCATTGGCGTCCAACTGCCCAGCAGAAAGGGATATGTGGCGACGGATGCTGGGTCGAGTTTTACCGTCGCCAGCAAAGCCGTTGCGATGAGCCCTGTGAGGATAAAGAATCCATGCAGGCCGACGGCCAGATTGACGGCCTCGTCATGCTGGCATTTGGCTCGGGTCAGAACCATCGCGGATGAATAGAAGGCCGCGGCTAAGAGGGGTAAAGCGATCCACCACGTGAAGGCGTCGGTTCCGGGTCGCAAAATGGCCGCGACACCGACAAAGCCAACAAGGACTCCAAGCCATTGGCGTTTGGAGACGCGTTCGCCCAGAACGAGTGCTGATAGCAGCGCCGTCAGAATGGGGTTTGTGTAAACGGCCACGGCCGCGACGGATAGATTAAGAACCGGCAGCGACGCGTAGAAGGCCAGCCACGTCAGCACAAGAAGCGCGCTCCGCAGCAGAATCCACTTGTTGAAGATGGCGCGGAACGAAACGCCGGTGACCCAGCCGAGTACAACAAGGCAAGGAAGCGCGAAGAGTGACCGCGCGGCAAATACCTGCCACACGGTCAGGTTGGCGCTGACCAGTTTCACCACCGCATCCGCAAAGGCCATCGCGGTGACCGATGCGAGGATTAGGAGAACGCCTTGGGCGATCTGATCTGGTTTCCTGGTCTTGGCTTCTGTCACCGGAGGGCTCTGGTGCAAATCGTCCTTGACCAATCCATATCGCGACGATGAGAGTTTGAATACATCTTGTTTTCAAAAGGAATTATTTGATAAAATGAAATAATGGACCGTGCCACCCTTCATGGCATCGACGTCTTCCTGACGATTGTCCGGGAAGGCTCAATGCGTGCCGCCGCCGCAAAGCTGGGCGTCGGCGCCCCTACAATCAGCCTGCAACTAAAGGCGCTTGAGGAAAGGCTCGGCGTCGATTTGCTCGTTCGCACGACACGCAAGCTGGACCTGACCGCGGCAGGTCAGGTGTTGTTCGACAGCGCGGCTCCGGCCTATCGCGATCTCGCCAGCTCGGTGGAGAAGGCCCAGCAGAAGGCTGTTTCCTCAACGGGAACCTTGCGATTGAGCTTATCGCGCGGCGCGTATCTGGTGGCGGTCGCGCCCATGCTGGATGCGTTCCTGTCGAGCAATCCCGGGATCACCCTTGAAATGTCCTGGAACGAAGAATTGGTCGATATCGAACGCAAAGGATTTCACGCGGGTGTTCGGATGGGAGATCTGCTCGCGGCCAATATGTCTGCGATCCTCGCTTCCGCGCCCGTTCCGTCTGCGTTCTTCGCATCCCCCCAATACCTTGACGCAAATGGACGCCCCCGGGCGCCGCGCGATCTTCTCGGCCATCATTGCATCCGGCACCGGCAGCCCACGTCAGGCCAACTCAGGGATTGGTGGGTGATGGAGGACGAACAAGCGAAGCGTATCGATCCTCCCGCTCGGCTCGTCTTCGATTCAGCGATGGGGGTCATCCAGGCGGCGCGGGACGGCCACGGGATTGGATGGTCCATGCGGGCAACGATGGAAGACCACGTCAAAACCGGTGCGTTGGAGCTCGTGCTGGATGGTTGCACGACCGATCTTCCACCGTTCTATCTCTACTTTCCGAGCCAAAACGAAGCTTGGGAGCCGCTTGCGATGTTCATCCAAAGCATGGAACAGCATATGTCCAGCGACACGAGTGGCTGACCTTCGTCGGAACCTTGGCGCCGGTCCTTTGGAAGCGCTTGCCGCCAATCGAAAGGCAAGGATTTTGACTAAATGGATCAGACACACCAAGACATCAGTACCCCGAAGGACGATAGCTGCTCCCGAGTAAACACCTTGACCGTCGTTGATGATCGCTTGGAAGCATGATCGACAAACGCTTCCTTAGCCGTACGGAACCGATCTTCGCGTTTGATGCCCCCCCGCGATCTCGATTCAATGTTGCTTCGGACCAATGGCTTCCCGCAGCATCGCAGCAACGGTTCGGGCAAACAGCGCCAGCATTATGGCAAGCGCGGCAAACAGTGGGGTCGGGCGCACGCTTATCTCCCTTATTCTTCAGAGAGTTAAGTATGCGAGCATTCGCAATCAAGTGAAGGTGCCTGTCGCGTATGGCCGCCAGCGAGGGGGCCGTCGCGCGCAGCCCGCCTTCGGTCCGGTACGACGGTTGCGCATCGCCGTCATGGGCGCGGAAGATGGCGCGCAATATCGGAAGGCCCAGCCCGATCCCGCCGGTGTCGCAGGAGCGCGAGCTTTCAAAGCCGGATGAACGGGTCGAAGACATGATCGAACGCGTCGGACGGGATGCCGGAGCCGTCGTCGTCAATAAGAATCTCGACGGTACCGGCGGCCTCTCGCGGCGTGACATGCGCCCCCCTGCTAAGGCGCGAGGCCCTGCCAGATCAGCCTGATCATCTCGCGCCGGCGTTTCCCGTCAGGCGGCGTCTTCAACAGAGCGGCGGACAACGCTTCTCCGTGCACCACGGAAATCAGAAGCCGGGCCATGGCGCTTCCGTCGCCTTTGCGGACAAAGCCCCTATCGGTGAGGCCGCCAAGCCGTGCGCCGAGGGATTCGACCAAACCGGCTTCCATCATTGGTTGGTGCGCGTCGGCCAGGTGATCCGCGTGGAACGCCGTGTGGGTCGCCAGTTGAACGAAGAGCGGCGCCACGGTTTCGAAATACCGGTAGAGCCGTTCGGCGACATCGGCGAGATAGGCTTCCGTTTCATCAGCGCTACGCGGCGGTTCGCCGAGCAGGTTGTCAAGATCCGGCGGTGGCGGCGCCATGGCCGCGAAGAACAGATCATCCTTTGAGCCGAAGCGCTGATAGAGGACGGCCTGCGAGATACCGGCCGCGTCGGCGATCTCGCGCGTCGTGGCGAGCTGGCCGCGATCGACAAACGCCAGACGGGCCGCTTTGAGAATGTCCTCGTCTTGGACTGTGCGTGCGCGTCCCATTGATCCTTCGACCTCATTCATAGGCGATGGCGTCGCAAACCGGCGTCCTCATAGCGCGTCGCGCCGGTCCCATACAGGCGATCAGCGTCAACACAGCAACCAGTATGGTCCACGCCAGAACGCCTATCGGCGAGAACACCAGCGGCAAGGTCAGATGAAGACCGTGATTCCCAACAATACTGGCGACGGCCATCGATAAGGGGACCGAAAGGATGCCAGCAAGAAGAACACTGGCGAATGCGATGGCATAGCCTTCGGCAAGGATGAGATTACGCACGGCCGCCGGGCGCGCGCCCATGGCGCGGATGATGCCGATCTCCCGCGTCCGTTCAAGGACGTTCAACCCCATAGACGCGGCAAGGCCCAATCCGCCCACGATGATGGCCGCGAGCGCCGCCGTCGACAAAAGCGCCAGCAGGATCGCGAAGTGGCCGACCATGGCCTGCCGCAAGGCCGGGCGCGTGAACAGGAGCGCCGGCATGGAGCCTGCGTCCACGATCACCTCCTCGATCTGGCTGGCAAGGCGGTCTTCAGCGCCGGGATCGGCTGCGACCCGGATGACGCCGGCGAGGCCGTCGGCGCCCGCCAGTTCGGCGAAGGTGGTCGGGTTCGTGTAAAGCGATGGCTCGGCGACCTCTTCGATGAGGCCGACGATGCGTCCACGCACCGAACGCGGGCCAAGCGCGAGTTGCACGTCGGCCCCGATGACCAGCGCGGGTTCTATGGCTTGAAGGTTGCGGTTGACGACTAGCTCTCCGAGTTGCGCAGCCTCGGGCCAACGTCCGTCGACGATCGGCACATCGAGCAATGCGGTGTCGGGCGGCGGCGCCAGGAGACCGTATCGCCCGCGACTCCGGTCGGCGCCCTCTTGCGTGTTCAGCGCAACCAGAGCGCCGCCCCACGCCTCCACATGGGAAACGCCCGGCAGGGCGCTTACATCGGCGAGAAGGTCCGCGGCGTCGACGGGCCTCAAGAGCCGGGCATCGATGTCATCGCCCCGACGGTCCAGCGACCGGTCGACGGCGGCGATCAGGCTGACATAGACATTCGCGGCCGTCATGAGCGCCGCGCCGCCAAGCGCCAGGGCGAACAGCGTCAGCCAAAGCCGCACCGGGCGGCGAAAGCTGTTGCGCACGGCCAGCACGGTGGGCTGCCCCAAACCGGCGAGCAAACGGCCCAGGCGTGTCTTGGTGCGCCCGCGCGTCCCGGGCGCCGTGATGCCGGGGTCCTGCAAGGCTTTCTGAACGGGCATGCGCGCGGCGCGGGCGATCGGGATCGCGGCGGCGACAAGCGGCACGGCCAAGCCGACGCAGACGATCGCCAGCAAGGTCGGGGGCCCCACCGCATGGCTGGCGACATCGAGATTGAGCTGCCGTGCGGCATAGGCCGAAAACGACCGGGCGCCGAGCAAACCGGCGCCAAGACCGATCACGACGGCGGGCGCGGCGAGAGCGGCGATCATGGCGAGATAGATCGCGGCGATGTCCGGCGACCGCGCGCCGATCGTCTTCATCGCGCCGATCTGGCGGGCCTGCCGGGCCAGGAAGGCGCCAACAACACTCGCCGCCAGCGCGCCGCTCAGCACCAGCGCCAGCGCGCTGAACACGCTCAGAAGCAACAGCATCGTCGTCATATGATCGGTATGCGGATGGCGGCGCGGCGGAACCTCGACGCGCAGGACGTCGTATCCCGCCTCGACGAGCCAGTCCGCCGTGTCGTCGGCGACGCGGCCGGCAACTGAGCGATCGCTCCCCCTGTCATCGGCGACGGTGACGCGCAGTTCGTCCAGATGACCGCCGAGACCGAGGTCGGACAGGGTTTCGCGGCTGACGTAGGCGTAAGCCGCATTGTCCTGCCAGCCGGGCGCAAGCGCGGGATCGTGCACGACGCCCCCGATCGGCAGGGACGCCAACGCGCCGCCTGGAACCCGCACGGTGAGGGTGTCGCCTGTGCCGACGTCCGTGACAGCGCCCAGCACCGGAAGCCCGGATCGCTCAACAAGGACCGTGCCGCGCTCCGGGGGCCACTCACCTTCCAGCGGCTCGAACGCCGAAACGCGCAGATCGGAAAAGTCCCGCGCGCCGAACAAGAGCAATGCGCGCCAGTCGCCCGGCGCCACTTCGACCCGTGCGCGCACCAGCCGCCTTGCGTCGGCGTCGGCGACGCCTGGCAGCGTCCGCACGCCTTCGAGAACCTGGCTGTCCACATCCTCAAGCCAGACCACGACAGCGGGCGGCTCCGCCGTGGCGAAACTCGCGGGAATCTCGCGCAGCAGAACCGACCGCGCGCCGAGGGCGACGGTGAGCGCCGCCGCGCCGAGCGCGATGGCGAGGAAGACGAGAAGCGCGCGTCCGGGCTGCTCGGTCAGATCGCTGACGACCTTCCTAACGCGCGGGCTCATGGCGCGGCCGCCTTTGCCGAATGTTCCCCGGCCATATCTTCGACGATCATGCCGTCGGACAGGCGGATCAGGCGGTCGGCGCGCGCCGCGACGTCGTTATCGTGGGTGACGACGATGACGGCACGTCCGTCGTCGGCCAGCGCGGTCAGGAGGCTCATGACCGTGGCGGCGGAGTCCGTGTCCAGATTGCCCGTCGGCTCGTCCGCGACAAGGAGCTTGGGATCGTTGGCGAGGGCCCGCGCGATGGCCGCGCGTTGCTGCTGGCCGCCCGACAGCGTGCCGGGCAGCTTGTCCGCCTGGTCGGCGATGCCGACGCGATCGAGCAAGGCCCGCCCGCGGTCTCGGCGGTCTCGCACCGCGACAGCCCCGACGAAATCCATGGCGAGCAGGATGTTCTCCAGGATCGTAAGGGTGGGGAGGAGTTGAAAGAACTGGAAGACGACGCCGACTTGCGAGCCCCGCCATTTCGCCAGCCGGTCTTCGCTTAAGGCCCCAAGCGAAACGCCCGACACGTCCACCGAACCGGCGCTTGGGTGGTCGAGACCGGCGATCAGGTGGAGCAATGTGGATTTGCCGCTGCCCGAGCGACCGACGATCGCGGTCATGCTGCTTGCCGGGATCGCGCAGGTCACGCCCTTAAGGGCATCGAACGAAGGACCGTCAGGCCGTTTATAGCGCTTTGAGACGTCTCGAAGGTCAATCAACGCGGGATCGGACACATCTGGCCTCCATCGACTTCCGCTATCCAATATAAGCGGCTGATCGCTTATATTGGATAGCGGAAGTCGATGGATGAATGCAACCCACTTTCTGGCGGCGCTGCGTCTTGGGGAGCTAAGAGTTTGGAACCAAAGGATTCAAAACAGGGCGTGAGACCGATCGGCCGCTGTGAAAGTGGCTGCCAAGCGAACCTGCTTCGAGAATGCTGGTTGGGCGTAACGGCGGCTGG
The DNA here is from genome assembly GCA_965250105.1 of Tepidamorphaceae bacterium. Lineage (GTDB taxonomy): Bacteria > Pseudomonadota > Alphaproteobacteria > Rhizobiales > Tepidamorphaceae > JBCBSK01. The sequence continues at coordinate 991,780 of OZ252290.1, forward strand.
AAAATCCGCCATAGGTTCTGAAACCCGCACGATTTAGTTGCGTAGACAATGAATCGCGGAAAATGCGGGCTGAACCTCAAGCTGTAGCCTGAAACAAGAATTGCTGACATCTGTGACTGCGTGCCCCCCGAAACCAGTTTTTCCAATAAAATCAATACATTGCTTAGAATGCAGCGCAACTCTGGTCTGACGCGAAGCCTGATCCGGAATCATATCGGAATCGATCTCAAGGAAGCCATGTCGTGTCATGGCGTAGCGAATACCCTCACCGGGTGCCCAATTTTATTGTTAGTGCATGAGCCGAGCGGTCTTGGATCCATTTGGATGACGGTTTCCGGGGCCGGCAGGAGATAGCGCAGGTCATTATGCGGCCCTTTGGTGTTGTAGTTTTTCCTACATTTATTGATCAGAACTCGCTCCAGTCGGAGATAGTAGAATATTTCTCCATTGATCAACTCTTCTCAGAATCTTGGCATTGAGGCCATAGAAGTATCCGTTTCTCCACAAATACGTGGCTCAATGTGTATCTAACCATCATAAATTTTTGATATAAATTATAGATATACATAATAAAAATAAAAAAATTTTCAATGTGGATTTATTATAAAATGTAAACCTGTTAAATTTGTCTATTGTTTATATTTTAATTCGATCATGTCAAAGGATTTGGCCATTTCTGATCTTTTTCTACTCTCGTCTGCTCAAATGCCGAAGATCGAGCCTTTCTTGCCCGAGCCGGGTGGGGTTCCCCGGGTGGATGATCGACCCCACGCACCTGAAGGCCCACCGCACGGCTTCAAGCCTGGCAAAAAAGGGAGTTTTTCCCCGCCATATCGGGGGCACGAAAGGCGATCTGAACACGAAACCGCAAGCGGTCTGCGATGGCGAAGGCTGTCCGCTCGCCATGTGCCTCACCGCGGGGCAGACCTCCGGTCATGTCGGAGCGAAGGTCCTATACCCAGCACTGGCCGAAGGCGGCGGGAGCGTCCTGATCGCCGACAAGGGCTACGATTCCGATGAGTATCGCGCAGCCCTGAAAGCCAAAGGGCTCACAGCATGCATCCCGCCACGACAATGGCGAGCTTCACCGGCGACATACTACAAAACCCAGTACAGACAGCGCCACAAGGCCGAGAACAGGTTCGCCAAACTGAAAGATTGGCGGCGCATCGCAACCCGCTACGATCGCCGGGCCGACGTCTTCATGGCCGCAATACCCCTTGCCGCCATCGTCATCTGGTGGCTCCAATGGATCCTGAGCCTAGGTCCGGGCAGCCCAACACAGCCAAGGAGAGCATAAAGAGACCGCCATGAAAGCTGTCATGTTCGACGAATTCCAAGCCACCCCCAAGATTGTCACCGTCGATGACCCGGCGCCCGAGACGCATGGGGTCGTTCTGAAGGTGGAAGCCACCGGCGTTTGCAGGAGCGACTGGCACGGGTGGATGGGCCATGACAGCGACATCGAGCTGCCACATATCCCCGGTCACGAGCTGGCGGGCATCGTCGAAGCCGTCGGAAAGAACGTCAAGACCTGGAAAGTCGGCGACCGCGTGACGGTGCCTTTCATCTGCGGCTGCGGATCGTGCAGCGAGTGTCACGCGGGCCACCAGCAGGTTTGTCTGTATCAAGAGCAACCGGGTTTCACCCATTGGGGCAGCTTCGCGGAATACGTGCCGATCCATCGCGCAGACCTCAACGTCGTCGCCTTGCCCGAAACGATGGATTTTGCCACCGCCGCCGGCCTTGGTTGCCGGTTTGCCACCTCCTTCCGTGCGGTGGTCGATCAGGGCAAGGTGAGCGCGGGTCAGTGGGTTGCCGTGCATGGTTGTGGTGGCGTCGGCCTCTCGGCGGTCATGATCGCCGCCGCGGTCGGAGCCAATGTCATCGGGGTCGATCTGAACCCGGTCAAACTGGCACTCGCAAGAGAGTTGGGCGCTGTTACGGCCATCAATGGAGCAGAAGTCGACGTCCCGGAAGCCATCCACGAGATTACCAATGGCGGCGCACATGTCTCTTTGGATGCTTTGGGCCATCCTTCAACGATGACCAACTCGATCCTTTGCCTGCGCCCGCGCGGCAAGCACATCCAGGTGGGCCTGATGCTGGGCGATCACGCCGCGCCGGCTGTGCCCATGTCAAAGATCGTGGGGCAGGAGATCGAACTGCTTGGCTCCCACGGGATGCAGGCGCATCGCTATGGCGCAATGCTCGACATGATCGAAAGCGGTAAGCTAGATCCGGCTCGACTTGTGGGCGACAAGATCAGCTTGGACGCCGCGCCCGAGGCCTTGATGGGCATGGACACATTCGCCTCCGTCGGCACCACCGTCATCACGACCTTCTGAGGTGTGCGGTCCGCATTTCCTCATCGACCTGCCTGCTCTCACGGAGCCAGTCGGCACGGCACGTATGTGAGAATAAACCAGATTCCAGGCTCTCAATGATGAATTGGTGGATACCATCGGCCTCGGCCGTTAGATCGACGCGATTGATGGCGAGAGACGCAATCGTCGCGGCCACCGCCACACGTTTATTGCCATCCAGAAAGGGATGGTTCATGGCAGGGCTTTCCCAAAGGGCCGCAGCTTCCTCGATCACATCCTTGCAGTCTTGCAGTAGCCGGTCTGCGGACGAAACAGCGCCGCTTCCAGAAGTTCCGGATCGCGCCTCCGTCGTTACCAGCCTGGCGTTCGATCTGATCCGCGTGGCTCGCGAGAACTGCCATGGCGGTCAGATAGTCCGTCATTCAGCGAGCTTCTTGTACAAGTCCGCGTATCGGTCATGGCTCGCCTGATAGGCGGTCATCACATGGTCACGAGGTCGCGCCTGCTTCCGTTTCTCGATCAGATCAATCAGGGCCTAATCAACGCGTGCTTGAAGCTACCGTCCTTCGCTCTTTGCCAAGCGCCACACAGTGGCCGGGATTTTGGCATCGACCTGGGTCGCGAATTTCCAACGGCTGATCCCGCTGTCGAACATCATCCTTTCCCTGCCGATCTGTCATGATGGATCGCGACAGATCGCGTTCCTGCTTAATGCAACAGACATCCCAAACCGGTCGATTCCGGGACGATACGAGAGCGAGCATTGCAGCAGCATATTGGCCTAGTCGCGTTGTCCGGCGCGTGACACTTCGACTACGGCCAGCTTGCCGCCGAAGCCGCTGAGACGTGGGCGATAACCGATCCGGCGAGACGCCGGCTGTTCGTCGACCGCTATTCCTCCTCTACCCAGGTTGGCATCGCGCAAATCATCTTGCCGAGCAACCGGTCAAACTCTGCGCGCTCCTGCTTACTCAGAGGGCTACGCATTGCCTCTTGCCGAGCAAGGAACAAAGGCTCAACTTGATCAAGCAGTGCCGCTCCCGCCTTGGTGAGCCTAAGCGGTTTGGCGCGCCGATCGGCAGCGCTGACGACACGCACGATCAGTCCACGGCTGTTCAACTCGGACACGGCGCGGCTTATCGAGTTCTTTGGCAGCCCGGTCGCCAAACATATGTCGCGGGCAACAAGCCCCTCGCCATGTTTGAGCGTATACAGGATCACGAACTCGGGGCGGCCAAGATCAAACTGCTCGCCAAGCCTTTGGTAGAGGGGTCCGGTGAAAAAGTTCGCCAGATAGTTCAGGCTCCAAGCGGCCGAAAGCGGCACATCCTGCAACATAACAAGTGACAGTGGTCCAAATCTCTCGACCAAGGCAGCCTCTTTTTCATGCGGTCCGCCGCCTGGCCGTCTTTGCGTCAACTCCATCGCATGCCCTTTCGCTTCGCATTTAAGTTCCATTTCGAACTTTACATATGGTTCCAAAAGGAACTAAAGTCACTCGCTGCGCATCATAAGCGCAAGGGAGGATCATATGTTCAGAATTTCGGGTCTGGTTGGCGCGATCGCGATCGGCCTTGTTGCAACGCCAAGTGCATCAACTGAGCTGCGCATGGTCGGCGGGTTCCCCGAAGGCTTTGTTTTCACAACCGAGATTGCCGAACCGTTCATGGACCTCGTTTCCGAAGAAAGCGGTCAATCGATGCAGGTGACATTCACCGGGCCCGACGCCGTTCCGGCCTTCGAACAGTTCGAACCGGTGCAGGCGGGCGTATTCGACTTGCTGTTCACGCACCCCGCCTACCATGCCGGCACGACGTCGGTGGGACTGGCCATCGATGCCATTGGCGCCGATCCGACCAAGCGCCGCGATGGCGGCATCATCGATTTCATCGACGAGCACTATCAGACGCTCGGCATGAAGCTGATCGCCGCGCCGGCGACAGGATCGAAGGGCTTTCGCTATTTCCTGAAAGAACCGATCACCGATGAACCCGGCCTTGACGGCCGCAAGATCAGGGGGACGGTAAGCTATCACCCCATGATAGAAGCGCTCGGCGGAACCGGCGTTGTTATCGGTGGTGGCGAAGTCTATTCAGCCCTTCAGACAGGGGTCGTCGATGGTGCCGCGTGGGGCTTGACCGGCGCCCGCGACTTTAAGTGGTACGAAGTTGCCGACTACATGGCCGATCCGGTTTTCGGGCAGGTCGGCGTCATGATCTTCATGAACCTGGATGCCTGGGCCGGTCTTGACGATGACGAGCGCGCAGCCCTGGAGCGCGCTGCCATGCGGCTCGAACAGGAATCGATTGCAAGGTTCGATGAACTGGCATCCACGGAAAAGCAGGAGCTTCTGGATCTTGGCATGAAGATGACCTCCTTTTCAGACGTCGAGTCGGCGCAATTCGAAAATCTGTGGTCGAATGGTGTGTGGTCCATCGCCGCTCAATCGAAGCCCGACGAAACCGCAGCTTTGCGCGCCTTGGCGCGCGAGGCCGGTCTTGCCGACTGACATCGACACGACACGAAGCCTTGTTGGGCCCGTGAACTTCCCACGACTTCATGACGCCAGTTCGCGCCTGCTTTTTTGGCTCGCCGGATTGGCGTTGTTGGTGGCGACGGGTCTCTATCTGGTCGAGGTGACGGCACGATACTTCCTCAACGCACCAACGACGTGGAGCCTTGAGGCTGTTCAGTATGCGCTCGCGGTTCTGATTTTTGCGGCGCTCCCCGAGGTCACGCGCCGATCCGCGCACGTCACCATCGATATCGTGCCATCGGCCTTGCCCAAGCGCTCCGCAGAAATCTTGTCTCGTATCAACAATCTGATTGGAGCGGCCGCCTGTTCGCTCGCCGCCTGGATTGCCATGATGGAAGCAGTCAAGCAGTTCGACCGGGGCTTGCTCACCAACGCCGCCCATCCGATCCCGCGCTGGTGGATCACCAGTGTGATAGCGTTAGGCCTTGCATCGTCAGCCGTTCATTTCCTCCGCCACACAATGGCACGGCAGGCGGACCGACCATGAGTTGGGTCGTCTTTCTCGGGCTGGCGATCGGGCTTCTTCTCGTCCTCCTCGGACTCGGCATTCGGGTCTTTGTCGGTTTTCTGGTTCTCAACATTGTCGGCGTTCTCGTCCTAATCGGTCCGCGCGGCTTCGGCCTTTTCACCAATTCGCTTTTTGAGACGGCAACGTCGCCGACGTTAATGACCATCGCGCTGTTTGTGCTGATGGGCGAGATCCTGTTCAGGTCCGGAACGGTTGGCGTCCTGTTCGACAGTGTCGACAGGTTGATCGGGAACCTCCGCGGGCGGCTCTATGCGGTGGTCATCGGACTTTCCACCGTGTTCGGAGCCTTGTCCGGCTCGGCCGTCGCCGTTGCGGCGATGCTCGGGCGCTCGGTGCTGCCATCAATGCAGGACCGCGGCTATGACACCAGGCTGTCGGCCGGCACGATCCTTGCCGGCGCGAGCCTGGCACCGATCATTCCGCCCAGCTTGGTCGCCATTCTTGTCGGCTCGCTTGCCGACGTCTCCATTGCAGGGCTTCTGGTTGCCGGTCTGTTGCCCGGACTGCTGATTGCTGGCCTGACTCTCGGCTACGTCCTCTGGCGAACGCGCGGAACGATCGAGCGCGATCCGCAAGAGGTCGCCGAAACGCGTGTTGCGACGGCCCTTCTTCGCATGCTGCCGTTTCTGGTCGTCATTTTTTCCGTGATGGGCCTGATCATCTTGGGTATCGCGACGCCGTCGGAATCAGCTGCAACCGGTGTTTTGGGTGCTGTCATCGTTGCAGCGATGTTCAGGAAACTCAGCCTCAAAATGCTTGGCGAGGCGGTCGCCTCGGCCGTGCAGACGTCCGCCGTGATCCTGATCATCGTGGTTTCGGCCAAACTCTTCAGCCAGCTCCTGTCGCTTGCTGGCGCGACCCGTGGCCTTGTGAGCGTTGTCTCCGGTCTCGATCTGCCGCCGGATGTGATGTTCCTGATCATGATGCTGATCCCGCTCATTTTGTGCATGTTCATCGATTGGCTCGCATTCATGCTGTTGGCGATCCCCATCTACCAGCCGATCGTCAGGGCGCTCGAGTTTGACCCGATCTGGTTCTGGACGCTGTTCATGATCAATCTCACCATAGGCTCGATGACACCGCCGTTCGGCTACACGCTGTTCGCGCTCAAGGGCGCCAACGCCGACCTTTCCACCCGCGACGTCTTCGCCGCCGCATGGCCGATCGTCAGTATCTTCATCCTCGCCATGGTCATCCTCTGGGCAGCGCCTTGGCTTGTAACAACCCTCCCAAACGTCATCCAATGAATTGGCGCGTTCACGACAATGCACGATCGCATTTCATTTCGTCGTCGGATGAAGCTGAACTGAAGCTGCATTTGCGCGTGCGCGGCGAGGAAGCGGCCGGTCCACCTGTCCTGTTCGTCCATGGCGCTACCTTCGCCAGCCGGCTCTACGACATACCGCATCCTGGCGCGAGTTGGCTTCAGGCGGCCGCCAATGCTGGGTTCACCGCCTATGCCCTCGATGTTCGTGGTTACGGCAAGTCGCAATCAGCTTTGATGATGAGCCAGTCCGAGCCCTACGCCCGCGCGTCGCAAGCCATTATCGATATCGATGACGCCGTGGCATGGATTTGCGCCCGCCACAACGTGAACCGCTTGCGTCTTGTTGGCGGGTCCTGGGGATCCAACACGTCCGCGCTCTATGCCGGCACAATCGGACGAGAGCGCGTGGCGCGTCTTGTGCTCTATGCGCCTATCTATGCCGAACGGAACGCGGCATGGCTGGAACTCCTGCGGGACCGTGAAGAGCCCGCTCGGTTCGGATCACAGTGGCGGTCTTTCAGATATGTCGACGAGGCCGCCATCCGTCGCCGCTGGGACGCCGAGATTCCGACGGGCCAAGTTGCGGCCTGGAGAGACGAGGATGTGTTTCAGGCGCTCGTGCAAGCCTCGTTTTGCGACGATCCCCTATCGGGCGAGACATCGCCGATGGCATTCCGGGTTCCGAACGGTACATTCGTCGACTTGTGGGACGCGTTCAGGGCGCACCCTGTCTACGATCCGAAAGACGTCAAATGCCCTACATTGCTCGTTCGCGGGTCGGCCGACCCCACATCGACCCGGTCCGACGCGCTAAGCCTTTTCGAAGGGCTCGGGTCGGTGGAGAAGTCTTATCTGGAGATCGCCAACGGCGCACACTTCGTGAGTGCTGAAAGGCGCGCGCCGCTGGTCTTCTCGGCCGTTAACGGTTTTCTGGGCATCGGCGCCGGCATGCCGGCGATGATGACCAGCTGAGTTGATCCTCTCCTGTCCGGTTCGCCGCCGCTATCTGACCTCTGCAGTCAGCTTGACCTGGGCAGCATTATGTTGAGAGCAACGCCAAAGCCCCACATCTGCGCCAGCTAAGCCCCTGCTCTTCGACGCTTGGGGAACACTGTCTCAGGTGCGGATGGAACGATCTACCGACCGTCTCTGTAGAGCCAGGAGACGGGATAGAAGACCATGCAAATCACGCGTCGGTTCATCGAGAACGGCGACCGGTATGTGTTCGATTTCAAGCGCTGCGCACCGAAAGACGGCTGGGCGCGGTTCGATACGAGCCAGGACGCTTGGTATTTCGGGAACTGGGTCAATCCGCTGACCTTGCAACTCTTCAGCTATACCGACGGCGACACTCCTTTTTCCAAACCATGATGGCCTGAACCTCCCGAAGGCGCCACGAGATGATGCGCGGCCGTCCTTTGCCTCCAGACCTGCCAAGGTCGTGCAACATGCAAAACTGAATAGGTCGACTGGTTCAATGACCGCCGGCTGCCGCCCCCTCGGAAGCATCCCGCGCATGGTGGCCAATGCGGACGATCATGCGGATCTGGAAGCTCACACCACAGCTGCGGAGAACACCTTAGCCAGCGTCCGGCGAACCCGGCGCTATGCACGTCCTGCAGACAGGATTTCTGAAGCACGCAGCCTTCATCTTGTTGCGCTGGTTGCCCTAGCTGATGGTCTCGAACGCCTCCGCCAAAGCCAGGAGCTTCGCGTCCGCGCCAGCGCTGCACGCAAGTTGAATACCGACAGGCAGCGCGGATGCCTCGACTGGTATGGGCAGGGCGATCGCGCACAGGTTCAAACAGTTCCCAGCGCGGGTGTATCGCGACATTGGAATGGCGGTTTCGTCAATATCGGCCAGGGCCGGGGCGGGAAGCGGGGTGCCGGGCAGGAGCAGGACATCAAAGCCACGAAATGCCTGGTGGAACCGTGCTCTGATGCGTTGCTGCGTGGCGAGTTGGTTCTGGTATCTGGCTTCGGTCACTTGCGCCCCGTTTGCCACGCGCGATCGCACATTCGGATCGAGGTCGGTCAAGGGATCGTCGACCAGCCGCCACAAATGCCGATAAGCCTCGAACGCGACGATATCGCCATTGATCTGTTGCAGATCCACGAAGGAACCCGGCAATTCGATGCGGCCAAGCTCCGCCCCCGCCTGCAGCAGTATTTTCCTGGCGTGTTCGTAAGCAGCAAGGCAGGCCGGGTCGATCGGTTCCAGCGCGTCATTGCCGACGCAAGCCACTCTGAGCCCCTCGAACGTTACCTTTTCATGCGCCAGCGACACGCCGGCCGCGGCCTCCGTCGCGCGGCGGGCGTCGGCAACGGATGTCGTGAGGGGACCAAGCGTGTCGAAGGTCGGCCCGGTCGGGGCGACGCCCTGCATGGGGATCAGGCCATAGCTGGGCTTGTAGCCGACAACGCCACAAAGCGTCGCGGGAATGCGGATGGACCCCCCTGTGTCGCTTCCAAAGGCAATCGGAACAAAGCCCGCGCCCACCGCGACGGCGGAGCCGCTGCTGGATCCGCCCGCCGCACGTTGTACATCGCGGTCCGCGGGGTTCCACGGGGTTCCGCGCACGGCATTGGTGCCCCAACTGCCGAATGCGAATTCGACCATGTGTGCCGTGCCGAGGATGATCGCGCCCGCCGCCTCCAGCCGGTCGATCACCGCCGCATTGCGCGGCGCGGCCCCTGGCGCATAAGCCCGTGACCCGAAGCGGGTCGGGGTGCCCGCGATATCGACTAGTTCCTTGATGAGAACCGGCACGCCATGAAGCAGGCCAAGGGCCGCGCCCTCCGCCGCCATCCGATCAAGCCGTTCCGCGCGGGCGCGGGCTTCGTCGGCGAACAGATCGCCAACCGCGTTGAGCTTGGGGTTTTCCGCCGTGATCCGGGCGATCGCTTCCTCGACCGCCGCCTGTGCGCTGCCCTGGCGGCTTTGGTCCAAAATGTGAGATCTGGCTGGTGCCATGGTGTGCTTTCCAGATTGGTTCGAACGGTCAGGTTCTACGGGGTTTCCAGTGAACGCCGGCTCACGGGAAATACGCTAAGCCATTGATTTCAAGTAATTCCGGACGCGGGTCGGCTTGCCCGAACGGTTCTCGCTTTCGTTGGAATCGCTCTAGTCGATTTGATAATCCAGCCATTCCTGGACCATCGCCTTCAGCCCTTCGTCGTCGCCGAAGTCTGTGCTCGCGCCCTCGGCGCGGTTGGCGCCAAGATCGAGCACATAGAGATAGTCCGACACGGCGGCGCATTGGCGCACGTTCTGGTCGACCAGAACGACCGTGATGCCCTTTTCCGGCAACCCCGCAATGAACTCGTACAGTTCTCGGCTGACCTTGGGGGCCAGCATCGCGGTTGGTTCGTCCAACAGGATGATTTCCGGGTCGATAACCAGCGCGCGAGCCAGTTCCAGAAACCGCTGTTGCCCGCCGGACATCGATCCGGCGGTGTCGTGACGCTTCTCCTTCAGGACCGGGAACATCTCGTAGGAACGCTCGAGCGCCGCTTCCATTCGGGCCTTGTCCGTCCGGATGCCCCAGCCGCCAAGGCGCAAATTGTCCTCGACCGACAACTCGTTGAACAGGCTCCGGCTTTGCGGCACGAAGCTGACGCCGCGCCCGACCATGGCCGAAGGTTTCGTGCCGTTGATCGAGATGCCCTTATGGCGAATGTCGCCCTGGGTCACCGTCAAGAAGCCGTAGAGTGTCTTCAGCGCGGTCGATTTGCCCGCGCCATTGGGACCGATGATCCCGGTGATCACGCCTTCCCGAACTTTCAGATTCAGGTCGTTCAGGACCATGATGTCGCCGTGATAGGCCGCGGACACGCCTTCAAGTTCGAGCAGCACCGCACCATCGAGGGTCCGTGGCGGACTAGGGCGAGAGGTCGCATTCATCCGTCAGCCTCCCAGATAGGCTTCGACCACGGCCGGGTCGTTTCGGACCTCATCGACGCTGCCTTCACAGATCACCTGGCCCTGATTGAGGCAGTAGATGTAATCGGAAAGCCGGTAGATCGACGTCAGATCATGACTGACCAGCAAGAAGCTCTTGCCAGCCGCTTTCATCTCAAGGATCCGCTCGGTTATCAGCTTGCACAGCGTCGGGTTCACGCCGGCAAAGGGTTCGTCCAGCAGAATCAGCTTGGGGTCCAGCATCATCACCCGGGCCAATTCGAGCAGTTTTTGCTGACCACCCGATAATTCTTCTCCGTTGTTCAGCTTCAGGTCCTGGAGATTGACCTCAGCCAGGCCTGCTTCGGCCTTTGCGATCAACTCGTCCTCGCTCTCGGGACGGTTGAGCATTGGGATCATCAGATTGTCGATCAGCGACAGGTGCTGAAACGTGCGCGGGATCTGGAATGTCCGCCCGAGCCCGGCGGCGGCCACCTCATGCGGGGTACGCCCGATCAGGCTTTCGCCATCGAACACCACATTGCCCGCATTGGCCTTGTACATGCCCGCGATACAGTTCATCAGTGTTGATTTGCCGGCGCCATTAATGCCGATGATGCCGACAATGGTGCCGCGCCCGACCTCAAGGCTCACGCCGTTTACGGCGATATTGCCGCCAAAGCGCTTGAACAGAGCTTCGACGGACAGGATGGGATCGTTTGTCCAGCTCATCTCAGTGCCTTCTGACCAAACAGCCCTTCGGGCCTGAACATGACCACCACCACCAGCATCACGAAACCGACCATCTGGGCGGCAGATTGGGGTAACAGCACGTTCGCGAACTGTTCGACCATGCCAAACAAGATCCCGGCGATCAGCGCCCCGATGGGATGCCCAAGGCCGCCCAACACGATCACGATGAAGGCGAACAGCGTCAGCGGCGCGCCGCCGTTGGGGTCGACGGACGGAATGACAAGGGTCAGCACCACGCCGGTGATGCCAGCCAAGGCTGCGGCCAGACCGAAGGCACCGGCCGACAATCGGTCCACATCGATACCGACGACTTGAATGGCATCTCGGTTCATGATCGCGCCGCGCAGGGCCTTGCCCGCAAGCGTGCGGTACACGAACCAGGTCATCGCGGCGATGATCGCCAGATTGATACCAAGCGCGACAAGGCGCGCGGTCGGCACCAGGACTTTGCCGTCACGGCCTTCGCCATAGGCGTCGGCAATCGTGAACAGGGTGATATTGACCGGATCAAAGCTGAAGTTAACGGGCCGGATGTCGGCGCCATAGATCCATGTGATCGTCGACACCATCATTAGCGCCACGCCAAACATCAATAAGAAGCTGGACGTTTCCGGGTCGTCGGACATCTGCAGCCGCGGGATCAGGACGTAGTAGGCGCCAACCCCGGCAAAGAACATACCGAAGGCGACGACAGGCAAGGCAAACAGCGGGTTCAGCCCGGTCAGGATCAGGACCGAATAGGCGATGAAGCTGCCGACCAGCACGAACTCGCCATGGGCGAAATTCACCACGCGCAACACGCCCATCATGACGTTCAGGCTGGCGCCGATGAGCGCATAGATCGCCCCGAAGACAAGGCCTCCGATGAGCGCATTGATGAGAAGGATCGAACTCATGCGTTCTGCCTCACATGAAGTAGTTGCGCAGGCGCGGGTAACGGCGGGTCAGCGTGCCGACGATGCCTCGGGGGGCGAAAAGGATCAGGAGCGCGATGACAAGTCCCAGTAGGAAGGTGTTGAATTCGGGAAAGCTGCGCCAGACGAGTTCGTCCGCCCAGACCAGCACAACGGTACCGATCACGGGGCCGATGACGGTCCCGAGACCGCCGGCCATCGCGTAGATCACCGCCTTGGCCGTGATCACCACGTCAAACGAGGTGAAGGTATCGAATGCGCCGGTGAACCAGGCCTGCACGCCGCCGGCGAGAGAGGCGAAGAAGGCCGACAGCAGCCACGCGAAAAGCCGCGAGCGGACCACGTTGACCCCCATGGCGTCCGCCGCCTCGGCGTCTTCGCGGATCGCCTTCAACGCCCGGCCAAGGCGCGATTCCGCGAGCCATGACGCGGTGAGCAACGCCAGGACCAGCACGACCAGCATGGCATAGTAGCCTTCGACACGATCGGTCAGAACGCCGATGTTCATGCCAAGACTGCCGCCCGTGATCCATTCGGGCATCAACGAGATGCTCCGCTGCAGGATGATCGCCAGCGACAGGCTGACAATGGCGAAGTAAACGCCCGACAGCCGCAACGTCGGCGCGAAGGCCAGCGCCAGCAGCACGCCCGCGCAGCCCCCCAACGGCACGGCCAGATATACCGGTATGCCCAATAGCTTGACGGCTATGCCCGTGACGTAGGAGCCGAGCCCGTAAAACGCCACATAGCCAAAGGGCATGTAGCCGGTAAAGCCCGCGACGAAGTTCAGGCCCGTGGCCATCGTGGCCCCGAGCATGAAGGCGAAATAGATCGACAGATTGCCATCCCGCATCGGCACGACCGCGCACCAGACGACGATCACGGCGATCAGCGCATACCAGATGACACGGCGCACCAGTCGTTGGCGCTTCATATCGCTTCTGCTGCCGAGCGCGCCGGTTGCGGTACGGGCGGGATTGGAAGCATCGACCATTGCGTCAGGCTTTCCGAAATCGACGAGGTGTAAGAGAGAGCAAGGGGCCGACCGTATAGGCGGCCCCTTGCGTCACGCCTGCGAGCAGATCAACGGTCGCCGTAGGCGGGTATGGGATAGATCGGTTCAGCCGTTGCGACGGCGGGAGGGAAGACAACTTCCAGTCCGGCATCGCCCTGCTGTTGCATGACAACGAATTCCATCGAAATCTGTTTGCCGGTCTCTTCGATGGCGTAAGGTCCTGTCATCACGACCAGTTCGCCGGACAGATCGATGGCCGCTTGCTTCAGCGCGGCGGGATCGATGGAATCGGCCTTCTTGATGATCTCTTCGAGAACCACACCCGCGCCATAGGCCAGCGCCGTCTGGAAGTCAGGCTCGAAAGCCGCGTCCGGGAACAGGGTCGCGTAGCGATCCATCATCTCGCCCCGGGTCAGGCCAGCCGTCACATCCCAGTTGACCTTCGGGCTCAGCAAGGTCTGTGACAGCATGTACTCCGCGTCCGCCCCGATCTCGAGAAACTGGGGCTGCGCACCGTAGTAGAGACCCACCGCGTCGAAATTCGCGTCGAGCTCCCGGAGCTGGCGCGCGATGATCATCTGATCACCTTCGTAGGATGTCGGAATGAACGCCTGCGCACCAGAGGCCAGGGCCTTCTGGATCAAGATCGAATAGTCCTTGGTGCCGATCGCGAAGCTCTCGACCATGGTCACGTCCATGCCATTCGCTTCGGCCCATGCCGCCTGACCTTTCGCGATGCCCGCCGGGAAGGGTTCGTCGAGATACGCGATGGCGACGGATTCCACGCCCATGGCGTGCATCGCCTTGATGGTCGGCAGTCCGAGGAGCGACGCGGCCAGCTGGGTGCCGGACACAATGTTCTCATATCCCTGTTCGTAGATGCTGTCGGCCGAGGCAGACCAGATCATCAGGAACTTGTCGAACTGTTCGGTGGTGTTGGCGGCGGCGCCGGTCAGGGTGGATCCGAACGGTCCGAACAGGATGTCGGCACCTTCATCCTTGATCAGCGTTTCATAGACGCGCGGCACCAGCGCCTTGTCCGAGCGGTCGTCGAGGGCGACGAGTTCAACCGGGCGCAACTCGCCGTCGACTTCGATCCCGCCGCGGGCGTTCACGTCATCGAGCCAGATCTGCAGACCGCGCTCCCCCGACTGTGCGGCAAGGGCGAAACGTCCGGTCTGCGAAACGGTCATTCCGATCGTTATCGGCTCTTGGGCGACAGCCAGATCCGTGCCCACGACCGCCGCCGAGGCGGTTAGCAAAAGCGCGAGTGTTCCCCTCTTCATCAAAGACATGTGCTCCTCCGTGCGTGCTGTTGATTTGGCTCATGCCTTGAGCCTGGCGCAGCGCCTTTTTCGGGCAAGCCGGATCGAGCAGGCTGCGGATCATCAGTATCCGGCTGCGTTGCCTGGCATTGCAACCAAACTGGGACTATGGTCCTGTCGCTAGTTGACGCTTTGAAAGCTGCAATTGATGTCAAGCACCGACTCCGCGACCGACAACTTCATCGCCAACCTCAATTTGGCGTCCAGCTATCATCCATCGATTTCGGCGCTATGTCGGAAGATGGGAATCAATAGACAGCAGTTCATGAAGTATCTGTCGGGCGCATCATATCCGTCGCGCAGCAGCTTACGCCGGATTTGCGATTTCCTTGGCGTCGACGAGTTCGAACTGCTCATGCCGCCGGACCAGTTCAGTCAGATTATTCGCTTGCGACCCGCACGCGAAACGAATCTGCCGCCAGTCCTGGGCGTAATTCCAAGGGTATTGTCGCAATCTCAACGTCAGCGCAGATTATTGGCCAAGACACACGGATTCTATTATGAATACTACCTTTCCTTCTCTACTCCGAAGCATGTCTTGCGATCTTTGATCTTTATCTACGGATTTGACGAATACACGCTTTACAAGCGCATGGAACGCCTGCGCCTCGAGGGGCAAGCCGGCACGCCGGACGTCTATAAATACGCGGGTATCGTGTCGATCGTGGGCGATCGGGTCCATATGATCGACCAAGAGACGATCACCGGCGCGGAACTGTCCCATACCATCCTCTATCCCAACTACCGTAACCGCGTATCCTCGCTGACGGGACTACGGCTGGGAGTGGCGGGGTCCGATGCGCGCGAACCATCGGCCTCGCGCATCGTCATGGAATATCTGGGGCGTACGGTAAGCCGGCGCGACGCCCTCAAGGGCTGCCGTCTCTATCGGTTCGATTCAGACGAAATCCCCTATCCGATTAGGGAGCATCTGACGGTCGAGGGGCGCGTTTCCACCCCGTTGCGCGGCGTCAGCCTCTAGGCGTTCGGTCCCGGATCTTGATGGATTTGATCGAGGCCAAATCAGTTGCCTCGATCACGTCCCCACTAAGTTGGATCATATCAAGCGGCACGAAAGCAGTTTGCGCCCTTCTCTGGCTTGATCGCACCGTTGAGGTCGCCCACGGCGCTCCTTAGGGTGGGGCTCGTTCGCTCCGCCTCTATTGACTAAGGCCTCTTCGCGCAATCGAGCTACCGCCCGGCTCCAGGATGATCTTCGTATTCAGCGCTGGGATCGCCTAGCCCGGCTCGGGCCCATCATCGGGGGCGAGCCGGCGGAAGGCGTTCGAACTCGTGGCATCACGATTCTCGCCGAAAACCCCAGATGCCGGCGAGAACCTGCAAGACCACTCAGGGGCCTTCACCATAGCGGAGAGCCGACATGGCCGGCTTCCTACGATAAACCCTTGAGGTCAATGGGTAATGTTTTGGTCGGCAGAAAATATATTGAACGTATGTATAATTTTTGCTAAACGAATTTCCAACAAGCGGCGTCCGGCTGGCCTCACGGTCCCAGCCGCCAGAAACAGAGCCCGGGAACGACAATGGCGAGCTACACGATCGAGTGCCTCATCGCGTGCGAGAACCACCTTGGTGAAGGGCCGGTCTGGGACATCGAGGACGGGCGGCTCTACTGGGTCGATTCCACCGGACGTCGCGTCGGCAAGCCGGCGCTCTGGTCACTCGACCCACGCAGCGCCGATCTGCGCCAGTGGACCCTCGACCGCGACGTCGGTGCGATGGCATTGCGTGAAAATGGCGGCGCCGTGCTGGCGCTCAACGATGGATTTTACACATTCGACTTCGAAACCAGCGCGCTTGAGAAGATCGCTGAGGTCGACGACGACATCACACGCGCCCGGCTGAACGACGGCAAATGCGATCGCCGCGGGCGCTTCTTCGCTGGCGGCATGGACGACCGGGAAGAACTTGGCATCTGCGGCCTCTGGAGGCTCGATCCGGACCACAGCGTCGCCAAGGTTGATAACGGGATCATCTGCTCGAATGGCCCTTGCTGGAGCCCGGACGACAAGACGTTCTACTTCGCCGACACATTCCAGCAGGAAATCTGGGCTTACGACTACGACATCGACACAGGCACTGTATCGAACAGGCGCGTTTTTGCGTCGACCGCCGATGATGCCGGCTTCGCCGACGGGTCGACGGTCGACGAAGAAGGTTGCCTGTGGAACGCGCAAGTCATCTCCGGTGACCTCGTCCGTTACGCGCCGGACGGATCGGTGGACCGGAAGATCACCATGCCGGTGCGCAACATTACGAGCGTGATGTTCGGCGGCGACGAGCTCAACGAAATCTATGTGACCTCGATGGCGCGGGTGCAGCATCCCGCGGCCCACGACAATTTCGTCCAGGAAATGAAGCCGCAGTTCGCAGCTGGAAGCTTGTTCCGCATCAAAGGCCTCGGCATTCGCGGCATACCGGAACCACGCTTCGCTGGTTGATGCGCCGTAGGGCGCGCCCGCGTCGGAGGCGGATCCACGTCGCGCGACGCAAGAAGACGTTTTGCAACCGAGACCGCGCACTCAGAAGGCGCGGCCGGACCAGAAGGAGGAAACCGGATGAAACCCGCCGCATTCGCTTACGAGCGACCGGACACCTTGTCTGCCGTGCTCGACCTGCTCGCGATGAAGGGCGAGGCCACGCGCATTCTGGCTGGCGGCCAGAGCCTCGTGCCGATGATGAATTTCCGCATGGCGAAGCCTGAACGGCTGATCGACATCAACCGGCTGCCGGGTCTCGATTACATCAGACGCGACGGCGACACGGTGAAGATCGGCGCCCTTGCCCGGCACGCCGACGTCAAGGCATCCGAGATCGTGCGCGAGGCCTGTCCACTGATGACTGACGCCTACAGCTGGGTCGCGCATGGCGCTGTGCGCAACCGCGGCACGCTCTGCGGCAATCTCTGCCATGCGGACCCCGCATCGGAAATGCCGGCCATCATGCAGGCCCTGGATGCCACATTGGTCGCACGATCGAGAGACGGCGAACGCGTGATCCCCGCGGCGGAGTTCTTCACCGGCCTCTATGAGACCGCCCTGAACGCGGACGAAATGCTGGTCGAAGTCCGCGTTCCGGCAATGGCCGCAAACCAGACCTGGGGCTTCCAGGAAGTCTCCATGCGCAGGGGTGACTTCGCCTGGGTTCTCGTGGCCAGCGTCGTTGCGTGGAACGGAAACAAAACCGAAGACGCCCGCATTGCCGCCGCTGGCATCAGCGATCGTGCCGTTCGGCTAAGGGAAGCCGAAACGGCAATCGCCGGACAGGCGCTGACGCAGGAAACATGTGAGGCAGCGGGCCGGCGCGCGCGCGACACCATCGATCCCTCCGGTGATGCGTTGACGAGCGCGGAATACCGCCGCGATCTCATCCATACGCTCGTCGCAAGAACGCTCCGGGATGCGGCCGGTCGCGCCAAACACCAATAAGCATCCATGGGAGCAAACGTCATGAACAAGGTTTCAATTTCCGTGTCGGTGAATGGCCGAGCACGCCACGCCGATATTCCCCCTCGCCTGTTGCTCAGCGATTTCCTCCGCCACACGCTCGCTCTGCCCGGCACACATGTCGGCTGCGAACATGGCGTATGCGGCGCCTGCAATGTGGTGGTTGATGGCCGTACCGTTCGGGCTTGCCTCATGTTCGCCGTTCAGGCCGACGGTGCGGAGGTCACGACGGTTGAAGGACTTGGAACCGTCGACGGCTTGCACCCGATCCAGGAGGCTTTCTGGGAGGAACACGGCCTGCAATGCGGGTTCTGCACGCCGGGCATGCTGATGGCCGCGCTTGAGCTCCTGCAAAACAATCCCGATCCATCCGACGAGGAGATCCGCGAAGCGATCTCGGGCAATCTCTGCCGCTGCACGGGATACACCTACATCATCAACGCGATCCGGTCCGCCGCAGCGAAGTTGCGTGGCGTCGCCGACGCGGATCAAGCCTTGGCAACCGCTTGAAGGAAGGATGACCATGACTTCGCATCTTGACAGCAACGTCATCCCCCCAAGCCGCCAGCGCGAGGCGCCTGGCAAGGCCACGGCCTGGATCGGCAAATCCATCAAGCGCATCGAGGACCCGAGATTCCTCGCCGGCAAGGGCAAATATATCGACGACCATACGGTGCCGAACATGGCGCAGGCCTCCACGGTACGCAGTCCCCATGCCCATGCGCGAATCGTGTCCATCGACACATCAAGGGCGAAGGAACTCCCCGGGGTTATCGGAGTGTTCACGGGCGAGGACATCGCACGCGTCGTCGACCCGTGCCCCAGCTTCGCCTCGCCGCCCGTGCCGCAGACCGCCTGCGCCATCGACCGGGTGCGCCATGTCGGCGAGGTTGTCGCGGTGGTGGTCGCCGAGGACCGCTACATTGCCGAAGACGCCGCCGAACTGGTCGAGGTCGAATACGAGACACTGCCGCCGAACGTCGATATCGAGAGATCGGCCGCCGCGACCGGCGACGCGCTGCTGCATCCGGATGACCGCGACTCCAATGTTGCTCTCGACGAGAGTTTCTCGTTCGGTTCGGTCGACGAGGATTTCGCCCGCGCCGATCACGTGATCCGACGCCGGCTGCGCTGGGGACGAGCATCGGCTCAGGCCATCGAGACGGCGGGATGCATCTCCGAGTTCGACCCCATTACCGGCGGCTACACGATCCACTGCAACACCAACTTCTACAACTTCATTCCCTTCGTCATCGCCGGATCGCTGCGCGTTTCGCCAACGCAGCTGAAGATGATGCCGGTCATGACCGGCGGGTCGTTCGGTTCGAAGGTCTTCATCCACAAAATCATCATTCTGACATCGGCCCTGGCTCGACTGACAAATCAGCCGGTCAAATATATCGAGGACCGCGAGGAGCACTTCACGAACTCCGACAGCCATGGGTCCGACCGGCTCTATGATGCCGAGCTCGCTTTGACGTCGGACGGTCGGATGCTGTCCCTGCGCTTCGACGTCATGGACGATTACGGCGCCTACCTGCAGTTCGGCGTGGGGACCCACGGCAACGCCATGGCCCAGGTCACGGGCCCCTACAAGATCGGCTCGTTTGCCATGCGGGTCAGGGCCGTTCTGACCAACAAGTGCCAGCAAGGTCCCTATCGCGGATTCGGCTCGGAAGTGACCAACTGGGTCATCGAGCGCCTGGCCGATGCCGCGGCCGAGCAACTCGGGATCGATCCGGTCGAACTCCGCCTCAGGAACATGATCCAGCCCGACGAATTCCCCTACATGATCCCGACCGGCAACATCTACGACAGCGGGAATTTCCAGGAAGTCTGGCGGCAGGCAAAGGATCTGATCGGCTATGACGACTGGCGGAAGAAGGCCACCGCCCTGCGCGCTGAAGGGCGCTGCGTCGGGGTGGGCGTGGCAACCTGTCAGGAGCGTAGCGTCTACGGTCCGACCGAATGGTGGTTTCTGAACAATGTGGAGACACCGGGCTTTACGCTGACCTCCACGCCGGAGGGCATCTCGCTCAGGATCGATCCAACGGGCAAGGTGTTTGTCACACTGAATTCGATCTTCGTCGGCAACAGCCCCGAGACCGTGGTGACACAGATTCTGGCGGAACAACTGACCGTCGAGCCGTCCGACATCGTCGTCGGTTATGCCGACACCCACTCCGGCTTCAACGGAGTCGGACCTCAGGGCAGCCGGTTCACGGCGATGGTCGCCGGCGCCTGCGTGTCCGCTTCCATCAAGGTCAAGGACAAGCTCAAGACATTCGCGTCACATTTGTTGGAGGCCGACAAAGCCGACCTCGAGTTGCGTGGCGCCAAGGTTGGCGTCAAGGGAGCCGACAAGGAGGTCGCGATTGCCGACATCGCCATCCAGGCCAACTTCTTTCGCCTGAACTTCCCGGACACGCCGGAGTTCGACTCAGGGCTCGAAACGACGGCGGTCTACGACCACCCGATCTCGTCGGAGCCCGCGCCCGACCGCAGCCATCTCGGCATCTTCTATCCGATGGTGGGGCACATCTGTCACATCGCCGTGGTCGAAGTTGACCCGGCCACCGGCAAGGTCGAGATTCTTGACTATGCGGCCGTCCACGACAACGGCACGATCGTCAACCCCAAGACGCTCGGCGGACAGGTTCTTGGCGGCACAGCGAACGGTATCGGCACAGCGCTGACCGAGGAATTCGTCTATGACGAGAACGGCCAATTCGTGAACGCCAACTTCGCCGAATTCGCCCTACCCTCCGTCCACGAGATGCCGCCCAATCTGAAAATGGGGCATGTCGAAACACCGTCACCCTATACCGAATACGGCATCAAGGGCGGCGGTGAGGGCGGTCGGCTGGGTGCGCCATCGGCCCTTTCGAGCGCCATCGACGACGCACTCCAAAGATATGGCATCGAGATCACATCGCTGCCGGTACGGCCAGTCACGCTGCGCGCGCTGATCCGCGACGCGGAAATGCGGGCCGCCGCCGAATAGCGGATCGCATGGCGGTAACGGTCCGCGAGATTTGGGAGACAGACATAGCCATGGCCCAAGCGCGGACCGTCATCATCACATGCGCCCTGACCGGCGCGATACACACGCCTTCCATGTCGCCGCACCTGCCGGTGACGCCCGAGGACATGATCGCCGAGGCGATTGCGGCAAGCAATGCCGGCGCTTCGATCCTGCACTTGCATGCGCGTGATCCCGATACGGGAAAACCGGATCAGTCACCGGAGGCGTTCGCGCGCTTTCTTCCCGAGATCCATGAACGGACCGGTGCCATCGTTAATCTGACGACCGGCGGCAGCCCGTTCATGAGGGTGGCTGAACGGGTTCAGCCAGTTGCCCGCTTCAAGCCAGAGCTGGCATCGCTGAACATGGGATCGATGAATCTGGGCCTGTTTCCCATGCTCGACCGGTTCAAGACCTTCGAGCATGACTGGGAGCGAGAGCATCTCGCATCCAGCGACGATCTGGTTTTCCGCAATTCGTTCCGCGACATCGCCTATGTCCTCGAAACCTGCCGCACGTCGGGTACACGGTTTGAATTTGAGTGTTACGACACGGCGCATCTCTACAACCTCGCCCATTTCGCGGAACGCGGCCTGATCGAGCCGCCATTCTTCATCCAGACCGTCTTTGGCCTGCTTGGCGGTATCGGTGCACACGCAGACGATGTTGCCCATATGCGACGCACCGCCGACCGGCTGTTCGGATCGAACTACCAATGGTCCGTCCTTGGGGCGGGCAAGGCACAGATGGCCGTCGCTGCGATGGCCGCCGCTAGCGGCGGGCACCTTCGCGTCGGGCTGGAGGACTCGCTCTGGTCGGGTCCTGGCGTGCTGGCGGAAGGGAACGCGGCTCAGGTTGTATTGGCCCGCCAGATTGTCGAGAGTCTCGGGCACCGGGTCGCGACGCCGAACGAAGCCCGAGCCATCCTGGACTTGAAGGGGCGCGACGCGGTCGCAATTCCGAAAAGGGACCGTTTGCGGGGCGCGGCATGACGGACAACACCGAGACGGCCGACGATGTCAGCCGGCCGATACGCGATGTCCGGTCCGAGCACAGGTCTGGACGCCCGGTCGGTCGTCCCAAGGGCCAGACAGGGGAGCAGACGCGCGAGCGCATCCTTAACGCTGCCGAAAAACTGTTCGCCGTCAACGGTTTCGACGGCACCAGCATGCGCGACGTGGCCCGTGCGGCCAAGCTCCAGATGGCGGCGATCGGCTATCATTTCGGACCGAAGGACGAACTGTTCGATGCCGTCGTGCGCCGGCGTGCCGACATCATGTCCGCATCACGCCGGGATGCTCTGGCCGCTCTCAAGGCCGACTTTGACGATAATCCGGTTCCGCTCGAGGATCTGATCCGGGCCTATGTGCGCCCGTTCATCGAGTCCGCCAGCCATGGTGATCCCGGCTGGCGCAACTACGCAGCGCTGATGGGCCGACTCGCCAATTCAACACTTGGAACCGAAGTCATCGCGCGTCACTACGACATCACCGCGCAAGCATATCTCGACGCGTTCCGGGAGGCTTTGCCCGATGTCGCCGAACGCAACGTGGTCGACGGCTTTACCTATATGGTCGCTGCCATGCTGGCGTTGTGCGCCGATACAGGCCGAGCAGAGCGGCTGTCACGAGATGACAACACGAAACACGGCGTGTCGGAGGCGCTGACACCCTTGGTCGGCTTCCTCGCCGCGGGCTTCCGCGCGCTTCCCAAGAACGATGATTAAGCCCCAATCCGATACCGGGAGTGAGATGCATGACGGTCCTGCCGGATACCGAGACAATCGAAACGGTCACACTGCCGGTCACGGAGGATGTGACAGCGCAGGCGCTTGCCCAATCCGCGGAAGAGAAGCTGCCACAGATGTTCGCGACACCCTTCATGATCGCCGGCATGGAGCGGGCCTGTGCCGCGCTGCTGCAGCCACTGATGGGCACGGATGACTTGTCCGTCGGCGCGAAGATCGACATTGCGCATCTCGCGCCGACACCGATCGGCGCAACGGTGCGGTGCCATGCGCGGTTTGATCGTCATGAAGCTCCGCTCTACTGGTTCGAAGTCTGGGCCGAAGACGATCGGCGTAAGATCGGCAAGGGATGCATAGCCCGGGCTATCGTCAAGACGTCGGACCTGATCGCACGCGCAAACGGATGACATTGAGGAAAACGCTTCATGCCGGCCAAAACCGCGGCCCAGCCCTCGCGCCCCCTGATCGACATAGTTACGCTTGAGGCTCTTGAGCGGAAGATCCTGTGGCTGTCGTCCTTGATCATCCACAATGCCAATCATCTCAGGCCGAAGGATGACGGGTTGAAGGTTGGCGGCCATCAGGCCTCGTCGGCCTCGCTGGTGACGGTGATGACGGCGCTCTATTTCCGGGTCCTGCGGCCGGAGGACCGGGTCGCGGTGAAGCCCCATGCGAGCCCCGCCTTTCACGCCATCCAGTATCTCTTCGGCCATCAGACGCTCGACCGCCTCAAGGCGTTTCGCGGCTATGGCGGCGCGCAGTCCTATCCCTCGCGCACCAAGGACGACGACGATGTCGACTTCTCGACCGGGTCCGTCGGGCTCGGCGTCGCGGTCACCGCCTTCGCCGCGCTGGTGCAGGACTATCTCGACGCCAAGGGGCTGAAGCGCGACTGGCCGACGGGCCGCATGGTGGCGCTTCTCGGCGATGCCGAACTCGACGAGGGCAATATCTTCGAATGCCTGCTCGAAGGCTGGAAGCACGACATCCGCAATTGCTGGTGGGTCATCGACTATAACCGCCAGAGCCTCGATTCGGTGGTGTCGGACGAGCTGTTCCAGAAGCATGCCGCCGTCTTCGCCAGCATGGGCTGGGAGGTCGTCACCATCAAATATGGCCGGCTGTTGCGGGCCGCCTTCGCCGAGCCGGGCGGCGACGCGCTGAGGCAGTGGATCGACGACTGCCCCAACATGCTCTATTCGGCGCTGACCTTCCAGGGCGGCGCGGCCTTCCGCAACCAGCTCAAGGCCGATCTCACGGGCCAGGACGACGCGCTCGCCATTGTCGCCCGCCATGACGATGACGAGTTGCACCGGCTGATGACCAATCTCGGCGGCCATTGCATGGCGACCGTCGTCGAGGCCTTCGAGACCGCGCCCGACGACCGGCCGGTCTGTTTCATCGCCTATACGATCAAGGGCTTCGGCCTGCCCTTCCAGGGCCACAAGGACAACCATGCCGGGCTGATGACCAAGGCCCAGATGGCCGCGCTGCAGGACCGCATGGGCATTCTCGACGGCGAGGAGTGGGAGCCCTTTTCGGGCCTCAACCGGGATCGCGCGGCGCTCGCCGATACCGTCGCCACAACGCCCTTCCTGGCCAGGGGCCGGCGGCGGCGCGCCGCCGCGCCGATCCCCGTGCCGGCGCTTCAGGTGCCGCCGGCGCGCGGCGAGATGTCGACCCAGGACGGCTTCGGCAAGATCCTCGGCGAGATCGCCAAGACCGATACCGCGCTGGCCCGGCGCATCGTCACCACCTCGCCCGACGTCACCGTCTCGACCAATCTCGGCCCCTGGGTCAATGCGCGCGCCCTGTTCGCCCGCGACGCGCGCGACGACGTGTTCCAGGACAGAAAGCTGATGAGCGCCCAGCGCTGGCATGCCGGCCCCGACGGCCAGCATATCGAACTCGGCATCGCCGAGAACAATCTGTTCCTGGTGCTCGCCGCCCTCGGCCTGTCGCATTCCCTGTTCGGCGAGCGGCTGTTGCCGATCGGCACGCTCTATGACCCGTTCATCGCGCGCGGCCTCGATGCGCTGAACTATGCCTGCTATCAGGATGCGCGCTTTCTTCTGGTGGCGACGCCGTCGGGCATCACGCTGGCGCCCGAGGGCGGCGCGCATCAGTCGATCGGCACGCCGCTGATCGGCCTGGCCCAGGACGGGCTGGCCACGTTCGAGCCGACCTATGTCGACGAACTCGCGGTGATCATGGAATGGGCCTTCGACTATCTGCAGCGCGACGGGTCGGGCGCGCCGACCACCGCCTGGCTGCGCGACGAGAAGGGCGGCTCGGTCTATCTGCGCCTGTCGACCCGGCCGGTCAGCCAGATCGCCCGCGACCTCGACGACGAGACCCGGCATGCCATCATCGACGGCGCCTATTGGCTGCGCCCGCCGGCCGAGGGCGCCCAGCTCGCCATCTGCTATTCAGGCGCGGTGGGACCGGAGGCCGCGACCGCGATGGGCGATGTGCTCGCGCGCTTCCCCGGCGCCGGGCTGATGGCCGTCACCTCGGCCGACCGACTGAACGCCGGCTGGCACGCCGCCCGCAAGGCCCGCCGCTCGGGCGATACCACCGCGACCTCGCATGTCGAAAGACTGCTCGCCCCGCTCGACCGGCGGGCCCGGCTCGTCACCGTGCTCGACGGCCACCCCGCCACCCTGTCCTGGCTCGGCGGCGTCAACGGACACCGGGTCGAAGCACTCGGCGTCGAGCATTTCGGCCAAACCGGCACCATCAACGACCTCTACCAACACTTCGACATCAACGCCAACGCAATCACACGCGCATGCCTGGTCAGGCCATGACACGGCCAACCAGCACAACAGCCCAGGCAAAATATTCAGCTGTTGTCAGCGCCGGATCAAAGGCATTGGCGACAATGTATTCGGCAAAACCCCTGGGTGTGCTGTCAGGAACTGGGTCACGAACCCAATCTCGCGCCGGCGCAGATAAGCAATGTCGAAGACCCGCAGCCCGCTCCCCATGCCCGGATCTGGCTCTAAGCCTGGTCCGTCAACCCTCGCGGAAAAGCTGGGTCTCGTAGCAGAACCGGCCAGCTGGATGCATGTTGACCGAGGCCTCGATGAGCCGGTCGTCGCTGGTGTAATAGCGTCGCGTGATTTCGAGCATCGGCTGGCCGACCTCGATCGACAGGCGCGAGGCGATGTTGGCCGTGGCAAGGCCGGCTCCGATCTCCTGGACCACGCGGCTCACCTGCAGACCAAACCGTTGTTCCAAAAGGGAGTAGACCGCCTTGGAATGGGCGCCGATATCGTCGACGACTGCGGCATAGTCGGGATGGATGAAAAGCTCCGAGTAGCCAATCGGACCGGCCTCTCCCTGCCGGACCCGCAGCAGGCTGATGCGGATCCAGTTGGAGCGGGGCTCGCAATGGATGCGCTTGGCGGTCACGGGATCGGTCAGGATACTATCAACCGCCAGCACATCGATCCTGGTATCCTGCGCGTACTGGGTCAGCTGTTCGAGCGTGTTGATCGAATAGGCGTAATCGCGCTTCGGTGTGCCCGACGTCAGGTAGGTGCCGGCGCCCTTGCGGCGCTCTATCATGCCCATGTCCTGCAGGCAGCGCATCGTTTCGCGGATCGTGTGGCGGCTCACCATATATTGGCGGGCCAGATCGATCTCGGTGGGAAAACGATCGCCGACCTTGAGCGTGCCCGCCTCGACCCCTGCAAGCAGCGCGTTCGCGATCTCCTGGTAGCGCGGTATCTCCGCGTCGGCGTCCGTTTTCTCCTTCATAGCCGCTCTCGTCAGACTGTTCAGCGTCGTCCGGCAACCTATACCACGCGCCGCCGAGCGCCTAGAGTATATCCAGTGAACCGCAGTTCACCGGATATGATCTAACCCGTTGATTTTACGGAACTCCGGACGCGAAACCGGTTCTCGCTTTCGCTAGAATTGCGCTAGCCGGACGGCTCGAAATCCCTGTATCGCAAAGGCTCGCCGACGTTCTTGGTTCCATCCGCCAGCAACGCAATGCGGCAGCCCGGACATCAACACCGTCAACCGGCAGACGCAAGCGCCCCGCCTCTAGGGTATGAGCGCCAGCGACAGCCAGGGCACCATATTGATGATCAACAGACCGAAGAGCTGGACCGCATAGAATGGCAGCACGCCTTTCGCGATCTCCTGCACCGGCAATTTGGTGATGCGGCTAAGAACGAACAGGTTCAGCCCGATCGGCGGTGTCAGCGTCGCGATCTCGACCAGAGCGGTGATGATAACCGCGAAATGGATCGGGTTGATGCCAAGCTCGGCCGCGATCGGAAAGAGCACCGGGCTGAGCAGGACGATCAGCGAGATGCCGTCGAGAAACATGCCCAAAATGATCATCAGCACATTGACGGCCAGCAGGAACATCCAAGGTTCGATATTCGCCTCGGAGATCATCGCCGTCAGTTCCTGCGGCAAACCCAGGCGGGTCAGCACCGCGGTCAAAAGCCCTGAACCGATCAGGATCGCGTAGATCATGACGGTCTGGGAGACGGAATCCCGCGCGGTGTTCCAAACATCGCGCACGCGTGCGGTTCGATAGATCAGCAGCACCAACACCACGGCATAGATCGCGGCCAGCGCGGACACCTCGGTCGGGGTGAAGAAGCCCAGATAGATCGTGCCCATGATCAGCACCGGCATCAGCAGCGCGCCGCTTGCCCCTGGCAGGCGCCGGCGGAACTGCCGCCAGTCCGGCGGAACGGTGGCGTTGCCATAGCCGCAGCGGCGCGAGATCCAGAGCGTCACCCCCGTCAGCAGGGCGGCTTCAAGGATGCCCGGCAAAATCCCGGCGATGAAAAGATCGGTGATCGGCAATCCGACGATCGATCCGATGAGAATGAAGGTGAGCGAGGGCGGGATCATCAGCCCGAGGGTCGCGTTCACCGCCACGATGGAAGCCGCGAACCGCTTGGGGTAGCCCTCCTTGGGCAGCAGGTCGACCGCCGCCGGCCCCATGGCCACCGCGCAGGCCACCGAAGAGCCGTTCACGGCCGAGAAGAATACGCTGGAGACCGATAGCGCCAGGGCGATGCCGCCGCGAAAGCAGCGCAGAACGCTGCCCATGAGCTCGAGCAGGATCAGCGCCAGATTGCCCCGGGTCATCATATTGCCCGCGAAGATGAAGAACGGGATCGCCACGAGCGCGTATTTGTCGATGGAATCCCACGCCATCTGGGCGATCATGATGATCGGAATGTTCAGATTGAAGCTGAGCATCGCGGTGGCCACGACGCCAAGCGCGATGGCGATATGAACGCCCGATGCGATCAGGACGAGAAGGGCCAGGAATGCGATGACCGTCAGCATCTGGAGCCTTCCTCAGGACACGATCTGGGTATTCGGATCGACGCCGCGCGCCAGCGCGTACATCGAGCCGAGGAAATGAATGGCGAACAGGGTGCCGCCGATGGGCGTGGCCAGTCGGACGAACCAGAGCGGCAGATCGAGGTTGGAATCGGTCATCATCCCGATATGCGCCATATGCATCACTTCCTTGACGCCGGCGTAGACGAGAATACCGGAGAATGTCAGCCCAATCAGGCAGTTAACCCAAGACGAGGCGCGTTGAGCCCAGGCCGGCAGAATGCCGAGCAGCAAGTCCATGCGAATGAAATGATGGTGCCGAGTGGCCACGCCGAGCGCGATCATGACGCTCCAGATCACGACAAAGCGGACCAGTTCTTCGGCCCACCAGTGGCTGACCGAAAAGAACGAGCGGCTCACCGCCTCATAGAGCATCACCCCAACCGCGGCGCACATCATGAGCGTGGCGATGTTCAAGATGACGTGCTCTTCGAGGAAGACCCACCAGCGCGGCAGCACGCGGACCCGCTCGGCCTCGAGCGGATCGGGCTCGGACGAGGCTGGGACTTGCCCCTCAGGTGTCATCGGGCTCCCCTCCGGTTGGCGCGCAGGGCGGCCGCCGTCCCACGTCGGTTTCGCAAGCAGCGCCGGCCCGGAGCAACAGAGCTTCGCTCAAAGGCTTGCCGATCAGCTGTGCGGCGATCGGCAGCCCGCTGCGGTCGCGCCCGACCGGAACGGCCAGGCCGGGCAGGCCCAGATAGGACAAGGGACGGGTCAGTTCGGAGATGCCGGCAATGATCCGAGCCATCTCGGGGCCCGCGCCGACATCGGTGGCGGCACTCGTGGGCACTGGCTGGCGCAAGACAGGAGCGAGGATGACATCGCAGCGCTCGAAGGCGTGGCACATCTGCCGGGCATGCACCGCGCGCAGTTGCAGCGCCTGGCGGTATTGCACCGCCGAGATCGCGAGACCTTGCGCGAGACGGGCCAACACTTGCGGACCATAGCCGTCCGCCTGGTCCCGCATGAGATCCGCGTGCAGCGCGGCCGCCTCGGGGGTGAAGACGATATTGGCCAGGTCGCCCATGTCGGCATGGTCGGGAATCTCGACCTCAACGAACCGCGCTCCGCTGGCGCTCAGCTTGGCGGAAAGCACATCCAGGCAGGAGGCGATCTCGGGATCGAGATCGTCATAATACCATGAGGTCGGCCGGCCAAAGACCAGCCCGTCGACCCCTTGAGCGAGGCCTGCGGTATAGTCGATGCCGTCCCGAACCAGCGTGCCGAAGAGAAGCGCGGTGTCTTCCGCGCTGCGGGCCAGAACGCCCGGGCAGTCGAGGCTCTCGGACAGCGCCATCATGCCCGTTTGAGGCAGCCGCCCCTGCGTGGGTTTCAAGCCGACTGTCCCGCAGATGGCGGCGGGCAGCCGCACCGAACCGCCGGTGTCGGACCCCAGCGCCCCGGCGCAAAGTCCGGCGGCCACCGCGGCCCCCGAACCCGAGGACGATCCGCCAGTGATGTAGCGCGTGTCCCAGGGATTCCGACAGCGGCCCAGATGGGCGTTGTGCCCGGTCGGCCCCATGGCGAATTCGCTCATATGCAGCCGGCCCAGGCTCAGCGCGCCGGCGGCGTTCAGACGTTCGATGAGCGGGCCGGTGACGCTCGCGACATGCCCTTTCATCAGGGCCGCGCCGTATTCGCAGGGCTTGCCGGCCTCGTGAAACATGTCCTTGTGCGCCAGCGGCACGCCATGGAGCGGGCCGCGCAACCGGCCCTCGGCCCGTTCCCGATCAAGCCGTTCCGCCTGGATCAGCGCGCCCTCCGCATCGGTTCCGACAAAGGCGTTGAGCGCCGGGTTGAACGTTTCGATCCGGTCGAGATGGTCGGTGACCAGCTGGACGGACGTCACGTGCCCCGCCGCGACCGATCGTGCCATGTCCGCCAGAGAGGGGAGCGTCGTCTCGGTCATGCGCCCGTGGCCCCGGCCATTAGATCGCGATGCGCTCCACAAAGCAGATGAAAAAGATCCGGCCCCGACCCGTCCGTCGCGAGCCGCGCGCGGGCGGTCTCCAGAACCAGCGCCGCATGGTCGACGTGACGCGACATGTCCTCTGTGCCGAGACGCTCTCGGTTATGGCCTGCGATCATCGGTTCATCCCCGGAACAGCGTCGCGTGGCGGTGGCGTGTCAGATAACGCCCTCGCTCTTGAGGTCTTCCTGAGCCCCGTCGTCCCAACCCAGCCGATGCAGGATCGCCGCGGTATCCGCGCCCAGTGCTGGCGCCGCATGGATGCCGCCCTGCGCTCCGTTGACCCGGATCGGCGGGCTCAGCATGTCGATCCGAAAACCGTCTGCGCGCTCGAAGGTTGCCGTGCGCCCGCCCTCGGCGACGAAGTCGGAGGTCAGCGCCTGCCCCACGTCATAGACCGGCGACATCGGCACCGTGCCGCCGAGCATGGCGACCCATTCCTCGGTGGTCCTGGCCTCGAGCACCGCGTCGAGTTCTTCGGTCAGTTCCTGGCGGTTCTCGAGCCGCGCGGCGAAGCTTTCGAACCGCGGATCGGTGGCCCATTCGGGGCGCCCGAGTTGATTGGCGAGGATGGGCCAGAACTTCTCCTTGTTGCACATGATGAAGATCCAGCCGTCCTTGGTCTTGAACATCTGCGACGGGGTCAGCGAGGGATGCGCCCCGCGCGGTTCGCGGCCCTGCACATGGCCCTTGTCGAGATACCAGGTGGCCAGGTAGCTGAGATTGTGGAGCGCGGTATCGAAGAGGTTGACGTCCATATCCATGCCGCGCCCCGAGGCACGCGCGCCAACGACGCCCGAGACCAGGGCAAATCCCGCCATCAGCCCGGTCATCATATCGACGATCGACAGGCCGAAGCGCGCGGGCGGACCATCGGCTTCGCCGGTGACGCTGAGATACCCGGCCTCGGCCTGCATCAGATAATCATATCCCGGCCAGTTCTTGCGCGAGCCGTCGCGCCCGTAAGCCGACAGATGGGCGCAGACAATCTGCCGGTTCACCTCTCCCAATGCGGCATAGTCGAGCCCGAGCTTCTCGGGCAGATCGCCGCGCAGATTGTTCATGACCGCATCCGCCTCTTTGACCAGCGCGTGAAAGATCTCCCGGCCAATGGCGTGCTTCAGGTTCAGCGTGAGGCTGCGCTTGTTGCGGTTGAACGACTGGTAGAAATGACTGTCCCCGGCATCCGAATAATAGGGGCCCACCTTGCGGCCCACATCCCCGCCATCGGCCGGGTTTTCGATCTTGATGACCTCGGCGCCAAGATCCGCCAGCAGCATCGAGCCGAACGGGCCGGCGCCATACTGCTCGACGGCCAGCACCGTCACACCCTTCAGGGGCTGCATCATGTCGGTCATTCAGAGGCCCCTATAACGGGTTGTTTTCGATATGGCGCTTGGCGATGATCAGGCGCTGGATCTCGTTGGTGCCCTCGCCGATGCACAAAAGCGGCGCGTCGCGGTAGAGCCGTTCGACCGGGAACTCCTTGCTGTAGCCATAGCCGCCATGGATGCGCATGGCCTCCTGCGCGTTCGTCAGCGCCGCTTCGGTCGCAAAGAGCTTGGCCATGCCCGCCTCGAGATCGCAGCGCTCGCCGCGATCCAGCGCATCGGCCGCGGTCTGGGTCAGCAACCGTGCTGCCGCGACGCGGGTGACCATGTCCCCAAGCTTAAGCGCGATGGCCTGGTGATTGTGGATCGGCTTGCCGAAGGTGCTGCGCTGCTGGCTGTATTTGGTGGCTTCGTGCAGGGCCGCTTCCGCGAGCCCGACGCCACGGGCCGCCACGTTCACGCGTCCCAGTTCCAGGCCGCTGATCGCGCAGATCATGCCCTTGCCTTCGACCTCGCCGATCAGACGATCCGCTGGGACGCGGTAGTTCTCGAACACCAGTTCGGCGCTGTCGATGCCCTTGTAGCCGAGCTTCTCCAGCTTGCGGGAGACGGTGAAGCCCGAGCCCTTCTCGGCGATGAACATCGACATGCCCTTGTGGCGCGGATCCGCCGCCGGATCAGTCTTGACCAGAAGCGCGAAACACGTGCCTTCGATACCGTTGCTGATCCAGGTTTTCGTGCCGTTGATCACATAGTCGTCGCCGTCACGTTTCGCAGTCATGCGGATCGCTTGCAGATCCGTGCCGCAATCGGGTTCGGTTAGTGCCAGGCCGCCGCGGAGTTCGCCTGTCGCGAAGCGCGGCAGGAAGGTGTTTTTCTGCGCTTCCGTGCCGTTCTTCATGACGATGAAAGCCATGATGAGATGGCTGTTGATGATGCCCGAAAGCGACATCCAGATCGTCGAGATCTTCTCGATGATCTTGCAGTAGGTGGAAGGGCGCAGGCCAAGCCCGCCATATTCTTCGGGGATCACGGCCCCGAAAAGCCCCATCTCCTTCATCTGGTCGACAAGTTCATGGGGGTAGATGTCGCCGTGTTCGAGCTCCATCACGTGGGGCTGCACGTCACGCTCGAGCCAGCGCCCGACGCTGTCGAGAATGATGTTTTCGCTCTCGAGCTCGTCGGCGTCGAGCTGGCTGCGCTGGGGGATCATCGGGAAGTCCTCGTGAATGGCTCAGGCGGCGCGGGCCGGGATTAGGCCCGCCATGACGGCCTCGGCCGACTGGTTGGTGTCGAGCGCCAGAATGGTCTCGCGCATCTTCGACACCTGCTCGGCCGGTGCGGCGACCAGTGCGTTGGCGATGTATTTCTGGACGATCTCGTCGTTGGTGAGCGGACGTTCGTCCGCGCCGCGATTGATGTGCTCGCGGTGGCGCACCTCGCG
This sequence comes from Tepidamorphaceae bacterium, assembly GCA_965250105.1. GTDB lineage: Bacteria > Pseudomonadota > Alphaproteobacteria > Rhizobiales > Tepidamorphaceae > JBCBSK01. The sequence goes on from OZ252290.1 coordinate 1,024,715, forward strand.
ACCATCCTTCAGGACGGCGACCAATTCGCCCGAATAGGCCTTGGGGAAGGCCGAGTTCGGATCGGCCGCATAGCTCACCCGGTCGGCCAGGGCGAGCGTCGCGCGGTCTTGCAGCGCCGCATCCTCTAGCTCCGCCAGCGTCATCTGCCCATTCTTGATGGCGGTGGACACCAGGTAAGGCACCGAGAACTGAGCGTCATAGCTGTTGGCGGGCCGCTTCTTGTTCGCTTCGGGCTCGCAGACGGTCTTGATGACCTCAGCGGGCACGAGCGCGGTGATCCGCTCGACAGTGTCGAGCGCGACGCCTTGGCCGCGCAGCGCCAGGGCCGCATCGATCAAGCCATGGGTGAAATGGCACGTCGGGAAAGGCTTGATCGCCGTCTTCATCAGTTCCCAGTTCCGCCCCAGCCCCGTGGTGGCCAGCGACATGTCGCAGTTTTCCGAAAGGGGACCCAAATTGGCGGCGTAGAGACCGAAGCGACCAGCGAAGGGGCGCGAGATGCCCACGAATCCCTCTTTGCCGAGCGCCGCGGCCGTCAACCCCGCCGCCGCGGCCCAACCCGGGTGGAAGCGCTTGTTCCACGCCCCGTCCTCGAGAAATTCCAGGCTGCCCGACGCCATCGAGAGCGCCGCCCCGAGCGCATTGCGCAGCTCTTCGGCGTTCAGCCCCATCAGCTTGCCCGCGCCCACCGTCGCCCCGAAGACGCCGACCAACCCGGTGGGGTGAAAGCCCACCTGGTGAAACCCGCCCCGCGCGACCGCGCCCAGACGCGCGGCGACCTCGACCGCCGCGATATAGGCGGTCAGCATCTCGTGGCCGGTAGCGCCCACGTGATAGGCGGCCGACATCGCGGCGGGAAAAGCGCTCGCCGTCGGATGAATGACGCCAGGAATATGGGTGTCGTCGAAATCGAGCCCATGGATCAGAAAGCCGTTCAGGATCGCCGCATCGCGTGGCGACAGGAACGTGTCGGTGCCGATCACCGGCACGTCGCCCCGACCTCCGAGCCCCGTGATCGCACGTTGCGTGACATGCGCGAAATCGAAGGTCGCGCTGGCCATGGCGATCCCGGTCGCATCGAGGATGTGATGCAGCGCGCGCAAGCGCACCTCGGCGGGAATATCGGTATGCGAGAGCTCGAGCGCGAATTCCGCGATGGCGCGGGCCGGATCGTCGGTGGCGTCGACTGTCATGATGTTCCTCCCTGGGATGCGATGCCGGACAACCGGCTGGCGGTTAAGGCCGGGCGCTTGGGTATCAGGCTGCTGCGCACGAACGTCATGAAGACGGTTCCATCCGCCTTGTAGCCTTCGGTCCGTGTCTTCACGATGCCCTGGGTCGGCCGCGATTCGGACGCGCGGACCTCGAGCACTTCGGAACGCGCATAGATCGTATCGCCCGGAAACACGGGCGCGCTCAGCACGATCTCTTCCCAGCCGAGATTGGCGATGGATTTGTAGCTGACATCGTCGACCGTCATGCCCAGCACGACGGCCAGTGTCAGGCCGCTATTGACCAGGGGTCTTCCGAATTCCGAGCTTGCCGCGAAGGCCCCGTCGCAATGCATCGGGTGGCGGTTCATCGTCATCAAACTGAAATTGATGTTGTCCGCCTCGGTGACGGTTCGCCCCGGGCGGTGATCGTAGATGTCGCCGGGCACGAAGTCTTCGAGGTAACGGCCGAGATCGGCCGTCAGGGTCATGGGGTCGGTTCTTGGGTCTTGGCTCACCAATCGGGGTCCTCGGGATTAACCGCTTGTCCTTCAAAATTTGTTCGTACATTTTCCAAGTGTCAAGTCGGACAAATTGATTCCGTGGGAAACCCGCCATGCCCGAGAGAGAAACGCCCGCCGGCGCGGTCGCCTGGCGCGCGCTGCGCTCCTATCTGTTCGTGCCAGCGAACAGGCCCGATCGCTTCGAAAAGGCCCTGGCGAGCGGGGCGGATGCGATCATCGTCGATCTCGAGGACGCCGTGCCGCCCATGGACAAGGCCATGGCGCGCGACACGGTCTCCGCCTTCCTCTCGGCGCCGGCCAGGGCCGCCCCCGATGTCACCCGGCTGGTGCGCATCAATGGGCTGCACACGCTTGATGGATTGAAGGATCTGACGATGCTTTGCGCGCTCGGCGAAGCACGAGCGGACGGGCTTATCCTTCCCAAGACGCAATACGCCGAAGATATCTGCCTGGTCGATGACGTGTTACACGATGCGGGATCCGACCTCGCGATCGGCGCCCTGATCGAAACCTGCGCGGGCCTCGAAAACGCGACCGCCATCGCGCTGGCCTCGAAACGGCTGGCCTTGATGATGTTCGGTGGCGCCGATATGGCCCTTGATCTACGCGTCGCCCTGGAATGGGAACCGCTGGTGCATGCCCGCGCGCGGATCGTCCACGCCGCCGCCCGCGCCGGTATTGTCGCGCTTGACATGCCTTGGGTCGACCTGGCGGACGCATCCGGCTATCACGCCGAGCTTGCGCGCAGCTTCGCGCTGGGCTTCACCGCGCGCGCCGCCATTCATCCCTCGCAGATCGCGGCAATTCACGAAGCGCTCACCCCCTCCGACGAGGCGATACGGCAGGCGGAAGCACTGATGCAGGCCTGGCACGGGACCAGCGGCAGCGCGGCGATCTGGAACGGCAAGCTGATCGAAAAGCCGCTCGTGGCGCAAAGCCAGCGGATCCTCGATCTGGCGCGCCGGACCGGCGATGCATATTGATCGGCGGTACGTCACGCCCGATGCTGGCCGTCTTGAGCGTCGTCACGCTGGTGCAGGCCCTTTTGTCGCTGGCCGTCCTGGCGGCGGCAAGCATCGCGCCGGCGATCACGGCGGCCTATGCCGTCAACATCGAAACGGTGGGTTATCAGATCAGCCTGATCTATCTGGCGGGATCGCTCGGCTCGCTGATCTCGGGCGTTATCGTGCGCCGCTACGGGCCCGCGCGAACGAGCATGGCCTGCCTGCTGACCGCCGCCGCGGGGCTGTTGCTGCTGGCGACTGGCGCCCTGGCCTCCGCCGTGCTCGCCTCCGTGCTGATCGGCCTGGGCTATGCGCTGACGAACCCCTCGGCGGGGCAGATTCTCGACCGGCACTGCCCGCCGGGCCATCGCAATTTCGTCTTTTCGCTCAAACAAACGGCCGTCCCCATCGGCGGCGTGGTGGCCGGGCTTTCACTGCCGCCGCTCGCCGAAGCATTCGGCTGGCGCATCGCGCTGCTGGTACCGGCCGCGATCTGTCTTGCCGCGTGCCTCGTCTTGTGGCGCTTGCGCGACGATTGGGACGTCGACCGCGAGCCCAAAGCCCGTTTCCGAGGCGGTGTGTTGTCGGGCTTGCGCGAGATGCGTCGCAACGCCGGGCTGCGCTCGCTGGCCGCGGTCGCCTTCTGCTTCGCGGCCATGCAGCTCTCGCTGATGTCCTACATGGTTTCCACCCTGGTCGCGGATCTCGGCTGGACCCTGGTCGCGGCCGGCGGCATGGCGGCTCTGGTCCAGGCATTCGGAGCCGTCGGCCGGCTCGTCTGGGGGCGGCTGGCGGACTGGCTGGGCCAGCCGATGCGCGTGCTCATGACCATCGGCGCGATCACCACGGCCAGCGCCATCCTGATGCCGGGCCTGACGTCCGAAACGCCCTGGATTGGCGTGATGGCGCTTCTCGCGATCTTCGGCTTCGCGTCCATCGGATGGAACGGGATCCTGTTGGCGGATATCGCCCGCCATGTGCCTGCCGCGCGGATCGGCGCCGCGACAGGCGGCGTCATGGCGACAACATTTGCTGGCGTGGTGATTGGGCCCGCCTTGCTGGCGCTAATCCACTCGATCACCAAGGATTTCACCCTGTCCTTCGCATGGCTGGCCGCGTTCCCGCTCGCCGGGACCCTGATCGCCATACGGACCGCGCGGCACCGGGGCGACAAGGCCAACAGGGATCAGGTACGGACATAATAATTGAATATCGCCAGGCGATCTGCAATCATGTCCGAACTTAAAGTAAACGAAAGCCGTTTCAAAGGGAGGACGGAATGAGAGTCTTGAGACTGGCCGGCGTTGTGGCCGCAACCGCCATGACAGGGTCGATTGCGCTCGCGCAAGACACCTACGAGATGGTCATGACGAACGAGCTCGCCACCTCGCACTGGACGGCGAAGATGATGGATGAATACGCGGCCGCCATCGAAGAGCGCAGCGATGGCCGGATCGACGTTTCCGTATTCCATTCAGGCACGCTTTACACCGACCGCGACGCGATCGCCGCGCTTGGCACCGGGTCCGTTCACATGGTCTGGCCGGTCAGCGTGAACCTTGAATCGATCGCGCCGGAATATGGGGTGGTCAACCTGCCCTTTTCCCTCACCGACGATTTCATGCAGGCCGAAGGGGCCTCGGCAGAGCTCGCCGCGATGATGTCCGAGATCATCGAAGGTCGCGGGATCCGGGTTCTCGGACTGATGCGCACGGCCGATCTGGTGTTTCTTTTCCAGGAGATGGCCGTGACCGAGCCCAGCGACCTCGACGGTCAGCGGGTCCGCATGACCGGTGGTCGTGTGCTTCAAGGCATGATGCGCGAGTTCGGCGCGAGCCCGATCTCCATGCCGGCCACGGAGATGGCCGCGGCCTTGATGCAGGGTGCCATCGACGGCATCTTCACTTCCGCTGGCGGCTGGCAGATGGTCGGCACCAACGCGGCCCAGACGGCCAGCTATATCCCCGGGCTCAGCCTTCTATCCTACACCGTCGTCGCGGACGACGACTGGCTGGAGAGCCTCCCCGATGATCTGCGCGCGGTGGTGCTCGACACCACCGAGGAACTGCTGGCGCAGCAATGGGCCGATGGGATCGAGAAAGATAGGGCGACCATGCAGATCCTGCTCGATGACGGCGGCACCCTGGTGACGGCCGATCCGGAGGCACAGGCGGAATTTCGTGCGCTGGCCGAGAACGCGTCGCAAGACTTCATCGACCGGTTCCCGGAGGTCTGGGAGCAGTTCCAGACGCTCAAGACGAAATACGAGTAGTCAACGTGCCCCGGGGCGGCTTCCGGCCGCCCCGGCCGCGCGATCGCGACAAGCACCGCCCGTGCCCCGCTTGTTTCTTGCGAGGTTGATTACCCCTCTCCGTGACGACGTTACTCATACCCGGTCAGGCATCGGGGTTCGGATGAAGCAAAGCCCAGGGATTGTCGTCGAAATAGCCGGTCTCGAAGGCGTTAATCCGATCGAGTGCGGTCAGCGTCATCTCGATCTCCGAAGCACCCGCCAGCAGCGCTTCCCGGCGATAATCGTCGATCTCGAAGACGAGTCTTTGCCCGTCATCCAGCCGTATCGTCCGCTCGACAAGATCGATCTCGGCGGCCACGCCCGGGCGCGTTGTCGACCGCGTCACCAAAGTCGCGTGCAGCGCTGCGTCGGCGACGATCGTCAGCAAGCCGTTATTGAGCGCGTTGTTGAAGAAGATATCGCCGAAGCTCGGCGCGATCACGGCGCGGAAGCCGTGGTCCAGCAGGGCCCAGACCGCCTGTTCGCGCGATGAGCCGCATCCGAAGTTCGGCCCGCCGACAAGGATCGACCCGGTCCCGTAGAGCGCCTGGTTCAGGATGAAGGCGCCCCGTTCCTCGCCCGAAGCGCCATAGCGCAGATCATGAAACAGTTGGTCGCCATAACCGGCCTTGCGCGGGCGGTGAATGAAGCGCGCCGGAATGATCTGGTCGGTATCGACATTGGCGGCCGGCAGCGGAACCAGGATCCCGCGATGGTCACGAAAAGGCCGCATCGCTCACCCCGCCGATCCGAAGGTACGCACATCGACGAAACGCCCGCTGACCGCGGCGGCCGCCGCCATCGGCGGGCTGACGAGATGGGTACGGGCACCAACGCCCTGGCGGCCGGCGAAGTTCCGGTTCGATGTCGATGCGCAGCGCTCGCCCGGCGGCACCGTGTCACCGTTCATCGCCACGCACATCGAACAGCCCGGCTGGCGCCATTCGAAGCCCGCCGACATGAAGATCCGGTCGAGGCCTTCGGCTTCGGCTTGTGCCTTTACCTGATTGGAGCCGGGCACGACGATGGCCGGCACCTTCGCCTTGCGGCCCTTGGCGACCGACGCGGCAGCCCTCAGATCCTCGATACGGCTATTGGTGCAGGAGCCGATGAACACGCGGTCGATGCTGATCTCCCCGACCGGCGTTCCCGGTTCTAGGTCCATATAGTCCAGCGCCATCCGCATGGCGTCGCGCCGGGCGGGATCGGTTTCAGCCCCTGGATCGGGCACACGGTCCGAGATCGTCACGGCCTGTTCCGGCGACGTCCCCCAGGTGACCGTCGGCGCGACGCTCGCACCATCGATAGAGACTTCCCGGTCGAACAGGGCGGTCGGATCGCTTTTCAGCGCGCGCCACGCCGTGACGGCCTGGTCCCACATGGCGCCGGACGGCGCGAGAGGCCGGCCGTCGACATAGGCGATGGTGACGTCGTCGGGCGCGACCATGCCGCAGCGCGCGCCCGCTTCGATGCTCATATTGCAAAGGGTCAACCGCTGCTCGACAGAGAGCGCCCGAACCGTGCTGCCGGCATATTCGATGGCGAAGCCCGTCCCACCCGCGGCGCCGATCGTCCTGATGATCTGCAGCACGAGGTCCTTGGCCGTCACGCCCGCGCCGAGGGCACCATCGATCGTGATCCGCATCTGCCTCGGCCGCCGCTGCCAGAGCGTCTGGGTCGCCAGGACATGGGCGATCTCTGAAGCGCCGATACCAAATGCCAGGGCGCCGAGCGCGCCATGCGACGCGGTATGGCTGTCACCGCACACCAGGACCGTTCCCGGCAAGGTGAAGCCGAGCTCCGGGCCAACCACATGGACGATGCCCTGGCGCCGATCGCCGATCCCGTATGTCCTGAACTGCGCGCGCCGACCGCGCTCGACGAGACGCTCGGCAAGAGCGGTGCGCGCGCCATGGCTGTCGTCCGGCGGGCCGCCCGTCGCGACGTAATGATCGGCGGTCCCCAATGTGAGATCCGGCCGCCGGACCGTCAGCCCGGCGTCTTCGATCATGTCGAATGCCTGGGACGTCGCATCATGGACGAGATGCCTGTCGACGAAGAGCAGGGACAACCCGTCCGGACGCGTGTCGATGACATGCGGCTCCCAGATCTTGTCGAACAGGGTCCTGCCGACTGGCTCAGGCTGCATCGGCGGCATCGTCCCAGACCTGCACCGGCATGGGCAGGCCGGCGAACGTCTCTTCGCCAAGCGGCCGGTCGGGCGCGATATCCATCCGCTCGAGCACCCACATCAACTGACGCGCGTGCTGACCACTGTGCCAGGCGGTTCGTTCGAGGAAGTCGTGCAGGGTCTGGTCGCCGTAGTAAACGTCCGCCTTGGCCGACCAGTCGGCGTCGCGACCAGGCCCCGCGAACCAGGTATCGAGACGTCCGGCGACATGGTGGCCATAGTCGGACAGTCCCTCGATCGACTGCATGTCCTTGGGCGGCAAGCGGTAATAGGCCTCATAGACGAGCGGTATGCCTTCCGAATGTTCGACGAAGGCATCGACGATGTTGAAGATGTGGTAGACGAGATCGGCGTAGCTGCGCGGCCGGTTCGGCAGGTGGGTATCGAGGCTCGCTTCGGGCAGTTGGCGCAGGAAGCGGTCGGTGCCCTCGATGATCGCGGTCAGCCGCGAATGAAGCTCCTCGGGCGGCAATAGTCTGCTGTCGCCCCACGCCAGGCCGACCAAACGAGCGACATCGCCGAGGATCTGACCATTCGCCCAGTTGTCGCCACGGACGACGATCGGCACCTGGCGCAAACCGAACCGGGACAGTTCGTCAAGCGCGGTCTCGTCTTCGAGGACGTTCCGCGACTGAAACGGGATATCGTGCTCGGCGAGAAACTCCTTGGTCCTGAGACAACTCGTGCATCCGGTCTGCCAATAGACGTAGATTTCGCTGTCGCGTGCTTCAGTCGCGTCGGTCACCGGCTCTTTTCCCATATGTTCGCCCTCCCATCCGTTTCGCCGACGATCACGCCGCCGCCGCGCCAGCCATGGCATCGAAGCGATCGATGACCACGGATTTGGAAACCACGTCGCCATATTTGGCGTTGATGTCGAACAGATTGGCGTCGTGCGGCCCGTCATGGCGGTCGCCGACGCATTCGCGCGGCACGATGACGTGAAACCCGTATTGCAGACCATCGATCGCCGTCGCCCGGACACAGCCGCTCGTCGAACAACCGATGAGCACCAAGGTGTCGATCGCCTGGGCATGCAGGGTCGAGATCAGCGTGGTGCCGAAGAAACAGCTCGGATAGTTCTTGATGAGAACGAGGTCCTCGGGCCGGGGCGCCACGCTATCGTGGATCTCGGCCAAGGGTTCCCCCACGACGAGCTTGCGCAGGAACGGGACCTTCTTGACGAAAATGCCACCATCGGTTCCCTCGGGGTGATAGAGAACCTTGGTGTAGATGACCGGGACGCCCGACCGACGGGCGGCGGCGAGCAGGTCCACGCTCTCGGAGATCGCCGACACGACGCCATCGGCATAGAAAGGCGATCCTGGCGTCGTATAGGCGTGGGTGAAATCGATCACGATGACCGCGGGACGGTCGCCGAAGCCCGCTTCGCCATCGAATACACCGGCATAATTGTCTTCCCGGCTTTCAGTCATCATCATCCTCCCTATCCGGCCAGTTTCATCGGTTCATCACGCTCGCCCGTCTCGCCCGGTTCGAGCGGAAAATGGCAGGCGACGGCATGGTCGTTCTGGTCCGACCGAAGGTCCGGCTCATGCTCGGCGCACTGGCGCGGGACCGTGACGTCCCCGGCAATCGTCGTGGTGGCGACCGACCCGGAAGCGGCTTTCAATCGCGCCTTGAAGCAGCGCGGATGGAACCGGCAGCCAGACGGCAATGCCGTCGCGGAGCCGATCTCGCCATGCAACATGATGCGCCGTCTCCGACGCTCGGCATTCAGGCTCGGCACCGGCACCGCCGACAAGAGCGATGCCGTGTAGGGATGGCGCGGCGCCGCATAGAGCTGCTGACGCGGGCCCATCTCGACGATCTTCCCCAGATACATCACCGCGACCCGCTCGGAGATGTGGCGGACGACGGCGAGGTCATGCGCGATGAAGATGTAGGCGACGCCTGTCTCCTGCTGAATCTCGCGGAGGAGGTTCAGAATCTGCGCCTGGATCGACACATCCAGCGCCGAAACGGGTTCATCCAGGATAAGGAGTTTCGGGTTCAGCGCCATCGCGCGGGCGATGCCGATACGCTGACGCTGGCCGCCCGAGAATTCGTGCGGATAGCGATCGGCGCTCGCCGGCGACAACCCGACCTGTTCGAGTATCTCGCCGGTTCTGCGCGCGATCGCCGACCGGTCCGCCCCGTGCACATGCATCGGCTCTGCGACGATCGCGCCGACCTTCATCCGAGGATCCAGCGAGCCGTAAGGGTCCTGGAACACCATCTGCATGGCGCCGCGCAAACGCCGCAGCCCCGACTGCGGCATATGCGTGATGTCCTGCCCATCAAAGACCACGCGCCCCTCGGTCGGGTCGAGCAATCTCAGCACCAGCCGCCCGAGCGTGCTCTTGCCAGATCCCGTTTCTCCGACAACGCCGAAGGTTTCGCCGCGACCGATCGAGAAACTGACGCCATCCACCGCGCGGACCCGCGGTCGCGCCTTTCCCAACCGCCAGCCTCCACCGCCGAACACCTTGCGCAACCCGTCGACACGCACGAGCGCGTCGCGATCGACCGGAGCCGTCATATCGCGCCTCCCTTGGCGACGACGTCAGAACTGTGCAGACAGGCCGCCTGATGCGCGCTGCTGCCGACAGGGCGCAGCGTTGGACGTGTCGTCCTGCAGTCCGAACGGCCATTGCCGAGATAGCAGCGCGGCTCGAACGCGCAGCCCGCCGGCAGGGCCGCGGGATCGGGCGGCTGCCCGGTGATCTCGATCAAATCGCTCTCGGACTCGGTTTCCAGGCTCGGAACGCTGCGAAACAGCGACACCGTGTAGGGATGGGCGGTGTGATCGAAGATCGCCTCGGCATCGCCGGTTTCCGCCACGCGTCCGGCATACATGACCGCGACCCGATCGGCATGGCGCGCGACAAGGCCGAGGTCATGCGTGATCAGCACCATCGCCATTCCCGATTGCTCGCGCAATTCGGTGAGAAGTTCGAGAACCTGGGCCTGCACCGTGACATCGAGCGCGGTGGTCGGCTCATCGGCGATCAGCACACGCGGTTCGAGCGAGATGGCCATGGCGATCAAGACGCGCTGGCGCATGCCGCCGGACAGTTGGTGCGGATAGTCATCGACCCGGCGATGGGGGTCGGGAATATGCACTTTTTCCAGAAGCCCGATCGCGATCTCGCGGGCCGCGCGGCGCGACAGCTTGCGATGCGCCTGCAACACCTCGACGATCTGATCGCCGATCGTGAAAACCGGATTGAGACCGGTCAGCGGATCCTGGAAGACCATCGACAGCCTGGTTCCGCGCACCTGGCGCATGTCCTCTGTCGACAGCGTGAGGAGATCGGTCCCGTCGAGCAGGATCTGGCCGCCGGCGACCTTCCCCGGTCGTGGCACCAGCCCGATGGCCGACAGGAAGGTCATGGTCTTGCCGGAACCTGATTCGCCAACCACGGCAAGCGTTTCGCCCGCCGCCACGGAGAGGCTGACACCGTCGACGATGTTGAACGGCCCGTCGTCGCCGGGGAACCGCGTGACGACATCGCGCAGTTCGAGAACCGGCGTGATGCCGTCGCCCGCGCTGTCGATGCCGCCGCGCGCCGTGACGGCTTTCGTGGACTGGAGCATGATCGGGCCTCGGCTACAGCATCTTGGCGCCGGTCTGGCGGCGCATTTGCGGATCGAGCGTGTCGCGCAGGCCATCGCCTAGGAGGTTCAGCCCGATCACCGCGATGGCGATGCACATCCCGGCGGAGATCGACATCAGCGGGCGCGTGGTGATCACCGACTGGCCATCGGCGATCACGCTACCCCATGTCGCGGTCGGCGGCTGGACACCCAGTCCGAGGAAGCTCAGCCCGGCTTCGGCAAGCACGGCGGTGGCCGCGCTAACGGTGGCGACGACGATGACGGGCGGCAAGGCGTTCGGAATGACATGGCGAAACAGGATGCGCAGGCTGCTTAGTCCGATGGCGCGGGATGCCTCGATGAAGGGGCGCGGACGGATCGTCAGCACGACCGAGCGCATGACGGTGGCGACGCGCGGCGTATAGGCGATGGCGACGGCCGTGATCACCGATGTCAGCGACGAGCCCTGCGCGGCAACCAGCGCCAGGGCCAGGAGAAAGCCCGGAAACGCCAGCATGATGTCGATCAGCGCGACGATGACGCGCTCGGTCCAGCCGCCGACGAAACCCGCGAGCGACCCGATCAGCGTTCCCAGCGACAGCGAGATCAATACGACCCAGAAGCCGACCTGGAGCGAGACGCGCGCGCCATAGATCAGCCGCGACAGAACACAGCGGCCGAACTGGTCGGTGCCGAGCGGGAATTGCCAGGATGGCGGCGCCAATGTCTTGGTCATATCGGTGGCGAGCGGTGAATTGGGCGCGAGCCACGGGGCGGCGATGGCGATGAAGGCCATCAAGCCGATGATCACCGCGCCGATCATGAAGCCGGGATGGCTCGTATAGCGCCGGATGGCCGCGCGCCGCCGGCGGCGCGCCGCGTCCCGGTCGCGCATGACGGCGGCATCCGCCCGTTCAACGATAGCTTCACTCATGACGGTGCTCTACTCGCTCGTTCTCATGCGCGGATCGATCACGCCGTAAAGTACGTTCAGCGTCGCGTTCACCAGAACGACACCGGTCGCCAGGATGAGAACGCCCGCCTGAACCAATTGATAGTCGCGCGCGAGAATGGCCTTCAGGATCGTCGATCCGAGGCCGGGGCGGGAGAACACGACCTCGACCAGGATGGCGTTGCCGAGCGCCCAGGCGAAGGTCACGCCGATGACCGCGAGGATCGGGATGAACGCGTTGCGCAGCGCGAGCCGGAAGTTGATCCGGCTTTCCGGCACGCCCATGGCACGCGCCACGCGGACATAGTCCTGCCCCAGCACTTCAAGCATCGCGCTACGCGTAAGCCGCGCGATATAGGCGGCAACGGACAGGCCCAGCACCAAGGCCGGAAGCATCAGATGGTGGAGCTGCGTCCAGAAACCGCCGCCGACCGACGCGCCCAATGCCGGGAACAGTCCCGCGTGATAGGACAGAAGCAGGATCGCGACGAGACCGACCCAGAACACCGGAAACGATATGCCGATCAGCGCGACCAGCATGATCGCCGTATCGACCCAGGTACCGTGCCGAATGGCCGAGAAGATGCCGAGCGGCACGCCGACGACGACGGCGACCGACAACCCGGCCACAGCCAGCGACAGCGACCATGGCAGCGCGCTCATGATCTCCGCCAAGGCCGGTTGACCGGTGATGACGGACCGGCCGAGGTCGCCCGTCACCGCCCGTTCCATGAACAGGAAGTATTGCTGGTAGATCGGCAGATCGAGGCCGAGCCGCTCGCGCAGCGCCGCGATCGAGCTTTCCGTCGCGAAATCGCCGAGCATGTAAAGGGCGGGATCGCCCGGTATCGCCCGCATCAGAAAAAAGACGACGGTGACGATCCCGACCAGCGTTACGGCGAGTTGCACGAATGTGCGACCCAGATAGCCGACCACGACGCTACCCCTTCAGCGACACCGGATAGGTCAGGACCGTGAACAGGGAGTTCTGCACCAGCCCGTCGACGGCATCCGAATGGGCAAGGAACAGCCGCTCCGCGAAGATCGGAATGACCGGAACGTCTTCCATCGTCCGCTGGAGGATCTGTTCGTAGATCGCCTTGCGCTTGTCGGCATCGAGCTCGTTCGCCGCGGCGGCGAGAAGATCGTCGGCCTGATCGTAACGCGCCGTGTTCAGCCCCGGCGGGAAGGACGCCGTCGAGAACAGCGTGACCAGCGGCGCATCCGGGTCGGGCGGTCCGACCACGGCCGTGATGCAGCTCTGCACATTGCCGCTGGCCCGGGCCTGCACATAGGCGCCACGCTCGACGACCCGCATCGTCGCATTGATGCCGACCGCGTTGAGATCGTCGACCATCGGAACCGGAAACCGGTCGTAAGGATTGAGCGCGACGGTCACGAGCTCGAAGTCGAACCCGACGGCGCCTGCCTCCTCCAGAAGCGCGCGGGCCTTGTCCGGGTCATAGTCATAGACCGGGACATTGTCGCTGTGCTCCTGGAAGGTCGGCGTCAAAACGCTGGTCGCCGGGCTCTTGGTGCCCTGGAAGAAGCCGTCGATCAGCCCCTGGCGGTTGAGCGCATGGATCATGGCGCGCCGAACCCGCACGTCATCGAGCGGCGGCACCGTGGTGTTCAGGACCAGATTGACCGTGTTGCTGGCGTCGCGGCTCAGAACGTTCACACCGTCGGCGGCGGTCAGACGATCGATCACCTCGGGCTGCTGAAGGCCGAAGAAGATGTCGATCTCGCCTTTTTCCAGCGCGATCGCGGCCGCCGTCTCGTCGCGGATGATCCGAAAGACGACCTCATCGACATGGGGACGGCCGGCGAAGTAGTCCTCATTGGCGACAAGACGCACCGAATTGCCGGCGATCCAGGTGTCGAACACGAAGGGACCGGTGCCGATCGGGTCGAGCTTGTAGGCTTCGCCCTTCTCCTCGACGGCCTTGCGCGAGACGATCCAGCCCTGGTTGAACGCGCAAACCTTGTGCAGGAAGCCGGCATTGGGCTGTGCCAGGCGGAAGACGACGGTCGTCGGATCCGGCGCGTCGACTGCTTCGAGGCCGGCCAGCTGGCCCGCATAGCGACTACCCGTCGATTCATCGAGAATGCGTTCGAAACTGAACTTCACGTCATCCGAGGTCAGCTGGCCGTAGCCCTTATGCCAGGTCGCGTCGTCGCGCAGCGTGAAGGTGTATTCCGTGCCGTCCGGCGAGACCTCCCAGCCGGTGGCGAGATCGGGAATGATCTCGTTCGTCGCCTGATCATACTGGACGAGGCCGTTATAGACGTGCCCGGCAATGGTCTGGTTCTCGACCTGGAAGATGAGTGCCGGGTCGAGTATCGAGATGTCGCCACCGAAGCGAACCCGCAATTGTCCGCCGGCCGCATTGGCCATCCGGATACCGGCCAGATTGAGCGGCAACACCGCCCCGGCCCCGACGACACCCGCCATCTGCAAGAAGCCGCGGCGGCTTGCGCCACGCTTTCTCGCCTGTTCCTTGCCTGTTGAATTCGACATTGGTTTTACCCTCTCCACTCTGGATATTCGGATCGCTTATTGTTCTTGTTGACCCACATTTCGTCTGCCTTGCCTGGCAGTTCGTCATGGCTGGACATCGATCGCCGGCCGGACGCGGCCGTCGCGCAAGCCAGCGCCAAACGCCACGCGCGCTGAGCGCGGTGGCCGCTCATGAAGCGCCTTGTCGCGCCGGGCCCCAACAGCCCGAGATGAGGTGATGCGGCCATCACGCGATCGCGCGGCACCCGTCGTGGCATCGATCACGCCCGCTCCGATTTCCGACCCCTTCCGCGATCCGGCAACCCGGCCAGTGGTGGAGCCAGTTTCGGCTCTGGCCATCACAGCGCCCTCTATCCAACACGCCACTTGTATACAATGACGGGCGCCATGATAGCTGTCAAGCGCGGCCCCCGAGCACCGCCGGGCCGGCCGGATAGAAGCCTGTGTGGATGGTCGGGAAGGTCTCAGGCGGGCCGCTTGAGATCGAGCGCGGGCACGGTTTCGGCCGGTGCCGCGCCCATGCGCTCCATGAACAGCGATTTGCCGCCGAGGACATGGGCCCGCATGATGGCGCCAGCCCAGGCGACATCGCCCGCGGCGATGGCATCGACGATCGCATGGTGCTGGCTGATGCTGCGCTCCATTTCCGCGGCCGTGAACTGGCGGAAGTTGCGCAGGGTGATCGGCAATTCGACGAGATGGAAGACCGCCGCCGCCGTCCGCTGTTGCGCCGACGCCTCCAGGATCAGCTTGTGAAAGCGGTCATTGAACGCCGCGACTCGCTCGACATCCTCCATGTTTTCCGCTGGCAACACGGCGCTCGCATCCCGGCTCAGCCGGAACAATTCGTCGATTTGCGCCGGCGTCGCATTCCGCGCCGCATGCTCCGCGGCATGGCCTTCGAGCATGGCTCTGAGGGCAAAGACCTCCTCGACATCATGCTTCGACCATTCGCAGACATAGGCCCCCTGGTTCGGCACGATCCGAACCCAGCCTTCCGCCGCCAGACGGCGGATCGCCTCGCGCACGGGCGTTCGGCTGACGCCGAGACGGCTGGCGACGAACTCTTCCCGCAGATGCGCCCCCGTCTCGACGTCGCCGTCCACGATCAATGCCCGCAGGCCGCGATAGGCCGTTTCAGCGGCGCGAACCTTGCTGACCCGCCCGTTGGTGTTGGCATTGGGTGATGCCATGATCTCATCCTCAGTAGCGGCCGTGGAGGCCATCTCATCGATTAGGGTTGATACCTAGCGCAAACCCACGCTATGTATACAATCCGTAATGTTTGCTTGCCAGGCTCCAGATCAAGCACACCGTTAACATCGGCGGCGGCGCCTTGATAGGGAGCGCAACAGGCGGTGGCATCTCGCGGCGGAAATTCGCGTCGAGATGGACCGGCGACAGTGAAAGAGGTTCGACATAATGGCAAAGCGGAAGCTGCGCGACCAACTGCAAGCCGGACGCACCCTCGTTGCCCCCGGCGTCTTCGATCTGATCTCCGCCCGCATGCTCAATCAGCATCCCGCCGAAGCGGCCTATATGACCGGCTTCGGCGTCGTGGCTTCCTATCTCGGCCTGCCCGACGCCGGACTGGCGACCTATACCGACATGGTCGACCGCGCAGGACGGATCGCCGATGCCGTCGACATGCCGCTGATCGCGGATGCCGACACTGGCTATGGCGGCCTGTTGAATGTCCGCCACACGATACGCGGCTACGAGGCCTCGGGTGTCGCGGCCATTCAGATCGAGGATCAGGAATTCCCCAAGAAGTGCGGCCATACGCCCGGCCGCCGGGTCATCCCGATCGACGACATGGTGCGCAAGGTGCAGGTGGCGGTAGACAGCCGGTCGAGCGACGACATGATGATCATCGCGCGCACTGACGCCCGAACGACGCTCGGCCTCGACGAGGCCTTGCGGCGGGCGGAAGCCTATGCCGAGGCCGGGGCCGACATCTTGTTCATTGAGGCACCGGAATCGGAAGAGGAACTGGCCCGGATCGGCCGCAGCTTCGACCTGCCGCTGGTCGCCAACATGGTCGAAGGGGGTTCGACGCCGATCCTGCCACGCGACCGGCTCGCCGAACTCGGCTTCCAGATCGCGATCTATCCGGCCGCGGGCTTTCTCGCGGCGGCGGCGGCGCTCGACAGGACCTATCGCGAGCTTTGCCAGAACGGCGGGACCAATGGCGGCACGGTCGACCTCTACGACTTCAAGGCGTTCTGCGACGTCATCGGTTTCGCCGATGTGCATGCCTTCGAGCGACGCTGGACCGAGTAACCGGTGCTGGCACCGACCGGCATGGCTCACGGCACGGCACCATTCGCACGGCCGACCATGCGTTCGATGGCATAACGCGTCGACCAGGGATACGATTGCATGTAGGCGGAGGGCACGGCGTGAAGAACACACTGTTCGACAAGGTCTGGGACAGGCATGTCGTCGCGCGTCTGGATGACGGCCGCGACATTCTGCACATCGACCGCCACGTTCTTCACGAACTCACCTCGCCGCAGGCCTTCGATGGCCTGAAGGCGGCGGGCCGCGAGGTCCGCAACCCCGAATTGACCTTCGCCACCCAGGATCACATCATCGCGACGGCGCCCGGACGTCGCGACGACAGCTGGGCCGAGGCCGTGCCCTATGTGCACGCCCTGCGCGAGAATACGGCGAATGCGGGAATCCGCCTGTTCGACATCGGCGATCCCAATCAGGGCATCGTGCATGTCATGGCGCCGGAACTCGGTATCGCCCTGCCCGGCCTGACGCTGGTCTGCGGCGACAGCCATACCTGCACCGTCGGCGGGCTCGGCGCGCTTGCCTTCGGGATCGGGACGAGCGAGGTCGAGCATGTGCTGGCGACCCAGACTCTCGTCCTGCTGAAACCGAAAACGCTGCGTGTCACGATCGACGGCAAGCTCGGCTTCGGCGTTTATGCCAAGGATGTGGTGCTGCACCTCATCGGGCGGATCGGCGCCGGCGCAGGCGTCGGCCATGCGGTTGAATTCGCCGGCCAGACGGTGCGCGCCCTGTCCGTCGAAGACCGGATGACGCTGTGTAACATGTCGATCGAGTTTTCGGCGCGCATCGGCATGGTCGCACCGGACGAGACGACATTCGACTATGTGGCCGGGCGGCCCTATGCGCCGAAGGGCGCCGACTTCGACAGAGCCGTGGATCATTGGCGCGGCCTGCCAAGCGATGCGGAGGCCGTATTCGATCGCGACGTCGCCATCGACGCCGCCGACATCGCGCCGCAGGTGACCTGGGGCACGAGCCCGCAACACACGATCAGCATCGAGGACAGCGTGCCCGCGCCATCAGGCGCCCATGCCGACGCGATGGCGCGGGCGCTCGACTATATGGATCTCGCGCCCGGACAACCGATTGCCGGCATGCCCGTGGACGCGGTCTTCATCGGCTCTTGCACCAATGCCCGGCTGACCGATCTGCGCGAGGCTGCCCGGGTGGCGCGCGGCAGGACGGTCGCCGACGGTGTCCGGGCGCTCATCGTGCCCGGGTCGACGTCGGTGAAGGCCGAAGCGGAAGCGGAGGGTCTCGATCGGGTCTTCATCGATGCCGGCTTCGAATGGCGCGAGTCCGGCTGCTCCATGTGCGTCGGCATCAATGGGGACATCGTCGCGCCGGGCCGTCGCTGCTTGTCGACCTCGAACCGCAACTTCGAGAACCGGCAGGGCACCGGCGCGCGCACCCATCTCGCTAGCCCGGCCATGGCGGCGGCCGCCGCCGTCACCGGCCACATCACGGACGTCCGGCATCTGACCCCATGACGATCACCCCCTTCATCCGGCTCGAAGCCGTGGCGGCGCCCATGGCGCGCGACAATATCGATACCGATGCGCTGTTTCCCGCCCATTTCATCAAGCGCATGGATGTCGACTACGGCGCGACGCTTTTTGCCAATTGGCGGTTCACCGACGGTATCGCGACGGAAAGACCGGATTTCGTTCTGAACCGGCCGGCCTATCGCGACACGCGCATTCTGGTCGCCGGCGAAAACTTCGGTTGCGGCTCGTCACGAGAACATGCCGTCTGGGCCCTCAAGGCCTTCGGTATCCGCTGCGTCATCGCCAAAAGCTTCGGCGACATCTTCCACGGAAATTGCTTCAAGAACGGCCTCTTGCCCGTCGCGCTGCCCACCGAAGAGGTGGACCGGCTGCTGACCGATCTCGAAACCGCCGCCGAAAAGAGCTTGATCGTCGATCTCGAGACGGAAAAAATCATCGTGCCCGGCGATCGGGAGATACCCTTCGCGACGGATCAGGGCCGCCGGCGGCAACTTCTGGAAGGTCTCGACGATATCGGCATGACGCTGCTGCACGCCGCCGGGATCGGCCGGTTTCAGGACAGCGACAAAAAACAACGACCCTGGGTCTATCAACCCGGCGGCACCAAGAATTGAAACAAGCCGACCGGCGAACTGACAGGCCGGACGGCAAAAAGGGAGAGAAACGATGTTTCAATGGAAGACATTCGCCGCGGCGGCGGCACTCGCACCGTTGCTCGCGCTTGGCACCGGCGACAAGCCGGCGTCGGCGATCGATCTGACGGTGACCCATTGGGGCGTGCTGATGTATGGCGCGCCCTTCGCGGTAGCTCAGGACCAGGGTTATTTCGAAGAGGAAGGCGTCGATGTGACCGGCTTCATCACATCGAAAGGCGGCGGCACCACGTTGCGCAACGCGCTCGCCTCCGATGTGCCTTATGGTGAAGCCTCGCTGGCCGCCGTGGTGGCCGCGGCCAGGGAAGGTGTCGACCTGACGATCGTCCATTCCGGCGTCCGCAGCGTCGGCGATCTTCTTTGGGTGACGCGCAAGGACGCGGACGACATCAATTCGATCGAGGATCTCGAGGGCCGCGCGGTGTCCTACACCAGCCCACGCTCGGTCTCGCAGATGATCCTCATCATGTCGCTCGATTCAGCCGGCATGAGCATCGACGACGTCGACGACAAGTCGCTTGGCGGCGTCGGCGCCGGGCTGACCGCCCTGCAGGAAGGGGCCGTCGACGCGGCCACGATCCTCGAGCCAATCTGGACGCGCGTCAAAGACGACTTCAAGCCGGTCTTCTACGTCCGCGATCTCCTGCCCGGCATCACCCAGACCGTCGGCGTCGTGCGCACCGACTATCTCGAGGACAATGCCGAACAGATCGAGGGCATCATCCGCGCCCGCATGCGAGGTGTCGAATTCATCTACGAGAACCCGGAAGAAGCCGGCCGCATCCTCGCCGAGGCCTATGACATCGACGAAGCCCAGGCGATCGAGGCCATCAATAACGTGGCCGCGCTCAACTATTGGAGCAAAGGCGATTTCGAGTTCGACGGCATGGACAACATGGTGAGGGGCCTTCAAATCGTCGGCGCCATCCCGGATGAGCCGTTCGACTGGGACGCCTTCGTCGATCAGCGCTATCTGCCGGCCGAACTTCAGACCACCAACTGAACCGACCGGGACAGCGAAAATCCAATGCAGGTATCCGTCGCGGAAAGGGCCGGCCCTGCCGGTGCCGAGGAGGCCGGCGACACGCGGCCGGCTCATGTTGAAGCGTCCGGCGTGACGCGGGTCTATGAGGGGGTGGCCGGGCAAACGCCCGTCCATGCCCTCGGGCCCATCGACTTCGTTCTCGGCCAGGGCGAGTTCTTCTCGGTCGTTGGCCCGTCGGGATGCGGCAAGTCGACCCTTCTCGATCTGTTGGCGGGCCTGTCCCCGCCGACGGAAGGCACGCTCACCTTCGAAGGCAAGCCGATCGCCGGCCAGGTGCCGGACGGGGTCGGTGTCGTCTTTCAGGAGGATGCGAGCTTTCCCTGGCTGACGGTCTACGACAACATCGCCTTCGGCATGCGGCGCGCCGGCATGGACACGGCCGAGGTCAAGGACCGGGTCGGCTACGTGCTCGATTTCATGGGCTTGTCGAGTTTCGCGGCGTCCTATCCCGCACAGCTGTCGGGCGGCATGCGCCAGCGTGTCTGCATCGCGCGAACGCTCGTGCTGCGGCCGCGCCTTCTGCTGCTCGACGAGCCTTTCGGCGCGCTCGACCAGCAGACGCGGCTCTTGATGGGCGATGAAGTCCTCAGGCTGTGGCGCGAGACCGGCGCGACGATCGTCCTGATCACCCACGCGCTCGACGAGGCGGCCATGCTGTCCGACCGCGTCGGCGTGATGAGCGCCCGTCCTGGCCGGTTCATCGATGTCATCGAGACCGGCTGGCCGTTGGAGCGCGACAGTCGGATCGTGTCCGACGAACGCTTCGGGCGCGTGACAAGCCGGCTCTGGAGCCTGCTGCGCGAGGAATCGCTCAAGGCCATCGGGACGAAGCCATGACCCGCGCCGGCGTGATCCGCCTCATCGTGCTCGCTATCGCGATCGGCGCCCTGGAAATCGCCTGCCGCGGTGGCATGATCGCGCGCTACACCATGATCCCACCATCCGAAATGGCCCATGCGATGCTTGGGATCTTGCTGAGCGGCCGCCTGAACGAGGCGATCCTCTACACCTTGCGCAATGTCGCGATCGCCTTCGTGGTGGCGGTGGCGGTCGGCTTCACGATCGGCGCGACCGTGCATCGCATGCCGCGCGTGCGCCGCGCGATCGATCCGCTTCTGGCCAGCTATTATGCGGTGCCGGTGTTCATCTTCTATCCGCTGTTCATCGTGATCTTCGGATTGAACGCCTGGCCGCTCATCATGATCGGCTTTCTGTTCGCGGTCGCCGCCGTGGTGGTCAACACGCTGAACGGTTTCGACCGGGTGCCCAGGGTCCTGTTCCGCACCGCGCGCGTCTATCGGCTGGATCAGTTGCAGGAAACCTTCCTGATCACCCTGCCGGCCGCGGCGCCTTATCTGTTCACCGGTATCAAGCTGGCCGTCGCCTATGCCTTTATTGGCGTGGTGGCCGGCGAGTTCATCCTGTCGGGTGCCGGCATGGGCTTCGAGATCGCCTTCGCCTACAACAATTTCGACAACCGCACGATGTTTGGGCTCATGCTGTTCTTGCTCATTCTCGTGACGACGCTCAACATGTCGCTGCATATCTTTGAAAAACGCATGCATGCGCGCAGGCGGGGGCGTGCCGGATGACCGACGCGGCGGCGACCCGAACCACCACCACGGCCTCCGTCACCCGCAAGGCGCGCGCGACCGGCCTCATCGACACGATCATCCTGGCCGTCGTCATCCTGCTTGTCTGGCAGGGCCTGCACGAACTGGCCGGCGATGTCGCGGTGACCTCGCCCTTCGATACGATCCGCCATCTCGTGGCGATGATGAGCGAAGCGGATTTCTGGCCGCATGTCTGGGAAACGCTCGCGGCCTTCGCGCAGGCGCTGATCGTCTCGCTCTTCGGCGGCCTCGCCATCGGCGTCCTTCTGGGCGGCAACCGGCTTGCCGGCGAGGTGGCCGAGCCCATTCTGGTGGCGCTCTATTCGCTGCCCAAGATCACGCTCTATCCCGTCATCCTGCTGATCTTCGGGCTCGGCATGGAAGCCAAGGTGGCCTTCGGCGCGATCCACGGCATCATCCCGGTCGCCATCTTCACGATGAACGCGGTGCGCAACGTGCCGCCGGTCTATCTGCGCACGGCGAGAGCCCTGCGGCTTACCCCGACACAGGTCACGACGCAGGTGCTTATCCCGGCCACGGTGCCGGAGATCGTGTCGGGCTTCCGGATCGGCTTCGCGCTGACCATGCTGGGAACGCTGATCGGCGAGTTGTTCGCGTCCCAGCGCGGGATCGGCTTCATCCTGCTGAAGGCGATGGAACGCAATGACGTGCCGACCATCCTGGCGCTGGCGCTTTTGCTGTTCCTGTTCGCCACGGCGACGAGTTGGCTGCTGCTGTGGATCGACCGTCGCCTGCATCAGCGGGTCTAGGTGACATGGCCGGCTTGCCGCCCCCGCCCCGAGGCGGGCGACGGGCGGAACGCCCCCTTTGTTCATGCCGGAGAGAATAGTCCAAGCGGAGAGAGTGATGCGCACGACGACACGCTTCCGAAACCTGCTGATGACCGACGAGATCCTTCTGATGCCGGGCATCCATGATGCGCTCTCGGCCCGGATCGCCGAGATCTCCGGTTTCGACGCGGTGACCATGGGCGGGTTCGCCGCGACCGGCGCGCTCTTGGCCGAGCCGGATTCGTCGCAGCTTGGCCTGACCGAACTGGCCGATCACTATGCCCGCATCTGCGATGCCGTTTCGATCCCCGTCTTCGCCGATGCCGATACCGGCTTCGGCAACCCGACCAATGTCCGCCGCGCCGTCAGGGTGCTGGAAAAGGCCGGGGTGGCGGGTCTCTTCATTGAGGATCAGGTATTT
This sequence comes from Tepidamorphaceae bacterium, assembly GCA_965250105.1. GTDB lineage: Bacteria > Pseudomonadota > Alphaproteobacteria > Rhizobiales > Tepidamorphaceae > JBCBSK01. The sequence goes on from OZ252290.1 coordinate 1,047,347, forward strand.
CCCAAGCGCTGCGGCCACACGCCCGGCAAGGACGTCATCCCGGTCGACGGCATGGTCGCCAAACTCAAGGCGGCGCTCGACGCGCGCCGCGATCCGGATCTCGTCATCATGGCCCGGACCGACGCCTTGGCCGTGGACGGTATCGATGCCGCCATCGAGAGAGCATCGATCTATCGCGATGTCGGCGTCGATCTGCTGTTCGTCGAAGCGCCCGGCACGGTCGCGGACATGCGCCGCATCGTGACCGAGGTCGGCGGCCTGCACCTGGCCAATATGATCGATTTCGGCCAGTCACCCGACCTGAGCGGCCCAGAGCTGGAGGAAATCGGTTTCGCCACGGCCGTCTGGCCGGTCTCGAGCATTTTTGCCCAGGCCTTCGCCATGCGGGAACTGATGTCGGCGCTGAAGCGCGACGGCACGACCCGCGCCGCGCGCGACCGCATGCTGCGCTTCGATGAGTTCACGGACCTTGTCGGACTGAGCTCTATGCGCGCCCGCGAGGATGAAGAGCTGATCTTTGCAAATAAGATGCTGCCTGATATATGAAAATCTCACATTGCATCTTTAAACATAACCGTATTACAAGAAATATTTATGAATTTTAAAGAAAAAATAATGTTTTAAAATAATTATAATTTTAAAACATTATTTAACAATATATTCGTTTCATTTATAATTAATAGTATTTAAAATATATTACTCTTCGGATGCTTCAATATATCCCGAAATCAATATATTTTAAAATACCTCTTTACAAAAATATTATACGCAGGCTAAATTTTTCTGGCTTAATTCTGACACCAATAAAACTAATGACTTAACTTCGCATGCCCAAATCAACTGCAACCAACCTGCAACAAGCTTACTGATAAAGCGGCGCAGGGTCCGTGCCGCGCTGTTAATGCCGATGGCGGAGCCTCCACGCAGTTGCCTGCCACCTATCTCAAGAACCGCTTTTCGGTTTGCTTCACCCCATCCATATCCTGCAACCGGAAGATCTCGGTGACCGGCACGATGGTGCTGTCGGCCTTGTGGATGCCACCCTCGGCGCGGATCCGGGCGAAAACGTCCTTCATGGCGGTGACGGCGGCGCGGATGGCGTGGTTGCCCCAGATGACGATGCCGACCTTGCGGGTCTGGCGCATGCGTTCGACCGTCATCTGCGGATAGGATGTGGGCACCAGGACGAGCGGCACCGTGCCATCCCATGCGGCGATGAAGGCCTCGATCTCGTCCGGCGTCTTTTGCTTGGAATGCACCAGGATCATGTCAGCGCCCGCCTCCACATAGGCATGGGCGCGGCCGAGCGCTTCGTCCTGGCCAAGGCCCGCAATGAGCGCCTCGGTGCGGGCGATGACCAGGAAGGCATCGTTTGACCGCGTCGCGCGGGCCGCTTCGATCTTGCCCTGGAACTCCTCGATACGCAGCAGCTCCTGGCGGCCATCGGCGACGAGGCTGGTCACTTTGGGGAACGTCTTGTCTTCGATCACCACCGCTGCGGCGCCAGCGCGCTCATATTCCCTGACCGCATGAACCACATTGACCGCGTTGCCGAAGCCGGTGTCGATGTCGGCGATGATCGGCAGGCTCGTCGCGCCGGCAATGGCCCGGACCATGTCCAGATGCTGCGTCATCGTGATCAGGCTGACATCGGGCAGACCCATCAAGGCCGACAGCTCGAAGCCCGAGGCCCACAACGCTTCGAAGCCGGCCTCCTCGGCCAGCTTCGCCGACAGCGGCGAATGCGTCGCCATCGCTTGAACGGGGCCGTTTCCGGCAAGGGTATCTTTCAGCGCTTGCATCTCAGGCTGCCCGCGCCATCAGCGTATCGCACGCAGCCTGAAGCCGATTGCATGCGGGCTTGAGATCGTCGGCCGAAGCGGCATAGGACAGACGCAAGTAACCCGGCGCCAGAAAGCTCGACCCGGGCACGACGGCGAGGCCAAAATGCTCGAGCAGCCACATGGCGACGTCGCCGTCCGAGCGAAGCTTGCCGCCCTGTGGCGTGCGGCGGCCCAGCAGCCCCCTGCAGTCGACAAGCAGATAAAAAGCCCCGTCCGGCAGGCGGCACGTGAGGCCCGGCATCGCCTTCACCCGGTCATAGACCAGATCACGACGCCCGCGGAACGTATCGCGGAATGTTGTCAGGTGGCTTTGGTCGCCGGCGACCGCTTCAAGCGCGGCATGTTGCGCGATCGCGCTGGCATGCGATGTGGTCTGGCCTTGAAGCGTCGCCATGGCCTTGATCAGGCCGGCCGGTCCGGCACCCCATCCGATGCGCCAACCGGTCATGGCATGGGCCTTGGAGACGCCATTGACGACCAGGAGGCGGTCGCGAAGATCCGACGCGACAGCGGCCAGGGAGGCAAAGCGCGCGGGCGCATAGACAAGCTGCTGGTAGATTTCGTCACAGAGAACGCCGACCTGTTCATGCGCGCGCAAGACGTCAGCCAGCGCTTCCAGTTCGCGCGCGGTGTAGACGGCGCCGGTCGGATTGGATGGCGTATTCAGAAACAGCCACCTGGTGCGCGGCGTGATGGCGGCGTGAAGCTGCTCGGGTGTCAGTTTGAAGGTGGGGCTTGTCGCGCAATCGACGATAACCGGTATGCCACCGGCCAGCTTGACGATTTCAGGATAAGTCACCCAGCAGGGGGCGGGCACGATCACCTCGTCGCCCGGATCGAGCGTGGCGAGCAAGGCATTGGCGATGACCTGCTTGGCACCGCCGCAAACGATGATGTCATCGATGTCGAAAAGCAGACCATGGTCACGTTCGAAGCCCGCCGCGATGGCCGCGCGGAGCTGCGCAATGCCCGGCACCGGCGTATAGCGTGTGTGGCCGTTCCGAATGGCGGCGATGCCGGCGTCCCGAATGGTTTCGGGCGTGTCGAAATCCGGCTCGCCCTGGGTCAGGGCGACAATGTCACGGCCTTCGGCCTGCAGCGCCTTGGCCCGCGCGGTCATCGCCTTGGTCGCGGATGGCGCGACAGCCTGCATGCGTGATGACAGTCGGACGGGCATCGGGGTCTCCGTGAGGCTCCATGAGCGCCCCTAACTCCCAGCACCTATCGCGTCGGGCAAATTCCGTCATCGCAAATTGATGCTCGACCAATCGCTTTTCACGATGGCGTATCATGCTTTGCCTGACCCTGGGCCAGCGACGTCCGGCACAGCCGCGACAACCAGCGGCAAAAGGCGCGGCCAAGGTCAGGGTTGCCGCTGCGATCGACGGCGTAGGCGCGGTAGCGCATGCCGCTAGGCGCACGACTGCCGGGCAGCACATCGAGCAATCCCTCACGCACGAGACCGGCCACCAGGATCTCGGGCGCCACCAGAAGGCCCTGCCCCGTGGTCACCGCCGGCAGGGCCAGATAGTGGTGGTCGTAGCGCGCCCCGATTGTCACCTGGCCGGCATCCATATCCATCGCCGTCAGCCAGCGCGGCAGAATGTCGGGTCGTGAGGTGATCGCCAGGATCGGCGCAACCGTCGCGAAACTGAGCCGCTTGCCGGCGATCAGTCCGGGTGTTCCGACACAGACCAATTGCTCTTCGAGCAGCTCCCAGTGATCGGACGGCTCGGTCACGGTCAGGTCCCGCGTGATCAACACGTCAAAGTCTTCGGTCACTGTCGGGGCCGAAAGCGACGTCACCAGATCGACCGTGGCATTGCCCGTCGCATCGGAGAAAGCCCGCAGGTTGGGGATCAGTGTCGTGTAGGCGAATGTGGACAGCGATGTTCGCACGGTGATCCGGTTCACGTCGGCCCGGCCGCGGCGCATCCGCTGCACGGCAAACGCGATGGCGTCCAGCGGCTCGCCCACGGCCTCAGCAAACAGCTTGCCGTAGTCGGTCAGTGCCGAGTTACGCCCACGCCGTTCGATCAGCTTCGCCCCCAGATGCCTCTCCAGGACCGCCAGATGACGGCTCGCCGCGCTCTGCGTGATGCCGAGCGCCTTGGCGGCCGCCGTCACGCTCTCCTCGCGCGCGATCGTCACGAACACGCGGATCGCGTTCAAGGGCAGCGTATGCTTGTCCACGGGGCCGTTATCTTCACCACCCGTCATTTTGCCATTGCGCTTGCGTCATTCCTCAAGACCGTCGGCTCGGTCAAACCACCACCTTCTATCATGCACCAGACGCATAAATCCATCTTATTTTGCGATGATTGTCATCACCATGTTGCACAATCACCTGATTTCTTTTCCCGATCGACCAACAACTGTCTGTGGTCGGAGCCGGAGAACCATGCGTGACGAAATCATGCCTATTGATTGGATTTGACGGATTGCGGCCGGACCTGGTGGTGCCGAGCCTGATGCCCAACCTGTGTCGCCTCAAGACGGAGGGCGTGACATTTTCCAATCATGTCACGGTCTATCCGAGCGAAACGCGGGTGGTGTTTCCGAGTTTCGTTACCGGCGCGCCCCCCGATCGGCACGGCATGGTCGGCAATCAGTTTCTTGATCGGTCAGCCGCGCCAAAGCACTTGATCGACACGGCTGATGCGGCGCAACTCGAACGGATCGATGCCGAGGCCGGTGGCCGGCTGATGACCGCGACCACACTGGGTGAAGTGCTGAATGCTGTCGGAAAGTCGCTGGCCGTGCTGGCGTCCAACTCGCGTGGCGCGGCACGCTGCTTGAACCATAAGGCACGCCCTTTGGGTCAGTTGTGCCTGTCGGGGCATTTCAAGGACATCGCGACGCCGGCCGATACGGCAGCAGGCATCCTGAAAGCGCTCGGTCCACTGCCACCCGCAGCTCCGCCAGGGCTACCGGACCTTGAGGCGCAGACCCTGCTGACCACCGCCTTCCTCGATCATGTCTGGCCCAAACATCGGCCCGACGTCACGATGCTCTGGTATTCGGAGCCGGATCTGAGTTCGCATTTCTCCGGGACCGGCGCGCCCGAGACAAAGCAGGCGATCGCCCATGTCGACGCCGAGTTCGGCCGCATCCTCGACTGGTGGTTGGCCGAGGGCCGAGATGCGGGCGTGCAGCTCTTCGCGGCTTCCGATCATGGCCACATCACGGCCCACACACCTGTCTCCGTGGCGGATGCTCTCCGCGCTGTCGGCTTCACACCTGCCCCGGCGCCCGGCCCGGACACGGATGCCATTATCGTTCCGGGTCAGGTCGGCGCCGTTTACCTCGCCGTGCCAAACGAGGCTGCGATCACGAAAGCCAGCGCCGCGCTGATGGACACCGAATGGTGCGGCCCGATCTTTACGCCCAGCCGCGATGAGATCGATGGCATCGCGCCGGGCACCTTCGCGCAAACGCTCGTCATGGCCGAACACGACCGGTCGCCTGACATCTACTTCTGCTTCCGGTCTGAAGACTGCCTCGACCAATACGGCCTTTCGGGCGGCACCTACTATGACAGCGGGCTCACACCAGGCCTGGGAGTCCATGGCGGACTGCATCCAATGGAGCTGGCATGCGTCGCCATCGCGGCAGGCTCGGAGTTCAAAGCAAACTCCGTCTCGAATCTGCCCTCCGGAGTGCCCGACATCGCGCCAACCATGCTTCATCTGCTTGGGATCGCGCCACCTCCAAGCATGGCCGGCCGTGTGCTTGATGAAGCACTTCTTGCCGCGTCCACACAGGAACCCGGCGACCTCATCCCCCCACAGGCTGAAACCTTCGAAAGCGGCGATGGGACATATGCGCAGACCCTCGGCCGCGTCCGCTACGCTGGCTCCACCTATCTGACAGGCGGCTGGCGGCTCGCTTCCGAAACCGCTGTTTCGGGACTTGACGCAGCGTTCCATGACCCGTCGCCACGGCGAGCCGATCTGGCCGGCGCCGCCCCCTACCCACTCGCTGGAACAACAGGACTTTCGACATGACCCATGTTCGTTGGCACTCGTTTGGCGCGCTGGCTAGCGCCGCGGCCCTTTTTGCCATGGCTTCGCCTGCATTGGCCAATGATGGTGAACTCGTCGTCGTCGCGACCGGCGGCGCTTTCGAAGAGGCTCTGGAGCAGTATTTCTATCCGGGCTTTGAGGAAGCATCCGGCGTCGACATCGTTCACGTGTCATCTTCGTTGCGGGATGCTTATGCGCGCGTCCACGCCATGACCGAGGTCGGCAATGTCGAATGGGATGTCGTCAGCGCCGTTGAATCGACGCTCTTGGCCGAACGCGATGTTCTGGAGCCGCTCGACTGCAGCCGCATTCCCAATGCCGCCGCTTTCGGCGTCGACGGCACCTGCGGAGAGTATGGTCTTCTGAGGACGATCGGCGGGGCCGTCATCGCTTACAACACCGAGACGTTTCCGGACAATCCGCCCATCACCTGGGAGGCGTTTTGGGACGTCGATCAGTATCCGGGAACGCGGTGTTTGCCGGAGGGTCGGCCGGAATGGGTGTACCCGGCCGCGCTGCTTGCTGATGGCGTGGCTCCCGAGGATGTCTATCCGCTCGACTTCGAGCGCGCAGAGGCGAAGATCGCCGAAATCGTCCCGCATGTGACGGCCTGGTGGCCGAACAACAATGACAGCCAAAACACCCTGCGCAACGGCGAATGCGATGTCTCGCTTGTCCTGTCCGGTCGGGCGATCCAGGTCATTAATCAGGACTTTCCGATCGCGATCAGCTGGCAGCAGCACATGCCGGTCATCGGATATTGGGCAATCTTGCGTGATGCGCCGAACAAGGACGCGGCCTACGCGTTCCTTGACCATTTCATGACCAATCCCGAAGCGCATTTGGCCTTCTCGCGTGACCTGGTCTACGATACGTCGAACCGCATGGCGCTGGACCTTGTCACCGCCGAGGAAATGCCGCTTCGTTCATTGGCGCCCGAGAACATAGCCCAGCAGATCCCGGTTGATTTCGCCTTTCTGGCCGACAACCTTCCCGATATGCGAACCCGATATCGCGACGTCATTTCGCGTTGACGCCATCGCCGCTTGTCGACCGATTGGCACGCCAGACAGGCGTGGCGTGCCAATCATGGGTATCGAACCGAACCTATGCATAATCTATCGTCTCTCCCCTCGTCTCGCCCGGCGCTTCGTGTCCGGGGGTTGACGAAGGTGTTCGACAAGACGGTGGCTTTGAACGGTGTCGACCTGGACGTCGACAAAGGCGAGATCGTCGCGCTTTTGGGTCCCAGCGGCTGCGGCAAAACCACTTTGTTGATGTCGATTGCGGGCTTCGCGCGGCCCGATGCCGGCACGATCGCCGTCATGGCAAACGACGTCATGCGCTTGCCGCCCAACAAGCGCGATATCGGCTTTGTCTTCCAAAACTATGCACTGTTTCCGCATATGAGCGTGTGGGACAACGTCGCCTTCCCGTTGCGGCGGCGCGGGGTCGCTCGCACCGATCTGATCGCGAAGGTCGCCGATACGCTCGGCCTGGTCCGACTTGATCAGCTAAAGGACCGGCGACCGAGCGCGTTGTCGGGCGGGCAGAAGCAGCGGGTCGCCTTGGCTCGCGCACTGGTCTTCGACCCACCGTTGCTGCTGCTGGACGAGCCCCTGAGCGCGCTCGACAAGAACCTGCGCGAAGAGATGCAGGAGGAACTTGTTCGAATTCAACGCAGCCTCGGAACGACAATGCTATTCGTGACCCACGATCAGCATGAAGCCATGGCGGTGGCCGACAAGATCGCCGTGATGCGGGACGGCGTGATTGAGCAATTCGGCGCCCCAAGAGACGTCTACGATCGGCCATGTTCGGAGTTCGTTGGTCGGTTTCTGGGCGACGCAAACCTGATTGCGCTCGACCAACTGAACGCCGCCGAGATTGAATCGACTGCATCTGGCGAGACCGCGATCATCGACGCGCCCGGCGGGCGACAAGCCCTCGTTCGGCCGGAGCAAGTCAAGCTCTGCCTGGTCGATGGCCGGCAGAAGCTGAGCGGTCGCGTCGTCGGCAAGGAGTTTCGCGGTGCCGTCATGCGCCTGACGGTCGATGTTCAGAATGTCGGGCCGGTCACGTCGACCCTCCTATCCGATCAGCACGGCCCCGAGCTTGGCGACGTCGTCGGCCTAACATGGGACACGGCAAGGGCCAACGCGCCGGACGCGCGCCCGAGGTCGAGAACGGTCGCGTGAGGCCAAACCGCGCACTGCTCATCGCGCCGGCGGTTGCCGTTCTGCTGGTCGCTTTCTTCTACCCATCGGCGGAAATGTTCCGCCGCAGCGTCTTTGATCCAGACTTCACGCTGGCAAACTTTCGAACGGTCTTCGGGCACGATCTTTATCTGCGCACCTTCGTCCGCACGTTCCGCTTGAGCGCAACCGTCGCACTTCTGGCGCTGGTCATGGGCTTCCCGGTGGCCTGGCTGATGAGCCGGGTCAGGGGCTTCTGGGCGGCAGTGATCGCCGGCTGCGTGATTTTTCCATTGTGGACCAGCGTTCTGGTGCGATCGTTTTCCTGGACCATTCTTCTATCGCGCAACGGCATCATCAACGAAACGTTGATCGGCCTGGGCATCATCGATGCGCCACTACGCCTGCTCTATACGGATCTGGCCGTTGTGGTCGCCATGACCCACGTAATGCTGCCGTTCATGATCCTGCCGATCTACAGTGTATTGAAGGATGTCCCCGTCGAGCTGATGCAGGCGGCGCGAGGATCAGGCGCATCCGATTTCGCGGCGTTCCGGACCGTGCTGCTTCCCTTGGCGCTGCCCGGCATCGCCGCCGGGCTGACGATCGTGTTTCTGGTTTCGCTGGGTTTCTTCGTGACGCCGATGCTCGTCGGCGGATCGCGAAGCCTGATGATCGCGACACTGATCGCCCAGGAAGTGACGCAGAACTACAATTGGGGCCTGGCGGCCGCGCTCTCCCTGACACTGCTGGCGGCCGCGCTCGTCTTCGTGTTGCTGCTGGGCCGGTTCATGCGGATCGGCGCGCGATAGGAGGGCGACGCGATGCGCTTGGGCGACGACAGTCCCGGGCTGACCACTCACCTGCTGAAGGCGACCGCCATCCTGGTGATTGTCTTCCTGGTGGCGCCGATCGTGGTCATCATACCCATGTCTTTCGGGGTCAACAGCTATCTGGAGTTCCCGCCGACCGGGTTCACGCTGAGGTGGTACGAGCGCTATTTCAGCGATCCTGGCTGGCTCCAGCCGACGCTCTTCAGCTTCCAGATCGGCGTGCTGACGGCGCTTTTGTCAGGCGTCCTGGGCACCGCGTGCGCACTGGGCGCGCGCCGGCTGAAACAGGGGCCCGCCGCTGGCCTGCGCGCCTTCATCCTCGCGCCGATCATCGTGCCCAACATCGTCTTTGCCATCGGCGCGTTCTTCCTGCTGGCGCGACTGCAGATGCTCGGAACGATCTGGGCCTTCGTGCTCACGCACACGGTTCTGGCATTGCCGTTCGTTTTTCTGACCGTGAACGGACGGATCCAGGCATTGGACGAAACGTTGGAAACGGCCGCGCGTTCGCTGGGCGCGACCTGGTGGGACACGTTTCGTCTCGTCACCCTGCCGATCATCCTGCCATCGGTGATGAGCGGTGTCTTGTTTGCATTCATCATCTCGTTCGATGAATCGGTGGTATCGTATTTCATCTCCGACACACGCGACAAAACACTGCCACGCCGACTGTTTGAAAACCTGGAATACTCGATCACACCGGTCGTTGCGGCCGTGTCATCGTTGTTGATCGCCGTTTCAATTGTTGTTCTGCTGGTTATCTGGCTGATCCGCTGGTTCGATCGCGGCCGCGCATGAGGCCCGACCTTCGGATCGGAGATCCGAGAGACCCGGCGCATCTTCGAACGAGACCGCGGGATTGGTGTCGAGCGTCCAAAGCCAGTCGGCAAGATCGAGCGCCGCCTGCCGGCCCAGCCTTTGGTCGATCAATCGAACGAACTTTTCGGTGATCCACGCGCGCTCGACCGGCCTCTGGAGACTGCCCGTCGCATGGTCCAGCGCGGCCTCAAGCGTCCGGCCATCGGACCACAACAACGTGAGACGACAAGCTTCGGATCCGCCGTCATGCGGAGACGAAGCACCGGGTTGGCGCAGCGGCCAAAGGCGAATTCTTCGTGCCAGTGTCTGCGTTTGCATATCGGCGAAAGCGTCGGGTGCGAGATCGCTCGCATCGAAGGTCCCGCGCAGCAATGCTCTTGCCAGGCAATAGGGCGCATCAAACTGTGCCTGCTGGATTGTTGCCGGCCAGTTCGGTCGATCCGGTCCAGTCAGGTTTCCCATGCTGCGTTCGCCGACTTCGCAATTCACCTCGACCACGGTCGCTGGCTGAATTGCGCGATTGTCGGTTACAGACAACAGCGCTTCGAGCGGCCCTTGGAGCGACGAGCAAACGGGAAAAGCCTTGTGCATGATGCCCGGGCTTTCGATCGCAAAGGGCCGGCCAAATGCCGAGAGGACGTCTTCGGCGAAATGCCCGTCGCCGAAAATCTCGGCAAAGCCATGCTGGCTCTCCAGCACATCGCGAGGACCGTCGACGCCATGTACGGCCAGCCGCCCGCACTGAAAGCCCGCGCGCGCGGCCGCGCCAACGAGTAGCGATTTTGCTGGTGTGCCGACAGCGGCGCGGAGACCGCCGGCGTGGCAGACCGCGAGTCTGACGGCGTTCGCAACCGGCTCGCGCTTCGGTTTGCGCAACAGGCATGTAATGACGGCCGCGCTGACAACGCCCAACACGGCCGTGTTGAACCACCGCCCGGTGCGGAACATCAGGTCGTTGTCACGGCTGTATCGTCCAGGCGTCAAAGCCATGCAAAGGCGCGATCCCACCTCGATACCGACAGCTGTCGCGCGCAGGAGTTCGTCGCCAGCCAGTTGGCACTCTTCGGACATGGCCATGACAACTGGCGCGACAACCGCAAAGGCGGCAAAGGCGCCCGCGCCGACCATCGGGTCATGATCGAGCCCATGTGCGGATGCAGCGTTGATCTCGATTGCTGTGGACGGGTCGGCAACCTGTCCGCCGACAAGCAGGAGATGACGCCCGGAAGACTCCCCCATGCCGTTGGCCAAGTGTTGCAGGTTCAGGATGTGCGGCACGTGATTTGCCGCCATGCCCACGCCAATTGCATCGATCAACCCGGACAACGCCGCTTGGTTTAACGCGTCAGTCGAACCTGACTGAAAGCAGGCAAGAATGCGTTCGGCCAATCGGTCGGCACTGTCAGGCGGCTTTGCCAAGGCGTTCTCTCCAGTGCTCGAGCAACCGGCCATCACGGTACGACAGGCCCAGCAGATTGAGCAGGCTTGTAGGTGCCGTGCAGGCCCGGGCGCGACGCTTTGAGGCATGACCGACTCTTGGCGGATATGAGCCGACGAAGACAATGACGGCCACGCGCCGTCGCGTCACGTCTCCGCCGGTGCTTCGGCCGGAATGGGACAATTGCTGCACACGCGCGTGTCACATAGCCGACAGAGCATGCGGCGGTCGGCGGCGGTCGTCTCCATCGAGGACAGCAATTTGTGCAAGAGCGATGCAAGCGTCTCCTGCTCCGCCTCCGTCAGCGGGGTCAGCAGCGGCCGGATCGCGGCGAGGCGTCCTCGGAGAAGGTCTTCACGAAGAACATGCCCGGTTTCGCTGAGGTGGAGCGCGATGGCCCGCTTGTCTTGTGCTTCGCGACGTTCGACGAGTCCGTCCGCGACAAGTCGGTCGACGAGACGCACGGTCCCTGGGTGGGATAGGCCAAGAATGCGTCGAAGTTGGTCGTTTGAGGGGCCGAAGCCGTGCCCGATCACGACAAGCGCCGCCGGCGTCTCACCAGCACGATTGAGAACATCGCGTGCCGTTTCTTCCATGCGATCGGCGACGGCCAGTCCGACGACGCCGAGCAGGTTTGCGGTGCGATCAATCATATCGTCAAGGATATGTGCGGAGCGCACGATTTTCAACTTGACGATATGTGCGGAGCGCACATAATGAGATCGAGAGCCGTCAGATCGTGGCTCGCGCCCTTGAACTGACTGCGACGCGGACGGAGAGCGCATGATGCCGAACGTGACTCGCCGAAAGACGCTTCTTGCCGCTGGTGCGTTGGGTATGGCCGCGCTCGCAGGGCGTGGCCACGCCCATACCCTGGCGCCAAGCGGTGCCGGCCCTACGTTGAGGCCCGACGGCTGGGACGCGGACGCCCCACCAGAGCTCGCATTTCTCTTCGAGGCGCGCGTCCAGCTTCACTTGCCGCCCATGGACATAGGGCAGACGCCCGATGGTCGGCGTGTGATCTTCCTCGTCAGCGGCGGCACGTTCGACGGCCCGCATCTGCGCGGACGCGTGGTGCCGAACGGAGGTGCCGACTGGGTGCGTATCCGGCCAGATGGCACCGGCATTCTCGATGTGCGGTTCAGCCTGGAGACGCATGACAACGCGCTGATCTATGTCCATTGGCAGGGGCGGTTCTGGTCAGCGCCGGACGATGCGGCGTATGCGCTCGATGTCACGAAGCCGGACGATCCGGCCGGTGCCTGGCGCTACTATTTCCGCACGGCGCCGTTCTTCGAGACGGGAGACCCGCGCTACGCCTGGCTCAACAACATGGTCGCCGTGACCAAATCCCGAACCGGCGATGGCGGCCCGATCCACCGCGTTTTCGCGGTGATGTGACAGATGGAGATCGACATGACCAAAACGATGACCGAGAAGGCGCAGACCTTCGAAGACCTGCACAAGAGCGGCTGCTTCGTCCTGGCGAACGCGTGGGACGCGGGGTCGGCGCGCTTGCTGGAGAGCATCGGCTTCGCCGCGCTCGGCACCACCAGTGCCGGACTGGCCTGGATGATGGGCCAGAAGGACGGCGCCACCAGCCGCGAGGCGGTTATCTCAAACGCGCGCGAGATCGCGGCGGCCGTCGACATACCCGTGTCGGCCGACCTCTTGAATGGCTTTGGCGCGGAACCCGAAACCGTCGCGGAAACCATCCGCTTGGCCGGTGACGCCGGTCTCGCGGGCGGTTCCATCGAGGACACGACCGGCGATCCCTCCCGGCCGCTTTTCGACCGCGATCTGGCCAAGGAGCGCATCATCGCCGCGGTCGAAGCGGCCCGGAGCCTCGACCATCCCTTTGTGCTATGCGCGCGCGCCGATGGGCTGTTCGCGCGCGCATCAGACCTCGACGAGGTCTTGGCGCGGCTTGCGCTTTACGAAGAAGCGGGCGCCGACGTGCTTTACGCGCCGGCCATCATGACGCTGGCCGATGTGAGAACCGTCATCGACAGTGTTGAAAAGCCGATCAACGTGCTGGCGGGCATCGGGAATGAGGGAACGGTGGCCGACCTCGCGGCCATCGGGGTCCGGCGGGTCAGCGTCGGTTCACAGCTCTACAGCGCCGTGGCCGGGAGCCTGAAGTCCGCCGCGCAACAACTACATCAAGACGGAACCTTCGATTGGGCCAAGCACGGACTGCGCTATCCCGCGCTCAACGACCTGATGCGATGAGACGGCGCCCGGCCGGTGATGCGATCGGCGGTGACGACGGACCGGGGGCGTGCGCTTAGCGCCTTCGCAAGGGCCCTGTTCTCCGGCATCGGCCGTTCAATGGCTGAGCGGTTTGGCCGCCAACATGGCATCGGCACCGCGCGTCGCCCTCTGTTTCCGGCAATGCCGACAGTCACGGCTCTCCAGGGACTTGGACCGCGCGCGTTCTGGCGCTTACCGTGGTCACCAAAACCGCGGCACGGACAGGAATGAAGCCATGCACGCAACGCATTTCACTCTATTCCCCACACCGCTCGGCGCGTGCGGCATTGCCTGGCGCGGCGATACGGTCGTCGCAACGCGCCTGCCGGACAACAGCCCTGCCGACACGAGCCGCCATTTGGCTGCGCGGACGGGTGCGACGAAAGGGGAACCGCCCCCCGCCATACGCCGCGCCATCACGTCGATGACCGCATTGCTCGAAGGTGGAAAAACGGATTTGACCTGGATCGACTGTGACGTCGAAGGGGTCGATCCTTTTGCGGCACAGGTCTATGCGGCAACGCGCGCGATCCCGGCCGGCGAAACCCGCACCTATGGCGACCTCGCCGTGCAACTCGGCGACAAGCAGTTCGCGCGTGGCGTGGGGCAGGCGCTCGGCAACAACCCGTTCCCGATCGTCGTGCCCTGTCATCGTGTCTTGGGTGCCGGCGGCAAGCTCACCGGCTTCTCGGCCGCCGGCGGCGTCGCGACGAAGCTCAGGATGCTGGAGATCGAAGGCGCTCGGATAGGCGGCGACCCAGGCTTGTTCGACGATCTGCCGCTGGCGACGAAGCCGGGACGATGAGCGGCCGATGCAGTTTTGTCATCGAAGGAAGACCTGCGATCTTCAGACGGTCGGAGTCACCCCCCAACTCTTTGATCTGCTCGATCGCGCGCTCCAGCGCGGCTAGGCGCAACGCCGGCGCGGCGATGCCCCTTATCTTATCGAAAAAATGCAGGTGATCCGCCAATCAGGGAGTGTCGGATTGCCTTTCAGATAGGCGCGCGCGTTGTGGCTTCGCGGCAGTTCGTCCGATGATCCGAACGGGCACCAGCCGACGCACTCGGCACGCTGATAGACGAGAGCGGCATGAGCCCAACCGTCCCGAACGCGGCATTCCTTTGCCTGGCGCTTGGTTTCGGGTGGCTCTTCGGAACCCGCTTGCCCATGATACCACATGCACCGGCATCCGCCCCAAATGCCGTTATGGGCCTCGACCAGATGCTCGAAGTCGGGCCAGGTATCGGCAGTCGGGGCTTTGGTTTAATGGGTTTTCGTTGGTTCTTTCGCCATCAACGGCAACGATGTGCGCCACGCACATATCGGCCATCTGTAATGCGCTATGGGTGGTGCAGGTCGATATCGGTCTGCGACACGGCTGGGAACGAACCGTCGAATCCGAGCGACAACGCCATCAGGTCGAAGCAGCGAATTATAGGCGCCTTATCGTCGAAAGCATGACCAATTGACCTTCCCCTTCTTGGATAACCAGCGCGCCCGACATCTGTTCCTTGATCGGCATCTGCTGCTCCGACCTGGTTCTGGCCCCGGCAGGGCGGAAGACCTGGATGGCGTCCTTCACGACCTTGGGTTCGTCCAAGTCGACAGCGTCAATACGTTGGCGCGGGCTCACGACCTGATCCTCTGGTCCCGGCGCAACCAGTATCGCCCGCGGGCGCTGGAACGGCTGATCGCGCGCCGGCGCACGGCCTTCGAGCATTGGACACACGATGCCGCCGTGATCCCGATGTCGTTCTACCCCATGTGGCGTCTCAAGTTCGCGCGCGATGAAGCCCAGATGCGCGCGCGCTGGCCAAGGGTGCGGCGCGAGGGCTGGGAGGCGGAAATCGAGACCATTCTCCAGCATGTGGCCGATCACGGCGCGGTCTCTTCGCTCGATGTCGGCGAAGAAGAAACGAAGGGCTCCTCAGGCTGGTGGGACTGGCATCCATCCAAGGTGGCCCTCGAATTCCTTTGGAGATCGGGGCAGCTTTCCATCTGTCACCGGAAAGGTTTTCGGAAGTTCTATGATCTGCCCGAGCGCGTGATCCCGCCGGAGCATCTGAATAGCCGCAAGGACGCTGCGGAAATCATCGACTGGGCCATGTCGGAAGCCCTCAAGAGGCTCGGCTTCGGCACGTCCGGCGAACTGGCCGCCTTCTTCGATATCGTCACGCGCGACGAAGCCAAGGCGTGGTGCGCGCAAGCCTTGGCGGCCGGCCGCATTGTCGAGGCGGACATCGAAATGGCGGACGGCGGTCCGCGGCGCAGCTTCACGACGGAAGACATCTTGGACGCCGCCGCGTCTTTGCCGATGCCATCGTCGCGCGTGCGGCTCTTGTCGCCGTTCGATCCGGCCCTGCGCGACCGGGCTCGGGCCGAGCGCCTGTTCGGGTTTCATTTTCGGATTGAGATCTTCGTCCCCGAAGCGAAGAGGCGGTATGGCTATTATGTTTTCCCGGTGCTCCAGGGCGATCGGCTTATCGGCAGGTTGGACGCCAAGCGGGCAGGCAACGTTCTCGTGGTCAGGGCCTTCTGGCCCGAACCAGGTGTCCGAATGGGAAAAGCGCGGACAGCGGGGTTGGTGACCGAGCTCGAACGGATCTCGCATCTGGCAGGTGTCGAGGCCATCGAATTCTCGGAAAATTGGCTTCGCGTGTGATCACTGGTTCCGAAAACCATCGTGCCGGCAACGCCGCGAAACTCAGCGGATATGCGCAGGCCTCGATCCGGAGGTATTGGCAGTGACGGGCCTGCTTTACGCCCATATCGAGAGCCCTATCGGCCCATTGTTGGTGGCCGGAACGGACGCCGCTCTACATTTCCTAAGCTTTGCATCTGGGCACAAGGCATTTGATCCGCACCCGGACTGGCAGCAAAGCGATCTCCCGTTTCGCGAGGTTCGAAGGCAGCTCGATGCCTATTTCGGTGCCGATCTCCGCCAGTTTGACTTGCCCCTGCAACTGTCCGGCACGCGCTTTCAGAACAGTGTTTGGCGGTATCTGAGTGGCATCCCGTTTGGTGAGACCAGGACCTATGGCGAGATAGCCGTCGCGCTCGGTCGCCCAAAAGCGAGCCGCGCGGTCGGCGCCGCCAATGGCAACAACCCGATCCCGATCATCCTGCCCTGCCACCGTGTCATTGGAGCCGATGGTTCTTTGACCGGCTTCGGCGGCGGCATCGCCACAAAACGCTATTTGCTTGGTCTTGAGGGAGTTTTGGCCAACGGAATGGATAAGAAGACGTCTTGCGGAGGGCGGATTTAGCGTTGTTCACGACGCATCTTGTCCGTTTTGTCGAATGCCGTGATCTAGCTCCAGGTGCGAATGGTCGGCAACGCGGCAACAATTCCAAGGTGATGAAGAACGGACTCAGGCCAACCGTCCGACTTTGTAGCCACTCATCGGGTTGGGATATCTTCATTGCCGTCAAGGTCCACGGAGATGCCCGCCTCCGAAGCCCGGGATTTGCCGGCTACAAAACGAGAGTTGCCGAGCCTCCTTGCGCCGCGCGTAGCTTGGCTCCGCTACCGGCCGATAGGGTCACCAGCATGGCGCAGGGCCCGCGGCGGTTGCGCGCCCACGCAACCATTCTACCGAAATAATGGTTTATAAATCAGATACTTAGATTGATCCTCCCCCGATGAAGTGGTCCTCCGGTATGTTTAGGAAAACGGAGGAACGAGATGGCCAACAAGCGCCCAAAGCCCGAAGAGATTGTCACGAAGTTGCGGCAGGTTGAGGTTCTGACGGGGCAAGGAATGCCGCGTCTGGATGCGATCCGACAGATTGGCGTGACTGAGCAGACGTTCTACCGCTGGAAGAAAAAGTACGGTGGAATGGGCACGGACCAATTGAAGGAACTGAAGCGTCTGCAGAAAGAGAACGAGCGGTTACGCAAAGCCGTTTCTGATCTAACGCTCGATAAGCTCATCCTTGCGGAAGCCGCGAAGGGAAACTTCTGAGCCCCGCTCGTCGTCGTGCGTGCATTGATCGTGTTCGTGCTGACCTGAATGTCTCGGAACGCCGGGCATGTCGTGTTCTGAGGCAACACCGATCCACGCAGCGGAAGGTTCCGGTTGGTCGTCCTGACGAAGAGCGATTGGTCGCTGACATGATTGAACTGGCCCGGCAATATGGCCGCTACGGCTATCGTCGGATTGCAGCGTTGCTGAGAGACGCGGGTTGGCATGTGAACGACAAACGCGTCGAACGGTTATGGCGGCGGGAGGGGCTGAAAGTGCCAGAGAGACACCCGAAGAAGGGGCGGCTCTGGCTGAACGATGGTTCGTGCATCAGGCTGCGGCCGGAATGGCGCAACCATGTCTGGAGCTATGACTTCGTGCATTGTCGCACTGACGATGGAAAGGCGTTCCGAACGCTCAACATCATTGACGAGTTCAGCCGGGAATGTCTGGCCATCCGCGTGGATCGCAAGCTGAACTCGGGCAACGTGATCGATGCCTTGAGCGACCTGTTCATCCTGCGCGGCATCCCGTCGTTCATTCGGTCGGACAATGGCCCCGAGTTCGTTGCTCAGGCCGTACAGGACTGGATCAAAGCTGTTGGAGCCAAGACAGCTTACATCGAACCAGGATCACCCTGGGAGAACGGATATTGCGAAAGCTTCAACGCCCGGTTCAGAGATGAGTTCTTGAATGGCGAAATCTTCTACAGCCTGAGAGAAGCTCAAATCCTGATCGAAGAATGGAGAAAACACTACAACACGAAACGCCCTCATAGTGCTCTGGGCTACCGCCCGCCAGCTCCGCAAGCCATTGTCCAGATGGACCAAAGGCCAGTCATGCACTAACAATCAAATTGGACCACTCAGGTGGGGCTGATCAAACCGGCTGCATGCAGTATAGTCAGCTGCAAGGATTCTATCGGGGCGCAACGCCACCGAAGACCCCGTGGGGGTGAGGAATGACCGATGTCTTTGGCGATATCGATCGCACAACGTACGTCTTTGCTGGAGATGCGCCGCAAACGCTGGAGCAACTCGACGTCTCGGGACGAGGACGGGCGAAGGGCTTGACTGACCGCTTCAGTCTGAACGATGCGCACTTCCGCCTGTTTGTTCTCGCGGCGGATGACGCCGGATCACATAGGTTCATGGATCCCCATGAGGTAGACGCAGCGCTAGAGGGAAGCGAAGAGTTGCCTGACGTGCGCATGCGCTTGAACATGCTCGCGTTCCATTCGGGGGCTATTTCCCTCGATAAAAACCATGAACGCGCGACGCTTCGCCTCGACGTCGGGCAGAACGATATGGGCTCATCAACCCTCAATCCGCTGTTTTGGACGATAGCCGCCGGCCTTGACCTCGCAACATCTGCGAATCTGATCGACGCTCCGGACACGCCCAAGAAGTACCGCGACAATTTCGATGCAGCGTTTGGGCGGCGACCGATTGAGCTGCCTGGTGGCGCGACTCAGCTGCGTTTTCAGGTTGTAAGCCATCCGAAGGAAGAATGGTGGCAGGAGATCTTCAGATTTCTGAAATCGGATGTCGGCGACCGGCTCATTTCCGCGATCGGCCTGCCTGGCGTAACGAAGGAAGCCGTCAAAATCATCGATCAAGCGTTTGGCATGCTGGAAAAGCACGACATCATTTTCCAAAGCGATAAGATGGACTTTTCGGTGACCGCGCGCGCAAGGGAGACCTATACGATGGGGATGCCGGGGGTCGAGGCACCGGTGATGAATCCAGGGTTCTGCCTCCTTGCACCCCATAGCTTTTACCCGCTCATCACCGAAAAGAAGCCGAAGTTTTTTGGCGGCTATGGTCGCCTCGCGCCGAGCGACTGGTCGCTCGGTGATTTCCACACCAAGCAGGATAATCCCTTCGACAAGATGCCCTATGCAGTGCTCAGCGTTCGAGCGGAGGCGTGTTCCCTGTACGGAGGCCTTGGCGCGTGACGATTGTTCTGACGGTTGAACGACCGGATGAAGTACCGGTGCGCAAGACGACTTGGGACGTCTATCGCAAGGGCGGAGACGATCCCGAAGAAATCGAGATCGAGGGCAACGAACTCAAAATCGATGACGAATCGGATGTTGACCTGATTACGGTCGAAGCAGACTACGGTTTCTGGTCTGCGGCCATGATCGAGCCTCGATCCAATGTGCACGCGATGCTTTTACTTCTGCCACTGGACGGCCCAGTCCGGTGGTGGCATCGCCTCCATGGCATTGAAGATAACGATGTCGCGAGGGGACGCGGTGTGAGGATCGGCGTCATCGACGAAGCTCTTGCCGAGCAAGATCCTGAGGTTTCGTGTATAGGCCATGTTCGCAATCATGGCGACGAGGCATGGGGGCTAGTCGGGCCGTCTCAGCGGGCGCTGAAACCCCTAACGGCGCATGGGCACGCCATAGTCAGCTTCATTGCATCGACATGTGGCGATACCGTCGGCGCACAAGGGATGGCGCCAGGCGCCGAGGTTCATTTTTGCGCCGCTGGCCACGACACATCGCATCGCATCAACATTCCGAGGCTATTGCGTGGGATCGAATACTTGTCCGATCGCAATTGTCACCTTATATCGATCAGTGCTGGCGATTGCAGCGAGCCGCTTCCAGAGGTTCGCAATGCCGTGCAGGAAGCGTGGTCGAAAGGTTGTTTGTGCTTTTTCGCGGCAGGCAATAACCCAGAGATCAAATATCCTGCGATTTATGATGAGTGCCTCTCTGTCACGGCACTGGGCGAGCGCGGATACGCTCCCATCGGAACTGCGGAACATCTGCATGAATCTCTGTCTGAGACGACGGTTGGGTCTTCATATCGCTGGTACCAAGGCGCGCGTGGCGCTGGCACTGATTTCGCCGGTGCGGGTTCGAACGTGGTCTGGCCATACAATGGCCAAGTTGCAAGAGCAGTAACGGGCACGTCTTATGCTTGCCCAATTACGGTGGGCGCGGCTGCAACCGTTCTTTCACGATATCCTAAGATAATGGCGTCGAAGCGTAATTCAGACCGATCTGCTAACATGTTGGAGATAATCAAGAAATCATGCCTCCAGGATCATAATCCGATTTTGGAAGTTACGTACGGGATTTTAAAAGCCTGAAAATGCTGCTAGAGAACACTTGTGAAAGAATAGAATGACAATGATTCCGAATCAATATGTGGTCACTCTCAAAGCCGGGTCGGGCATGAATCCTTCCGACTTGGAAGATGCCGTTGCAAAGATTGCCGGCGCGGATATCGTTGAAGGGTTCAAGACCCGCACGCTAACGGTGGAAATGGACGAGGCCGTCGCAAACGCTGCGCGCAGGCGGTTGAGCTTCTGCGTGATCGAGCCCGTACGACTTCTAGATCTGCTTTGAGGCGTCTTCGACGAATTGGTTCTCCTTCAGTACAGCCCGAATTTGCCAGTTGGCAGAGCACACCGAATTGGCGATCCTAGCTGATAGTCAGGCACCAGCCCTACTGCTTTCGTTTGGATGATTGGTCGCGAAGGTTGTGGTGTGATTGACAAGCGCTATGCGAAGTAGGTGGTGGTCTATTGCGATCTAGGCCTTTGTTTTCTTGTCTGAATACTGACATCCGCGAACGGCTCCCTCCCGCCCAACACGGCCCTATGTCGTTGTGCTGCTTTCGTCTCCTTTGGGGATCGAACAGTCTTCAGAGCCAAGGTGTGGCAGACCGTTTTTGCTGAGCTGTTCCTGCAAAGCTCCAACGACTGGCCTCAAGCGACGGCCTGAAACAGAAACTGCTGATATCGTTGGTTGCGCGCCCCCGAAACCAACATAGGCAAGACAATGCTCTGGCGTCGACCGGATGTTGTCCTGTTCCAAAAGCTGGATCGGAAAGGAATGATTTGGCGTTCGGGTTCTCTGCCGGCAGGTCCCATGTTCGTTTGACCGCCTCTCAGTCCAGCGATACCGCTCTGGCGACAGCGCGACTATGCGTTGGATGTGCGCGAGCGTGAGTCTGCGCTCCGGGTAACGCGCATCTGAAATACGGATATCGAGTCAACATATTGCAGTCTCACCCTCGATCCGAAGCCAGTTGGTTCCTGCATGGCAGGTTAGAACATGCCCTGTTTCAATTGGCTCGATGAAGACACAGAAACGTGCTCGCTCCCAAGACGTTGGAGCAACTTATCTGCGCCCCCCCCGACGCCGGTTGCTCTGGCGGGTGGCGGTATCCAGGTCGCGAACGCTTCCCCGGGAGAAGCCCCCAATCGCTATAACCGGACTCCTGTTTCCATCGCGCGCTGATCATCGGCGGACGTCCGGAAACCTTGATACCTTTATGATCACGACAGGCCTTTTTCGGCCTCCCAATAGCGCTCATCCTGCCCTTCCAGCCGTCCGACGGTGCGGGCGGCCACGAACAACAGATCGCTAAGCCGGTTCAGATAGGCCTGACCAAACGCGCCGGGTTGCGGGTCCGTGTCGAGCGCGGAGACAAGCCGCCGCTCGGCCCGGCGCGCCACCGTGCGGGCGATGTGGAGCGCACCAGCCATCCGTGACCCGCCGGGCAAGATGAACTCCTCAAGCGGCGGCAGATTGGCATTCATCTCCTCGACGATGCGGTCGAGCCGCGCCACATGCGCCTCGCTCAGAAGCTCGGCGCCGGGCCTCGACAGGGCGCCGCCCAGATCGAAGAGATCATGCTGAACCAGCATCAGTGTCGCGTGCAGAGCGGCGGTCGGTTCGGCATCGCAGATGAGGCTGCGGGCAAAACCTACATGGCTGCTTAACTCGTCGATCGTCCCGATGGCTTCGACGCGCGGCGTATCCTTGTCGACGCGCGATCCGTCCGACAGACCCGTCCTTCCGCCATCACCCTTTCGGGTCACGATCTTCGACAATCGGTATCCCATGTCAGTCCTCCGTGGCGCGGATCAAGGGAAGATGCGGCGCCTCCCTGAAGCGGTTCGCATAGTCGCGATAGGTGGGAAGCGTTGCCGCCATCATGGTGCGTTTTCGGTCATCCATCGGCGCGATCGGGCGCGCGGGACGCCCCGCCCAAACCTGACCGCCGGTCAAGCGCTGGCCGGGTTCGGTCTGGGTTCCAGCGGCGACCAGCACATCGCTTTCCACGACCGTGCCCGGCGCGATCAGAGACCCGATGCCGACGAGGCTGGCGGTTTCAACGACACAATCGGTCAAGCCGACATTGTGACCGATCGTGACGTCGGCGCCGATCTCGATGTCGGCTGCATCACAGATGATGACGCTGTTGTCCTGGATGTTGGTGCCGTCGCCGATGGTGATGCGGTGCGCGCCCGCGTCCAGGACACAACCATACCAGATGCCGACGCCCGCCCCGGCCGAGACGCTGCCGTGCATGCGTGCCGTGGGTGCCACGAAACAATCGAGGGCCGGTTCCGGGCCACTGCCTGGCGTGGGCGCCTTCGCTCTCTGATTCCGAATCTTCAGATGATGGGCCTCTCGTTCGGAGACCGACACACAGGCTACCGGCTTCGCTGGACTGCCGGCATAAAGCCAGCCGCCTTCGAGTTCGCTGCGCGGGAACACGGTGGAGCCTGCGGAAATCACGGCTCCGGCACCGATCTTCGAACCGTCGAGGATGACGGCCTCGCGTTCGACAACGCACCCGTTGCCGACAGTACAGGCGTGGATGACGGCGCCTGGCCCGACGGTCACGCGGTTGCCGATACGGGTTGGGTAGACATCATGCGCGATGTGCACCGTCGCATGATCGCCCAAATGGACATCGTCACCGATCTCGACATGATGACCGTCGGCGCGGATCACGGACCAAGCGCCCAGCCAGGCGCCGTCACCGAGCGTCGCGCGACCGAGAACGACGGCGCCGGCACCAACAAAGGCCGGCTCGCCGAAGAGCGTCGGCGACGTGCCCGCATAGGCCGCGCGCAAGGGCTGAAACCTGTCAAACATCGGATGTCTTCCCGGCGATATAGCCGCGGGCCCTGCGGTTCTCTTCGGCTGCCATTGCTTCGACCACATCGTGCCGGAGCCGTTCGAGGATGACGGTGCAGTAGCGCGTGTGTTCATCCGGCACCGCCGCGCCCATCGCGCGCGCGAGAAAGAGACGGCGGAGGGCAAGCTTGCCATGGCCCAGTCCGACACTGTGGGCCAACAGCGCGACAGCGGCATCGCCATCTCCCGCCTTGACCCGCGCCGATAGCGCTTTTGCCTGTTTGCGAAGCTGACCCATCGGTCAGAAGACCGGGGTCTCGCGATAGACGCCCCAGATGCCTTTCAGCTTCTCGACGATGTCACCCATGGTCGCGCCTTCCTTCACCAGTTCGATGGTGACTGGCATCACATTGGCGCTGTCGTCGCGCGCGACGTCGACCAGCCTGTCGAGCAAGGCCTGAACCCTGGCCTCGTCCCGGTTCGCCCGCACCGATCGCGTGCGCTCGATCTGGCGTTTGGCCGTGCTCTCGTCATAGGGGTGAACCTCGATCTTAACGTCGGATTCGTCGAGCACGTAGCGATTGACGCCGATCACCGGCTTTTCGCCCGACTGCTTGCGTAGCGCGGTTTCATAGGCGAAATCGGCGATATGCTTCTGGAACCAGCCTTCCTCGATAAGCTTGATCGTGCCGCCGCGCTCCTCGATGTCGTCGAGGACATCCATGATCCGCTGCTCATAGTCATTGGTGAGACTTTCCACGAAGTATGACCCGCCAAGCGGATCGACGACCTGGGTCACGCCGGTCTCGTCGGCGATGATCTGCTGGGTGCGCAGCGCCAGCAGCATGGCGTGCTCGGTGGGGATCGCGAAGGCCTCGTCATAGCCGTTGGTATGCAGCGACTGCGTTCCCCCCAAAACGGCGGCAAGCGCCTGCGTCGTCGTCCGCATGACATTGATCATGTATTGCGGCTTGGTCAGCGACGCGGCCGCCGTTTGACAGTGGAACCGCAGGCGCATGGATTCGGGCTTCGCCGCGCCAAACCGCTCCTTCATGATCTTGGCGTAGCAGCGGCGCAAGGCGCGGAACTTCGCGATCTCCTCGAAGAAATCGGCCTGGCAGACGAAGAAAAACGCCAGACGAGGCGCGAAATCGTCCACCTCGACGCCGGTCTTGAGAACCTCCTCGACGTAGACGATCAGATTGGCCAGCGTGAAGGCGGCTTCGTGGATCGGCGACGATCCGGCCTCGGAGATATGGTAGCCCGAGATGTTGATCGGGTTGTAGCGCTTCATCGTCCGGGTCGTGTAGGCGATGATGTCACGAACGATCCGAACCGACGGAGCTATCGGGTAGATATACTCCTTCTGCGCCATGTATTCCTTGAGGATGTCGGCCTGAACCGTTCCGGAGATCTTGTTCAGATCATCGCCGCGCTCCTCGGCCAGCGCGATATACATGGCCAGCAGGATCCAGGCCGTCGGATTGATGGTGAGGGAGACCGAAATCTTTTCAAGATCGATCCCGTCAAGAAGCGCCCGCATATCGGCCAGCGTGTCGATGGCGACGCCTTCGCGGCCGACTTCCCCCTCCGACATGGGATGGTCGCTGTCATACCCCATCAGCGTCGGCATATCGAAATCGGTCGAGATGCCCGTCTGACCCTGTTCGATCAGGAATTTGAAGCGCTTGTTCGTGTCTTCGCCAGTTCCGAAGCCGGCGATCTGGCGCATCGTCCAGTTGCGACCGCGATACATGGTCGGATAGGGGCCGCGAGTGAACGGATACTTGCCCGGCAGGCCGATGTCCTCGGCCGGCGTTTCGGCGATGTCGGCGGCCGTGTAAACGCGTTTGACCGGAAAGTCGCCAAGGGTGAAATAGTGCTCCTTACCCTCGGGCGCGCGGGCGATGAAGTCCGCGACTTCCTTGTCTTCCCACGCCTTGGCGCCGGCGGCGATTTCGTCGGGAGTGGCTTGGCTGATGGTCTTAGTCACGGATTGCCTCCCTGGGGAATTGTTTCACGATGGCGTTGGCGGCGGTGTAGGGGTCGGTCTGGCGCGAGGCGACCGGCGGGCCATAGGTGCCGAAGGCGCTGTCGGCGCGCAGCAGTTCGAGCGTCAGCGCTTCGGCCGCCTTTCGGAGACGGAAGGCCGAGATCTGCTCCCGCCTGGCCTCGCCGGCTTCGCCTTCAAGGCTGGACAGATGCATGTCGAACGACGCGACCAGTTCGTCGAACCCGTTACCTTCCAGCGCGCTGGTTCCGATAACGGGCGGCAGCCAGTCACGGGCCAGCAGCCCGCCAATGCCGTCCTTCAGCATCATCTTGAGATCGGTCATCGTGCGGTTGGCGTCGGACCGGTCGCATTTGGAGACGACATGAATGTCCGCGATCTCGAGAATGCCTGCCTTGATGGCCTGGATCTCGTCGCCCAACCCCGGGGCGGACACAACCACTGTCGTGTGTGAGGATTGAGCGATCTCGACTTCGTCCTGGCCGACGCCCACCGTTTCGATGATGATCTTGTCAAATCCGGCCAGATCGAGGATGTCGACCACGTCCAGAGCCGCATGGGCCATGCCGCCCACGGCGCCATGCGTGGCCATGGAACGAATGAAGACATCCGGATCCAGAACCAGTTCCGACATGCGTATCCGGTCGCCCAGGATGGCGCCGCCGGAATAGGGGCTCGACGGGTCGATGGCGACGACGGCGACGCGCAGCCCGTCATGGCGCAAACGGCGCACCAGCTTCCCGACCAGCGTCGATTTGCCGGAACCGGGGACGCCCGTGATGCCGATCACATGCGCCCGCCCCGCGCGTTTGTAGATCTTGCCGATCGCCTCGCGCACTTCCGGCACACCGGCTTCGGCTCGCGAGATAAGGCGCGCGATCGCCCACGTCTCGCCGTTCGAGGCGGGCTCGATGAGCTCGACCGACGGGATGTAGGGGCGCATCATCAGGAGGAAGCCTCCAGATGACGCGCCCGCATCTCAGCGAATACCCGCCGGTCGTCGACCACCCGCTGCGCCTTGAAATCGGTGCGCGGATGGGTATTCGGCGCCACGATCTCGATCAGGGAGCGCAGACCGATCACATTATGCAGCTGGGTTGCAACGCTCGCCTGAAACGCCTGGCGCCGCGCCTCCCCACCAGCCCATTGCGCGCCGTCGAGCTCGACCGAAATGAGCATCTCGTCCATCGCGCCTTCGCGGGTAATGAAGATGCGGTGTTCACCGCCATAGCCGGGAAGCTCGGCCAGGGCGGCTTCGATCTCCGACGGGTAGACGTTCTCGCCGCGAATGGTGATCATGTCGTCGATCCGACCGATGATCCCCATCGGCAGCTGAGGATAGGTGCGCCCGCAGGGTGTCGGCTCGTTCGTCCACACCGCCAGATCGCCGGATTCGAGCCGGATCATCGGCTGCGACATGCGCTCGAGATGGGTGTAGACAGGGGTGCCGCGCTGTCCGTAGGGCACGCGCAGATGGGTCACCGGATCGCAGACCTCGGTATAGACGATGTCTTGCCAGCACATCATGCCCGGCGTCTGCGCCGACCCGGCGACGTTCATCCAAGGCGTCACTTCGCCCATCGACCCGCTGTCATAGACCTTGGCGTCATAGAGATCCTCGATCCGCTCGCGGATCGACGGGATCGAGGCGCCCGGTTCGCCTGAGAAAAACATGTAGCGCAGGCCGAACCTGCGTGGATCGCGCCCGTCGGCGATCGCGGTTTCCGCAAGATGGATGGCGTAAGTGGGCGTCCCGTAGAAGCCGGCAGGTTTCAGGATGTCGAGCCACTGCGCGCAACGGGAAGACATGCCGGCGGCACCGGCGCCGAATGGGAAAGCCTTGGCGCCCAAGCGCTCGGCTCCGGCCAATGCGCCCCAACTGCCCATGTAGAGACTGAAGATCGCAGCGACGCAAATGGTATCGCCCGGCCGCATCCCCATCGCCCACATGATGCGGGCATGGGCATTGGCGATGGCGTTCCAGTCATTGCGCGAAATACCGAACGCCGTCGGGCGACCGGTCGTGCCGCTGGTCCCATGAACGTGGAAGACCTCTTTCTCGGCCACGCACAGATAGTCGCCGAACGGTGGGTGGGCTTCCTGGGCAGCGCGCAAGTCGGCCTTGCGGATGACGGGGACGCGGCTTTCGAAGTCTTCCAGCGATTTCAGCTGCGACGGGTGAAAGCCGGCCTCGTCCCACTTCTTCTTGTAGAACGGCGCATGTGCGTAGGCATAGGCGCAGACGTTCCGCAGGCGCATCAGGATGGCAGCCTCTCGGTCGGCTTGCGGCATCGTCTCGCGACCGGGAAACCAGTAGCGGCTGTCCGTCTCGGGGACATAGGTATCGTCATAGCGCGGCGGCCAGCACCACTGCTCCATCGACGCAGCCATCACCGTGCCCCCCGGGCTTCCACCAAGGCGGTCAGCGTGTCGATGATGGCTCGCGGCGGCGTGTCCTGAAGCAAGACCTCGGCAACGCCCATCTTCTTCAGTTCGGCCACATCCTCATCCGGCATGACGCCGCCGGCGACGACGATCATGTCCTCGACCTTGTTCTCCTCCAGCAGGGCGAAGATCTTCGGGAACACCGTCATCTGCACGCCCGACAGCAGGCTGACGCCGAGGATGTCGACGTCTTCCTGAGCGGCCGCGATCACCACCTCTTCGGGCGTCCGGTGCAGGCCGGTATAGACGACATCCATACCGGCATCGCGCAGCGTACGCGCCACCACTTTCACACCGCGGTCATGACCATCGAGGCCAACCTTGGCGAGCAATACCCGGATCGGTGCGGACATCCCTTCCCCCTTCGAATTCCGTGTTCGAAATTTCGTATACGAAATACGAATGCTTGAAGCCTGTCAATCCTCAATCTATGATCCGGCTTGGGAGGCACGATTCTTGAACCGTCAAAGAGACCCGGCATGGAAGCGCTGACGCAAAAGAAAACGCTTGTCGAGCAAACCTATGACGCCTTGCTCGAAGCGATCTGTGCGGGTGACATCAGGGCGGGTGAACGCTTGAACCAGGACGAGCTCGCTGAGCGGCTCAACGTCTCACGGCAACCCGTGAACAGCGCGATCGCAATGCTCAAGGCGCAACGCTTCGTGCAGGACACGGGCAAGCGCGGCGTCGTCGTCGCCCCCATCGACCAGACCTTGTTTGACTCGATCTACCAGTTCCGAACGGTGGTGGAGCCCTTGGCCGTCCAACTGGCTACGCGGCGCATGACCAACGAGGCGATCTCGATCGGTCGCGACATCATCGCCCAGGGCAAGAGTCATGTTCAAAGCGGCGATCGCGCGTCGGCGCTGCGGGCCGACATGGACTTTCACAATCTGATCTACACGCTGAGCGGCAACATCATCATCGCCGACACGATGAACCTCAACTGGCGCCATCTGCAGCGCGCGATGAGTGAGGTGCTGAGCGCGCCAGGCGCCACGTTGCGGGTCTGGCGGGAGCATGACCGGATCTTCACCGCAATGGCGCGCAGCGAAGCCGACCACGCTGCCAAACTAATGCGTGAGCATATGGAACAGGCGTCGCCGCGCTCGTTGAAGTTCGTGACACTGCAAGATGACTGACGCTTGCCAGGACTTCCCCGGCACCGCGTTGGACGGTGTCGCACCGGCCAGCCGCTTAATCGGACATGCATTCTCGCTGTGAAGCACCTTCAACTTGCCGACGCGCGAGATATCGATCCCGCCGGATATCGCCTGCCGTTTGTAGAATGCCTCTCAGCCAATGCCGCGCCCACGAAAGGCCTCAGCCGTCGCCATCCATATCCTGAAGCTGGAGAATGTCGGGTACGGGAGCGGTTTTTCTGGTCCGCCTTCTGAACGCCGCCGTCCACGGGGATCTGAACGAACACGTCTCCCAGGACGCTAACGGCTGCCTCACCCCCGGATGGCGATGCCGCTCTCGTCAGCCCGTCTGAAAAGGCGAAGTGCCTGGGAACCGGCTTGCAAACCCGCTCATCCCCTGGTCATGAGCGATGGGAGAAAGGTCGCGATCTGCGGGAACAGAACCATCAGGAACGTCGCCAGCACGAGCACCAGAAAGAACGGGAACGCCATCCGCGCCACGGCCAGCAGATCGTGCCGTGTCATGGATTGCAGGATGAACAGGTTGATGCCGACAGGTGGCGTGATCTGGGACATTTCGATGACGATGACGAGGTAGATCCCGAACCAGATCAGATCGATGCCGGCTGCCTGCACCATCGGCATGATGACCGACGCCGTCAGCACCACGATGGATATGCCGTCGAGGAAACAGCCCATGACCACGAACAGGAGCGTCAGCGCCAGGAGCAGCTGGAACTGGCTGAGCTCGAACGATCCGACCCATGTCGCCAGGGTGCGCGGAATGCCCGTGAACCCCATCGAGACCGACAAGAACGCCGCGCCGGCGAGAATGAGGGTAATCATGCATGTCGTCTTGGTGGCGCCGGCCACGCTTTCGGTGAACGAGGCCCATGTCAGGGTGCCGCTCAGGGCCGACAACAAGAGCGCCCCCAGAACGCCGACCGCCGCGGCCTCCGTCGGCGTGGCGATCCCCGCATAGATCGAGCCGATCACCGCGACGATCAGGCCCAGCATCGGGAACAGCCCCGCCGTGGCGCGAATGCGTTGCAGGATCGGGATGCGCGGCTCGCGCGGGGGGATGCGGTCGGGATTGAGCCAAGACCAGATCATGATGTAGCCCATGAACAGCGCCATGAGCATCAGGCCCGGCAAGATCCCTGCGATGAACAGCCGGCTGATGGAAACCTCGGCGGCCACCCCGTAAACGATCAGGATGATCGAGGGCGGGATCAAAAAGCCCAGCGTCGCGGATCCCGCGAGACTGCCGACAATCATCTTCTGGTCGTATTCGCGCTTTTCGAGCTCGGGGATCGTGATCCGCCCGATCGTCACCGTGGTCGCCGCGGACGATCCCGAGACGGCCGCGAACAGCCCGCAACTGACGACATTGACATGCAGCAGGCGCCCCGGCAGTCCATTCATCCAAGGGGCCAAGCCCTTGAACATGTTGGCCGCGAGCCTTGTGCGGTAGAGTATTTCACCCATCCATATGAATAGCGGCAGGGCCGTCAGAGCCCAGGACCAGGACTGCGCCCAGATGGTGGTCGCCATGATGGCTCCAGCGGGCGCGCCGGTGAACAGGGCGATCCCGACATAGCCGACGATGGCCAGCGCCAGGGCCACCCAGACGCCGAAGGCCAGCAAGACCAACATCAGCCCGATCAGGATGATGGCGACAGTACTAGGATCCATCGGCTTCGAACCTCCGAGCCTGAAAGGGGTGACCGGTCCGTTTCACCATGCGCTCCATGCACCGATGACACCGGCGTCCACGGCGGCCCGCGCATGAGTCAGGTATCGGAGCGAACACGGGCATGACACGACCTGGGATCACGAACCGGACGGCCCGTCTTCGGGTTGCTCCGGCTCCGTCCGTTCCGGAGTGCTGAAAATCGTCGGCCGCCCCAGAATGGTGCTGACAAGATCCTCGACGATCGCGATGGCGAAAAGCGTCAAGCCAACCGCCATGCCGGTCTGGGGAATCCAGAGCGGGATGGAGATCAGCCCCGACGTCACCTCGCCGCGCATGAAATTCTGCGCGACCATCTGAATGGTGTGCCATGCCAAGACGCCACTGATCGCCGCGGCGATGGCGAGCGCCAGGATCAGCATCAACC
This sequence comes from Tepidamorphaceae bacterium, assembly GCA_965250105.1. GTDB lineage: Bacteria > Pseudomonadota > Alphaproteobacteria > Rhizobiales > Tepidamorphaceae > JBCBSK01. The sequence goes on from OZ252290.1 coordinate 1,078,333, forward strand.
GGAAACCGGTTCGGCCGAGCGCCTGCACGAACAGCGTGACACGGATGTGGCTACCGCTGCGAAAGCTGTAGGCCAGCCCCAGAAACGACGTGGCAGCAAGGCAAAAGCCCGCGAACTGGTCCGCCGATGGAATGATCATCTCGAACTGCCGCGCCACGATCTGCGCCGTCACGATGACGCAGATCGCGACCAGAAAGACGCCCGCCAGAACACCGGCCGCGCGATAGATCGCATTCAGCGCGCGTGTCAGCATCGAGACGTGCTCCTCATATAGACGTGGATGGCGCGGGCGAAGCCGAAGCGCTTTCCGCGAAAGTGGATCGCCGAAAGCGTTTCAAGCATTGGCTTCGCGGCGATTGGGAGCAGCCGCTTCCGAGAAGCGGCTGCCCGTCGCGCAAGATGCACCCCAGGGGATGATCACTTCAAGCTGTCGAGAATGGCCTGGCCGTCGTCCCCGACACTTTCCGCCCATTCGGCCGCCATGATCTCACCGACAACGGCCAGATCGGCCAGCAGCTCGGGGGAGACCGGACGTACCGTCATGTTCGCGTCGAGTTCGACCACCGATTCTTCAGCGACCGCCTTGCTCATCTCCCAGCCACGCGCTTCGGCGGCGGCCGCGGCGTCGAGGATCGCCTGCTGCTGATCCTCGGGCAAGCCCGAGAAGGCTGCTTCGTTCACGATGATCATGTTCTTCGGAAGCCAGGCCTGCAGGTCATAGAATTCGCTCGTGAAATCCCATGCCTTGGTGCGCACGCCGGTGGCGCCGGACGTGACCATTGTGTCGACGATGCCGGTGGAAAAGGCCTGCGGAATCTCGACCGCCTCGATCGTCGTCGGCGACGCGCCGAGCAGTTCGGCCATGCGGGCGGTCGTCGCGTTATAGGTCCGGAAGCGCAGCCCCTCCAGATCGCTGCCCGATGTCAGTTCCTGGTTGGTATAAAAGCCCTGACCAGGCCAGGGAACCGCATAGAGCAGGCGAATGCCGTCTTCGGCGAGTTCCGCTTCGACCAGCGGCCGTTGCGCATCCCACAGCGTCTGGGCGTCCTCATAGGTCGTCGCGATGAACGGGATGTTGTCGGCGCCGAAGATCGGGGCTTCGTTAAACAGGTTGGCCATCAGGACTTCGCCGATCGGCACGAAGTTGTTCTGGACCGAACGCTTGATTTCCGGATGCTTGAACAGCGACGAGCCGGAATGGACGGTGATGTCCAGCTCGCCGGACGTTGCTTCTTTGATGTCCTCGGCGAACTGCAGAATGTTCTGGGTGTGGAATTCCGCTTCCGGATACGGCGTCGCCATGTCCCAGGTGGTCTGGGCAAGGGCCGGCGCGGCGTGCGCGACGATGGCCAAGGCGGACACGGCCGCCAGTGTGGTGAAGGTTTTCATCATAAGCTCCCTGTTACTTGTCTTGCATGGTCCAGAGCATCCCGCGCCGGAAACGGTGCACAAAAAATGCTCTAGGTCGCGGGTTCCCGCTGGATCGTTCCGGGCTTTGAAAGGCACGGGATGTTCCGTCCCGGGCCGAGCCGGTGTCTTGTCTGTATTCAAGGCGGTGTGATGTGTCGCGCGTCCTCCTGCTGATCTGGCGTTGCGGTACTTTCCGGAGGCGGCGCGGCCCTTCTTGACCGTGCCGCCGCGTCTTCTCCAGCCCTCAATAGCTGCGCGGCAGCCCCAGAACGTGCTGGCCGAGGAAGCTGAAAATCATGTTCTTGGAGATCGGCGCGGTCTGATAAAGCCGCGCCTCGCGCCATTTGCGCTCGATGCCGTATTCGCGCGCAAAGGCAAAGCCGCCATAGGTCTGCATGCAGACTTCGGCCGAGGCCCAGGACGCATCGGCGGCCAACAGCTTGGCCATATTGGCCTCGGCACCGGCCGGTTCGCCCATATCGAACATCGCGGCGGCCTTGGCCACCATCAGTTCGGCGGCCTGCGTCTTGGCATAGGCTTCCGCGATCGGGAACTGGATTCCTTGATTGGCGCCGATGGGCTTGCCGAACACGGATCGCTCATTGGCGTAGTCGCATGCTTTCTCGATGAAATATTTGGCGTCGCCAATGCATTCGGAGGCGATGAGGATGCGTTCGGCATTCATGCTGTCGACGATGTATCGAAAGCCCTTCCCTTCCTCGCCGACCAATGTGTCGCCGGGAATCTCGACATTGTCGAAGAACACCTCGCAGGTGTTGTGATTGATCATCGCGTCGATCTTCGACAGTGTCAGACCGTTCTGCCGGGCCTCGTTCATGTCGATCAGGAAGACCGATATCCCGTCGGAGCGCTTCTTGCACTGATCGGCCGGCGTCGTGCGGGCCAGGAGCAGCATCAGATCCGATTCGAAGGCGCGCGAGGTCCAGACTTTCTGGCCATTGACGATATAGCTGCCGTGCGCGGTCTTTTCGGCGCGGGTCTTGAGCTGGGTCGTGTCGCTGCCCGTCGTCGGCTCGGTGACGCCGAAGGCCTGAAGACGCAGGTCGCCGGTGGCGATCTTGGGCAGGTATCGCGTCCTCTGCTCTTCCGAGCCATGTTTGAGGACGGTGGCCATCGTATACATCTGCGCGTGACAGGCGGCCGCGTTGCAGCCCTTGGCATGGATGGTTTCCAGCACCGCTCCCGCCGCAGAGAGCGGCAGGCCCGAACCGCCATATTCTTCCGGAATGAGCGCGCCGAGAAAGCCGCTCGCCGTCAGCGCGTTCACGAAGTCATGGGGATAGGCGTCTTCCTTGTCGAGCTTCAGCCAATACTCGTTCGGGAAGTCGTCGCACAACCGCCCCACCGCATCGCGGATCTCCCGCCATCCAGGCTTCACGGGCATCGAAATCATGTCGGGCGAACATTGGTTCATGATGAAGTCCTTCAGATGACGTTGCGCGCGCGGAAGTCGCGGATTTCCGCCGCCGAGAGCCCGATCTCGGTCAGGATCTCATCGGAGTGTTCGCCGGCGTCCGGAGCCGACGCATAGACCGACGCCGGCGTGCGCGACAGCGTCACGGGCTGGGCGACGAGGTGTGTCTCGCCACGGGCGTGATGATGGACGGGCACGGCCATGCCCAGATGCCGGACCTGGGGGTCGGCGAACACCTCGTCCATCTTGTAGATCGGGCCGGCGGGGACGCCGGCCGCTTCGAGGGCGCTGACCCAGTCCCCGGTGTCGCGCTCGGCGAAGATCGGCGCGAGCCGTTCCCAAAGCTCGGAACGGTGTTTGAAGCGCGCGTCATTGGTGGCGTAGGCGGCGTCTTCGGCCCATTCCGGCTTGCCGATGAGGCCGCAAAAGGCGCGCCATTGCGCATCGCTGCCGACGCCGAGATTGAGATAGCCGTCCTTCGTCGCGACCACGCCCATGGGGGTCACATAGGGATGGTCGTTGCCTGAACTCCGGGGCACGTCGCCATCGACCAGATAGCGCGCGGCCTGGAAGTCCATCATCGCGATCTGGGCCTCGAGAAGCGAGCTCTGAACCCACTGGCCGCGCCCCGAAACGGCGCGCTCCTGCAAGGCCACGAGGATGCCGATCGCCGCATAGAGCCCCGACGAGCTATCGGCGACCGCCGCGCCGGCGCGCATCGGCCCGCCGCCAGCAGCGCCGGTCACGCCCATCAAGCCGCCCATGCCTTGCGCGATCTGGTCGAAGCCCGCGCGGCCGGCATAGGGACCGTCCTGTCCGAAGCCGGAGATCGAGGCCAGGATGATGCGCGGATTGACCCGGGCGAGATCGTCATAGGCGATGCCGAGGCGGTCCTTCACATCGGGGCGGAAGTTCTCGACCACCACATCGGCCGTCTCGACCATGCGCAGAAACAGCGCGTGTCCGTCCGGGTCCTTGAGGTCGAGCGTCAGCGACCGCTTGTTGCGATGCAGGTTCAGCATGTCGTAGCCATGCCGCGCGCCCGAGACGCCCGCCGAGGGATCGGCGCCGGCCGGCGCCTCGATCCTGACGACGTCGGCGCCGAAATCGGCCAGCACGCGGCAGCAGGTCGGCCCGGCGCGCACGCGAGTGAGGTCGATCACCTTCAGCTTTTGAAGGGCGGTGGATCGTTCGGTCATCCGACCTCTTCCCCAATCTCTTCCATGACGCGGGCGCCGCCATCCGGATCGGCCGCGGCATACCAGTCGCCAATCCCGCTGGACGTCATGAAGACGGTGTCCTCACGGGCGAGCAGAAGATCCAGCGCCGCCTCGAAGTGATGCGCGATGTGCGCCACGCCGATAATGTGTGGATGCAGCGCCAATGTCATGACGCGCGGCTGGCTCCGCATCTCGCGCTCGAACACCGCGAGCGTCGCCTCGACACGCTTGAGATATTCATCGGTGGACCCGTGCTGGATCGCATAGACCGGGACATCGTTCAGTTCGAAGCTGTATGGCAGGGCCATCAGAGGTCCATGCTTGGTCTTCATCCATGTCGGCAGGTCGTCGAGGACCCAGTCGTGCAGGAACTCCACGCCCTCGGCCTTGAGGATGTCGGGCGTGTTCTCGGTTTCGCCCAGGCCGGGGCCCAGCCAGGCGCGGGGGCGAGTCCCGCCGGCCTGTTCCAGCCGGTCGAGGCAGCGGCGGATCACGTCGGCTTCGTCATCTGCCTGTTTCAGCGATTGCTGGAACCAGCCATGCCCGACCAGTTCCCAGCCCGCGTCGACAACCGCGTCCATGAGCGTCGGATAGACGTCGGCGACCTGCGCGTTCAGGAAGGCCGAGCATGGCAGCCCCTTGCGCGCCAGCATGTCGAGCATGCGCGGCATGCCGCAGCGCATGCCATATTCGACCCAGGAGAAATTCGGCACATCCGGCGGCGCCGGCGCGACGCCATGCGGTGCCGGAATGATGCCGCGCGGCATCGCCCGCTCGATCGGCCAATATTCGATGTTCATGACGATATGAACGATGAGCTGCTTGCCTTCGGGACCGCTCAGGGGCGGGCGGTCGGACGACAGCTGAAACGGAATGCGGGGGTTCGACGGCATCGGGTCACTCAACATGCAAGCGAATGTCTGAAGGCTTCCACGACAGGCGCACGGCCGCGCCCGCTGACGGCAGGCGTTCGTCGCTGTCGGCGATCACGCGACTGACCATCTCGGTGCCATCGGGCAGACGAACGAAGTGCGAGGTGGTCAGGCCGAGATAGACGCTTTCGTCATAGGTCCCGGCGATCGACCGCCCGTCGGGGGGCGCGTCGGGTCCTGCGGCACGGTCGAGCGCGACGCATTCCGAGCGGATCGACAGGCTGACCTCCTGGCCGTCGCGCACCGACAAGCCGCGCTTGTCGACGGTGAGCCTGGAGCCGGCAACGTCGACGGTGACGGAGCTTGCATTCACCTCGGTTGCCTTGCCGGTGAGCAGGTTGTTGTCGCCGACGAAGCTCGCGGTGAATGCCTTGTCCGGCGCGCGGTAGATGTCGTGCGCATTGCCGCATTCGACCAGATCGCCATTGGCGATCAGCGCGATGCGGTCGGCGACGGTCATCGCCTCTTCCTGGTTATGGGTGACGTGGATGAAGGTGATGCCGACCTTCTCCTGCAGGTGCTTGAGTTCCAGGCACATGTCCTTGCGCAACTGCGCGTCGAGGGCCGCCAGCGGCTCGTCGAGCAGCAGGATATCGCGATCGAGAACGATGGCGCGGGCCAGTTGCACGCGCTGCTGCTGGCCGCCGGACAATTCGTGTGGCTTGCGGTGGGTGAGCTGCGACAGCCCCACCTGTTCGAGGGCGAAGTCGACTTTCTCGGCGATCTTGTCCCTGGCCATGCCGGCGACCTTGAGGCCGTAGCCGACATTCTGCGTCACGGTCATGTGTGGGAACAATGCATAGGCCTGGAAGACCATCGTCGTCGGGCGCTTGTCGGGCGGCAGATGGCCGACGCTTCGCCCGTTGAGCAGGATCTCGCCCGTGGTCGGCCTGTGAAAGCCGCCTATGGTGCGCAAGAGCGTGGTCTTGCCGCCGCCCGAGGGGCCGAGCAGGGCGAAATATTCGCCCGCGCCGACGGTCATGTTCACGTTCCGCAAGGCAACGACGTCGCCATAGTGTTTCGAGAGGCCGCGCACGTCGACGGCCGGTACGTTCTGGTCGGTCATGTTGCGGGTCTCATGCTTGCGGGCCTGATGGCTCATGACATCACCGGTTCGGCCTTGGCGCGGGCAACCCGCGACAGGGACTCGGCCCGGAGCATGGTGAAGACGATGATGGATCCGATCACGGCGATGGCGACGAAGCTGACCAGGGCGGACATGGCGTAGCTCTGCGGCGACATGCCGGTGTTCAGCATCTGGCTGATCAGCACCGTGGTGAAGGTGTCGAAGCCGCCCTTGAGAAGGCTCGTGCGCGTGTATTCGTTGAAGACGAGGATGACCGTGAAGGCGCAGGCCGAGAAAATGCCGGCCCGGATCTGCGGGAACTCGATATCCCAGAACGCCCGCCAGCCATTGGCGCCGCAAGACCGCGCCGCCTCGGTCTGCTCGGACCGGTAGCGCCCCATCGTGATCAGGATGACCACGAAGGAATAGGGGATCGTGTAGATGATAAGTCCGATCGTGGCCGTCAGGAAGCTGAGTTGAAACCAGCTGTCGAAGAGACCTGTCCCGATCAGATCACCCAGCCAGATGAAGGCCAGGTTGAGGTTCTTGAAGAACACCAGCAATGCCGAGCCGAGGATGTCCGGCGGCACGAAGAGCGGGGCGAGCAGCAGGAAGACCGGGAAAAGCTTGTTGCGCGCCGCCTTGTAATACTTGGCCGCCAGGAGCGCCATCGGCACGGTGATGACCGTGACCGTTAGCGCCAGCATCAGGGTCCAGCGCAGCGCGCCGACCAGCAACGCATCCGAGAAGATCAGCCGATACCATTCCAGCGTGAAGACATACTCGTTCGCGCCGAACCCATTGGCGTTGAAAGACACGTACATCACGTAGAGAACGGGCGTCATCAGCGTCAGGACGACCAGCAGCAGATACGCCCATTTGAGCTTGTACAGCAAAGGGTTTTCGTAGTCGTTCATCGGCTGGCGCTCAGTTCAGCGGCGTCAGGATCCTGGTCAGGTCAAACAGCCTGTGCCCGATCCAGAGAAGCGTCATCAGCGTGGCCATCATGATCGCGCTCACCGCCATGGCGAGCGGGAAATCCAGCGCGGTGATCGCCTGCGTGGCGATGAGGCCCGCATTCACCGCGCCGGCCCCGCCCAGGATGTTGGGCAGGAGCGCGACGCCGAGGCCATTGACGAAGATGAAGACCGATCCCGCGAAGATGCCCGGCGCCGCCAACGGCAGGATGACATCCTTGAAGCGCCGCCAGGGCCCCACGCCCAGATCATCGCAAACCTCGAAGATGTATTTGGGCACCGCCTCCATGGCGAGAAAGCCCGAGAAGACAATGAACGGCAGAAACGACAGGACCTCCCCGATAACGACACCCGTATGCGTGTAGAGAAGCGCCGTGATCGGCTCGTCGATGATCCCGAGGTCCATGAGCGTCGTGTTCACCAGGCCGTTGCGCTGCAACACGGGCCGCAAGGCGAAGACGCGGATGATCTCGGACACCATGAACGGCAGGATAAACAACAGGACGACGCGGTGCTGCGCCACTTTCGGAACGGATTTGCGCACGAAGACGGCGATGGGAAATCCGAAGACGAAGCAGATCGCCACGGCGATCAGCGAATACTTCATCGAATCGAGAAAATTGGTCAGGCGGGCCGAGAAGAAGAAATTCTCGTAGGAAAACAGCGTGAACCCCGGCTCCATCCAGAACGTCGTGCGTTCGAAGACCGAGAAGACCACGGTCAACGCCATCGGAATGGCGAAGAACAACACCATGAAGATGAGCGGGGCGCGAAAGACCCAAGGGGTCAGACGCTCCTGCCAGCCTGTCGTGGCCGGACCGGCGGAAAGCGCCCCGCCGGTCCGTTCTGTCGTTGCCGACATATTGCGTCAGGCCGCTTGCACGCGCGCCCACCAGTCCTGGTAGACCCGGATATTGGTCGGGAAAACGTTCTGCCAGGAATTGCCGGGCACCGCGCGCCGCGCCTGCTTGCGTTCGAGGCGTTCGGTCATGAGCGCCCTGGTGTCGGCGTCGAACATGTCCGGATTGGCGTCGACATACTCCTGAACGCCGACCATCTGCGGGGTGAAGCCCAGACCGGCCAGCGTCTGTGAGCCGAACCAGGGCGACAGATAGACATTGGCGAGGCTGTAGAAGGCATCTTCCAGCCCCCTCTCCTGGCCGCCGCGCGTCAGCATGACGACGTTGTTCCAGGTCTGGTGACCTTCCTTCATCGTGCCGTAGCGGATGTCCTGACCGTTCTTGCGGGCCGCGAAGATCTGGATGACCTCCCAGCATGACGAGACCAGCACCTCTTCGGAGGACAACAGATCGGCGCCGTTCTGAACCCCGTCCCAGAACGTGCGGAAATGGCCCTGCTTCTTGAGGTCGATGAGGAATTCGCAGGTCTGGCGCACTTCGTCCTCGGTCATGTCCGAGGGATTGTCGATGCTGCCCTTGCCCGATTGCTTGAGGTAGATCGCCGTGTTGGTCAGTGTCGGACCGAAGTCGTTCTGCATCGCCGCGCGGCCACGGAACTGGCTGTCGAACAGCGCCTCCCAAGAAGTCAGCTCCTCGCCGATCCTGTCATGATTGAAGGCCAGGCTGTCGGCGTTCGAGATATACGGCACGGCAACGACCTTGCCGTCATGGCGAATGGTGTCGACGCTCGAACCGCCTTCATTGTAGCTCGGCAGGATGTTCGCCCAGTTGGGAATTCTCGACACATCGAGTTCGACAATGGCGCCTTGCGACGCAAGGGCATCCTCCATGCCGCCGCCATTGTCGGTCATGGCGTCATAGAGCGCATTGCCATCGCCCACGACCATTTTCTGGATCGCTTCGTCGGCACGGGCCGATTTGGCGATGGCGTCGATCGGGATGCCGGCCTGCGTTTCCATGTCGGACCAGTCCTGCGCGCCGACCTTGGCGATGCCGGGCGCCCATAGCTTCAGCGATTGCTGCGCGTGCGCGGCGGTCGCAATGCCGCCAAGCGCCGTGGCGGCCCCCATGACGGCCAGGAACTGGCGGCGGTTGAACGCGGTCTGGTTCATCGGATGTCTCCCTTGCTGATCGAGCCCCGCCGGCGATCGGCACAGGCTGCGGCGACCCGGTCTTCGGCTCTTATTGCCCCTCGAAATCGGCCCGCTGGATGGCGGGCCAAATGCGCTTGCATCGCTTTTTGTTCCAACCACTATGTCGACAAATGTTTGTTTGGGCAATATCTTCTTGTATGCAAAAATTCCGCGTGGCGTGCTAACAGGCAACGCCTATTCCGATAGTTTTCCCAGAAAACAAGGGTTTTTCTCATCGAGAATTGCCCGATCTGCCGACAGAATGAGCAAATCCGGGTCAATTCGACTCTTTTTTGTATGCGAAATGAGCAAAAGCAGCGATCTCCCTGAAGCCGATTTCCTCACGCTATGCCGCCGCCCCGTGGCCGTGGATGTGCTGTCGCGCGCCCGGTTCACCTTGCTCGACTGGCTGGGATGCATCATCGCGGCGCGCCATGCCGACGTGGCGCGCGCGATGGGCCGGGCATGCCGCTGTCGCGAGGATGATGTGCTGCGCGCCGGCCTCGCCTCCCCGGATATCGACGCGCAGCAGGCCGCCCTGCTGCTCGGCACGCTCGGCAATGTGCTGGAAATGGACGACCTGCATCGCGCCTCGATCCTGCATCCGGGCGATGCGGTGGGGGCCGCGACGCTCGCGGTCGGGCTCAGGCGGGACGTCAGCGGCGCGGCGCTGCTGGCCGCGCTGGTTCGGGGCTATGAAGCCGCCATCCGCATTGGGCGGGTCGCGGCCTCGGGCGGCTACACGACATTCTACAATTCCGGCACCTGCGGTGTCTTCGGCGCCGCCGTGGCCGCCGCCGACCTGACGACACCAGCCGAGCCCGTCATGGCCGACGCGCTCGGCCAGGCGGGAATGATGGCGGCCGGGATCTGGCAGTGCCGCCTCGAGCCGACCTTTTCCAAGCAGCTCGCCACGGCACATGCCGCGCGCGCGGGCGTCTTCGCCGCCGACCTCGCCGCGACCGGATTTCCCGGCGCGCGGGCCATTCTGACCGGGCCGATGGGCTTCTTCGCGAGCTTCTATCCGGGCGGTGACCGGACACACCTCACGGCACCCGGTGACTGGGCGCTTCTGGAGATGAGTTTCAAGCCCTTCGCGGCCTGCCGGCATGTCCATCCGGCGATCTCCGCCGCGCTGGATCTGGGCGGCGCCGGCCTGTCGGGTCCGCCGGAACGGGTCGACATCCATACTTATCGCGCCGCCATCGATTTCTGCGACGCGCCAGCGCCGACCACGCCGGACGAGGCACGGTTCAGCCTGCAGCACGCCGTCGCCGTCGCCCTGATCAAGGGCGCGCCGGCGATCGCGGATTTCGCGCCCGACGCCCTGAACGCGCCCGACATCGCGGCCTTGCGCACGCGGATCCGGTTGCGGGTCGATCCCGATCTCGACGCGGCCTTTCCCCGGAGCTATGGCGCGCGGCTGTGTCTGACCGATGGCGACGGCAGCGAGCGCGAAACCGTCTGCCCCGCCGCCTGGGGAGATCCGGAAAACCCGATGTCGGAGACCGAGCTGATCGACAAATTCCACGCCAATGCGGCTCACGGCCGACTGACGCCCGCCCAAGCCGCCGCCATCGTACAGGCCGTGATGGCCCTGCCCGAAGCAGCCGATCTGTCGGCACTGAAAACCGCTTTCACCGCAGCCTTCGCCCCCGACCTGGAGGAGACCCGATGCCCCTGAAGCACGCCGTGCCATTTCACGAACTCGACACCGACACCGGCTGGGAACCCGTCCCCGGCGGCGCGCCGGGTGTCGAACAGAAGATGCTGTCGGGCGCGCTTGACGAGGACGCCAAGCGTGGCGTGCGGACCCGGCTCATTCGCTTCCAGCCGGGCACCATCGCGCCGAACGTGTTCCTGCACGACTATTGGGAAGAGGTCTATCTGATCTCCGGCAACCTGGTGAATGGCTGCGATGCCGAGGGCATGGGCGGCACCGAATTCGCCGCGCCCGCCTATGCCTGCCGCCCGCCCGGTACCGAGCACGGGCCGTTCACATCGGCGGGCGGCTGCGTGTTCTTCGAGATCCAATACTATGTCGGAGACGAGCATGGATCTTGATCTGCGCGGCCGAACCGCGCTGATCACCGGCGGTTCCAAGGGGATCGGCCGAGCCATCGCCGCCGCGCTGATCGCGGAAGGGGCCGCCGTGACGCTGACGGCGCGCGACAAAGCGCAATTGGAGGCCGCGCGCGATGCACTGGGGCCTGATGGGGTGACCGTTCTGCCGGCCGATCTGTCGAGCGATGCCGGGCGCCTTGAACTGCTCGAAGCGGTCGGCACGCCGGATATCCTCGTCAACAATGCGGGCGCGATCCGCGCCGGGCGCCTCGGTGACATGACGATGGACGACATGCGCGGCGATTGGGAGCTGAAGGTCTTCGGCTACATCCATCTGTGCCAGCAGGTACTGCCCGGCATGGCGGCGCGCGGCTCGGGCACGATCCTCAACATCATCGGCATGGCCGGACGGGCGAACCGCGCGGCCTATATCTCCGGCTCGGCGGCGAATGCCGCGCTGATCGCCTTTACGCAGGCGCTCGGGGCCGAGGCCCAGGAGGACGGGGTGCGTATCTTCGGCATCAACCCCTCGCCCACGCTGACCGACCGCATGACGCGGTTCATGAAGAACAAGGCGCTCGACGCATTGGGCGATGAAGCGCGCTGGCGCGAGATGGTCGATCCGGCACGCTTTGCCTATGGCCGCCCGGCGCTGCCCGAAGAGGTGGCCAGTCTGGCGGTGATGCTGGTCTCGCCCAAGGCGGCCTATCTCAACGGCACGGTGATCGACCTCGACGGCGGCGGTCAATGGAGGGAGCAATGACGGACATTCAAGAGCATGCCGGCGGACGGTTGCTGCTGGCGCGCGAGGGCGGCGTCGCGGCGCTGACGTTCAACTGTCCCGAAAAGCTGAACGCGATGAACATGGCCATGTGGCAGGAACTGGCTGAGATCTGCGAGGGCCTGGCCAAGGACGACGGTCTGCGCGTGATGACGCTGACCGGGGCCGGCGACAGGGCCTTCGTCGCGGGCGCCGACATCTCGGAATTCGGCGAAACCCGCAGGGATGCGGCCAGCTCGACCGCCTATAACGACGCCGTCGCCCGCGCCGAGGACGCGCTTGAGGCGATGCCGGTCCCGACCCTTGCCCTGATCCGGGGCTATTGTGTCGGCGGCGGGCTGGCGCTCGCCATGCGCTGCGACCTGCGGCTTGCGCGCGAGGATGCCCGTTTCGCGATCACCCCGGCGAAGCTCGGACTGGGCTATGACTTCGACGGCGTGGCCTCGCTGCATGCGAGGCTGGGACATGCCGTCGCCGCCGATCTCCTGTTTTCGGGGCGCAAGGTCGCGGCGGAGGAAGGGCTGGCCAAGGGGTTGTGCGACCATGTCTACCCGACGGCCAGCTTCGACGCGGACTGCGCCGCCTATGTCGATACGCTGGCCAAGAACGCGCCCTTGACCATCCGCGCGACCAAGGCGGCACTGACCGAGATGGCCAAGCCGGACGGCATGCGCGACCGGCACGCGGTCGAGGCGCTGGTTAGCGCCTGCTTCGACAGCGCCGACTATGCCGAGGGCCAGCGCGCCTTCGCCGAAAAACGCGCGCCGGTCTTCAAGGGATGCTGAGCGTGACCGGCATCTCGACGGACGCCGTGGGGCGCAGCGAACGGGTCACGGACACGCTGGACCTGCGCCAGGCCCGGCTCATGCAGCTAACCCTTGACCGCGAGGCGACGGTCGCGCCCGGCGATCCGCTGCCGCCCTTCTGGCACTATCTCTATTTCAACCCGCAGATCCGCGCCTCCGATCTAGGCCCCGACGGGCATGAACGGCTGGGCCGCTTCATTCCCGACTTCGGCTTACCACGCCGGATGTGGGCCGGAGGGCGCGTCGCGATCGACGCGCCGCTGCGCTTGGGCGAAACGGTCGAGAAAACCTCGACCATTCGGGCCATCGAGGAAAAGAACGGGCGATCGGGACAGCTTTGCTTCGTCACCGTGGATCATGATTTTACGGTGGCCGGCGTTCACCGCATGCGTGAAACGCAGAACATCGTCTACCGCGCCGCGCCTGCCGCAGGTGTCGCGCCGCCACCCGGAAAGCCCGCGCCGGACGACGCGATGTTCATGCGGGAGGTCACCCCCGATCCGGTCCTGCTGTTCCGCTATTCCGCGCTGATCTTCTACGGCCACCGCATCCATTACGACGCCGACTATGCCCGCGAGACCGAAGGCTATCCGGGCCTTGTGGTGCATGGCCCGCTGGTGGCGACATTGCTGATCGATCTTGGTCTCGAAAGGCTGGGCGCGCGGCGGCTCGCGGCGTTCGACATTCGCGCCATGGCGCCGCTCTTCGTCACCGACCCGTTCTCGCTGCAAGGCCGGGATACCGACAACGGCGTCTTTCTCTGGGCGCGTCGGCCCGACGGAACCGTCGCCATGACGGTCTCGCTCGACGCCGCCCGATGATGTTTCAGGATGTGATCCGATGACCAATCCCCTTTATGACACGCTTCTCGGCCGCCATGCCGACAGCGGCGCACCGCTCCTGCATCTCCCGGACGGCGCGACGCTGAGCTATGCCGAGATGGCCGGCCGGGTCGCGCGCATCTCAGGTTATCTGCGCGCGGCGGGACTGACCAAAGGCGACCGGCTGGCGATGCAGTGTGCCAAATCGCCAGAGGCGCTGGCGCTCTATCTCGCCTGTCTCCATTGCGGTGTGATCTTCGTGCCGCTCAACACCGCCTACACGCCGGACGAGATCGCCTATTTCGTCGGGGATGCGACGCCGAGGATCCTGGTGACGGACCCGGCCTCGGTCGACGCCTTGGCGCCCGTGGCCCAAAAAGCCGGCACCAGGCTGCTGAGCCTCGACGCGGAGGAACGCGGCAGTTTCCGCGACGCGGTCGCCGGCGCGCAGCCCGCGCACGCGCCGGTGGCTTGCGGCCCCGACGACCTCGCCTGCCTGCTCTACACGTCGGGCACGACGGGGCGTTCCAAGGGCGCGATGCTCACGCAAGACAACCTGTTGTCCAATGCACGAACGCTGACCTCTTCCTGGGCCTTCAGCGGGGATGACGTTCTGCTCCATGCCTTGCCGATCTTTCACGCCCACGGGCTGTTCGTCGCCTGCAATGTTGTGATGACCGCGGGCGGGTCGATGATCTGGCTGCCGGGCTTCACCGTCGACGGCGTTCTCGACGCGCTACCACGCGCGACCGCCATGATGGGCGTGCCGACCTTCTATACCCGACTTCTGGGGGACGCGCGCTTCACCCGGGACCTGACCGCGCATATGCGGCTGTTCACATCCGGCAGCGCGCCGCTTCTGGCCGAAACCCATGCCCGCTTCAGCGAGCGGACCGGGCTCGCCATCCTGGAACGCTACGGCATGACCGAAACCGGCATGAACACGACCAACCCCTATCACGGGGAACGGCGCGCCGGCACCGTCGGCTTCCCCCTCGACGGCGTGACATTGCGGGTCACGGACGAGGAGGGCCGCGAAGTGCCGCATGGCCAGACCGGCATGATCGAGGTGCGGGGGCCGAATGTCTGCAAGGGCTATTGGCGAATGCCTGAAAAGACCGCCGAAGAGCTGCGCGAGGACGGCTTCTTCATCACCGGCGATCTCGGCCGGATCGACGTAGACGGCTATGTGACCATCGTCGGACGCAAGAAGGATCTGATCATCTCGGGCGGCTACAACATCTACCCCAAGGAGGTGGAGCAGTTGCTGGACGACCAGCCCGGCATCCGCGAAAGCGCGGTGATCGGTCTGCCCCATTCCGACTTTGGCGAAGGCGTGGTGGCGGTTCTGGCCGCCGAGGCCGGCACGGCGCCCGATCTGGCCGCGATCAAGGAGACGGTCGCGGCGAAGCTGGCCAATTTCAAGCGGCCGAAGGAATATGTCGTGGTCGATGCCTTGCCCCGCAACACGATGGGGAAGGTGCAGAAGAATGTGCTGCGCGCCGACTACGCGGCGCTGTTCCAGACGGCGGACTGCCCGGCACAGCCGGCAGGCGGCTGATCCGCGATCAGATCCGTTCGGCCAGCGCCAGAAGCGCGCGTTCCGATCCCGGCGGGCCGACAAGCTGGATCGAGATCGGCGGTGTCGCGTCCTTTACCGGGATCGCGAGCGCCGGCAGCCCGGCGATGTTGGCGATGGCGGTGAAATCCGCCTGCCCCACCGGGGGCCGCGTGCCATGTTCGAAGGCGGCGGCCGCCACGGTTGGCAAAAGCAGCACGTTATCCTGTCCGAGCGCGTCGATCAGGGTGTGTCGTGCCGCGCCAAGACGGTCGCGGACGCCCTGTATCCGCTCGGTCGCCAAGCCGCGGCCATAGGCGATCATCTTTCGCAGGCTCTCGCTCAGCCCGGTTTCAAGGGCGAAGCTGTCCACCGCCTCGACCTCGGTCAGAAGGAAGGCGTCGCTCCGCGAGGCCGGCAGGTCGAGCGCCGACATCGGGCCCGGCGGTCCGAGCAGGCGCCGCAGCCGGCCCGATGCGGCATCGACGGCATCGCGGATCTCGGGCGCGCAGTGTCCCCAGACCCGGCTGTCGGGTACGCGCCAGCCTGTGATGCCCGAATGCCCGTCCCCCGGAGCAACGACATCGAGCACCTGGCCGATCAGGGCTGGCGTCGACGCCAGCACGCCCAGCGCATCCAGGCTGGGAGCAAGCGGCATGATCCCAGCCATGTCCACCGCGCCCGCGCCGAGTTTCAGGCCATGAACGCCGCAATAGGCAGCCGGAATGCGCACCGACCCCATGGTGTCGGTGCCGAGCGCGGCATCGACCGCGCCGGCGGCGACGGCGGCGGCCGATCCGCCGGACGACCCGCCGGCGCTGTGGCCCGGATGAGCCGGGTTATCGCAGCGACCGAAATGCGGATTGTCGGCCGCGGCCCCGAGCGCGCCTTCATCCATCACGAGACGGCTGAGCAGCACGGCCCCGGCCGACCGCAGCGCCGCGACAACCGGCGCGTCCGCCGGCGCGGTCCTGTCCGCCCGGCTGCCGATACCGGCGGTCCAGGCCTGCCGCGCGACGGAGATGTTGGCTTTGACCCCGATGATCGTGTCGGACAGCGGTCCCGCCACCGCCGGCCAGGCGCGGTCCCGTGGCGCGGAGGCGTGGAAGTCCTCGCAGAAATGCCACGCCGCATCGAGCCGGGCAATTCGGTCAAAGCGGTCGTTCATCGTCCGTCTCCTACTCGCGCGATGGCCAGACGCGGATCGCCAGCTGTCGCGGAATCGACGGCATCGCCGCATCGCCATCGCGACCTAGAACAACCTGCGCCGAGAACGGCGCAAGGCGAGTTGTTCAGTCCTTGGCTTGATCCGTCGTGGCGCAGCGCTCGGCCACCCGCGCAGCGCCCGCCAGCAGATGGGCCGACATGATGCTCGACGCCCATTTCGGCTGACGCGCCTCGATGGCCTGGATGATCTCCTCATGGTGGTTGAGGCTGCGCATCAGGTCCCTGTCGGAAAACATCGAATACGTCCGCACCACCATGCCGACATCCAGCGCGGTGGTCATCAGCGCGGTGAGGCGCGGCGAGCGGGCCGCGTTGACGATGGCGCGATGAAACGCTTCGTTGGCCTCGGTCAGCCGCTGATAGGCGGCCTTGTCGCGCGGTGGCGTATCGGCCTTCATCGCGGCATGGATACGGCGCAGTTCCGCGATGTCCTCGTCGGTGGCCAAACGGGTCGCGCGCTCGACCGAATAGCACTCGACGAGGCGGCGGATCTCGTAAATCTGCTCCGCCTCGTCCTGGGGGAAATAGGCGACGCGCGTGGTGTATCCCTTCTGCCGCTCGATGAACCCTTCCAGGATGAGCCGCCCGATCGCTTCGCGAATGGGCGTGCGCGACAGGCCCAGATCATCCGACAACCGCGTCTCGGTCAAGCGCTCCCCCTCGGCCAGCTTGCCGGTCAGGATGTCGTTGCGGATGATGGTATAGGCCTGCTCGGTGGCATTCATCTTCTGCGGCGGGACACTGGTCATGAGCGGCTCTTTCACGGAGATTCCCGACTATTCTGCATGCAGAACAAGCGCATTTCCAGAGCATCAGAAGGAATTCGAAAAAACAAGGCGCTTTCTGCATGCATTGTCCGGTAACCCGCCCGATCCGGTCCGGATGCCCGGAGGGAGCATCGACAGGGCCGGCCGTTCGGTGCTGTCGGCTTCGTGATCGGAGAGGCGGTCCGGTGCGGCGACGGCGGATCGGCACCGTCTTGGGCGATGGTGAAGACCGGTATTGGCAACCCGTCGTGGGGGCGTCGTCGCGGTACCGGGGGCCGCGCCGGACATCGCAGCGCCCGGCTCGATCCGAACGCGATGACAGCCCCCGGCGCGGACCACGCGGGTCTCAAGGTCACGCGACACCCGCTGTTGCGATGTCTATGGAACCAGCCGTGACCGGTGCTCGCGTCTGTTGTGAGAAACGCCAAGTCAGGGAAAGATCGATCGCACCGGCGCGATCCCGGACATAGTGACGGAGCGGCGAAAAAATACTTTAAATCAATGTCTTACAGAAGAAATAGCCGTTACGTCTCGGACACTTCCGCACAGTCAGTGCTGTCCCCGGGACGAGACGCCAGGTGTCCACCATCCGGCTCAAAGCTCCTTGCCAGCCCTTGCCTCGCCCCATCTGAGCCGCAGATTGGCGCCGATTTGCGCGATCGGCTCGGGCGGCAGCCGCCGCGGCGGGCTGGATGCCAGCATGCGGCTCAGCGCCGCGCTCGTCCGGCCGGTGGCGAGATCGGCGGCCAGCAGGCCGGCGAGCGTGCCCCTCGTGGTGCCAAGGCCGTTCTGGCAGCAGGCCGCGTAAAGCCCCTCCTCCAGCTCGCCCACAACCTGCACATTGTTCAGGCTCAGACACAGCCGGCCGCCCCAGCGATACTCCATGCCCACACCGTCCAGCATCGGAAACCGGGCGTGGAACGCCCGGTCATGGTCCAGGCCGACGCGGGCGAGGCGGGCCTCGTCGACTTCCATCGACGGATCATAGGTGAACCGGTTGCGCACCACGATGCGATCGCCGCCTACGCCTGAAATCCGCCTTACGGTGGTCCCCATCGGGTCGGCCGGCGTGACGCCCCAGACCGGCTGGCCGCCAAGCCGCCGCACCTCGTCCGTCGTCAGCGGCCTGGTCATCGATGCATAGGTGAAGGCGTGCATCAAACGCCCACGGGCAAAGCCGAAACTGTTCAGATGGCCGTTGACCGCGAGGATGACGCGCGGCGCGGACAGTTGCCCCGCGGGCGTCGAGGCGACCCAATCGCCCTGCCGCTCAAGGCGCTGGACTGGGCTGTTCTCGTGCACGAGGACGCGGTTCGATCGCAAGGCCCGCGCCACGCCGCGCACGAACATGGCCGGCTGGATCATCGCCGTGCCGGGCGTGAACAGACCGCCGAGATAGTATTCCGTGCCGGTCAGTTCGCGCATCTGCGCGGCATCGAGCATCTCGCAGGTCTCGTTCATCGCAGCGAGATGCGCCGCATAGCTCTCGTTATGCTTGACGCCCTTGTCGCTGGCGGCGGCATTGATCTTGCCGGACGGGGCGAACGCCTCGCCGGACAGACCGAACTCGGCCGCCATCTCCCGGGCGAAGCCGATCGCCAGGCGATTGTCTTCGGTATGGGCGAGATCGCGGTCCAGCGCGCCGCCATAGTCGTCCGATGACAGATCGTGCGGCAAATCGATCATGAAGCCCGAATTGCGCCCCGCCGGCCCCTCGCCGACCCGGGCCGCCTCGAGCACAACGATCCGGTCGCCGGGGCAGTTCAGCGACAGCCGGCGCGCGGCGGCAAGGCCGGCGAAGCCGGCGCCGATCACCAGCCAGTCAGCCGTCTGCGCCCCGTCGAGCGGGACGGCCGGTTCCGGCTCCGGCAGCAACCGGCTCCAGGCCGCGGGCCCGGGGTCGCGCGGCAGGCGGCTGACATCGATCACGGCATCAGCTCCCAACGCCGTTCCGCTTTCTCCGAATAGCTCAACCGGCTCTCAATCCTTGTTTGCCGCGCCGTCGACCCGTGAATCCGGTTCCCACATGTTCTGAATCGGCTCCGACCGTGTGCGCATGCGTTTTGAATCTGACTGCGGATGGGGAAAGCCCGACCCGGAGGGCGGAAACCTGAATGCCGATACAGTCTAATGCTCCTGATTGAGCGCGTCGGCCGCAGGTATTTCCCGTTCGCGACGCGCGATGTAGTCCCGCAAGGCTTCGTCGACGCCCGGATCCAGCTTCGGCTCCTCATAGTCGGCCAGAAGCGCCTTGGCGTAGCCCAAGGCCCGCTCGTTGATCTCGACGGCACCCTCGGCCTGCCATTGCTCGATGGAGTTGTTGTCGAACAGTTCGGGCATGAAGAACGCCCGCTGGAAGTGCTCCAGCGTGTGCGGGTGGCCGAGATAGTGTCCGCCAGGCCCGATATCGGCGACCGCCGCCAATCCCTCGTCGAAATCATCCCAGTTGATGCCCTGGGCCATGCGGTAGGCCATGGCGCATTGCTCGGCATCGACGACGAATTTGGCGACCGAGCAATGCATGCCCGCTTCGTTCCAGCCGGCGGCGTGCCACATATAGTTGGTGCCCGCCATCTGCAGCGCCATCAGCGTCGAGGCGCTCTCATAGCCGGCTTGCGCGTCGAACGTCTTGGCGCCGCCGAGCGTGGTCGACGACCGCCAGGGCACCCGATAGTGGCGCGCCATCTGGCCGATCATCAGGTTCATCAGGCTGATCTCGGGCGTGCCGGCCATTGGCGCGCCGGACTTCATCGAGACCGTCGACAGGTAATGGCCGTAGATGGCGGGACAGCCTTTGCGGACCACTTGCGTGTAAGCGAGCGCCGACAGCGCTTCGGCATTGAGCTGGGCGACGGTGGGGGCGACCGAGGCCGGCGTGTTGGCGCCGCCCAGCACAAAGGGCGAGCACAGGACGGGCTGGTTGCGCCGCGAGAAGGCGCGCATGGCGCCCAGCATGGTCTCGTCCCAGACCAGCGGCGAATTGCCGTTGCAGTTGCCGGTGACCACCGGATGGCTGTCGATGAAATCCGCGCCGAACAGGATCGCGCACATCTCCATCACATCCTCGGCGTTCTTGGGGCTCGTGGTCATGCCCATGAACGTCTTGTCGGAATGCTTCATCGACGAATAGGTGATGCGCAGATGGCGCTGGCTGATCGGATGGTCGTAGGGCTCGACGATGTGGTGCGCGCTCGAATGGAGCGCCGGCAGCATGTGCGCCAGCTTGTGGAAGTTGGCGAGATCGTCGAGCGTGGGGTTGCGGCGCACATCGTCGAGACCGCGCAGATAGGGCGCGCCGGTCATCGGCACGAAGATCGCGTGATCGGCGCCGAACGGCAGATTGTTGGCCGGGTTGCGCGCATGGTAGGTGAAGGTTTCCGGGATCGAGGCGATCAGGTCGTGCACCATGAACCGGTCCAGATAGACCGTTTCGTCGTCGACCTTGGCGCCAGCACGCCGCCAGTCGTCGAGCGCGGTGGGATCGCGGAAGACGATGCCGATGTTTTCCAGGATATGCATCGAGGCCGCGTCGATGCGCTCGATCTGGCCCTCGTCCATCGGCTCGACCAGCGGCAGGCGACGCCTGAGCGCCGGCAGCATGGTGACGTCGCGCTCCTGGCGCTTGGCCTTGCGCGCGCCGCGCCCCCGGCGGGTGGCTTTCTCAAGCACCGTCATCCGACATTGTCCCCGTCCCGAGGATCGGTCAGGTCGATCCAGATGGTCTTTAGTTCGGTGTATTGGTCGTGGGCGTGCACGCCATTGTCACGGCCGCCAAAGCCGGAAAGCTTGTAGCCGCCGAACGGCGTCGAGATATCGCCCTCGCCATAGCAGTTGACCGTCACGGTGCCGGCGCGGATCTCGCGCGCGGCGCGGATCGCGGTGCGGGCATTGGCGGTGAAGACGCTGGCCGTCAGCCCGTAGTCGGTGTCGTTGGCGAGCGCGATCGCCTCTTCGGTCGAGGCCACCTCGATCACCGAGAGGATTGGCCCGAACACTTCCTCGCGCGCCAGCGGCTCGTCTGGCGCGACGTCATAGACCTTAGGCGTCACATAGGGACCGTCGGGAGCGTCGCCGGCACGCAGATAGGACGCGACCTTCTCGCGATGGGCCGCATCGATAAGCGCGCCGAGATGATGGGCCGGGTCGAGCGGGTCGCCCGTCTTGAAATCGCGCAAGCGCGCCTCGATCCGTTCCATCAGCGCCGGCTTGACCGATTTGTGGACGATCAGCCGGGACGCGGCCGAACAGTTCTCGCCCATGTTCCAGAACGCGGCATTGACGATGTGGGACGCCACATGGTCGAGATTTTCGGCATCCTCGAGGACGATGGCCGGGTTCTTGCCGCCGCACTCCAGCACCACCTTCTTCAGATTGCTATCCGCCGCATAGCGCAGGAAGCGCCGGCCGGTTTCGGTCGAGCCGGTGAAGGTCACCATGTCGACGCCGCCATGCCGGCCGAGCGGCTCGCCGACCGTCGGCCCGTCGCCGGGCAACACCTGCAGCACGCCGCGCGGCACGCCCGCCATGTGCGCCAGCTCGGCGATCCGCAATGCCGTGAGCGATGTCTGTTCGGCGGGCTTGACGATCACCGAGCATCCGGCCGCCAGCGCCGGGCCGATCTTCCAGGCCAGCATCAGCAGCGGAAAATTCCAGGGCAGTATGGCGGCGACCACGCCCACCGGCTCGCGCACGATCATCGAGATCGCGTCATCTCCGGACGGACCGGTTTGGTCATAGAGCTTGTCGACCACCTCGGCGTGCCATTTGATCGCGTGGATCGTTTCGGGAACGTCGATCGTCTCGCAGTCGCGGACGGGCTTGCCTGCGTCGATGCTTTCCATCACCGCCAGCTCATGCCGGCGCCGCGTGATCAGCTTGCACAGCCTGATCAGCACGTCCTTGCGTTCGGACGGGTGCAGGCGCGACCAATGGCCCTGTTCGAACGCCTCGCGCGCCTTTTGCACGGCGAGATCGACATCGTCGGCGCCGGCCGAGGCGATGGTGGTCAGCGTATCGCCGGTGGCCGGGTTGATCGTTGGCATGGCCGGGCCGGTGCCGGGCCGAAACTTGCCGTCGATGAAGGGCGCCGCGGGCAGGTCGAGACCGGCGGCGATGGCCGCGTATTCGGCGCGGGTCAGAAGCTCGGTCATGGAGCGCGTCCTTCGATGGCGGCGACGGTGGCGTTCATGGTGCGGATCACCTCCTCCAGTTCGCGCTTGCCGTCCTTGTCGAGCGGTTGCAGCGGGCGGCGCGGCGGGCCGGCGTCGATGCCGCGCATGGTCAGGCCATGCTTGATGCACTGGATGAACTTGCCGCCCTGTTCGAGAACGCGCATCAGCGGCAGCATGGCCGACATGATCGCCCGGCCCCTGGTGAAGTCGCCGTCGACGGCGCAGGCGCGATAGAGCGCGATATGCGCTTCGGGAGCGAAGTTCGATCCGGCGCAAACCCAGCTACGCGCGCCCCAGGCGAAGAATTCGAGCGCCTGATCGTCCATGCCGCAGGACAGCGCGATATGCGGATAGTCCCGCGCCAGCATGTGCAGCCGGTTGGGGTCGCCCGAACTCTCCTTGATGGCTCGGAAATTCGGCGAGCGGCCAAGCCGGTCGAGGCACGCCTCGTCCATGTTCACGCTCATCCGGCCGGGATAGTTGTAGAGCATCACGGGCAGGTTCGCGGCGCGATCGATGGCCAGCGCGTGTAGCGCGATCTCGCGACCGGTCGGATAGGCATAGGGCGGCGTGGCGACCAGGATCGCGTCGGCTCCGATGGCCTTCGCGGCCTGGGCGAACACGATGCTGTCTTCGGTGCGCATCGCCCCGGTTCCGACGACGAGCGGCACACGCTCCCCGACCAGCACCTTGACGCGGCCCATCAGGTCGATGCGTTCCTCGGTGTCCTGGGCGTAGTATTCGCCGGTCGTGCCGGCGACGATGATGCCGTGCACGCCGGCCGCGACGAGATGCTCGACCGTTTCGGCCAGCGCCGTCTCGTTGAGGGAGAAATCGTCATGATAGGGCGTGACGATAGGCGTGTAGATGCCTTCAAACCGCATGTCGCCTGTCCGTTAGAGAAATCACGTCGACCGGCAGCGGGTCGGGCCGGACAAAACGCTCCATCCGGTCGCGCGACAGGTCCCAATGCTGCAGCGTCAGGTCGATGGCGAGCGCCGTCTCGCCGGCTTCGATCGCCGAGATCATGCCGTCATGCTGGTCCACCGCCTTGTCGATCAGCAGTTCTTCCGACGGGTTGGCGGGGCGATAGAACGTCTGGCCAAGGCGTGTATGGTCGATCAGCAATCGGTCGAGACAGGCGGTCAGATAGGGGTTGTGCGCCATCTGGCCGATCATGTCGTGAAAGGCGTGATTGCTGAGCGCGGCCTCGGCCGGCTGCCCGCCCGCGATGGCGGCGCGAAAATCGACCTGCAACTGCTTGAGCCGGTCAAGCTGACGGCCGGTGCGGTTCTCGGCGGCGAGCCGGGCCAGGTTGGCATAGACCATCGGCGCGGTCTGAAAGAAGGTGCGCATCGCCGACACATTCATCGAGGCGACCTTGGCGCCGCGATTGGCCTCGATGCGCACATAGCCTTCGCCGGCGAGGCGTTGCAGCACTTCCCGCAGCGGTGTGCGCGAAATGCCGTAATGCGCCGAAAGCGACGCCTCATCCAGATCGGCGCCCGGCTCAAGCCTGGTCATCAGGATCCTTTGCTTGAGATCCTGAAAGCACTTTTCCTTCGACTCTTTGGCCATGCGCGCCTCCCGATCGGCAATGTGCACAAATTGTACACGATCTCAAGCCCCTGTCTCACCCACCCCCGCCGACCGGCAGATGCGCGAAAGCCCAGTCGTTGTAACTGCCCTCTCCGCGATACCAGACAACGCCTTGCCCCGGCTGCTCGCCGTGGTTCCAGCGCGGCTTCTGGCCATGTGCCAGCCCGTCTATGATCTTCCGCCGCCGCCTTTGACTGAGCGTGACGCGCTCCGTCAGCGCCGCGCTGTTCCACTTCTGGAGCACTTCGGAGGTGAATTGGGCGACAAGGTCCGCATGGTCGGGGTCGGGCGCCAGATTGGCCCGTTCGTCGGGGTCGTTGTCGAGATCGAACAAGAGCGGTGGATCGTCGTTGGACCAGATGAATTTGAACCGCCCGCGCCGGATCATCAGGATCGGAGCCGTCGTGGACTCGGCCAGATATTCAGCATGGACCGGTCGGTCGGGCTGCGCGGGTCCGTCGAAGAAAGCCGTCAGGTCCATGCCGTCGAGCGGCTCGATATCGCTCGACCAGCCACCGCCGGTCGCGAGCCCCATGAAGGTCGGCAACAGATCGACCAGCGAGACGGGCGTTGCGATCCGCCGTGGCGTGAGGCCCGGCACGGTGATGAATAGCGGCACGCGCAGGGATGGTTCGAAGAAGTGCTTCTTGAACCACATGCCGCGTTCGCCCAGCATCTCGCCATGGTCGGACGTGAATATAACGGCGGTGTCCTCGGCCCGGCCGATGGCATCGAGCACGTCCAGGATGCGGCCGATCATCATGTCCAGATAGCTGATCGAGCCGTAATAGGCTCGGCGCGCCCGTGCGATATCGGCATCGTCGAAGCGGACATCGAGCATCGCGAAATCGGTCAGAAGGCGCACCGAATGGGCATCATGCGCCGAAACGGGCAAGGCCGGCACGGATGGCGGCGGAATATCGACCCCCTCATAGAGGTCCCAAAAGGGCTTGCCGCACAGATAGGGTTCGTGCGGGTGGGTGTAGGAGACTTGTAAAAAGAACGGCCGGTCGTCGCCGGAGCGGGCGAGATCATACAGATGCTGGACCGCGTGATAGGTGACCAGTTCGTCGAAATCCATCTGCACCGACCGCTCGCAGATACCGGAAATCAACACCCCGCGCGCATCATTGGTGTCGCGCTTGCCCTCATTGCCCCAGTTGGGCACCCAGGAGAAGTCGGCCGGATAGAGATCCGGCGTCAGCCGCCGCTCGAAGCCGTGATACTGGTCCGGCCCGATGAAATGCATCTTGCCCGACAGGGCCGTCTGATAACCGGCCGCGCGCAGATAGTGCGCATAGGTCGGCACCGATGCCGGCATTTCGGCCGCGTTGTCATACGCGCCGATCGCCGAGGCGAGCCGCCCCGTCGCCATCGAAAAACGCGACGGCGCGCAGAGCGGAAAGTTGCAATAGGCGGTGTCAAAGACGGCGCCACGGGCCGCGAGCCGGTCCAGATTGGGGGCGTGACAGATCGGATCGCCATAGGCGCGCAACGCCTTGGCCATCAGCTGGTCGACCTGGACAAACAGAATGTTGGGGCGGGCCATTCGGGCAATCCTCGATGCGGGCGCGGCTCAATCCCGGCGCAGATAGCCGCGCACCAGCGCCACCGGCCCGGTCTCGTACCATCTGACATGGCCGCGCTCGCGCGATGACATGCCAAAGCTCTGGCTGACCCGGTCGATCATGATCGCCAGGAAGACGATGCCGAGCCCGCCGACCGTGGCAAGGCCCATGTCGAGCCGGCCGATCCCGCGCAGGACCATCTGGCCGAGGCCGGTCACCGAGATCATCGAGGCGACCACGACCATCGACAGCGCCATCATGATGGTCTGGTTGACGCCGGCCAGGATGGTCGGCATGGCGAGCGGCAGTTCGACCTTGATCAAGGTCTGGCGGCGGCTGGCGCCGAACGCCTGAGCCGCTTCGACCATGTCGGCGCGCACCTCGCGGATGCCGAGATTGGTCAGTCGCACCATCGGCGGCAGCGCATAGATGAACGTCACGATGACGCCCGACACATTGCCGATCGAAAACAGCATGACGATCGGCACCAGATAGACAAAGGACGGGATCGTCTGCATCAGGTCGAGCAGCGGCCGCAAGCCCATCCAGAACCGGTCGCTGCGGGCGGCGGCGATGCCAAGCGGGATGCCGATCATCGAGCAGAAGATGACGCAGGTCAGCACGATGGCCAGCGTCACCATGCTGGCTTCCCACACGCCCATCAGGCCGATGGCCAGCATGCAACCCAGCGCTATCAGGCCGACCCGCCGCCCGCCCGCCTGCCAGGCGATCAGCACGATCACCGCGAGCACCAGAAGATCGGGTGCGTCGGTCAGCGTGTCCTCGAGCCCGGTCAGCACGATGTCGAAAGGCACCTTGATGGCCTGGAAGACCGGGCGGAAGTTGGTCACCAGCCAATCCAGGGCGGCCTCGGCCCAGGCGCCGACCGGCACCCATTCCTCGTCGAAGATGTTCCACAGATCCATGCCGGGTCCTATCCGCGCAGCGCCTGGAGCGCATCGGTTATGGCGATCTGGCCAACCGGGTTTCCATCGCCGTCGATGACCGTCACCGGTCCCTGATCGTCGAGGAACTGGTCCATGATCTCGCCCAGCTCGCTGTCCGGGCGCACCTTTTTGGCGGTCGATGCATGCCCGTTCATGGGCGCCATGATCGTGGCGGCGCGCACCAGATTGACCCGGCTGATGCCCTTGACGAACTCGGCGACATAGCCGTCGACCGGCTTGGTGACGATGTCCTCGGGCGTGCCGATCTGGACGATCACGCCGTCATTCATGATCGCGATGCGGTCACCCATGCGGATCGCCTCGTCCAGATCGTGGGTGATGAAGACGGTCGTCTTGCGCACCGTCTGGCTCAGCTCCAGGAACTGATCCTGCAACTGCCGGCGGATCAGCGGATCAAGTGCCGAAAACGGCTCGTCCATCAACAGGATCTGCGGATCGGCGGCGAGCGCCCGGGCCAGGCCGACACGCTGCTGCATGCCGCCAGAAAGCTGGTCGGGATAATGGTCGGCCCAGCCATCGAGACCCATGGCGCCGAGCGCCTTTTCGGCCGCTTCCCGCTGTGCCTCGGCGGACGCGCCGCGCACTTCGAGGCCGAACGCGACATTTTGCGCAAGCGTCCGGTGCGGCCATAGCGCCATGTGCTGAAACACCATGCCGATGGTCTCGGCGCGCAGCTGACGCAATCGCGGCTCGTCGAGTTGATCGACCCGCAGACCGGCGACATGGATTTCGCCCGCGGTGGGTTCGATCAGCCGGTTGATGTGGCGCACCAGCGTCGATTTACCGGAGCCAGACAGCCCCATGATGCAGAAGATCTCGCCCTTCGCGACATGGAAGCTGGCATCGCGGACGCCCAGCACGCAGCCGAAACGGTCGCGCACCTCGTCCTTGTTCAGCCCCTCGGACAGGACCGCCTGCATCGCCGCCTCGGCACGGTCTCCATAGACCTTCCAGAGATGACGGCATTCTATTTCATGAGCTTGGGTCATGGGCGCCTCCGTTGCAGTGCGGGGCGCCCCATCCGGGGCGCCCGGTGCCGGAGGATGGGTCAGTTCGCGGCGGCTTTGGCTTCGGCCACCCACGCATCGAACCGGGCCCGATTGGCCGCAACCCAGTCTTCGGCGTGACGCCGGAAATCTTCCACCGTGTCCTCGCCATCACGCAGCTTGACCTGTGCCGCATTGACGTCGGCGATCGGGATCTTGACGATCTCGAGGAACTTGGCGGCGGCTGGATTGTCGGCCAGGAACTCCTTGTTGGCGACAATGTAGACATCGTTGACCGCGAAACCCGGATCGAAGCCGTCCTCCCGGACGGTGGTGCTGCCGTCCTGGGCCGGCACGCCGATCTGCACCACATGCTCGCCCGGCACCAATACGTCGCTGATCCAGTTGGGGGTCCATGTGTAGTAGAGGATCGGCCCGCCATTCTCGAAGCGCGTGATCGTATCGGCCATGATGGCGAAATAGCTGCCCTGGTCGTGTTCGATGCTGTCGCGCAGATCCAGCCGGTCG
This sequence comes from Tepidamorphaceae bacterium, assembly GCA_965250105.1. Taxonomy (GTDB): domain Bacteria; phylum Pseudomonadota; class Alphaproteobacteria; order Rhizobiales; family Tepidamorphaceae; genus JBCBSK01. The sequence continues at coordinate 1,106,270 of OZ252290.1, forward strand.
AGATGATCCTCGATCACCAGTTCGCACCCCCATCCGGGATTGCAGCCGGACAGATTGGCCAACCCGTCGGCATCGCTGTCGAACAGCGCGGCGATCTCCGGATCCTTGAAGTCATCAAGACTAGTGATGCCATGGGCTTCGGCGGTCGCCTTGTCGACGTAGAAGCCCTGGCCGGCCCCTTCGATCACGGCGTTCTCGCGCAGCATGGCGTCGTCACCGCCGGACCGGTCGAAGAAGTCATTGTGCAGCGGCTTCCAGTGATTGACCGTGTAATCGGCGTCACCGGCGGCAATCGCCAGATGCAGGGCGGGGAAGTCGGCCTCGCGCGTCTCCTCGACATCGTATCCTAGCTCTTCGAGCCCAAGCTGCACGACCTTGTGCTGGAACCAGGCATTGACCGGCGTTCCCTTGAGCGGGCTCACCGTCACCCCTTCACCCGGCAGGTCCTCGGCGACGGCGGGCACGGCGACGGCCGCGCCCAGCATCAATGCGGTGACGGCGGCGGCATATCGGTTCATTGCGTCTTCCTCCCTTGGCGCATCTGACCGCCACTATTGTATACAGCTTGTATAGAATGGATCAACCGGGTTGCGCCAGACAGCGACAGGCCCAGGATTTCCGAGCCTGTCGGCCGCCGACCGACGGCATCTGCAGGGCATTCAGGAGGGATGGGAGAGAGCGAGACGCCGAACGATCGAGGACGATTAGGCCAAGGCGCAAGGGGTGCGCTTGAGGCGCGTCGGGACGCTCGAACGATCCGGCGGATCGCCGCGAAGCACCAAGTGAATCGGAACAAGGCGCGGGTGGAAGCGCCGGGCAGCCTAGCCCTCGCCTCTCACCCGTCTACATCATGCGGTGCATCTGATTGGTCAGGACCCACAAGGTTCCCGCGACCATGATGAGCAGAATGAGCGCGGTAAAGATGATCAGCTGCAGATCCTCGCGGCTGGATCGGCCGAGATCGATGTGCAGGAAGTAATGTAGCTGCACGATCAACTGCGCGATGGCCGAACTCGCGAGGATGATCCCCGTTGTCAGCCCCGGCAAGACGCCAACATAGACCGCGCCAAAGGGAATGATGGTCAGCAACAACGCGAAGACAAAGCCGACCATGTAATGGCGCTGTTCATGGCGATAGTCGTCTTCGCGCGCGTCTCCGTCTTCGCTCATCATGCCAAGCCCGCCAAGAAGACCATGGTGAATATGCCGATCCAGACAATATCAAGGAAATGCCAGAAGATGCCCAAACGCAGAACACGCGTTTTCAAGATTTCGGGCGTGCCGAACATCTTCAGCTGAACGACCAGAACACCCATCCATATCAGCCCGGCGGTCAGGTGCAGCCCATGCATCGGCACCAATGCCCAGAAGGCCGACAGAAAGCCGCTGCGCTGCGGCACGGCGCCCTTGGCGATCATGTCTAGAAAATCGCGCATCTCCAGCACCAGAAACCCGATGCCGAGCGCCATGGTCACCAACAGCCATTTGACGATCTCATCGACGGACCGCTTGTGCCGCAAGGCGAGCGTGGCCAGGCCATAGGTAAGGCTGCTGGTCAGCAGAAGCACGGTTTGGGCGAAAACCGACGGCAGGTGGAACAGGTCTTTCGGGGTCGGCCCGCCGGCCATGGCCATCGGATTCTGGGTCGTCAGATAGGTCGCCATCAACAGGCCGAACAAGACGATGTCGCTCATCACGAAGACCCAGAACCCGAAGACGACGATTTCCGCCCTCTTCTTGTCTTCGTGTCCCTCGTGATGTCCCAGATTCAGACCGGGATAGAAGGGGACGTGATCTCTCATCGTGCGAAGCCCTCCGCATCCAGCGCGGGGCGGCCGGTGTTGAGTGGCGTCGTCTCCTCAAGTCGCGTGGTCGTCTTGGCCGCGTTGGCCTGCGCGAGCCAGGCTTCGGTTTCGCGGCGCACCTCGGCGGCCTCGATGACGATCTCCGTGTCCAGACGGAAGCTTCGCAAAATGACGGTCAAGGGCAGTATCAGCGCGCAGAGCAGCGCGAGCCACCAGATATGCCAGACCGCCGCGAAGCCCAGCCCCAGGCTGACAAGACAAAACAGCAGGCCGACGGATGTCTTGCCCGGAAGAGTGATGTCTTCGTAGCGATCGGGCGCGAGATAAGCGACGCCATCGCGCTTGGCCTGCAAGAACGTTTCCCGCCCGCTGACATGCGGCGTGGCCGGGAAGTTGTATTCGGGCGGCGGCGACGACGTGCCCCATTCGAGCGAGAACCCGGCCCAAGGGTCGCCGACCAGATCGCGCCGCGCGTTCCGTTGCTGGATGCTGATGATGATGGTCGCGACAAAGGTGCTGAACGCCGTCAGCAGGATGAAGGCGCCGACCATCGAAATCAGCGTATAGGGATCGAAGCTCGGGTCGTCATAGCTGACCGACCGGCGCGGCAGGCCCAGCAGGCCGAGCCAATACAGCGGCAGGAACGTCACCATGAAGCCGATGATCCACAACAGCGCGGATACCCGCCCCCAGGCTTCGTTCAAGCGGAAACCGAATGCCTTGGGGAACCAGAAATGAATGCCGGCCAGCATCCCGAACAAGACGCCGGGTATGATGACGTTGTGGAAGTGGGCCACGAGAAAGACCGAGTTGTGAACCTGATAGTCGATCGTCGGGTTCGCCAGGATGACGCCCGTCAGCCCGCCGATGACGAACAGCAGCAGGAACCCTTGGGCATAAATCATCGGTACCGTCAGGCGGATGCGCCCCCGGAACATCGTGGCCATCCAGTCATAGACCTTCACGCCCGTGGGCACCGCGATGATCATCGTCGCGATCCCGAAAACCGCGTTGATGTTGGCGTTCTGCCCCATCGTGAAGAAGTGATGCAGCCAGACGGTGAAGGACAACACCGAAATCGACATCGTCGCGTAGACCAGCGAGTCGTAGCCATAAAGGCGCTTGCCCGAAAAGGTCGAGATAACCTCGGAATAGATGCCGTAGGCCGGCAGGATGAGCAGGTAGACCTCGGGATGACCGAACAGCCAAAACATATTGGCGTAGTTCATCATGTTCCCACCGAAGTCATTGGTGAAAAACCGGAAATCGAGATACCGGTCAAGCCCGAGCTGTAGAGCCGCGATCGTCAATGGGGGCATCGCGAAGATCATGATGATCGACGTGCACAGGGCGGTCCAGGTGAAGAGCGGCATGTAGAAGAGCTTCATGCCCGGCGCGCGCATCTTGTAGATCGTCACGGCGATGTTGATGCCCGTGATGGTCGAGCCCAGCCCCGAAATGCCGACGGACCAGATCCAGTAGTCCGGACCTTCTCCCGGCTGAAAGGTGACGCCTGTATAGGGCGGATAAGATGTCCAGCCGCCGGTGGAAAACTGCCCGATCACCAGGCTGATCATGATCAGCGCGGCGCCGGCGGCGGTCAGCCCGAGGCCGATCTGATTGAGCACCGGAAAGGCGACATCGCGCGCGCCGATCTGCAACGGCACGAGATAGTTCATGAAGCCGGTGACCAGGGGCATGGCGACGAAGAAGATCATGATCGTGCCGTGCGTGCTGAACAGCTCGGCGAAGTGCTCCGGCGCGAGGAAGCCGCCCGTCAGGCCGAAGCCCTGCTGACTGCGCATCACCACGCCTTCAGCGATGCCCCGCGCCAGCATGACCAGCGCGAGAACGATGTACATGATCCCGATCTTCTTGTGATCGGTCGAGAAGATCCAGTCGCGGAACAGGGGAACCCACAGCCGGAAAACCGTCAGCGCGGTGATGGTCGCCACCGCGCCGACCACGACGAGGCCGGCCGCCATGGCCGCGATCATCTCATTGATGGAGGGATCCATCACGAAGCGCACGAGCGATATGTCCTGCCAGGTCAGGCGCCCGAACAGCCAATGCGCCGCGTGGTCAGTCATGGCGATGCTCTCTCATCATTGTGCCATCGGACGAATGCATCGGCTGAACCGGCTCGTCGGGAAGCGTCGCGCGGGTCCAGTCATAGGCGGGGGCGCCGGGCTGGCTCTCGGGCGGCACGCCGTTGGGATCACGGTAGCGCGCCATGACACGCCCATAGAGATCGGGATCGGGCAGAACGAAATGCAGAATGCCCTCCGGCGTGCCGGTCATGTCCAGCATCCGTTGTGCTTCGGCCGCCGAGGAGCGGTCGGCGAGCCGGGCATAGGTCCGATCATCCAAAACGCGGCCTTGCGAGCGCACCGTATCGACCCAGGCATCGAAGTCGGATGGGTCGAGCGCGCGGGCCGCAAACCTCTGGTCGGTGAAGCCGACGCCATTGAACTGCGTGTTCTCGCCTTCGAAGGTGCCGGTTTCATCGGCCAGCAAATGAAGCTGGGTCGACATGCCCGGCATGGCGTAGATCTGGCCGCCGAGCCGGGCAATGATGAAGCTTTGCATGGTGGAGTCGGTCGTCAGCGACAAGCCAACCGACGTATTGGTGGGAAACACCATCTCCCCCACGGTCGCGATGCCATGATCGGGATACAGAAACAGCCACTTCCAGTTCAGACCGATGACCTGGACGCGCAGATCGCTGTCCGCGGCAAGTGGGCGGTACGGGTCGAAACGTTCCGTCGAGCGGAAGAGGAACACCGACAACACGATGATGATCAGAATCGGTCCGCCCCACATCAGACCTTCAAGCCAGCGGTTGTAGGACCAGTTCGGTTTGTAAGCCGAGCCGCTGGCCTGGAACCGGTATCGCCAAAGCATCAACGGCACGAAGACGAAGACCGGCAATACGGCCAGCATGGTCAGGGCGACCACGCGCCAGAAATGCACGGCCTGGTCGGCGGCGACGGGGCCCGCGGGATCGAGAAAGCTTGATGCGTCAGCGGCGACTGGAAACACAGCGACGAGAAAAGCCGCAACCGAAACTTGTCCCGGCACGCGACCCAGGATTTTCTGACCAATCTTCATCTGCGCTAAGCGATAATACTGGAACTTCAACGGACAAGATCCAGCTTGCATCAATCGCCGGCCGACCACAATGAACAAGCACACCCCCCGTGACTTGCACCGACAGGATTTTCCCTTAGCGCGGCAAAGCGTTAACGGCTCATCGGGCAAATCGGCGGCTTCTCCGGCATCTCCCCGACCAGCCGCGTGACCGGACCGTCGCCGCGACGCCCGCCATTGTTCAAATCGTCCAAGAAGCCGTTCACGCCGGCGCGCCGCGGGATCACGTCACGCATCACGAAAAAGGTCGTCGTCCGGATGACGGGTCACGCCCAGCATGCGCGACGGCGGCCATCTCACGAGGATTGAAGCGGGCAGGCTCTTCAGACATGAGCCTCGTTATAGATGCGGTTGGTCTCGCTGATATGACGTCATGGAACCGATATATCTTTCGATTAGCACCCCGCCGCCGCGCCTGGTGCGGCGGCATGGGGTCTGACCGGCTTGGGGCGGGCACGTATTGCCCGCCCCTTTTGCGTTAGAACCTGATGGTCAGGCTTGCGGTTCCCTGATGGTCGTTGCCGGTGTCGGCGAAGGCGCCGTCATAGCGCAGCTCGGTCGAGATCGTGTCGGTGAAGGCGATCGCCGCCCCGACACCGACCGCCAGACGATCCCGCGATACCGGCGCCGAGCCGGACGTGAACACCGCATTGGCCACCGGGATCGCCGAAACCGTGCTGATCGACCGGTCGCCGAAGACATGCTCCCAGGCCACACGGCCATCCAGCGACACGAGCGTCGCGCCCATCGCCCGGTCCACGCCAAAGCCGATACCGAGCCCCGTCACCACCTGATCGGCGCTGGTCCCCGACACCGTCAGGTCGAGGATCCCGGCCCCGGTCTCGGTGAACCCGTCCTGCTCGCCATGGACCGCATCGATCGGCGCCAAGGGCCCGAAGCGCAGGCCTTGGCCTGGCCAGCCGGCCCCAAGATGGTGGGACATGTCATAGAAGGCCTCGGCGGACGCCACGAAGGTCTGGCCATCGGTGTCGCCCTCGGCGATGACGCGGGTGCCGGCGACGGGAATGACGCGCTCGAACGCATAGTCCTGCCAGGCATAGGCGAGGGCGCCCGACAGCGTCAGCGCGCCGGCCCGCGTCGCGGCATAGGCGCCGATGTGGAAGGCGTCGATATCGGCGTCCGACGCGCCGCTGTCGACCGAGCTACGGGCATAGCCGAAGGCGAGGCCGGCCAGCGTCGGGAAGGCGAGGCCCTCGAAATGGCGCTCGAAGCCGAAGGCCAGCCCGCCGGTCTGGGCGTCCCAGCCCGGTGTCGCGCCGTCGGCATCGACGGACAGGTCCTGCCCCAGCACCGCGCCCCACACGGCCCAGCGGTCCCGGGGGGCCGCGAAGGCTTCGGAGGGCAGGCTCGGCATGTCGGCCGCCAGCGCATGGGCCGGCAAGGCCCGGCTCTCCGGCGCCGGCCGCTCGACGAAGCCGAGCAGGGCCGACCGGGCCGTGGCACCCTGGCTGCTGCCACTCAGCTGGTTGGCAACCAATCCACCGCGCCGGCGCAGCGTCTCGCCGAACAGGACAGCCCCCTGCATGCCCGCGCCAAGCGCCGAGGGATGGATCTCCTTGGGCGACAGCCCACCATTGTCACCGCCAGTGCCGCCGTTCCCGCCGCCACCTGGCGTCTGGGTCTGGACATAGCTGAGCTGCACCTCGGTGGCGGCAACCGTCTGCGTGAAGTCGAGGTCCGGCAGATTGTCCCGCACCGTCGCGAATTGCCCCGTCACGCCGCCATCGGCGCGCAGCACCACGTAAGTCGGCGAGGCCTGCGGGAAATCGCCCGGCAGGCCGAGCACGTCGAGGGTGGTTCCGGTCGTCGCGATCGTTGCCGCGCCGCCGACCGCCAGAAGATCGCTGGTGCCGTCCGGCGCCACCTCGACCTGTAGCGTGGAGCCCGCATTGAACGCCACATCGCCCGCAACCGTCAGCGTCCCGATCGAATTGCCAGGCGAAACAATGCCGCCATTCTCAACCGTCAGCCCGCCAAAGCTCCCCGTGCCGCGAACGACGCCTGTATTGACGGTGAAGGCGACCAGCGTCGCGCCGGAAAACGTCCAACTACCGCCGACGACCTCGAAGACCTCGAAGCTTTGATACCGACGCGTGAGACCGCCCGTATCGATGTCGTTCAGATCGAACGCGGCATCGCCCATGCCGCCGAGACGCAGCGTGTCCATGCCCCCTTCAGCCAGGACGTTGCCGTCGATCGAAAAACCGGGCCGCAGCTCCAGAATGTCGTCGGTGTCTCTGTCGGGCACAAAACTGATCGCATTGGCCGCGCCGCCGGCCACATGTCCGGCCACGATGACCTCGCTGCTCGCGACGCCTCTAACGCGTATCCCGTAGGTGTCGTCCGTGTCACGATTGCTCCGTGCCGACGCTCCTTCTTCGATTCTGACGACGACGGGCTTGTCCGAAGCGGAGAAAATATTGACGCCATGTTGGCCGATCACGTCGCCGGTCACCGTGGCATTCACCGCGCCGTTCGAAAACTGAACCAGTTCGACACCGTTCTGGCTATCGGCGTCGGCGTCGGCGACCGTCACATCGATGTCGTTCACGCCCCGGTCAGATAATGGGAGAGAGCTGTTCCCCGCGCGTACGATAATGCCACTCTGTCCAGCAATGATCTTCCCCGTTGAGTTGATTTCAACGCCGCCGCTCGCCGAATTGCTTCGAACCCAAATCCCTATGGCGCCACTGACAATCTCGGAGGAATCGGTTGTGTTGACCGTCACTTTTCCGCTTGTTGGCGGTGTCATCGCGACATCTATGGACGCCGTGTTATTGAAGACGTTGCCGGTGGTTTCAACCTTTCCCATAGCGTTGATCGTGACCGCTCCAGCGCTGCCTTGGGCGACTTCGATCGCGTGTGTGTTGCCTCTGACATCGGAAGCCTCGATAAAGACGTCACCCGCCCCCCCGGGAGAAACCATCTCGACCAAAATCGTCCGGTTTGTGCTTGCGATCGGGCCCCGCGCTTTGATCGTGACATTTCCCGAGCCGAGTTGGCGTGCTTCGATACCGCTATGTCTGCCCGTGATGACGCCTGTCGTCGTAATCCACAGCGCTCCCGCACCCGAATTCTCCGCGTAGATGCCGCGGGCGCCGGAGGCGGTCGCCGTGATGGTGCCGGCGCCGGTCTGTTCGAAGTCGATCCCCGCGTCGCTTGTTAGCGTGAAGGCATTGCCGCCGGACCCGCTTGTATCAATCGAAAAACCAGGATCGACGGTCACGACGAGTTCCGTGCCGGAAGGCGCCGTCAAGGCTTCGGTCTGGGTCGCAGGAGCTGGAAGGTCGGGACAGTTGTATGTCCCGGGCGACACTTCATCGCATTCGATGGCGCCCGCGCCATTTGCCCCACTGCTGGTGACGACCAGTATCGGGGCGGCCAGTGCTACCGCCGAGACGAGCGCCGCGGCACCAGACACCCCCGCCGTCAGCTCGCGCCCGAGAGATGACAACGCCGACAGGAGTGAGGCAATCGATACCGTTCCATCGAACAACGCGGCACGTACTGGCGACGGGTTGGCCGTCTCGCCCTTCCGTTTTGTGATCCGACCATGGCGGACAGCACCTATCTCGCCCCGCCTCGACCCGGCGTCCGCGACTAGCGGCGCCAACGGCTTTGATCGGCGCGGGACCAGGCGGAAAAGCTGCGGCGGTGCGAGCTGGGACCGTTGAGACGGGCGAGCGGCAGGCGTCATGATGGACCCTCGATAGTTCTTCTGGTTGTGTTGCAACCAGCACTATGCGAGTCGTCATGACTGTCTACTTCCAGGCCATAATACTGAAATCACGGCATAAAATGAGCGCTGAGCACGATATGGATGCTTGCGCCTGGAACAGGCGGAAGACCATGATTGCGGCGTGCCGACACAACCTGTGCAGGCAGGTCATGATCCGCGAAAATGGGTCCCGATACGGTCATACGGGCTTCGCGTGACAAGGCTCGGGCCGGCGAGGACGAAATGCCATATCGCGACAGGTTCACATTATCCCGCGCAACCGATATCCGACAGGAGCGCCATCGGCCCTTCCGCCCAAGTCTTGTAAGACAATGTAACGTTGAGGTCGGCGTCGACCTCCGCAAAGCCCGAACGCAAGCCTTGCTTACGATCTGAGGCTTCAAGAACGGCAACTCTGCGCACAGCTCTGCCAAGCGCCCCACTTCTGGCATCAGCGGTTCGCCGATGTTTCAGTGCTCACCTGCTGCCAAGAGAGCACAGGCGAGCTCCGGACCAAAACCGTTGCCGTTCGTTCGCATGCTCGAACCAAACAGAGCATATGATACAACGATATCACGGCGCTTGAGGGACTAGTCGGTATACGCCCTGCCTCGCCGCGCCAGGAGTAACCGTTGATGCAACCGACTCTCGTTACTCTATTAACCGGCTTTCTCGGAGCCGGAAAAACCACCCTTCTGAACGCATTGCTCAGGGATCCCGCGTTTTCTGAAACGGCCGTGCTCATAAACGAGTTTGGTGATGTCCAAATCGACCATGACCTCGTCGCCGAGTTCACCGACGAACTGGTGATGACGACGACAGGATGCCTGTGTTGCACGGCTTCCAGCGACATCAAGACATCGCTGTTCGACTTGTGGGAGAAACGCCAGGCCGGGTCGATCGGTCCCTACCGCCGCGTCCTTGTGGAAACAACTGGCCTCATGGATCCGGTGCCGGCGATCAATTCACTCTTGACGCCTTCCGCTGTCGGTTTGATCGATCATACCGTTAGACGCCAGTTCGCCCTCTCCCGCGTCGTCACCCTGTTCGATGTCGTCAACGGACCGATGACGCTCGACCGTCATCCGGAGGCATTAAAGCAAATCGCCCTCGCCGATCTCGTGGTGTTCACGAAAACGGACCTTGCCAGCGACCCTGCCACGCTTCGCGATATCGTGAACGACAAGCAACGTATTGCCGCCATCAATCCAAGCGCGACCGTCTTGAACCGGCATGCCGATTGGTCGGAGATCTCGAAGCTGATCCTGAACGACGCGACCTATGATTTGCGCGGCAAGGGCGACAACGTGCTCGATTGGCTGAGCGCCGAAACGACCTCGAGCGATCACGGTCATCACCACGGGCATGGCGATACCCATCATCACGACCATTCCCATGATCACGCCCACCAAGACCGGAACCGGCATGGAGATGACATCTTCAGCCATGTCATCACGCTTGATCGCCCCGTCAGCCGATCCTCGTTCGAGATGTTTCTGGACACAGTCAAGGCAAATGCAGGAACGGATCTCCTGCGACTGAAGGGACTCATTGCGCTAGAAGACGCGCCCCAAAGACCCGTTGTCGTTCACGGCGTTCAACACCTCATCCATGAGGTCGACACATTGGCGCGCTGGCCGAATGGGGATCACCGGACCAAGATCGTCCTCATTGGCCGCAACCTCAAGATTGACGACTTGCGCGCCGCCCTGCGTTCCACGACGTAGAGTGGGCTGATCCTGCGCCGCTTAGACGACGCAGGATCGTATGGAGCGAGAACCGAAGTCAGTTGATCGGATCTCGCGAAATGATCAAACGAACGTCCTCCGTGGGACCCGCGCCAAATTCGATCGCGATCGGCGTGGGACCAGCCACCTTGTCGTCGCTCAGGTCTACGGCCAGTCCTCCCGTAAGGATATCCGCGCAAGGACGCGGTGCGGCGAGTGTCGATGTGTCGACGGCTTCGCCGCTTTTCAACTTGACGCCCGCCAGTCGCGCCGGATCCGTTGAAAAGACGAGATATCGACCCGCCTCCACGATCGGAAAGTGGATATAGGCGACCCCGTCTCCCGGAAGCGCCACATCTATCGGTATGTTGCGCGGCGCATGATGTGCGGTTGCGAAGACTCTATCGAGCTCGCCGACGGGAATGACATCTTTCGAAGCACCTTGGATGGAGAACTGCTCGCACATGACCGTATCGATATCAGATGAGTCAGCATAGGCTACGCCCGAAACAAATAGAATGGCAGTAAAAACGCCAAAAACCGCGACCCGTTTTTTCATTTCCATCTCCCTGATTGCCAAACGCGTCTTGCACTAAGTGGAGATGATGCGGCTGGCCGCAGATCTCCACGAGCTGTCGGATAGCGCCATCTGGAGCATTTCCGGACGTGGTTCGGCCTGTCCGAACGGTTCCCGCCGTCGCTGGAATTGCCTTGGACCGCTGCGGCACAGCCGGTACGATCGAGCGCTGACAAGCCTTTGGAAGAGTCGGCAACGCCACGATCGACGGCACCGGCCGTGACGTTTTCTCGAACACGGGTCATGCCGCTTCGGTCTTGCGTCGCCAGACTGGAAAGGGATCCGGCAGGTCGGGGAGCGAGTCCGGTCCCGCCGCGAGATTTTCCGGCACGAGGCAAGCGTCGAGTCGCGCCGTCAACGCTGGCCAGTCGATGCCCGCGCCAATGAAAACGATCTCTTGCCTCCGGTCCCCCCAGGGTTCGGCCCAGCGCTCGGCCATATAGGCGCGCGCGCTCTCGCTATCCGGCCAGCGTTCCTTCGGCACTGCCGCCCACCAGGTGCCAAGCGGAACAACGGAGGACAGCGCGCCGGCGAGCGAAAACTCGACCACCCAGTCAGGCCGCGTGGCGATCCAGAAATGCCCTTTGGCACGAATGACGCCCGGCATGGCATCGTTCAAAACGGCGTGAATCTTCGCTGGATCGAAAGGACGCCGCGCCCTGTAGACGAAACTCTGAACGCCGTATTCCTCGGTCTCCGGCACATGATCGGCGAAGCCGTAGAACTCCTTGAACCACAATGGATGTTCGTGCGCCTTCTCGAAGTCGAACAGCCCCGTGTCGAGGATTTTATCCGCGGCAACGTCGGAATGGTTGGTTTCGATGATGTGGGCGCCAGCGTTCAAGCTGCGGATGATCTTGCGCGCGGCATCCACCTGGTGCGGCTCCGCGTCATCGACCTTGTTGAGGATCACCACGTCGGCGAACTCGATCTGATCGGTCAACAGATGGACAAGCGTGCGCTCATCCTCATCGCCCAGGGTTTCGCCGCGATCATGCAGGAAGTCGTGGCTGGAGTAATCGTTCAGCAAGTTCACCGCGTCCACGACGGTGACCATTGTGTCCAGACGGGCGACATCCGAGAGGCTTTCGCCATATTCGTCGCGAAACTCGAAGGTGGCGGCGACAGGCAGCGGCTCGGAGATACCGGTCGATTCGATCAGCAGATAGTCGAACCGCCCTTCGCCAGCCAGGCGGCGCACCTCGGCCAACAGGTCGTCACGGAGCGTGCAGCAAATGCAGCCATTCGACATCTCGACCAGCGTCTCGTCGGTGCGGCTGAGTTCGGTGTCGGCGCGCACAAGATCGGCGTCGATGTTCACCTCGGACATGTCATTGACGATGACGGCGACCCGACGCCCCTCCCGATTGTTCAAAACACGGTTCAGGAGTGTCGTCTTGCCGGCCCCGAGAAAGCCGGACAGGACCGTTACGGGAAGTCGTTCAATGGCAGACATGAGCCGTATTTTCCCAATGATGTGCGTCGGTGGTGCCTAGGCACCAGCGCTGCGTGGACGTTTGCCGGAAGCGATCATTTCGAACGCTTCGGACCTCAACCGGGTGGTCTCCTTGAAACGCCACTCAATCCAGCGCCAAAGCCGAAGCGTTTTCTTGGCAAGGCCGCGAGAGGCGCGTCGCGTCGACCGTGCTCCTCCATATGTTATGTTATAATATAACACAAGCGAGCGCGAGAAGATCGTGCTGCAGCGACCGCACAGGCTTGCCGGCGATTGGCCAGGCTGCTCCAACGGAGCCAAGCAGATGGAAACGCGAGGCCCGTCGGAGCATCAACCGCGCAAACGGTGATCAGATCAGCGCGACTAAACCAGCGCGATCAGGCGACAAGGACCACCGGTCCCGCCCTCATGCTTCGGAGCTCCTACGATCAAGGTGGCGCCGGTAGCCGGCAGCATGTCGAGATTGGCCATGTTCTCGACGGCCCAGCGATTTGCCGGGAGCCAAGTATAGTGGGTGATGAAATCGGCTGACGGGCCGTAGTCGATCGACAAGGTGTCGACACCAATGCCCGCGACCTCGGCCTCTTCCAGCAGCATCTGAACCGCCTCTACATGAAAGGCGGGAAAGTGCATCGTACCGGCGTCATCGGCATTGCGGAAACCGGGCGTGCCCAATCGTTGTTGCCAGCCCGCATTCTGAGCGACGCAAGCGCCTTGGGGAATCGGGCCGTGTTCGGCGATCCATGCCGTCAGATCGTCGGGGGTCACTTGCGCGTCCGGATAGGCGTCCGCCTTTTCGCGGATATCGACAATGGCCAGCGGGCAGACCAGCGTTTCAACCGGCACTTCGTCAATCGAGGTACCGCCGTCGGTGAAATGCAGCGGCGCATCGATATGCGTTCCGGTGTGTTCGTTCACCCGCAAGGTCTTCAGGTTGAAGCTGTTCTCCGCATAGGTGAACACGTCCTCGTCGAAGAATTGCTGCTCCCCGAAATAGGTGGGGAAGTCATGCGTCAGGGTATGGGTCAGGTCGACGACGCGGGTCGCGGCTTCCGCCAATACGGGCCGGGGCGCCAGGGTCGTCGCGGCGGCGATCGCCGCTCCCGCCGCGGCTGACCCGCGAAACAGGTCGCGGCGGCTCAGCGCCTTGCCTTTGACATATTCCATGATGATCGGATGGCACATGTGAAACCTCCCCGGATTGCATCGTGATCGGACCGCCGGCCGCCATGCAGGTGATCGCCACAACCAAGGCGGGTCACGATGGCCAATCAGGCTAGAACAGGACGGGAAGTCCGGCAAGAAACCACCCCGGCGCCATCGTCCGGTGTTGGCAGACAGCCCCTGGAACAACGCCGAGAGTGTCGTTTCCGCCGGCTTGCTCGGCGGAAATCTGCAACGCATGTAAAGTGGCGGCCTCCACCGGCGACGTTGGGGTGACACACCCGCTTGCAACCGGAGGAGAGGCCCGAGCAAGGCGTGCCCGACAATCCGTCGGCCTGGCGGTTGACCGTGGCGCGCCGGCGGCTGGCCGATACCGGCCGGGCGCTCGCCATCGCCGCCGGCCTGTCGATCGATCCGGGGGAGTGTCGTTACCTGCTGGCCAAGCGCGCCGCGCTCCCGTCATGACGTCCGACGCCGTGTCGGACGTCATGTAAAGGATTGCGCCCGTCGGCCGGCCGACTACCGCGTGACGGAACCGTCCGAAAGAGCCGGATCCGACGCGCGGGCGGATACAGGCTCCTGTCAGCCCCTATGCCATATGCTTGTCGAACCAGGCGATCATGCGGTCCGGATTCCGGCCGAAATAGTTGTAGCCGTCGAAGCGGCGCGTGGTGCCCTCGATCCAGAACAGGTCCTTGTCATTGGTGCCGAGAAGATCGAACGTCTTCTGGCCGTCTTCCGGCGTGGTCCACAGATCGTCGCGCACCTGGACGACGAAGGTAGGCACCTTCACATCCGCGGCGAAGAGATGCGGCGTCATCTCGGCATTGGCGAAGCCGCCAAGCTTCTTCTGCTCGACATCCATAGCATCGAGATAGTCGCCGACGCCATTCAGCTTGGCGAACTGGCCCATCAGCGCCGTCATCGACACGACCAGCGGGCTGAGCATGCACAGAACGTTCCCGAACATCTCGGGCCGCCGCGACATCGCCTCATATTGCGCGTTGCCCCCGGTGCACTGGCTGTAAAGGCCGAGCTTCATCTTGGACAATTGGGGATGGGCGTCGACATAGGCCTTCGCGCCAACGCAGTCGCGCCATTCATAGCGCCCGATGCCGCAGATACCGCCATTGGCAGCGCTGGAATTGCCGTGATTGCGCAGGTCGTAGGCCAGCACGTTGTATCCGGCGCGCGCGAGATGGGCGATATGGGCGACGAAATCGATCTCGATGTCGTCGACCTGGCTCCAGGGCTCGCCGAAATGGCCGGTGAAACCCGACCGACTCATCGGCATCGGATGGTTCATCACGATCAGCCTGTCGCTTTGCCCACCCAAGGCGGGCACATACCAGCCTTCCAGGGGCGTGCCGTCATCGGACTGGAAATAGATGTCTTCCCAGTTTGGGATCCCGTGGTCGGAAGGCGTCTTGTGAACCGGGGTGCGGAAGGCGGGCTTCACGGCGAAGCTCGCGAGCGCCTTGACGATGGCAAGCTTGTCTTCGGGGATTTGGCTGAGATCCGTCATGGCAAGGCTCCGTTGTCGATGGCGGAGATGTAGACGCCCGACGCCGTCGACGGAATGACGGAAGATCTCAAGGATTTGACCATATCTCTCGGATCTCTCGAAACAGCGCTGCCTCAGCCCGTGATCCGTGCTATTTCCTCTCACCGACCGGGAGGCGATCACGTGAGCGATGATCTGGCGGAAGCCGCTCGAACCCTGTTCGACCGATATAGCGGCTTCAATCCCGGCGGCTTTAGCCCGACCGTCTTGGAGGCGGTGGAATTCTTCTGGACCGACAAGCCCACCCCGCGCGTGCCGCTGAGCTATGCGCCGGGGCTGGCGATCATCCTGTCGGGCAAGAAGATCGGCCATCTCGACGGGCAAAGGTTCGAATATGGCGCGGGCAGCTATCTCGCGGTCGGACTGCCGGTCATCTTCGAATGCGAAACCCAAGCATCGGCCGAGGTGCCGCTGTTCGGCCTGTTCCTGCGGTTCCAGCCGGCGGAACTACAGGAGCTGAAGGAGCTTCTTGAAAGGGACAGCGCCTTGCGCCTGCCCAAGGCGGCGAGCCTCGGCGTGGAACCGCTGACGGTCGGTCCGGTCATGAAAGAGGCGATCACGCGCCTGGTCCGTCAACTGTGCCTGCCGCACGAGGCGGCGGCCCTGGGAAGCGGCACCTTGCGGGAGATCTTCTTTCACGCCCTCCAGGACAATCATGGCCGGGTCCTGCTGTCACTGACCCAGCTGAGCCGCCCGGAAGCGCGGATCGCCGACTTGTTGCGCCGGATCGAGCTGCGTGACGACCAGGCCCTCAGCGTGGCGGCGATGGCGCGGCAGGCCGGCATGAGCCCGGCCGCGCTGCACCGGCATTTCAAATGCGTGACGGGCTATCCGCCGCTGCAATATTTCAAGCGCCAGAAGCTGATGCGGGCACGGCAATTGCTGACGAGTGAACGGAACTCGGTTTCCCAGGCAGCCCATGCCGTGGGCTATGTCAGCGCCGCGCAGTTCAGCCGGGATTTTCGCAAGCTTTTCGGCCATCCGCCGAGCCATGCCCGGTCGATGTGAACGTTGTTCCAGCCGTCCGAAGTCCGCCCCGCCGCCCGCGCTCAGAGATGCGGACTGGCCGCCCCGCCTAGAGCAGAAAATCTGCTCCAAAGACCACCCGTCCCGATGATCCGGTTGCTGACAAACGCGTCGAAGCGATCGTGGATCAGCTAGCTTGAGGGGGGCAAGAAGGCCCTAGCCGCCCGCCTTTTCGGCCTGTCCGGCGCTTGTCTTGCCGAAGCGGTTGAGGAGCGGCAACACGATCAGAAGCGCGATCGTGACCCCGATGATCCACAGTGACGGCGTGCGCTCGACGAAGATCGCGAATGACCCGCGCGAGATGGTCAGAGTCTGGCGCAGCGCCTCCTCGGCGAGCGGGCCGAGCACGAGGGCGAGAACGAGTGCCGCCGGCGAGAAGCCGTAAAGCCGCATGAAGAAGCCGACGATCCCGGCGGCGAACATCAGATAGGTTTCGACGAAGCTCGCATTGACGCTGAAGGTGCCGAGCGCGCAGACCACGACGACGCTTGGCCCGAGGATCCGGTAGGGCACCTTGATCATCTGCACGAACAGCGGAATGGCGAAGATCGAGATGGTCAGAAGCGCCATATTGCCGAGATACATCGAGGCGATGAGACCCCAGGCCAGTTCGGGATTCTGCTCCATGAACAACGGCCCGGGCCTTAGGCCCCAGAGCAGGAAGGCCGCCAGAAGAACCGCCGTCGACGCAGAGCCCGGAATACCGAGGGTCAGAAGCGGGATCATCGCGCCCGAGGAGGCCGCGTTGTTCGCGGTTTCCGGCGCGACGAGCCCGGCCATTTCGCCCTTGCCGAACTTCTCGGGCGTCTTCGATACCGACCGCTCCGCCGAATAGGCCATCAGCGAGGCGATCGTGGCGCCGGCGCCGGGAATAACACCGACGACGAAGCCCAGGATCGAACTGCGCAGCATGGTCATGCGGGTCGACATCCAGTCCCGCGCGGTCGGCCAGAAGCGCTCTTCCTTGTCATATTGGACGATCGAGCCGGTGCCGGTTTTATGCAGGCCATTGTAGAAGGCGTAGAAAAGCTCGCCGAGGCCGAACAGACCGATCGCGATCGGGATGAAATAGATGCCGCCGATCAGTTCGGCCGAGCCGAATGTGTAGCGGCCCTGGCCGGTTTCGAGATCGACGCCGACGGTGCCGAGCGCGAAGCCGATCAGCGCCGAGATGACGCCGAGCTTCCAGTTCGACCCGATCATGACGAGGAGCGTCAACATCCCCATCATGGCGAGCAGGAAGTATTCCGGCGGCCCGAAACTACGCGAAACCTGGCTGAACAGCGGCGCCAGGATGGTGATCAGAATGACGCCCACCGTGCCGCCGACGAAGGAGGCGGCGGCCTGCATGACGAGCGCCGGGCCGGCGCGCCCGTTCTTGGCGAGCGGGAAGCCGTCGAAGGTCGAGGCGACGGTCGCGCTTTCGCCTGGCGTGTTGAGCAGGATCGAGGTGATCGTGCCGCCATACATCGCGCCATAGTAGATCGCGGCCAGCATCATGATGGCGCCGATCGGGTCCATGCCGAAGGTCACCGGCAGGAGGATCGCGAGACCGGCGGACGGGCCGAAGCCGGGAATGACGCCGACCATCATGCCGACCATCGCCCCGATCAGGAGATAGGCCATGTTGACCGGGGTGATGGCGACCGACAGCCCCATGAAGAGATCGGCGAAAATGTCCATCTCGGCTATCCTGAACTATCCTGAATGATTGGCATGCGCGCGGCGCTGACGGGTCATAGCGGCAGGGTCACCAGGCCGGGTGGCATGTTGGCGTTGAGGACCCGGTCGAACAGAAGATAGACGCCGCCTGGGACCAACAGCGCGATCACAAGGTTCTTCACATGCTGCCCCCGATTAAGGAGCGACAGCGTAACGCCGAGGAAGATCACGGTTGCGAAAAAACCGCCGAGAAGGCGCAAGAGAACCGCGTAGCCGATAGCCAGCGCGATCAAGAGCCCGACATCCATCCATCGCTGGATGTCGATGCGCTCGGGCGTCCTGCGCTTCAACTCGTCGACCAGGATCCACAGCGTGACGACGATGGCGGCAACGCCGATGATCCTCGGGAAGAAGCCCGGGCCGAGACGCCCGGTGCGCGTCATGAAGCTGAGGTCCGAGAACGCGATATAGCTGTAATAGATCGCCCCCGCGAGGACGGCGAGGAGAAAGACGACGCGCATGATCCCGAAATCCCGTGCGAACCATGGCCGGCCACGGCGATCACCGCGGCCGGGCCTCGGCCTGGTCCAAAGCGCATCCGGTGACCCCTGGTTCAGCGGATGCGCTTTGATCCATTGATCTTTCACAGTTCCAGACGCGAAACCGGCTGCCACTTTCGCTGGAACTGCTCTAGGTCGTGGTGACCCCGGGGGATCATTCGATCGCGCCGACCTGACGCAGCACGACCTGGAACCCGTTCTTGGTATTGACCAGGAACTCGCGGAAGTCGTCGCCATAGAGCACGGTCGGTGTCAGCGTGTTGCTTGAGATATACTCCGCCCATTCCGGGGTCTCGACGACCTCCTGCATCGTGCCGATCCACCATTCCTGCGCTTCCGGCGGCGCATCGGGAGGGAGGATCAGGCCGCGCGGCATGGACACGCCGATGTCGTAGCCGATCTCGCCCATGGTCGGCACGCCTTCCAGGGCCGCCGGCGTGGTCTGGCCGGAGAAGACGAGCGGCCGCAGATCGCCTGATTCAATCAGACCGAGGATCTCGCCGGGATTGCCGACCATGGCGTCGAGGGCATCCGACAGAAGCGCGGTCGTCTGTTCGGACATCGAGTTGAACGAGACATAGTCAAACTCGAAGCCGGCCTTTTCGGCGAACAGCGTCGGCACGATGAAGTCGACATTGACCGATCCGGTGCCGCCGATATTGACCGGGCTTTCCTTGGCGCGCTCGATGAACTCCTCGATAGTCTCGATGTCGGAATCGCCGTTGACGACGAGCACGAGGTCATCGGTCGCGAGCAGCGCCACCGGCGTGAAGTCTTCCGGCTGCCAGGGCGTGTCGGCCTGTAGCGGCGTCGTCACGAAGCTGCCCGACGTGGTCGAGATGCCGTAGCCCGACCCCGCCTGGCCGTAGAGATAGCCCCAGCCGACGGCGCCCGAACCGCCGGCGCGGTTTTCGGCGGAAATCTCGCCCGGATAGAGATCATACTTGTTGAGGATCTCGATGATGCTGCGGGCCATGATGTCGTTGCCGCCGCCGGGACCGAACGCGATCGTCCAGTCGAGCGTCTCGTCGGGCGAGGGGTAGTCCTCGGCGAGCGCCGGCCCGGCCAAAGCGAATGGCATGGCCATGGCGGCGGCGAAAAGGGCCGCCTTGAAGCCCGTGCGATGTGTGTTGATTGGGTGCATGATCATCCTCCCTTGTGTCAGCTGAAAATGCGGGCCTCTTGCTTCTCCCGGCGATGGCCCGCCGATCTTGCGTCCTGTCGCTTGCATTGCGTCCGGCGCGGGTCTGGTCCTCGTCTTAGCGTCGTGCCTTTTGCCCGGCATTTGGCATCATCGCGGTCGGCGTCATCATGGACCGGGGTCCGAGCACTGTCCCTACCCGCGCGCCTGATCCGTTGGCATCACGACACGCCAAAGATTGTCGATTGTCAACATTTTTTTGTTGAACGATGATGGTCGGAACGCTACCGATGAAATGCCGCGCCGCCAAGCGTCCGGGCCTCCGGGACCGGCCGCCGCGCGCGAGAGCCGGCAAGGCCTCGAAAAACCAGAACTTGAAAAACCACAGCTCCAGAGCTTCAGAACCGGGAGGATCGCAGGCGTGATGACGGGACAGGCGCTCACGGGCCGCACCGCCTTCATCTCCGGATCCGGCCGGAACATCGGCCGGGCCATCGCCGTCCGGCTGGCTCAGGCCGGCGCGGATGTCGTCGTCAACGGGTCGCGCGACAAGGATGCCTGCGCGGAAACAGCGGACCTGGTGCGCGAGACAGGCCGCGAGGCGCTGGTCGCCATGGGCGATATGAGCAGCGCCGGCGATATCGAGCGGATCGCGAATCTGGCCCTCGAACGGTTCGGCCGCATCGACATCGTGGTCAACAATGCCGCGCGACGCCCCCACAAGCCCTTCCTCGACATGACCGACAACGACTGGAACGCGGTGGTCGATGTCGCGCTCACGGGGTCGTTCCGCACCACGAAGGCGTTCCTGCCGGGCATGGTGGAGAATGGCTGGGGCCGGATCATCAACTTCGCCGGCATGAAGGCGATACGCGGCTATTTCGAAGGCGCGCCGATCTCGGCGGCCAAGCACGGCGTCTGGGGGCTGACGAAAGCGCTGTCGCGGGAATTCGCCGGCAAGGGAATCACCGCGAATGTCGTGTCGCCGGGCCAGATCCGGGGTGACGGCGCGACCGAGGACGACCCCAAGCGCACGGCCTCGATCCCCGCCGGCGTGATGGGGCGGTCCGCCGACATCGCCGCCACCGTCGCCTTCCTGGCCTCCCCCGAGGCGCGGTTCATCACCGGCCAGATCGTCGCCGTGAACGGCGGGGAGGAGACCTAGGCTTCGTGACCCGGTGCAGCCAGGAGGCCGACCGGTGACAGTGTCATCGGATCTCAGGAACAAGACGGCGACCTTGGCGCTCGGTTGCTTCGGCGCCGCGGCCTTCTGGGCGATCGGAGTGCCCCTGCCCTTCCTGTTCGGCCCGCTCTTTGCCTGCCTGATCGCCGCGCTGGCACGCTTTCCCGTGTCGAGCCCGAAGTTTCTCGGCAAGATCATGCGCATCGTGCTCGGCGTGGCCATCGGCGCCTCGATTACGCCGGAGGTCGTCGACCGCCTGCCCCAGATGGCCACCTCGCTCATGCTGGTTCCGCTGTCGGTTCTCGTCATCGCCCTTGTCGGCGTCCCCTTCTTCCGGCGCGTCCACGGCTTCGATCCCGTGACGGCCTGGTATGCGGCCATGCCGGGCGGCCTGCCGGAGATGGTGGCCTTCGGCGAGGAGGCGGGCGCGAATGTGCGCGCGCTGACGCTGATCCATGCCACCCGTCTCCTGCTCATCGTCCTGATCGCGCCGATCATCCTGACACAGCTCTTTGGCGCCGACCTCGACCAGCCGATCGGCGACCCGGCGGCGAGCCTGCCCTTGCATGAAATGCTGATCATGGCGGTGGCGGCGGTCGCGGGCTGGAAGATCGCCGAACGCATCGGCATGTTCGGCGCGACGATCCTCGGGCCGATGATCCTCGCCGCGATCCTGTCCCTGACCGGCGTCATCCATCACCGTCCGCCGGCAGAAGCCATCCTGGCGGCGCAGTTCTTCATCGGCGTCGGGCTCGGCGCCGGCTATGTGGGGGTGACCGCGGGCGAGCTTCGGCGATATGTGATGGCGGGTGTGTTCTTTGTCTTCATCGTCGCGGCGATCGCGGCCGTGTTCGCCGAAACCGTCATCCTCTTGGGCCTCGCGCCCCCGATCGACGGCTTCCTCGCCTTCGCGCCCGCCGGACAGGCGGAAATGGCGATCATCGCCATCGTCGTCGGCGCGGATCTGGGCTATGTCGTCATTCACCATCTGGCGCGGGTCTTCCTGGTCATCACGGGCGCGCCGATCGCCGCGCGGCTTTTCGGCGTGACGCGGAAGGACAGGACATGACCGCGCCGTTGCGCATCACCGCGACCGTGCATCGTCCCGGCGCGATGCCGGGCGATCCCCTGCCCTATGCGGGACCCGACAGCTTCACCTTCGTTCGCGTTGTCGTCAAAGATGGCTCAGGCCTGCACGGCGAAGGCTTCACCGGCCGGTTTCTCGCCGCCCAGGTGGCGCATTTCATCAATCATGCGATTGCCGAAGCGCTGGCCGACGGGATCACCGATCCCGGCGCCTTGATGAGCCGGTTCAATCCGCGGGCGATGACGGGCGTCGTCGTGTCGGGACTGTCGGCGGTCGAGATCGCGCTGACCGACCTCGAGGCGAAGCGCCAGGGGCTCAGTGTCGCCGAGATGCTGGGCGACCGGCGTCCGTCCGCGCCCGCCCATGTCACCTGCGGCTTTCCATCGCTCGACATCGATGCCCTGGTCGCGGCCTGCGGGCAGGCGGTCGCGGATGGCGCCAGCGGGGTCAAGGTGCTGGTCGCCGCGCGCGGCCGGACGGTCGCCGAGGACATAGCCCGCCTGACCGCCGTCCGCACTGCCATCGGCGACGCGGATCTGATCGCCGATGCCAATTGCGGCATGGACGAAGAGACGGCGCTAACCTTCGTTCGCGCGGCCGCCGGTCTCGATCTCGCCTGGCTGGAGGAACCCGTCCACGGCAATGACCGGCAGGCGCTGGCGCGGCTGTCGGCGATGAAGATCCTGCCGGTCGGCGCGGGCCAGATGGAACAGAGCGCCGACCGCTTCGCGCTTCTCGCGGACGCCGGCGTCGACGTGATCCAGCCCAATGCGGTCTTCGCCGGCGGTTTCGGCGCGGCAATCACCGCTGCCCGTGCGGCGCTATCCTCTGGCTGCCGGATCTCGCCGGCCGGCGGCTGGGATCTCGTCAATCTGCACTGGATGTGCGGCGCCATGAGCGACGGCGCGGTCGAGTTGCATCGCGGGCAGGACCGCATCGCCCGCCTGCTGCTGGGCGACCGGCCAGCCCTTGTCGACGGATCACTGCACGTGCCGGACCGCCCGGGTCTCGGCCTGTGCCCGGACGAAGACGCGCTGGCCCATTGCCGGCTGCCGGTCCCCGGCGACGGGATTGGATAGGAGAACGGCATGAGCGACTGGGACTTCGACACCGTCGTCATCGGGGCCGGCGCGATCGGCATGGCCGTGGCGGCGGCGCTCGCCGCGCGGGGACAGTCGGTGCTCGTCCTCGAAGCGGCGGGCCATCCCGGCGAGGGCACGAGTTCGCGCAACAGCGAGGTGATCCATGCCGGGCTCTACTACCCGACCGGCAGCCTGAAGCACCGGCTGTGCGTCGCCGGCCGCCGCATGCTCTACGCCTTCATGGACCGCACCCATGTCGGCTACAGAAAATGCGGCAAGCTGATCGTCGCGACCGATACGGCCGAAGAAGAAAGGCTCGCCGAGATCTTCAGGCTCGGCACCGAGAACGGGGTCGAGGGGCTCAGAACGCTGTCGCGCAAAGAAAGCGCCGATCTCGAACCCGACGTCTCGGCCAGCGCCGCCCTGCTATCGCCCGAGACGGGGATATTCGACAGCCACACCTATCTCGTCAGGCTCCTGACGATCGTCGAGGACCATGGCGGCCTTCTGGCGCTTCACACGCCCTTCGCCGGCGCGGAGGTGACCGGCACCGGTTTCGCGATCCGTACAGGCGGCGATGACCCGACAACCATCACGGCACGGCGGCTCGTGAATTCGGCCGGCCTGTCGGCGGCCGAGGCCGCGCGCCGGATCGACGGCATGCCGCAAGACGCCATACCGGAACAATGGCTGGCCAAGGGCTGCTATTTCCGCCTGTCCGGCCGGTCGCCCTTCTCGCACCTCATCTATCCGGTACCGGTCGATGGCGGGCTCGGCGTGCACGCGACGCTCGACCTCGGCGGATCGACGCGCTTCGGCCCCGATGTCGAGTGGCTGCCGCGCGGGACGACGCCCGGCGATGTCGACTACGACGTCGCGCCCGAACGCGTCGACGCGTTCACGCGATCGATCCGCCGTTACTGGCCTTCCCTGCCCGAGGGACGGCTCGAACCGGACTATAGCGGCGTGCGGCCGAAGCTGCGCGGACCGGGCGAGGGGTTCTTCGACTTCGACATCCAGACCGACGCGCGCCATGGCCTCCCCGGCCTCGTCAATCTCTTCGGCTTCGAGAGCCCCGGCCTGACCGCCTCGCTGGCGATCGGCGAGGCGGTGGCGGAAGCGCTTGGCGGCGTCTGACGGCAGCTTCCGCGCTCAAGCGTCGGCAAGGTCGCGCGCGATGTCGAAGCCCGTTTCCTCGCGCAGTTTTTCGGCCAGTTCGCGCCCGCGCGCCTCGCTCAGCGGTTCGAGCGGCGGGCGGACATTGGCCCAGCGCCCATCGCCGCCACGCAACGCGAGAAGCCGTTTCTGGGCGGGAATCGGCGCATAGTCCTGGACGATGAGGCGCAGCTTGCGCACCGCCTCGAAGGCCTTGCGGGCGTCTTCAGTCCTGCCGTCGCGATAGAGACGGACGACCTCCGCGATACCCCCGGTGTTGACGTTCGCCGTCGCCGTGATGCAGCCCGGCCCGCCAAGTTCCAACGCCTCGAACAAGGGGAGTTCCGAGCCGGGATAGACGGCGAGACCCTCGATATCGAACAGCGCGCGGGTGTTCTCCCAATCGCCGGACGAATCCTTGATGCCGACGATCTGATCGGGGAAATCGGCCTTGAGCCGCCGCACCAGCGGGATGCTGAGCGGCACGCCGGAGACCTGCGGGATGTGGTAGAGATAGATCGCGAGATCGCCGTCGCGGGCGACCCTCTCGATCAGCTCGGCGAAATAGCGGTGCAACCCCTCGTCCGAGACCCCCTTGAAATAGAACGGCGGCAGGATCATCGCGCCGGCACAACCCATTTCGACCACGCGGCGCGTCAGATCGGCCGTTTCGGGCAGGTTGGTCAGACCGGTGCCGGGGATCAGCTTGGCCGGATCGACGCCATTGGCGATGAGATGGTCGAGAAGCGCGATCCGCTCGGCGGTCGAGACCGACAGCGCTTCGCCGGTGGTGCCGAACGGAGCGAGCGCCGCGCAGCCGTCCTGCAACAGGCGCCGGACATTGTCGAGATAGAGGTCCTTGGCGATCGACAGATCATCCTCGAACGGGGTCAGATTGGGGGCGATCACGCCTGGGGCGATCGCCTGTCGCACGGCATTCGGCACATTCGGCTCCTATCGGTCTGTTCGGATAACGGGGGGGCTTTCTAGAGGATCAGCGGCCGAAGCCGTCAGCCGGCGACCGGCTGGAAGACATCCGCATAGTCCTCGCGCAGCGCGTTCTTCTGGACCTTGCCCATGGTGTTTCGCGGCAGCGCCTTGACGATCTCGAACCGGCGCGGGCGCTTGAAGCCCGCCAGATCGCGGCGCACGGCGCTTTCGATCTCCGCGACATCGATCGTCGCCCCGTTCTCGGCGACGAGAACCGCCACGACGCTTTCGCCGAAATCAGGATGCGGCGCGCCGACGACGGCGCTTTCGAGAACGCCCGGCTGCGCGTCGAGGAAGATCTCGATCTCCTTGGGATAGATATTGTAGCCGCCCGAGATGATGAGATCCTTGCCCCGCCCGACGATGTGGACGTAGCCGTCCGCGTCGATCCGCGCGAGATCGCCGGTGATGAAGAACCCGTCTTCGAGAAGCTCTTCCCGGGTCTTGTCCGGCATCCGCCAATAGCCTCGAAAGACGTTCGGGCCGCGCACATGGAGAACACCGATCTCGCCGGTCCCGACCGTCTTGCCGGTCTCCGGATCGACGACCTTGACCTCGACATCCGGCAATGGAAACCCGACCGTGCCCGCGCGCCGCTCGCCGTCATAGGGGTTCGACGTGTTCATGCTGGTCTCGGTCATGCCGTAGCGTTCCAGAATGCGATGGCCGGTGCGCGCCTCGAACCGCTCATGGGTCTCGGCCAGGAGCGGCGCCGAGCCCGACACGAAGAGCCGCATATGCGCGACGAGATCGCGGGTGAAACGCGGATCGTCGAGAAGCCGGGTGTAGAACGTCGGCACGCCCATCATGGTTGTCGCGCCGGGCAGGCCAGCGAGTACCGCGTCGATGTCGAATTTCGGCAGGAAGATCATCGAACCACCGGCGAGAAGAGAGACATTCGACGCCACGAACAGCCCGTGGGCGTGAAAGATCGGCAAGGCATGGAGGAGGACGTCGTCCGGCCCGAAGCGCCAGGCCTGAACAAGCGACCTTGCATTCGACAACAGGTTCGCTTGGCTGAGCATCGCGCCCTTCGACCGGCCCGTCGTGCCGGAGGTGTAGAGGAGCGCCGCGATGTCGTCGGCGTCCCTGTCCACGGGCTGGAAATCGGCGCTCTGGCGCGCGGCCAGATCCGCGAAGCCGCCGCGCCCGTCGGCATCGAGCGTCTGTAGCGTGCAGCCATGGGACCGCGCGATCGGCTCCATCTCGGCGCGTTCGCCGGGATCGCAGACGAAAAGGGTCGCCGCGCTGTCGCCGACGAAATAGTCGAGTTCGGCCGGCGTATAGGCCGTGTTCAGCGGCAGGAAGACAGCGCCCGATTTGAGGCTCGCCGCATAGAGCGCCAACGCGGCGGCCGATTTCTCGACATGGACCGCCACCCGGTCGCCCGGCGCGACGCCGATGGCCCCGAGTGCATTGGCCATGCGCGATGTCGTCTCGAGAAACTGCTTGCGGGTGATCGAGGTGCCGTCGGGCAGATGCAGGAAGACCGCCTCGCTTTGCTCATGAGGAGCGAACAGCGCGTCATAGAGCGGGTTTGCCATCGTGCCTTCGTCTTCTTCGTTTTTCGGCGCGCCGGCGTCAGCTTGCCACCGCCTCGCCCTGTTCCATCAGATTGAGATAGCGGGCCATGCCCGAGGAAATGTGGTTGTCGGCGGCCCGGCGCGCCGCTTCGGGATCGCCCTTGGCGACGGCGGTGGTGATCGCCTCGTGCTCCTCGATCGAGCGGGCGATGTTGGAGGCGATCGACAGGCCGCGACGGCGAAACAGATGCATCTCCTTGACGAGATTGTCGTAGATGGTCTTCGCCTTGGCGTTGGCCGCGCCCTGCATCAGCATGTCGTGGAACTCGATGTTGAGCTTGTAGTAGGCGGGCGCGTTTTCCTTCACGTCGACGGCGCGCATCTGGGTCAGGTTCTTCTCCAGCCGCTCGACCAGCTTCGGCTCCAGCCCCTGTCCGACGCGCCGGGCCGCCGACGCGCAGGCCATCGCGAAGATCGCTCCGCGCAAGTCATAGAGGTTGCGCACTCCCTCGAGCGTCATCTCGTGGACGAACGCACCGCGATTGGCGATCAGGTCGATGAGGCCCGTATCGGCCAGCGACCGGATGGCCTCGCGGACCGTGCCGCGGCTCACCCCCATGACGTTGGCCAGCGCGAGTTCGTTGAGCTTCTCGCCAGCCGCCAGATCGCCCTCGACGATCATGCGCTCGATCTCGGAACGCACTTCAACGGCGAGCGTCGCCCGTCGTTGCCCGATATTGCGCACGTTCTTGTCCATGTCTCTCCATCTCACTCGCGCTAATTTTTGTCAACAATCAACATTCATATTGCGAACTTAGGATTGTTCGCATAAAGGTATGGCAAAGCTCACCTCGGCGGGAGAGGCAAGAATGGCACAAGGCGCAGATCAGCACGCAGCCGCCGATGACGCGGCGCCGCAACCCGATGCCGACCGCGTGGCGAGCACCGCCCTCAAGGGTTTGCGCGTGCTCGATCTGACCCGCGTGAGGTCGGGGCCGACCTGTGTGCGCCAGCTCGCCGACTGGGGCGCCGATGTCATCAAGATCGAGGCGCCCGTCGATAACGCGCAGCTCGGCGGACCCCGCTCCGGCCCCGATTTCCAGAACCTGCATCGCAACAAACGCAGCCTGACGCTCAACCTGAAGTCGCCGCAGGGGCTCGAAGCCTTTCGGCGCCTCGCCGACAGCGCGGATGTCGTGGTGGAGAATTTTCGCCCCGATGTGAAGGGCCGGCTCGGCATCGACTACGACACGCTGTCGAAGACGAATCCCAGGCTGGTCTATGCGTCGATCTCGGGCTTCGGCCAGGACGGCCCGCTCGCCAAGCGCCCCGGCTTCGACCAGATCGCCCAGGGCATGGGCGGGCTGATGTCGATCACCGGCAAGCCCGGCGAGGGCCCGATGCGGGTCGGCATTCCCATCGCCGATCTGTGCGCCGGCCTGCTGGCCGCGCAAGGCATCCTGATGGCGCTGATGGAACGGCAGCATTCGGGACGCGGGCAATGGGTGCAGACCTCGCTGCTGCAGGCCCAGGTCTTCATGCTCGACTTCCAGGCGGCGCGCTATCTGGTCGATGGCGAGGTGCCGAAACAGGCCGGCAACAACCACCCCACCTCCATCCCGACCGGCGTGTTCCGGACCAGCGACGGCCATATCAACCTGGCCGTCGCCGGCCAGGAGATCTGGAGGCGCTTCGCCCTGGCGCTGAACCGTCCGGACTGGCTCGAGGACGATCGTTTCGCGACGGCGCAGGCCCGGTCGACAAACCGCGACGCGCTTGGCGCGGAAATCGAGGCGATCACCGTCACGCGCTCAAGCGCCGACTGGATCGAGACCATGACCGAGGCCGGCGTTCCGGCCGGCGAGATCAACGATATCGGCCAGGTCTTCGAGAGCCCGCAAGTTCATCACCTGGGGCTGGCGCAGCCGGTGACCAGCCATGAGCGTGGCGAGACCCGGCTCGTCGGCCAGCCGATCCTGATGAGCCGAACGCCAAGCCATATCGCGGCACCACCGCCGCTGGCCGGCCAGCACTCCGACGAGATCCTGCGGGAGATCGGCTATTCGGACACCGACATCGCTTCCATGAAGGCCGCGGGCGCGACTTAGGGCAACCGGCGCCAAGGACGGCGTCGGTTGCTCTAACTTCTTGAGATCGAGCATCTTTCCGCGTTTTGATTGAGCAAATCACACCGCGGGATGTTCTAAGCTAACGGACAGGACATCATGACCGATAAGATCATTACCGAGACATCGGGCGATATCGCTCGGATTATCTTCAACCAGCCCGAAAAGCGAAACGCGGTCTCGCTCGAGATGTGGGAAGCGGTCGAGGCCGCGACCGACCGCTATGCGCAAGACCCCGAGGTGCGGATCCTGATCCTTTCGGGCGCCGGCGGGAAGGCCTTCGTGTCAGGCGCCGATGTCTCCAAGTTCGAAAGCGAGCGGGCCAGCGCGGAAGCCGTCGCCCATTACAACGCCACGACCAAGCGCGTCTATGACATGATCGAGGCGTTTCCCAAGCCGACGATCGCCCAGATCGACGGGTTCTGCGTCGGCGGCGGCGTCGCGCTGGCGCTGAGCTGCGATCTGCGCATCTGCGGAGAAGGATCGCAATTCGCCATTCCCGCCGCCAAGCTCGGCCTCGGCTATGGCTATCCCGGCATCAAGCGGCTCGTCGACGTGGTCGGCCCGTCCTTCGCCAAGGAAATCTTCTTCACCGCGCGTCGTTTCGATGCCGAGGAAGCCCGCGTGATGGGGCTCGTGAACCGGGTCGTCGAAGATGGCAAGGTGGCCGACGCGGCCCGGGAAACCGCCGAGATGATCGCCGCCAACGCGCCGATGACCGTGGGTTCGGTCAAATATATCGTCGGCGAAACGGTCAAGGACGAAAGCGCCCGCGATCTCGCCGAATGCGAGCGGCGCGTGAAGGCCTGCTTCGACAGCCAGGACTATATCGAGGGCCGTCGCGCCTTCCTGGAAAAGCGCAAGCCAGAATTCGTGGGCGCGTGATGGCCGGGGCCGATCTCGCCCGCATCGACACGGAAGCGGCCCGGGCACATTTCGACCAGGCGCTCGACGGTCACGCGCAGGCCTTCGAAACCTTCTTCTTCGCGCGCTTCCTGGGTCTTTCCTTCGAATATTTGCCGCTCGAGGCGCCCGATGCCGAAAAGGAAGTTTGCCGGGTTAGTTTTCCCGTCACGGACATGCTGAGAAACCCGCAAGGCTCGCTGCATGGCGGCGCGATGACCTCGGCGATGGACATCTCCATGGGCCATCTCGTGAAGAAGATCGCCGGTCCCGGCGCGACAATCGAACTAAAGGTGCAGTTCATGCGACCGGTGATGGACGGGCTCGTCACTTGCGAAGGCCGCTTCACCAAGAAGGGCCGGTCGATGTCGTTCATGGAAAGCCGGCTAACGGGCCCGGACGGCAAGCTCGCCGCGCTCGCCACGGCGACCTGGCAGATGCCGAAGCAGTGAGCGCCCCGCACGGTACGACATGACCGAAAGCGCCCGCGGGGGTTAGCCGTCAATCCAGCGGGGCGTGAAGCCGCGTGCCGTCGGTGATGATCCCGCCGCGATTACCGACGTCGATGCTGCCATAGCGCTGCGTGAAGCATGCCGGGAGTTCCCGGTCGCCCTCGATCGACAGCCAGAGCCGGAACAGGTGCCGCCGCTCCGTCGGGTCGGGCCAGTCCGTGAACGCGGTCCGGTCGTGCAACTGCCCGTGATTATAGACGAACTGCATGTCGCCTGGCTCGAGGCGCATCGTCAGATGCAGGTCCGAGTCATTGGCGAGTGCGTCGAACAGGTCCAGCGCGTCGACATGTGACGGCGTCAGCCGCATGGCGTCGGGAAAGCGCTGGGCGCTGTCAATATACTGACGCTGATAGAAGACCGTCAGCTTGCCGTCATGCCAGCTCAGCGGCGGGATCGTCATGAAGGGCTGCATGCCGTCCGGCACCTCGCCGCGCCGGTCGGTGGCGATGGGCTCGAACAGTTTTTCCAGGAGGTCGGGGCGCTCGGCCCGCATGTGGTTATAGATCGTCTCGGCGCTGACCAGCAGCGAATCGCCGCCCTCCATCGCCTCCTTCAGGCAGAGCAGGCCGACGACATCCGCGCTGTCGGTGTGAAAGCTCTGCCGGGCATTGGTCTGATAGATGCGGGCATTGGCGTCATTGGGATCGGCGCCGATATTGCGCACATGGCCGAGGATATGACCGGCTGCATTTTGCGACCGCGCCGAACCGAGATGCGCGCCGACGCCGCAGAAGATCGCCGCGGCCATCTCCTGGGAATAGCCGCTAACAGGCAGGCCGCGCAGAACCTCGAAACCGATGCCGTGCAGCAGCTTGTCCTTCAGCGCGGCGAGATGAGCGTCAAACGTCCGGAGCGGGAAATCCTCCTTGGCGATCTCGCCGATATCGCGCCCGAGCCCGAGAAAATGCCGCGCGGCCTGTTCGAGATCCGCGATATCGTCCGGCGATAATCGCACCAGCCAGGCTTCGGGCCGGGCCTGCATGTCGCGACCAATCCAGGCGGAAGGGCCGGTCAATGTGTCGGGGAGTGTTGCGTCGAGCATTTTCTGGCTTCGTCCGGCATTCATACGGCTCGACCGAGCATACGCCATTCCGCACGCGGCGATTTTCAGGAAACGACGCTCATTTCCCGCCAGGCCCATCCCCTAAGGTGCATCCGGTGGATCCCCGCGTTCCCGGGCCTAAAGCCCGAGATATGGCCGGCCCGGCCTAGCGCGCATGGTCGCTGCCGCGCGCCTCGAGCAGGCGCATGAGGCCGGGCCATTCCGTCTCGCCGTTGTAATTGTAATGTTCCGATGTCGCCATCTGGTCCTGATAGCGGGCCACTTTCTGGGGGTCGATCAGGTGCGGGTCGCGCCCCATCGACAGGGTCTTGATCTGGGCGGCGCAGGTCTGGCGCAGGAAATAGGCGCGGAAGAAGGCCGCCGCCGCCGTCTCGCCGAGCGCGTAATAGCCGTGGTTCCGGCTGATCAGGATCTGGTTTCCGCCGAGTTGCGCGACGAAGTGATCGCCGAACGCGTCATCCTCGTCGAATTCATATTCGATATAGCCGGTGATATTGCCGAGATAGATGGCGGGCTGATTGAGCGGCATGAGCCCGTCCTCGATCGAGCCGACGGCCATCACGTCTTCCTCATGGCCATGCACGAAGAAGTTCGCATCCGGCCGCGTGCCGAAAATCCACTGGCAGAGGTTCTGCACGCCGTCGTTCAGCCATGGCGCGTCGGCGTCGACGGGTTGGCCCGAAGCGTCGATCTTGACCAGGCTGGAGGCCCGCGCCTCTTCCCAGAACATGCCATAGGGATGCGTCAGATAGTGGTCGGGCTGGTCCGGCACGCGGGCGCAGACCGCGCCATTGGCCAGATCCGACATGCCGTAATGGGCGAGAACCCGGAACAGGGCGGCAAGGTCGACCCGCGCCTGCCATTCGGCGGCGGAACAGTCCGGTGACGGTTTGATCGATGTGACGGACATGACTTAATCCCTTTCCTGATCGCTCTTTCGGCTGCCGCCATCGGCATTGAACCGGCGCTTGATGGTGCGGATGCGCGAATGGAGATCGTCGCGATCCGCATAGATGCCCTCGATGAAGCGCGCGCCGCCCTTCGCGTCATAGCCAGAGCGGCCATGCAGGACCCGGCGGTTGTCGAAGGCCAGGAGATCGCCCGACTCATAACGGAACGCCATGCCATAGGCGGGGTCCTGGGCTCGGGCGCAGAAGGCGCGATAGGCCTTGTAGGCGCGCGCCTGGACCTCGATCGGCGCGCGCAGGGGCGCCCGCAGAAACGTGTTGTAGCGTATGCCGGTGATCGCGCCGGTCGCATCCGTTTCCACGACAGGCCCCCGCCCGCGATAGTGCGACGTGCGGGCGCGGTTGTTGTAGTCCCAGCTATCGGTGACCAGCGAATGGAAGTGGTCGGGCTCGGACGCGCGCATGTCCTCGGCGACACGATAGCCATCCACATAGATGCCCTCGCCGCCGGTCGTCGTGTTCTCGCGCGTATAGAGAAACTGCAGGCCGAAGGGCAGTTCGCGGGTCGGCAGGTCGATATGCTGGAGGAGGCTGCCGGACGTATAGGCCTGGCTGTCGGGATCATCCTTGATCTCCAAGACATAGTGCCGGCCGAAATTGCTTTCGCGGATCGGGCCGATCCGTGTCACGATCTCTTCCAAAAGACCGCCCCGCCGCGGCAGGCCGCGCAGCCGCGCCAGGCCATGGTCGCGCAGGGCTTCGAGCCAGGCCAGGAAGACATGCTCATCCTCAAGTGCCATGGGGCCGTCGAAGCTCGGCGGTTCGGATTGCTCGGCCCCGGTCCACAGAACGGGAGGCTTCCGCGCCGGGGTGCCGAAATAGGCGGTGCCGTGAAGCCAGCCGGGATGAAACCGGGTACTCAGCCCGTCTGAGAACCGCACGCTCAAGGCGCCGCTTGCGTCAAGGCCCGCCGAGACGATGGCGATGTCTTCGGCGATGTCGGTCGGCGCGATGGCCATCTCCCGCGCCTTGGGATGGGTGGTCGCGGGATCGGGACTGTTCTCGCGCAAGAGAAGCACGTGATGATCGCTGCGAGACCCGTCCGACCAGGTCAGCGACAGTCCATCGCGGGTAACCGAGACATCCTCGATGGCCTGCCGGATAGGCCAGGTCTCGAAGTCGGGCGTGCCGGGCAGGTCCGATATGAGCGGGTCTGGCATCAGCAGGTCTGACATCGTCGCATCCTCCCGCCGCAAAGCTATCGCGTGGCAGGCGCGAAGCGTTGACATGATCTGGCAAAATCCTGACGCTATTCGGCAAGAGGCTATCTCCATGCCAAGCGTCGATATCGTTCTGACGGAAAACTTTCCCATCCTCTCGGTCACGCTCGTGACCGAGCCGCTGCGGGTCGCAAACCGGGAATTGGCGGCGCCGGACTGGCAATGGCGTCTTCTGTCGGCCACGGGCGGCAGGATCCCGAGTTCAAGCGGCATCGCGCTCGACACGGTCGCCCTCGACGATCAACCGAGCGATGTGGTCCTGCTTGTTTCGTCCTATGCGCCCGAGCGCGCGCTGGCCGATCCGCTCCTGGCCTGGCTGCGCGCCAGGGCGCGGCGCGGCGCGCTGATGGGCTGTGTCGACACCGGCGCGATGATCTTCGCCGAGGCCGGACTGCTGTCGACATCTCCGGCGGCGGTGCATTTCGAGGCCCTGCGCGGCTATCGCGAGGCCTATGCCGACCAGATGTTCGTCGACCGCATGTTCGATCTGTCCGAGACGCGCTGTTCGAGCGCCGGCGGCGTCGCCACCTTCGACCTGACACTTGCCTTGATCGCGCGTTTCGGCTCCCGCGACCTGTCGCGGCGCGTCGCCGAGATCCTGACCTACCGGCCGACCGAACATGCCGGACCGCAACAGAAGATGCTGGCGGAGACGTCGCTTGGACGGATGGACCGCAATCTCGGCCGCGCCGTCGACCTGATGCTCGC
Source organism: Tepidamorphaceae bacterium (assembly GCA_965250105.1). GTDB lineage: Bacteria > Pseudomonadota > Alphaproteobacteria > Rhizobiales > Tepidamorphaceae > JBCBSK01. Next base: position 1,140,361 of record OZ252290.1, read on the forward strand.
TCATCTCTCGGAGCCGTTGAGCATCGCCGAGATCTGCGCCCGGCTCGACCTACCCGACTGGACGCTCGGGCGGCTGTTCAAGCGGCATCTGAAAATGACGCCGTCATCCTATTACCGCTTCCTGCGCCTGTCGCAGGCCAGGAACCTGTTGCAGAATTCGAGCTATCGGATCGGCGAGATCGGGTTTCTATGCGGCTTCGACAATCCGGAGAGCTTCAGCCGGGCCTATAAGCGGCAATTCGGCGTCGCGGCCTCCGAAACCAGGGCGCTCGCTGCCGAGTGAATTAGAACGCGCCGACATCTGAACGGCCGCCCGCGCATATTCAAGCCGCGTCCGCTTCCTTCAAATGCAGCAGAATGCGCGCATAGTTCTCTTCACCCTGGGCGCCGGTCACGAGATGGCGCTCTTGGAACACCATGGCCGGCACGCCTTGGATGCCGTGCCGCTGCCAGAAATGCTGCTTCTCGCGCACGCGGTCCGCGCGGTCACCACGCTCCAGCATCGCGCGCGCCGCATGCGGATCAAGACCCACGCGCCCGGCGAGGCTGACAAGAACCGCGATGTCGGAAACATTCTCCCGTCGCGTGAAATACGCTTCGAAAAGCGCGAGCTTCATGGCGTGGCCGCGCTCTTGATCTTCCGCCCAGTCGATTAGCTGATGAGCGCGAAACGTGTTCCACATGCGCATGTCATCGGCATAGCTGAAGGTGAAGCCAAGGGCCGCCCCCATTTCCGTCAGGCGTGCGCGTGCCGCGATCGATCCCTCGAGCGTGGTGCCATATTTCGCGGCGAGATGGTCCCGCAGGTTTTCGCCCTCTTGCCCGATCCGCGGATTGAGTTCGAAGGGGTGCCAGTGGATGTCGAGCCCGATCCCGGTTTCGCGGGATGCCTTGGCAAGCTGGTAATAGCCAATCGCGCACCAGGGGCACACGACATCGGAAACAATATCGACGCGGATCACGGTCGGATCGATGGACATGAGAGACCTTCCTAGGCTTTCACATCGGAGGCGAAGCGGGCGGCGTTTTCCTTCAGGAACGCGGTCTCGTCGGCCTGTCCCCAGAAAGCAGGTTGCGCCTTGGGAATGGTGAGCGCTTTCTGAACCATCGGCCGCGCATCCAGCCGGTCGAACCACCTCGTCAGGTTCTTCAGATCATCGACCGATACCTTGGCCCAGACATAGGCGCGCGCCCAAGGGTAAGTCGCCATGTCGGCGATCGTATACTCGTCGCCGGCGAGCCAGTCGCGGCCCTCGAGGCGTGTGTCGAGGACTTCGAGCAGTCGACGCGTCTCGTCGACATAGCGCTTGATCGAAAAAGGTTCCTCATGGCCATTCGGCGCCGCGATGCGCTGAAAATACATCGCCTGCCCCATCATCGGGCCGATGCCGGCCATCTGGAACATCAGCCATTGCAGGGTTTCGGATTTCGCCTTGGGGTCGGCGGGCAGGAATTTCCCATATTTCTCGGCCAGATACCAAAGAATGGCGCCGCTTTCGAAGACCGCGAAATCCCCGTTCGACCGGTCCACGATCGTGGGAATGCGCCCATTGGGGTTGAGCTTCACATAGTCCGGTGCCTTCTGCTCCTTCTTGGCGAAGTCGATGAAGGTCAGATCGTAGGGAATGCCTGCTTCCTCGAGGAAGATGACCGGCTTGTAGCCGTTCATGGTCGCGGCCGTGTAGAGATGGATGTCATGCTGCGTCATGGCGTGCCTCCTCGCCGAACAGGTCCGCCAGATGGTTCTGGAAGCGGACCAGATCATTGTCGATGTCGGGATTTTTCATCACGTCGAACGCGCCGAAGGTCGGCAGCTGGCACATGCCGAAGAACTTGGCGTTGAGATGAACCGGCCGAAGGAGGTCGTCCAGCGACGCGCCCTGAAAGAACGGTTCGGACGGATCGTCGAATGCTTCTGCTGGCGCATTGAGCGTGGCCGAAACCATGTAGCTGGTATCGGTCAGGGTTCCGCCCATGCCGTAATTGGCCTTGGGGGCGTCGGCCGTTCGGCCATCGCCATGGCAAAGCCGTCCATCCATGCCGGCGGTGTAGATTTCATCCATGTATTTCTTGAACGGCCATGGCACGCCCATCCAGTTCACGGGGAACTGAAAGATCACGACATCGGCCCAGAGATGGTTCTCGATCTCGGTCTCGACATCGAAGCCCTCGGCCACGCGCGTGATGCGCACCGAATGCCCGAACCCCTCAAGAATATCCCGTGCCTTGTCCACAAAGGTCGCGTTCAGATGCCCTTTGGCGAAGGGATAGGGCTGATGCCCGTTCAAGATAAAGACGTTGCTCATGCATGACCTCGGCTTGCGTATCGGGGCCATCCCTTGACGGTGCGGCCATTGGCGCGCAACTTGAGTGCGCAATGAGAGAAAAACAACCAGTATACTTTTGGTAACCTGCCGCGCTTTCAGCGGAAGTGTTCCAGTCGAAGGGAGGTCGTGTCGTGGAAGCGAGGGTGATTGAAGACGACCATGGGCGCCGGTTCGCGGAAGCTGCCTGCGACCAACCCTGCGCCGTGGAAAAAGGCATGCGGATCATCGGCGGCAAATGGACCGGCTCGATCATGTGGCATCTCAAGGATGGCCCGGTCCGCTTCAACGATCTGTCCCGCATGGTGAGCGGGGCCAGCAAGAAGATGATCACGGACCGGCTGCGTCATCTGGAGCGCCATGGCATGGTGACCCGCATTGTCGTCGACAGCGCGCCGGTATCGGTCGAGTATTCCCTGACGCCCTTGGGAAAGACCGCGCTCGGCCTTCTCGACCAGCTCCGGATATGGAGCGAAAGCCTTCCGGCTCCGAATGGCCCGGACGCCGACGTCCCGGAACCGGATACTCAAGGTGCTTGATCACCTGCCGCGCCTCGCGCCGCGCCCCGTTCCCGCCATTCATGCCGTCCCGGAGCACGCGGCGACCGGCCGTCTCGCCAGCGTCTATGAAAGAACCAAGAAGGGCTTCGATGTGCCATGGATGGGCGTCGTCGCCATGGCCTTCGCGCATTATCCACGCTTCTACGACACGCTTTGGACCGCCCTTGATCCCCTGCTCGCCAGCCAGTCATTCGCCGAAGCCTGTCGCGACCTGAGGCAATGCGCGGAAGGAGAAGCACTGAGCCTTCAGCCGGCAGCGTCCGGGCTGATCCCGCAATTGCAGGGCATCGGCTACACGCCGCACGAGATCGACGAGATCCGAGGCTGTATCGAGGTGTTCGCCGCCGGCAACATGCCCTACGTTCTCATGGCAACGCTGGCGCGCGCCTTGCTCGAAGGCCACGAATGGTCCGGCGGAGCGCCGCTGCGCCCGGTGGACGCGCCATCGCGAGGCCAGCCGAAGCCCCCCTTGATGGAAGCCCATCACGCCGACCCGGCAACACGCGCCCTCTATGACGACATCAAAGAGGTGCTGGGGCTGCCATTCGTGAACACCGACTACAGGGCCCTTGCACGTTGGCCGAGCTATGCCGCCCAAGCCTGGGCCGGTCTCAGGCCGATTGTCCGTCGACAGGATTACAGCCGATCGGTCGAACATGTGCACCAGCGCGCCGTGGCGCTATCGCTGAACCTGCCCAACCCGTCCGGAGCGACATCGGCAGCCCTGCAAGATGCCGCCGAACAGGACGCATCACTTGCCGAGGTTCTCGACGTCGTGCGCCTCTTTCAATGGCTGCTGCCCGGACTGATCACCAATGTCGCGATCCTTGAACGACAGATCGCCAAAGACGCATTGTCAGGCTGACAGACATCTGATTCCCAAGGATCTGTGGTGAACCTTGTCGGGTGTGCCTTCGCCATCAGGCAACGGGCCGATGATCTGTTGCTACGGCAACCTGCCGCCTGTGATTCAATCGCTCGGAAGCGGCGTAAAATCTTGATTCTCCTGATTTATTTCAGCTATTCTACAATCCGAAACGGCACTCCGACCAGCAAGACCCCCGATGAGATCCGCCTCCGCGCGCATTATAGAGATCGCCGATACCAGGGCGGAGACCCTCATCGGCTGGTTCAGGATCGCGGTGTCGATTTCCGTGATCGCCGTCATCGCCACCCTGGTCTATTTCAGCGGCGAGATTTCCCGCATCGACCGCCTCCATATCGTTCTCACCGGGCTGGTGGTCGGTTTCAGCCTGCTGGTCGGTGTCGCGGCCATCGTCCTGGTGCGGTCCGGCGTCTATCGGCGGTGGATGGCGTGGCTGTTCAGCATTTCCGACATCATCGTCATTCTGGGCGCGCTGTTCATCAGCATGTCGGTCGACGGCGTCAGCTCGCTGGTCGTATTCTCAAATCCGCTGTTCTTCCTGGTTTTCGCCTTCATCTCGGTCCAGGCGTTCCGGTTCCGCACCGATGTTCAGATCGCGATCGCCGTTCTGCTCATCCTCGGCGTCGGCGCCCTGGTGTTCAGCGCGCCGAGCGATCTGATGGGGCAGCCGACCATCGACTATCTCGCCGCCGCGTTCTCGACGGAAGCGAACATCGCGCGTCTCGCCATCCTCGTCCTCGTCGCCGGCCTGTCCGCATTCGCCGTCTGGCGCGCCAAGCGGATGCTGGTCCGGGTCGCGGACAAGACCGAGCGGCACCGCAACATCGCCCGCTTCCTCCCCGCCGAACTCGTGCAGGAGGCGACGGATACCGGCCTGCGCGATCTCAGAAAAGGCATGAGCCTCGACCTGATCGTCATGTTCGTCGATCTGCGCGGCTTCACCTCGCTGTCGGAGGAACTGGGTCCGGAGCGGACCGCCGACATGCTGAGCGGCTATCGCGGACTTATCACAGATGCGGTCGTGCCCCGGCACGGGATCGTCGACAAATTCGTCGGCGACGGCGCGCTGATCGTCTTCGGCTTCAAGGAAGACCTCGACACCGCCGCGACGTCCGCGCTGGAGGCCGCCCGGGAGATCGAGGAAAGCGTCGCGGCCTGGAGCAAGGATCAGGGCTGGCTCGGGAGCGACGGGGTCGGCGTCGTGATGGCGCTGCACCGCGGCCCGGTCATTGCGATCACGGTCGGCACCGCGCGCCGCATGGAGTTCACCATCGTCGGCTGCACCGTCAATGTGGGTTCCCGCATGGAAGCCTATGCGAAAGCGCGGGATTTGAGCCTGGTGGTGTCGGCATCCGTCTTGGAAGCCGGCGGAATCGACCGGGACCGCTGGACCTCGCTCGGCTTCGAGACGTTTCGCGGCCAGTCGGAGCCGGTCGAACTGTTCGCCCGCGGGTCCTGATCCCGGGAAGCTAGCGCGCGGGATCCGCGCCTGGGCGTCACGCCGCCTGCGGGATGTCGCCTCCCGTCCCGGACCCCGCCTCTTCTCGCACATTGGCCGTCGGCTCGGAAAACAGCAGCCGATAGAATACCGGCGCCGCGATCAGGGTCAGGATCGTGGCGAATGCCAGGCCGGCCATGATGGTGACGGCCATGGAGACGAAGAACGCATCACCGAGCAGCGGCAGCATGCCGAGGATCGTCGTCGCCGCCGCCAGCATCACCGGCCTCAACCGGGAGGTGGAGGCCAGCACGATCGCCTCTTCGAGCGGCTTGCCGTCGCGGCGCACGAAATCGATCTCCTCGACGAGCACGATGCCGTTCTTGATCAGCATTCCCGACAGACTGAGAAGGCCGAGAAGCGCGGTGAAGCTGAACGGCAGGTTCGTGGCCAGCAGGCCGATCACCGCGCCATTGACCGACATCGGCACCAGAAGCCAGATGATCAATGGCTGGCGCAGCGCGTTGAACAACAGGACCGAGATCAGAACCATCGCGATGACGGCGAAGGGAAGCTGGGCCGCGAGGCTCGTATTCGCCTCTAGCGTATCCTCGTATTCGCCGCCCCAGGCCAGGGCATAGCCTTCCGGCAGGTCGATCGCCTCGACGCTGGCGCGCACGTCGGCGAGGACATCCGCCGCCGTGGCGCCGGGCACGATCGTCGCCGACAGCGTCAGCGTCGGGACCCGGTCGCGGCGGTGATAGAGCGTATCCTGGACCTCCACGATCTTGCCGTCGATGACCTGGTCCATGGGCACGAGCTGTCCGGTATTGGTCGAGTCCACGAGGTGATCCGTGAGGCCGATGCCCTCGTCCTGTGGCGCGCGCCCATAGATCGGGATCTGCCGCTCGTTCTCGCGATAGACGCCGGCCAAGACACCATCGGTGGCAAAGCGCAGCGTTTCGGCGATATCGGTTCGCGTGACGCCGGCCGCCTGGGCCCGCTCTTCGGCGTAAATCGGCACGACCACCAGTTCGCGCTCCCGCCAGTCGCTCCGCAGCACGGCGAATGCGTCGGATCCGGCCCGCATGCGCCGTTCGGCTTCCTCGGCGATCATCCTTAGAACCGACGGGTCGGGCCCCGAGATGCGCAGCTGGATCGGGTCGCCCTCGCCCGGGCCGAACGGCAATTGCTTCGCCGAGAACTCGCCATCGGGCAGGTTTTCCGCCGCGAAAGCGGTCATGTCCGCCATGACGTCGGGGATCATGGTCAGGTCTTCGACGGTAACGATGATATGGCCGAAGCTCTCGTTCGGATCCTGCATCGGATAGGTCAGCATGAAGCGTGAGGCGCCGTCACCGACAAACACGGTATAGGCCACGACCTTGTCGCGCCGGGCCAGCCAGTCCTCGAGGACGGCGAGATCGTCGGCGGTGCGCTGGATCCTGGTCCCCTGGCTGAGCTTGTAGTTCACGAAGAACTGCGGGTTGTTGGAGAACGGGAAGAACTGGTCCTTCACCTGGGTGAAGCCGGCGATACAGCCCGCGGTCAGCGCGACGAGGCCGATCGCGATCAGCCAGCGCCGGCGGAGCGCGCCGCGAAGCACGGTGCCATAACCGCGATAGAGGAGGCCGGAATAGGCATCGTCTCCCCCCATCGTGCCGCGCTGGAACAGATAATGCCCCATCAGCGGGGTCACGGTGATCGCCAGCACCCATGACAGGAGCAGCGAGATGCCCACGACGGCGAACAGCGAGAACATGAACTCGCCCGTCGAATCCGGGCTCAGCCCGATCGGCGCGAAGGCGAGAATGCCGATCACGGTCGCCCCCAGGAGCGGCACCTGCGTCTTGGACGAGGCTTCGGTCGCCGCCTCGCGCGACGATTTCCCGCGCGCCATCGCCGTCTGCATGCCCTCGGCCACGACGATCGAATTGTCGACGAGCATGCCCATGGCGATGATCAGCGCGCCGAGCGAGATGCGCTCCATCTCGATCGAGAAGCCAAGCATGAACAGAAGCGTGCCGAGGACCGTCAGGAACAGCGTGGATCCGACCGTCACGGCTGCCCGCCACCCCATGAACACCGCGAGCACGATAATGACGATGGCCACCGACATGGCGAGGTTGACGAGGAAGGCGTTGGACGCCTCGGCCACCACGACATGCTGTTCGTAGATCGGGTGAAACGCCACGCCGGCCGGCAGGGTGGCCATCAGGCTCTCGAGCTTGCGGTCGACGCGCTCGCCGATGGCGACGATGTTCTCGGTCGACAGGCCGGCGACGCCGATGGTGAAGGCTTCCTCGCCGTTGAACCGGATCATCAGGCTCGGATCGTCGACGCGGGCGCGCCTGACATCGGCGATGTCGGCGATGTTGACGACATTGCTCGCCGCGCCGATGGCGAGGCCGGCGATATCGGCGACGCTGTCGGTGCCTTCGGGCGTCTGCAGCCGCGTTCCGTCCCGCTCGCCGGCATCGACGATGGCATTCGACGAGGAGATCGCGTCGATCAGCGTCGTCACCGGTATGTTCTGGTTGGCGAGGATGGCGAGGTTCGGCTCGACATAGATCGCTTCCTCGGGCAGGCCCGAGAGCACGACATCGGCGACGCCGTCGACGGTCAGGATCTCGCGACGCAGATGGCGGGCCAGTTGGTGGATGTCGCCATCGCTGAAGCCTTCGGTGGTCACCGCGAAATAGATGCCGAAGACGTCGCCGAACTTGTCGTTGACCAGCGGCACGGAGACGCCTTGCGGCAGATAGCGCCCGGCATCGCCGACCCGGGCGCGCAGCTTCGTCCAGATGTCGGGCAGTTGGTGGCCGTCGATCGTATCCTTGATCTCGACCTCGATGATCGACAGCCCCGGCGTGTTGCGCGAGGTGATGTGCCCCACCTCGCCCATCTGCTGGATGGCGCTTTCAAGCGGTTCGGACACCTCGCGCGCCACCTGTTCGGCCGATGCGCCCGGATATTCGGTGATCACCACGGCGGTCTTGATGGTGAAGGCCGGATCTTCCAGCCGGCCGAGCGCGGTGAATGAGAAGATCCCCCCGACGAAACAGGCCAGGATGATGATCCATGTGACGATCGGCTGGTCGATGCTCGCGCGCGCGACGTTCATGTCTGCGTCCTAGTATTCGGCGGTGAACCGCCGCACCCGTTGGCCGTCTTCGAGGTTGTTCACGCCGCCGGCGACGATCTCCGTGCCGGGCTCAAGCCCGTCTCCGATGGTGATGCCGCCCTCGGCGGAGACGGTGACGGTGACCGGCGTCTCGGCGAGCAGGAGCCCGTCGGCGCCGTCGACGACCTTGAAGACCGATGCTGCGCCGTTCGGATCCGTGGCGATCGCGGAGACGGGGATGGCGATCCCGTCGGTCGCGTCATTGACGGTCGCGCGCACGACCACCGACGCGCCCGGGAACAGGAGACGGTCTTCCAGCATCTCGAAGGCGAGCGTGACGCGGAAGGTCTGGCCGATGGCCGAGGTTTCGGCATTTATCTCGCGATAGGTCAGCGGGTGAGTGGCGTCGCTGCCGGGAAACTGCGCCTTGAGGGTGACGTTCGGCTCGGGGCCGAGCTGTTGAATGAGGACTTCCGGAACCTCGATATCGACCCGCAATTCGGAGAGGTCATGCAACCGCACGATTTCCGTGCCGGCGGCGACGGTCGAGAAATTCGCCAGGTTGCGCGATGCCACGACGGCATCGAACGGGGCGATCAGCTTGGTCTGCCGGAGCTGGTATTCGGCATTTGCGAGCGCCACTTCCGCCATGCGGACCTGGGTCTGCGCATCGAGCAATTGCGCCTCGCTGATCGCGCGCCCGACGAGCTGTTCGTAGCGATCGAAGGTGCGCTGCGTCTGTTCCAGCGTCAGCTGTGCCTCTTCAACGGCAATCTCGAAGGGCTCCGGGTCGAGCCGGGCGATCGTCGCGCCCTTGGGGATGACTTCGCCCTCGGGCGCGTTGAACTCGACCATCCGCCCGCCGACCTGGAAGCCCATGGCCACCGTCTTGCGCGCGACCACCTCGCCGAAGAAGGTGCGCGTCACGCCGTCGGCGGGGTCCTCGACGATGATCGTCTTGACCAGCGGCGGCAGCGCGCCAGGCTCCGCGACCGCGCTCAACGGCCCCAAGACAATGGCCAGACCGCAAGCCGCAGCACGGATCAGGCCGGCCCCCCAGGAGAAACGGCCGGATCGCCCGATCGCCCGCCTGTCGCGCCACCCGATCGCCGACAATGATCGGGGCAGGCGGTTTCGACATCCGCTGACCGCGCCAGATGACCGACGATCGGCGCCGGCGCGACGCGTGATGGCCCCCCCTGACTGTCTCTCGCACTGCATCGCCCATTCCCCCGTGCCGCATGGCCGATATCTGATTTTTTTTCAGATATACCGAGCCCACGAAACGGGTCAAGGCAGTTCCGGAAAGTTTTTCAGATTCTTCTCACCCCTCGACCGACCCCCCATCGACGCCGGCAAGGATCCGTGTGGATTTATGACAGAAAGGCCCTTCACATCATATAGGATAACAGGTTCAGGCTGTGGCGGGGCGGATCGGCGGCCACCGGAGCCGCGGATCTTTCAAAACTTGCCGTCTGTGTTTTCGAAAGCGATAAAGTGAAGGCTTTTCAGTTTGACATTTTGAAAATGCGGTCACATACCGGAAGTGACTTCAGATTAGACGAAAGGAGTAGGCCGCCGATGACACGCCAGGACCCGGTCCGCGAGCCGAAGCAGGAGCGCAGCCAGAAACGCGTCGCGCAAGTCCTGGAAGCGGCGCGCTCGGTTATCGAGGCGAAGGGAACGGCGTCGATGAAGATGAGCGACGTCGCCGGCACCGCGCAGGTTTCGATCGGATCGATCTACCAGTATTTCCCGAACAAGAGCGCGATCGTCGCCGCGCTGACCAAGCAGATTCTCGATACCCAGAACGAGAAGAACCTCGAAATCATATCCGAGACCCCGCGCTCGCTGACCCATCTCGCCAATCTGTGCATGGATCTGCTCGACGCCTATTTCGACCTGCATGTCGGCGATCCCGTGATCCGCGACATCTGGGCGGGGTACCAGTCCGACAAGGAAATCCAGGCCGTCGACCACGACAACGATCTCGAGAACCGCGATTTCATCTTCGAGGCATCCAAGCATCTGTTCCGGGAAGACGCTTACGAAAGCGCGCGCCGCAATCTCCTGATACTGATCAAGTTCGGCGCCGCCGCCGTCGCCCAGGCCTCGAAACTCGACCCCGAGGAAGCCGAAAAGGTCATCAAGGAGACCAAGGTCATGCTGTATGCGTCCTGGGAGGTGTCCATCCTGCCGCTCGGCCGGGCCTCGTCGAGCGAGGCGATCAGGGAGCACCTGTTCCAGTCGGCATGACGGGCCGCGGCCCGGCACGCTTGCCGAGGCCGCGTCGTCGTCGATCATCGGCCGGCCGATAGGCCGGCCTGGGACCACCGCGCCGCGACCTGGCGGTGATATCGAGGGCTTGCCGACATGCCGGATATCTCGACCGAAAGCGCGACCGGCGCCGATCGGGCGCCGCCGTCCGGCGGAACGGCGGCATCGATCGCGCCGCTCCTGCTCGGCGTGGCGCTGCTCATGCTGGGCAACGGGCTGCAAGGCAGCCTGCTCGGCCTGCGGGCCGCCGCCGAAGGGTTCTCCAATGTCGTGATCGGCCTGATCATGGCGAGCTTCTTCGCCGGTTTCCTGTTTGGCGCGGTGTGGGCCGTCCGGACCGTCCAGCGTGTCGGCCATGTTCGAACCTTCGCGGCGCTCGCGGCCATCGCCTCGGTCTCGATCCTGGCGCAGGGCATCTTCGTCGAGCCGGTCGTGTGGGCCGGGCTCCGCTTCGTCACCGGGGTCTGCTATGCTGGCATCTTCGTCGTCGCCGAAAGCTGGCTGAACAGCGCGGCGACCAATGAAACGCGCGGCCGGCTTCTATCCTATTACATGCTGACCACCTTCGCCGGCTTGGCCGGCGGGCAATTCCTTCTGAACATCGCCGATCCGGCTGGCATCGACCTTTTCGTCCTGGTGTCGGTTCTGATCTCGGTCTCGGTCGTGCCGATGCTATTGAGCGCGGCGCCAATGCCGAACGCTCCGCAGGCCGGCCCGATGCCGTCGCTGCCGGGAATAGCGACCGTCCGACAGATCTTCCGCGCCTCCCCGCTCGGCGTGGTCGGCACCTTCGCCGCCGGCATCATCAACGGCGCCGTCTTCGGCATGGGCGCGGTCTATGCGCTCGAACGCGGCATGTCGGTGGCCGGCGCCGCGCTCTTCATGAGCGTCGTCATCATCGGCGCGGCGCTCTTCCAATGGCCGATCGGCAAACTGTCGGACGTGATTGACCGGCGGCGCACCATGACGGGCATCTCCCTGGTCGCCGCCGCTCTTGCGGTCCTGCTGACCCTGGCAAGCGACGGGCTGGTGTTCTGGGGTCTCGCGCTCTTGTTCGGCGGCGCGTCGCTGAGCCTGCACGCGCTGTCGATCGCCTATACCAACGACTATCTCGAACCCACGGAGATGATCGGCGCCAGCGGCCTGTTGGTCCTGGTCCTCGGCCTTGGCTCGGTGGTCGGGCCATTGCTCGTCGGGCCGATGATGAGCCTCCTCGGCGCGAATGGCTTCTTCGTGCTGCTCGCCACCGTCCATGTCGCGCTGTCGGGCTTCGCGATCTGGCGCATGCTGCAACGGCCGCCACTCGATCAGGAGGACCAGGGCCCCTATATCGCGCTGCCAACGGCAACCTCCTCGGTTGCCATCGAGGCGGCCGAAGAGGCGCATTCCGAACAGCTTGCCGGCTCGCCGGGGGACGAGGAGACGTAAGCGGCCCTAGGCTGTGTCGCCAGTCAGGTTCCGGGCGTGCCAAGACCACGGACTGGCGCCGCGATCGGCCATGCCATGTGGCGCTCGCCGCCCGCGACGCCCGTTCCGGCCGCCGCCTCGTCCATTACCCTCACCCCCGCCTCGACGGCTCGGGGCAGCGACGTCCGTGCCGCCGCCGTCCCGCTTCGGCACATTTATCGAGACTTGACATTAAAGAACGATATTATAGATTATCATCGATAAAACTAATCAACCGCGAGGATGTGGTGAAGATTGCGGCCTTCACGGATGCGCAGGGACCGGGGCTGGGCGTTGTCGATGGCGACGAGATCGCCGTTATCGCGCGCGGTGACGCGGGCGGCGCCCTGCTCGATATGATCGAGGCCGGGCCGAATGGCTTGACCGCCGGGCAGACGGCCTTGGACAGCGCGCCACGCGTCGCCTTGGCGTCGGTGCGGCTCGACCCGCCGGTCGTGTCGCGCCAGCGGGCGCTGATCTGCGTCGGCAAGAACTACCACGCCCATGCACGGGAATTCGTCGACAGCGGCTTCGATACGACCGGCAGCGAGGCCATTCCGCAGGCGCCGGTGATCTTCGCCAAGCTCGGCACGTCACTGGTCGGCGACGGCATCGACATCCGCTCGGATCTCGATCTGACGCGGACGGTCGACTATGAGGGCGAGCTGGCGCTGGTGATCGGCCGACGCGCGCATAAGGTATCGAAGGCATCGGCGCATGAGGTGATCTTCGGATACACGATCGCCAATGACGTCACCTCGCGCGCCCTGCAAAAGAAGCACGGCCAGTGGCTTGTCGGCAAAAGCCTCGACAGTTTCGGCCCGCTCGGTCCCTGGATCGTGACCGCAGACGAGATGCGGGACATCGCGACCCGGGAGATCGTCACCACCGTCAATGGCGAGCGCCGCCAGCATGCGCGGCTCAGCGACATGATCTTCGACATCCCCACGCTGATCGAGACCCTGAGCGCGACGATGACGCTCAATCCCGGCGACATCGTCGCCACGGGAACACCGGCCGGCGTCGGCATCGGCTTCGATCCGCCCCGCTATCTGCGGCCGGGCGACCATGTCGAAGTCAGCATTTCGGGCATCGGAACGTTGCGGAACCCGGTCGTCTAGGCCGTATCAACGTCCAGGTTCCGGGCGTTGTGCGTGTCGGAGCGGGGGATCGCCCTGCCGGCGGGGTGGACAGGGACGTCGCAACCGCCGGCCCCGGGACAACGCCGTTCGGGGTCGGAGAGCCATTCGGGGTCAAAGAATGAGCATGCCGCATTTCACCGTCACCTGCGTCGCCACGGACCGAACCCGCCCGCTTGCCACCGGCGAGGTCGAGACCGACGGCGCGACGCTGAGCTTCCGCTTTTCCGAGCCCGAAGCGATCTTCCGCGAGGCGCTCAACAGCGCGAGCTTCGAGATCACCGAATTGTCGATGTCGAGCCATATCGTGACGACGGCGCGCGGTGACGCGCAATACATCGCCATACCGGTCTTCCTGTCGCGCGCCTTTCGCCATTCGGCGATCTTCGTGCGCGCGGACAGGGGGTTCACCAGCCTGGCCGACCTGAAGGGCGCCAATATCGGCGTGCCCGAATATCAGCAAACGGCGGCCATGTGGGTGCGCGGCATGATGCTCGGCGAAGGGGTCCGGGCGTCCGACGTCACCTGGCATGTCGGCGGCGTCGACAAGCCCGGTCCGGGCGAACGCATCGCGCTGACGCTGCCGGACCATATCACGGTCAAGACCGTCACGGGGCCGGACACGCTCGACGCCATGCTGTTGTCGGGACGGCTCGATGCGATCATCTCACCCCGCACGCCCGCCAGCATGCGCGACGGCGATCCGCGCGTGCGCCATCTCTATCCCGACCTGCGCGCCGCCGAAGTCGCCTATTACCGACAGACGGGCTTCTTTCCGATCATGCACGCGCTCGCTGTGCGCAAGGATGTCGCGACGGCCAATCCGTGGTTGCCGAAGGCGTTGTTCGAGGCCTTCTCGGCGGCTAAACGGCTGCGCCTCGACGAGATGGCGCTGCACAACGTGCTGCGCGTCGCCCTGCCATGGAGCGTGCACGACCATGCCGATGCGATGGCGATCACCGGAGGCGATCCCTGGCCTTACGGCTTCAAGCGCAACCTCGTCGAACTGGAGGCGATGACCGAATTCATGGCGGCCGACGGCACGGCGAGCCGCAAGGTCGCGCCCGAGGAGCTGTTCCACCCCTCGACCCTGTCGCTCGGTGACTGAAGCACGACCGATGACCGAACACAAAGCGCTCGAGACGGGCACCAATCCGGCCGGCATGGGCCAGTCCGTTCCCCGGACGGAGGATCTGCGGCTGATCACGGGCAAGGGACGCTATGTCGACGACATCATGGCCGCCCATGAGGCGCATATGGTCGTCGTCCGCTCGCCCCATGCCGCGGCCATCATCAAGGGGATCGACGGCGCCGAGGCCCTCGACCAGCCCGGCGTGCTGGCGGTCCTGACCGGGGCGGATCTGATCGCTGACGGCGTCGGCACGCTGCACACGATCGTGCAGCGCCACAAGCGCGACGGCCGTCCGATGGAACGGCCGCCCTTCCATGCGCTGGCCGTCGACCATGTGCGCTTCATCGGCGAGGGCGTCGCGATCGTCGTCGCGATGACCCAGCACGCGGCGCGCGACGCGGCGGATCTGGTCTTGGTCGACTATGAGCCGGTCGCGGCCGTCAGCAGCGCGCTCGAGGCGACCGCCGACGGGGCACCCGCCGTATGGCCGGGGCTCGTCGACGACAATGTGTCATTCGTCTTCGAAAAGGGCGACCGCGACAAGGTCGACGCCGCCTTCGCCGCGGCCGATCACGTGACCACGCTCGACTTCCGGGTCACGCGCGTCTCGGCGAACCCGCTCGAGCCGCGCAACGCGCTCGGCAGCTACGATCCCGTGGAGCAGCGCTACACGCTGGTGGCGGGCGTGCAGATCCCGCACAAGATCCGCAGTTCGATCGCCGAGAACACGCTGGGCATCGACCCGATGCGGCTGCGCGTCGTCGCGCCGGATGTCGGCGGCGCCTTCGGCATGAAGGGCAGCCCGTTCCCCGAACACATCCTGGTGCTGTGGGCCGCCAAGCGCCTGGGCCGGCCGGTGCGCTGGACGGCGACGCGGTCGGAATCCTTCCTGTCGGACTTCCACGCCCGCGACAATTTCTCGACCGCGTCGCTGGCGCTCGACAAGACGGGCAAGTTCCTCGGACTGAAGATACGCACCAAGGCCAATCTCGGCGCCTATCTCGGCTTCAACACACCGCACTCATCGACCAACAATCTCGGCGGGCTGTCGGGCGTCTACACGACGCCGGCGATCCATGCGGAAGTGCTGGGGATCCATACCCATACGCAACCCACCGCGCCCTATCGCGGCGCGGGCCGCCCCGAAGCCACCTATGCCATCGAGCGGATCATCGATCTCGCCGCCGAAGAGACCGGCATCGACCGTATCGCGCTGCGCCAGCGCAATCTGATCCCCAAATCGGCGATGCCGTATGATACCGGCTTCCTGTTCGTCTATGACACCGGCGATTTCGAGCGCAACATGGAGATCGCGCTCGATGCATCTGACTTCGCCGGTTTCGAGGCGCGCCGCGCGGAGGCCCGCGAGCAGGGCATATTGCGCGGCATCGCGCTGGTCAACGCGATCGAGATCGCCGGCGGCCCGTTTCGCAATACCAATGAGGAAGGCGCCGAGATCCGCTTCGATCCGGGCGGCGGCGTCACGCTGCTGATGGGCACGCAGAACCATGGCCAGGGCCACGAAACCGCCTTCTGCCAGATGGCCGTCGCCTTCCTCGGCGTCCATCCGGAGGCCGTGCGCGTCGTCTCGGGCGATACGGATACGGTGCGCCACGGCCGCGGCACGTTCGGCTCGCGCTCGGTGATGGCGGGCGGGCTGGCGCTGCGCCGGGCGGCCGACAAGGTGATCGCGCGCGCGCGAATACTGGCCGGCCATCTGCTCGACGCCGATCCCGACGACATCGTCTTCGAGGCCGGCACGTTCCGGGTTCCCGACAGCAACCGGAACATGCGCATCGAAGAAATCGCCCGCGCCTCCTATGTGCGCAGGACGTTTCCCGACGACTGGGAACTCGGGCTGAGCGAGCATGCCATCGTGGTGCCGCCCGAAGCCAATTTTCCCAATGGCGTCCATGTCTGCGAGGTCGATGTCGATCCCGGCACGGGTCAGGTGACGATCACCCGCTATCTCGTGGTCGACGATGTCGGCACCGTGGTCAATCCGATGCTCGTGAAGGGCCAGATCCATGGCGGCGTCGCGCAAGGTGTCGGCCAGGCCGCGGGCGAGGAGATCGTCTATGACGCGGACAACGCCCAGCTGTTGACCGGCAGCTTCATGGATTATCCCATGCCGCGCGCGGGCGATCTGCCGATGATCGGGGTGATCTCCAACCCGGTTCCGAGCACCAATAACGCGCTCGGCATCAAGGGCGCCGGCGAGGCCGGAACCGTTGGCGCGCTGCCGGCCTATATGAATGCGGTCATCCACGCGCTGTCGCCGCTCGGCGTGCGCCATCTCGACATGCCGGCGACGCCCTACAGGGTCTGGCAGGCCATCCAGCATGCCCGCGCGGAACAGACGGAAAGTGACGGAGACGAGCGATCGGGCACTGTCTAGTCGTGCCCGGCGGCTGAGTCCGGCAAGCTTGATCAGTGGTAGTGGGCGAACAGGTCTGCCAGTTGGGCCGGCGCCTCCAGCCCGCGCGCCAGCGCAAGCTGCAGCAGGAGCCGCGCCTTCAGCGCGCCGAGCGCGCCACCATGGATCAGGCCGCGCGCCAGAAGATCCATCTCGGAACCCGCAAATCCGTAGGTTTCCGCGAAGACCGGCCCGGCCGGCACGCGCGTCGACAGGACGACCGGCATGTCGCGGGCGAGCGCGCCGAGCGGCGCGCACAGCGCCTGCGGCACATGGCCGGCCCCCATCGCCGCGACGACCGCGCCGCGATAGCCCAGTCCGGACAGCGCGCCGATCAACCGTCCGTCATCGCCGAGCCCCGCCACCACCAGCGCGACCGGCGGCATGTCGCCATCCGCCGGCGGGCCAAGGCGCGGGCCGGCAGGAAGCGCCCAGGCCTGGCGGAACATGCCTTCGACGACATGGCCGATCGGCCCGAACGGTTCGGACGTGAAGGCGCCCGGCGACGCGGTATGTCCCTTGCGGACGAAGCGGGCGGCATGGACCGCATCGCCCAGCACGACCGTAACGCCGGTGTCGCGCGCGCCACTCGCCGCGACGATGGCGGCGGCCAGCAGATTGGCCGGACCATCGGCACCGGCCGCCTCCGGGCCGCGCATCGCGCCGGTCATGACGACCGGATGCGGCGTATCGAGCAGGCAGTCGAGCACGAAGGCCGTCTCCTCGATCGTGTCGGTGCCCTGCACGATGACGGCGCCATCGGCGCCGCCGGCCAGCGCCGCGCGAACCTTGTCGGCGACGCGCGTCAGATGCGTCACATCAAGCGAGGCGCCCGGCATCTGAAAGACCGTTTCGACCTCGATCCGGCCGATCTCATCAAGGCCTGGCACCGAAGCGAGCAGGGCATCGCCGGACAGCGACGGGACGATCCCGCCCGCCGCGTCGCGCGTCATGGCGATGGTTCCGCCGAGCGTGAACACCGCCACGCGCCGGACACCGGTCCGTGACGCCCCTGCCTCGGCGGGAGAGCCGGGAAGCGCTTGGCTCATGGTTCGGCGATCACGTCCTGGCGCTGCTGTCCGAGCCCCGTGACCGCGAGTTCGACGACATCGCCGGGCCCGAGATAGCGCGGCGGCGTCATCCCCATGCCGACGCCCGGCGGCGTGCCCGTCATGATGACATCGCCGGGATGGAGCGTGAAAAACCGGCTGAGATAGCCGATCAGATAGCATACGCCATAGACCATGGTGCGGGTCGATCCGTTCTGCATCATCTCGCCATTCACCGCCAGCCGAAGATCCAGGTCCTGCGGATCGGCCACTTCGTCGCGCGTCACGAGCCAGGGGCCGAGCGGCGCGAAGCGATCAGCGCTCTTGCCCTTGGTCCACTGGCCGGCATGCTCCATCTGCCAGGCGCGCTCGCTGAGATCGTTGGCGGCCGCGAAGCCCGCCACGTGATCGAGCGCGTCCGCTTCGGCGACATGGCGCGCCCGGGTGCCGATCACGACCGCGAGTTCGACCTCCCAATCGGTCTTCTCCGATCCGCGCGGCACGATGATCGGATCATTCGGACCGCACAGCGCCGAAGTCGCCTTCAGGAAGGTGATCGGTTCGGGCGGCACGTCGGCGCCGGTCTCGGCGGCATGATCGGAATAGTTCAGCCCGATGCAAATGATCTTGCCGACCCGGCCGACGCAAGGGCCAAGCCGCGCGCCGGCGGGAACCGGCGGCAAGGCCGCAACATCGATGCCGCGCAGCATGTCGAGCCCGGCATTCGACAACACCATGCCGGCGATATCGGGCACCAGCCCCGACAAATCGCGGGGCGTGCCGGCTACGTCCAGCATTCCCGGCCGCTCTCCGCCTTCAGGCCCCCAACGCAACAGCTTCATGTCGTTTCTTCCACCGCAAAGACGACTACAGATCGATAAATCAGTATGGTATGTACGATTATTATGTCAATCGATGATAAATCGCCCTGTCGGCTATGCGCCCATCAACGCATCGACACGCCGGGCGAGCCTCATGAAAGGTAACGAGATGGAGAATGACCGGACGGCGGATGACAGGCTGGCCGAGACCCTGCGCGACCGGCTGCCGCGCCTTTACGCCTCGGGTGTCGATCACAACGACATCCAGACGGTCCTGGGGCGGATCTCGCGGCTCGACGACTGGCCCGGGCAGTGGGAAGAACTGGCGGCCGCGCGCATGGTGCTGGCGCGGGCCGCGCTGGGGTCCCACCAGGCCGTGTCAGCGGGCGCGGCCTTCCAGAAAGCGGCGCTCTACTATCATATCGCGCAGTTCGTCTATTTCGACGACATCACCGAAAAGCAGCGGCTTCAGCGGCTTCAGGCGGCGGCCTATATACAGGCCGCGCCGCATCTGCGCCCGCCCGCGAGCCCGGTCGCCATCGCCTTCGAACAGATCCGCTTTCCCGGGAATCTGCGGCTGCCCCATGACGCGACCGGGCCGGTGGCGTGCGTGTTGCTGAACCCCGGCGCGGATTCGACCAAGGAAGAGTTCCATACGCTCGAGAACGAGTTCCTGGCGCGCGGGCTGGCGACGTTCAGCTATGACGGGCCGGGCCAGGGCCTGACCTGGGCGGACATGAAGCTGCGCCCCGACTATGAAGCGCCCATCGCCGCCGTGATCGACCGGCTTCAGGCGCATGAGGCCATCGATCCGGACCGGATCGGCATCTGGGGCCGCAGTTTCGGGGCCTATTGCGCGCTTCGCGGCGCGACCGATCCGCGCCTGCGGGCCTGTGTCGCCATCGGCGGCTTCTACGACATGGGGCGCATCTGGGCGCGGATGCCCAAGGGCACGACGGACTCCCTGCGCCATGCCTTCGGGGTCCCCACGCCGGACGGCGGGCAAGAGGCAGCGCGGCGCTATTCGCTCGACGGCCTGCTGACCGGCATCACCTGTCCGGTGCTGGTCGTGCACAGCGGTCGCGACAATGTCTGCCCGCCGGACGAGGCGCGCCGGATTATGGAGGAACTCGGGCCGAAGGCCGAACTCACGGTCTTCCCCGAAGGTAACCACGTCTGTGACAACATTCCCTACAAAGTGCGTCCCCTGATGGCCGATTGGCTCGCCGCGAGACTGCGCCGGGCGTGAACGGGCCTGGCAGCGGCTTTCGATCACAGTGGCTCGGCCACGGCGCCCGTTTCGCCCGGAAAGTTGACGCTCGGCAGGATTATCGATAATAATATAATTTCTCGACTTTGAGCGTTATCCTGCATAGATGTCGAAACCAGGGAGGAACCTTCTGATGAGACGATCGATACCCGCCATCGCCTTCGCCGCCGCCGCGGCGGCAACGCTGTCGGTGACGCCGGCCATGGCGCAGGACGTGCTGCGCGCGCAGACGACGCTGCCGACGCAGCACACCTTGTCGCAGAGCTTCATCAAGCACTTCGTCGATGTCATCAACGCGGAGAACGGCCCGGTTCGGGTGAACCTGCTCGGCGGTCCCGAGGTGAACCCGCAGGATCGCGCGGTGCAGGCGCTCGAACGCGGCCTGCTCGACATTCTCTGGATCCCCGCCGCCTTCATGACCGGCAAAGTGCCGGAAGCGCAGTCGATGATGCTGCAGAACATCGGCATCGACGAATTGCGGGCCAATGGTGCCTTCGACCGCTATGCCGAGATCTTCAATGAGAAGGCCAATGCCCATCTGCTGGCCTGGAGCGAGACCAGCGCCGGTTACTATCTCTACCTGACCTCGGAGCCGTCCCTCGATGCCGACGGCGTCGTCGATCTGTCCGGCCTGTCGATCCGCTCGACGGGCGCCTATCGCCCGATCATCGAGGCGCTCAACGGCTCGCCGGTGGCCATTCCCGCCGGCGATGTGCCCCAAGGCCTCGATCGCGGCGTGATCGACGGCTTCGGCTGGCCGACGGTCGGTCTGGAGTCGATCGGCCTCCAGGAAGCGGTCAGCTACCGGATCGAACCGCCCTTCTATCACCTCGCCAATGTCGTGCTCGTCAATCAGGACACCTGGGACGGGCTCAGCGACGCGGCGAAGGAGGAACTCGTTCGTGTCGCCCTGGAATATGAGCAGACCTCGATCGAGGAGATGAATGTGATGGGCGCCGCCGATGTCGCCGCCGCCGACGGCGCGGGCGTTCAGGCCGTGGTCATGGAAGGCGATGCCGGCGACCGCTATCTCGCCACCGCCTTCGAGGCCATGTGGGACAATGTGCGCGGCAATATCGGCGACGAGACGACCGAAGAGCTGCGCGGCCTGATCTACCGGCCCAATTGACCGGCGATCCCCAGAACGGGCGCGCGGCCTTGGCGCGCCGACTTCCTGCCTGCCGGGCGAGCGGCCATGCCGCCTGCCCGGCAATCCCACGGTAGATCATGCTGGCTATTCTCGGGCGTCTGTATATCGGGCTCATCAACGGGCTGGCGAGCCTCGCCGCCGTGATGATCCTCGCCTCGATCGGGCTCGTCGTGGTGAACGTGGCATCGCGTGCCCTGGGCTACGGCTCGTTCCAGGCGACGATCGCCATCGTCGAATACATCCTTCTCTACTTCACCCTGTTCAGCGCGCCCTATCTCCTGCACAACCGCGGCCATGTCCTGGTCGACATGGTCATCAAGAGCCTGTCCGGCCTGCCGCGCCGCATCCTCGAATCCCTGATCTATGTGATCGGCATGATCGTCTGCGCGACCTTCGTCGTCGTCAGCATCCAGATCATGGTCCAGGCCATCGAGCGCGGCTATTTCGACGAGCGCTCGGTCGACGTGCCCTACTGGCTTCTCTATGCCGCCTACCCGCTGTGCTTCGGGCTGCTGACGATCGAATTCGGCCGCTATCTCCTAACCTCGCGCAGCCTCTACGACGCGACGCAAGAGCGTGAGGGGCTGTGATGGTCCTGGAATGGTATCTGGCGCTGGGCCTGCTCATCTCGCTCGTGGTCGGGCAGATGATGCTGGGCATGCCGGTGGCGATCGCCTTCATGGCCGCCAACCTGCTATGCGCCTACATCTTCATGGGCGACACCTTCGCGTTCTATCAGGTGGTCGACAATTCGACCTCGCTGATCACGCGCTTCCAGCTCGCCCCAGTGCCCTTCTTCATCCTGATGGGCACGCTGTTCTTCTATTCCGGCATCGCGCAGCGCGTCTTCTCGACGCTCGACCTGCTGCTCGGCCGCATTCCGGGACGGCTGTGTTTCCTGACCGTCGGCGGCGGCGCGCTGTTTTCGACGCTGACCGGCTCGAGCATGGCCAATACCGCCATGCTGGGCTCGATGATGGTGCCGGAGATGCAGCGCCGGGGCTATCACTGGCGGATGTCGCTCGGCCCCATTCTGGGGACTGGCGGCCTCGCGATGATCATCCCGCCCTCGACGCTCGGGGTCCTGTTGGCGACGGTCGCGGGCCTGGATGTCGGCGCCTTCCTGATCGCCGGGATCCTGCCGGGTCTCGTCCTGGCGCTGCTCTATACGATGGTCATCGTCGGGCAGGTCTGGTGGAACCCCGACAACGCGCCGCAATACGACGTTGAGCCGGTCGCGACGGCGGAGAAGCTGCGCGCCATCCTCGTCAACCTGGTGCCGATGGCCTTCGTCATCTTCATGGTGGTCGGGCTGATCCTGCTCGGCGTGGCGACGCCGACGGAATCGGCCGCTTTCGGCGTTCTGTCGATCCTGATCCTGATGGCGGCGTTCAGGGTGCTGTCCGCCAAGGTCGTCTGGGACTCGCTGTTCGCCACCGTCAAGATCGGCGGCATGGTGTTCTTCATCATCCTGAATTCGAGCATCTTCAGCCAGCTCCTCGCCTATTCCGGCGCCAGTTCGGGCATGCTCAACTTCGCGGCATCCTTCGACGTCAACACGACCGTCATCCTCCTGATGATGTTCGTCGCGCTGCTATTCCTCGGCATGTTCATGGATCCGGTGTCGATGATCCTGATCACGACGCCGATCTTCTTCCCGCTCGCCCAGGCGATCGGGATCAACCCGCTATGGTTCGGCCTGTTCGTCCTGATCTGCCTCGAGATGAGCCAGACGACGCCGCCATTCGGCCTGTTGCTCTACGTCATGCTCGGCGTCGCGCCGAAAGGCACGACGCTGCGGATGGTCGCCATTTCGGCGGCCCCCTATCTCGGCTGCGACGCCATCCTGCTGATGCTGATCTACGCCTTCCCGGCGCTGGTGCTCTACCTGCCCAGCCTGACCTAGGCGGCCGGGTCCGACCGTCGGACGACGACGTCCCAACGAAGCGAGACGAGAAGAGCATGGACATCACAGGCACACGCATCATCGCCGCCGACCGATGGACGGTCTGGCGCCATCTCAACGATCCCGAGACCCTGCGCGCCGCGATCCCGGGCTGCGAGGCGCTGGACGGGACGCCCGAAGACGGCTTCAACGCGACCGTCAAGCAGAAGATCGGACCCGTCAGGGCGACCTTCAAAGGCAGCGTGACCCTTACCGATGTCGAGGCGCCCGACAGCTACCGGCTCGTCGGCGAAGGCAATGGCGGCATTGCGGGCTTCGCCAAGGGGGAAGCGCATGTCACGCTGCGCGAGGTCGCCGACGGCACCGAACTGACCTATCAGGCCCATGCGGCGCTCGGCGGCAAGCTCGCGCAACTCGGCTCGCGCCTGGTCGGCGGCGTGGCACGCAAGCTCACGGACCAGTTCTTCGACGCCTTTCGCGGCCATGTCGAAGCTTCCGACGCCAACCCGGAACAGGCGGCATGACAGATGTCCGCTGAAGCCGGCCGGGACACGGCGACGGGACATGGCGGCGCGCCATGGCGCGCGGCGGCGGTGCTCATCGTCTGCCTCGCCGCCGCGGTCGGGCTGCGCCTCGGCGGCATGCCGGGCATGACGGCCGACAGCCTGGCCCTCGTGCTGATGGCCATCGGCTTCTGGGCGCTGGCGGTCCTGCCGGAGCCCGTGACCGGGCTCGTCTTCCTGCTCGGCGCGGCGACATGGGTCGGCCTCGAACCGATCGTGGTCTTTTCCGGCTTCACCACGACGGCGTTCTGGCTGGTCTTCGCCGGCACGGTGTTGAGCGCCTGCGCCGCCAGGACCGGGCTGTCGCACTGGCTGACCGCCCGCCTGGTATCGGGGAACATCGAGCGCCTGCGTTACAGCGCGCAGATCGCTGTGATCGTCGCCTTCTCGGCGGCGCTGGCGCTGATACTGCCCTCGACACTGGCGCGGGTCGCGATATTGCTGCCGCTCGTCCTCGCCCTGTGCGACCAGATCGGCTACCCGGCCGGCGGGCGCGGGCGGGTCGGCATGGTGCTGGCGGCGGCGATCGGCACCTATATCGTGCCGATCACCTTCCTGCCCGCCAACCTGCCCAATCTCGTGCTTGCCGGCTCGCTCGAAGCGCTCTACGGGGTGACGCCGACCTTCGGCGCCTATCTTCTGCTGCACTTCCCGGTCATCGGCCTGGTCAAGGGCATCGCCCTGGTCCTGATCCTTACCGTCTTCTTTCACGAACCGGCGAGCCCGGCGGCGCAGAGCGACGGTGCCGATCCGGGTGGGCTGTCGCAGCCGGGCCGGCGCCTCATCATCGTGATGGCGGTGACGCTTCTGTTGTGGAGCCTCGATACCCTGCACGGCGTTTCGCCCGCCTGGATCGGGCTCGCGGCGGCGGTGCTGTGCATGATGCCGTTCATGGGCATCGTCGACATCAAGCAGATACCGTTCAACACCACCTTTCCGATGCTGCTCTATATCGGCGCGGTATTAAGCATCGGCGGCGTGATGGCGCAGTCGGGCGGCGGCGAGGCGGTCTCGCGGCTGATCGTCGAGAACCTGCCGCTCGGTCAGGCCAGCGACCTGCAGCGGCTGGCCATGCTGATGCTGGCGGCCATCCTGACATCGCTGGTGACCACCATGCCGGTGGCGCCGGCGGTGACAGCCCCCTTCTTCGGCGACATCGCCGCCAGCACGGGCTGGACGGTCGAGGCGGTGGGGATGTCCCAGGTGCTCGGCTACGCGACCCCGCTCCTGCCCTATCAGTTGCCGCCCCTGATGATGGCCATCGCCATGACCGGGATCGCCATGCGCGATGCCACGCGGGTGCTGATCGCGCTGGCGCTGGTGACGTCGCCGATCACGCTCGTCGCGGCGACGGTCTGGTGGCGCATACTGGGCTGGTATTGAGCATCTTTGGCTTGGACCGCGATCGGTGTCGCCACCAGACGCCGCCGGTCGCGGATATCTGCGAACAGGAGGTCCCGCGATGACGGAGATATCGCTGACGGTGAACGGCATGCCGGTAACGGCCGATGTCGAGGGGCGCACGCTGCTGGTCGACTATCTGCGCGACACGCTCGGCCTGACCGGCACCCATGTCGGCTGTGACACCAGCCAGTGCGGCGCCTGCACCGTTCATGTCGACGGGCTGGCGATCAAGTCCTGCACCATGTTCGTGGCCGAGATCGACGGCAGCGACATCGTGACCATCGAAGGGCTCGCGGATGGCGCCGACAGCCTGACGCCGATGCAGCGGGCCTTTCGCGACCATCACGGACTGCAATGCGGATATTGCACGCCCGGCATGATCATGTCGCTGACGGCCCTCGTCGCCGATAACCCGAAGCCGAGCGAAGCCGACATCCGGCATCACCTGGAAGGCAATATCTGCCGCTGCACGGGCTATGTGAACATCGTCAAGGCCGCGCTCGCCGCGACCGGCCAGGACGAGTTGATCCCCGACGATCTGGGCTGACCCCTCGTTCAGGAGAGCGCGCATGCATGCATTCGACCTCGTGGTTCCGAAATCGCTCGACGCCGCCGTCGATGCGTTGAACCAACCCGAATCCCAGCCGCTGGCGGGCGGCCAGACCCTCATTCCGACGCTCAAGGCCCGCCTCGCCGCGCCGGAGACACTGGTCAGCCTGCGCGGCATCGACGATTTGCGTGGAATCGCCGTCGAGGACGACATGCTCGTCATCGGGGCGATGACGCCGCACGCCTATGTGGCCCGGAATGCCGTCGCGCATTATCCGGGCCTGGCCGGTCTCGCCGGCAATATCGGCGACCCGATGGTGCGCAATCGCGGCACGATCGGCGGCAGCCTGGCCAATAACGATCCCTCCGCCTGCTATCCCGCAGGCGTGCTGGCATCGGGCGCGACGATCGTCACCGATCGGCGCGAGATCGCCGCCGACGACTTCTTCCTCGGCATGTTCGCGACCGCGCTCGAGGAAACAGAGATCATCCGCGCGGTCCGCTTCCCGATCCCCGAGGCGGCCTTCTATCAGAAGTTCAGCCAGCCCGCGTCGCGCTTCGCGCTGACCGGGGTCTTCGTCGCGCGTTTCGACGGGGCGGTGCGCGTCGCGGTGACCGGAGCGTCGGAGACCGGCGTGTTCCGCTGGCGCCAGGCCGAGGACGCGCTGAGCACGGCCTTCCGCGACGAAACGGCCGAGGCCTTGGGCCTGCCGGACGAACCGATGATGGCGGATCTGCACGGCAGCGGCGCTTATCGCGCTCATCTGACCCGCACGCTGACGGCGCGCGCCGTCGCCGCCATGACCGGTTAGGTCGTCTGCATGGATTATCGATGTTTCACGGCGTCGTGCACAATGACGGTTTTTCTCTCGGACATGCTTGGGCTATATGCAGATGCGCGATAGAATCAACACAATCTATGGTAGCGGATCGAGGATTGCGCTGCCGGAAGCCGGCGGGGCTAGCGGGGCTGGCCGATCATGTCCCCGGCAGCGGCGCGCCACAGGGGAGCACGACATATGAGCACTTCCGAAGCGGGCATATCTCTGTCTGACGGAAGCGGCCCGGTTTCGGGGCAATCGACCGTCGAGACCGTCTACGACGCCCTCAAGAAGGACATCATCTCGGGCGAGCGGCGGCCCGGCGAGTTCCTACGCATCGACAGGATGAGCCGGGCCTATGGCGTCGGACCGACGCCGCTGCGCGAAACGCTGCAGCGTCTGACGGCCGAAAGCCTCGTCATCGCGCGCGGCGGCAGGGGCTTTCAGGTCGCGCCGCTGACGGTCGAGGAATTCCAGGACCTCAACATCGCGCGCACGGCCGTCGAGCTTGCCGCGCTGCGCCTGTCGATCGAGCATCGGTCGGACGACTGGGAAGCGCGGATCGTGGCGACCGGCTATATCCTGCAGAAATGCGACGCCCAGATGCTGACCGAGAGCACGCCGGACGTGGATCGCTGGGAGAAGGCCAATACCGAATTCCACGCCGCCCTGCTGTCGGGATGCCCGTCGACATGGCTGTTGCGGATCCAGCAGGATCTGGCGAGCAAATGCGACAGATACCGGCGCGCGGCCGTCACCAGCGCCGATGCGCCCTATCACAACGACGTCACGCGCGAGCACAAGGAAATGCTGGACGCCGCCCTGCAAGGCGACGCGGAGAAAAGCTGCACGGTTCTGGCGACCCACTATCAACGGACCGTCAACACCTTTCGCCAGCTCATCGAGCAGAACCAGATCGAGACCGGCGGCCGCGCCTGACCCCGACGACGGAACGTCCGGTCCTGGGAACCCGTTCCGGGAACCTGGCCACGCTCAGGCGTCGTGCGCGCGCAGCCAGTCGGTGATGATGGCGCGCAGGCGGGCGCCGTCGAAGCTCGGGAAATGCCCGCCATGGACGACCCGCACCGGGATCTCCAACAGGCGCTTCATGGACCGGATGTAGTCGTCCATGTCCGAATGATAGGTGTCGGTGATCAGCGGGCCGTCATAGACGATGTCGCCGGAGATCAGCACGCCCGTCTCGGCCTCGAACAGCGCGATGCCGCCGGGCGAATGCCCTGGCGTGTGGATCACCTCGAAACGGCGGTCGCCGGCGGCGACGACGTCGCCGTCGTCGAGCAGCCGGGTGGCCGGCGCC
Organism: Tepidamorphaceae bacterium; assembly: GCA_965250105.1. Taxonomy (GTDB): domain Bacteria; phylum Pseudomonadota; class Alphaproteobacteria; order Rhizobiales; family Tepidamorphaceae; genus JBCBSK01. The sequence continues at coordinate 1,167,954 of OZ252290.1, forward strand.
GGGCTGACCTCATAGCTCTCGGAGGCATAGGGCTCGGGCGGCAGCGCTTCGAAGATGTCGTCGGTGACGTAAGGATCCGCCAGCGTCGCCTTGCGGCCCGGCGCGGCCAGAAGATGCGCCTCGGCGCGGTGCACCGCGCGCGCGTCGAATTCGTGATGACAGCCTATATGGTCGAAATGGGTGTGGCTGGCGACCGCCAGAACGGGTTGTTCGGTGACCAGCGGCACCCATTGCCGGAGGCCGACGACCCCCATGCCGCTGTCGACCAGCATGTCTTCGCCAGCGCCGCGCACATGCCAGCAATTGCAGCGGTAGAACGGCTTGATATACGGCTCGTCGATCAATGAGATGCCGTCGTCGAGCCGCGTCACGCGCCACCAGTCCTCGGCCTTCACCCGCTTCATGACATTGCTCCATCAGCGCGCGTCGCGACGTCGAGCGTGGTCACGCCGCCGATATCGACCGACAGCGCCACCCTGTCACCGACGGCCGCGTCCATGCCGACGGGCAGATGGGCCAGGAGATCGATGTCGGGCGCGGTGTCCGGCACCAGGCGCACCCGGCGATGGGCGCCCTGGAACATGGTTTCGGTCACCCTGGCATCGCCGATCGCATGCGCATGGCCCGGGCCGAGCTGTTCGGGACGGATGCACAGGGTGAGTGGCCTTCCCTCCGGCACGTCGCCGTCGAGCGGCAGCGGGCCGAGCGCGGTCATCGCCCGGCCGTTCTCGATATGCCCATCGAGGAAGTTCATCTCGCCGAGAAAGGCCGCGGCGAAGCGTGTCCTCGGCCGGCGGTAAACCCGTTCCGGGCGGCCCTCGTCCTCGATGCGGCCCGCATTCATCACGACGATACGATCGGCGATCGCCATGGCCTCTTCCTGGTCGTGGGTGACATGGACGAAGGTCGCGCCGACCCGGCGCTGGATCGCCTTGAGCTCTTCCTGCATCGACCGGCGCAGATTGAGATCGAGCGCGCCGAGCGGTTCATCAAGCAGCAGGACGTCGGGATCGACGGCGAGCGCGCGCGCCAGCGCCACGCGCTGGCGCTGGCCGCCGGACAGTTCGTTTGGACGCTTGCGCTCGGCGTCCGGCAGGCCGACGAGGTCGAGCATCTGTCGCGCCTTGTCCTCGCGCGGCCGCCTGGCGATATGGCGCATGCGCAGGCCGAAGCCGACATTGTCGAGCAGCGTCATATGCGGAAACAGCGCGTAATCCTGAAACACCGTCGTCGTCGGCCGCCGGGCGGCGGGCACGCCGACCATGCTGCGTCCGCCGATCAAGATATCGCCCTCCGTCGGATCGGCGAAACCGCCGATGATGTTCAGAAGCGTCGTCTTCCCGCAGCCGGACGGCCCCAGGAGGACGCAATAGTCGCCGGCATCGATATGGAGATCGATCCCGTCCAACGCCTTGACGTCGTTGAAGGCGCGGCTCAGCGCCCGTATCTCGATCGGTGCCGTCATTTACGCCTCAGGACAGCCAGTTCGACCACCAAGACCGCGATGGCCGACAACAGAAAGACCAGCGAGCCGACGGCATTGGTCTTCGGATTGAGACCCGAGCGCAGCAGGCTCCAGATCTCGACCGGAAGCGTGACGTCGAAACGCGACAGGAGAAACGCGATGATGAACTCGTCCCAGGAGAACGTCACCGACAGGAGAAAGGCGGCGACCAGAGCCGGCATGATCATCGGCGCGGTGACGCGCGCCATGACGCTGATCTCCCCGGCGCCGAGATCGCGGGCGGCCCGTTCCGCCGACAATTGCGGCTCGCCGAGGGCGGCCACGCAGATCGCGAAACAGAGCGGCGTGTTGATCACGACATGGCCGATCGCCACGGTGCCGAGCGACAGGCCGAGCCCGGCCATGTTGAGGCTGGCGAGAAGTCCGAGCCCGATCACCAGATAGCTGACCGACAGCGGCGCGGTCAGCATCCCCCGGATCGCCGTCGTGCCCGGTAGCCGGCCCGAGGCGACGGCGCGGGCGGCGAGAAATCCGAGCAGCAGCGCGATCGCCGACGACACCAGCGCGACGAGCAGCGAGTTCAACAGCGCCGCGACCAGCGCGTCATCGCCCAGCACCTCGGCATGCCAGCGCAGGGTGAAGCCGCGGAACGGCGGGATCGGGAACCGGCCGTCCTGAAAGGAAAACAGGACCAGCACCACGACCGGCAGGAAGATGAAACCGTAGAGCAGCGCCATATAGCCGGCGCACAGCGCGAAGCGGATCATCGTGCCCCCATGCGCATGAAGCGGGCCGTCGCCAGATAGGCGATGGTCACGGCGATCATCAGAACGATCGACAGGGCCGCCGCCATGGGCAGGTCGGCGCGGCGCCCGATCTGCAACATGATGAGTTGCGGCAAAGCGAGGTCATTGCCGCCGCCAAGGATCTGCGGCGTCACATAGTCGCCGATGCACAGGGCGAAAGTCAGAAAGGCGCCGACGGCGATGCCCGGCAGCGTCAGCGGCAGGACGACGAAGCGGAACGTGGCGACCGGCCCGGCACCGAGATCGGCGGCCGCCTTGCGCAGGTTCGGCGCGATCTGCACCAGGCTGGCATAGATCGTCAGCGTCAGCAGCATGGTGAAGAAGTGGGTGAAGCCGATCACGGTCGCCGCGCGCGAATTCGCCAGGTCGAGCGCCGGCAGGCCGATGCCGGTCAGCCAGTCGTTCAATACGCCTTGCCGGGCCAGTACGAGCGACCAGGCATAGGAACGCACCACATAGGACGTCCAGAACGGAATGATGGCCATGGCCAGCGCGAGCCGGCGATAGCGCTTGGGCACCTCCTCGGCGATGATCCAGGCCAGCGGATAGGCGAGCAGGACCGACAGAAGCGTGACGGCGAGCGTGATCTCGAGCGAATTCAGGGCCGCTTCGAGATAGGCCGGGCGTTCGACGATCGCGGCATAATTGCCGAGATGGAACGTGCGCTCGATGCCGGCATCGGAGCGCCGCCAGAAGCTCATCAGGCCCATGAGCAGGAACGGCAGGACGAAGAAGACCGCCGTCCATGCAAGGGCCGGGGCGACGAGCCAGAGGGCGCGCCGCCTTTCGCGGGCCTCGAGGGTCAGACCGCCCGCCGACGCCATGTCAGCGCGCCAGGAAGCGCGTCCACATCTCCTGCATCGCGGCATCGAGTTCGGCATCGGGCGCCGGATAGAGCTGCGCGCGGGCGAGATATTCGTTCTGCTGGTCCCAGCGCAGGGCGCGCTTCTGCTCGTCGGTCAGCACATCGCCGGCGGCCGCGTTGGCGGGCATCGCCCAATAGCAGGACGAGGTGGCGAGGGCCGCCTGCCCTTCCGGGCTCAGAACATGCTTGACGAATTCAAGCGCCAGATCCGGCTGGGTGCTGTCGGCGAAGACGCCGATCGACTGCGACCAGCGTACCGCCCCCTGTTCGGGGATGATCCAGTCGAGTTCGGGGATTTCCGAAACGAGGCCGGCGGTGACCCATTCGCCGCCGCCGACGAGAATGCCGACTTCGCCGGTGGCGATGGCGGTCTGCGAGGCCACCACCTCGCCGACGGAAGCAGCGCTGTCCTTGAGCGCGAACAACGCTTCCTCGATGGCCGGCAGGTCATCCTGCGACAGGGTCGCGGTGTCCATGCCGAGGCCGACGGCGACCATGCCGATGACCGGCAGATAGTAGTCGTAGACCGCGAGCCGGTCAGCGAATTCGCCAGACCACAGCTGGGTCATGTCGTCGAGTTCGGCGGCATCGACCGCCGACGAATTGAAGGAGACGGTGTTGTAGCCGAACTTCTCCGAGATCGCGTAGGTCTCGCCGTCGATGACGTGGTTTTCTTCCATGATCAGTTCGGGGAACAGCGTGTCATAGGGCAGTTCCTCGGTCGGCAGCGGCGCGAGAATACCGGCGGCCACCGCGCGCGGCACGTCGACGCCGTCGATCACCAGGACGTCCCAATCACCCGGCTGCGACTGCTCGATCAGCGACAGCGCCGCGCCCGTGCCCTCATATTCCTTGAGATTGACGGTGACGCCGAATTCTTCCTCGAAGGGCTCGATCAGAGCGTCGTCGGTGTGATCGCACCAGACGAGCGCGTTCAGCTCCTGGGCGCTGACGGCTGAGGTGGAAAGGGCGGTTCCAGCCAGAAGGGCGAGGACGATGCGGTTCATGATGCGGCTCCCTGTGATTGTCCGGCAATGGGCCTGTGGCGGGTATCGGTGGCGCGGTCCGGCGGCATGATCATGCAGTATGCGCTGGCACCGCCATTTGAGAACAGCCATGGCGCCGGGTCCAGCGCGGCCGGCCCCTCGGCGCGAAATCGTGGCGTTCGTTGTGTACGTAGTGGCGCGGCGACACGCCCCGTCATGATCGGGCGGCGCCATTCGACAAATCCATCGCGTGATTGTGCGGCACAAATCGATGTGGGAAAATAAAAATAAGCAAAAGCTCGTTTTGGAAATCCCGAACCAAATCGCGACCTCCCCGACCGATGCGCCACGGCCCCCTCACGATCGCCGATTTCCGCCTCCTGCACATCTTCGTCGCGGTGGTCGAGGCCGGCGGGTTCGCCGCCGCCGAAGTGGCGCTCAACCTGTCGCTGCCCACCATATCGACCCATATGAAGACGCTCGAAACGCGGCTCGGCCTGACATTGTGCCGGCGCGGGCGGGGCGGCTTCCTGCTGACCGAAGCGGGCGAAGCGGTCTATGCCGAAGCGCGCCAGCTGATCTCGGCGGGCGAAGGGTTTTCCGCCCGGATCTCGGGCCTGCGCGACCGGCTGGCCGGGCCGGTGCGGCTTGGCGTTCTCGATGCGATCATCACCGATCCGGCGTCCCGCCTGACCGAAAGCCTCGGCGCCTATGCGGCGGCGGCGCCTGAATCCGAGATCCAGATCCACATGCGCCCGCCCGACGCGCTTCTGCGCGATGTGTTGTCCAACGCGCTCGATGCCGCGATCGGCAGTTTCCCGCGCATCGCGCTCGGGCTCGAATATGTCGATCTCTATGCCGAACGGCACAGCTTCTATTGCGGGCGGCGGCATCCGCTGTTCAGGACCGCGGATGCCAAAATCGATTTCGAGGAGCTTCGCAGCTACCGACTGATCGGGCGCACCTATTGGGGCGCGCGCGACATCAAGGCCTTCGCCAGCCATCGCGTCGGCGCGATGGTCTCGGAAATGGAGAGCGAGGCGCTTCTGATCCTGTCGGGCGCCTTTCTGGGCTATCTGCCCGACCACTACGCCGCGCGCTGGGTCGATCTCGGCGAGATGCGCGCGCTGGCACCCGACAGGTTCGGCTATACGGCGGACTTCCAGCTCGCCTTCCGCGCCGACCGGCTCGAAGTGCCGCGCATCGCCAAGCTGGTCGAGACCCTGTCGCGGCCCCATGCGGAAATGCCCGCGCCGCCCGTCGAGGCGTGATCCGCCCGCCCGGCGTTCAGGCACGCGCGTCTCCGAGGATCATGTCTGCGCCCTTTTCGCCGATCATGATCGCCGGGGCGTTCGTATTGCCGGAGATCAGGGTCGGCATGATCGAGGCATCGACGACGCGCAGGCCCGAGACACCGCGCACCCTGAGGCGCGGATCGACCACGCTGCCGGGATCGTCGCCCATCCGGCAGGTGCCGACCGGATGGAAGATGGAGCTGCCGGTCTCGCGGGCATAGGCGAGAAGATCATCGTCGCTCGTCCTGTCGGGCGCGGGTCGCACCTCCTCGGCCAGGAGATGGGCCAGCGCCGGCGCGTTCAGGATGCGCCGGTTGAGCCGCATCGCCGCGACCATGGTCGCGCAATCGGCCGGATCGGTCAGATAGCGCGCGGCGATCTTCGGCGGTTGGCGCGGATCGGGCTCGGAAATGTGCACATGGCCGCGACTTTGCGGGCGCAACTGGCACACCGAGGACGTGAAGCCCGAAAACGGGTGCAGCGATTTGCCGGGCAGGTCGGTGCTCAGTGTCAGGAAGTGGATCTGCACGTCCGGCATGTCGAGATGCGCCGCCGTCTTGGCGAAGACCCCGACCTGGCCCGCGCTCACCGTCATCGGCCCGCGCCGCCGCAAGGCATAGTCGAGGCCGATGCGCAGCCGGCCCGACAGCGTGGACATCCGGTCGTTCAGCGTGATCGGCCGTGTCGCCTTGAGGATGTGGCGGACCTGATAGTGGTCCTGCAGGTTCTCGCCGACGCCGGGCGCATCGGCCACGATATCGATGTCGAGACCAGACAGCCGGTCCGCCGATCCGATGCCCGACAGTTCCAGAAGCTGCGGCGAATTGATGGCCCCGGCGGACAGGATCACCTCGCGGCGCGCGATGAAGCGCCGCCGCTCGCCGCCGACATGGCAGTCGACGCCCGTCGCCGTCCTCCCGTCGAACGCGACGCGCAGGACATGGGCGTTGGGCTGGATGGTGAGATTGGCGCGCCGCCGCGCGGGCCTGAGAAAGGCCTTCGCCGCGCTGCAGCGCAACCCGTTGCGCGTCGTGAGCTGATAATAGCCGGCGCCTTCCTGCCGGGCGCCGTTGAAATCGGCATTACGCGGGATGCCCGTCTGCTCGGCGGCCGCGATGAAGGCCTCGCACAGGGGGTGCGCCTCGCTGAGATCGGATACGGCGAGCGGGCCGCCCGCGCCATGATGCTCGTCGGCGCCGCGCACCTGGTCCTCGGAGCGCTTGAAATAGGGCAACACGTCGTCATAACCCCAGCCGGCGCAGCCCGCCTGCCGCCACTGGTCGTAATCGGCGCTGTTGCCGCGAATATAGATCAGCCCGTTGACCGAACTCGACCCGCCCAGCACCTTGCCGCGCGGCCAATAGATGCGCCGGCCGCCAGCGGCGTCTTCCGGCTCGGTCCAATAGCCCCAGTTGACGCGCTGGTCGAAGAACAGCTTGGCATAGCCGACGGGGATATGGATCCACGGGTTCCAGTCGCGCCCGCCGGCCTCCAGGATCAGAACGCGATGGCGGCCGTCCGCGCTCAGCCGGTCGGCCAGCACGCAGCCGGCCGAGCCCGCCCCAACGATAATGTAGTCGAATGTCGCCTCGCTCATCCGGTTCCCGTCTCCTCGGTCGTCCCGCTTGCCGGCCGGCGCGGCCGGAACGCGGAAAGACATGTCATGTCAAATCGTTGGAAGCCCGCCGGCCGCATCAGCATGCATTGCTCTAGCGCCACCGCGTGGTGCGGGTCTCGAGCGCCCGCAAGGCGATGTCGAAGGCCCAGCCGAGAAGGCCGATCAGCAGCATCGCGGCGATGGTCGTGCTGGCCTGAAGGGTCTGCTGGCCGACCAGGATGAGATAGCCGAGCCCGGCGCGCGTGCCGGCGCCGGCGACGATCTCGGCCGCGATCAGCGCCATCCAGCCCGTCGCCACGCCGATGCGCAGCCCGCCGATCAGAACCGGGATGCTCGACGGCAGGCCGACTTCGAGAATGATCGTGCGCCCCGACGCGCCGAGCGTGCGGGCGGCCTGGACGAGCGAACGGTCGACCGACTGCATCGCCCGATAGGCGTTGATCAGGATGGGCGGCAGGGTCGAGACAAAGATGACGAAGGCCTGGGCGCCGAAATTCGCGCCGAACCAGAGAATGGCGAAGGGCGCCCAGGCGATCGGCGGGATGTAGCGCAGCGTTTCGAAGACCGGGTTGAGCGCCCAGTCGAGCGCGCGCACATAGCCCATGATGAAGCCGAGCGGGATGCCGATGGCGATGGCGAGCGCGAAGCCGCCGAGAAAGCGGACGAGGCTCGCGCTGACATGTACCCACAGCGTGCCCTCCCCGACCGGCGTCACGGTCAGTTCGGCGACCCGTGCGACGACATCGGCCGGCGTCGGCACGAAATCCTGCGGCACCGCGAACACGATCACCACGGCCCACCACAGCACGAGCCAGAAGCCGAGCACGATGGGGGTCGTCAGGCCGCCCGGCCATACCCGCCCGCTCACGCCTCGCCTCCCATGGCGCGCAGAATGCGCCGTTCCAGCATCAGGAAGCCGATGTTCATGAGAATGCCGATCGAGCCGATCAGCAGGATCCCGGCGGCCATGATATTGGCCTCGAAATTCCGGTAACCGCTCATGATCAGATAGCCGAAGCCTTCCTGGGCGACGACGAGTTCGGCGGCGACGATCGTGGCCCAGGCGACACCGAGCGAGATGCGCACGCCGGTCAGGATCACCGGCAAGGCCGACGGCAGCACGACATCGGCGAGGAGGGCGCGGTTCCCGGCGCCGAGCGTCCTGGCCGCGTCGATCAATTGCCGCGGCGTCTCCTTGCAACCGACATAGGTGTTCACCAGCACCGGCACGAAGGCCGCGATGAACACGATGAAGGTCTTGCCCGGCAGGCCGATGCCGAACCACAGGATCGCCAGCGGGATCCAGGCCGGCGGCGGGATCGGGCGCAACACCGACAAAAGCGGGCCGACCACCATGTCGACCGCGCGGAACCAGGCCATCGCCACGCCGAGCGGAATACCGATCGCCAGCGCCAGCAGGAAACCGGACAGCATCACGGTCAGGCTGGCCAGGAAATGGTCCCACAGGGTGGCGCCGAGATAGCCGCGCGAAATGCGCTCAAGCGCGTCCGCGACATCCTCGGGCGACGGCAGGACGAAGGGGCTGACGAGACCGAAGACATCGGTCACCGCCCACCAGACGAGGAAGATCGTCGCGAAACTGATCGTCGGAAGCAGGATGCGCAGCGACATCGGGCGGTCTCAGGCCTCGATCTCGCTGCGCACGCTATCCCAGACATCGTGGCGCAGCTTCTGGAAGGTGGGATCGGAGGCAACATCGTTCAGCGGCTGATTGCGCCAGTGGTCGGGGCCGGTGACGGCGCCGACATCGATGATCTGCTTGATGCGGCCGGGCCGTCGGCTCATCACCAGGACGCGGTCGGCGAGATAGACGGCCTCCTCGACCGCATGCGTGATGAACAGGACCGTTGAACGGTGTTCCGACCAGATCCGCACCAGTTCTTCCTGCATGATGGTGCGGTTCTGCGCATCGAGCGCGGCGAAGGGTTCGTCCATCAGAAGGACGCGCGGCCTCAGAACGAAGCTGCGCGCGATGGCGACCCGCTGCTGCATGCCGCCGGACAGTTGCCGGGGGAAATGGCGTTCGAAACCGGTCAGCCCGGTGACGTCGATATATTCGCGCACCAGCGCATCGCGCTCGGATTTCGCGAGCCCCCCGAGCCGCAGGCCGAAATCGATGTTCTCCCAGACGGTTTTCCAGGGAAACAGCGAGAAGTTCTGGAACACCAGCGCCTTGTCCGGCCCCGGCTCGGTGATCGCCTTGCCGTCGAGCAAGACCTCGCCGGTGGTCGGCTCCAGAAGACCCGCGGTGATGTGCAGCAGGGTGCTCTTGCCGCAGCCCGACGGACCGACGATCATCAGGAATTCCTGCTCGCCGATCGTCAGGTCGGTCTTGTCCAGCGCGAGCACGTCGCTGTCGCGCGTCACGAAGCGCTTGGACACGCCGCGATACTCGATTGAAATGGTCATGATCCGGGAGAGGTCCTGGTCCGGGCCATCAAAAGGGCGGGGACCCGGGCGCGCGCGGCGCCCGGGTTTCGCACGGGCTCAGTTGCGCAGCGCTTCGAGATAGGAGGAATCGACGAAGGGGCCGTAATCCGGCACCTCGTCCATGCGACCCTGACGGATGAAGAATTCGGCGATTTCCTCGAACGACCCGGTGATCGGCGGCGCAGCGCCGTCGGCGCCTTCCTGGAGCATCTCGATCTGCTCGTCGAGGCCCATATAGGTGTTCATCACCAGATCGACCTCGCCTTCCAGCAATTCATCGGAGAAGTTGAAGCCGCGAAAGGCGTCATATTCCTTATAGGCCTCGAAGGTGCGGTCGCGGTCTTCGAGGATCCACGCGACGGCATCCATCTTGGCCTGGAGCCAGCGCTGGATCAGTTCGGGATCGGCCTCGGCGATGAAATCGGGATGGGCGACCGAGACACCCGGCATGCTGAGCCCGCGCTCCGCCGCGTCGCACAGGATCTCGTTGCCGCGCGCGGTCAGCGCCGTCGTCTGCGGCGACCAGGCCTGGGCCAGATCCGCCTGCCCGGCGGTGAAGGCCGACAGGGTGGCCTGCTGTTCGGAGGGGATGATGTTCACGTCATCGGTGGTCAGGCCGAAATGCTGCAGGCAGGCCTCGGTCATGTAATGGCCGGTCGACAGCGTGGTCACCAGGATCTGCGCGCCTTCGAGCCTCGCTGGGTCCTCGCGCACCTCGGCGACGAAATCCGGACGCCCGATGAGCTGATGCATGCCGCCTTCCTCGGCGATCATGCCGACGGTCACGAGACCGAGCGCCGGCCCGCCGATCACCGTCGGGGGCGCGCCGAGAAAGGTCATGTCCCACTGGCCGCCGGCGGCCGCTTGCATGATCGGCGCACCGCTCGGGAACCAGCGCGGGTCGGCGTCGATGCCGTGCTTTTCGAAAAAGCCCATCTTGTCGGCGACATAGATGTAGAAGCCGGTATAGGCGGTGATCGAATTGGTGCGCACCCGATCGAGGTCCTCGGCCGCGACCGGCGACAGACTCAGCGCCGCGAGCAGCCCGCCAATGCATAATCCCTTGATCTGTTTCATTATCTTTCCTCCCTTGATGAAGTCGTTTGTCATGGTCCGTCGGGCCCGCCAGTTCACGGATCGCCGGGTCAGAGCAGCGGATGATGGGTTGGCACGATGATCTGCCCCTCGCGCCAGTGCTCGGCCCGCGTTTCGCCACCATTCAGCACGTCGGCGAGGACGGCGCCGGCCGGCCCGGCGAGCGCGTCGGGCCGCGCGCCGTCCGTGATGACGCGGCTGACATCGACATCCACCGCGTCCGACCAGTCACGCAAGGTTTGCGGATTGCCGCAGATCTTGATCGTCGGTGCCAACGGATTGCCACTCGGATTGAAGACGCCGAGCGCGAACAAGATGACCTGGGCGCCCGCCGCCACCATGCCGGTCAGCGAGACGGGGCTGAAAAACGGCGTGTCCATGAAATGAAGCCCCGGCCCTGTGGGGGCTTCGGCGAAATCGAGACAGCCGACGAAAGGCGTCGATCCGGTCTTGGCGACCGCGCCCATGGACTTTTCGGCGAGCGTCGTCAGCCCGGCCTCGATGTTCTCGCGCGTCGGATTGACGCCGCGATAGTCCTGCCCGTCGGCCGCCATCATGATCTCCTTGGCGGCGACGCGGACCAGGATGGCCTCGGCGGTCTCGGGACGCGCCGCGCGCTGGCGCACGGCCTGTTCGGCGCCGATGAATTCGGCGGTCTCCGACACGATCGCGCGGCCCCCGGCGGCTACCAGCGCGTCGACCAGATGGCCGATGACCGGATTGGCGGCGAGCGCGCTCGTGGTATCCGATCCGCCGCATTCGAGCGCGACGGTCAGCGACGCGAGGTCACAGGGCGTCCGTTCGGCCTGCAGCGTCCCGGAGACGAGACCGGTCAGCGCGTCCCTGGCCCGCCAGACGGCATGCTGCATGCCGGTCGCGTCCATCATCGCCTGTATGATGACCGGCCGGCCGGCATCGGCCAACCGCGCCTCGACAGCCTGCGCCGCCGCCCGGTCGAAGGTCAGCACCAACGCCGCTCCGACATTGGGATGGGTGACGAGGCGCGCCAGGACATCGGCCTGGCTGTCGGCGTCCGGTCCCTGGAGGCCGCGGCAGAAATCGCCGACGACCGGCACGACGCCATCGAGGCCGTCGGCGGCCAGCGCGGCGAGGCGCACGGTAAGCGCCACCGTGGACAAGACCAGGACATGGTTGCGGATCCCGGCGCGACCATCGGCGCGGGGATAGCCCATGAAAGTCGGCGGCAGGTGGTCAGCGGCAGTTATGGACATGAACATGTGCCCCGGCCGCGATGTCGGTCGTCGCGACACCGATCGCCACACCATATTTCACGACCGGATGGCCGGTGGGGATCGCCACCAGCGCCACCTTGTGGCCGAACGGAATATCGGGATCGACCCTTTGGCCGCCGTCGAGCCGCAACGCCGCTACCCGATCGTCGAGCACGGTCGTCACATTGTCGTCGGGCGACAGGGTGAGATGGCGGCGGCTCGGCGCGGTCACGTCATCGGCGTGGATCATGATGGCCGCCTCGCGCCGCGCCGACTGGCCGGATCGCACATCGGAAAGCCCGCATTATTCGGCCAGACAATGGGACGCGCGGCCACGCGGTCCTGTGGCCGCCGGGCCGTCAACGACATGCCGAAGCTGGTCTCTTCAGCCGTCACACCTTCCTCCGAGCGATCGTCTAATTTGCAAATGCAATCGCTTTCATTGGAATTGAAAGCGATAACATTGCTTCTGTCAACGTCGATTTGCGGTTATCTTGCCGTCATGAACGACCACAGCACGACGACGAACGGCGCCGACATAAACGCCACTCCGCAGCCGGCCGGTCCCGTCCGCATGTCCGATATCGCCCGCGCCGCCGGCGTTTCGGCGGTCACCGTGTCGCGCACCATCAACCACCCGGAAATGGTGTCGGAGGCGACCCGAACGCGCATCGTCGACGTCATGGACCGGATGGGCTATGTGCCCGACCGCATCGCCGGGAGCCTGGTGACCCGACGCAGCTACGCGGTCGGTGTCGTCATTCCGACGGTGACCAATTCGCTGTTCGCCGACACGATCCTGGGCATGACCGAGGTGCTGGAACCGCTCGGCTATCAGCTGATGATCGGCAGCAGCCGCTACGCGCCCGATGTCGAGCAGGAACTCGTGCGCACCTTTCTCGCCCGACGCTCGGATGCCGTCGTCCTGACCGGCGTCACCCATACCGACGGCACGAGGCGGCTCCTGACACAAGCGCAAGTGCCGGTCATCGAGATGTGGAATCTGTGCGAGACGCCAATCGATTCCATCGTCGGCTTCTCGAATTTCGAGGCCGCTCGTCAAATGACGCATCATCTCGCCGAGCGCGGCTACCGGCATATCGGCTTTCTCGGCGGGCACACCGCCGACAATGACCGCACGACCCAGCGCGAAGCCGGCTACAAGGCCGCCCTGGCCGAACTCGGGCGCGACTTCGTGCCGGCGCGCATCGAACGCGGCACCTTCGACTTCCGATGCGGCGCGGAAGCGCTGAGAAATCTGCGCGCTCGATGTCCCGATGTCGATGCGGTCTGCACGGCCAGCGACATCCTCGCCGTCGGCGCCGTTTTCGAATGCATGCGCCAGGGCTGGCGGGTACCCGACGACATCGCCGTGGCGGGCCTCGACGACGCCCCCATCGCCCGCGAACTGGTGCCCGCCCTGACCACGGTGCGCCTGCCGCGCCATGCGATGGGGCGCAAGATCGGCGAGATCATCCGCGACCGCCTTCAGGGAACGCTGTCGGAACCGCAACGGTGGGACCTCGGCTTCGAGATCGTCGGCCGCGACAGCGCCTGATTCTAGCGAAAGCAGGGAGCGATTTCGCGTCCGCAATTGCGTAAAATCAATGGGTTAGTACGTGTCCCGTGAATCAAGGTTCACGGGATACGCTCTAGATCAAGCCCCCATTCGGCTGGACGATCTGGCCGGCGACCCAGGATGCCTTGTCGGAGGCTAGAAAGGCGATCACCTCGCCGACTTCGCGCGCCTCGCCCACCCGGTTGAACGGGCTCATCGCGGCCGAGCGGGCGAGCGCCTCGGCATTCTTCCCGGCCCGGAACAGGTCGGTATCGACCGGGCCCGGCGCGACCGCGTTGACGCGGATGCCGCGCGGCGCCAGTTCCTTCTGCATCGACCGGACCAGGCATTCGACGGCGGCCTTGGTGGCGCTGTAGGGCCCGACGCCCGGCGCGGCATGGCGGACGAGCGAGGTGGTCAGCGCGATGATCGTGCCGCCGTCGAGGCAGTTGCGCGCCGCCGCCCGCAACACGTTGAACGCGCCGACGAGATTGACGTCGACCAGTTCACGAAAACGCTCGGCGTCGAATTCGGCCACCGGCGACGGCGGCACATTGATGCCGGCATTCGCCACGACGCAAGTCGGCATGGAACCGAAATCGGCGGCGACGGCCTCGAACAGCCGCTCGACCGCGGCGGCATCGCGAATATCGACCGCATAGGCCGCGATCCGCGCGCCCTGATGTTCCGGCACGGGGTCCGGCGCCGCGTTGCGATAGGTGAACGCGACGTCGAACCCGGCATCGGCAAGCGCCGCGACGGCCGCCGCGCCGATCCCGCGCGAGCCGCCGAAAACAAGCGCGGCGCTGCGCGCGGGCGTGGTGGCCGTCATGTCGTCTCCTTGGGTCATGTGTTGTGTCGTGGGCCGGACCGTCAGAGATCGGTTTCGGTGACGAAATGGGTCTGCAGGAAGGCGTCGAGCCCCTCGATCCCGCCCTCGGAGCCATAGCCGCTGTCGAGCATGCCGCCGAACGGCGTTTCCGGGCTCGACACCAGGAGCGAGTTCACCGCGAGCAGTCCCGACGCCACCTCGTTGGCGAGCGCGGCGGACGTCTTGCGGTCCGACGTGAAGGCATAGGCGGCGAGCCCGAAGGGCAGCCGGTTGGCCTCGCCGATCGCATCTTCGAGCGTCGAGAAGCGCGAGATCGGCGCCAGCGGGCCGAAGGGTTCGTCATTCATGATGGCGGCCGATGTCGGCACGTCGCGCAGCACGGTCGGCGCGTAGAAGCTGCCCTGATTGCCGATCCGCTGGCCGCCGGCGGCCAGTTCGGCCCCCTTGTCGACGGCGTCCTGCACCAGCCGGTCCATCACTTCGAGCCGGCGCGAGGCGACCAGCGGCCCCATGGTGACGCCGTCCTCGAGGCCGTTGCCGACCTTGATCTTGCCGACCTCCTCCAGGAACACCTCGGTGAACTGCTCATAGGCATCGTCCTGCACCAGGAAACGGGTCGGCGAGATGCAGACCTGGCCGGCATTGCGGAACTTGCCGCCAGCCGCGATGCGCGCCGCCTTGGTGACATCGGCATCGTCGAACACCATGACCGGGGCATGGCCGCCAAGCTCCATCGTGCAGCGCTTCAGCGTGTTGGCGGCAAGCCGCTGGAGATGCTTGCCGACCTCGACGCTGCCGGTAAAGGACAGCTTGCGCGGGATCGGCGAGGCGAGAAGGTGTTCCGACACCTCCGCCGGTACGCCGAAGACGATGTTGAGAACGCCCGCCGGCAGGCCGGCATCGGTCAGCGCGCGGCCGATGGCGATGGCCGTGGCCGGGGTTTCCTCGCTCGGCTTGATGATCAGCGAACAACCCGCGCCGAGCGCGCCGCCGACCTTGCGCATGACGTTCACCGCCGGGAAGTTCCAGGCGACGAAAGCGAGCGACGGCCCGATCGGTTCCTTCAGGACGAGCTGGCGCACGCCGGGCATGCGCGCGGGGATCTCGCGGCCATAGGCGCGCTTGCCTTCCTCGCCATACCAGCGCAGCACGCTGATGGCGAAATCGAGTTCGAGACGCGCCTCGCCGACCGGCTTGCCCATTTCCATGGTCAGATTGCGCGCGATCGTCTCGGCGCGTTCCTCGAGCAGCCGCGCGGCGGTCTCCATGATCTTCTGGCGCTGGATCGGCGGCGTGGCGCGCCAGACCGCAAAGCCCCGCGCGCTCGCCTCCAGGGCGGCGTCGAGATCGGCGGTGGAGGCGTGCGGCACGTGGCCGATGACATCGTCGGTCGCCGGATTGATCACGGGCTCCGACACCCCCTCGCTGCCGGCCCGCCATTTCCCGTCGATGAGCAGTTCAAGCGTTTCATACGTCATGTGATGTCCTGACCTCGTTCAGTGCTGATCTCGTTCAAAAAAGCCGTGCCGCATCCGCGAGGATGTGCGTTGACGCCTTCTGCGCAACCATCATCGTTGCCGCATTGATGTTGCCCGACGGAATGACGGGCATGACGGAGGCATCGACGACGCGCAGCCGGTCGACGCCGTTGACGCGCAGGGCCGGGTCGGTCGGCGCCGCGTCGTCCGAGCCCATCCGGCAGGTGCCGCAGGGATGGAAGACGGTGCCGGCCCGCTGCCGGATCGCGTCGAGAACGTCCCTGTCATGGCGCACCGAAGCACCGGGCACAACTTCCTGATCCACGCCGTCGCGAAACGGCGCGGTCTCATGGATCTCGCGCAACAGCCTTACGCCGTCAACCAGCGTGCGCCGATCGATCTCCTCGGCGAGATAGTTCGGCCGGATGATAGGCGGCGCCTCCGGATCGGCGATGGCGATATCGATGCGCCCGCGCGAGGCCGGATGGCATTGCCAGACGGTCGAGCTGAACCCGGAAAAGGCATGCAACGGTTCACCGACGCGGTCGGCCGACAACGGCATGACGATCATCTGCACATCCGGCCGGCTGCCGGTCGCCTGCGCGGTGCAGGCGGTACCGCCGACCTGTCCGGCGCCGATGGTCATCGGCCCCGATCCGCGCACCAGCCAGTCGAGGCCCGAGCCAAGGAGCCAGAACGGATTGCGGCTCTGCCGGTTGAGCGAACGCCTGTCCTTCAAGCGCAGCACCATGCGCATCTGATAGTGGTCCTGGAGATTGCCGCCGACAGCGGGCCGATCGAGCAGGACCGGCACGCCGGCGCGCCGCAACACGTCTTCGGGGCCGATACCGGAGAGTTGCAGAAGCTGCGGCGACTGAACCGCGCCCGCGCTCAAGATCACCTCGGACCGTGCCGCGGCATGATGCGACCGGCCGTCGCGCGTCCAGTCCACACCGGTAGCGCGGCCACCATCGATCCGGACGCGGTGCACGGCGGCGCGGGTTTCGAGCGTCAGGTTAGGCCGCTTCAGCACCGGATGCAGAAAGGCGCGCGCGGCACTCATGCGAAACCGGCGGCCGACCGTCAGCTGATACTGTCCGACGCCGCGCGTCGTGCCGCCCGAATTGAAGTCGGCGTTCAGTGGATGGCCGCACGCCTGGGCCGCCTCGATCCAGGCGCGGCACAGCGGATGGTCGTGGCGCAACGGACCAACCGCTAGTTCGCCATGGGCACCCCGCGACTGGCTTTCTGGCCCGTCGAAGCATTCGATCTGACGAAATGCGGATAGGACGTCGCGCGCCGACCATCCGGTCGCACCCAGCCGCGCCCAGTCGTCGAAGGTCGCCGGTTCGCCGCGCACGAAAACCAGGCCATTGATCGAACTCGACCCACCGAGAACCCGACCGCGCGGCCAGACGAGGCGCCGGCCGGCGGTACCCTCCTCCGGCTCGGTCTCGAACAGGCGCGCGAAACGCGGGTCGAGAACGGTGCGGAAATAACCGACCGGCAGCCTGAGCCAGGGATGCCAGTCGCCACCGCCGGCTTCGAGCAGGAGCACCCGACAACCGGGATCGGCCGACAGGCGATTGGCCAGAACGCAGCCTGCAGACCCCGCGCCGACGATGACGTAGTCGTAGTCCGCCGTCTCGGTCATGGCACGGCCCTCGACGATCCGGCGCGTTGGGGGCGGGCGGTCATTCGCGATATCCCAGCCAATGCGGCAGGGTCAGGCTCAATTCGGGGAACAGGACACAGACCACGAGCGCAACGGCGAGCGCGGCGAGAAAGGGCAGGCTCTCGCGCGTAACGCGCTCCGGCGGGGTGCCGGCGATCGAGGCGGACAGATAGATCAGATAGCCGACCGGCGGCGTGCACAGACCGATCATCAGCGTCAGGATGATCACCAGGCCGAAATGGACCGGATCGATGCCGATCTCGAGCGCCGTCGGCAGGAAGACCGGCACCATGATGATGAGAGCGGCCAGCGGATCCATCAGCATGCCGATGATCAGGCCGGCCAGGACGATCATCATGAGGACCGCGACCGGATGCGTGCTGACGGCGAACAGCGCCTCCGCCATCTGCTTGTTGATCTGCTGGTCCGCGACGATCCAGGCGAAAAAACTCGACGCGCCGAGAATGACCAGCACGGTCGCCGCACCCCAGGCCGCCTTCAGCATGGCCTGCCAGACCGCATGGAGCGTCAATTCGCGATAGATGAACCCGCCGGCGATCAGCGCATAGAGGACGGCGATGGCCCCAGCCTCGGTGGCGGTGATCACCCCGCCCAATATACCTCCGACAATGATCAGCGGCATGCCGAGCGCGGCACTCGCCCGCAAGAAACTCATGACAATGGCGCGCGGGCGAGCCGGTTCGGTGCGCTCATAGCCACGCCGCCGGCTGATCAGATAGACCGCGACCATCAGGCAGAGCGCGATCAGGACGCCCGGCACGATGCCGGCGACGAAGAGTTCGCCGATCGATTGTTCGGCGAGCACCGCGAAGATGATCACCGGCACGCTCGGCGGGATGATCGGCCCGACGATCGAGGACGTCTGGGTGACCGCCGCCGCGAAGGCCGGCGGATAACCGCGCCGGACCATGGACGGGATCATCACCGTGCCGACAGCTGCGGTATCGGCGATGGCCGAGCCGGAGACGCCAGAAAACAAGACGCTCGACACGACATTGACATGGCCGAGGCCGCCCCGGATATGGCCGACGAGATTGGCCGCCAGGTCGACGATACGCCGGGTGATGCCGCCGCTATTCATCAGTTCGCCAGCGAGAAAGAAGAAGACGATCGCCAGAAGAACCGAATTGTCGATGCCGCCGACAAAGGTCTGGGTGACGACTTCGAGCGGGATCGTCGGGCGGGTGACGAGAAGCGCGATGGTCGCAGCCGCCAGAATGGCGAAGACCAGCGGCACGCCGATCAGCGCCAGAACGGCGAGCCCACCAATCAGGATGGCAATGGTCATCGGCGTTCCGTAAATCGCTGCGGGTCAGGGGCGCGGCTTGGCAGCGGATACGCTGTCGCCACGATCGCCGACCGGTCCACCGTCCTGCCCCGCCGCCAGGCGCGACAGGATGACCACCGCCCAGATGGCACTGCCGACACAGACCGCCAGAAACAGAAGTCCCGGCGACAGCGGTAGCCGCGCGTAGCTGTCATTGCGCAGCAAGAGCCAGATCGAAGCGCCGCCATAGAACAACAGGCCGAGACAGGCGAGCGAGACCGCCGCGACGAGCCAGTCGACCAGGCGGCGGGCAGGCTTGGGCAAAAGGTCGGTGATCAGCGTGATCCGCATATGCCGAACCTTGGCGGCCGCCAGCATGACGAGCCAGACATAGAAGAGGCCAATGAGCTCGACGCTCCACACCAGCGAGGCGCCGAGAACATAGCGGGCGACCACCTGAGCCAGCGTGACCACGACGATGACCGCCAGCAGGCCACCCACGCTCAGATCGAGCGCGAGATCGAGCACGCGCACGAGCCGGCGTAGACGGATCCGTGGGGCGGTCATCGCGGGCACAGGTCTGACCGGGCCACCTAGCGGGCGGCGTCGATACGATCGAGCAGGTCGCTGCCGAACTCGTCGACATAAGCCGCGCGCGTCGCCTCCATGACCGCTTCGCGGAATGCCTCGCGGTCGGGTTCTTCGATCACGATCAGCCCCTCGTCCTGCATGGCTTGCAGGCTTGCCGCCTCGCGCTCGGCGATCAGGTCGCGCTCCATCTGACCCGCCAACTGGCCGACCTCGAGCAGCATGGCCTGCTGTTCGTCGGTCAGGCTGGAAAACCGCCCGTCATTCATGACGAGAAAGGCGGCGGTATAAGCGTGGCGGGTCAGGCTGAGATATTGCTGCACCTCGTGAAACCGCATGGCGTGAATCAGCACGACCGGGTTTTCCTGCCCATCCACGGCGCCGGTCTCGA
The DNA here is from genome assembly GCA_965250105.1 of Tepidamorphaceae bacterium. Classification (GTDB taxonomy): domain Bacteria; phylum Pseudomonadota; class Alphaproteobacteria; order Rhizobiales; family Tepidamorphaceae; genus JBCBSK01. The sequence goes on from OZ252290.1 coordinate 1,187,577, forward strand.
GCGCCAGATAGACCTCGCTGAAGCTCATCGGTGTCGGATTGGCGCCAAGCGTCTCGAAAGCGGTGACATGGGCCGGATTGGGCGTCGTGCGGATGCTGAGGCCCGCGACATCGTCCGGCGTTTCGATCGGCCGTTCGCTATTGGTTATGTTGCGGAAGCCGATCTCCCAGTTGCCGAGCACCTGCATGCCATTGTCCTTGAACAACTGGTGCAGGTCGTCGCCGATCTCGCCGTCGAGCACCCGATAGGCATGGTCGGGCGAAGTGAACAGATAAGGCAGATCGAGCGCGTTCAGTTCCGGCGCCATGCCGGTGAAGAAGGTGTTGCCGATGACGGCCATGTCGATGGTGCCAAGGCGCACGCCGCGCACCTGGGTGGGGTCGTCGCCAAGCTCATGCGCCGGATGAATGGTGACGGTGATCTCGCCATTGCTGCGCCGGGCTACTTCTTCGGCGAAGAATTCGGCGGCGGCATGGGTGGTGCTCGCGGTCGACGCGTAATGCGCCAAGCGCAAGGTGGTCTCCGCATCGGCATCCGCCGTCATCGCGACGGGCGCCACGGCAAGGCCGGCGGCGACGAGAAGCGATTTGGCTCCAAGGCCCTTCATCATGAAATCCTCCTGAGGCAGCGTTTGTCCCTTGATGGGCGCGAACGGCGCTTCGCCGCCTCGCCCTTGCGCCACGTGGCCCGGTCGACTGCTTGCCAGGCTTCTATGTCCGCAATAATATACATTTGTGTACGATTGCATTCATCACGTCAACAACGCTCTCTCAAAACCGATATCGGCGCTCGCTCCGAGCGATACGGCGGGGCCGTCACGATGCCGTCCCGTCCGCACGTGCCGGCGGCAGGTGCCCCCTTGCGTAACGATGCCGCATGCGCCGCTACGCCACGGCGAGCGTGCTTGCATGGCAATGAATACATATGTATACCGATGCCCTGATCTGTTTTCGGCGATGAGAGCAACCGATACGTGACCGTGGCGAATGGCAGCGGCGTTGAGACGCCGTCCTATGATGTGGTGGTGCTGGGCGGCGGCAATGCCGCTCTCTGCGCGGCCATCACGGCGGCGCGGTCGGGCAGCAGCGTCATCATCCTGGAGGCCGCGCCGAAGGCCTGGCGCGGCGGCAACTCGCGGCATACCCGCAATCTGCGGCTGGCCCATGACGAGCCCAACGAGGTCCTGACCGCGCCCTATACGGTGGAGGAGTTCTACACCGACCTCCTCCGCGTGACCGGCGGCGAGACCGACGAGGACCTGGCCCAGTTCACGCTCGAACAATCCGCTGAGCTATGGGACTGGCTGTCGGAACAGGGCGTCCGGTTTCAGCCTTCGCTTGGCGGCACGCTGCAATTGTCGCACACCAATGCCTTCTTCCTCGGCGGCGGCAAGGCGCTGGTCAACGCCATGTATCGCACCGCCGAAGCGCTCGGCGTCGAGGTGCGCTACGAGACCGAGGTCGTCGATCTGGCGCTTGACGACGGTCATTTCAGTCATGCCACCGTGCGCCGCGCCGACGGATCAGAACAGATCATCCATGGCCGGACACTGGTCGCCGCCGCTGGCGGTTTCGAGGCCAATATCGACTGGCTACGCGACTATTGGGGCAGCGCGGCCGACAATTTCATCATTCGCGGCACGCCCTACAATCGCGGCGGCGTGTTGCGGCTGATGCTCGACAAGGGCGTGATGTCGGTCGGCGATCCCAAACAGTGCCACGCGGTCGCGATCGACGCGCGAGCGCCGAAATTCGACGGCGGCATCGTCACCCGTCTCGACTGCGTGTCGCTCGGCATCGTGGTCAATGCCCATGGCGACCGCTTCTATGACGAGGGCGAGGATTTCTGGCCCAAGCGCTATGCCATCTGGGGCCGGCTGATCGCCGACCAGCCCGACCAAATCGCCCATGTCGTTATCGACCACAAGGCGCAGGGCCAGTTCATGCCTTCGGTGTTCCAGCCGGTGCAAAGCGACAGCATCGCCGGTATCGCCGATCAGCTCGGCCTCGATGCGGGAAAGCTCGACCAGACGGTCGCGACCTACAACGCCGCCACGGTTCCCGGCACCTTCGACACGCGGGTGCTTGACGACTGCCGGACCGAGGGGCTCGACCCGCCGAAAACCCATTGGGCGCGGCCGATCGATACGCCGCCCTATTACGGCTATTCGCTGCGGCCCGGCATTACCTTCACCTATCTCGGCGTGCGCGTGAATCGCAGCGCCCAGGTGCTGATGGACGACGGCGCCCCGACGTCGAATGTCTTCGCCGCCGGCGAGATCATGGCCGGCAATGTGCTCGGCAAGGGATATCTGGCCGGCATCGGGATGACGATCGGTGCCGTTTTCGGACGCATCGCCGGCAAGGAGGCCGCCCGCCGTGCACGAAACTGACACCACCAGGGAAGCCGAACGGCTGATGACGATCTGCAATGCCTGCCGCTATTGCGAAGGCATCTGCGCCGTCTTCCCGGCCATGGAGATGCGCAACGGCTTCGCAGCCGGCGATCTCTCCTATCTCGCCAATCTCTGCCACAATTGCGGTGCCTGCTATCACGACTGCCAATACGCCCCGCCCCACGAATTCGGCGTCAACGTCCCGAAGACCTTCGCCAAGCTCCGCCGGGAAAGCTACGAAGCCTATGCCTGGCCGGCCTTCCTCGGTCCGCTGTTTCGCAATAACGGCGTCGCCGTCTGCCTTCTGTCCGGTCTCGGCTTCACGCTGGTGCTCGGCGTGACGCTCATGATGAACGAGCCGGGCGCCTTGTTTCGCGCCCATGAGGACCCGAGCTCATTCTATGCCGTCATGCCCCATGACGTGATGGTGACGCTGTTCGGCAGCGTCTTTCTGTTCGCGATCTTCGCGATCCTGATGGGGGTGTGGAAGTTCTGGCGCGCGACCGGCGAACGGCAGACCCCGGTCGACCACCCGACAAGCGTGAGCCAGGCGCTGCACGACACCTTTACGCTGAAATATCTCGATGGCGGCGGCGGCGGCTGTTCGACCGCCACCGATCAGCCCTCGCCCTGGCGCAAGCGGTTCCACCACTTCACCTTCTATGGCTTCCTTTTGTGCTTCGCCGCGACCACCACGGGGACGATCTATCACTATGTCTTCGGCTGGGTCGCGCCCTATGGCTATTTCTCGCTGCCCAACATCTTCGGCACCGTCGGCGGTATTGGGCTTCTGATCGGCCCGGTCGGACTGTGGTGGGTTAAGCGCAACATGAAGGAAGACATGGCGGAACTGTCCAATCGCGGCATGGACATGGGCTTCCTGGCCCTTCTGTTCCTGACCTCGCTGACCGGGCTCCTGCTCATGGCGCTGCGCGAAACACCCGCCATGGGCGTGTTGCTGATCGCCCATCTCGGCGTGGTGATGGGCCTGTTCCTGGCCTTTCCCTATGGCAAATTCGTGCATGGCATCTATCGTTTCGCGGCCCTGATCCGCTACGCCATGGAGCGTCGCCGCGACCTGATGCAGGCACCCGCGGAATAGATGCTAGATGCCGCGCGCCGGCGCGCGCGGTCAGTCGCGTTCGCGCATCAGCATGTTGAGACGCTTGCGCTGGGCCGCGCCGATATGAGCTTCGGCGGCCTTGTAGGCCGCCTCCTTGTCGCCGGCGCGGATGGCCGCGACGATGCGCTCATGTTCGGCGATCGCCTCGTCGCGGCGCCCCTGGAAGCTGAGCGTCGTATTGCCCAACAGGATCATCGCATTGTCGAGCGCCCTGAGGCTGTCGAGCAGATAGCGGTTGTGGGCCGCGTGATGCAGCGCCTGATGGAATTTGCGGTTGATATGCGCGGCATTGTCGGGATCGTCGGGCGATAGCGACCGTTCCATCTCGATGATATCCTCGAGCAGTTCGATCTCGGGCTCGGTCGCCTGGGCCGCCGCCGACCGGGCGGCGGTGCCTTCGAGCACCTTGCGCATCTCGTAGAGTTCGACGACCGACTGATAGTCGAGCCGGGTAACGATCAGCCCCTGGCGCGGTGACTGGGTCAGAAGCCCTTCGGCCTGGAGCCGGTAGATCGCCTCGCGCACCGGCGTCCGGCTGACCGACAGCCATTCGGCGAGCTGGCTTTCGACCAACCGCTGGCCCGGCTTCAACTTGCCTTCGGCGATGGCGTCGCGCATGCGCTGATAGGCGTTGTCGCCGAGCGCGTCGCCCCCCGGCACGATCGGATCGGCATCCGGCCGACCGTCGGTGACGTCGCGCAATTTGGGCTTGGACTGTCTTGGCATGGCATCTCCGGAAACCGAATCGCGCGGCATCAGCGCCGCGCGTAGGCGGTCATATCCATCGCCGCAAGATATCCGAAGGCCAGCGCCGGACCAAGGGTTATGCCGGGACCCGGATAGGCCCCCTGCATGACCGACCGCATATCGGCCCCGCAGGCATAGAGCCCGTCGATCACCTCGCCTTCCGTATCGAGGACCCGACCTGAAGTATCGGTATCGAGACCCGCCGCCGCGCCGAGATCGCCCGGCAGGAGCTTGACCGCGAAAAAAGGGGGTTTGCGAAGCGGCGCGACGCAAGGATTGGGCGTGACCGCCGCATCGCCGAGAAAGCGTTGATAGGCATTCGTGCCGCGCCCGAATTCAGGATCGGCACCCGTCTCGGCGTGGCGGTTATAGGCCGCGACGGTCTCGACAAGGCTACCCTCCGGCAGAGCGAGGTCGGCCTCGAGCGCCGACAGCGTCACGCCGCGACGGAGATAGCCCTGGGCCAGGAACGGCCCGAGCCGGCCGGTCATCGGCTTGATCGCGCCGAGACCATAGGTCCACAGGAAATGCGCGTCGCAGACCAGCCAGGCGCCACCGTCCCCCGGCGTCGCCGCATTGCCATTCGCCAGCATCGCCTTGACGAAGCCATGATAGCTGACCGCCTCATTCGTGAACCGCCTGCCAGCGCCGTTCACCGCGATCGCGCCGGGCTTGGCGCGATCGGTCACCGTGTGCGGATAGGTGGCCTCCGAACCATCGGCCCGGCGATAGCGCGACACTGGCGCCCAGAAGGCGTTGCCCTCTTCGGTCGCGACGAAGCGGGCGCCGATCCCTTCGGCCAGCGCCGCCCCGTCGCCGGTCGCTCCCGGCGCCGTCGCCGAATTGTCGGCGACGGGACCCGGCAACAAGGCCTGCCGCCGCTGCCCGTCATGGGTGAAACCACCGGTGGCCAGCACCACGCCACAGCGTGCCTGAATGCCGTGACCGTCCGACAGGGTCACCCCGTCGACACGCCCGCCCATATCGCGTGTCAGCGCGACCACCCGGGTCGAGGGGCGGAAGGCCACCCCGACCTCGCGGCAGGCGAAGACCAGACGCGCCACGAGCGCATTGCCGAGAACGAGACTCGTGCCGCGCCCATGGGTCAACCTTTCGCGCAGGTAGCGCAGAACGCGCCGTGCGACCACCGCGAAGGAGTGGGCCGATTTGAAGACGGTGCGAAATTTCGCGAGATCCGGGCGCGCGATCATCATGTCACCGAACAGGGTGAATTCCGGCAAGGGACGTCGGATCAGGCCGATGAGATCACCGAGCTGAGCCGCGTCGAAGGGTTCGGGTTCGAGCACCCGCCCCGCTTTGGTCGCACCGGGCATATCGGGATAGTAATCGGGATAGACCGGCACGGGGCGCAACCGGACCGCCGTTTGGGCGTTGAGATAGTCAATCGCCCGCGGTGCGGCGTCGATGAAGGCCTCGAGACGCGCCCGCGCAGGCTGCGCGTCTGGATCGGGCAGAATCGCGGAGAGATAGGTCAGGACGGCCTCGCGGCTGTCGTCATGCCCCTCGCGCCGGGCGATGTCGCTCATAGGCGCCCAGACCATGCCGCCCGACCAGGCGGTGGTGCCGCCGAGTTCCGCCTCTTTCTCGATGACGCAGACCGACAGCCCTTCCGAAGCGGCGACGAGCGCCGCCGTCAGGCCACCCGCGCCGGAGCCGAGGACGATGACATCGAAGGCCTCCTGCTCAATGGCAGCGGCGCCGGTCATGCCAGGCTCCCGGACCGCATCGACGCCCCGAGCCGAACCATCATCCTGCCGTATCGCGCTGGGGCGTGAAGGTCACCAGGCGTTCCTCGGTCATTTCGCGCATGGCGTAGCGCGGCCCTTCCTGGCCGAAGCCGCTGTCCTTGACACCGCCATAGGGCATGAGGTCGACCCGCGAACTCGATGTATTGTTGATATGGACGGTGCCGACGCGCAAACGCCGCGCGGCCTCGAAAGCTGTATCGACGCGATCGGTGAAAATGCCCGTCGCGAGACCGTAGGGCGTGGCATTGACCCGGTCGAAGGCGGCGTCGCGCCTGTCATAGGGCAGGACGGTGACGACGGGGGCGAACATCTCCTCGCAGACCGATGCCGCCTCCGGCGGTGCGTCGGCCAGGACGGTGGGGGCCAGAACCGCGCGCCGCCGCGTGCCGCCGGCGAGAAGCGTCGCGCCGGACGCTACTGCTTGGGTTATACGGGCCTCGGCGCGCTCGGCCGCCGCGACCGAGATCATCGGCCCGGTGACCGTATCGGCATGCGACGGATCGCCGAATGGCGTCGCCGCCGCAAGCGCCGTGAGACGATCGCGCACCTCGGCATAGACATTCTCATGCGCCAACACGACCTGCACCGAGGTGCAGACCTGCCCCGCCTTGCGGAAGGCGGCGGTGCGGATCATCGGCAAAGCGCGGTCGAGATCGGCGTCGGGCTCGACAATGGTGAAAGCGATCGACCCCAGTTCGAGCTGGGTCCGGCGCAAGCCCACCGTCGATTGGATGACGCGGCCGACCTCGGTCGAGCCGGTGAAGGTGTAGAAGCGGACCGCCTGTTCCGCGACAAGCTGCTGGCCGGTATCACCGCCGCCCTGCAGCAGCGCGATCAGATCCGCCGGCCATCCCGCCCTCAGCATCAGATCGACGATGAGCGCGCCGCAGAGCGGGGTATGCGCCGACGGTTTGAGCAGGACCGGATTGCCGGCCGCGATCGCCGGCGCGACCTTGTGGGCGACCGTGTTGAGGGGCGCGTTGAACGGCGTGATGGCCACCACCGGCCCCACCGGCACCCGCATCACGAAGGCGAAACGGCCCGCAGGTCCCGGGGCGCCCGAGATCGGCACGGTCGCGTTGGCGTCGAACCGCCGGGCCTCCTCGGCCGACAGCTTGAGCGTCTCGATGAAGCGGCCGACCTCGGCCTCTGCATCGCTAGGCGTGAAGCCGGTTTCGGCCTGATAGGTAGCGGCCAGCCGGTCACGCTCTGTCCGCGCCAGCGCGGCCGCGCGATGCAGGATCTCGGCGCGCTCGTAAGGCGACGGCACGCCGGTCTCGAAGGCCCGGGCACAATGGGCGACGGCTTCGGTTACGAGATCCGGCGTCGCCCGGTCGACCGCCGCGATCACATCGCCCGTATACTTGTCGAGAACCTCGAAACGCTCCGACGCGTGACGCCAATCGCCACCAACGAAGAGCCGCGTCTCGTGATCCAAAACCCCGCCTGCCGGCGATTTGATATCCTGCGACAGGCTCATCCGGCGGCATCCGCGACGACATCGTCCCAGGTCAGCGCCTCGCGCTCGGCATAGTCGCGATCCCACGCATCGAGCGTCTCAAGGTCGACGAGCTGCGCCGGCAGCAGCACGCGGGGCGGGACGCTGTCGCCGCGCAGTGTCCGCACGATGCCCTCGATCGCGATCGCGCCCATCGACATCGCGTCGAAGGCGGCACTGGCGATCATGTCGCCGCGCTTCATCAAATCGACGCCCGCCGGGGTGACGTTGGCGCCAACGACCGGCACCTTGCGGCCCACTTCCGACAGCGCATCCAGCACGCCGAGCGCCATGTAGTCATTGGCCACGATCACCCCGTCGAGCGCATCCATGGTCTTCAATTCCGCGCGGAAGGCGTCATAAGCGATGTCGCGCTGATAGCCGCCGCTGCATTGCGCCACGCAGGTGATATCGGGAAATTCGGCAAGCCCCCGCTTGAAGCCGGCGGTGCGTGGCGCGGTCGTCGGGGAATTCGGATGGCCGTCGACGATCGCCACAGCCCCCTTGCTGCCGATATGCCGGCACAGCCGTTCGGCCATGGCATGGCCGAGCGCCTCATTGTCCGAACCGACGAACATCACCGCCGGAGATGGCGTCGTCTCGCTGACGACATAGAACAGGGGGATACCGGCCTCGACGATCGTCTCGACCGCTGGCAGAAGCCGGGTCGCATGGGCCGGCGCGAGGATGATCGCATCGGGCCGCAGTGCCACCGCGTCGGCCACGAGGCCGATCTGCTCGTCGATGTCGTCGGGTTTCTGCGGCACGAAATGCGTCGCGCGGCCGCCGTGATCGGCCACGCAGCGGTCGACACCGAGACGCGCGCCGACATAGGCCGGATTGGTTCGGTTCTTGGTCAGAACGGCGATATGAAAAGCGTCGCTAGGCATGTCGTGATGATCCCTGAAGCACTGTCGTGAAGCACGATCTTGGCGAGGACATAACCGCCGGCGCATCGGATCAAGGCCGGCGGACGGGGCGGGCCGGCGTGAGGAAAGCCGGTGTCGGGCGGTTCGCGCAAGATGGCGTGAAACTCAGTATTCTATTGTGCACATTTGTATATTGAATATAGAGTCAACGCAAGCAACCGCGTGTCGGCAGCGGTTGTGCATGATGGAGGGCATGGATGACCGATATTCTGGGACACAGGCTTAAGGTCGGCTCGCTTCTGCCATCGACCAACAGTTCCGTCGAACCCGAGATCGCCAGCATGAGTGTCGACGGCGTGACCCATCTCGCCGCCCGCATCGACGTGCCCAATCAGGAATTCCGCTCGGACGCGGATGCCGAAGCCATCGTTGCCGGAACCCAGCCTGATCTCCTCCCCGCGCTCGGCCGGCTGATGGCCGCCAATCCCGACCGCGTCATCATGGCTATGGCCGTGCCCTGCTTCTGGGACGGCCAGGCCGGCTGTGGGCGTATGAAACAGCGCCTGGAGGACCACGCCGGCGTGCCGGTGACCGTCCCACCGGAAGCCATCGGCGAGGCCCTGACGACCATCGGCGCGAAGACGATCGCCATCGTATCGCCCTATATGCCGCTGGCGGACGCGCATGTGACGAGTTGGTTCGAGCAGGCGGGCTATTCCGTCCACAAGATCATGGGCCTGCGCGCGCCGCGCGAGGATCAGGTCATCGATATCACGCCGGGACAGCTTCAAAACGCCTTCGACACCGTCGACGACACCTCTGTCGATGCGCTGGTTCATGTCGGCACGTCGATCGCCATGGCGCGGCTCGCCGCCCCCTTCGAAGCGCGCTATGGCAAGCCGGTTATCTCGGTCAATGTCGCCTGCTGGTGGGCGACGCTACGGGCGGCCGGCATCGACGACCGGCTGGCGGGTTTCGGGCGATTGTTCTCGGATTTCTAGAGCACCCCGCGACGATCACGGCACAGTGTAGCCGAAAGTGGCCGCGTTCATTCCCACCACGGATAATTCCCTTCAGCGCGATTTGCATACAAATGCATACACTTGCATATTTCCGTAGAACATTGCATTCTGACATCAGGTGATATGTCGCAGGCCCTTCACTCCTGCTGCCCGTTGCACCGCTCAGAGAAGAAGACTCTCGCCAAGGAGGAAATGGAATGTTCAAGATCACCAAGCGTGGCCTGCTGGCCGCGATGGCTGCCATGCCGCTCATCGGCATGGCGCTGCCAGCCGCGGCCTATCCCGACCGCCCGATCACCATGATCGTGCCCTGGGGCGCCGGCGGCGGCACCGACACCCTGGCGCGCACTTTCGCCTCCATGCTCGAAGAAGAGCTCGGCCAACCGATCAATGTGGTGAACCGCACCGGCGCCGGCGGTGTCGTCGGCCATACCGCAATGTCGACGGCGGCACCTGACGGCTACACGATCGGCGTCGGAACGGTCGAGTTCACGACCTATCGTCCGCTCGGCCAGGGCGACATCGGCCCGGAATCCTTCACCCTGATCTGCCGCCTCGCCTCGTTGCCCGCCGGCATCACGGTCAAGGCCGATGCGCCATGGACCAATGCGCAGGAACTGCTCGACGCCATCGACGCCGCCGATCCCGGCACCTACACCTCCTCCGGCAGCGGTGTCGGCGGCGCCTGGCACTTGTCGGTCGCGGGTTGGCTGAACGCGGAAGGTGTCGACCCGGCGAAGGTCCGCTTCGTGCCCTCGCGCGGCGGCGCGCCGGCACTCCAGGATGTCGTCGCCGGCGGCGTGACGATGTATACCGGCTCGATCAGCGAGGGTAAGGCCCTGGCCGATGCCGGCGAAGTGAAGCTTCTGGCGATCATGCATCCCGAACGCATCGACGCGCTCAGCGATGTCGAGACGATTGGGGAAAGCACCGGCACCGACTGGGCGGCCTCGTCCTGGTTCTCGTTCATGGCGCCCGCAGGCCTGCCCGACGATGTCGAGCAATCGCTCACCGATGCGGCCGTTACGGTCTGGTCGAGCGACGCCTTCCAGGACTTCATGGCCGAACGCGGCTATGTGCCGGCCGGTGAATGCGGCGACGATTTCGACGCCTTCGCCGAACAGGTCGCCGCCGACACCAGCGAGGTGATCGGCAAGCTCGGCCTCGGCCAGTAACCGATCGCCAGCCACAACGGCGACAGCACATCGGTGACAATAGGACAGGGCGGACAGTCCGGTTTCGACCGATTTGCCGCCCCGTCATCTCTCATCATGCCTCGTGCCGCCGCTCGCCGGATCGCCCTCGGCCTCTCCGCCCCTTGCGCGGATGCCAGACTGTGGCAGGCTCTCTTACCCGCCCGCCGACCCACTATTCCCCCGGGACCTTCCGCCATGCGATGGACGCCGGCATGAAGATCGCTGACTGGCTGCTCGGCCTGATCCTTCTGGCCTGTGGCGCGCTGATCGTCTGGGAGGCACGCGGCTTTCCCGCTCCGATGGGCCAGCTCTATGGCGCGGCCTTTTTCCCGACCATCATCGGTTGCGGCATGGCGCTGGTTGGCCTGCTGATGACCGTCAAGGGCTTGCGCGAAGCGCGTCCCGGCCTCGTGCGCTTCGACCAATGGCAGCCGAGCCTTGCCACCTTCGGCCGCCTGGCGCTGCCGGTGATCCTCACCGTCGGCATCATGCTCGCCATGCCGCATACAGGCTTTCTGGCCAGCGCGATCACGGCATTGCTGATCTTTCAGCTGTGCCTCGGCGTCCGCTGGTTTCTCGCCTTACCCATCGCGCTGATCGGCGCGGTGACGATTTCCTATGTCTTCGGCACCCTGCTGCGCGTCGCGCTGCCCTATGGCCCCCTCGAGCGGCTGATCTTCTAAGAACCTGTCATGGAACAGCTTCTCCCCGCGCTCGGCCAGGTCCTGACATTCGATGTGCTGATCACCATGGCGATCGCCAGCGTGTTCGGCCTGTTGCTCGGCGCCATTCCCGGCCTGACGGCGACCATGGGCGCGGCCCTGCTCGTCCCGATCACCTTCTTTCTCGACCCCCTGCCGGCGATCGCCGCCGTGGTCGCCGTCGCGACCTCGGCGATCTTCGCCGGCGATCTTCCCGGTGCGCTTCTCAGGATCCCCGGAACACCAGCCTCGGCAGCCTATGTCGACGACGCTCATGCCCTGACCAAGCGGGGCAAGGCACCGCTCGGCCTCGGCGTCAGCCTGATGGCGGCGGTGATCGGCGGGCTGATCGGAACGCTGATCCTGGTTTTCGGCGCGCAGTATCTCGCGCGCTTCGCGCTCGGCTTCTCGTCGACGGAGTATTTCTGGCTCGCCGCCCTCGGCCTGAGCTGCGCCGTCATCGTCAGCGGCCGCTCCAAGCTGAAGGGCTTCGCCTCGCTGTTCATCGGCCTGTTCATCGCGACGGTCGGCATCGACGTCATCGCCGGCCATCCGCGCTTCACCTTCGGCACCGTCGAACTGATGGGCGGCGTCGGCTTCATCCCGGCCCTGATCGGCATGTTCGCGCTCGCCGAGATCATGCGCAATCTGGCGCGCGGCAATGCCGGCAAGAAAACGATGGCGCAGCCCGTCGTCGAGAACCGCAAGAACCTGATGGAAGCCGCCCGCGCCATCGGGCGCCACAAGGTCAATGTCGGGCGTGGCGGGCTGTTCGGCACCGTCATCGGCGCCCTGCCCGGCGCCGGCGCCGACATCGCCTCCTGGATCGCCTATGCCATCGCCAAGAAAACCTCGAAGACACCGGAGAAGTTCGGCAAGGGCCATACGGAGGGGCTAAGCGAAGCGGGCGCCGCCAATAACGGCGCGCTGGCCGGCGCCTGGATCCCGGCGCTCGTCTTCGGCATTCCCGGCGACACGATCACCGCGATCGCCATCGGCATTCTCATGATCAAGGGCCTGCAGCCGGGGCCGACCATCTTCCTGCTGCAAGGCGAGCTGGTCTATGCGATCTTCATCGCCTTCTTCATCGCCAATCTCATCCTGCTGCCGCTCGGGCTTGTTGCCATCCGCGCGGCGAGCCAGATCGTGCGCGTGCCGCAAAACATCATGCTGCCGCTCATCCTGATGTTCTGCATCGTCGGCGCCTATGGCGTTTCCGGCTCGATCTTCGGCGTCGGGGTCATGCTGGTGGTCGGCCTGATCGGCTGGCTGATGACCGAAAACGACATCCCGCTGGCACCGGCCATCCTCGGCATCGTGCTTGGCGAAATGGTCGAGTTCAACTTCGTGACCAGCCTGGTCAAAAGCGACGGCGATCTGATGGTGTTCTTCGACCGGCCGATCGGCGCCGTTCTCGGCGTCATCACGATCATCGTGTGGCTGATCACGCTCTATGGCGTCATCAGCAATGGGCGCAAGGCCAGGTTACGCATCACCAAAGACGCCACCGACGGATCATGAGAGCGTCGCGCGCGGGCGAGCGGCCGACCGTGACGATTGGCCGTCACGCATCGTCCGGTGGCGTCGTGATGACGAGGAAGACGAGCGGCTCGAGGCCCGTATTGTGAATGGCGTGCTCGATGCCCGGCGGCAGGAAGATCACGTCATGGCGGCGCACGATACGGCGCTCGCCGGCGATCTCCATCAGGCCTTCACCATCGAGCACGTGATAGATCTGCTCCTGAACCTTATGCGCATGGGGGGCCACATAAGCCATCGGCGCATAGGACGAGATGCGGTGATCGACCAGCCGGGCGCCTTCGGTTTCGGGCCTCACGAGAAGCTTCGACAGAGCCCCGCCATGGTGGTTGGGCATTTCCTGCCACAGGACGTCGGCGATGTTGCGCACGATCGCCTGGCGCCCGTCAGGCGCCTGTCCGTGCCGGGTTTCGCTGCTGCTCATGGCGCTGCTCTCCGTTCAAGGCAGATTGGGTGATGAAACCGCGGCGCCGGTTCAGGCCGGCCGCCAGGGCGCGCCGAAGACCGGCTCCTTTTGCGGCAGGGGCGGCAATTGCCAGGTGCCGGTGGCCGGCGGGCGTATGTCGGCGTCGACATGCACGTCGATGAGATAGGGCTTGTTCAGCGACACGGCATGTTCGAGGGCCGCGGCGAAATCCTCCGACTTCGTCACCGTCGTCGCCGCCACGCCACTGGCCCGCGCCAAGCCGGCGAAATCGGGGTTGTAGGGCGTGTTGTTGTCGCCCGCATAGAAGGCCGTGCCGATCTCGCGGCCATCGAACAGGCCATATTGGATGTCGCGGATCGCGCCCCAGGCGAAATTGTTCCACACCACCCAGACCACCGGAATGTCGTATTCGACGGCGGTGCACAGAACATGCGGCACCATGATGAAACCGCCATCGCCGCACACCGACACGCACACCTTGTCGGGCGCGGCGAGCTTGGCGCCGAGCGCGCCGGCCGGCCCGAAGCCCATCCCGGAATACCCCCAGGTGTTGAGCATGGTCCGGGGCTGGCGCGCCTGCCAGAACTGCATGAACCAGTTGTGGTGGACGCCAGAATCGAGCGTGATGATCGCGTCATCCGGCAACACCTTGCGGCAATCGGCGACGATGCGCTCCGGCCGGATCGGACTAGCATGTTCGGCGAAGCCCGGCGCGACGAAGGCTTCCCATTCCGCTTTCCAGCCGGCGATCGCCTCGTGCCAGTCCGCAAGCCGTGGTTCAGGCCCGAGACCCTCCGCCTCGGCGGCGGCCAGCAGCTGGCGCAGCACGGTGCGCGCATCGGCCAACATGCCGAGATCGGGCGTGAAGTTGCGGCCGATCTCGGCATCGTCGACATCGACCTGGATGAGCCTGGTATGGGGGAAGTTCCAGGAATAGCCCGGCAGCCAGGACGAGGCCGACCGGTCGTCGAAGCGCGCGCCGATGCAGAGCACCAGATCGGCATGCCGACCGGCCTGATTGGCCGCATAGACACCATTGCGCCCGATGAAGCCGAGCGACAGCGGATCGGCCATGTCGAGACAGCCCATCCCATTGGGCGAGCTGATGACCGGAATGGAGAGACGCCGGGCCAGCTCCGTCAACTCCTCGGACGCCTCCGACAAAGTGACACCATGGCCGATGAACAGGACCGGGCGTTCGGCCTCAGCGATCATCGCGACCGCGCGCCGGATATCGTCCGGCGCCGCCCCGCTGCGACGCTGATTGTGCTTGGTGCCGCGCCCTTCGAGCGCCACCGCCGCCTCTTCCTGGAACAGGTTGAACGGCACGTCGAGATTGACCGGGCCGGGCCGGCCCGACAGCATGGTCGAGGTGGCCTGGCGCAGCGCCAGCGGCAGCATGTCGACCCGGGTCGGCTGGAAGGAGCGCTTGACCACCGGCCGGATCACATTGGGGAAGTCGGCGGCGTGGTGGCGGTTCAGTTCCTGGAACGGGCCGCGATTGAACTGCTGGGTCGGCACGTTGGCGGTAATGGCGAGAAAGGCCGAGGAATCGGTCTGCGCCACCGCGCAGGACATGATCATATTGGCCGAACCCGGACCGCAGGACGTCAGCGTGGCGACCGGTTCGTGGCGCACCCGGAAATAGGCGTCGGCCATGTGCCCGGCGACCTGTTCATGGCGCGGCGAGATCAGCTTGAGCCGATCGCGCTCGGCATGCATGGCATCGAGCAGGCCAACATTGCCATGGCCGCAAATGCCGAAGACATAGGGGATGTCCTCGGCGATCAGCGCCTCGACGATGAGCTCGCCTCCCTTTTTCATCGGCGTTTCGGTCATCGCATGCGCTCCAGCTTCGTCGACTTTTGTATACCGTTGTATTTTGGTGCTGGATCGGTGTCAATCGCACGGGATGGGCAGGCCCAAAGTCATACGGCATGTCGGCGCGAGCGGGAGATACATAGCCTGGCTCGCGGCCAGCATCCCGCGCCGAGCGGCGCTGTCGCTCAGGCGTCGCGCGTCTTGTCGTCCGATTGCGTCAGGATCGCCGGATAGTGCCGGCGCAGGCGTTCATAGTGATTGAGCCAGTCGCCGACATTATGCCCGTTGGCGATCAGGCGGGCGATCTGCCCGACGCCCGACGTATGCGGATGGGCGGCATCGGCCAGGGCGATGATCTGGTTCGCGATCTCGGGCGCGATCGGCGTCTCGCCCGAGGCCCAGCGCGCGACCAGGTGCCGATCGATGCCCATCACCTCCGACAGCGGGACGATCCAGTCATCACCCCACAGCCGCCTCGCGCCGTCCCGCCAGTCGGATGTCGGGTCGTTAGCGGTTCCGACCATCCCCGATGTCTCCCCTGAGTGCCGTCACGGGCAGCCTATCGCCATCATCGGATCGTCGAGGCAGTCATTTGCCGGCAGCGTCCCAAAGCCGGACAAGACATCGCCATAGAGAAAAACAAGGCCGAAAAACACGACCAGAAAACCGACAAGGCTGATGACCCAGCGCCGCCGCGTTATCTTCTTCGTGCTCGCCGACGCGCGAAGGCCCAATCGATCGTGCAGCATCGCCTGTCCTCGACAAAACGCCTCGTAAGCGTTGCGGCCCCCGTCCAAGACTTACGCGCAAGACGCCGGGGCGCGCAAGCGGCCGACGACGCCACATGTCCCCGCGCGGACGGGGAACACATCGGGCGGCGGCCGCATCTCTCGGCCAAACACGGTTCATCCCCGCACGCGCGGGTAACAAGGTGATTCAGGATCGCCGGAGGGATCGCTTGTGGGTATCTTGGTGCCGTAGTCGCCACTCTGGAAAAGCGGACAGATCGACATGACGGAAACGTTGCCTGGTGCCAAACGGAAATACTCGCTCCCGAAGCAAAGGCAGCGCGCCGCCGCCGCTGCAAGGCCTGCTGCCAGCATGCTGACCTTGCTTGTGGCGCTCTCCTTCACGGGAACCATCGACGCGGCCGTTGCCGAGGATGCGCTCCCGATCATGGGCCAGACGCTCTCCGGCACTCATTTGCGCGCGACGCCTGACGCAAGTGGCGATCTGATGGCTACCCTGCCGCCGGGTCGTGCGGTGCCGATCATCCGCCGGATGGACCAAACCCACGAAGGCTACAACTGGTTCCAGGTCGCGATCGGCCATCAGGTGGGATATCAGTGGGGCGGCGCCTTGTGTTCTAACGACCGCCAGATCGCCGGTCTTTTGCAGCAATGCGATCCCACGAACCTGAAACAGGTTGGTGCAGGGCCAAACGGGATCACCTGGGTCAGCGGGCTTTACATGATGGGTCGGGGGAACATCACCGGGACCGACGACGATCTCGATATCTGCCCGAAATCGAACTATCAGGCCGTTCTCTGGGACTTTGAAATCGACGACGACGGCAACACCGTGTCCTTTCCCTACTACACCTGCGATATCGCCAGTACCGAGCCCCTCGCCACGGGCCTGCACATCAAGGGGGAATGCAGTATCAGCGACTGGGCCGATGGAGACTTCGCTCACAATTTGACGGAAGCGGAGCGTGAACTTGATATTCTGGTCTTCTACGCGGACAACCTGAACACTTTGCACGTTGTCGACCAGAGCGGCCCCGATAGCGGCCACATCACGACCTATGCGGCGTGTCTCCGTTTCTTTGGGCCCTACTCGGAGTAGGGTTCCAGGCTAGATGTGGTCAATCGAGCCAGAACGCATTCAATGCTGATGCTTTTGCGTTTGGAGCGCCCGTATCGGTACGGACTGACGCCGCCCCCTTGTGCTCGAGAAGCTCTTTTATTGCTTAACGCGAACTGTCAGTTTCCAAGCGAAGCCCACCCAGCAAAGCCCGGTCTCCAAGCTGACAGAAAGGCCGGCACCTGGGTGCCGACCTTATTCGGTTCATCCCCGCGCGGGCGGGGAAAACGAAGATAGGGCGCCGTCATACCCCGCTCAGGCTGAACACAGCGCCCGGCGCGATACCAGGGGTTTCATCGAGAAAGGCCCGCTCCTCGACCGCCGCGAGGACCAGCGCCATGGTCTCCTCGATCGTCTTGCCGGATGTGTCGACATGGGCCTCGGCCCGCGCATAGAGCGCCTGCCGGCTGGTCAGGATGCTGCGCAATTCGTCCATCGCCGCCGGATTGCCGGCCATCGGCCGCTCGTCGCCCTGCGAGCGCACCCGCATCATATGTTCTTCCGGCTGCGCCCTGAGCCAGATCGTGTGGTAGTGGCGCAGCAGATAGTTGAAGGTCTCGGGCTCGGAGACAATGCCGCCGGCGACCGCCAGCACGATCGCATCATGGGTCGCGACGATGCGCTCGACCGACTGCCGCTCGAGCCGGCGATAGCCCTCCTGCCCGTAAAGCGCCATCACCTCGTCGACCGGCATGCCGCTGGCCTGCTCGATCTCCTCGTTGAGTTCGAGAAAGGGCAACCCGACGGCCATCGCCGTCAGCCGGCCGATGGTCGACTTGCCCGCCCCGCGCAGGCCGATGAAGGCGATGCGCTGGGCGCGCCTCAGATCGGGATGTTCGGGATCGAGGATTTCGATCACCTGGCGGCGCTGCTCGCTGGTCGCGGAACGATATAGCATGGAAATGGCGGGGACGTCGGAGAGATAAGGGTCGTCCTCGCCGACGAGCCATTCGATCTTGTAGTCGAGCGCTTCGGCGATGCGCCGCAATAGCGCGATCGAGACATTGCCCGACCCGCCTTCGAGCTGGGCCAGATAGCGCTGCGAGACCGACGACGCCACCGCCAGCGCCTTGCGCGACATGCCCCGCCGGGCACGCGCGGTGCGCACTCGCTCGCCGACCATGTCGAGAAAGGCGGTGTTGTCGGCGGCCTGAAGGCTGCCGGCATCCGACCCGGTCACGCGGCCGCTGAAGGTGACGATCTCGTTTCTGCTGCGCGCTGCCATGGTATCCCGCAGCATGAACTATACTTCATAGAGGCTCAAGGGCGGCGCGGAAAACGCAGGGTTTCGCGCCGATCGGCACCGCCCGGAACCGGCCTCAAGCGGCGGAACCGGTCACGGCCCCGCCCGCATGACGATCCATTGTGCATCGAATCAGGCCGGCATCGCGCGATGCGCGCGTCAGGCAATCGCGCTGGCGACGCCTAATAGGTCTCGACGTGATAGCGCCCGTCGTCGCGCAGCCGGGCGCGCAATTCCGTCCAGTCGAGCCCGATTCCGGCCGCGATCTCGGCGAAGGCCGCGTCGACGCCCTCCTCCATGCCCTTGAGACCGCAGACATAGATATGCGCATGGTCGGAGCGCAGCATGTCGGCGACCGCGTCCTTGCAGGCGAGCATGCGCTGCTGCACGTATTCCTTGGGCTGGCCGTCGATGCGCGAAAAGCACAATTCCTTGCGCATCAGGCTGTCGGGCACTTTCTTCAAGGGGCCGAAATAGGGCAACGCGTCGGGCGTGCGCGCGCCGAAGAACAGGAGCATGCCGCCCTCGGCGTCGGGCGTCGTGCGCTGCCGGCGCATGGTGAAGGCGCGGAATGGCGCCGACCCGGTGCCGGTGCAGATCATCATCAGATCGGCCTGCGGATCGTTCGGCATCAGGAAGGTCGCGCCGAAGGGGCCTGTCAGCCTGACTTCGTCGCCCTTGTTGAGATCACAGACATAGTTCGAGCAGATGCCCTGCTCCTCGCGCTTCACCGTCAGCGCGATATTGTTGGTGTTCGGCCGCTCACCGTCGCGCGGGCTCGAAATCGAATAAAGCCGGGGCAGGTGCGGCTTGCCGCCGGCATCGGTGCCGGGCGCGATGATGCCGACGCTCTGGCCTTCCAGGACTGGGAAGGGCTGGTCACCAAGATCGAGGATGATGTGGCGCACATCGCTGTCGGCGTCCTCGCCGGTCAGCCGGTAATTGCCCTGCACGGTGGCGATGGCCGGATGACCGAGATTGAACAGGTTGACGCTCGGCTTCGACGCCGATGCGGGCGCCTTGGCCTGGCCGCCGGCGCCGGCATGGGCTTCGGCCAGCAATTGCTCGATCTCGGCATCGAGCGCCTCGATACTGGTGCCGCCGGCGCCGGTCTCGGCGATCTCTACCTGTTCGGGCAGTTCGTCCCAGGAAAACTGGTCATCCAGCGAATAGGGCGTCGTCACGACCCGCCAATTGTCGATCGAGCCCGTCGGGCAGGGCGCGATGCAGGCCATGCAGAAATTGCACTTGTCGAAATCCACCACGACATTGTTGTCATCATGGGTGATCGCATCGATCGGGCAGGCTTCCTCGCACGTGTAGCATCGGATGCAGATCTCGGGATCGATGAGATGCTGCTTGACGGGGGTGTCGGCGACAGGCTGTTCGAGGAGCGGCTTGTTCATGACAGGGGATCTCCGTCCTGATGCGGTTTGCGGAAGGCGGCCGCGGCGTCCGTCGCGCCCCGGCCGCGCCGCGTCATTGCGTGACGCTGCGGCCCGCTCAGGCCATGTGCAGCTTGACGTATTCGAAGTCGCCCGGCTTGTTGTCGATGCCGACGCGCGGCGGCGCGATCCAGCCGGCGAACTTGCCCGGCTCGAAGCAGGGCTCCATCAGCGACTGGATGAAATCGCCGTCGGCATGGGTCGGCAGCCATTGCGGCAGGCCGGCATCATAATCGGCGCCGCTGACGATCTCGCCATCGGGATTGAACGGCTTGTCGGCGAACACCCCGATCTTGCGGTTGAAGGCCTCGTGCGGGAGCTTCATCTGGAAGTCGATATTGTGCTTCTCGATGATCTTGTTCCAGCGCCCGACGCCGCCCGACGCGTCGCGGGTGTAATCGTCGCGCAGGCGCATATTGATCGCCTTCAGGGCCGGCACGTCCTTTTGGACCGCCTTGCCGTCCTCGAAATCCCACACCTGATAGGTCTCGCCATCGAGCTTGTGGTCGTCGTCGAGCTTGATCTCCTGATAGCGCCCCTTGATGCCGGCATTGAAGGCGTTGGCGGCATTGGTCGAGATTTCCTGGCCGAACAGGTCGAGCGACAGCGTGTAGTGCAGGTTGAGCTTCTTCTGGATCGTCGGCAGGTCGATCACACCGAGCGCGCGGATCTTGTCGATCTCGTAGGGATCCTCGATGCCGGCCTCGTTCATGCGCTCGCAGGTCTTCTGGATGGTGCGCCCGACACCCGTCTCGCCGACGAACATGTGGTGCGCTTCCTCGGTCAGCATGAAGCGGCAGGTGCGCGACAGCGGATCGAAGCCCGACTGCGCCAGGCTTTCGAGCTGCATCTTGCCGTCGCGGTCGGTGAAATAGGTGAACATGAAGAAGGACAGCCAGTCCGGCGTCTCCTCGTTGAAGGCGCCCAGCATGCGCGGAGCTTCTTCCGAGCCGGACGAACGGCGCAGCAGATCGTCGGCCTCCTCGCGGCCATCGGCGCCGAAATATTTGTGCAGGAGATAGACCATGGCCCAGAGATGGCGGCCTTCCTCGACATTGACCTGGAACAGGTTGCGCATGTCGTAGAGCGACGGCGCGGTCAGGCCGAGGAAACGCTGCTGCTCGACCGAAGCCGGCTCTGTATCGCCCTGGATAACGATGAGCCGGCGCAGCATCGCGCGATATTCGCCGGGCACTTCCTGCCAGGCCTTCTCGCCATAGTGCTCGCCGCAGGGGATGATGCGATCCTCGACGGCCGGTGCCAGCAACACGCCCCAGCGATATTCCGGCATCTTGACATAGTCGAACTTGGCCCAGCCCTTGGGGTCGACGCTGACGGCGGTGCGCAGATAGACGAGGCTCTTCTGGAAGTTTTCCGGGATCAGGTCGTTCCACCAGTTGATATAGCCCGGATGCCACTTTTCCAGCGCCTTGAGCACGCGCTTGTCGGAAGACAGACCGACATTGTTCGGAATTTGAGTGTCGTATTCGACATTGATCAGATCAAGCATCGGTCTTCTCCCTTGGGGTCCGGGCGCGATCAGACGCGCCGCATATCGTAATTGCCGCGCACGCCCGTGCCGTAGCGCTGCAGGGCGCCGTCCTCACCGACCGCGTTGGGGCGCTGGAAGATCCAGTTCTGCCACGCCGTCAGCCGGCCGAAGATGCGGGTTTCCATGGTTTCCGGCCCGGCGAAGCGCAGATTGGCCTCCATGCCGGTCATCGCGTCGGGCGAGAAACTGGCGCGCTCCTCGAGGAAGATGCGCACCTCGTCATCCCAGTCGACATCGTCGAAACAGAAAGTGACGAGTTCGAGTTCGTCGGCATCGAAGGCTTCGAGCGGCTCGCCGATCCGCGCCCTGGCGTCATCCACCTTGTCGGGCGCGCCGAGGAAGCGGGTTTCAAGCCGGGTCAGGTCGTTCGACATCGGGAACGGGCCGAAATTGCCCTCGGTCAACGTGATCGCGGCGACGGGGCGGTTGTCGCCCTCGAAATCGCCTTCGGCCATGTAGCTGCGGTCGACCGCGAACAGGATCTCCGCAAGGAAGCCGGCAAAGCACGAGCCCGGCTCGACGAGCGCCACCAGCGAGCGCGATGTCATGTCGATGCGCTTCAGGACCCGTTTCCAGTAGAGCAGGATCTCGTTGGCGAGCCAGTGCTCGCGATTGTCGAGGAGAAGCTTCTCATGTGCCGCGACGGCCGCCGGATCGCCCTGGCTGTGGAACACGACGACGCCGAGCTGCAATTCGTTGAGCCTGAGATGCAGGATCGCGTCATCGAGTTCGCGCGCCAGACGCAACATCCAGGTCGCGGCACCTTCGGCGTGAAGCGCCGCCATGTCGGCGGGCGCCGAGCCGTCGGGTCCTGAAATGGTGACCTTGGCGAGGCCCTTGTCGCGCTCCACCTCCACTTCGAGGGTGGAATAGACGACGCCGCCATCTTCCGTGATCCTACGGTCGAGCGGGGTCAGCGCGATGCCCTCGGCATCGGTCGGGCGCGGCGACCTCGCGGCGAATTCGCGCGCCCGTTCGGCGACCTTCTCGGCGAATTTGCTGTTCGGCACCGCCTCGTCGACGAGCCGCCACTGCTGGGCCTTGCGCCCGCGCACGCCCTCTTCCATGGCGCAGAACACATCGGCGAGATCGCGGCGCACCTTACGCTTGTCGGTCACCCGCGTCAGCCCGCCGGTGCCGGGCAGCACCGCCAGCAGCGGCACTTCCGGCAGCGCCACATTGGACGAGCCGTCATCGGCCAGCATGATGTGGTCGCAGGCGAGCGCCAGTTCGTAGCCGCCGCCGGCACAGGACCCCTTCACCGCGCAGATGTAATGCTGCCCCGATTCCGCGCCCGCCGCCTCGAAGGTGTTGCGCGTCTCATTGGTGAACTTGCAGAAATTCACCTTATGGGCATGCGACGCGCCGGCCAGCATGCGGATATTGGCGCCGGCGCAGAACACCCGGTCATTGCCCGATTGCAGCACCACAGCCTTGACCTCGGGATGCTCGAAGCGCAGCCGCTGAACCGCATCGGCCAGTTCGATATCGACGCCGAGATCGTAGGAATTCAGCTTCAGCTCATAGCCGTCGAACAGCCCGCCCTCGGGATCGACATCCATCGAGAGATAAGCGACGTCGCCGTCATAATCGATGCGCCAATGGCGGTAGCGCGTCGGATCGGTCTGGAAATCGATCACCTTGGTCACTTACAGTCTCCCGATATGATGAGCATCATAATGCATGCTTCCTGAGCCCGCCACCTGCGAAACATTCCAAACTAGTGTAAATTGGAGCAGATGGGTGCGATTGTTGATGTCAATTCGATCCCGCAGCGAAATAATTATGCATTATAGTGCATATCATCATCCATGACAACCATCTCGCCATAGGCTGGGCGGCGGGCGACGAGATCGGCCGCATCCGCGTCCTCGCGGTCATTGGCGGCCAGCAATCGGGCGGCGAAACGCTCGGTCCCGGTCCGTGCCCGCACGAGATCAAGCCCCATGACGGGACCATCGCCCGTCGGCCGCGCCTCGCGCAGGCAGTCGGCGGCGATCGTCGCCAGCCGGGTCGCGGCGCGCGGCCGCCCCATGAGGAGTTTCAGACAAGCATTGGCGGTCTGGATCAGCCCCTGCACCATGGTGCGCTCGACGCTGTTTGGCCGCGCCCCGATCCAGACCGGCTCCCACACTTCATGGGTTTCCCAGAAATAGCCATGCGCATAGAGCCGGAAGCCCGCGAGCCAGGCCCTGTGGTCGCGCCAGGCGGCGGGATCGGTGACGTCTGGCGCGGCATGGGAAATGTCGAACACGACGCCGCCATCGGGCCTCGGCGTCAGGCCGGGAATGTAAGGCTCCACCGGCAAGGGCCAGTCGGTGATCTCGGCCGCCGGCAAGCTCATGTCGTGCTCCTGTCGGGCCCGGGCCGCGAGCGCCCGGCTTGGCCCTTTCTGCGGTCGCGCTATACCAGCCGGCCGCTCGGCGGGATACCGCTCAGGCGACCGCCACCTCGGCGGCCTCGATCCGGTCGAGCCGGGCGATGAAATCGGCAACCGCCCGAAGCGTCTTCTCGGGCTGATCGACGAAGGGGGCATGGCCGCAATCGTCGAGGATCACCCGGTCGAGCGGCGCGTAGAGCCCCTCATCCAGCGCATCGATCTGCGCCAGCGTGCCATAGGCGTCGTCGACGCCCTGAATGGCGAGCACCGGAACCCGCTGATAGGCGATGGCATATTGGATGTCCCATGCCTTGAAGTCGGGATCGAGCCAGGCATCGTTCCAGCCGCGAAAGGCGCCGTCGACGCCATCATGATATTTGCCGAGCCGCGCCTTGAGATCGCCGGTCTCATAGGCCTGTTTGGCCTCGGCGATCGCCGCAAGCCCCATAGGCTCGGTGAAGAAATGCGGCGCCATCAAAACCAGGCCGCGAATCCGGTGATCCTGAATATTGCCGCAATAGAGCGTGGCGATCGATGCGCCATCGCTATGACCGAGCAGGACGCCCGAGCGGAAGCCGATGGCGTCGAGCACCTTGGGCAAGACCTCGACGGCCTCGCGCGTCATGTAGTCGAGCGGGCGCGGCAGCGCGATCGGGTCCGAGCGGCCATAGCCCTGGCGCGAATAGGCGAAGACGCCATGGCCGGTCGCCTCGGCGACGCGGGCGGGAAAATCGCGCAACAGATCGACCGAGCCAAGCCCCTCATGCAACATGACGATGGTCGGCGCCGCGTCGGGCCGAGGGCCGAAGAACCGGCCTTCCAGCGACACGCCGTCGATCGTCAGCGTTTCCGGTTGCGATGCGACACCCATCCCCTGTTCTCCTCGTTCGCCGCCGGCCTTGCGGCCATATTCTCAGCGCAGCTTGAAGCGCTGCACCTTGCCCGTCGCCGTCTTCGGCAGATCGTCGACGATCTCGATCCAGCGCGGATACTTCCACTTGCCGACCCGTTCCTTGACATGCTCGCGCAAGGCTTCGGCGATCGCGCCGCCGGCCGCGCCGTTCTTGAGAACCACGAAGGCCTTGGGTTTTTCGAGCCCGCTCTCGTCATGGGCCGGCACGACGGCGGCTTCGAGGACGTCCGGATGGGTGACCAGCGCCTGTTCGACCTCGAAGGGCGCGACCCAGATGCCGCTGACCTTGAACATGTCGTCGGTGCGCCCGCAATAGACGAGGCGATCGTCGGCGCGGCGCTCATATTTGTCGCCGGTGCGCGTCCAGTGACCTTCGAAGGTCGACCGGCTCTTGTCGCGCTGGTTCCAGTAGCCATCGGCCGCCGACGGGCCGTTGACCAGCAATTCGCCGATCTCGCCGGCGGCCACGTCGCGGCCCCGCTCGTCGACGAGCCGCAGATGATAGCCCGGCACGGCGACGCCCGACGTGCCGTAGACGACGTCGCCCGGCGCGTTCGACAGGAAGATGTGCAGCATTTCCGTCGACCCGACGCCGTCGAGAATGTCGGTGCCGGTGATCTCGGTCCAGCGCTGTCCGACATCCGACGGCAGGGCCTCGCCCGCCGAGACGCCCTGGCGCAGATTGTCGAAACCGGCGGGCTTTGACTCCGCCATCTGCGCGACCATCGCGGCATAGAGCGTCGGCACGCCATAGAAGATCGTCGGCTGTGTCCGCGCCATCACGTCGAACACGCTGTCGGGCGTCGGCCGGCCCGCCAGCAGCACGGTCGTCGCGCCGACCGACATCGGAAACGTCATGGCATTGCCGAGGCCATAGGCGAAGAACAGCTTGGCGGCGGAGAACACGACATCGTCTTCGCGAATGCCGAGCACCTGGGCGCCATAGGTATCGGATGTCGCCTTCAGGCTGCCATGGACATGGCGCACGCCCTTGGGCCGGCCGGTCGAGCCTGATGAGTAGAGCCAGAAGGCGGTCTCGTCGGGCGATGCCTCGACGGCCGGCTGCGGCGCGCTCTGCGCCAGTTCCTGCTCGAAGGACAGATGCGCGCCCGGCGCGCCGTCGACGACGAAGACCGCTCGCAGATCGGGCGCGTCCTTCAGGATCGGCTCGATGGTCGCCAGCAGCGCCCCGGAGACGAACAGGACCTTGGCCCGGCTGTCGCGCACGATCGCCAGGAAGACATCGGCGGCGAGCAACGTGTTGATCGGAACCGGCACCACGCCGGCCTTGAGGCTGCCCCAGAAGATGACCGGGAACGCGGCGGTGTCGAGCAGGATCATCGCGGCGCGGTCCTCGCGGCCGATCCCGTGGCGCGCGTAAAGCGCGGCCATGCGGTCGCTGTCGGCGGCGAGCGCGCCATAGGTGAGCGCCCGGCCGCCGTCGGCGCCTTCGACGAAGGCGGTCTTGTCACCGCGCCCTTCGGTCAGGTGGCGGTCGACGAAATAGAGCGCCGCATTGCCGTTCGCGTCGGTCATCGCCTTGTCCTCATTGTCATCGCGGCGTTGCCATCGTGCGATTGTCGTGGCGCGTCGGCCAGCGCCCTGAAGCGCGGTCCGGCCGCCCGCGATCAGCGTCCAGTGAACTCGATCAGCCCGTCGGGCAGGAAGTAAAGGACATAGGCGTCGCCGCCCGTCACGGTGGGATGGTGATCGCTGCCCGGCGGGTAGACATACCAACCCTTGTCCATGCCATCGAATGTCGGCGCGCCCTCGATCGGCATGATGGCGCCGATCTCGCCGGTGGTATGGATATGATGCGGACCCTTCACGTCGCGCATGCGCACGACATCGACGCTGAACGCGCCGGCTTCGCCGCCCGGCTTGACGGGCCTCGAAAACTTGATGCCGCCGGCCTCGCGTCCCATCAGCCAGCCTTCCGCCTCACCAGCGGCGCAAAGCGTTTCGAGCTCGGCGAAATCATCGCCATCGGCGGGATAGGTCGCGTTCAGGAAGGTCGCGAGATCCGCATCGACCGGCCGGTCGGCGATGGCGCCGGCGATCCTGGAGACAAGCGCGACGAAAGCGTCCTGGGTGGCGTTCTGGGCCATGTCGTCCTCCCGGAATCACGCCGGGCGGCCTGGGCACGACGCGATGCGCCGGACCCGGCACGCCCGATGGATGGCGGGCCCGATCCGACCTTGTTGGTTTGTTGAATTATTATGCACATTCCCGAACCAGGCCGCAACCGGTTTCCCATGCGCTGGCGAAGAACCATGCCAAAGACCGGCATTTTCCCTGATTGGCAAGGGGTTTCGGCCACCGCCCCGCCATCACGCCGATGTGCAATATAATGCTTGCATGGTCGAATGCCCTCGGATAGCGTAAAGCTGTCGGGCAATGACGACGCGGCCGGAAACGGGGCTCAGGCCTCGCGGGGCACGCGGGATCCGCGACAAGGAGGATCTGGCAAGATCCGGAGGATCAGGGAGGACAATCGAATGCTCACTCATTGGAAATTCATGCTCGCGGGCGCGGCCGTCTCCGTGTTGGCGGCGATGCCGGCACAGGCCGAGGAAATCAAGGCCGGCCTGCTCCTGCCCTATAGCGGCGTGTTCGCGGCCCTTGGCCAGGAGATCGACGACGGTTTCGTCCTGGCGCTCGAAGAGGCCGGCCTGACCGACCAGGTCGTGATCGTCCGCGAGGACACCGAGGTGAAGCCGCCGGTCGGCCTCGCCAAGACGCGCAAGATGGTGCTCGAAGACGAGGTCGACGTGCTCGTCGGCCCGGTATCGTCGGGCGTCCTCGGCGCGGTGCGCGATTTCGTCGACGGCACCGAAGTGCCGCTGATCGTCGCCAATGCGGGCAATGACGACGCCACCGGCGCCCAGTGCAGCCCGTTCATCACGCGGGTGTCGTTCTCCAACGCCCAGGTCAACCGGCCGATGGGCCAGTGGATGTATGACCAGGGCATCCGCTCGGTCTACACGCTGGCGCCCGACTATGCCGCGGGCCGGCAGATGATCTCCTCGTTCCGCGACGCCTTCGAGGCGGCGGGCGGCGAAATCGTCGGCGAGGAATACACTCCGTTCCGCACGACGCAGGATTTCGGCCCCTATCTGACCACAGCGAATGCCGCCAATCCGGACGCGATCTTCGTGTTCTATGCCGGCAGCGAGGCCATCGCCTTCGTCAAGCAGTATGATTCCTTCGGCCTGAAGGACGACATCACGCTCTACGGCTCGGGCTTTCTGACCTCGCCGCTCTATGTCAACGCGCAAGGCCCGGCGGCCATCGGCGCGATCACCTCGCTGCACTACATTCCGACCCTCGACACGCCGGAAAACGCGGCCTTCGTCGAGACCTTCGAGGCCAAGACCGGCCGCGTGCCGTCGGAATACGCCGTCCAGGGCTATGATGCCGGCCGCCTCCTGGCCGAGGCGATCCAGTCGGGCGCAACCGACCGCGCCTCGATCGCGGCCGCCCTGCCGACGATCACCTATACCGGGCCGCGCGGGCCGATGCAGATCGATCCCGCGACCAACAACGTCGTCCAGAACATCTACATCTACGAGACGATCGAGGAAGACGGGGTCCTGACCCAGCGTCTCATCGACACGGTGGAAAACGTTCAGGACGCCCCCAACGGCTGCGCGATGTAAGCCGCAGACGGCAGCCCCGGACGGCCGGCCTTCGCGTGATCACCGATCACAAATCGTCGGCCGGCCGGGCCGGGCCTTGCGCCGCCTCGGTGCGGCCCACTAGGGTCGCGTCATAGCATCGGGAAGGGCACCAACGGCAACCTCGCGCGAGCGTCGCCTGCCCTTTCCCCATTGACCTCGATTTCCGAACGGCAAGTCGCGCCGTGCCCGCCGCAACCGGACAACCGATCGCGGCCTTTCCAAGGACAGACAGAGTATCCGACCATGGCCGACCCCGCCTTCTGGCTGGTTCAGACACTGAACGGCTTGCAGCTGTCGATGCTGCTGTTTCTGTTATCGGTCGGCCTGACCGTCATTTTCGGCCTGTTGCATTTCGTCAATCTGGCCCATGGCGCGCTCTACGCGCTCGGCGCCTATATCAGCATCAGCGCGGCGTCCTGGTTCGGCTCCTATTGGGGCGGGTTCGCGACCGCGCCGATCGCCGTCGCGCTCGTCGGCGTCTTGCTCTATGTCGGCCTCATCCGGCGCATGCGCCAGGCCGGACCGATGAACCAGGTCCTGGTGACGCTCGGCCTGATCTTCGTCTTTCTCGACATCTTCCGGCTGACCTGGGGCGATCTCGCGCTGGGCGCCGACGAGCCGGCGCTGTTCACCGGCCGCTCCGAATTTCTCGGCGTCGTCTATCCGACCTATCGGCTGTTCATCATCGGCCTCGGCCTCGTCGTCATGATCGCGCTCGGCCTGGTGCTGGCGCGCACCCAGATCGGCGCCATCATCCGCGCCGGCGTCGACAACGACCAGATGGCGGCCTGTCTCGGGGTCAATGTCGAGCGCGTGTTCTTTCTCGTCTTCTGCGTCGGCTGCGCCCTGGCGGGGCTTGCCGGCGCGGTCGCGGCCCCGGTCTTTTCCGCCTATCCCGACATGGGCACCGAGATCCTGATCTCGACCCTGATCGTCGTCGTGATCGGCGGCATGGGCAGCCTGCAGGGCGCGATCGTCGGCTCGCTGCTGGTCGGCTTCATCCAGACCTTCGGCGCGGTGATCGCCCCGCAGATCGCCTCCGTCCTGATCTATGCCCTGCTCGCCGGCGTCCTGATCCTGCGCCCGGCGGGCCTGTTCCCGGCGCGGAGCTGACCGCCATGTTCCACCAGACCCCGCTCAAGACGGCCATGCTGATCCTGATGATCGGCGTCGGCGTCGCCTATGCCTCGACGACGGGCTATTTCGGCCGCGAACTGGTGATCGAGGCTGCGACGCTCGCCATCCTCGCCATCAGCCTCGACATGATCGCCGGCTATGGCGGCATGGTCTCGCTGTGCCATGGCGCGATCTTCGGCATCGGCGCCTACACCTATGCGATCCTCACCGTGCTGCTCGGCTATCCGCCGCCGCTCGCCTTCCTGGCGGCCGTGGTCAGCTCGGCGATCTTCGGCTTCGCCGTCGGCATGGTGACGTCGAAGACGCAAGGTATCTTCTTCATCATGGCGACGCTGGCCTTCGGGCAGATGGCCTATGTCATGGTGTTCGAGAACCGGGCGCTCGGCGGCGATGACGGCATGGCTGGCGTGCCGCGCCTCGATCTGTCGTTCATCGGCCTGAACATGAACGATTCGACGCAATTCGCCCTGTTCGCCATCGCCATGACGGTCGTGGTCTACATCATCGCGGCGGCGGTGCTGCGGTCGGGCTTCGGGCGCACGCTGGTCGGCATTCACTATAATGAAGGGCGCATGCGCGCCGTCGGCCTGCCGATCTGGCGCTACAAGGCGACGGCCTTCGCGATCTCCGCCGGCCTCGCAGGCCTCGGCGGGGCCATCGCGGCGCAGCAGACCATGTTCGTCTCGCCCGAACTCATGCTGTGGACCGTCTCCGGCACGGTCCTGATGGTCGTCATCCTCGGCGGCGTTGGCACCCTCATCGGCCCGGCGCTCGGCGCCATCATCTGGGTGTTCCTCAAACATGAAGTC
This sequence comes from Tepidamorphaceae bacterium, assembly GCA_965250105.1. Taxonomy (GTDB): domain Bacteria; phylum Pseudomonadota; class Alphaproteobacteria; order Rhizobiales; family Tepidamorphaceae; genus JBCBSK01. Next base: position 1,217,709 of record OZ252290.1, read on the forward strand.
AGTTCGATCACGATCTACTGGCACGTCATCGTCGGCGCCATCCTGATCATCGCCATCGTCGCCGGCGGGCGCGGCATCTACGGGCAGATCGAATATATGATCGAGCAGCGCCAGCTGCGGCGACGCACGGCGGCCGCGATCGCCGACCGCGCCGCCGCCGGCGCCCAAGCCAATGCCGAAGCGGCCGGGCGCTAGGAATCGCGCGATGCTCGAAGCCCGCTCGCTGAACAAGTCCTTCGGATCGCTCGTCGTCACCAAGGACGTGTCGTTCGCGCTCGAAAAGGGCGAACGCCGGGTCGTGCTCGGCCCGAACGGCGCCGGCAAGACGACGCTGTTCAACATTCTCGTCGGCGAACTGCCGCCGAGTTCGGGCACGGTGCATCTTGACGGCACCGATATCACCGGCCTCGCCGTCGACCAGCGCGCCCGGCGCGGGCTGAGCCGCAGCTATCAGAAGAACAACCTGTTCAACGAACTGACGATCCGCGACAATCTCGCGCTCGCCATCGCCACCGCACGCGGCGCCGCCGGCTGGATCCTGCGCGACACGCTCGGCGACAAGGAGATCCGCGCCAAGATCGACGACGTCGCCCGTCAGGTCGGTCTCGAGGACGTGCTCGACGTGCCGGTCGCCACGGCGTCTTACGGCATGCGCCGCCAGCTCGAAGTCGGCATCGCGCTCGCCACCGAGCCGAGCGTTCTCCTGATGGACGAGCCGACCTCCGGTGTCGGGCCCGGCATGATCCAGGCCTTCAACGCCATGATGAAGGCGCTGCCGCGCGACCTGACCGTCTTGATCATCGAACATGACATGGATCTCGCCTTCGACGTCGCCGACCGCATCACCGTCCTGAACTATGGCGAGGTCGTCTTCGAAGGCTCGCCCGACGAAACCCGGGGCAGCCAATTGGTGCGCGAGATCTATCTCGGGGAATGGGACGCCGATGCTTGAAATCAGCGACCTTCACACCGGCTATGGCGAAACCCAGATCATCCACGGGCTCGACCTTGTCGCCGAGGCCGGCCGCGTCTCGGCGATCCTGGGGCGCAATGGCGCGGGCAAGACGACGATCCTGCGCTCGGTCATGGGGCTGATCCCGGTGACCTCGGGCGATATCCGCTTCGACGGCGCCTCGATCGCCGGCCAGGCGCCCTATGATATCGCCAAGCGCGGCGTCGCCTATGTGCCCGAGACGCGCGACATCTTCCCCTCGTTGACCGTGCGGGAAAACCTCGCCTTGGCCTTTCGGCTGGCGCCGAAGGACGCGCATTGGACGATCGACCGGGTGATCGATTTCTTCCCCCGCCTCGGCGAAAGGCTCAACAATGGCGGCAATCAGCTGTCGGGCGGCGAACAGCAGATGCTGGCCATCGGCCGGGCGCTTCTGACCAATCCGAGGCTTCTGATCCTCGACGAGCCGACCGAGGGGCTCGCGCCAATCATCGTGCGCCAGATCCACGACAAGCTCGACGCCCTGAAGTCCGACGGGCTGACCATGGTGCTGGTCGAGCAGAATTTCGGCTTCGCCACGAGCCTCGCCGACAGCGTGCGCATCATCGGGCGCGGACGGGTGGTGTGGGAAGGCGCGCCGGCGGCGATCCGCGACGACAAGGAGGCCCAGGCGCAATGGCTGGGCGTCTGAGAACCCGATATCGGGCGCCGGCCCTCGCCCGGAGGCACCGGTCATGACCGCCGACCGAGTGCTTCAGAAGGCCGAGCGCTTCGCCACGCTGCCCGACCGGTTTCACCTGTCGGGCCGGCCCTCGGCCTGGATCGACGCCAACCGTCCGGGCCTCGACACGCCGTCATTCCTCGAAGGCCCCGCCTTCGCGCCCGATGGCGCGCTCTGGGTGGTCGATATCCCGCATGGCCGGCTGTTCCGTGTCACGCCCGACGGCTTATGGTCGCTGGAACTTGCCTATGACGGCTGGCCGAACGGCATGGTATGGCGCGACGACACGGCCGGCCGCCGGTTCCATATCGCCGATTACAAGCGTGGCCTTCTGACCTACCGGCCCGGCGACGACGCGCCCGAGATCCTGCGCGAAAGCCATCGCAGCGAGGGCTTCAAGGGGCTCAACGATCTGTGGTTCGGCCCCGACGGCACGCTCTATGTCACCGATCAGGGCCAGACCGGCCTGCACGATCCGACCGGCCGGGTCTATCGCCTGAAACCGGGCGCCGGCGATCTCGACATTCTGATCGACACCTGTCCGAGCCCGAACGGGCTGATCACCGATATCGAAGGCCGGGCGCTCTTCGTCGCGCTGACGCGTGCCTGCGAAGTCTGGCGGCTGCCGCTGTTTCCCGGCGGCACGTCGAAGGCGCAGCTTTTCGCGCGGCTACCGGCCGGGCTCAGCGGTCCCGACGGCATGGCGCTGGACCGCGCCGGCAATCTCTATGTCTGTCACGCGAGCCGCGGCGCGGTCTTCGTCTTCGACCCGCACGGCGTGGAGATCGGCCATATCGATTGCCGCGCGATCGGCCGCGCCACGACCAATCTGACCTTCGGCGGACCCGACGGCGACGACCTCTTCATCACCGTGTCCGACAGCGGCGCCATCGCCCGCGCGCGCGCCGTCGCCTGACGGCTATCTAGAACAGATCCAGCGAACCCCGGTTCACTGGACACGCTCTAACCCATTGATTTTGCGCAATTCCGGGCGCGAAACCGGTTTCCACTTTCGCTGGAACCGCTCTAACCCGTCAGCGTGCGGCGCACCGCATCGCGCCAGCCGGCCAGCTTGGCCCGGCGCAGATCCGCGTCCATGACCGGTTCAAAGCGCCGCTCGCGCGCCCATGTCGCGGCGAATTCGACCTGATCAGGCCACAAGCCGATATGCGCACCGGCCAGCCAGGCCGCGCCGAGCGCGGTGGTCTCCAGGCTGTGCGGCCGGTCGACCGGCGCATCCAGCAGATCGGCGAGGCATTGCATGGCCCAGTCGGAGGCGACCATGCCGCCATCGACCCGGAGAACGGTGTCGCCCGCCGCATCCCCCCAGTCGCGATGCATCGCGTCAAGAAGATCGGCGGTCTGGTAACACACGGCTTCGAGCGCGGCGCGGGCCAGGTCCGCGGGGCCGGTATTGCGCGTCAGCCCGAACAGCGCGCCGCGCGCCTCCGCGTCCCAATGGGGCGCGCCGAGCCCGACAAAGGCCGGCACCAGATAGACGCGCTGGCCGGGATCGGCCTGTTCGGCCAGAACGCCCGATTGGGCCGCGTCCGCGATGATGCCGAGCCCGTCGCGCAGCCATTGCACGGCGGCGCCCGCCACGAAGATCGACCCTTCGAGCGCATAGGTCGCCTGCCCGTCGAGGCGATAGCCGATCGTGGTCAGGAGGCGGTTTTCCGAGCGCACCGGGTCGGAGCCGGTGTTCAGAAGCGCGAAACAGCCCGTGCCATAGGTCGACTTGATCATGCCCGGCCGGAAACAGGCCTGACCGATCAGCGCGGCCTGTTGATCGCCGGCGACGCCGCGGATCGGGATCGCAGCGCCCAGGACATCGGGATCGGTGGTGCCGAAATCGGCCGCGCAGTCGAGCACGTCGGGCAGCATGGCGCGCGGCACGCCGAAGAGGTCGAGCAGCGTGTCGTCCCAGTCCTGCGCCGTGATGTCATAGAGCAGCGTGCGCGATGCGTTGGTCGCGTCGGTGGCATGGCGCGCGCCGCCGGTCAGCTTCCAGACGAGATAGCTGTCGATGGTGCCGAACAGAACGTCGCCGCGCGCCGCGCTCGCGCGCGCGCCGTCGACATGGTCGAGCAGCCAGGCGATCTTGGTGGCCGAGAAATAGGGATCGAGCAGAAGCCCGGTCCGGGCAGCGACCATCGCCTCGTGGCCTTCCGCCTTGAGTTCGGCGCAACGTTCGGCCGTGCGCCGGTCCTGCCAGACAATGGCGCGATGCAACGGCCGGCCGGTCGTCCGATCCCAGACCGCGACCGTTTCGCGCTGATTGGTGATACCGATGGCCGCGACGTCGCCGGGCGCCACGCCGGCGCCCGCCAGCGCCGCGCGGCAGGTCGCGAGCGTCGTGCGCCAGATGTCGTCGAGATCGTGCTCGACCCAGCCCGACCGGGGATAGTGCTGGGGGAATTCCTCTTGGCCGGTCCCGACGATCGTCCGGTTCCGGTCGAACAGGATGGCGCGGCTCGATGTCGTCCCCTGATCGACGGCCAACACATATCCGGTCATGATGAAGCCCTCGCGGATGATGTCGCTTGTGATGACGTCTCCGGAGCGGCAGGCAGGCGAGACGCATCGGCGAGATAGGCCTGCAACCTGTCGACGGCCGCGTCATCGAGGACAAGGCCGAGCTTGGAACGCCGCCACAGGATGTCGCTCGGGGTGACCGCCCATTCGCGGGCGACGAGATAGTCGACCTCGCAGGCATGGAGATCGCCGCCGAAACAGATGCCCATCGCCTCATGCGAGGCCGCATCCCCGACGATGTCCCAGGCGCGAGTACCGTAGTGCCGGACCAGTCTTTCGGCCAGCGCCGGATCGAGAAAGGGCTTTTCCTCGACGAGGCGGGCGACGAGGGCGTCGGCGCCGTCATGGGGGAAATCCCCGCCGGGCAGGACCGCGCCGGCCGTCCAGCGGGCCCCGCGCGCGCTAAGCGCTGCCTCGACATGGTCGAGCATGGCCTCGGCCAGCTTGCGATAGGTGGTGATCTTGCCGCCGAAGACGTTGAGCACCTTGCCGGTCTCGAGCGATCCGGTCTCGGTCAAGACATAGTCGCGGGTCGCTTCCTGGGCCTTGGAGGCGCCGTCGTCATAAAGCGGCCGGACGCCGGAATAGGTCCAGACGATATCGGCCGGCGTTATCTGTTCGGCGAAATACTCGTTCACGGCGTCGCAGAGATAGGCGATCTCGTCATCCGTGATATGGGCGCCGCCGGGATCGCCGGAATAGTCGCGATCGGTCGTGCCGATCAGCGTGAACGCGCCTTCATAGGGAATGGCGAAGACGATCCGCCCGTCATCGTTCTGGAAGATATAGGCGCGGTCATGCGCGAAGAGTTTCGGCACGACGATATGGCTGCCCTGGACCAGCCGGACATGGTGCGGCGGGGTGCTGCCCGTCACCGCGCTCAGGACCTTGTCCGCCCAGGGGCCGGCGGCATTGACGATCAGCCTCGCCGTCACCTCGGACACCGCGCCCGTCACCGTGTCGCGTAGGCTGATGCGCCAGGCCGACCCATCATGGCCGGCGCCGACGACTTCGGTGCGCGGCCGGATGACGGCGCCGCGATCGGCGGCATCGCGGGCGTTCAACACGACGAGCCGGGCATCGTCGACCCAGCAGTCGGAATATTCGAAGGCGGTCCCCTGGCCCGGCTTCAGCGGCCGGCCGAGAGGATCGTCGCCGAGATCAAGCGTCCGCGTTGGCGGCAACAGCTTGCGGCCGCCGAGATGGTCGTAGAGGAACAGGCCAAGCCGCAGCAGCCAGGCCGGACGCAGGCCCTTGTGATGCGGCAGCACGAAGCGCAGCGGGCGGATGATGTGCGGCGCCATGCGCCACAGCACCTCGCGCTCGATCAGCGCCTCGCGGACGAGGCGGAACTCGTAGAATTCGAGATAGCGCAAGCCGCCATGGATCAGCTTGGTCGACCAGGACGAGGTGCCGCTGGCGAGATCGTTCATCTCGGCCAGCAAGACCGAGAAGCCGCGCCCCGCCGCATCGCGCGCGATGCCGCAACCATTGATTCCGCCGCCGACGACGAGGATATCGTAATCGGGCGCGCCAGCCTGATCAGCCGGTTCGGTGCTCATCTGCGCCTCGTCAGCCGCGTTACACGTTGCCGTCCAGGGCGATCTGGACTGGCTGGTCAGCGTTCCGCGATCTGCCGGGCCTTCTCGACCAGGACCTCTGCCTGGCGGATCGAGGCATAGTCGATCAGCCGACCGTCGAGCGACACCGCCCCCTTGCCGGCGGCTTCCGCCTCGGCCATGGCGGCGAGAATGCGCTTGGCCTTGTCGACTTCCGCCTCGGACGGGCTCATGACCTCGTTGGCGAGCCCGATCTGGCTCGGATGGATGGCCCATTTGCCCTCACAGCCGAGCACGGCGGCGCGGCGCGCGGCCGCGCGATAGCCATCGGCATCGGAGAAATCGCCGAACGGGCCGTCGATCGGCCTGAGCCCGTTGGCGCGCGCGGCCACCACCATGCGGGCGATCGCGTAATGCCACATATCGCCCCAGTGAACCGCGCGGTCGCCGTCGGTGTCCGGGTCGGTCAGGACGGCATAGTCGGGATTGACGCCGCCGATCATGGTGGTGCGCGCCCGCGTGCTGGCGGCATAGTCGGCGACGCCGAAATGCAGGCTTTCATTGCGCGGCGAGGCGGCGGCGATCTCGGAGATGTTCTGCATGCCGAGCGCGGTCTCGATGATGTGTTCGAGCCCGATCCGCTTCTTGTAGCCCTTGGCGTCCTCGATCTGGGTCAAGAGCATGTCGACGGCATAGACATCGGCCGCCGTGCCAACCTTCGGCACCATGATGAGGTCGAGCCGCTCGCCGGCCTGCTCGACGATCTCGATCACGTCGCGATACATATAATGCGTGTCGAGCCCGTTGATGCGCACCGACATCGTCTTGTTGCCCCAGTCGATCTCGTTCAGCGCCTTGACGATGTTCTTGCGCGCCTGCTCCTTCTCGTCGGGCGCGACCGCGTCTTCGAGATCGAGGAAGATGACGTCGACATCCGACGCGGCCGCCTTGTCGAACATTTTCGGCTGACTGCCGGGCACGGCGAGTTCGCTGCGATTGAGGCGCGCCGGCGCCTGCGACACGGAATGAAAGCTCATGGCACGATCCCCACTTTTGTCTGCCTGCTTGATGGACGTTTCCCGCGAAGTGGTCGGGCGGCGGGCGGCGCGAGTCAATGCCTTTTTCCGAACCGCCCGAGTGGCAGGCACGGGACCGGGCGGCCGTCAATCGGCCTAAGGGCCTTCTTGAAGCGCGCGCCGGCGCCGGCTAATCCCTCGAATCATGACCGCCCGCGACCAGATGACTAGATCAAAGCATCGTTTCACGGTCCGCTCGACGGCGGAAACGCGGTCATGCCAACCAGTTGTCTTGCGGACTTAACATTTTGGGACGACTATTCGCCGGCGAGATCTCATCAAGCCGCCGACGACCCGGCCAAGACGAGGACAAGAACTCCATGACCGAGAAACCGCCCGTCGTTCATATCGGGGAGAATTCACCCGAACGCGTCGCCTACACCTTGATGCGTCACGTGATCAAGGCGGAAAACATCTCGCCGGACCAGATCGACCGGGACCTGATCCTAGACATCTACGCCGAATGCCTGATCGCGGTGCGCGAACCCGAACGCCGCCTGCCGAACGGCAGCGACGATACGGATTAGCGGGCCGTTGAAAAGGTCCTGATCTTTCGAGACGGCCCCGTGGGCCTCCTCGGGATGAGGCCCAACCGTTTGATGTTCCTCATCCCGAGGGCGCGCGCAGCGAGCGTCTCGACGGACGGGCGACGGTCGAGGTCGCCTCTTTCAACAACCTGCTGGAGATCATCGGCGCCCGGATCGCCGCGACGGCATGGCCCCCGGGCTATTCGGGCCGGGTGATGTAGAGGATCGCGATCAGGATGAAGCTCGCGAAGGTATAGGCCTTCATCTGGCCGTCCCAGGTGCTGGCCCACATGGCGAACCATTCCGCGCCGATGACGGCGAAGCCCGTATACCAGACGAGGATGGCCACGATGGCGCCGGCGACGGCGGTCATCTTGCCGGTCGCGGGATTCGAGCCCGTGACGGCCGACATCCCGATCAGGACACCGCCCAGGAGGAACAGCGCGCCGGTTACCAGTTCGCCGGCGATGATCAGCGTATAGAAGGCGCGCTGCACCGCCTCGTCGGTGATCGCACGGCCCTGAATGGCGCTGCCGTCGAACCAGGGCTCGAAGGAATCCATCGCCAGGACATGGCGGACGAACTGCCAATTGCTGTCATAGTCGACGATATTGGTATAGCCGACGATCAGGCCGAACAGGCCGATCGACAGAGCGAGGACCGCCTTCAGCGCCCGCTCCATGCGCTGCAACCGAGTGTCCGCTGTCATGTGACGGTTCCTTCCCCGATGATCGGCCGAGATCCGGGACGATGCCCCCACGCACGGCGCCATTGTCACGCGACCGGCATCTCTTGAATCTCTCTAAGCTTTTGTTTTAACGCGCTTTCGCGGGATCAGGCTGTAGCGGATCTGACGCCGCCTGTCCATGTTCCACGGGGCTTGCGTGTGGCCTACCGCGTCACGCCCTCATTGGCGGGCATGGGCAGGATGCCGGACAGGAAGTCGTTATAGATGACCACGAGGACGAGCATCAGCACCAGAAAGACGAGCCCGCCATAGAGGAACTGTTTGGGCGTCGGTCTCGCGCTATACGCGCTCAACCATCTCAGCATGTTCATGGATATGTCCTCACGACGCACGCGCCGATCGCACGACCGGGCCGGTCATGACTATAGCACGGCCGCGCACCCAATCAGCCCGCGCCAGCGGCGAGCACAGATTTCTGACCGTCTTGACTCGGTGTCGCTATCTCGGCGCCAGCAGGGAGAAAATAAGCGTGCGTTGCCCCTCTAGTCGGCCAGGCTTGACGAAGAGAAAAGACTTGTCGTCCAGTTCGTAGCCTCGGCCGGATCTACCTGCGGGGCGGAGCGACACGGTTTGGCCCAGAACCTCGATGGCGGTTCCCGCCGAGGCGTTCGTCGGTACGATACCAGTGCAGGTCTCTCGGCCGCTGGGAGTGGTTCCGCGTCGGAACCAAAAAGCGGTCGTTACCAGATCGTCGCCCTTGTAACGCATCCGGCCGTTTTCGCTCACGGTCGTGTGTCCCAGCCGTTCGGCGCGTGAGGCCCAGCCATTGAAGCTGGGGCGCGTATCGATGCAGACGGTTTTATATTCGGATAGGAAGCGTGTCAGGTTCGACTGCCCGCCCGATGTCGTGGTCTGACAGCCTGCGAGCGCAAGACAACACAGAACCAGCGCAAAGGCCCTCATCACATCCCCCCATTAGCTGGATCGCAGTGAACCTCAGGATGGCCTGGAGGTCGAGGGCAATCCGTTTTTTGGCGCGGGCGCGGAATTCGCTCGGCGATAAAATCCGCGACAGCGGAACTCAGGTTCATCCCCGCGCGGACGGGGAACACAAGGCGCGGTTGCGTCATGATCAGGCGAGCACCGGTTCATCCCCGCGCGGGCGGGAAACACAGCCTGGGACCGGATAGCCGCGCGGTTCTCGTCGGTTCATCCCCGCGCAAGCGGGGAACACCGTGTGAGGACGGAAAGGAGGTTGAGTGATGTCGGTTCATCCCCGCGCAGGCGGGGAACACTGCCGCGCGCTCAACCTGATGACAGTGCAGGGCGGTTCATCCCCGCGCAGGCGGGGAACACTGCCGCGCGCTCAACCTGATGACAGTGCAGGGCGGTTCATCCCCGCGCAGGCGGGGAACACTCTTCCGACAAACGCTTGATCGCGCGTCACAATTCTATTGTCAAAGAGCCCACCAAGCGTTCCCGCTTTGGTCCAGAACTAAAAATCCCAAGCCGGCTTCCCCGGCCTGCCCGGCCACCCGTGTCAGTCGCCGAGATGCACCCAGACCGATTTCGTCTGGGTATATTGGGTCAACGCCTCGAAACATTTGTCGCGGCCATTGCCGGTCTGCTTGAAGCCACCCCAGGGCGAGGTCGTGTCGCCATGGTCGAAACAGTTCACCCAGACGACGCCGGCCTCGACATCGCGGGCGAACTTGTGGGCGATCGTCACATCCTTAGTCCAGATCGCGGCCGCCAGGCCGAACATGGTGTCGTTGGCAAGCTCCACCGCATGGTCGGCATCGCGGACCGGGATGACGGCGCCGACCGGCCCGAAGATCTCCTCGCGGGCGATGGTCATCGTATTGTCGACGCCGGTGAACAGCGTCGGTTCGACATAGCAGCCCGCTTCGAGGCCTTGCGGCACGCCGCCGCCGAAATCGAGCTTGGCGCCCTCGGTCTTGCCGGTTTCGATATAGGACAGGACGCGCGCCTGCTGTTCCTGGGTGACGAGCGGCCCCATGGTCGTGCCCGGATCGAGCGGATCGCCGGGCCGGTAGGCCGACCGCGCCTTCTCGATGAAAGCCGCGACGAAATCGTCATGGATCGCCTTCTCGACCATGATGCGCGAGCCGGCATTGCAGACCTCGCCCTGATTGGCGTAGATGCCGTTGACTGCGTATTCGGCCGCCCTGTCGAGATCCTCGGCATCGGCGAGGACGATATGCGGCGTCTTGCCGCCGCATTCGGTCGTCACCCGCTTCATGTTCGACTGGCCGGCATAGACCAGCATCAGCTTGCCGACCTCGACCGAGCCAGTGAAGCCGATCTTGTCGACATCCATGTGGAGCGCCAGCGCTTTGCCGGCTTCCTCGCCAAGCCCCGTGACGACGTTCAATACGCCCGCCGGACCGCCCGCCTCGACGAAGAGCCGGGCCAGCAGGAGCGCCGAGAGCGGCGACTGTTCAGCCGGCTTCAGAACCACCGAATTGCCCGTCGCCAGGGCCGGGCCGAGCTTCCACGCCGCCATCATCAGCGGGTAGTTCCACGGCACGATGCAGCCGACGACGCCGAGCGGTTGGCGCAGGATGTAATGCAGCGCCGACGCCGCGGTATTGGTCACCGCCCCGTCGAACTTGTCGATCGTCTCGCCGAAATAGCGGAAGGTCGTCGCCGACAGCGGCACATCGACCGTCAGCATGTCCGAAATCGGCTTGCCCATGTCGAGCGTGTCGAGCAGCGCGAATTCGGCGGCGTGTTGGTCGACGAGATCGGCGAAGCGGTAAAGCACGTCGAGCCGCGCACGTGGCTCCATCCGCGACCAGACGCCTGATCTGAACGCCTTGCGGGCCGCCGCGACCGCCCGGTCGACATCGCCGGCCGTCCCGCGCGCCACCTCCGCGACGACCTCGCCATTGGCCGGATTGAGCGAGGCGAACCGGCCGCCCTCTCGCGGCTCGACGAAATCGCCGTCGATGAAAAGCCGGGTCTCCGGCACCAGCGCCGAGGCGCGCGCATGCCAATCGGCCACGGTGAAATCGCCAGGTTGAACGGTCATCCGAAAGCCCTCCCGAGAAACGGCGCAAAGAAAACGGCGGAAGCGGCGGCACCCGCCGCACGGCCCCGACGGGCGATGATAGACGGGGCGCGCGGGCAGCGTCACCTGAAATCGCTAGCGCCCGCCGCGCAGGTGCCATCGCGGTCCGAGCAGGCCCGGCTCGGCATCGCCATGGCCGGGTTTCTGGCGGCGGCTTCACACGCGGAGAGTTGGGGCGCATGGCGCCTTGTTGCAAATCATTCCTAACACGCCTTGACTCTGTTGCAAATCGTTCGCATTGTCATTCTAAGGTTGGTCGACTACGATCGTGCCCCGGGGTGCTCCCGTCCGACCGGCCATCCGTCACCCAACACCGGCCGCGCCGCGCGGCCCGTCCCATCGAGGAGCATGACATGACCTTGTCCCGTAGAGCGTTCGCCCCGGTCCTGGCCGGTGTCGCGGCCCTGGCCATGACCTTCGCCACGGCGCCCGCGAGCGCCGAACAGTCCGGCGCGCCGCTTCAGGTGGTGGCGACCACCGGCATGATCGCCGATGCGGCGCGCCAGATCGGCGGCGACGCGGTCGAGGTCACCGCCCTCATGGGGCCGGGCATCGACCCGCACGCCTATCGCCAGACCCGCAGCGACATCGTGGCGATGACCAATGCCGATCTCGTCCTGTGGAACGGGCTCTATCTCGAAGCGCAGATGGAGGAGTTCCTCACCGATCTCGGCGAACGGCAGACGGTCGTGGCGATCGGCGAGGCGATCCCGGAAAACCTGCTGCTCAGCCATGACGATTATGACGGGCGCTACGACCCGCATATCTGGATGAACCCCAATCTGTGGTCGAAGGCGGTCGTCGCCGTCCGAGACGCGATGATCGCGGCCGATCCGGACCAGCGCGCCACCTTCGAGGCCAATGCCGACGCCCATCTCGCCGAGATCGCCGATCTCGCCGTCTATGCCCAGTCGTCGCTCGCCAGCGTGCCGACCGAAAGCCGGGTGGTTCTGTCGGCGCATGACGCGTTCAACTATTTCGGCGCCGCCTATGGCTTCGAAGTCGTCGGCATTCAGGGCATTTCGACCGAGAGCGAGGCCGGGCTGAACCGGATCTCCGAACTCGTCGACATGCTGGTCGACCGCGATATCCGCGCCGTTTTCGTCGAATCCTCGGTCGCCGACCGCAATATCCGCGCGCTCATCGAGGGTGCCGCGGCGCGTGGCCATGAGGTCGTCATCGGCGGCGAACTATTCTCCGACGCCATGGGCTCGGACGGCACCTATGAAGGCAGCTATGTCGGCATGATCGACCACAACGCCACGACGATCACCCGCGCGCTGGGCGGCGACGCGCCGGAACTCGGCATGTCGGACCGGCTGTCGGCGGGAAGCTGATCGCGATCCAGCCGACGGCACCGACCAGGGCCCCACCCGGAACGCATATGATGACCATGACCAGCCAAGCCCTCGAACTCGCCGCCCGTGACGGGCGGACCGTCACCCCGGCGATCGCGGCCGAGAGCCCGCTCGCGGTGCACGGCCTGACCGTCTCCTATGGCGAGAAGCCGGCTGTATTTTCCGTCGACACGGTCATTCCCGACCAGAGCATGACGGCGATCATCGGACCAAACGGGGCGGGCAAGTCGACGCTGCTCAAGGCCGTGCTCGGCGTGGTGCCGAAACTGTCGGGCAGCGTGACGGTCTATGGCCAGCCCTTCGCCAAGGCGCGCCGGCGCATCGCCTATGTGCCGCAGCGCGCCAGCGTCGACTGGGACTTTCCGACCCGCGTCGTCGATGTCGTGCTGATGGGGCTGTATCGCCAACTCGGCTTGTTGCGCCTGGTGCGGGCTTCGGACCGCGCGACCGCGCTCGACTGCCTCGACCGGGTCGGCATGGCCGATTTCGCCGACCGCCAGATCGGCCAATTGTCCGGCGGCCAGCAGCAGCGCGTCTTCCTGGCGCGGGCGCTGGCGCAGGACGCCGATCTCTACCTCCTGGACGAACCTTTTGCCGGCGTCGACGCGGCGACCGAAAAGGCCATCATCGACGTCCTCAAGACGCTGAAGGCCGATGCCCGCACCGTCGTCGCCGTGCATCACGACCTGTCGACGGTGGCCGATTATTTCGACCATGTCGTGCTGATCAATGTCCGCAAGATCGCCGACGGCCCGGTCGCCGCGGCCTTCACCGAGGCGAACCTGCAGGCAACCTATGGCGGCCGGCTCGCCACCGCGCATATCGACCAGCTCAGCCTGCCCGCCGCCTGAGCGCGCGGAAGCTCGCGCGGCGCGACGCCCCCGGACGGCGCGGGTCGGGCGATGCGCGTGGTCCGGCCCGAACGATAACGGCATGATGCGATGACCGGTTCCGCCTTCCTTGACGCGCTGTTGCTGCAATCGGGCTATAATGCCGGCCTGGTCGCCATCGGCGCGGGCCTTCTCGGTGCCGCCGCCGGCGCCGCCGGCACGTTCCTCTTCCTGCGCAAGCGCGCCCTCGTCAGCGATGCGGTGGCCCATGCCACCCTGCCCGGCATCGGCCTCGCCTTCATGGCCATGGTCGCGCTCGGCGGCGACGGGCGCGATCTCGTCGGCCTGCTCGCCGGCTCCGCCGTCACCGCCGGCATCGGGCTCGTCATCATCGACTGGATGACGCGGCGGACGCGGCTCGGCGAGGATGTCGCCATCGGCGCGGTGCTATCGGTCTTCTTCGGCTTCGGTGTCGTGCTGCTCACCGTCATCCAGACCATGTCGTCGGGCCGGCAGGCCGGGCTCGAAAGCTTCCTGCTCGGCTCGACGGCGGGCATGCTGTTTCAGGACGCGATCGTCATCGCCGCCGGCGGCGCGCTGGCGGTCGCCATCGTCTATGTCCTGCGCCGGCCGATGACGTTGGTCGCCTTCGACCCCGGCTATGCGGCGGCGAACGGCGTCAATGTGCGCCTGATCGATCTCGCCATGATGGCGATCGTCATGGCCGTCACCGTCGTCGGGCTGAAGATCGTCGGGCTGATCCTGATCGTCGCCATGCTGATCATCCCGGCGGTCACCGCGCGCTTCTGGACCGAGCGCACCGACCAGGTGATCTGGCTCGCCGGTCTCGTCGGCGGGGTGGCCGGCTATGTCGGCGCCGCGCTGTCGGCCTCGGCGCCGAAATTGCCGACCGGCCCGGTCATCGTGCTGGTCTGTTTCGGCCTGTTCGCGCTATCGCTTTTCTTCGCGCCGAACCGCGGCGTGCTCGCCGCCATCCTGCGCCACAGGCGGTTTCAGTGGCGCGTGCACCGCCGCCAGGGCCTCCTGTCGCTAGCGCGCGGCGAGCCGATCTTCGATCCGCTCACCGTTCATATCCTGCGCTCGAGCGGCCTGATGCGGCCCGACGGCGTGCCGACCGAGACCGGCCGCGCGCAGGCCGCCAAGGCGCTGCGCGACGAGAAGCGCTGGGAACTGGCCCGCCAGATCCATCGCGACGACACGGTATCCGGGCGCTATGACGGCCTGACCCCGATCGAACAGGTTCTGACCCGTGACGAGATCGCCGATATCGACGCCCGCATCGGCGGGCCGAAATCCGCGACGGGAGCCGCGTGATGGGCACGGAATTCGTCCAGATCAGCCTGACACCGATCCTGATCGGGATCCTGGCCAGCATCGCCTGTGCGCTGCCGGGCAATTTCCTCGTCCTGCGCCGCCAGGCGCTGATCGGCGACGCCATCAGCCATGTGGTCCTGCCCGGCATCGTCGTCGCCTTCCTGCTGACCGGCGCGGTCGCCGCCGTGCCGATGCTGCTCGGCGCGGCCGGCGCGGCGATCGTCGCGGTGATCCTGATCGAGGCGATCCGGCGGCTCGGGCGGATCGAGCCGGGCGCCGCGATGGGCGTCGCCTTCACCGCCATGTTCGCCGCCGGCGTGTTGCTGCTCGAACAGACCGACACCAGCGGCGTCCATCTCGACGTGGAACATGCGCTGATGGGCAATCTCGAAAGCCTGATCTGGCTGTCGGCGAGCGGCTGGTCGTCACTGGTCGATCCCGCCGCGCTGGCGGGTCTGCCGCATGAACTGCCCAGGCTCGCGGTGGTCTGCGTGCTGATCGGGCTCCTGACGGTCCTGTTTTGGCGGCCCTTGAAGATCTCGACCTTCGACGAAGGCTTCGCGGCGGCCATCGGCATACCGACCGAGCTGATCGGCTTCGGCCTCGTGGTCACCGCCGCGGTGGCGGCCGTCGCGGCCTTCGACGCGGTCGGCTCGATCATCGTCATCGCCATGTTCATCTGCCCGCCGGCGGCGGCGCGGCTGATGACCAACCGGCTCGAAATCCAGATCTGGTGGAGCATCGCCTTCGCCACCCTGTCGGCCATTCTCGGCTATGTATTAGCCGGCTATGGGCCGCTCTGGCTGGGCTCCGGAAACGCGGTCAGCGCGGCGGGCATGATCGCCACCGTGTCGGGCGCGATCCTGGCGTTGGCCTGCCTGTTCGCTCCGCATCGGACCAGGATCGGCGCGGCCGCGACGCCGGACTGATCCATCGCCATCGCCGATGGCATCCAGGCTAATCAAATGCCGGCAAAAGAAAACGGCCCGCGCACAAAACGCGGACCGTTCCGTGATGCCGTATGGCTTAAGCTTTACGCGCTGAGCCACACCTTGTTGAACTGGTGATACTGCGTCGGGTGGTCAGGATAGTCGTTCACCCGCTCCGTGGTGATCGTGTAGACCGGCCGCCAGATCGACAGGTTCATCACATTGGCGTCCTGCAGGATCTTGGCCGCTTCGCCGAGCTTGACCGAGCGTTCCTCGGCGTTGAGCGTCGCCTCAGCCGCGTCGAGCGCCGCATCGAAGGCGGGGTCGGCGAACGAGGATTCGTTCCACGGCACGCCGGTCCGGTAGCCGAGCGACATCACCATGGTGCCGAGCGGACGGTGCGTCCAAGCGGTGGCGCCGAACGGCGTGCTGTCCCAGATCTCCCAATACTTCGACGCCGGCATGACATTGATGTTCAGCGTGATGCCTGCCTCGGAGAGTTGGGCGCGCATGGCCTCGCAAGCCGTCTGGTGCCAGGGACCGTCCGTATTGCCGACATCGATGGTCAGCTCGATGCCGTCGGGATAGCCGGCCTCGGCGAGCGTCGCCTTGGCGCCGTCGACGTCGCGGACGAGCGGCGGCAGGTCCGGATAGTCGGGATGCACCGGCGCGACATGGTAGTTGAAGCCGATATCGCCGCCTTCGGGGAAGACCAGTTCCTTGACGGTGCTGTTGTCGATGGCCTGGTTGAGCGCCTTGCGCACGCCGGGATTGTCGAACGGCGCTTCGGTGATCTTCATCCGGCAGCACAGCGTCTGGGCGGTGCGGGCGGCGATGATCTTGCCGGGCAGCGACTTGGCGAATTCCATCTGCTCGACGCCGAACTCGTAGATCGCGTCGACATCGCCGACGGCGACGGCGACGAGCTGGTTGTCCTCGTCGAAATTGTAATAGTGGATCTCGTCGAGATAGACCTTGCCGCCCCAATACTCGAAGGGCTGGCCGTTGGCCATCTCAGTGACCCGCTTCAGGATGCAGCGATCGCCGACGGCGAGTTCGGTCATGGTGTAGGGACCGGTGCCGATCGGATTGTCGGAGAACGGCGCGACGAAGGACGTCGGCAGGATCGCCATCGGATAGTTGTAGAGATCCTCGGGGACCGACAGGACCGGCTTGTTCAGCTTCAGCGTGAAGGTGAGATCGTCGACGACGACGAACGAGCCGTCGATCATCTTCTGGGTGTCGCCGTCGGGCTCCATCATGCCCGAGACCGTCGACAGGCCGAGGATGCCGCCAGCGGCGAGATCGGGGTTCAGCCAGCGCTCGAAATTCCACTTGATAACGTCGGCGGTGAGATCGTCGCCATTGTGGAACTTGATGCCTTCGCGCAGCTTGAAGGTCCATTCGGTGAGGTCGTCATTGGCCGACCAGCTTTCCGCCAGCATCGGACGGGTCACGTTGTCGGGGCCGGTCATCGTCACATATTCGACGACGTGGCGCGCCTGGTTGGACATTTCGAGCCAGGAGAAGGTCGCCGGATCATCGACCTTCTGGACCTGCATGCCGACCCGGAGGATACCGCCCTCGACGGCATTGGGATTGTCGGGCGGGAACGGCATGTTGTCGCTCGCCGCATAGGCCGGCGCGGGCAGCCCGGCCATGGCGTAGGCGGCGCTGGCGCCGACACCGAGCAAAGCGGCGACGCGCACGAATTCGCGCCGGCTCATGCGGCCGGTCAGCATCAAATCCTGCGCCTCGCTCACCTTGGGGTGCAGCTTGTCGATATCGGTCATTCGTTCGTCCTCCTGGAGATTTTCGGCACTGTTCGTATCATTGACCAACGCGGTTCTGACGCCACGTCACCCTGGTTGCGAGCTTAGGACAGTCCACGGGCCCGCGTCAAAGCGGCTCGCCCCTTAAGAACCGGAAAAGGCCGTGAAAACGGCGCCCGATCTTTCGCGACCGGTTGTAAAGCCGCTTTCCGCCACCCGTCATCGATAACCTAGGCTCGATAGGCAGCTTGCGGCGGCGAACCGGCGGTGCTTTGCCCATATCGGCGGAGATTTGTTTGGATCCGGCGAAACCCGCCCGGAAGATGGCCATCAAGGGCCATCTCAGCGCTTGCCCCGCGCAACGGCGCTGGCTATATAACGCGCTCGCACAAGGCGGAGCGTGGCGCAGCCCGGTAGCGCACCTCGTTCGGGACGAGGGGGTCGTGTGTTCGAATCACACCGCTCCGACCATTCTTTTCAATGGCTTGCCGCAATTTGCGAGATCGCGCCGGACCCCCGCCGCATCGGCCAGCGCCACCGGAAGCGCGGCACGCGGCGCGGATCACGGCAAGCGGGGCCGCCCTCTCATGACCGCCGACACCCCCCTCGCCTTCGATCGCAGCGCCCCCGAGGCCGGCACGCCGGTCGAGATCGGGCCCGGCATCATGCGGCTCATCGCACCCAACCCCGGCCCGTTCACCTATACCGGCACCGCGTCCTATGTCGTGACCGGCCCCGACGGTGATGTGATCGTGATCGATCCCGGCCCGAACAAGGATGCCCATCTCGCGGCCCTCGACAGCGCGATCGCCGGGCGGCCGGTGCGCCATATCCTGGTCACCCACACCCATCGCGATCACGTCGATCTCCTGTCGCGGCTGGTCGAGCGGACGGGCGCCACAACGGTCGGCCAGCGCTTCACCCCGCGCCCCGGCGCCGATGGCACGACAGGTCTCGACGCCGCCCATGACGCGGGCTTCGTGCCCGACATCACCGCGACCGACGGGCTCAGGATCGCGCTCGGTGGACGAGCGCTGACCGCGCTGGCGACGCCGGGCCACGCGGCGAACCACGTCGCCTTCGCCCTCGACGGGGAAGGCATCCTGTTCAGCGGCGACCATGTCATGGGCTGGTCGACCTCGGTGGTGGCGCCGCCGGACGGGCATATGGGCGACTATATGCGGTCGCTGCAGCGCCTGCTGGGGCGCGGCGACCGGCTCTACCTGCCCGGCCATGGCGATGCCGTCGCCTCGCCCGACCGTTTCGTGCGCGGCCTTATCACCCATCGCCGGCAACGCGAGAACAAGATACTAAGCCGGCTCAAGGCCGGTGACCGCGCGCTGCCCGACATCGTCGCCGGCGCCTATCCTGATCTCGACCCCAAGCTCTTCGGCGCTGCCAGCCTGTCGACCCGCGCCCATCTCGTCCATCTCGCCGAGCAGGATCTTGCCGCCGAGGACGAGACCGATGTCTGGCGGCCGGCCTGACGCGGACGCGTCCCCGTGCCGACCGGATCCGGCGCGAGACAGAGGTTCAATTGCCCTCGGCGGGTTCCGCCGGCGCCTCGATGATGGCCTGCGACAAGGCCTGGAGCTGGGTCTTCAGATCGTCGAGGAAGCGATCGATGCGCGCCGCATTGGCGCCGAGATCGCTCTCGCCATAGCGCGAGGCGGAGCGCATATCGACCCGCGTGCCTTCGGCGGTGCCGGTCACCAGGATGACGACATCGTCGCGGAAGCCGAAGACGAGCGTGGTCGCCACCGCCTCGATCCGGCCCTCGAAGCCCGGCACCGGCGGCACGAGATCGACGATCCGCCAGCCGCGATTGGCGACCAGTGCCTCGGCGACGAAGAACACGTCGCCCGGCGGGATATTGGCGAAAAGCGGCCGCACTTCCGGATAGGCCGCGCGCTGCAGGGCGGCGTCCTCGGCGGTATAGTCGAGCTGGTTGGCGCCGGCCGGCCGGTCGGCGAGCGCCAGGTCGAAGGCCGGCGGCGCAGTCGGTCGCGTCGTCACATCGGCCAGGATGGGCTTGGTGAAGAACAGATAGGCCGCGACCGCGACCGGGCCGAGCACGACGCCGCCGACGACAATGGCCGTCACCGCGTCGCGGCTGCCGAGATAGCCCTCGCCGAGGATCGACGGCAGGGCGCTCAATGCCAGGCCGAGCGCGGCCAGCGCGATCAGCACGGCCAGTGCGAAGCTCAACAGCATGGTCGGCGTGTCGAGCCCGCCGAAGCGATGCGCCAGAACGCCGACGACGGCCACCGGCAGGGCGATCAGCGCCAGCCGCCGCGCCCATCGCGCCCTGTGTGACACGCGCTGGAAGGCCCGCCTCATCACCGCCCCTGAATCCCCCACACGTGGCGCATCCGCCTGCGACGTACCGGCCCCGGGGATACGAGTCCCCGGCGCATCCCCATGCGACGCGCCTTATCGCCGCCCCGCCGACCGGTCATCCGGTCACCCGGTCGGCAGCACATAGTCGCTGAACTGATCGCGCAGCCGCGTCTTCTGGATCTTGCCGGTCGCGGTATGCGGGATCTCCTCGACGAAGACAACGTCGTCGGGCATCCACCATTTGGCGATCTTGCCGTCCATGAAGGCGATCAGATCGTCCTTGGACAAGGACGCGCCGGTCTTCGGCACGATGACCAGCAGCGGCCGTTCGTCCCATTTCGGATGCGCGATGCCGATCACCGCCGCCTCGGCGACGTCGGGATGGCCGACGGCGAGGTTTTCGAGATCGATCGAGGAGATCCACTCGCCGCCCGACTTGATCACGTCCTTGGCCCGGTCGGTGATCTGCATATAGCCCTGGGCGTCGATGTGGGCGACGTCGCCGGTGTCGAAATAGCCCTCGGCGTCGAGGATCTCGCCGCCGTCGCCCTTGTAATACGCCTTGGTGACGCCGGGGCCGCACACCTTGAGCTTGCCGAAGGTCTGGCCGTCCCAGGGCAGGCGGTTACCCTCGTCGTCGGTTATCTTCATCTCGACGGTGAAGGGCGGATGGCCCTGCTTTTCCAGGATGTCGAGCCGGGCGTCGCCGTCGAGGCCGGCATAAGCGGGCTTCAGCGAGCAGACCGAGCCGAGCGGGCTCATCTCGGTCATGCCCCAGGCATGGCTGACATCGACATTATAGACCGATTTGAACTTCTCGATCATGGCGCGCGGACAGGCGGAGCCGCCGATCACCACATTGTCGAGCCAGGGCAGCGTCTTGCCGGTTTCCTCGAGATGCTGCAGCAGGACCAGCCAGATGGTCGGGACGGCCGCCGTCATTGAGACGCGCTCGGTGTCGAGCAGTTCCCAAAGCGAGGCGCCGTCCATGTTCGGTCCCGGCAGCACCAGCGACGCGCCGACCATCGGGCCGGAAAAGCCGAGCGACCAGCCATTGGCGTGGAAGAACGGCACCACCGGCATGACCACCGAGCGGGCGCCGATATTCAGCATGTCCGGCTGCACCATCGCCATGGCGTGCAAGACATTCGAGCGGTGCGAATAGACAACGCCCTTGGGATTGCCGGTGGTGCCCGATGTGTAGCACATGCCGGCGGCGGCGCCTTCGTCGAGCGCCTTCCAGGCGAAATCATCGTCGACCTCGGCGAGCCAGCCCTCATAGGCGACCGCGTTGGGCAGGCTCGTCTCGGGCATGTGCGCGCCATCGGTCAGCACGACGACCTGTTCAAGCGTCGGCATCTCGCCGATGATCGTCTCGAGCAGCGGCACGAAGGTCAGGTCGACGAAGATCATGCGGTCGCCGGCATGGTTGACGATCCAGGAGATCTGCTCGGAGAACAGGCGCGGATTGACCGTGTGATAGATCGCGCCGACGCCGAGAATGCCGTACCAGCATTCGAGATGGCGCGCGGTGTTCCAGGCCAGCGTGGCGACCCGGTCGCCCTGGCGGATACCGGCCTTGTCGAGCCGTTTGGCGATCTGTAGGGCGCGGCGGCGCAGATCGGTATAGGTGGTGCGCATGATCGGCCCCTCGACCGAGCGCGACACCACCTCGCGATCGCCGTGATAGATCGCGGCATGGTCGATAATCTTGTGGCACAACAGCGGCCAGTCCTGCATCAGTCCGAGCATCGTCCTCCCTTTCGCCTGTCCCGGCTGTCACGCGCGGCAGCACCCGCCTGGCGCGGGCCGACCGCGTCGCGTCTCATGATTTGCGGAGATTAGTCCGCCGTCGCGGACCTGTCATGCATCGGATGGCGGGACGGGCAATTTCCCGTTTTCCTGCTGTGGGAAAAGATGGTAGGCCGGGCGCCATAGGCGTCGCGGGCACCAACGCCGGCCGGCAAGGCCGTCCCGCGCCGTTCCCTGTCCGGTCGCCACAGGCCGAGCACCGGCATTCCGAGAACGTTGAAGAGGTCAGCCATGAGCATGCAAGACACGCCCGCACCGATGGCCGCGCCGAGCCCCGACGCGTTGATGGGCAAGATGCAGATCATCTACATCCTGTATCTCATTCCCAACCCGATCACCTGGATCGTGGCGGTGGTCATCGCGTCGAACAACAAGGGCTTCGCGCCCGACGCCCTGCGCACCCATTTCGACTATGCGATCCGCACCTTCTGGCTCGGGCTGATCGGCTATATCATCTGCGGGCTGTTGCTGTTCATCTTCATCGGCGTGCTCGGCTTCATCGCGCTGACGGTCTGGGCCGTGCTGCGCTCGGTGAAGGGCATGTCGCTTCTGCAGGAACGCCAGCCGGTCCCCGATCCGAACACCTTCATGGTGTGATCGGCGACATCCGACAGAAGTCAACTTCCCAATCAGGTGGTGAAGAGGGCCGGCAGGTCGTCGATCGTGTCGACCACGTGATCGGCCATGCCGGCGGCGTCCACATGCATCGGCCCGCTGCGCACCGCGACCGCCACGGCGCCGGCGGCCTTTGCCGCGACCATGTCGTGCGGGCTGTCGCCGATCATCGCCACCTGCCCGGCCGAGATGCCGACATGGGCGGCGAAGGCGGTGATCTGGCCGGCCTCGGGCTTGGCGCCATGGCCTGAATCATAGCCGACGATCATATCGAGATAGGGCGACAGGCCGAGGCTGTCGCCCTGTTCGCGCGCATTGGCCTCGGCATCATTGGTGGCGATGCCGCAGGCGAGACCGCCGGCCTTCAGCGTGGCCAGCACCCGGCGCGGCACGCCGATCGGCGACAGGCTCCCGCGCGCCGCGATCCGCAGGGCCTGATCGACCTCGGCATAGAATGCCGGCCCGGCCACGACCCCGAGCCGGGCCGCCCAGGCCTCGGCGAAATCGGCCACCGTGCCGGCGATGACGACCGACTGGTTGGCGAAGGCGCCGGTCGCGAGATCGATCATGCTGATCTCGGCGAGATCGGCGGCGAGACCGGCATCGCCCTTGGCATAGTCGCCGATCACCTGGATGAGCGCCGGGCCCCAGGTCTTCTCGAAACTGATCAGCGTGCCGTCCTTGTCGAACAGGACGCCCCGGATCGCCGACAGGCGCGCGGGCGGCATATCAGACCTCCCGCCGCATCATGCGGCATGCGTAACGCGCGGATCGATCGGCGTGATCGCGCCGAGACCGAGAACGCGTTCGAGATGGGCGGCGGCGCGGATCGCCTGGGCATCGGCGCGCGCATCGGCCACCACCTGAATGCCGACCGGCAGCCCGCTTTCGGTGAAGCCCGCCGGCAGCGCCACGCTCGGACAGGCGACGACGGTGATCGCATAGGCGATCGCCAGCCAGTGCACGTAGTTGTCGAAGGCGACGCCATTGCAGCTTTCGACATAGCGCTGTTCGACCGGATAGGGCGGCACAACGGTGGCCGGCGTCAGCAGGATGTCATAGGTCTCGAAGAAGGCGCGGCGACGGGCGCACAATTCGGCGCGATGGCGCTCGGCGCGCGCGATGTCGTCGCATGACAGCGCCAGGCCCTGTTCCACGTTCCAGACGATTTCGGGCTTCAGCGTGTCGCGATGCTCATCCAGCAGCGGCGCGAGATTGGTGGCGAAGGCGACGGCGCGGAGCGTGTTGAAACACTCATGCACGCCGGACAGGTCGGGCGCCGCTTCCTCGACCTGGAAGCCCGCGGCGGCGAGCGCGTCCGCCGCCGACCGTACGATCGCGGCGACCTCGGGATCGACCGGCGTGATGCCGAGATCGGGGCTGAAGGCGATGCGGGCGGGGCGCTCGGCACTATGGGCCGCCGCCAGATAGCTGGTGCCGTCGGCCGGCAGCGAGATCGGGTCGGCGGGATGTTCTCCGATCATGGCATCGAGAAACAGCGCCAGATCGGCGACATTGCGCGCCATCGGCCCGTCGACGCCGAGGAGATCGTCCACCAGGCCGCCCGGCGTATGCGCGACCCGCCCCGGCGAGGGCCGCATGCCGACGACGCCGCAAAAGCTGGCCGGATTACGCAAGGATCCGCCCATGTCCGAGCCATGCGCCAGCCAGGCCGTGCCGGTGGCCAGCGCCACCGCCGCCCCGCCCGACGACCCGGCCGCCGACAGCTTGGTGTCCCATGGATTGCGAGTGACGCCGAACACGTCGTTGAAAGTGTTGGCGCCGGCGCCGAATTCGGGCGTGTTGGACTTGGCATAGACGACACCGCCCGAGGCCTCGATCCGGTCGACCAGGATGTCGGAGATCTCCGGCACGTTGTCGGCATGGACCCGCGAGCCATGGGTGGCGCGCACGCCGGCGACATCGGCGAGGTCCTTGATCGCCACCGGCAGGCCGAAGAGCGGCGCCGAAAACCCGCCGGACCCGGCCGCCTCGGCCACCGCTGCCCGCGCCCGCTCGACACACAGCGTCGGCAGGGCGTTGACCGCCCCGTCGACCTCCGCGATCCGGTCTTCGAGCGCGGTCAGGAGATCGGCCGGCTGGATCTCCCGGTTCTCCAGCAGGTCGACCAGGTCGCAGGCGGATTTGGCAATCAGGCTATCGGACATCGGCGCCCCCGTTTCATGTCGCCCGAGCTATGGAACGGGTTGGCCAATCCGTCAATTTGCGCCATCGGGACTCTCATGTCCGCATGCGCTTGGCCGGGCCAGCAAAGAGGCGACTCGCCCGCGCGCGTCATATCGCGGCGCAGCAAACAACGCTCCGTTTGAGTGAAATAAGCGGACCAGACCGCGCGGCTCGCAAGGTTTCACGGTTCGGACGACGGTTTCACGCAAGTTCACGTCGCCTGCCCGCCCGGCGGGATCACGGATGCTTACGGTCGCGCAATAGTTTTCACTTAGGATCGGGCGCCGTAAAGCTGCCGCAAAGTGGCGGGCAAACTTTCATAAGGGAATTGACGCAAGTCATCCCACGGAGCACCATGTTCCGATCCTGTTCAGGGAGGGCGTTTGTCGCGTCCGAAGGAGTATCCCGATGAGGAATGATCAGGCCGATCCCAGCACGATGATCATGTCGGCCGAACTGGAAACCCGTTACAAGTCCGTCGGCATGCGGGCGGTGGCCGCCGCCGCGCCCTATTGTGCCGGCAATACGCGCAACGCGGCGTCCTCCGCGCCGCGCGAGCGCGACGAGCACGATTTCGGCCCGCTCGGCGCCGACTGAGATCGTGCCGACCCGGGTCGCCTGAACCCGGGTCGCGCAAGAGAGAGCGACGGCCGGTTCATCCCGAGATCGGGTTGGACCGAGATGTTCGCGCACGCATGGCCGATCACGCGCGTGGGTAACGATAGCGCGCGGAGTGACGCGGGCCGAGCACGTCGGTTCAGCGGCAGCAGCGCCTACCTGAACGCGCCGCCAACCTTAGTGACGGTGCCCGCGTGACGATCCTGAGCGCGACGATCACATAACTCAGATCAGATAGCCGAGATCGAATAGCTCGGATCAACCAACTCATGATCCGACGAAATCGCCGGGCGTCACCCTGACGGTGCCCGATCGCGTCGGCGCCATGATCGTCTGGCCCCTCAGGGACAGATTGCCGCTGATCGTGTCGCCGAGCCCGACCCGGCCGATGACCCTCGGATCGCCGCCGCAAAACGACAGCGCGGTCAATTGCGTGCGCGCCTGGTTCGGCACCACGAGATCGGTCACCCCGTCGCCATCGATATCGAGCGAGGCGGAAAGGTCGAGCGCCCGCGCGCCGATGGCGTGGTTGGAATAGCCGCTGCGGCGCGCTTCCCGCACCAGGCCCCGGCGGCGCAATTCATAGAGTTCCAGAATGCCGCCGATATGCGGCGTCTTGATGATGGCGATCTCGGGCCGGCCGTCACCATCGTAGTCGGCGATGCCGGCGGGGTTCAGCCAGCGATTGGTGCGCCCGATCGGCCGCGTCTCGGCGATGATTTCGAGGCCGTTGTCGGTGATGTCGGCGATCGCCAGCGCCGCGCCGGCGTCGCGATAGGCGCGGATCAGCACCGCTTCGGCGCCACCATCGCCGTCGAGATCGGCGAGCCGTGGCGTGATGTCCTCGAAAACGGATGCCTCGGGCAGGATCAGAACATGCTCGCCGCCCCGGGCGTCCGCGACCCAGAGCCCGCCGGCCTCGACCCCATCCCCCAGAACCGCATGGGCATAGCGCGTCGTCGGCGCGATATAGCGCGCGGCCACGATGCCGGACCCGCCGGCCCGCGCCGTTTCGCCATCGGGCAGCGGCGTCATGTCCTGGGCCGCGCCCGGCCCGGACCACAGAGCCAGGATCAAGCCGGCGGCGAGCGCGCGCAGCGACCTGCCGGGCAGGTGGCGCTCAGACATGCTGGCCGCCATTGATATGGATCTCCGCCCCGTTCAGATAGGAGCCGGTATCGGTGCACAGGACATGGATGATATTGGCCACTTCCTCGGGCGTGCCGAGGCGGCGCAGCGGGATCTGCTCGACGATCTTCTCGGTACCGGGCGACAGGATCGAGGTGTCGATCTCGCCGGGCGCGATGGCGTTGACGCGAACGCCGAGCGGGCCGAAATCATGCGCCATCTCCCGCGTCAGCCCGGCCAAAGCCGCCTTCGAGGTGGCATAGGCCGATCCGGCGAAGGGATGCACCCGGCTGCCGGCGATCGAGGTGACGTTGACCACCGCTCCGCGCGCCTTGGCCAGTTCGAAGACCAGCCCCTTGGCCAGCATGATCGGGGCGAAGAAATTGACGCGGAAGACCTTTTCCCAGTCGGCCATGTCCATGTCGAGCGCGCCCATGCGCGCGCCGTTCTCCTGTTTCGGCGAGATCGCGGCATTGTTGATCAGCGCGTCGAGCCGCGAGCCGTTCGCCTTTAGGCGCTTCTTCATCTCGGCGATCGCGGCGGAGGTGTTGTCGGGGTCGGCGAGATCGACCTGGATGTGATCCTCCTCGCCGGCCGGCCAGGGGCAGTTTTCCGGAAAGGCGTGCCGGGAACAGGTGATGACCCGCCAATTGTCCTGTTCGAAGCGGCGCACCGTGGCATGGCCGATGCCCCGGCTGGCGCCGGTCAGAATGAGCGTGCGCCGGGTCTCGTCCGTCATCGCCGTCTCCCTCTTGTCGTCACGGATAAAGCCGCTCCTTGTGCCAGGCGCCATCCGGCGTCTGCCGCGTGAACCTTATCCGGTCATGTAGTCGGAATGTCCGGTCATGCCAGAATTCGATTTCCGATGGCACGAGGCGGAAGCCCGTCCAGTGCGGCGGGCGCGGGATCGTGCCGACCGCATGTTTCGCCGTCACCGTGGCGACGGCCTTTTCGAGCGCGAACCGGCTTTCGAGCGGCCGCGACTGGCGCGAGGCCCAGGCGCCGATCTGGCTGCCGCGCGGGCGCGAGGCGAAATAGGCGTCGGCCTCTGCGTCGTCGACCGGCGTCACCGCGCCGCGCACGCGGACCTGCCGGCGCAGCGACTTCCAGTGAAAACACAAGGCCGCCTTGCCCGAAGCGAGCAGTTCGCCGCCTTTCGCGCTTTCGGTATTGGTATAGAAAACGAATCCCGTAGCATCGGCCCCCTTGAGCAGCACCATGCGGACATTCGGCATGCCATCGGCATCGACGGTCGCCAGCGCCATCGCGGTCGGGTCGTTGACCTCGCTGTCGGCCGCTTTCGCCATCCAGGTCTCGAACAGGCGGAATGGATCGCCGGCTTCGGTGAAATCGGCCGCGTCAGGTTTTGTTAACCCTGCTTCGGTTTCATCGGACATGGTGACATCTATCCATCAGAGGGGCCGCCCGCTGCGGGCGGTGGGGTAAAGCGTGTCGAAATCGCGATCGATCGCGGGTCATCATCATGGCCCGAGGCTTGTGACATATCCTATCGCGCGGTCGCAGGCGAGCCATGCGCGGCGTCCCATTGCGTGGCGCGCATCGCGATCGCGGCACGGCATCCTGGGCGCGCTCGGCGCGCTCGCGCTCGCCGGATGTTCCTGGCCAATGGGCGACGACCTCGTCACCGGCTCGATCGCGACCGCCGACGAACCGGCGATCGTCGCGCCGGCGCTGCAATCCTTCGTCTCGCAGACATCCTGGCCGACGCTCGAAGCAGCACTGGTGTCGGCCATCGTCGATGGCGAGGACGGGGTGCGCGTGCCCTGGAAGAACGCCGCGACCGGCGAGCACGGCACGGTGACCCCGCTGACGCCACAGCCCGATAGGGCGGATGCCGGCGATACGGCCTGCCGCACGATCGCGGTGACCGCCGCCAAGGCGAGCGCGGCCGACGAAATGCTCGGCGAGGCCTGCGCGCTGGCGCCCCGGCGCTGGGTGTTCGAGCCGCTGGCAGCGCCCGACGCGGGAGACGATCCGGCAGCGGTTGATCCGCTACCAGACGCAACCTCGACAAACGCACCGGCGTCAGCGGGCTGAGATCCGCGCTCAGCCCTGCCGCGCCTGCAGATAGCCGAGCTTACCGACCTCGGCCCACATCCTCTGGGCACCCTGTGCCGTGCGGTAGGAACGGAGCGCCGTCGCGAAGCCCGCGTCCTCGCCGGCGATGTTGTCGAGCACATCGATCGCTTCGAGGCGCGCGGCATCGAGAACGTCCTGGGGAAAACGCTTCAGCACCACGCCATGATCGTCGATCAGCTGGCGCAGCGCCAGGGCGTTGAACCAGTCCGCCTCGGCGACGGCGAACGCATTCTCGGCCGCCGCCGCATGGTCGAGGATCGCCGCCAGATCGGGAGGCAGCGCGTCGAGCGCCTGGCGCGAGACGATCAGTTCGCCGGTGCCGTTCGGCTCGTGAAAGCCCGGCCAGTAGTAATTGGGCGCGACCTGCCAGAAGCCCTGCGCCTGATCGCTCCACGGGCCGAGGAATTCCGCGCCGTCGATCAGGCCTGAATCGAGGGCCGAGAAGATCTCGCCCGGTGGCAGCGACACCGGCGTCGCGCCAAGCCGGCGGACGATCTCGCCACCGATCCCCGGCATGCGGATGTTCAGCCCCTTGAGATCGTCGAGCGTCGTGATCTCGTCGCGATACCAGCCACCCATCTGCATGCCGGTATTGCCGGCCATGAAGGGTTTCAGGCCGAAATCGCCGTAGAGCTGGTCCCAGATCTCCTGGCCGCCGCCCTGGGTGATCCAGCTCGCATGTTCCGGCGCGGTCATGCCGAAGGGGATCGCGGTGAAGAACACCGCCGCGCGGATCTTGCCCTGCCAGAAGAAGGAGGCCGTATGCGCCGCCTCGGCGACGCCATCGCGCACCGCGTCGAAGACGCCGAGTGCCGGCACCAGCGCCCCGGCCGGATGGACCTCGATCTCGAAGCGCCCCTCGCTCATCCGTGCCACCCGGTCGGCCAGCCGCTGGGCCGTGACGCCGGGGCCGGGCAGGTTCTTCGGCCAACTCGTCGCCATGGCCCAGCGGACCCGGCCTTGCGCCAGCGCCGGTTTGGACAAGAGCGTCGCGGCGGCGGCCATCCCGCCGCCCGCCAGGATGCGCCGCCGGGTCGGGTTGGTCAGCCGG
The DNA here is from genome assembly GCA_965250105.1 of Tepidamorphaceae bacterium. GTDB lineage: Bacteria > Pseudomonadota > Alphaproteobacteria > Rhizobiales > Tepidamorphaceae > JBCBSK01. The sequence continues at coordinate 1,246,936 of OZ252290.1, forward strand.
GTCATTCCGCCGCCTCCTTGGCGGCGAGGGCCGGCCACAGCGCGTGGAAATGATGCACCGGGCCGTGGCCCTGGCCGATGGTCAGATCGTCGGCGGCGGCCAGTGCCGCGGTCAGATAGGCCTTGGCATTGGCCACCGCCTGCGGCAGCGCGGCGCCCTTGGCGCGCTCGGCGGCGATCGCCGAGGACAGGGTGCAGCCGGTGCCATGGGTGTTTCGGGTCGAGATGCGGCGCGCCGACAGCTGTTCGATGCCGTCGGCCGTCACCAGAAGGTCGGTCGCCTCGGCGCCCGACGCATGTCCCGCCTTCATCAGGACCGCGCCCGGCCCGAGCGCCAGAAGCGCCCGGCCCTGTTCGGCCATCTCGGCCTCGGTTTCGGCGGGCGCCGCCGACAACAACCGCGCGGCCTCGGGCAGGTTCGGCGTGATGATCTCGGCGCGCGGAATAAGCCGGTCGCGCAGCGCACCGACCGCGTCGTCGGCGATCAGCGGATCGCCCGACTGGGCCACCATGACGGGATCGAGCACCATGGGCGCGCCGGGCCAGCGGTCGAGCCCGTCAGCCACTGCGGCGATGATCTCCGGCGTCGCCAGCATGCCGATCTTCACCGCCTTGATCGCGAGATCGGAAAACACCGCATCGATCTGCTGGCCGACGAAACCGGACGGCACCTCATGGACCGCCGTGACGCCGGTCGTGTTCTGCGCCACCAGCGCGGTTATCACGCTGCCGCCATAGACGCCGAGCGCGGAAAAGGTCTTCAGATCGGCCTGGATGCCGGCGCCACCGGACGGGTCGGTGCCGGCGATGGTGATGGCGATCGGTGTCATGATGTCTCCTTTGGGACGATCGACGGCTTCAGGGCCGATGGTCGGCGAATGCCGGGGCGTGATCCACGCCGACGCGGTCGATGATGGCGCGCAAGGCGCGCGCGGCGTCTTCGGGATCCTCGGCGCCGAAGATGGCCGAGACCACGCAGACGCCATCGGCGCCGGCGGCGACGACACCATCCGCCGTTTCGACGGTGATGCCGGCGATGGCGCAGACCGGCAGGTCCGCGCGCCGGGCACGCAGGGCAGCGGACAGGCGCCGCAGGCCGTCGAGTCCGACGGGCGGGTCGGGATTGACCTTGGTCGTCGTGGCGAAGACGCCGCCGATCGCCGCATAGTCGATCAGATCGACGGGTGCCGCCGCGACATGGACGTCGGTCTTGATCGTCAGGCCGATGATCGCCTTGGGCCCGAGCCGGTCGCGCGCCTCGGCAACGGCCATGTCCTCCTGGCCGAGATGGACGCCGTGGGCGCCGCTTGCCCGTGCCACATCGACCCGGTCGTTGATCAGAACCGGGACCGACGATCCGGCGAGCGCCTCGACGGTGCGGCGCGCCAGATCGGCGAAGGCCGCATTGCCGCCGGTCTTCCAGCGCAGTTGCACAAGCGTCGCCCCGCCGTCCACCGCGGCACGGATCGCGGCGACCGCATCGCCGCCGGCGAACGTGTCGACATCGAACAGCGCATAGAGGCGGACATCGACGGCGGACGGATCCGTTCTCATGACAGGGCCTCCAGGCGCGCGGCAAGCAGGATATCGGCCTTGCCCAGGGCCGCGACCTGGTCGATCAGTGCGGAAGCGAAACCGCCGGGCCAGGGGGCCGTGCGGCCGGCGCGTTCGGCGGCCAGGCCCATCCAGACCAGCGCCGCCACAGATGCGGCGACCGGATCGGGCTCGACGGCGCGGCAGGCGGCGGTCAGCCCCGAGCCCGCGCAGCCGGTCGCGGTGACCCGGGCGAGCAGCGGATGGCCGTTGCCAACCCGCCGCTCGACATGACCGTCGGTCACGAAATCGGTCTCGCCGGTGACCACGACGACCGTGCGCAAGGCGACGGCGAGCGCTTGCGGCGTCTCCGCGAGGTCGAGCGCGCGGGCGAAGCTCGCGATCTCGCCCTGATTGCCGCGCAATACCGACGGGCGCACGCGGCCGATCTCGACCGCGAAATCGCGCCGCCTCTTGGAGACGTCGATCATCACCGGATCGAGAATGACGGGGATGCCGGTCTCCTTGGCGATCTCGACCGCGATCTCGATGCCGTGGCGGCGGGTCTTGTCGAGGGTGCCGAGATTGGCGACGAGCGCGCCGGCGCTCGCCGCGAACTCGGCGACTTCCTCCGGCGCATGGGTCATCGAGGGCACGGCGCCGGCGGCCAAGAGCATGTTGGCGGTGAAGGGCTGGGCCACGGAATTGGTGATGACATGCACCCTGGGCGCCTGCACGCGCACCCTGGCGATCACATCCGCGACCTGTTCCGGATCTATCGCATTCCGGGTCATTTCGGCCTTTCCGACGCCGCGCAGATCACAGCCGACTCACGGCTTGCCTGCAGACGATGCGGATGAGCGAAACGGAGGATCGGGAGACAGATGCCAGCCCGGCCGGGTGGCCTTCTCGTTCCCTCCGCCGGCATCATCCGGATCAGGTTCAATGGGTTGGCTCGCGCCTCTCAGTCCGACAGTCCTTGCCGGACACCCCAACGAGTTCTAAGCAAGACCTAGGGCACACAGCGCGCCATGGCAAGAGCGCGGTTAGAACGGACCAGGCCGACATGACGATCGACTATGAAGCGGAATACAACAACCGGGCGCGCGTGTCCGAACATGAGGAGATCTTCGCGCGCTGGGCGGCCAATGCCGAAGCCTATCGCGCGACGGCGCGCTGCGAGTTGGACCTCCCCTATGGCCCGAGGCCGCGCAACCGGGTCGACCTGTTCCATCCCGAAACGGGCACGACGGACGCACCGCTGATCCTGTTCATCCATGGCGGCTACTGGCGCTCGCTCGACCGCAAGAGCTTCAGCCATCTCGCCGCCGGCGCCAATGCGCGCGGCTTTTCCGTCGCCGTGCCGTCCTACACGCTGTGTCCGGAGGCAACCGTGGCGGAGATCATCGACGAGATGCGGCTCCTGACCGGCTTCCTGGCCAAGCGCGGCCATGCCGCGATCCTGGCGTCGGGCCATTCCGCCGGCGGCCATCTCGCCGCCTGCCTTCTGGCCACCGACTGGCCGGCCATCGACCCGGCGTTGCCGGCAGCGCTGGTGCCCGGCGCGCTGGCGATCTCGGGCGTCTTCGATCTCAGGCCGCTGCTCGAGACATCCAACAATGACGCCCTGCGGCTCGACGCGGCGGCAGCCGCCTCGGTCAGCCCGATCCTGTGGGACGTGCCGCGGGACCGCGTCCTGCATATCGTGGTCGGCGGCGCGGAAAGCCACGAGTTCATCCGCCAGAGCAAGGACATGGCCGCCGCATGGGGCGCCAAGGGCGTGCACACCGCCTATGACGAGCCGGCGGGCGACAACCATTTCACCGTCATCGAACCGCTGGCGGCCACCGACAGCGCGCTGACGACCAATCTCGTCGGCCTGGCCCGGCGGTTCTCAGCCTGACCCCGCGCAATCGGAGCGACCCGACATGATCCCCTTCTTCGTTCAGATCAAATGCCATCTCGGCCGCGCCTATGACGTGGCCGATGCGCTGGCCGATGCCGAAATCGCCTCGGAGATCTATTCGACCGCCGGCGAATTCGACCTTCTGGTGAAGTTCTATGTCGATGAAAACGCCGATATCGGCCATTTCGTGAACGAGAAGGTGCACTGCATCGACGGCATTCGCGACACGCTGACGACCATCACCTTCAAGGCGTTCTGAGCCGCCGAGACACGGCCACAATGATCGTGTTCGCTGCATCGGATAAGCGCGACAGGTGATCGGATACGGCTCGAAGCCGTATCCGTTCGAGACCTTCCGCAATATCCGCGAGCGGCGATGATTGGTTTGGCGCGATCGTTCAAGACGCAGGACAGGCTGCGCCCTAGCTCCCCTCGGGCAGAGGATGATGGGAGCCGCCGATGAGCGTTCTGCAGGACAGCGATGACCGGGCCAAGGCCGAAGGCGGCACGCCTTCGCCCCGGTCGGACGCCGCCCGTTTCGGCCTCGAATGGCTGAGGGCGCCGTTGCGCGTGGGCGCGGTCGCTCCCTCGGGAACCGCGCTGGCACGGGCCATCACCAAGGGCCTGTCGGCCGATGATGGGCCGGTCCTCGAACTCGGCCCCGGAACCGGCGTCTTCACGGCGGCGCTCCTGTCGCGCGGCCTTGCCGCATCCGATATCGCGGCCGTCGAAGTCAGCGACAGTTTCGCCGCGGCGCTGGCGGAACGCTTTCCCGGCGTGACGGTGGTGCGGGGCGACGCCGCCCGCGCCCGGCGGCTCGCCCCCTTCGCCGATGGCACGGCGGGCGCCGTCGTCTGCGGCCTGCCGCTCCTGTCGATGCCGCCGGGCAAGGTGTTGCGCATCCTGGCCGGCAGCTTCGCCCTGTTGCGCCCCGGCGGCGGCTTCCGGCTGTTCACCTATGGCCCGCGCTGCCCGGTCCCGGACGCCGTGCTGGACCGGCTGTCCATTACCGCGACGCGCACCGCCTTCGTGCCCGTCAACATCCCGCCCGCCTCGGTCTATGTGCTGAGACGGGCACGCGACGGCGGATGACCCGCCGCGACGCGCCGGACAATTTCGCGTCGGCGGCCATGATACGGCTTGTCGCGGCGGGGCTCGCGCGGCAAAGGATCAAACCGCACGGCCGGCCGCCCAGCGGCGCTCATGTCGGCCAGGCAACCAAGCGCGACGTTCTCGACACCGTCATCATCGAGCATGGCCGGCTGACCCTTCTGCGGATCGCCGATGCGCTGCCCCATTTGCCACCGGAACCGCTTCAGCAAGCGCTTCTCAAGGCGCGCGACATCGCCGATCTGCTCGACCGCTGGCACCGGCTCGAACGGTTCAGCCACGCACGTCACGAAGTGGTCGCCAAACGCCTGGGACCGCACGCGTTCCGCCTGCGCCACCAGGCACGCGACGACGGCCCGCTGCCGTCGGAGGCCGAAACGCTTCTCGTCGCCGGCGTTCTCGCCGTCTTCGCCGAGCAGGTGACCGGCAGGGCCGTGACGCTGGCGCCGGAGGACGGCACGGCATGGCGGCAAGGCGGGCACTGGTCACCCGGCGCGAGCCACCGGCGCGGCGCCTGGCTCGTTCTGACCGGCGCCCCGCCATGTCTCGCATCGACCCCGATGCCGCCGGTTCAGGAGCGCGATATCATCGCCGCGACGCGGCGGCACATTGCCGCCGATCCCGTCCATCGCTGGACCATTGCCGAACTGGCCTCGGCCACGGCCCTGTCGGAACGCACGCTCCAGCGCCGGCTCGCCGACGGGGCGGCCTCCTTCTCGCGCCTTCTGATCGAGGTGCGGCTTGAAACCGCCGCACGCTATCTCTGCGACCGCTCGGGCCCGGGCCTCGCCGAAATCGCCTTTCTGTCCGGCTTTTCCGATCAGGCCCACTTCACCCGCTCCTTCGCCAAGGCCGTCGGCACGACGCCAAACGCATATCGGGCCGATTTCGCGGCATGAGCCGATCCGATGGCGCTCCCGTCCGCGGTGGGCGAAAGCCGGGTAGTCGAAAAGTGATCGGGTTTTGACCGCGTGGGCCGGTGAACATCTGGCGTGCGTCAGATTGTCATCCTAAGACGGCAAGATGATCACGATAGCCGACAGGATCGCCCGGCGCCTCGCAGACGCCGGCTGCCGCCATGCCTTCGGGATTCCCGGCGGCGAGGTGCTCGCCCTGATGCAGGCGCTCGATGCGGCCGGCGTCGGCTTCACCCTCGTCAAGCACGAAAACGCCGGCGGCTTCATGGCGGAAGGCACCTGGCATGCGACGGGCGCGCCCGGCGTGCTGCTCGCCACCATCGGACCCGGCGTCGTCAATGCCGTGAACGCGATCGCCAACGCGCATCAGGACCGGGTGCCGCTGATCTTCCTGACCGGCTGCGTCGACGCGTATGAGGCGGAAACCTATACGCACCAGGTCTTCGACCATCAGGCCGTCTTGCGACCGATCGTCAAGGCCTCGTTCAAGGTCGCGGCCGACACCGCCGATGTCGTCATCGAAAAGGCCCTGCAGATCGCGCTCGCCGGCCAGCCGGGCCCGGTGCATATCGACGTGCCGATCGGCGTCGCCACCCGGGAAGCCCCGCCGGCGCGGCCAGCGCCGCATGAACTGCCGGCGCCCGTCATGCCGGCGACCGGGCCTGCCCTCGACAAAGCCCGTGAGCATCTGCGCCGCGCCGCCCGCCCGCTCGTCATCGCCGGCGTCGACGCCGTCAATGGCGACGCCGGGGCAAGCCTGCGCGCCTTCTGCGAACATCTCAACGCCCCCTTGCTGACCACCTATAAGGCGAAGGGCCTCCTGCCGGAGACCCATCCGCTGTCGCTTGGCGGGCATGGGCTGTCGCCGAAATCGGACAAGGTCGTGACCCCGCTGATCGCGGCGGCGGATGCGATCGTGCTGGCCGGCTACGATCCGATCGAGATGCGGCTTGGCTGGCGCGACCTCTGGGGCCCCGAAACGCCGGTGATCGAGATCGCGTCGGCACCGAACACCCATTTCATGCATCGCGCGACACTGTCCTTCGTCGCCGATATCGGCGCGAGCCTCGATGCGCTGATCGACGGGGTCGACGCCAAGCCGGGCTGGCCGGACGGGCTGCCCGAGACGGTCCGCGCCGACCTCGGCCGCGCCTTCCCCGCGCCAGAGGCCTGGGGGCCAGCGCGGGTCTTCGCGACGCTGCGCGACGTTCTGCCCGCCGAGACGGTGATCACCGCCGATTCCGGCGCCCACCGCATCCTGCTCAGCCAGATGTGGCCCTGCCCGACGCCGCGCACGCTTCTGCAATCCTCGGCGCTGTGCACCATGGGCTGCGCGGTGCCGCTGGCCGCCGGCCATGCGGTGGCCCGGCCCGAAACGCCCGTCGCCGCCTTTATCGGCGATGCCGGGCTCGAAATGATCCTCGGCGAACTGGCTACCCTGCGCGAGGCCAGACTGCCCGTCCTCGTCGTCGTGCTCGTCGATGAAAGCCTGGCGCTCATCGAATTGAAGCAGCGGTCATCGCAGCGCCCCAATCTGGGCGTCGACTTCACCGGCAGCGACTTTCCCGCGATCGCCCGCGCGCTCGGCGGCCATGGCGCCTGGGTCGAGGACGCCGGAACGCTCGCCGCCGAAGCCTCCGCGGCGCTCGACCGCGACCAATTCACCCTCATCGCCTGCCGTATCGGCCGGCGCGCCTATGACGGGACATTCTAGAGCAACCTGCGCCGGGGACGGCGCAGACAAGTTGCTCTAACAACTTAAAAACGAGCATCTTTCTGCGTTTTGTTTGAGTCAACCAAAACACAGGATGCTCTAGGAGCAATTCCAGCGAAAGCACCGGGTTTGACGTCCGGAATTGCGCAACAAGAAAGACACTCAGAGCGCTTGAGCAGGCTGGCGAAAGTCGAAAGCGCTCCAAGACCGAGCCCAGGACCTCCGACGATGCCTAATCAGATCGCCCAGAAGGCGCCGCGCGATCTGCGCCTCGACTTCTTCCGCGGCATCGCGATGATGATCATCCTCATCGTCCATACGCCGGGCAATAAATGGTCCTGGTATGTACCCGCCGCCTTCGGCCATTCGGCGGCCAATGAACTGTTCATCTTCATCTCGGGCTTCGCCAGCGCGCTGGCCTTCGGCGTCATCTTCACGCGCCATCCCTGGTGGATCGGCACGGCGCGGGTCTATCAGCGCGCATGGGAGGTCTACTGGGCCCATATCGGGCTGTTTCTCGTCGTCGCGGTGATGGTCGTCATCGGCGCCAACCTGACCGGCATCGACTATATCGGCCAGCTCAATCTGTGGAATTTCTTCAACGATCCGACGACCAATCTGGTCGGCCTGTTCACGCTGACCTATGTGCCGAACCTGTTCGACATCCTGCCGATCTATCTCGTCATGCTGGCCATGCTGCCCTTCGTGGTGGCCGCCCATCGCATCCATGTCGGCTGGGCCATCGCGCTGGTTCTGGCGGTCTATCTGCTCGCCTGGGGTCAGCTGATCCCCGGCGCCAATACGCTGGCCGGCATGGCGGGCTTCCAATTTCCGGTCAATCTGCCGGCCGAGCCGTTCAGCGACCGGGAATGGTTCTTCAACCCGTTCGGCTGGCAGCTCTGCTTCTTCCTCGGCTTCTTCTTCGGCATGAAATGGCTCAACCCGCCGGCCTGGAACCAGCGCTGGCTGATCGTTCTGTCGGTCTTGATCGTAATCGCGTCCTATTTCCTCAAGCGGGCGCATCATTGGGAGCTCGACATCCTGCTCCAGCCCGCCGTGCGCGACATCTTCTTCCCGGAAGGCCAGCGCGGCGCGCTCTACTGGATGCGGATGATCCATTTCTTCGCGCTGGCCTATCTGCTCCTGTCACTTCTCGAACATCGCAAGCACTGGCTGGAACACTGGCTGGCGCGCCCCTTCGTCATCGTCGGACAGGCGTCGCTGCCGGCCTTCCTCGCCTCCATCGCCTTCGGCCGGGTAATGGGCATGGCGCTCGACCAGACCGAGCTTCTGTCGGCGCCTGCCGGGGTCGATCCGGCGGAATGGGTGCGCGAGTCCGGCCGCAGCGATTTCTGGCTCGCCGTGGTGAACATTTCCGGCATGATCGCGCTCGTGCTGTTCTGCCGGATGATGGTGTTCTTCAAGCGCAAGCCCTGGGCCAAGCGCGGCGAGAAGGGCGCGGCGCAGGACAAGGCCAGGGACCAGGCCGAGCTTGCCAATGCCGACCGCGCCCCGAACGAGGCGGTGATGCCGACGGAATCTGAAAAGCCGGCAGGCCAGTCCGGCCCGAGGCCCGCCGGCGCCCCGGCCGAATAGGGTCCTTTGGAAGATCCAGGACCACGCGACTCTGGCACGACGCGGGCAGGCTACAGCCCAAACCACGGCCTGAGCTTGGCGCCGACCCAGGTGCCAGACAGCGCGAACAGCGCCCAGGCCCAGCCATGCAGCGAACCCGATGCGATGCCGGAGAAGAAAGCGCCGATATTGCAGCCATAGGCCAGACGCGCGCCATAGCCGAGCAACAGCCCGCCCAGCACGCTAGCCAGAAGCGGCCCCCAGCCGATGCGCGCGACCGGCGCGAACTTGCCGGCGAGCCCCGCCGCCAGTAGCGCGCCCGCGATGATGCCGAAATTCATCACCGACGTCACATCGCGGAATATCGACGCCTCGATGCGCGGCTGGCTGTATTGCCAATACGGCCAAGAATAGATGTCGACGCCTAGGGTCTCCGCCCCCTTGGCGCCCCATAGCGCGAAGGCCGAGGTGACGCCCCAGGGCCGGCCGGCGACGAGAAAGGTCAGGATGGCGAGACCGGCCAGCGCCAGGGCGCCCCAGGCCAGCGGCCAGGGCCCGAGCATCACCCCGCCCCGTCCCCAGATCGACTGGACGCCGCCACGCCGGCGCCGCTCGATGGCGGCGGCACCGAACCAGATCGCCACGAAGGCCAATAGCGACAGGCCGAGCATCGGCAGGAGGCCGAGACGGCGAATGCCGGAATAGGCGCCGAGCGCCGGCAGGTCGCGCCACCAGGGCAGATGGGCGGTGGCGATCAGCGAGCCGATGACGAAGAACACCAGCGTCACCGCCATGCGCGTCGACCCGCCGCCGAGCGTGAACAGCGTGCCCGACCCGCAGCCACCGCCAAGCTGCATGCCAATGCCGAACAGGAAGGCGCCGACGGCCAGCGCCACGCCGACCGGAAACACCCAGCCACCGACGGTCAGGCCGAACACGCCGCCATGCGCCAGGAGCGGATAGGACACGGCACAGGTAGCGATGAGCAGCAGCATCTGGGCGCGGATGCCGGCGCTGCGCCCCTCGATCAGGAAAGCGCGCCAGGACCCGCTGAACCCGAAGGCGGCGTGATAGAGCGCCACGCCGAGACCTACGCCGATCAGCGCCAGCGCCGCCTGCCGGGGACCGACGACGGAGAACGCGGCCAGGGCGATGGCGAGAACCGCGCCCCCCGCCAGCGCCGCGACGGCCCATTGCGGACTGCGCCGCGCGTCAGCGGTCACGCCGGTCTCTCCGTCACATCACTTGCCGGCACGGCATATCTCCCTTGTTGCCGCGACGCTTCTTGCGCCTCGGCGCGAAGGCACGGCAATGACCAAAGCCCGCGACGGAGCCGGCAAAGCGGTCACAACTCCTTGAACCAGGCCACGTTTCACGGGCTTGTGTCCGGCTGTCATCAGTTCCCCGCATTCGATCGCATACATCATGCGCTAGGTCGTGATGGCCTAAGTCGACATCATCGCCTGAGTTCGCCGGGACATGATGTCGGACCAACAAGAACCACCAGGGACCACGGAACGGGACCGTCTTGCATGCGCCACTTCGACCGAATGGGCAATCCGACCACCGCGACCTCCGCCGAGGCCGTCGCCGCGCTCGATGACGCGCTGGCGAGCTTCTTCGCCCATGGCCGCGCGACGCCGGACCATCTCGCGCGCGCCCTGTCACTCGATTCGACGCTGCCCATGGCGCATGTCATGCAGGGCTTCTTTCTCATGCTGCTGGCGCGCCGCGAACTCATCCCCCAGGCGCGCCGGGCGCTAAACAACGCGCGAGCATCGCTTGCAGAACGCGGCGGGATGGACCGCGAATGGCGCTATGCCGACGCACTCGATCAGCTCATCAAAGGCCGCATGAAAGTCGCCGCCGACCAGCTCGACACGCTGCTCGCTGACCGGCCGCACGATCTTTTCGCCGCCAAGCTCGTTCACGCCATCCGCTTCATGTTGGGCGATGCCACGGGCATGCGGGCATCCATCGAACGGACGATCGACGCCAATGGGCCGGAAACGCCCTATTGGGGCTATCTGATGGGCTGCCGCGCCTTCGCGGCCGAAGAGACCGGCGATTGCGACCTGGCCGAAACCTATGGCCGCGCGGCGGTCGCCGCCAAGCCTTGCGACGCCTGGGGCCGACATGCGGTGGCCCATTCCTTCGAGATGTCGGGCCGCATCGCGGAAGGCGCGAACTGGCTCGAGGGCAAGGACGAGACCTGGGCGCATTGCAACAATTTCGGCGAGCATCTGCACTGGCATCTGGCCCTGTTCCTGCTCGAACTCGACCGCCTCGACGACGCGCTCGGTCTCTATGACAGGTCGATCCGGGCGATCGCCACCGACGATTATCGCGACATCGCCAATGCCGCCTCGCTTCTGGTGCGGCTCGATTTGCGCGGCATCGATGTCGGCCGGCGCTGGGAAGAACTGGCCGACAAGGCCTCGACGCGGCTCGCCGATGGCTGTCTCGTCTTCGCCGACCTGCACTATCTTCTGGCGCTGATGGGGGCCAACCGGGTCACCGAATGCGACGCGCTGGCCTATCAGGTGTCGCGCCGGGCACGTCGCGGCGCCACCTGCCAGGATACCGTGTCGCGGCAGGCGGGCCTGTCGGTCTGCGACGCGGTCAGGGCCTATGCCGGGCGCGATTTCGAGCGCGCCGTCACGCTCTTTTCCGAGGCGCGCCCGTTATTGTCATCGATCGGTGGCAGCCATGCCCAGCGCGACGTCTTCGAGCAATTGCTGATCGACGCCGCCATCCGCTCGGGCCGCAGCGACGTGGCGCGGCGGCTTTTGACCGCCCGCATCGACGCGCGCGGGCATCACCCCTTCGCCGACTGTATGATGGCGCGGCTCGAAACGGCCGACGGCACCATGCCCAAGGCCGAAGCCGCCCCCGCCCTGCACTGACGCCGCCGACCGGCGACGCCCGCCCCGCCTCGATCACCCCCCTCGCTCCCAGCGGTTCCAAGACCGCGATTGCCGACGAGTATCGGCACTGATAGACGGGGGCCAACAAGACCCGCGCAGCCTCATCGCTCATGCTCCCCACACCGCCTTTGTTTCCCGGCCTGTCGGCCTGGACATCCCGCTATGACGTGCTGTTCGTCGACGTCTGGGGCGTCGTGCATGACGGCATCGCGGCGTTTCCCGCCGCCGTCGAGGCTCTTGCCGCGTTCCGGGCGCGCGGCGGCACGGTGCTGCTGGTGTCCAACGCGCCGCAACCCTCGCCGCAGGTGACCGGCTATCTGTCCCGGCTCGGCGTCTCGCCGGATGCCTATGACAGGCTCATCACCGCCGGCGACATCGCCCGCGACACGCTGGTCGAGCGGGCCGCGACACATGTCGTGCATATCGGCCCCGACCACTACCGATCCGTGCTCGACGGGCTCGACATTGCCTGGCACATGCCGGACCGGGCCGATCTCGTGGTCTGCACGGGCTTCGTCGACGATCGCGGCGAGCGGGTCGACGACTATCGGGAGCCTTTGCGGGACCTTGCCGCGCGCGGCCTGGACATGATCTGCGCCAATCCCGACCTCGTGGTCGAGGTCGGCGGCACGCTCTATCCTTGCGCCGGCCAGATCGCGACGCTTTACGAGACGCTCGGCGGCCGCGTGATCCGCACCGGCAAGCCCGACCGGCGGATCTACGAGACCGCCTTGGCCGAGGCGGGCCGGCTGCGTGGCGTGACGCCGCGGCCCGGACGCATCCTCGCCATCGGCGATGGGCTCGTCACCGACATGCCCGGCGCGCATGCCTTCGGCATCGATGCCGTCTTCGTCACGACCGGCATTCACCGGGCCGATCTGATGGACGGCGACGCCGTGCGGCAGGACGCGGCGGGGCGCGCGCTCGCCGCCTTCATGCCATCGGTGGTCGGCATCACGCCGGCGCTGTCCTGGTAGCAGGCGGCGGCCGCCCCCGTCAGGCGCGCCAGGCATAGATGTCGCCGGAATTGGCGGCATCTGGCAGCGCGTCGAGCCAGGCGCGGATCTCGCGGCCCGTCATCGGTGTGTCCCGCACCAGACGGTGCGTTTCCCCAAGTGCTGGGCCATAGCGATAGGGCCCGAGCGCGTCGAGCCGGTCGAGCGCCCGATGCGCCACGTGGCGCTGAAGCGTGGTGAATTCGACGGAAACCGCCGGCACGACCTGTGTGAGCCCGCCGAGCACCGCATCCTCATGCCCCTCGACATCGATCTTGACGAAGGCGGGCCGGCCATGGTCGGCGATGAGATCATCAAGTGTCAGCGTGTCGACGCGCATGGCATCGTCCCAGCGCTGCTCGTGCCATCCATCGGCCCCATCGGCCGCCGCGACAAAGGCCTCCGACAGGGTGGAGACGGTCGGATTAGCGGAATTGACATGCAGCATCGCCCGGCCGGCGGCATCGGACACGGCCGCCCGGACAAGCGCCACGTCGGGATCGCGGCCGAACAGGATCGTCAGAAAGCGATAGGGGTCCGGCTGCGGCTCGACCGCGACGACGCGGGCGCCGAGCTTGCGGAACGCCCGCACCCGGTCGCCAACATGAGCACCGATGTCGAAGACGAGATCGCCCGGCGTCACGAAACGCCGGTAGAGATCGGTCATATGGCGAAAGCGGCGCGGCGTGGCGTGGTAGAGCGCGATGGAGCGCGCCAGCGCTTTCAGCCGAACCAGACGCGAGGCCTGTGCCAAGCGGGCGGCCGGCCTATTCGCCCGGTTCGGGCAGCGCCGGCGCCGCGACCGGCAGGTCGGCACTTTGCGCCAGACCGTCCGCCGACGGCACGACGGCGCGCAGCGCCTCGGGCGTGTCGATCTCCTCGGGAATCGCGCAGATCTTCGTCGCCATCAGCCAGCGGCCAAGGAGCGGCGATGCGGTAGCCACCGCGAAGGGGATCGCCAGAACGAGGCCCGTCAGGATCGGCAGCGCCCAGGGAATGACGGCCGGATTGACCGCGAGCAGAAGCGTCAGAAGCCCCAGGCCAAACAGCGTCTGCGGCCACAGGCCGGCCAGCGCCGTGCGCCAGCCGAGCGAATAGGCGTCGCGTTCCTGGCCCGACCAGATGACCGAGCGGCCGAAGGCAAGCCCGATCATGAACAGCGTGACGCGAAGCGCGACGATAGGCGCGAGCAGAATGGAGAACAGAAATTCGAGGCCCGCGCCGAGCGCGAAGCGCAAACCGCCGCCATAGGCCCGGCGGCGTTCGGCTGAGAGAGCGACATCGAGAATGCCGGCGATCTTTGGCGTCGCGCTCATCAGGAACATCAGCGCGAACAGCGTGATGCCAAGCACGACAGGGATGTCGCCGGGCTGCACCACGAAGACAAGCAGCGCGCTCAGCCCCGTCATCAGCATCCAGGCCGCGGCGCCCAGATACATCATGATGGCGGCGACGAGTTGGAAGCGGCTCACCGGCAGGAGGTTCTTCAGCCCGAGCAGGCGCCAATACTGCATATTGCCCTGGCACCAGCGCAAATCGCGCTTGGTGAAGTCGAGCAGCGTCGGCGGGTTCTCTTCCCAGCTTCCCGTCTCCTCGGGCAGCACCCTGACCTCGAAGCCGGCCCGCCGCATCAGCACCGCCTCGATCTGGTCGTGGCTGAGGACCGGACCGCCGAGCGGCGGCTTGCCGGGCAGGACGGGCAGACGGCAGGCTTCGGCGAACGGCGCCACGCGCACCAGCGCATTGTGCCCCCAATAGGGCCCGCAATCGCCCGCCCACCAGGCGCTGCCCGTCGTATAGGCGCGCATGCCGTGGCGCATGCCGAACTGGAAAACGCGGGCGAAGAAGCTGCGGCTTGGCAGGCCGACGACGAGGCTTTGCAGGATACCGAGCCGGGAATGCGCCTGCATGATCCGGACGAGCCGCATTACAGTGTCGGCGCTCATCACGCTGTCGGCATCGAGCGGCAGCATGAGGTCGTAATCATCGCCCCAGCGGTCGAGAAAATCGCGGATATTGCCCGCCTTGAAGCCGGTATTGACCTCGCGCCGGCGATAGAAGAAGCGGCCGGGCGGCATGTGCTCGGCCCATGTCGCGAAGGCCTGCTCCTCGCGGGCGGCGATATCGGGATCGCTCGTATCGCTCAACACGAAGAAAGAAAAACGCTGCCCGTCGCGGCTTCGGTCGAGCGCACGCTGCAGGTCGGCGAAGCGCGCGATGGCGCGTTCGGGATCCTCGTTGCGCAGGGTCATCAGCACGGCGGTGCGGAGATCGATCGGCGCGTCGTCGGGGATATCGGCCGCGAAGGGGCTGACGGCGCGGCGCCCGGCCGCGCCCGACAGTGTCAGGGCAAGCCCGATCACCGCGTTCCAGAAACCAAGGACGGTCAGAGGACTGGCGATGGCGAAACAGACGAAGACCGCGATCTCGACCGGATGCCAGCCGCCAGCGCCCAGAACGGTGGCGACGCCGAGCGCCAGCAGCAACCAGGTTGCCAGAACGAGCGCGATGACGAGAAGGCGGCGATGGCGCAGCGCGCGGCGCGACTGGGCGCCGGTCGGGGTGCATTGCGGTGCCGGTTCTGCCGCCGGTTTCGTCATCGACCTACCCTCGCATTGCGCGTCGCCGCGCTTCCCTGCTATCGCGGGATACTCCGTCACGTCGACCGAGCCTTTCGACCCGACCGCCGAACCACATGTCCGATGCCGACACCGCGACCGCGCTCGTCTACGCTGCCCCAGGCCGGGCGGACCTGCGTGATGTTGCGCTGCACATACATGAACCGATCCTGAACGGCGAATCGCGCGCGCCACACATTGTCGTGAGAACCGAGTGGTCGGGCCTGAGCCGCGGCACGGAGCGTCTGGTCTTTCATGGGCAGGTTCCCGAAAGCGAATGGCAGCGCATGCGGTGTCCCTTCCAGGACGGCGCCTTTCCCTTCCCGGTCAAATATGGCTATTCGGCGGTCGGAACCGTGACGGATGGTGACGAAGCATTGGTCGGCCGCCATGTCTTCGCGCTGTTCCCGCATCAGGACCGCTTCGCGCTACCCGCCGGCATGGTCGTGGCGCTGCCCGACGGGCTGCCGGCGCGCCGCGCGACGCTGGCGGCCAATCTCGAAACCGCGCTGAACGTCGTCTGGGACGCGCATGCCGGCCCCGGCGACCGGATCGCGATCGTTGGCGGCGGCATTGTCGGCCTCCTGACCGCGGGCCTCGCCGCCGCGATCGCCGGCACGCAAGTCACCGTCATCGATATCACCAACGAGCGGGCCGCGATCGCCCACCAACTCGGCGCCGATTTCGCGCTGCCCAACGCGGCCGTCGGGGACTACGATATCGTCGTCCATTCAAGCGCCACCGAAGCGGGTCTCGAGACCGCGCTCGGCGTCGCCGGCTTCGAAGCCCGCATCATCGAGGCGAGCTGGTATGGCGCGAGACCCGTCACCGTGCCGCTCGGCGGACGCTTCCACAGTCAGCGGCTGCGCCTGATCTCATCGCAAGTCGGCCATCTGCCCCAGGCGCGGCGCGCGCGGTGGACCCATCGCCGCCGCCTTGAAACCGCCCTGTCGCTGTTGCAGGACCCGCGCTATGACGCGCTGATCACCGAGGAGGTGGCGTTTCGCGATCTGCCCGAGGCGCTGCCGCGCCTGCTGGCGCCCGGCGCGCCGGGGCTCGCCACCGCGATCCGCTACGACTGACACGAACCGGGCGCCGCCCCTCTCAAGCCGAACGGGATTGACTGACATGTATGCGCTCGAAATTCGCGACCACATCATGATCGCCCACAGCCTGAAGGACCCTTTCTTCGGCCCGGCGCAGAACAAGCATGGCGCGACCTTCATCGTCGATGTCGCCTTTTTCGCCGACCGCCTCGGCGCCCATGCCGTCGTGGTCGATATCGGACGCGCGGCCGACGCGCTGAAAGCCGCGCTCGCCACGCTGAATTATCAAGATCTCGACGCTATCCCGACCTTTGCCGGCCACTTCACCACGACGGAATTCCTGTGCCGGCATATCTTCGATCTCCTTGACGCGGCAATCGGGCGCGGCGATCTCGGCCCCGGGGCCGAAACGGTGGTCAAGATGCGGGTGACGCTGGAAGAATCCCATGTCGCCCGCGCCTGGTTCGAAGGACCGGTCGGCGCGTGACCTTTAGCCTGCCCGCCGTAACCATCGCCATTCCCGGTGATCTCGACACACCGACGGGCGGCTATGCCTATGACAAGCGGCTGATCGCTGAACTGCGCGATCTCGGCCATGAGATCGAGATCCTGACTTTGCCGGCGTCGTTTCCCTTTCCCGATGCGGCCGACATCGCGACAAGCCTCGACGCGCTGCGCGCGTTGACCGCTGACAAAGTGCTGATCGCCGATGGCCTCGCCTGGAGCGCTTTGCCGGCGGATGATCTCGACGCGCTCGCCGCCCCCGCCATCGCGCTGGTCCATCACCCGCTCGGCCATGAAACCGGCCTCGACGCCGAAACCGCCGCCCGGCTGATCGAGACCGAACGCCGGGCTCTGGCCAAAGCACGCCATGTGATCGTCACGAGCGCGACCACCGGCCGCGCGCTGGCCGGCACCTTCGATATCGCGGCCGACCGCATCACGGTGGCGCCGCCCGGTACCGATCCCGCACCGCCGGCCATGATCCGCGATCGGGTGCCGTATATCACGGCGCTGGGCGCGGTCATCCCGCGCAAGGGCTATGATGTCTTCGTGAACGCGCTGGCGGCACTGGCCGATCTCGACTGGCAGGCCGCGATCGTCGGCCCCACGGATCGTGATCCCGCCGAGGCCGGCCGCATCGCGGCCCTGATCGAGGCGCGCGGCCTCTCCGGGCGCGTGGCGATGACCGGCGCCATCGCGCCGGCGGAGCGCGACGCGCTACTCGCCGACACCGACCTCTTCGTCCTGTCATCGTTCTATGAGGGGTATGGCATGGCGGTCGCCGAGGCCATCGCCTGCGGCCTGCCGCTCGTCGCGACCGATGCCGGCGCGGTGCGCGAGGTGATGGGACCGGACCTCGCCGTCGTTCCGACGGGCGATCCGATCCTGCTCGCCGACGCGCTTGCCCCGCTGATCCGCTCACCCGATGCCCGGCGCGCGCTTTCACGCCGTGTCGTCCGCCGCGCCGCCGACCTGCCGCGCTGGACCGACACCGCACGGGTCGTGTCGGCCACGATAACGGACACCTTTGCGATGCCGGCGGTGGCGGGATGAGCGGTTTCGACCCTGGATGGCTCGATCTACGCGCCCCGGCCGACAGGGACGCGCGCAATTGGGACCTGGTTCTCTTGCTCGCGGAGTGGGCGAGAGAGCGCGACAACCTCGTCATTCTAGATCTCGGCTGCGGCACCGGCGCGACCTTCCGCGCCCTCGCGCCCGTCATGCCCGAGGGGACGGCGTGGCATCTCGCCGATCATGACCCGGCCCTCCTGGCCGAAGCGGAACGACAGCTTGGCGATAAAGGCGGCGGCAGCCATCCCCAGTTTCACCCGGTCGACCTGGCCACCGGGCTTGACGAGCTCGTCGCCCATGTCGCGCCCGACCTCATCACCGCATCGGCGCTCTTCGATCTCGCCTCGGCCACGTTCATCGACCACTTCGCCGCCCGGTCGGCGCAACAGGGCGCGGCGGTCTATGCCGCGCTGACCTATGACGGCCGCGAGACCTGGCATCCGCCGCACCCGCTCGACGATCCGATCAGAGAAGCCTTTCTCTCCGATATGCGCCGCGACAAGGGCTTCGGCCCGGCGCTTGGCGCCGACGCCGCCGACCGCCTCGCAGCGGCGCTCACTGATGAGGGATATCGGGTGACAACCGGCACGAGCGATTGGCAACTCGCGGGAGATGCCGCGGGACATGATCTTATCGCCGAACTGGCGGATGGTATCGCCGCGGCCGTCGCCCCGGCCCTGGGCGACGAGATCGCAGGGAGCTGGCGGACAGCGCGCCGTGACGCGACAGCCGTAACCGTCGGGCACCGGGACATACTGGCCCTGCCGAAGGGATAGACGGCCGTCCCGAGCCGGGATCACCGTCAGATCATGCGCCGCATCAATCCGTCCTTGCGCACGAAGGCATGGTGAAGCGCGGCGGCGAGATGCAGCGCGAACAGCGCCCCCATGGTCAGCGCCAAGATCTCGTGCACGTCGAACAAGGTGCCGGCGATGTCGCGGTTACGCGCGATCAGTTCGGGCAGGACGAACAGGCCGAAGACGCTGATCTCGGCGCCGAAGGCATTGGTGGCGAGCCAGCCACTCAGCGGCACGGCGAACAAGAGGACATAGAGCGCGACATGGGTCGCGGCGGCGACGCGCTCCTGCCAAACCGGCATGCCCGGGACCGGTGGCGGCGCGCCGAAGACGATCCGGCCTGCCAGCCGCAACGCGGTGAGGCCGAGAACGACCGCGCCCAGCGAGCGGTGCAGATTATACATGTCGTTCTGGAACGGGCCCGGCGCCAGATCGCCCATGGTCAGGCCGATCGGAAAGGTCGCGATGACGATCGCCGCCGTCAGCCAGTGCAGCACCTTCAACGGCACCGCATAGGCGCGCCGTTCACCCCTTTCCGCCATCGGCCAGCTCCAGATCCTGTATCGTTTCGGCGCGGTCTCGTGCGCAAGATGACATCCCCGCGCGGAAATCGCACTCGAACAGAACGTCGCCATCGTCAAGCGGCCTGACCCGGGTCATCGGCCGCAGGGCCTGGTCGAGCCGATGCAGGAAGGGCATGTCGAGGCCGGCCGGCCCCGCGCCCAGGATGATCGGGGCGACGAGCAGATGCAGGCTGTCGATGGCATCGGCCTTGAGAAAATGCGCGATCGTGGTCGGCCCGCCTTCGATCAGAAGCCGCTCGAAACCCAAATCGGCAAGCGCGCGAACCACGTCTTCAGGCTTCATGACGCGGCCCGGGTGTGGCACGTCGAGGAAATGCGCGCGCGTTCCGAGATCCGGGCGGCGGCGACCGATCACCACGACCGGCGCGCCATCATCGGCGAGACAGCGGGCATCGGCCGGCATGCGTCCGCTCGGATCGATGATGACACGGGCGGGGTTCGGCGCCTCCAGATGGCGGACCGTGAGCCGGGGATCATCGGCCAGGATCGTGCCGACGCCGACCAGCACCGCGTCGACCGACGCGCGCAGCCCGTGCAGATGGTTCAGCCCGCCGGCGCCGTTGATATAGCGCGATTCACCCGACGCCGCCGCGACCCGCCCGTCGAGCGACTGGCCGAGCTGGGCCACGACGCGCGCGCCATTGAGCGCGACTGGATCGAGCGCCACGGGACGGGCGGTTTTGTCCGAGTGGGTTGACGACATGACGCGTTGACCGACGGGACCCTCAAGGCGGCGCGTTGTGGACGACGCCATTTCTAGCTGCCTATCACGACCAGGAGATCACGGCGACATGGTGACCGAGATTTGATGGCGCGCGGCGGGACATGTCGTCAGCGTGGCGGATGCGCCCGGATCGGCGATCGCATGATCCACGGGCATAACTACCAGAACGGCGTCGTCCCCTCGCGGCCTGGTCGCCTGGACCACATCAACGCCATCGCGTGACCGTCCCGGGTCAGCGTCGAGACAGGAGATGCTCGACAATCCGATCGGCGAGGGCTTCGGCATCGTCGGAGGACGTGTCGACCGTGATTTCGGGATTGTCCGGCGGCTCGTAGGGAGAATCGATTCCGGTGAAATTCTTCAGCGTGCCGGCGCGGGCTTTTTTGTAGAGCCCTTTCGGATCGCGCGCCTCGGCGATCTCGAGCGGCGTGCTGACATAGATCTCGACGAACTCGTCCGCCGCCACCATGTCGCGCACCATGCGCCGTTCGGAGCGGAAGGGCGAGATGAAGGCACACAACACGATCAGGCCGGCATCGACCATCAGCCGCGCCACCTCGCCGATGCGACGGATGTTCTCGACCCGATCGACATCGGTGAAGCCGAGATCCTTGTTGAGCCCATGACGCACATTGTCGCCATCGAGCAGATAGCTGTGGCGGCCGAGGGCGGCGAGCTTGGCTTCGACCAGATTGGCGATCGTCGACTTGCCCGCCCCGGAAAGCCCGGTGAACCACAGAATGCAGGGCGCCTGATCCTTCAGCCCGGCACGGCGCGCCTTGTCGACATCGAGCGGCTGGCGGTGAATATTGCTGGCCCGCCGCAATCCGTGACGGATCATGCCGGCGCCGACGGTCTGATTGGTGAACCGGTCGATGAGGATGAAGGAACCGGTCTCGCGCATCTCCGCGTAAGGATCGAAGGCGATCGGATGCGTCGTTTCGAGATTGCACAGGCCGATCTCGTTGAGATCCAGCTTGACGGCGGGCTGCGGCTCGTAGCTCTCGATATCGATCTTGTACCTGAGGGCCGTCACCGAGGCGGGCGTCGTCTGGTTGCCGGCCTTGAGAAGATAGGATCGCCCAGGCAGAAGCGGGTCTTCATGCATCCAGATCACCTTGGCGGCGAACTGGTCCGACACTTCCGGCCGGGCTTCGGGCGAAGCGATGAGATCGCCGCGCGAAATGTCAATCTCGTCCTCCAGCACGAGCGTCACCGCCTGGCCCGCGACCGCCGCGCGAAGCGCGCCGTCGGCGCTGGCGATCTGTCGGATCCGGCTGGTCCGACCAGATTTGGCGACCGCGATCCGGTCGCCCGAACGCACCGATCCGCTCGTCACCGTGCCGGCATAACCGCGGAAATCGAGATCGGGCCGGTTGACCCATTGCACGGGAAAACGGAACGGATGGTCGTGCCGGTCCGTCGCCGCGTCAACCGCTTCGAGCCGTTCGATCAGCGTCGGTCCCTCATACCAGTTCATGCGTTCGGAGCGGAACGAGACGTTGTCGCCATGGCGCGCCGACATCGGCACGGCGAGCGTCGTCTCGAAGCCGAGGCCCTCGGCGGTCTTGAGATAGTCGGCGGTGATCTGATGATAGGTGGCGCTCGAATGGCCAACGAGATCCATCTTGTTGATCGCCAGCACGATATGCCGGATGCCGAGCAGATGGGCGATATAGGAATGCCGCCGGGTCTGCGGCAGAACGCCTTTTCGCGCGTCGACCAGCAGGATCGCCAGATCGGCGGTCGAGGCGCCGGTCGCCATGTTGCGGGTATATTGCTCATGGCCCGGCGTGTCGGCGACGATGAATTTGCGCCTGTCGGTCGCGAAGAAGCGATAGGCCACGTCGATCGTGATGCCCTGTTCGCGTTCGGCTTCGAGCCCGTCGAGCAAGAGCGCGAAATCGATGTCGTCGCCGGCGGTGCCGAATTTGCGGCTGTCCCGCGACAGGGCGGTCAGATGGTCTTCCAGGATCAGCTTCGAATCGTAGAGAAGCCGGCCGATCAACGTCGACTTCCCGTCATCCACCGATCCGCAGGTAATCACCCGCAGGACGCCCTTGTCGCCGACATCATAGAGCCGCCGGACCTGGGCCCGGCGTTCCGCCTCGAGCCCGGCCATCAGAAGTACCCCTCGCGCTTCTTCTTCTCCATCGACGCCGCATCGTCATGATCGATGACGCGGCCCTGGCGTTCCGATGTCTTCACGGTGGCCATTTCGAGGACGATGTCCTCGATCGTCCGGGCATCGGATTCGATCGCGCCGGTCAGCGGATAGCAGCCCAGCGTGCGGAAGCGGATCATCCTTTCTTCCGGCGTCTCGCCGGGATCGAGCGGCAGCCGGTTGTCGTCGACCATCAGCATGACGCCGTCGCGCATCACGACCGGCCGCCGCGCGGCGTAGTAAAGCGGCACGATCGGGATGTGCTCTTCCATGATGTAGAGCCAGATATCGAGCTCGGTCCAGTTGGACAGCGGAAAGACGCGGATCGATTCCCCCTTGGCGATCCGCCCGTTATAGATGTGCCAGAGTTCGGGCCGCTGATTGCGCGGGTCCCAGCCATGTTGGGCCGTGCGGAAGGAGAAGACGCGCTCCTTGGCGCGGGACTTCTCCTCGTCGCGCCGGCCGCCGCCGAAGGCCGCGTCATACCCGCCGGCGGACAGCGCCTGCAGCAGGCCGTCGGTGCGCATGATCTGGGTATGCAGCGCCGAACCGTGCTTGAACGGATCGATGCAGCGCTCGACGCCCTCCTGATTGACATGCACGACGATGTCGAGCCCGAGCGCTGCCATGAGCTCGTCGCGAAACGCGCCCATGGCCTGGAATTCCCATAGGGAATCGATGTGCAGCAACGGAAAGGGCGGCTTCGACGGCCAGAACGCCTTGAGCGCCAGGTGCAGCATGACGGTCGAATCCTTGCCGATCGAATAGAGCAGCACCGGATTGTCGAATTCGGCCGCCACCTCGCGCATGATGTGAATGCTTTCCGCTTCGAGCGCGGCGAGATGATTGGGCAGGGGATGAAGCCGCTGCGGCGGCGCCTTGAACCGCGCCGCGTAGTCGGCGATCAGCTTGTCTGACATGTCCGTCTCACATCCGTGCGACCGGGTCCCGCGACCCGATCGATACCGGCCAGACGGCGAGATCTACATCGCCCCGTCACCAGGTGACAAGCGAGCCGGTCGGGAAGGATATGCGGGGGCGCGCGACCGGCACCGGCGCGAGGATCAGTAACGGCGCATATAGCCGAAGGCGCAGATGCAGCGATTGACCGCTTCATTGTCGTAATAGCCGGTCTTGAAATAGCCGGACGACACGCCGCACCAGGATTTGGTCTCGTCGGCCCAGGTCACCCGCAATGCCGGCAATACGCTGGTCGCGTCGGCCTCGACGATGGTGACGGCCTGGTCGTGATAGCTCTGGACGGCCGTTTCGAGTTGCGGGCGCATCTCGTCGGGATAGACGTGATGCAGGCCCTGGCATCTCAGTGGCTGGGACGATACATGGCCGGCCGTGAGATCGGCGGCGACGGCCGCGGACGGCATCGACGCCAGCATGGCCAGTCCGGCGAGCAGACCCAGGGCAGCGATCGCGAAACGCCTGATCATACCGTCTCCTAACGATCCTCGCGCACGAACTTCCAGCGGTCGCGCGGCTGGTCCTCGGCGACGGGCGCCCGCGGCACGCCGATGCGATCGCCGACATCGGATGTCGCGTCCGACGGCGGCCTGAGGCCGAAGGTCGACAACAGCCGGCCCATCGCGGCGACGATCCGGTATTCGGCGAAGACGATGGCATATTCGGCGGTGACGCGCGCCGCCTCGGTGCCGGTCAGCGAGTTCTGCGTGTCGAGCACGTCGAGCAGCGACCTTTCGCCGACGCTGAACTGTTCCTGATAGGAGTTCAGCAATTGGCGGGTCTCGGCGACTTGGCTGCGCAGCAGGTCGAGCTGTTCGCCGAGCCAGCGCCGTTGCACCCAGGCCTCGCGGATCTCGCGCTCGACCTCGCGCGATGACGAATGGAGCAGCATGCGGCTCTCGCTCATCCGCTCGATCTGTTCGCCGCGCTGGGCGTTGCGGATGCCGCTGTCGTAAAGCGTCCAGTTGAAGGTCAGGAAGGCACCGGCCTCCGCCGCGTCTCCCGGACGCCGGGCGATGTCGTAGCCACCCAGGCCAACGACTTCCAGATCGACCTCCGGCCCGAAGGCCGCTTCGGCTCCGTCGACGAGCGCCTGGGCCGAGTCGATATCGCGGCGGCGCAGTTCGATCAGCGGGTTTTCGCGGCGCGCCACGTCGACGGCGGCATCAATCGATTTCGGCAACACATTGGCCAACCGCCGCGCGTCCTTGAGCCCCGCCGGCGGGCGGCCGACAAGCTCGATGAATTCGGTCTCGGCGACGGCCCGGTCCTCGCGGAACGAGGCGAGCTGGACCTCGGCGGCGAAGATACGTTCCTGGACCTGTTCGACATCGGCGATCGACAACACGCCCTGGCCGGCGCCTTCGCGCACATCGCTCAGGGTCTCGCGGTGAAAGCGCAGATTTTCGAGCGCGATCTGTTCGAGCTGTACCAGGCGCAGCATCTCGATATAGGTGCGCGCCGTCTGCAGGGCGATGAATTCCGAGCGCTCCTGAACGCGCGCCGCCGCTCCGTCGACGCGAGCGGCCTGATTGAAGATCTCGGCATTCGTCCGGCCATGGTCATAGACGCGCTGGCGCAGGCGGACGGCGATCTCGGCCGGCGTGTAGTCCTTGCGGACGCCGGGCGCGCGCGTCGTGGAGTTATCGACATATTCGAGGCCGACCCGGCCTTCGAGGTCGATCTGCGGTCCCCAGAGACCGCGCGCCTGCTCGAGTTCGAACTCGATCGCGCGGCGGCTGAAAATCGCTTCGCTGATATTGGGATTCGTCAGAACCGTGATGCGGAGGGCTTCTTCGAGCGAGATCGCCTTGGCCGGGGCGGCCGCGCCGGCGACGCCGAAACACAGAAGCAGGGTCGAGAGAAAACGCCGCTTTCTCATATCCGCTCCCAGTTCGCGCGCCTTGCGCAGAATCGATTGCCCGACACTAATCGAGTGACGGAAAATGGTTAATAGACTCTTTCCGGATACCGGCAGAGATCCCCAGGCAAAGGCCGGCAAATGTTGCCCAAGCCATCTTATGTCATACGCCCGTCACCGCGTAATCACTGTAGCGGCGGGGTCACAGTCGCCGGTTTATATATGTCTATATGTGCGGACCACGACTGTCGGTACGTCGACATTGATAGGCGTCCATTGAGAGCCGGAACGATCCGACGTCAGAGTTTCAAGTCGTTGCAAGCGTGGCCGAACATGTCCGGCTCTTCGGTTGTCATTGCCTAGCTTGTCGCGGCAATCCAAGCATCACAAGCCAGGCCCCGAGCCCCGGCCCTCGGGACATGCCGGGGGTGACGGCGCGGGATGAGACGGGCCAAGACTTGATGATCCAATGTCGACGCCGACAATTCAGCACGAGGCCTGGGCGCGAATGGCGCGGCCGATGAGATCAGCGCCAGCCTCGCCCGGCCGCGCGCCATTCTCCCCGATCCATCGGCACATCAGCCCGGTGAAGGCTTCGTTGGTCGTGCCCTCGGGCACGCAGATGCGGGCGGTGGCGGCGAGGTCCGCCTCGTTTTCGAGAAAGCCGTCGCGCTCTTCGAGCAGATCGGTACGCTGCTCTTCGGACAGCGCGGCCCACAACGCGTTGAAATGGCTGATGCGCAAGACGCCGACGATGTCGCTGAAGGCGGAAAACCGCTTATGCGCGTCGAACAGGCCGGTCATATAGGCCATGATGAATTCCTGGTCGGCGGGATCCTCGCTGCGACACAGGATCTCGACATCCTCGCCCGAGAAGAAATGGCTCGACCGCGCCTGGGCCCAGGTCGGCGCGCTGGCGAGTGCCGCCACGAGCGCAGCGGCCATGACGGCGACGCGGGCAACGGCCCTGGCTGGAGCGACCATGCCGCGCATCGGCCCGTCACTCCGGCCTGCGCTGGCTCTTGCCGCCGAGCGCGTCCAGAACCTTCGTCTTGGGGCCGTCCAGGATCAGCCGCCCCTCCTCGATGACGAGTAGCCGGTCGACCAGTTCCAGCGTCGCGGCGCGGTGCGTGGTCAGAAGAAGCGTCTGTTCAGGCGTCAGATTGCGCCTGAGATTTTCCACCAGCTGCCGTTCGGACTGGATGTCCATCGTGCCCGACGGCTCGTCGAGGAACAGGATGGGCGGCGACGTCAGAAGCGCGCGCGCCAGGATCACCGACTGGCGCTGACCGGTCGACAGAAACCGCCCGCCCTCGCCGACCGGCATGTCGAAGCCGCGCGGATGGCGCTGCACGAAGGGCATCAGACCGGCGAGCGTGGCGGCCCGGATGAGGATCTCGTCGTCGATATCGGGAATGCCGAGCACGATGTTCTCGCGCATCGATCCGGCGAACAGCCCCGCATCCTGCGAGACGAAACCGACCGCGCGCCGCACCTCGGCGACCGAATACTGTCGGACATCGACCCCGTCGATCAGGATATGGCCATCATCGGGCACATAGAGCCCAGCCAGCAACCGGCCGATCGAGGTCTTGCCCGAACCGATCCGGCCGAGAATACCGATCCGCTCGCCCTGCGCGACCTTGAGATTGACGTCGACGAGCGCCGGCGCCGGGCCGCCCGGATAGGTGAAGGTGACGTCGCGGAACTCAATCGTCCCCTTGGTTATGGTGCGCGCGACATATTGTGCCGACCACGGCTTTTCGCGCGGCAGCTTCATGACCTCGTCGATATTGCGATAGGCGATGAAGGCGTGGCGCGTGCGGGCCAGCGTCGAGGCGATGCTGCCGAGGGGCGCGGCGGCGCGCCCGCCGAGAATGATCGCGGCGATGATCGCCCCCATCGACACATTGCCGGCGGAAAAGCTGTAGACCCCGACGACGATCATGCTGATCGTCATCAATTGCTGGATCAGAACCGTCGAATTGACCGCCAGCGCCGAATAGCGCCGCACATCGGCGGCGGTGCGCGAGGCGGCACCGATCGATTCCTCCCATGACCTGAGCATCTGGCCTTCGGCGCGGCAGAGCTTGATGGTCTCCAGCGAATTCAGAGATTCCATCAGGAAGCTGTGCCGCCGGGCGGCATCGGCGATGCTGTCATCGACCCGCGAGGCCAGCAGGAACTGGCCGATGATGCCGATCAGAAGGACCAGGATCAGGCCGACGATCAGCGGCACGACCATCAGCCCGGCGATCTGATAGATCACGAAGATGAACAGGCCGAGGAACAGAAAGTCGATGACGGCGACGACGGTGCTCGAGGTCAGGAATTCGCGGATCGTCTCGAAATCACGCAGGCTGTTGATGAAGCTACCGGTATCCTGCGGCCTGTGGCGGAAATCGAGCCCGATGACATGCTCATAGATACGGGCCGAGAGAATGACGTCGGCGCGGCGCCCGGCCAGCGCGATCAGCCGGTCGCGCAGCGTCCTGAGGATGAAATCGAAGATCAGCGCCACGGCAAGGCCGATGACCAGCACCCACAAAGTCGGAAAGGCCGAATTGGGCAGCACCCGGTCATAGACGTTCATCGTGAACAGCGGCACGCCGAGCGCGATGACATTGATCGTGCAGGCGGCGACGGCGACGATCAGGAAATCGCGGCGCATCGATTTGATCAGCGACCAGAACCAGTGCCCCTGGCTTTCCTCATAGTCCGGATCGCTCTCGCGCAGGCGCCGTTCGGGCTTGATCAGGACAAAGTAGCCCGACGACAGCCCGTCGAGCGCGGCCATCGTCTCGGTGGACACGCCCATCGCCGCCTCCGGAAAGGCGACCTCGAAGGTCCCGTCATCGCCCTTGTCGACGATCAACAAGGCGCCGCCGTCGCGGGTCAGCATGACCGCCGGCAGCAGAATGCCCGGAATGTCCTCGATATCGCGCTTGACGACGCCCGCCTTGAGGCCGGCGCGCTCGGCGGCGCGCACGAAGACCGCCGGCGTCAGGCGGCCATGTTCGAGCGGCAGGCCCGCCGTCAGCGCGCTGGTCTCGACCGACCGGTCGTAATAGTTGACGATATATTGCAGGCAGTCGACGAGCGGATCCATGAGGCTCGACCGCGCCGCGCTGGCGAGATCGACCACCGAGGCCGGATCGTCAGCGGTCGCGAGCCGAGCACCCGCGGCGGCGGCCACCGGGGCCGGCGCGGTCGCGCGCGCCTGAAGGGCGCGTTCCGTATCGCCATGCTCCGATGTCATGCATCGTCCATGTGATGATCGATGAGAAAGGAAAAGTCGTTAAGCACCAAATCTTGATAGCCAAATTGGCCCACAAGATCTATATTAATCATTGTTCAGGCTTGGATTAACACGATTTTCCAGGGGTATCGAGCGCGCGCTGCGCGGCTTCGATTGCCCGCGAGAAAGTGTGGCCGGCCCGACATGGGCCAGTGTGACATGAACTGGCCTGACATGGACATGTCGGCGAGCCCGTGCGCGTGTCAGTAACAGTAGAGGCCAGGTAGTCACCTAATCCATGACTTACATCATTCATGACTGACATTGCCCAGATGACATCAAAGCCGCGCGGCGGCAGAGGGCCGCGCGACAGCCGCAATCTGTCGCGCGACGATCTCGGATTCGCGCGCGACGTAACCGCCGCCCTGAACGAGCCGGTGCGCCGCACCGCCGCCTTGATGGTGCTCACGGTCGCCGCCCTTCTGGCCTGTTTCCTGATCTGGGCATCCTTCGCCGAGGTCGAGGAGGTGACGCGCGGCGACGGGCGCGTCGTGCCGTCGAGCCGCACGCAGATCGTTCAGAGCCTCGAAGGCGGCATCATCGAGGATATCCTCGTGCGCCAGGGCGAGCGCGTCTCGGAAGGTCAGGTCCTGGTCATCATCGACGATACCGGCTTCGCCTCCTCGCTCGGGGAGCTCGAAGCGCGTGAATTGAGCCTGCGCGCTCGCATCGCCCGGCTCGAACATGAGGCGGCGCTGGAGGAAACCGGCAGCGAGATCGAATTCCCGGCCGACATCTACGACACCGATCCGCTGGTCGTCGACAGCGAGAGCAAGCTCTATTACGCGCGCCAGGGCTCGCTCGACAACAAGATCGCCCTTCTCGGCGAGCGGCAGCGACAGCGCGAACTCGAACTGGTCGAAGCCCGCACGAGGCTGACCGCGGCTGAGGAGCGGCTGGGCATCGCTCAAGAAGAAATCGACCTCAAGCGCCCGCTGGCCGACAGTGGCATCGTGCCGCGCACCGAACTTCTCGCCCTCGATCGCGAGGCGACCGAGCTCAGGGGCGAAATCGAGGCGCTGAACGCCACGATCCCCCGGCTCGAGGCCGGTATCCGCGAAGCCGAACGCGAAACGGAAGACCAGCTCCTGTTGTTCCGCCAGAACGCGCAGGCCGAACTGAACGAGACGTTGGTCGAACTGTCGGTGGTCGAGGAATCGCTCCTTGGCGCCACCGACCGGGTGGTGCGCACTGATCTCCGCGCACCCGTCGACGGCGTCATCAACACCTTGCATGTCAATACGGTGGGCGGGGTGGTGCAGCCCGGCGAGCCGATCGTCACGCTGGTGCCGGTCGACGATTCGCTTCTGGTGGAAGCCCGCATCCGGCCCCAGGACATCGCCTTCATCCACCTGAACCAGCCCGCGACCGTGAAGCTCTCCGCCTATAACTTCTCGGTTTACGGAGGTCTTTCAGGCTTCGTTGACAATATCTCGCCAGACACCGTTTACGATGAGGCGACGCGCGAGACCTATTACGTCGTAAACATAAAAACTGAGCAAAACGCTTTAAGGAACGGCAGTGAGGTGCTGCCCATTCTGCCCGGCATGGTGGCTACGGCCGACATTCTGACGGGGCAGAAAAGTGTTCTCGAATATCTTCTCACGCCAATCAACCGAGCCCGTGAAGAAGCGCTGCGCGAAAGATAGACCAAATAGGGTCCATCAAACCGGCGCCGCAAAAACGCGGCGGCGTCTTGTCGGATTGAGCCTGGCCGCATCGGCCCTCACATTCAGCCCCGCTTTGTTCGCGAGCAATGGCGCGCACGCCGGCGAGATCAGAATTCAGCCCCTGGTGCATCACGAGGCACCCAGCGGGCGCAGCGCGCAGACCGGCGTGGAGGCGTTCGGCCTTCTTGGTTCCATCGAGTTCAAGGTCGGTCACGCCGACACCCTGTCCAAATGGACCGACCTTCAGCAGCGGGTGGCGCGCGAACAGGCGAGCTATGCCGGTTGCGGCGCCGATTGCGCACCGCGCCTACGCGCCTGGCGCGGCCTGATGGCCGAACTTCAGACCAGG
Organism: Tepidamorphaceae bacterium; assembly: GCA_965250105.1. Lineage (GTDB taxonomy): Bacteria > Pseudomonadota > Alphaproteobacteria > Rhizobiales > Tepidamorphaceae > JBCBSK01. Next base: position 1,277,273 of record OZ252290.1, read on the forward strand.
CCGCTCGCCGAACAGCTTGAACGGCTGAACAGCTTCGTCAACGCATCCGCCCGCTATGCGAGCGACGCCGCCGCCTTCGGTGCGTCGGATGTCTGGATCACGCCACAGCGCTTCTTCACCGGCGGCGTCGCCGATTGCGAGGACTTCGCGATCGTCAAGCTGTTCTCGCTGCTCGAACTCGGCGTCGACCCGGACGACATCCGGCTGGTCGTGGTGCGCGACGTCAGGCGCAACATCATGCATGCCGTCGTGGCGGTGGCCCATGGCCACGATGTTCTGATCCTGGACAGCCTGTTCGACAGCGTCCGCCCGCATGAGACGCTTCTGCGCTATGAGCCGGTCTACTCGCTGACCACGACCAAGCGCTACGGCCATGTCGTCACCGCCGATATCCGCGCGCAATATGTCGCGGCGGTCATGGCGCAGCGTTACCTGGTCGCCCGCAACTGATCGCCGCCCCCTGACGAGGCAAACCATCGGCTGACATGCAAACGGGGCGGGTCCTTGCGGAACCCGCCCCGTGTGTTTGTAGGGACCTTGACCCTAGATAACGCTGACCGGGTTCATCGGGTCGTCGAGGATCACCGAGACCGCGACCGGCTCCGAGAACTGGGCGATGTCGGTCCAGCCGTCGGTGCCCTCAAGATGCGCCTGCAGCGTATTGGTCTCGTTGTCGAAATGCAGCGCCGATGCCAGGCCGGCCTCGGGGTCGGTCGGCGCCAGGCTGTCGAGCAGGCCCGACAGGTCGAGACGGTCGCCTTCTTCCGCATGGAAGTCGGTGATCAGGTCGACGATGCCGAGTTCGGCATCGGCCAGGGCCGCCGCGTCGAGAACGAAGAGGTCGCCCCCTTCGCCGCCGGTCAGCGTATCCCGGCCGGCGCCACCGATCAGGATGTCGTCGCCGGCACCGCCGTCGAGAATATCGAGACCGATCCCGCCGTCGAGCCAGTCATCGCCGCCGCCGCCGATGAGCGTGTCGTCGCCGGCGCCACCCGACAGCATGTCATCGCCTTCAGTACCCTCGATGACGTCGTCACCATCGGTGCCTTCGATGATGCTGGCCGCCATGGCGGCCTCGCCAGCGCTGTCACCATCGCCGTTCTCGCCAGCGCGATCGGCCTGCTCGTCCGCATCATCTTCGGCGAGGTCGGTCGCGGCCAGCCCCATCGCGGCCAGCGGCGCGGTGTCGACGACCTCCACCGTGATGGTCTCGGAGGTCACCGTGCCATCCTCGTGGAAGAGATCCAGCGTGATGCTCTCCTGCCCGACGAAACCGTCATTGGGCGTATAGGTCACCGCTCCGCCATCGGAGATGTTGACGACGCCGTTCTCCGGCTGGGTGTCGAGATCGACCTCGACGATGTCGGCATGAGCCGCATCGGACAGGACGAAGATGACGGTCGCGACGCCCGCCGCGATCGACAGATTGTCGGCGGTCGACCGCGAACGGCCTTCCGCGCCATCGCTCTGCAGCACGCTCCGGGCCAGGCCGAAGCTTCCGGCAAGGCCGGTGCTCAGCGTCGACAGGCTCACCGACGAAACGATGTTCAGGTCGCCGGCATCGACCTGGCCAGCCGCGCCTTCGATCACCGCGACATATTGATTGTTCGCTGTGTCGAACAGAACGGCATCCGAACCATTGGTGCGGATCTCGATATCCGCCGGGTTGTCCACACCTTGGATCTCGATCCGGTCGCGACCGTTCTCGAAATCCGTCACCCGGTCGGCACCGCCCAAGGACGAACTGCCCTCGCCGGACACGAACAGGAAGGTGTCGCGGCCCGTGCCGCCCGTCAGCATGTCCCGGCCGGCGCCACCACCGAGCGTGTCATTGCCGCCATTGCCACGCAGCGTGTCATTGCCCGCATCGCCCAGGATCGTCTGACCCTGATCATTGCCGACAAGGAGGTCATTGCCCCCGCCGCCGTCGATCACACCATCAGGCCCAAGATCGACATCCGCCACATTCGTCAGGTCGATCCGATCCGCGCCAGACGTGCCCTCGATGCCCTCGGCCCGAACCGTCTCAATGCTGCTGACATTCGCATTGCCGCCAACCGTGTCGAACACGTTGAACTGTAGATTGCCCGTGCCGCTCTCCGTCCGGACCGTGTCCGCCCCGGACCCGCCATCGATGCTGTCATTGTCATCGATCACGTCGTCCACGAGGAACGTGTCGCGGCCACCGTCGCCAAACACCGTGTCACGACCATTGCCGACCGTGATCGTGTCATTGCCGGCACCGCCCTCGACCCGGTCGTTCCCGGCACCGCCATCAAGCTCGTCATTGCCGCCATTGCCACGCAGCGTGTCATTGCCCGCACCGCCCAGGATCGTCTGACCCTGATCATTGCCGACAAGGAGGTCATTGCCCCCGCCGCCGTCGATCACGCCGTCAGGCCCAAGATCGACATCCGCCACATTCGTCAGGTCGATCCGATCCGCGCCAGACGTGCCCTCGATGCCCTCGGCCCGAACCGTCTCAATGCCGCTGACATTCGCATTGCCGCCAACCGTGTCGAACACGTTGAACCGCAGATTGCCCGTGCCGCTCTCCGTCCGGACCGTGTCCGCCCCGGACCCGCCATCGATGCTGTCATTGTCATCGATCACGTCGTCCACGAGGAACGTGTCGCGGCCACCGTCGCCAAACACCGTGTCACGACCATCGCCGACCGTGATCGTGTCATTGCCAGAGCCGCCACGAACCTCGTCGTTCCCGGCACCGCCATCAAGCACGTCATTGCCGCCATTGCCACGCAGCGTGTCATTGCCCGCATCGCCCAGGATCGTCTGACCCTGATCATTGCCGACAAGGAGGTCATTGCCCCCGCCGCCGTCGATCACGCCGTCAGGCCCAAGATCGACATCCGCCACATTCGTCAGGTCGATCCGATCCGCGCCAGACGTGCCCTCGATGCCCTCGGCCCGAACCGTCTCAATGCCGCTGACATTCGCATTGCCGCCAACCGTGTCGAACACGTTGAACTGTAGATTGCCCGTGCCGCTCTCCGTCCGGACCGTGTCCGCCCCGGACCCGCCATCGATGCTGTCATTGTCATCGATCACGTCGTCCACGAGGAACGTGTCGCGGCCACCGTCGCCAAACACCGTGTCACGACCATCGCCGACCGTGATCGTGTCATTGCCAGAGCCGCCACGAACCTCGTCGTTCCCGGCACCGCCATCAAGCACGTCATTGCCCGAGCCGCCATCGATCCGGTCGTTCAGCGTGCCGCCGATCACCCGATCATTGCCGCCGCCGGCATCGAAGGTTCGGTTATTGTATTCGCCGGCCAGCGGATCGCCGCTATTGGGCAGATAGACCTCATCGTCACCATCCAAGGCTTCGAGGAAGTTGCCGTCCTCGAACCACGTCCGGTTAACAGCGGGGTCGTTCTCGAACCCGCGCAGGTCGATCCTGTCATTGCCGTCGGTGAAGACCATGTCCAGGACGCCATCGACCGTTAGCGTGACCGTCGCCTGGTGCACGTCACCATCGCGATCGGTGATCTGATAGGTGAAGCTGTCCGCGCCGCTATAGTTCGGGTCCGGCGTATAGGTGAAGGTTCCGTTATTGTTGTAAACGACTTCGCCGTTCTCAGGCCCGACAAGAACTTTGACGTCGTCGGCGTCGGAGAGATCGACGCCGTCGGAACCGCCGTCATCATTGGCGAAGACGTCGACGACGACGCTGATGTCTTCATCCGTCGCAGCCGTATCGTCCCGCGCCACCGGCCCGTCATCACTGATGTCGACCTCGACCTTGGTAAGCGCCCGGTCACCGTCGCCATCGACGGCCTGAACATAGAAGCTCAGGGTGACGACATCGTCCGGATCGCCGCCATCGGGATGATCGATCGGCTTGAGCAGCGTCAGATTGTAGCTGCCATTCGGCGCCGTCGGGTCGAGTTCGACCGTGAAGACATGGTTCGCCGGGTCGGTCCGATCGTTGCCCGCGATGAAGCCGATGAGGACATTGCCGTCGACAAAGACATCGACCGCGTCGCCACCCGAGGTTAGCGGTATGGCATTTCCATTGGCATCGGTCGCGATGACCGGCGGCAGACCGTCGAAGGATGCCGCATTGACGCGGATGTCGTCGTTTTGCGTGCCGGGAAGATCAACCGCGCTGATCTTCACCTGATCGAAGGTGAAATCGCCATTCGCCGCCGGCAAGAAATTGATCGTGGATTGGTCGAACTCGTAGCTGTTCCGGTCGCCGTCGCGGAAGTTGTTTTCGCCGATCCTGGCAACATCGACTTCCTGCCTCCCGATCAACTCGCCGTCGCGATAGAACTCGACCAGCGCGCGGCCTTCTTGCAGGCCGAGCGTCAGATTGAACGCCGTCGCGGTCAGGCCCTGGTTCAGGGTAAGGACGGCTTTCTCCTCGCCGCTGATAGCGCTGGCCGCGCTGCCGCGCCCATTCGCATCGATGCCGAAGCCATCACCGCGACGCGGATTGATGAACGGATCGGAGCGACCGGCTTCGGCTTCCGCCGACAAGGTCACGAACCCGCCGGGCCCGAACGCCATGGAGCCGAAGCGCTCGCCCGCATCGGTCGAGTCGGACCGGACAAGATCGTCACCCTCGCCATAGGCGCCGGAAATCGACTGACGCGTGTTGAAGTTCCGCAGATTGGCCGAATAGGCGATGCCCACCGGTCCCGTCACGAAGTCGAGGCTGTCTAGACCGTCGGCACCCGGTGTGAAGCCGAGATCCTGCGGCCCGGTCGAGGCCGACAGCCCGGTCTCGTCGATCGCGCCCTTTTCGGCCTCGCCGGCGATCGGCATGTCGTCGTCGACGGTGACGGTGAACCGGCCGGGAACCTCATCCCCATCAGAATCCGTCGCCTTGAAGCGGAAGGCGATATCGAGGTCGTTCTCGTCCAGCCCCGCGGGATGATCGAGCGGGCCTTCAAGCGTGAAGGTGTAAGACCCCGTGCCGTCATCCGACAGGCCGACGGTGAACACCGGTTGACCATTCGCCGTCGCCGTCAGGACCGTTCCACCATCACTCAGTGTGTAGACCAGCGCGACGCCGCCGGAGGTCAGTGCGCTGGCATCGATCGAGCCACCATTGACGACGATCAGCGCATCGACCTGTTCCGGCGACAGAGCGCCCGTGCCGTCGGTGTTGAACGTGACCGACCGGTCGCCGGCGCCGTCCGGTGTATCCTGAACACCGCCGCTATCGCTCTGGTCGGCGTTATCGGCACCCCATTCGATGTCGAGCGATCCGGTCGCCGATGTCGCGTCGCCAGCGAGATCGCCTGGCTGCGACGGATCGGTGATGCCGCCCGACAGGCCGTCCTCGTCGACCGACACCGCTTCGGGCGGCGGCGCGACGATCACCGGCCCATCGTCCTGGACGGTGACCTTGAAGTCACCCGTCGTCGCATCTCCATCGGAATCGGTGGCGACGAAGCTGAAGGCGATGTCGAGCACGTCGTCGAACGCACCATCCGCCGGATGTTCGAGCTCGGTGAAAAGCTGGAAGCGATAGGCGCCCGCGCCGTCATCGTCGAGCGTAACCCGGAACACCGCCGTGTCGCCGGCCTTGGCGGTCAGCACCGTGCCGTTCTCGCTCAACTCATAGACCAGCGGCTGGCCGCCAGAGGTCAGCGGATCGCCATTGGCATCCAGGACGGCCTTGCCGTCATAGCCATCGTCGAAGGTTACCGACCGGTCGCCCGCGCCCGGGGTATCCTGCTTGAAGTTGTTGTTGTCCTGGTCCGCATTGTCCGCGCCCCAGAGAATGTTCAGCGAGCCCGTCTCGCTGACACGGCCGAAGTCCTGCAGGATCTCGTTCAGGAGGTTCGGGCTTCCGTTCTTGCCATCGACGCTCTGGAGAAGCTTCAGAAGATCATTCGCGTTGTCTTCGGCGTCAGCGCCCTCGAACTTGATCCGGTAGACGCCGCCCGTATCCAGGCCGCCGACCCGCAAGGTGAACGCCCCGTTGTCGTTTTCGACAACATTGAAGATATTTGGCTCGGGATCATCGACCGAGAAATTGCCCCGTGTCGGTCCGCCATTGCCGTCGGCATCGGGCAGGTTGGCCCCGGCAAGCTCCGCCAGAAGCAAGAGCGTAACCGGCTCGCCGTCATAGCCGCCACCTGTCACGGTGAACTGCGACGCGCCTTCTTCGATCGAGAAGACATATGTCTCGCCGTGCAACTCGCTGGTGATCGACAGATCCTCTTCGGCCGTCGACACCAGGCCGCCTTCCGACAGCGTCGCATCCTCGGCATCGGGCATAATGACGGGACTGTCGTCGTCGACGGTGACGGTGAACGCCCCATCGGCGCTGTCGCCGTCCGAATCCGTCGCCGTGAAACCGAAGGCGAAGTCCAGATCGTTCTCGCTGCCACCCACGGGATGGTCGATCCGGCCGTCGAGATCGAAGACGTAGGATCCCGTGCCATCATCCGACAGCGTGACGGTGAACACCGTTGCGCCGCCCTGGCCAGCCGTCGCCGTCAGGACCGTGCCGGCGGTATTCAGCGTGTAGACCAGCGCAACCCCGCCGGAGGTCAGCGCGCTGGCATTCAGCGCACCACCATTGACGGTGATCAGGCCATTGACCTGTGAGCCCGTGAGAACGCCGTCGGGCGCCACGGCGCCGAGATCGATGTCGAACGCCACCGACCGGTCGCCGGCACCACCGGTATTGCTGTTCGCGTCATCCGCACCCCAGTCGATACCCAGCGCGCCCGCAACCGTCGTCGCATCACCGTCGGTGTCGAGCACCGGGTTCGTCACCGGATCGGCGTCGCTGTCGTCGATATCGTCTCTATTGCCATCCGCGAGATCGTCTTCATCAACCGTCGCGGCCTCGACCGCATCCGGGTCGATCGACGGCCCGTCATCCTCGAACACGAAAGAGCTGCCGATCTCGGCGGTCGCGCTCCGGCTGTCACCGTCATTGTCGATGATCGTCGCGGTCAGCGTGATCAGATTGGCCGCGTCGAGCGTCGCCGGCTCGTCCGCATCCAGCGGATTGTCATGACGCAGTTCGCGCTGCTGGTCGACCGTGACGGTGCCGCCATTGTCGACCCGGGCCACGAAGACAATCTCGCCAGCTTGATCACCAACTCGGCCCACGACCTGCCCGTTCTCGACGAACAGGACCACAGGCTCACCGGTCTCGCCATCGACCAGGCCACTGTCGGCGCCTTCCGCACTGACGCCAAGTTCATAGGTGATGCCGGTATTGAACAGCTTCACCGAATCGACCGTGAACGCGCCGTCCTCGACCGCCCGGACCTCAATGGCATCAAAGGGCTGCCCATTGTCAGCGGTCACATTGACGGAGAAAGCCTGCTGGGCGTCGTCGACGGTGATGGGCCGCGTCCCAACGATGTCGTCGCCATTGTAGAGCACAATCTCGAAGGACGTGCCCGCGGCGATGTTCGGCAGCGCATTGTTCTGCGGGTTCGAGCCCGCGGGGCCACGGATCGTCACCGTCGCGCTTTGCGCCGAACCGTCATTCGTCAGGTCGAAGCGGAGGCCCTCGCGCCCTTCGATCCAGCCACGCGTATTGCCGTTGTCGCGATCGCCGTTAACGCCGATGAAGAATTGGTTGCCATCAACAGCAGCCGGCTGACCGTTGTCGGTCGCCGAGACCGAGACAAGCGCGCCATCGACATCCGCATCGTTCGACTGGCTTCCAGCGCCAAAAGTCTGAAGGTCCTGACGGTCCGTCTCATCTGTATCCCAGATGCCATTGTTATTGGCATCGATGAAGGCCGAGAAGGTGTCGACGCTGTTATCTCTCGGCGTCGTCGGGCCGACCGCATCCGGACCGCCCTGGCCGAATTGCGGCTCCGTCTGCTGACGCGCGACTTCGCTGCGCCCCAGAATGGTCTGAATGTTGATCGCCGGGTTGTCGGCACCACCATCGGCACCAAAAGATGCCTCGAACAAATCGGCAAAATTGGCCGACCCGTCGGCACCCAGTCGCGTTTCATCAACAACGACATCCGGCGCCGTCTCATCATCATCAACGGCGATGATCGGCGCATCGTCGACAAAGGCAATCTTCTCGCCGATATCGACACGCGCTTCGTCCATGTCGTTGTCACCATCGGTGACGGTCAGAACGACCTCGAGCACATCCTGGCCGAGGTCGACCGGATCGTTCGGATCCTGACCGTCCGCATGCCGAACCGATAGATACTGCACCAGCGAGAGTTCGCCGGTATCGGCATCGATATGCAGCGCGAAGGCGGCCGGGTCGGCATCCGTCACCGAGCCGTCGCCATCGGCGTCGACGCGGCCGACGACCACGGTCTGGCCGTTGACGGTTTCCTCCACCAGAACGATTGCCGAGCCTTCGGTCGTGACGACATCGGTGTCGGCCGTCCCGATGGCGAGCGAGAACACCTTACTGCCGCCATCGGCGCCAAGATCGGTACCGGACGTGTCGACCATGCCCGACTGCGCGGCGAAGCCGAGCGGATCGGTGCCAGCGACATCAGGGTCGTCGCCCGGATTGACGAGGCCGTCGAAGACGCTCAGGGGATCGGAGTTGTCGGCACCGGCAATCGCCGCGTCGAGACCGCTTTCGTCATGGATCAGCGTCTCGTCTGACAAGGCGATGGCCGCAACCGGCGTGTCATCCTCGACGGTGACCTTGAAGTCGGCTTCAGTCGTGTCGCCGTCGGAATCCGTGGCGATGAAGTCGAACGCGATATCGAGCGCGTCGTCGGAGGCCGTGCCGACCGGATGGTCCAGCTCGGTGAAGAGCTGGAAGCGGTATTCGCCCGCGCCGTCATCTTCCAGCGCAACCCGGAACACCGTCGTGCCGCCGGCCTGGGCCGTCAGAACCGTGCCATCTTCGTTCAGCGAATAGGTCAGCGCGACGCCACCAGACATCAGCGCGCTGGCGTCAATCGCCCCATCGGCCACCGTGATCAGTTCGTTGGCCTGGTCCGCCGTCAGAACGCCCTTGTCGCCGACACTGCCCATGTCGATGTCGAACGTCACCGACCGGTCGCCCGCACCCGGCGTGTCTTGGTTGAAACCATCGGTCGTCTGGTCCGCATTGTCCGCGCCCCAGAGAATGTTCAGCGATCCCGTCTCGCTGACACGACCGAAGTCCTGCAGGATCTCGTTCAGGAGGTTCGGGCTGCCATTCTTGCCGTCAACGCTCTGGAGAAGATCCAGAAGCGCATTCGCATTCGCTTCAGCGTCAGCACCCTCGAACTTGATCCGGTAGACGCCGCCCGTATCCAGGCCGCCGACCCGCAAGGTGAACGCCCCGTTGTCGTTTTCGACAACATTGAAGATATTTGGCTCGGGATCATCGACCGAGAAATTGCCCCGTGTCGGTCCGCCATTGCCGTCGGCGTCGGGCAGGTTGGCCCCGGCAAGCTCCGCCAGAAGCAAGAGCGTCACCGGCTCGCCGTCATAGCCGCCACCTGTCACCGTGAACTGCGACGCGCCTTCTTCGATCGAGAAGGTATAGGTCTCGCCGTTCAGAACCACGTTCTCGATCGACAGGTCTTGTTTCGCCGTCGAAACCGTGCCGTCTTCAGACAGCGTCGCATCCTCGGCATCGGGCATAATGACCGGACTGTCGTCGTCGACGGTGACGGTGAACGCCCCATCGGCGCTGTCGCCGTCCGAATCCGTCGCCGTGAAACCGAAGGCGAAGTCCAGATCGTTCTCGCTGCCACCCACGGGATGGTCGATCCGGCCGTCGAGATCGAAGACGTAGGACCCCGTGCCATCGTCCGACAGGGTGACGGTGAACACCGTCGCGCCGCCCTGGCCAGCCGTCGCCGTCAGGATCGTGCCGGCGGTATTCAGCGTGTAGACCAGCGCAACCCCGCCGGAGGTCAGCGCGCTGGCATTCAGCGCGCCACCATTGACGGTGATCAGGCCATTGACCTGTGAGCCCGTGAGAACGCCGTCGGGCGCCACGGCGCCGAGATCAATGTCGAACGACACCGACCGGTCGCCCGCGCCACCGGTATTGCTGTTCGCGTCGTCCGCACCCCAGTCGATACCCAGCGCGCCCGCGACCGTCGTCGCGTCACCGTCGGTGTCGAGCACCGGGTTCGTCACCGGATCGGCGTCGCTGGCATCAACCATGTCGTTGTTGCCGATGACCGGAAGATCGTCTTCATCAACCGTCGCGGCCTCGACCGCGCCAATCGACGGCCCGTCATCCTCGACAACGACCTGGAACTGGCCCGACGTCGTATCGCCGTCGGAATCGGTCGCGATGAAGCCGAAATCGATCGGCAAGGCGTCGTCGCTCGCCGCGCCTTCCTCGTGATCCAGATTGGCAAAACGGGTAAACGTATAGGAGCCGACGCCATCATCCGACAGCGTCACCTCGAACACCACCTCGCCGCCGACGCTGCCTTTGTAGGCTGTCAGAACCGTGCCGTCCGGCGACAGGTCGTAGACAACGGGCGCGCCATCCGACATGAGGCCCGACGTCGTGTTGGCCAGATCGAAGATGATCGACCGGTCGCCGATGCCATCCGGCGCATCCTGGAGACCGCCAGCATCAGCCTGATCCGCATTGTCCGCGCCCCAGCCGATGTTCAGATCGCCTTCGGCTGTCGAAGAATCCGAAGAAACGAAGTCCCGCGTCAGCGCCAGATCGCCAACCGCATGGGTGCCACCAACGCGCTCAAAAGGCCCGCCATCCGTCGAGACCCAGAGAAACAGCGTCCGGCCCGCCCAACCGTCATCGCCGGGCCGGTCGGCCAGCGACACAAACATCGTCGTCAAGGCGTCAACCGTGCCTTCCGCGGCGACAAAGCCGCCCCCAAGGCGGAGCTGGAAGACAATCTCGTCACCGGTACCGTTCTTCACCTGGAAGACCGGTTCATCCGTCACCGGATCAATCTGCCGGCCGTTAAACCTCGGCGGGTTGAACGACATCAGGCTGCCCGAGACATTGCCGGTATCGCCCTGATCCACCGCGTCGACGAAACGGCCGGTCGTCACATCACCACCAGCCGTGCCTTCGCTGACCACACCGTCAACCGGATCAGCCAACACGACCGGACTGTCGTCGTCGACGGTGACGGTGAACGCCCCATCGGCGCTGTCACCGTCCGAATCCGTCGCCGTGAAACCGAAGGCGAAGTCCAGATCGTTCTCGCTGCCACCCACGGGATGGTCGATCCGGCCTTCGAGATCGAAGACGTAGGACCCCGTGCCATCGTCCGACAGGGTGACGGTGAACACCGTCGCGCCGCCCTGGCCAGCCGTCGCCGTCAGGATCGTGCCGGCGGTATTCAGCGTGTAGACCAGCGCAACCCCGCCGGAGGTCAGCGCGCTGGCATTCAGCGCGCCACCATTGACGGTGATCAGGCCATTGACCTGTGAGCCCGTGAGAACGCCGTCGGGCGCCACGGCGCCGAGATCAATGTCGAACGACACCGACCGGTCGCCCGCGCCACCGGTATTGCTGTTCGCGTCGTCCGCACCCCAGTCGATACCCAGCGCGCCCGCGACCGTCGTCGCGTCACCGTCGGTGTCGAGCACCGGGTTCGTCACCGGATCGGCGTCGCTGGCATCAACCATGTCGTTGTTGCCGATGACCGGAAGATCGTCTTCATCAACCGTCGCGGCCTCGACCGCGCCAATCGACGGCCCGTCATCGCCGATGTTGATGCCGACGGTCGTCTCAATGGAATCCCCATTGGCATCGGTCACCGTGATCCCGAAGCTGAAGAACAACACATCCTCGACGTCGACGCCCGGATGATCCAGAACGTCCGACAGCTCAAACGTGTAGGACCCGGTCCCGACGTCCGAGAGCGACACGGTGAACACGGTGCGCGTCACGCCGGCATCGTCGGTCGCCTGGGCAATCAACGTCGCGCCATTGCCCGACAGATCGAAGCTGATCGGATCGCCACGCGATGTCAGACTAGCCGGATCGATGGCGCCGCCATTGACGATGACATTGGCGATCGCGGATGCGAGGTTCGTGAAACCCACGCCGCGATCACCAGTTCCCGTGCTGGCGCCTCCGTCGACGACGCTGTTGCCGTCTTCATCACCGAAATCGATGTTCAGGTTGCCGGAAACGATAAAGGAGCCGCTGGCGTCACCACTATTGCCGCCCGGCAGAAAGTCTTCTTCAACGGCTCCCGCTCCAAAACCGGAGGTGAAGCTCGGAAAGTCGTTGGTCTCGACGGATGCGGCTTCGGTCGTTCCGTCATCGTCGGTCGCCAGCAAACCGAAATCGTCGATCGGCGGCGCGATGCCATCATCAGTCGGCAACTCGGTTCCGCCCAGCGTGTCGGTGACACCAAGACCGCCCGTGATCGGGCCGCTGTCGCCGGCGCCGAAATTCTGGCCGCCGCTGCCCGGCGTTTGATCGCCACCGGCTTCCGGTCCCGCCGCGGGCTCGATCGCCTCGCCCGTATCGATGGCTTGGGCCAGCGCCTCGGTCGGAATGACGACGTCGCCGATCTGAATCGTCGGCGTGTTGATCACACCATCCGGCACCGTGATCACGCGGCCGTCGGACAGCACGATCCTGAGATCGTCGCCGTTCGGGGTCACCGACTGAATGAACACGCCGTCGGGCAGGGTGATCACGCGGCCACCGGTCTGCGTATCGAGAGCAAGTCGAACACCGCCGTCCGGCTGTCCGCCGATACCGCTCGCCGCCTGGGCCAACACGACCGTCCCGGCGGCGGCCTGATCCGGCGCGCCGCCTTGCGGCACCAGGTTTTCGACAGGGTCAATGCTGTTTTCGGAATCCGACATGAGGTTGCCTCGAAAAGAGCGGATGCGCTCAGTGCGTGTCTGTTAACGCGATATTAATTTCTGCACAACGATTAGCTGTGAATTTGGTAAAGATTGCAAATGGGTCAACTAACCATTTGGTAAGGCTGTTTTCTGCAAGTGAAACAGCTTGGATGCGTCATTTAGGGATTGTTTACCAATAAACCAAAAAGAACGCACAGCCAAGAGTATAAGCTCCGACCGGAACATCTATTTTTAGGCGTATCCGCCAGGTGCCAAAGCAGCCGCTTGGCGCGAAAAAGCAAGAATATGTCGCTCTGGCGTCAAATAGCGAAGAGACCGCCACATTGCCGCGACAAAGACACGGCGGACGGCGATTCCCAAAATGGCACAGAACCAGCCGTCCGTAACACAGATTTGTGACGGTCCCAACAGGTTGTTCAGCACCAACAGCCTGTGATTGCGGCGGCGCGCTTGCCTGTCGGCGCGACGAGCCTGGCCGGGAATCAGTGGAAAAGCGTCCGAGACCCGGCCGACAACCGTCTCCGACGGTCCGGCCCTATCTTCCTGGACCGTGGCGGCGTTAGGCTATGGTCGGCCTCGGGCGACGCCGTCCTCCGGTCCCGCCCAATGCCTCGCCCCTTGTCCCGACCACGTCCCGCGAACGACCCGTTAGATGACCACGCCGATACTGGATCCGAGAGATCTGAGCTTTCTTCTTCATGAGATGCTCGACGTCGACGCGCTGACGCGGCTGCCGCGCTATGCCGAGCACGACCGGACCACCTTCGACGCGGCGCTCGAAACGGCGCGCAAGATCGCCGAAGACCAGTTCCGACCGCATAACCGGGCGAGCGATCTCGCCGAGCCGCGCCTCGTCGACGGGCGCGTCGAGATGATCCCCGAGATCGGGGCGGCGCTCGATGCCTTCAACGCGGCGGGCTTCACGGCGGCCAGCTTCGACCATGACGAAGGCGGGCTGCAATTGCCCTGGGTCGTCGCGCAGGCCTGCTTCGCCTGGTTCCAGGCGGCCAATCTCGCCACCATCGCTTATCCGTTCCTGACGATCGCCGCCGCCAACCTGCTCAAGCGCTTCGCTAGCGACGACCAGAAGCGACGCTATCTCGGGCCGATGCTGGCCGGCCGTTTCTTCGGCACGATGGCGCTGTCGGAACCCGATGCCGGCTCGTCGCTCGGCGACATCCGCACGATCGCGCAGCCGATCGGCGACGGGCGCTACAGACTGAGCGGCGGCAAGATGTGGATTTCCGGCGCGGCGCATCAGATGTCGGAGACGATCGTCCACCTGATGCTGGCGCGCGTCGCCGGCGCGCCGCCCGGCGTCAAGGGGCTGTCGCTGTTCATCGTCCCGCGCGATCGGGTGGCCGAGGATGGCACGGTCCTGGGCGGCAACGACATCGTCGTCGCGGGCCTCAACCACAAGATGGGCTATCGCGGAACGACGAACACGGTTCTGTCCATCGGCGAGACCGGCGGCACCATCGGCGAGATCGTTGGCGCCGAGGGCCAGGGCCTCGGTTACATGTTCCATATGATGAACGAAGCGCGGATCGGCGTCGGCATGGGCGCATCCGCGCTCGCCGCGACCGGCTATCTCCATGCCCGAGACTATGCGCGCGAGCGCCGGCAGGGCCGCCATCCCGACGCCAAGTCGCCGACCGCGCCGCAGATCGCCCTGATCGAGCATGCCGATATCCGCCGCATGCTGATGATCCAGAAGGCCATCGGCGAGGGCGGCCTCGCCCTCGGCCTCTATCTGGCGCTGATGGTCGACCGGCGCACCGTCGACCCCGATCCCGCCGCCCGCCGGACCGCCGACCGGCTCCTCGACATGCTGACGCCGACCTATAAAGCCTACATCTCCGAGCGCGCGCTCGAAGCCAATGATCTGGCGATCCAGGTGCTCGGCGGCTACGGCTATACACGCGACCATCCGGTCGAACAGTTCTATCGCGACAACCGGCTGAACCCGATCCACGAGGGCGCCAACGGGATCCAGGCCATCGACCTGCTCGGCCGCAAGGTGCGGCAGGAGGACGGCGCCGCCTTCCAGGCGCTGTTGGCCGAGATGCGGGCGACGGTGGCCACCGCGAGCGCCCGGCCGGAACTGACCGATCACGCGGACGAGCTTGCCGACGCCCTCACCCTCTGGGAGACGACGACGCGGCGCATGAGCGCCGAAGCGAACCTTGCCGGCGAGCGAGCCTATCTGGCGAATGCGGCAAGCTATATGCGGCTCGCCGGCCATGTAACGTTAGCCTGGATCTGGCTGAAACAGGCGATCGTCGCGGCCGACGCGCTGTCCCGCGACCCCGATCGGTCGGATGCGGCCTTCTATCGCGGCAAGCTTCAGACCTGCCGCTATGTGTTCCGGTTCGACCTGCCGCGGGTCGCCCAGCTCGCCGACCTGCTCGGCAGGCTCGACGACACGGTCCTGACCATGGAGCCCGATTGGTTCTGAGACCGGGCGGGGATCACATAATGCTCAAAGGGTCCCCCGGCGGGGGACGACGACAAGGGAGACATCTATCGTGCAATTCGACCGGATCGGCGTCGTCGGCGCCGGCATGATGGGCAGCGAGATCGCGCTCGTCTTCGCGCTGTCGGGCGCGGACGTGGCGCTCACCGACACGAGCGCCGAACAGCTCGACCGCGCCGACGGGCGGATCTCGGCCATCCTCGACAAAGGGGCCGCGCGCGGCCATTACACCGCCGAACAGGTCGCGCGGGCGCGCCAGGGCCTGACGCTCGGCCGGGACATCGACGCCCACGCCGATCGGCAGCTCGTCATCGAGGCGGTGTTCGAGGACGAAGACCTCAAGGCCACGGTGCTCGGCGCGCTCGACAGGATCGCCGCCGAGGACATGATCCTCGCCAGCAACACCTCGTCGATCTCGATCTCCGTGCTTGCCGGCCATCTGGCCGAGGCCCGGCGACGGCGCTTCGTCGGCATGCATTTCTTCTCGCCGGTCTCGCGCATGCCGCTGGTCGAGGTCATTCCGGGCTTCGACACCGACGACGCCACGGTCACGGGCGCGATGGCGGCCTGCCGGCAGGCGGGCAAGGAGCCGATCCGGGTCAAGGATGTCACGGGCTTCGCCGTCAACCGGCTGCTGCATGCCTTCTGGATCGAGGCCAACCGGCTGGTCGAGGAAGGCGTCGCGAGCCCCGCCGACATCGACACCGCCTGCAGGCTGGGGCTCGGCCATCCGGTCGGCCCCTATCAATTGATGGACCAGGTCAGCAACAGCCTGTCGCTGCAGGTCCAGGAGATCCTGCACGACGCCTATGGCCCGCGTTTCCTGCCGCGCCCGCTTCTCAAGCAGATGGTGCGCGCCGGCCGCGACGGCCGCAAGGCGGGACGCGGCTGGTTCGACTACTCCGACGATCTGTAACCGCCCCGACAAGCCCCCGACCGACCCCAATATCCCCGCCACAGCCAGGCGACCATATCGGACCTGACGAGCGCACGCGGCCTGTTTGCAGCGCAGCACATCGTTTCGTTGACCGGCTCGAGGATTTTTGCTTACCGTTCGATTGTCCAACAATCGAACAAGAGCCTGACGGCCGCCAAGGGACCCCGATCCCGCAGCGGCCGAGACACCGGGCCGATCGTCGGGAGAGCGGGCGGAATGCCCCGAAACGCGGATCAGAACGGCACGGGAAACGACGCGGCCGCCACGGCGGATGTCGCGGAGCGCGAACCCCGCTTCGCCAAGCTCGGCGTCGCGCCCGCCTATCGGGTCGTCTTCGAGACCATCGAGGAGGAAATCCTGTCCGGCCGGCTGCGACCCGGCGAGCGCTTGCCATCGGAAACCGATCTCGCCGACCAGCTCGGCGTCAACCGGTCGACCGCCCGCGAGGGCCTGCGGCTCCTGGAACAGACCGGCCTGGTGCGCCGCGAGGAAGGCCGGCGACTGTTCGCCGCGATCCCGCGCCAGGAGGATCTGTCATCGCGCGCCACCCGCGCGCTGATCCTGCAGCAGGTCACGTTCCGCGAACTCTGGGAACTCTCCATGGTCACCGAGCCAGGCGTGGCGCGGCTCGCGGCGGAGCGCATAAAGCCCGACCAGATCGCGGCACTCGAGGACAATCTCGCCCGCACCGACGAGGCGGTGCGGAACGGCCACAGCTTCACCCAGCTCGACATGGAATTCCACGGCATGATCGCCGAAGCGGCGGGCAACAGGGCTTGGCTCCTGGCCCGCGAGCCGGCGGCGCTGCTGCTGTTTCCGGCCATGGACCTTCTCGCGCCGCATCTGCCGCAATCGGGCCATCGCCTCGTCGAGGCGCATGGCCGCGTCCTGTCGGCGCTCAAGGCGGGACAGGCCGAGGTGGCCGGCGACTGGATGCTGAAGCATATCGCCGACTTCCGTCGCGGCTACGACATGGCGGGCATCGATATCGACGTGCCGGTGGGTCGGCGCGACGGAACGGCCGATCGCACGACCGGCGGCAAGACGGCTACGCCCGAAACGGGGAGAAGAACATGACGGAAATCGTCCTGGCCGGCGGCATGCGCACGCCTTTCGGGGATTTCGGCAAGTCGCTGCGCGACACGCCGATGACCGAGCTCGGCCAGCATGCCGCCCGGGCCTGCCTCGACAAGGCCGGGCTCGATGCCGGCAAGGTCGACCATCTGGTCTGGGGCAATGTGCTGCCGGTCGACCATGATGGCTATTTCGCGAGCCGCGTCATCGCGCTCAATGTCGGCATGCCGGTCGAGAGCGCGGCGCTGAACGTGTCGCGCGCCTGCGGCTCGGGCACCCAGGCGATCCTGTCGGCGGCGGAACAGATCACCGCCGGGCAGAGCCGCATCGCGCTGGCCGGCGGCGGCGAGAATTTCTCGCGCGGCCCCTATGTCCTGACATCGAGCCGCTGGGGTGCGGTGCGCGGCGAACAACGCATGCAGGACACCCTCGACTGGGCCTATCGCGATCCGTTCTCATACGAACTGATGGGCGAGACGGCGGAGAACCTCGCCGACGATTTCCAATACACCCGCGACGACATGGACGACTATGCGCTGTCCAGCCAGCAGCGGGTGGGGGCGGCGATCGACTCCGGTTTCCTCGGCAAGCAGATCGCGCCCATCGAGGTCAAGGACGGCAAGACCACCCGCATGATGGCGGCCGACGAATTCCCCCGGCCGCAGGTCACGCTGGACAAGCTCGCCAAGCTCAGGCCGGTCTTCCGCGATGGTGGCCGCGTGACGCCGGGCAATTCAAGCGGGGTCACCGATGGCGCCGCCTTCGTCGTGGTCGGCGACCGCGAGGCCCTTGACGGTGAAAACGTCGCCGCCCGGGCACGACTGGTCGACTGGGCCATCGTCGGCGTGCCGCCACGCATCATGGGCTGCGGCCCGGTGCCGGCGATCGCCAAGCTCCTCGACCGTCACGGGCTCACGGTCGACGACATCGACTATTTCGAGATCAACGAGGCCTTCGCCGCCGTCAATCTTCATGCCGAACGGCAATTGGGCGTGCCGCGCGCGCGCACCAATCTCTATGGCGGCGGCATCTCGATCGGCCATCCGCCGGGCGCCACGGGCGTCCGCATGGTGCTGGTCGTCCTGCAGCATCTCGAAGATAGCGGCGGCCGCCATGCGGTGATCTCCATGTGCATGGGCGCCGGCCAGGGCATGGCGCTGCTTCTGGAACGCATCGACGCTTAGGAGGACGACGGACAGGACGATGCATCGCCTCCGCCGACGGACGCGGCCAGCGCGCCGCCCGCTCGCCGGCGATCCGGCCCAACCCGCCGCCAGACGGCGGGACGGCCGCAACGACACAAGAAAACAACGCGCAAAAGACAAGCCGAACAAAGAACGGCAAACCTTGGGAGAAATGCCAGATGAGTAAGCTCAGCACAGGGACGCGACGTCTCAGAAACCTGCTGGTCGCCGGTGCGGCCGCAGTCGCCCTCGCCGGCCCAATGGCCGGCCAGGCCACGGCCGAGACCTTCAAGATCGGCGTGGTCACCTTCCTGTCCGGCCAGGCGGCGGAAAGCTTCGGCGTGCCGGCCTGGGACGGCGGACGGCTTCTGATCGAGAAGCTCAATGCCGGCGAGGTGCCCGCACCCTATGACACGGTCGGCTTCGGCGGCATCGAGATCGAGGCCATCGTCATCGACGAGGCCGGCGGCGCCACCAAGCAGGTGCAGGAATTCCGCAATCTCGTGCAGCGCGAGGGCGTCGACGCGGTCATCGGCTATGTCAGTTCCGGCGACTGCCTCGCCGTGTCGCCGGTCGCCGACGAGCTTCAAGCGCTGACCATCCTCTACGATTGCGGCACGCCGCGCATCTTCGAGGACGGCGTCTATGAATATGTCTTCCGCACCGCAGCGCATGCGACGATGGATAATGTCGCCCTCGCCCGCTATCTCGACGCCAACGGCATCGAGGTCGAGACCATCGCCGGCATCAACCAGGACTATGCCTGGGGCCATGACAGCTGGCGCGACTTCACCGCGTCCATGGCGCAGATCTATCCCGACGCCACCGTCGAGGCCGAACTGTTCCCCGCCTTCGGCGCCGGCCAATACGGCACCGAGATCTCGGCGCTGATGCGCGAGAACGCCGACGTCATCCATTCCTCGCTATGGGGCGGCGATCTTCAGGGCATGATCCTGCAATCGGCACCGCGTGGCATGTTCGATCGCTCGCAGGTCGTGCTGAGCGCGGCCGATCACGTCATGCCGCCGCTCGGCAACAACATGCCGGAAGGCGCGATCATCGGCGCGCGCGGCGCCTATGGGCTGCTGTCGCCCGACACGCCGCTGAACCGCTGGTGGATGGAGGTCTATGAGGCGGAATACGATGTCATTCCCGTCCAGGCGCCCTATCGCATGGCGCAGGCGATCCTCGGCCTGAAGTCGGCCATCGAAAAGGCCATGGCGGAGAATGGCGGCACCAAGCCGACGACCGACGAGATCCGCGACGCCTTGCGCGGCCTGTCCTGGGAAAGCCCGGCCGGCATCATCTCGATGGCGCTCGCCGACGGCCACCAGGCCATCCAGCCGACGGCGATCGGCCGCACGGTGGTCGATGACGAGGGCAATGTCGTCCTCGGCGACATCATCCGCTTCAAGGCGGAATGCGTGAACCCGCCGGCCGGCCAGAACAGCATCGACTGGATCAATGCCGGCTTCCCCGGCGCGGACTGCGACTGATCAGACCGATCGGGGCGGCGGATTTCGCCGGCCGCCCCGAACCCCGCGATCCGAACACTGATGACGTGTCGAAAACCCGTCGAGCCTGCCACGGGCAGCCGGCCGGCTCGGGCGCAAGCGCTTTCGACATACCGCTTGGGACGATGAGGCCCTGACATGGAAACCATTCTGAGCATCCTGGTGGACGGCACGATCTATGCCTCCTGGCTGTTCATCGTTGCTCTGGGCCTGACCCTGATCTTCGGCGTCTTGCGCATTCTCAACATCGCCCATGGCGGGCTCTACGCCATCGGCGCCTATTCGGCGGCCACCGCGGTGACGCTGTTCAACGGCTTCGGCCTGCCCGCCCCGTTCAGCCTGCTGGCCATGCTGATCGCGGCGCTCGCCGTCGCCATCGTCATCGCGCCGATCCTGGAGCGGGGCCTGCTGCGCCTGTTCTACGGCCGCGACGAGGTGCTGATCCTGCTCGTCACCTATGCCGTCTTCCTGATGCTGGAGGACGTTCAGAAGATGATCTGGGGCGTGAACCCCTATTTCGTCTTCGAGCCGCGCCAGCTGTTCGGCAATGTCGAATTCGCCGGCCTGTTCTATGTCGGCTACGACCTGATGCTGATCGTGCTCGCCGTCGTGTGCGGGCTCGTCGTGTGGTTCGGCCTCAACCGGACACGCATCGGCAAGATCGTCAGCGCGGTGATCCATTCGAGCGAGGTCAGCGCGGCGATGGGCGTCAACGTCGCCAAGGTCTATCTCCTGGCCTTCTTCGTCGGCGTCTTCCTCGCCGCCCTGGCCGGCGCCTTCACCGCGCCGCTGATCTCGGTGCAGCCCGGCATCAGCGTCAGCGTGATCATCCTGTCCTTCGCGGTGGTGATCATCGGCGGCCTCGGCAGCATACCGGGCGCGGCGATCGGCGCGCTGATCGTCGGCATCGCCCGCGCCGCGGCGATCTACGAAATGCCCGAGGCCGAGATCTTCATCGTCTATCTCGTGATGGCCGTGGTGCTGATCTTCCGTCCGGAAGGCCTGTTCCAGCGCGTCCAAGCCCGGAAGGTCTGACCGATGACACAGCGCAGCGCATCACAGACCATCATGGCCGGCGCGATTGGCGCCGGCATCCTGTTCGCCATCGGCTTCCTGTTGCCCAACTGGATGCTGTTCACCGCCACCAAGGCGGCGGGCTACGGCCTCGTCGCGCTCGGGATCGTCGTCCTGATGCGCAGCGGGCTCGTTTCCTTCGGCCAGGGACTCGTCTATTGCATCGGCGCCTACACGTCGGGGCTGATCGCGAGCCGCGCCGGGATCACCGACGTCTTCGCGCTACTCCTGATCGGCGGCGCGGCGAGCACGCTGGTCGGGCTCATCGTGGCGCCGCTTCTCGCGCGCTATCGCAGCATCTTCTTCGCCATGCTGACGCTCGCCCTGTCGATGGTGCTCTACGGCATCCTGGTCAAGCAGAACTGGATCGGTGGGTCCGACGGCTTCAACGTGCCGCAGCCGACCTTCCTCGGCTGGGCGCCGGAATTGTGGACCGCCGACATGGCGCTCTATGGCGTGGCGGTGGCGATCTGCGCCGTCGCGGCGACCTTGTGCCGGTTCTACTTCGATTCCATGCCCGGCCTCGTCGCGCAGGCGGTGCGGGAAAACGAATTGCGCGTCGAATATCTCGGCACGTCGGTTTTCAACATCACGGTGCGCAATTTCGTCATCGCCGCCGGCCTCGGCGGGCTCGGCGGCACGCTGAACGGGCTGACGCTCGGCCATGTCGACCCGCTGTTCTCGTTCTGGACGACGTCCGGTGAATTCGTCTTCGTCGCGATCCTGGCGGGCCATGCCAGCGTGGCGGCGGTCTTCGTGGCCTCCTTCCTGCTCGAACTCGTCCGCTCCTTCTCGAACCGCTACTTCCCCGACACCTGGCAGTTCATGCTCGGCGCGTTCCTGCTCGCCGTCATCCTGTTCCTGCCGAACGGTCTCGGCTCGATCTGGGAGGAACTGCGCAAGCGCTTCGGCGGCCGCAGCGAACCCGCCCCGAAACCCGGCAAGCTTGCCGAGAGCGAGGATCCCGCCGAATGACCGATACACCCGTCCTGCGGGCCAAGGGCCTGAACAAGACCTTCGGCGCGGTCGTCGCCGCGGCCAATATCGATGTCGACGTGCCGACCGGCCAGCGCCTGTCGCTGATCGGCGCCAATGGCGCGGGCAAGACCACCTTCGTGAACATGGTGACTGGCTATCTGACGCCCGATACCGGCGAGATCTTCCTCGACGGCCAGCCGATCACGAAGAAGAACCCGCGCCAAATCACCCAGATGGGGGTCTGCCGCTCGTTCCAGATCCCGCAGCTCTGCGAGGGCATGACGCCGCGCCAGAACCTCATGGTCGCGGTCGGCGCCTCGCGCGACGGCTTTTCCTTCTTCCGGCCGGTCGGCGCGGAAGGCGCGAACGAACAGGTGGCCGAACTGCTCGAACGCTTCGACATCGGCGCCTATGCCGACCGCCCGGTCTCGGAACTGCCCGGCGGGGTGCGCAAACTGCTCGACATCGCCATGGCGCTGGTCCGCCATCCCAAGGTGCTGCTGCTCGACGAGCCGACCAGCGGCGTCAGTTCGGAAGAGAAGTTCGGACTCATGGACACCGTGATGGCGGCGGTCAGCAGCGAGCCCGTCACGGTGCTGTTCGTCGAGCATGACATGGACATCGTGACCCGTTACGCCGACCGCATCCTCGCTTTTTATGCCGGCGAGATCATCGCCGATGACCGCCCCGACGAAGTGCTCTCCGATGTCCGGGTGCAGCGCTACGTCACCGGCACCGCGACATAGGGGGCGCCCGTGCTGACCGTCGACAATGCCCATGTCATGATCGGCGCCGTCGAGGCGCTGCGGGGCTTTTCCATGACCGTGAATGCCGGCGAGAGGGTCGGCCTGACCGGCCGCAACGGTGCCGGCAAGACAAGCTTCATGCGCGCCGTGATGGGGATCGTCGCGCTGCGCGAGGGGACGATCAGCCTCGACGGCCAGGACATGCGCGACGTGCCGATCCACCACCGCGCCGGCCTCGGTATCGGGTACATGCCGGAGGATCGCGGGCTGATCCCGGAACTGACCGTCGAGGAAAACATCCTCCTGCCGACCTGGGTGACGCCGGCGCTCGACAGCGCCGAACGGCTCGACGTCGTGTTCGAGATCATGCCGGAACTCCGCGAGATGGCGAAACGGCGGGCGCTGCTCTTGTCGGGCGGCCAACAGAAGATGGTGGCGCTCGGCCGCGCGCTCGCCGCCGGCACCCGCCTTCTGCTGCTCGACGAACCGTTCGAGGGCGTCGCGCCGGCGCTCAGCCAGCGCCTGTCGGAGGTAATCTTCGGCCTGCGCGACAAGAGCCTGTCCGTTGTCGTCAGCCAGTCGGAACTGAACCATTCGCAGACCTTGTTCGACCGGGAATTCATCATCGAGCGCGGCAGCAATGTCGCCGCCCCGGCCGAGCCGGAACCGGCCTGAGGCCCGCGCGCGCCCAGGCCACCGAGCGACAGATCAAGCAGGAGAGATGGAATGGATTTCGCGATGCCGCCCAAGGTCGAGGCCCTTCAGGCCCGGCTGCGCAGCTTCATGGACAATTATGTCGTGCCGGCCAATCGGGAATGGCTGCGCGAGACCGAGGCGGGCACCTTCCCGCCGGCCTGCGTCGAGCCGCTGAAGCAGATGGCCCGCGACGAGGGCCTGTGGAACCTGTTCCTGCCGGCGCTACGCGACGACGAGCCCGGCACCCGGCTGACCAATCTCGAATATGCTCCGCTCGCCGAGATCATGGGCCGCATCTTCTGGGCCTCGGAAGTGTTCAACTGTTCGGCGCCCGACACCGGCAACATGGAACTCCTGCACATGTTCGCCACGCAAGAGCAGCGCGCGCGATGGCTCGACCCGCTGCTCAATGGCGAGATCCGCTCCTGCTTCGCGATGACCGAGCCCGACGTCGCCTCCTCGGACGCCACCAATATCCAGACCTCGATCCTGCGCGACGGCGACGACTATGTCGTCAACGGGCGCAAATGGTTCATCACCGGCGCCGCCGATCCGCGCTGCAAGGTGGCGATCGTGCTCGGCGTGTCGGACCCGGCACCCGATGCCGACCCGCATCGCCGCCATTCGATGGTGCTGGTGCCGATGGACACGCCGGGCGTGAAGGTGGTGCGCAACATTCCGATCATGCATCATCTGGCGCCCGAAGGGCATTGTGAGATGGTGTTCGACAATGTCCGCGTGCCGGCGGCCAACCTCCTCGGCGAGGAAGGCAAGGGCTTCGCGCTCGCCCAGGCGCGGCTGGGACCGGGGCGCATCCATCACTGCATGCGCTCGATCGGCCAGTGCGAGCTGGCGCTCGAACTCGCCTGCGAACGCGCCATGGAGCGCAAGACCTTCGGCAAGCATCTCCACGAGCACGACCAGGTGTCGGAATGGATCGCGCTGTCGCGCATGGAGATCGACCAGGCGCGACTCTATGTCCTGCGGGCGGCCTGGCTGATCGACACCCAGGGAAATCGCGCGGCCCGCAACGAGATCTCCGCCATCAAGGTTATCGTGCCGCGCCTGCAGACCCAGGTGCTCGACCGGGCGATGCAAATCTTCGGCGCCATGGGGCTGACGCCCGACACCCCGCTCTCCTTCCTGTGGACCTGGGGCCGGGCGCTGCGCTTCATCGACGGCCCCGACGAGGTGCATATCCGCTCGGTGGCACGGCGCGAACTCAAACAGGCCCGCGAGCATCTTGGGCGCGGCGCCGCCTATTACACCCTGCCCGACCAGCTGGCGGCCGAATAGGCAAGGCTTTACCGACCGATGTCCGCGATGCCAGAAACGTCCGCGACTTCCGAGCCGCCGGCGCTGCGGCGCGAAGCCCGTTTCGGCGATCGCGTCGTCACCTGCTTCGCCGACCGGCATCGGACCGTCGACGCGCTGATGACCGGTATCGCGGCGGATCACCCGGACCGCGAGGCGGTGATCGACGGCCGGCACCGGCTGACCTTCGCCGATCTCGACAGCAAGGCGGGCGCGGTCGCCGCCGGCTATCACGCGCTCGGCCTGAGGCCCGGCGACAGGCTCGGCCTCCTGATCGGCAATCGCTGGGAATTCGTCGTCGCGCTCCTGGCGGCGATCCGCGCCGGGCTGATCGCCGTGCCATTGAGCGTGCGCGCGCAAGGCCCGGAACTCGCCTACATCCTCACCGATTGCGGCGCGCGTGGCGTGGTCTTCGAGACGGGCCTCGCCGAGCGCTTGCCGACACCGAACGATACGCCCGATCTCGCGATCCGCATCGCGCTCGACGGGGACGGCGCGGTGGAGACGACCTTCGACGGCCTTGTCGCGCGGGACGGCACGGGTCTGGCCGCGGCCAGGGCGCGCGAGGAAGACACCGCGGTCATCCTCTACACCTCCGGCACGACGGGCCATCCGAAGGGCGCGATGCTGAGCCATGTGAACATCGTCCATTCCTGCCTGCATTTCCGGCATGGCTTTCGGCTCGGGCCGGAGGACCGGATCATGCTGGCGGTGCCGGCGAGCCATGTCACCGGGCTGATCGCCTGCATCATGGCGCCGCTGTCGGTGGGCGGCGCGGTCCTGGTGCTCAAGGCCTTCGATGTCGAGGCCTTTCTGTCGCTGGCCGCGACCGAGCGCATGACGGCCACCGTCATGGTGCCGGCGATGTATAATCTCTGCCTGCTGCGCGCCCGCCTCGCCGATTACGACCTGTCGGCCTGGCGCGTCGGCTCCTATGGCGGCGCGCCCATGCCGCCGGCGACCATCGAGGCCCTGGCGCGCGAACTGCCGGGCCTCGCCCTGGCCAATGCCTATGGCGCCACCGAGACCACCTCGCCCACGACCCTGATGCCGCTCGGCGATGCCAACGCCCATTCCGACAGCGTCGGCAAGGTCGTCACTTGCGGCGAGGTACGGGTGATGGACGAAGAGGGCCGCGAGGTGGCGCCCGACGAGGCCGGCGAAGTGTGGATCGCGGGGCCGATGGTGGTGTCCGGCTATTGGAACAAGCCCGAGGCGACGCGCGCCGCCTTCATCGCCGGCTTCTGGCGCTCCGGCGATATCGGCTCGCTGTCGGCCGACGGCTATCTGCGCGTCTTCGACCGCAAGAAGGACATGATCAATCGCGGCGGCTACAAGGTGTTCAGCGCCGAGGTCGAGAACGCGCTCGCCGCCCATCCCGACGTCGCCGAGGCCGCTGTCCTGCCGATGGCCGATCCGGTGCTCGGCGAAAAAGTGCTCGCCGTGGTCCATCCCAGGGACCCGGCGCCGGCGACGCTGGCGGAAACGGAACAAACGCTGCGGCGGTTCTGCGCGGACCGGCTATCGGACTACAAGGTGCCCGACCGGTTCGTCTTCCGCGACGCCGCCCTGCCGCGCAACGCCAATGGCAAGCTCATGAAGGCCGCGCTGCGCGAGGCGATGGACAAGGAAAACGGCTAGCCGGCTGTTGAGGAAGGCTCTGCGACCGTCGCCCATCCTTCGAGACGCTCGCTGCGCGCCCTCGGGATGAGGAACATCAAACTCTTGGCTCTCGCCCTAAGAAGGCCTGTGAGACCGTCTCGAAGGGTCAGGGCCCTTCCGCACCCGCGCCCGCTAGAGCACTTTTGTGTGTTCGGATTGATTGGATCCGATTCAATCGGATCGAATTCACTCTAGAAAACAAGCCGGCTCATATCGCCGTCAGCCCACCATCGATCGACACCGCCTGGCCGGTCATGAAGCTGTTCTCGGCCGCGCAGATCCACAGCATCGCCTGAACAATCTCGTCGGGCTCGGCGACGCGGCGCATCGGAATCCGCCCGGCGATCCGCCCATAGGCATCCTCGCGGCTCAGCCCGCGCTCCTCGGCGACCGCGTCCGCCATATCGTCGAACAGCGGGGTGACCGCGAAGGACGGGCAGAGCGCATTGACGCGAACGCCGAAACGAGCGGTCTCGTCCGCCGCTGCGCGGGTCAGCCCGACGACCGCGTGTTTCGAGGCGGCATAGGCCGACAGCATGCCCGCCCCGACCAGGCCGGCGGCCGAGGCGACGTTCAGGATGGCGCCCCCGCCGGCGGCCTTCATCGGCGGGATCTGATGTTTCATGCCGAGGAACACCCCGCGCGCGTTCACCGCCATGATGCGGTCGAACAGCTCGGCGTCGATCCCGGCGACCGGTAGCGGAACCTGGCCGATGCCGGCATTGTTGATCGCCACGTCGAGCCGGCCGAAACGGGTCAGCGTCTCGCCGATCTGACCGGCAATGTCGGCCTCCACCGACACATCGACCCGCCGGGCGACGACCTCCGCGCCTTGCTCGCGAAGCCCCGCCGCCACATCGGTCAGCTTATCCTCGGAGATATCCGACAGCGACAGAACCGCGCCCTCGGCCGCGAAACGTTCGGCGGCGCGGCGGCCGAAACCGCTCGCCGCGCCCGTGATCAGAACGACCTTGTCGCGATAGCGCATCGGCATGCCGCTCTCAGCTATAGGTTTCGGCGAACGCACGGTCGGGCTGTTCCAGATGCGGGATGGCGTTGAACATGTTGAGCTTCATCGCCCCGCCCGACAAGATCAGCCGGGTCACGCTCGTATTGCGCGCCTGAAGATTGATGTCGACTATGCGCGTGGCATCGAGGCCGAGCGCGCTGCCGACGATGAAGCCGATCACGCCGCCCGACGTCGCCACGAGCACCCGGCCGCCGGCGTCTTTGGTCACCTCGTCGAGGCTTGCGCCGATGCGCGCGGCGAACCGATCGAAGGGTTCCGCCACGCCGGGAAGATCGCCCTCGGCCCAGGCGATGAGAGCCGCGCGCAGGGCGCGGAAATGCGCCCGACGGTCCTCCGTCTGGCGTGGGTCGGCGCCATGGGCGCGCAGCAGATCGGCGGGGTCGTATTCCTCGAGGCCGGACACGACGTCGACCCGGCCGCCGAGGCTGTCGGCGAGCGCCCGCGCGGTCTCCTTCTGGCGACGCAGCGTGCCCGAGACGATGCGATCGAAACCGACCCCGCGCGCGACGAGATGCTCGGCGAGCCAGCGCGCCTGGGTCCAGCCGAGGTCGGTCAGCCGGTCGTAATCGCCCGTCGCGAAGGCGGCCTGGCCGTGGCGTACCAGCCAAAGTTCAACCGCCATGGGCTTTGCATCTTTCCTGTCTCGCCGGGACCGGCGGCGGTTGGGGGAGCGGCAGCGGCCGCCCGACAGATCTGCATCGAATAGGGCGGACGCCTTGTCAACAGGCGGCCGCCGGGCGCGATCAGCCCCCGTCATCCATCGCATGGCGCGCCAGTGGCGGCACGCAGATGCGCCGGCCGTCGGGCAGCGTTTCGACCGAGACGGTGATGCCGTAGACCGCGCTGAGTGCTTCCGGCGTCAAGGCGTCGACGGGCGCGCCCGAGGTCAGGATCCGCCCGTCATGCATCAGCACGACCTTGCTGCCGACGGCGAAGGCGTGATCCGGATCATGCGTCGACAGGACGATGCAGAAGCCGTCCTCGGCGAGCCGGGCGACCTCTTCGAGGACCCGCATCTGATTGCCGAAATCGAGGCTCGCGGTGGGTTCGTCCATGACGAGGATCGGTGTTTCCTGGGCCAATGCCCGCGCGATCATGACGAGCTGGCGCTGGCCGCCCGACAGCCGCGTATAGTCCGCCTCGGCGAAGCCCGCCATGCCGACGCGCGCGAGCGCCTCGCGCGCCGCCGCCCGGTCGGTGCCGCCGGGCTGCGCGAACGGGCCGAGATGCGCCGTGCGCCCCATCAGCACGACCTCGGCGGCACTGAAGGCGAAAGGCGACACATGCGCCTGCGGCACATAGGCCATGCGGCGGGCGATGTCCTGGCGCGACAGGGCCGATAGCGGCGCGCCGTCGAGCAGGACCGTGCCGCCGCGCGCCGGCAGCAGGCCGAGCAAGGTCTTGAACAGCGTGGTCTTGCCGCAGCCGTTGGGCCCGAGCAGGCACAGCACATCGCCCGGCGCCGCGGCGAGCGCGATATCGCGCGCGACCGCATGGCCGGGATAGCCGATGGCCAGATCCTGCGCCGCGATGGTCACGCCCAGGCCCGGCGTCCGCGCGCCAACAGCCACAGGAAGAAGGGCGCGCCGACGACGGCGGTCAGGATCCCCAGCGGCACCTCGACCGGCGCGATGGTACGCGCCAGCGTGTCAACGATCAGCATGTATCCCGCCCCCAGGATGGCCGCGACCGGCAACAATGTGCCGAAGCTCGGCCCGACGATCATGCGCGCGACATGCGGGATGACGAGGCCGACCCATCCAACGACCCCGGCGATGGCGACCACGCTCGCCGTGATCAGCGTGGCGCAGACGATGACGAGGACGCGCAGCCGGCCCGCCGCCACGCCCAGGGCACGGGCCTCCTCGTCGCCGAGCGACAGGACGTTGATCCGCCAGCGCAGGACGATCAGCGGCACGAGGCCGAGCAGCACCACCGGCAGGGCCGGCAGGATATCGACCGTCTTGACGCCCGCCAGGCTGCCGAGCAGCCAGAAGGTGATAGCCGGCAACTGGTCATAAGGATCGGCCAGCACCTTGAGAAGCGATGTCGCGGCCCCGGTCAGCGCGCCGACCACGACACCGGCCAGGACCAGGATCAGAACGCGATCGCCGGTGCGCACGGCGGCCGCCACGAAACCGACCAGCGCCACGGCCCCGAGCCCGCCGACAAAGCCCATGAGCTGAATGGCGGCGACGGGCAGCGCCAGGAAGATGCCGAGCACCGCGCCGAGACCGGCGCCCGACGACACGCCGAGGATATCGGGCGAGACCAGGGGATTGCGGAACAGCGCCTGATAGCAAGCGCCAGCGGCGGCCAGCGCCGCGCCGACCAGAAGCGCCGCTGTGACGCGCGGCAGACGGATCGACATCAGGACCGTTTCGGCGTGGCCGCCGGGGGTTTCGAGCCCGAGCGCGCGGCGCAGGATGATCGAGACGGCCTCGCCGGGGGCCAGCGGGAACGGGCCGATCAGCAGGGCGCCGAGCGACAGAACGGCCAGGACAAGGGCCAGAAAGGTGGTCGGCGCCAGGAAACCGAGGCGCGGGCGCGTCAGCGTGGCGGTCGGTTTGCCCATGCCAGAAGCCGGTCCAGATCCTCGTCGGTCAGGTCGATATGATACCACAATCGATAATGCGCCCGCGTCTCGGCGCGCAGGTCACGCGCCCAGAGATCGGGATAGAACAGGCCGGCGAGCCATTTCAGGCCGATCATCCGGTTGATCGAGGGCGGCCGGTCGACCCAGCCGAAGGGCAGCGTCGGCGACAGATAGACACGCCCCTCGCGCACCGCCGCGATGTCCGCCCATAGCGGATCCTGCCAGACACGGTCGTAGAAGGTAGGATCCCAGGTCACGATGGTGTCGGGATCGGCGACGATGACCTGTTCGGGCGACACCTGGACGAGGCCCGCCTGGCCCGGCGCCCGGGCGACATTGCGCCCGCCGGCGCGCTCGATGATCTCGGTATTGATCGACCCCCTGAGCCCGGTTTCGAGCCCGTCGGGCCCGCGCGCCAGATAGACGCGCGGGCGCGCTTCCTCGGGCACCGCGCCGAGGGTGTCGTCAAGCGCCTTGAAGGTCGCCTCGACATCGGCGGCGAGTGCTTCGCCGCGCTGCGGCACGCCCAGTATGTCGCCGAGCAGGCGCAGGGCTTCGGCCGTGTTCTCGAAGCGGCCATCGATCAGGACATAGGGAATGCCGGTCTGTGCCTGCACCCGGTCGGCGAGATCGACATAGGTGTCGCGCACCGAGCCGAAATCAATGATCAGATCGGGCTCGGCCGCCAGGACGCGTTCGAGATTGGCCTCGCCGCCGCGCCCGGTCAGGCGGCCGGTTTCGGGCAGGTCGCGATAGGGCGCGGCGATAAACGGCCTTTCATTAGCGCGCAACGCCCGCGTCCAGCCCAGAAGCGCATCGGGCGCCACGGCATAGAGCACGATCGCCGCCGGCGGCCCCGCGGCGAAGACCCGCTCGACCCGTTCGGGCACCTCGACCGAGCGGCCTGCCGAATCGACGATCACGCGGGTTTCGGCCAAGGCCGCCCCGGCGAACCCGGCCGTCGCCAGAGCGACGGCGGCCGCCAGCAGCAGACCCCGCATCTCAGTCGCCCGCGCTGGCCGCCGGCAGGCCCGGGGCGTCGAAGCCGTAGTCGGCAAGGATGCGCTGAGCGTCCGGCGACAGGATGAACAGCGCCAGGTTCGCGGCCTCTGCGGGCGCGCCATCGATGAGCGTCAGCCCATAGTCGGCGCCAACGCTCAACGCCGCCGGCAAATGCACGACCTGAAGCGCCGGCAGCTCACGCTGTGCCAGGACCGCATTGGTGCAATAGGTCAGGAAAACGTCGGCGCGATCCTCGTCCATGACCCAGGCATAGAGATTGCGCCCTTCGGGAGGCGCGGCGCTGTCGGGTCCGCCGGTGAGCTGCAGGGCCTTGTCCTCCAGAAGCTGCCGCGCGCCCGCCTGAAGCGCCTCGGCCTTGGCGAAGAGTTCCCAGGCATAGTCGCCCGAGGGATCGGCGCCGGGCGTCGACGTGCCGAGCCGCGTGCCCTCGTCGACCAGGACAGTCAACACCGTCTCGGTGGCGATATCCACCCCCGGCTGGGCCAGCGCGCACAAACGATTGCCGGCGAACAAGGCCACCGGCCCGGCCATGCCGGCGGCCGCCAGCGTCTGCGGGTGGCGCATATTGGCCGAGGCATAGACTTGCGCCGCCTCGCCACCTTCGATCCGCTCGCGCAACAGGCCGGACGGGCCGAAGGCGCGGATCACCTCGATGTCATGGGCCTGTTCGAAGGCATCGGCGATATCGGTCATCGCGGCCTTGAGACTGCCCGCCGCATGCAGCTTGACGTCCGTTTCGGCCATCGCCGCGGAACTCCCCAAAGCCAGAACCAACATCGTCGCAAAAGCCAGACGCATCGACCGAATCTCCTTGTCGCTACCGTGATCGTTGTCGTTATCTCCGCCGCCGCGATCCCGACCATCGGCCAGGGGATTGGCGCCGACTGATTATGAGCCGGCGAAAAATGAGGCGACGGTTACAGCATTAATTCCAGATAGAAACACAAAATGCATAATAAAGCATATTTCCGCAATCAAAAATCACCATCACCTGCCCGACCGGGACGTAATGCTGGCCGTGAAAAGCTTGCCGTGGCCGCTCGCGGCGGTGCATATGGCGAGGCCCCCCCGCACGGAAGCGGCCGAGGGGACAAGGAAAGGCGGAGAACATGAAGGTCAGCGCGCGCAACACGCTGAAAGGCAAGATCGTCGATATCAAGAGCGGGCCGGTCAACAGCCAGGTCAAGGTCGATATCGGCGGCGGCAATCTGATCACCTCGATGATCACCACCGACGCGGTCAGCGAGCTGGATCTCGCCGACGGCAAGGACGTCTATGTCCTGATCAAGGCGTCCGAAGTGATCCTCGGCACCGATTGAGCGCGCCAGACGTCCTTCTGTTTAGGTTGAAGCGTCTGATCCGTGCCGTGTTATTGCCGCACGTATCCCCGCAATCGGGCGCTGCGGGCTGGGTGACCTCTTAGCCCCCCTCCCCCCGGGGCAAGCCCGGGGGTGACGGCCAACGGAGAAAGCGCCCCGGCGTCGGCCGTGATGTTCGAGCTTGCGCGCGGATGGCTGTCCGGCGGGGGAGCCGATCCGCCTAGTCCGAACGGCCGGCGATGCGTCCGTCGACGCGGTGTTCGAGATCCAGTTCCTCGACGGTGAGCACCATAGAGACGGCGAAATCGCGCCCCGCCGTCTTGTCGGTTCCGGCCTTGCGCATCGCTTCCTCGATCGCCTGTTGCGAGGTGACGCCGACCTCCTTGAGGAATTTGCGCATGGTCATGTTGAAATCATTGCTCACGGGTCCGTCTCCTCATCTGTGTCGTGGGTGAAGCCCGGCGGCGGCATTGCGCCGGCAAAAGACGATGCATCTGAAACCACCCTATTGCGTCGTGGCGGCCAGGAAGTCCATCAGGGCCGCGCGATCTTCTGCGCTCGGAACGCGCTGTTCGGGCATGCGGCTGCCCGGCGTATAGGCTTCGGGGCCGTATTTGAAGAGATCGGATACCGTTTCCGGCGTCCAGACGATATCCATCCCGCGCAGGGCCTCGGAATAATCATAGCCCGGCGCGGTGCCGATACGGCGGCCGAAAATCCCGTGGAGCGTCGGCCCGGCGCGCCCTTCGTCATCGGCGGTCAGCGCATGGCACACCGCGCAGGCCCGGAACACTTCCGCTCCCCGCTCATTGCCGGCGACGACGGGCTGCGGCTCGGCGCCCGCGCCGAGAGCCGCGCCATCGAGCGTCCAGCGCCGGATCAGTCCGTCATTGCCGCCGGTCAACAGGCCGTCGGCCGACAAGGCCATCGACCAGACCGGTCCCTGCCCGGTCGCGATAGGGGTCCTGATATCGAGCGTGACGGGGTCGAGCAGCCAGACATCGCCGGTGATCGCGGCCACGGCGACATGATCGGCGCCCGCCGCCACGGCGATCAGCGGGCGGCTGGTCAGCTCGATCCTCAGCGTGTCCCCGCCCGGCACGATGCGCGCGACCGACCCGTCGGGCGCGGTCACGAAGAGCGCGGCCCCGTCGGTCGCCAACGCCGAGGGCGGCGACGGCAGATCGATGACCGGACCCGGCGCGCCATCGGCGTCCCACAGGCGCAGCCGGAGATCGGCGCCGACGCTCGCCAGGCCGTCCATATAGGCGACGAGGCCCGAGATCTGCCCGTCATGGGCCTCGAAAACCTCCGGCGCGCTCTCGCCGCCATCCCAAAGCGCGATACGCCCGCTCCAGGCCGCCGAGGCGAGACCATCGCCCCAGGGCGCCAGCGCCGCCACCGGCAAGGCATGCCAAGGCTCGAATTGCAGCGGTTCGGGCCCCGCGCCCCAGATGGCCACCCGCCCGTCTTGACCGCCCGAGGCGAAGCGCCCGTCCGGTAGCGGCAGAACGGCGGTCACCGCCCCGTCATGCGCCCGCGTCACCTGACGCGCGATGCCGCCCTGCCAGACGATGGCGCGGGTGTCGAAGGAACCGGAATAGACCCTGTCGCCCGACAGCGCGAGCGCACGCACCGGCCCGCCATGCCCGCGCAGATCCTGCGCTTGAGCATGGGACAGGCCGGCCGTGATCGTCACGGCCAGCGCCAGGCCGAGCCGTTTCAGGCCATCAAGCCAAGCCACGAGAAGGTCAGAACGTGACCAGATTGTCGCCCGGACCGGAGATGCGGGCACCTTCGGTGGTAAAGGCGGAATAGCTGTTGGTCTGGAAATTGTCGTCGAGCACATAGGCCGCGATGGCGGCGATGCCGACGGCGACAAGCGTGGCGACCAAGATCATTCTCATGCGTCAAGCTCCTTGTGAAACATAATGCCCCGATGCGGGTTGCGTGTCATCGAGCGTAGCCCAGACCGCTTCGGCCATGCCCGTATAGATGCGCCCGAGATCGCTGTCTGGCGCGCGCGCGACCACCGGCCGGCCGGCATCCGATGCCGCGCGCAGGTCCATCGTCAGCGGCACGGCTCCGAGATAGGGCACGCCGAGACGCTCGGCCTCGGCCCGCGCCCCACCGCGCCCGAAAAGCTCATGGTTCGTGCCGCATTCTGTGCAGACGAAATAGGCCATGTTCTCGATGACGCCAAGGATCGGCACATCGACCTTGCGGAACATGGCGATGCCGCGCCGCGCGTCGATCAGCGCGAGATCCTGCGGCGTCGACACGATGACGGCACCCGACAGATCGGTGCCCTGGGCGATGGCGAGCTGCGCGTCGCCGGTGCCTGGCGGCATGTCGACGATCAATATGTCGAGTTGACCCCAGTCGACATCGGACAGCATCTGGGTGATGGCCGACATGACCATCGGACCGCGCCAGATCATGGCCGTTTCGGCATCGACCATCAGCCCCATCGACATGGCGGCGAGGCCATGGGCCTGCATCGGCAACAGGCGCCGGTTGGGCCCAAGCCTCGGCCGGCCATGCAGGGCCAGCAGCGTCGGCAGCGAGGGACCGTGAATGTCGGCGTCGAGAATGCCGACCTTCAAACCAAGCGTCCTGAGGCCGAGCGCCAGATTGACCGCCGTCGTGGACTTGCCAACCCCGCCCTTGCCGGAGGCGACGGCCACGACATGGCGCACACCATCGAGCACCTGTGGTCGCTTGCCGCCGGGCATGGTAGCTGCCGAAGCGCCGGAACTCTGCGTGGCCTGGCCCGGTGCGGATACGGGGGCCGGCGGCGCCGGCTTGTCGGCCGTCAGCGCGACAATGGCCGCGCCGGCGCCGGGAACGGCGCGCAAGGCGGCTTCGGCGGCATCGCGCAAGGAAGCGTAGTCGTCGAATTCGTCGGCCGAAATCGCGATCGCCAGGCTGAGCCGATCGCCGACGCGGACGGGTCCCGCCACCCTGTCGGAGGCCATCAGGGGGCTGCCGTCCGGCAGGCTAAGATCCTGCAGGGCCGCACGGGCCGCGATCAGCATATCGTCTTCGGTCATGGCCTTGGCATCGACCTAATATCGCAATCGACCAGACATCGGGCTCCGGGCCAGCAGCACTTCAGACACCGGCTCGGGGTCAACGCACCACCGCCCGCGCGCCTGACGCGGCGCTGGCGCTCTCGGCCGGCCGCAACAGGCCCGGCCGAGACAGGCCGACCCGGGAGAGGCTAGCCTGGAAAGGCCATCCCATCCCGGTGCACGGGATGGGATGGCCGAGAATTGGCGCACCTAGAGGCCCGCGCCCTGTCTCGCGCGACCGCGCTATTCCGCCGGCTGCGGCTTCGTGTTCGTGGCATGCGGCTCGTAGTCCGGCTTGCCCTGAACCTCTTCGACCCACAAGGAATGGTGTTCCTTGGCCCAGTTCAGATCCACCTCGCCGGACCCCATGGCGTCGAAGGCGCCTTCCATGCCGACCGAGCCGATATAGATGTGCGCGATGACGATGGCCGTCAGGCCGGCTGCCACCAAACCATGAATGAGCTGGTAGAGCTGCCAATCGGCCTGGGTGCCCGCAAGCGTCGGGAACAGCAGCATGACGCCGGTGAAGGACAGCGCCGCGCCGCCGATGATGACGGACCAGAAGATGACCTTCTGGCCGGCATTGAACTTCTTGGCCGGCGGATGCACGCCCTTCTGCAACAGGCCGCCACCCTTCTTGATCCAGTCGATGTCGAGCTTGTTGGGGATGTTGTGCGCGACCCACATGAAAAAGGTCAGGACCAGGCCGAGCATGAAGGCCCATCCCATATAATTGTGCGCGATCTTGCCCCAGGTCGACAGCGTGCCGAACGCGTCCTCGCCGACGATCGGCAGGATGACGCTGCGGCCGAGCACGAGATTCAGGCCAGTCAGGCCAAGCACGATGAACGACACCGCCATCAACCAGTGACCGAAGCGCTCGAGCGCCGAAAAGCGCAGGATGCTCATGCCCGACAGGCCGGAATCGATGCGGATCTTGCCCCGGACCATGTAGAACACGACGAGCACGGCCAGCATGCCGACCACCGCGAGAATGGTCAGGTTGCGGACCAGCCCGCCATGGGTGTCGGCCCATCCCTTATTGCCCGGCTTGATCAGGCCGGTCGACAATTCATCGGGTATCGAGACCCGGCCCGAGACCATGTCGTCGCCCTGCAGGGCCTGGAACAGGTCGTCCTCGGTCACCGATTTCTCGGTCGGGTTGATCTGCTGCGCCTCGGCGACCGATGTCAGCCCCGGCACCGTGAACGCCATCAGCGCCACGATGGCGATCAGAGCACACAGCCGGCCGAGAAGCGAAGGGATCGTCGTCATTGCCTCATCCTTTCGCGCTTAGACCGAGACCGTGTCGCCATAGGCGGTGCGCCAGCCCCAGGCGCCGGAACCGTAGCCGCGCGTCACGACGCGCTCGCGATAGATGTCGGCGATGATGTCGCCGTCACCGGCCAGGAGCGACTTGGTCGAGCACATCTCGGCGCATAGCGGCAGCTTGCCCTCGGCCAGACGGTTCGAGCCGTATTTGACATATTCGGCCTGCGTCATGTCGGCCTCGGGACCGCCGGCGCAATAGGTGCATTTGTCCATCTTGCCGCGCGTGCCGAAATTGCCGACCCGCGGATATTGCGGCGCGCCGAACGGGCAGGCGTAGAAGCAATAGCCGCAGCCGATGCAGGTATCCTTGGAATGCAGGACCACGGCATCGTCGGTGGTGTAGAAGCAGTCGACCGGGCAGACGGCGGCGCACGGCGCGTCGACGCAGTGCATGCACGCCATCGACACCGAGCGCTCGCCCGGCAGGCCATCATTGATGGTGACGACCCGCCGCCGGTTGATGCCCCACGGCACCTCGTGCTCGTTCTTGCAGGCGGTGACGCAGGCGTTGCACTCGATGCAGCGGTCCGCGTCGCAAAGGAATTTCATCCGTGCCATTGTCGTTTCTCTCCCTTACGCCGCCGCGATCTGGCAAAGCGTGACCTTGCCTTCATGCATGCCGGTCACCGGGTCATAGCCATAGGTGGTTACGGTGTTGACGCTCTCGCCGAGGACGATCGGGTCGGTGCCTTCGGGGTATTTGCCCCGCTGATCCTCGCCCTGGAACCAGCCGGCGAAGTGGAACGGCATGAAGGCGACGCCCGGCGCCACGCGCTCGGTGACGAGCGCCTTGACGCGCACCCGGCTGTCGGCCTCGGGACCGGTCACCCAGACCCAACCGCCATCGGAAACGCCGCGCGCCTCCGCGTCGGCCGGATTGATCTCGACGAACATGTCCTGCTGCAGTTCCGCGAGCCACGGATTGGAGCGGGTTTCCTCGCCGCCGCCCTCATATTCGACCAGCCGGCCGGAGGTGAGGACGATCGGGAAGCTGTCCGACAGATTGCGCTCGACCGCCGACGCCTGCACCGTGTGGCCGATATTCGGCACGCGGAACTGGCGACCGTCGTCGCGGGTCGGATATTCGGCCACCAGATCCGGGCGCGGGCTGTAGATCGGCTCGCGATGCACCGGGATCGGATCGGGCAGGTTCCACGCCACGGCGCGGGCCTTGCCGTTGCCGAAGGGCACGCAGCCATGCTCGATGGCGACCCGCTGGATACCGCCCGACAGGTCGAGCGACCAGCTGACAGCGGCCATCGCCTCGGGGTCGTTGTTGCCGATGCGCTGGATCGTCGCCAGTTCGTCCGGCGTCAACTCGCCGTCCCAGCCGAGCGCCTGCAGGATCCCATAGGTGAACTGCGGGTAGCCGTCGGTGATGTCCGAGCCGACCGGATAGCTGCCTTCCGCCAACAGGGTCTCGCCGTCCCGCTCCAAGCCGAAGCGCGGGCGGAACGCGCCGCCGCCGTCTTTGACCGGGATATTCGGGTTGTAGAGGATGTGGGTTCCGGGATGGCGGAACTCCGGCGTTCCCCAGCACGGCCAGGGCAGGCCGTAATAGTCGCCGGAGATTTCCTCGGGCGCGTCGTCATAGGCGCGCAGCGTCACCAGGTCGAACTTGTCCTGATGCGCCATATGCGCCTTCAGCCGCTCCGGCGACTGACCGGTATAACCGGTCGACCAGCCGCCGCGATTGATCTCGCGGAGGATCGATTCGGCCGTCGGCTCGAGGCTGAACTTGCCCTGGACCATGTCGTAGTTCTTGAACATCTCCTCGCCGAAGCCGAGCTTGCTGGCGAGCTGGTAGATGACGGCATAGTCGTTGTCGCTCTCGAAGATTGGCTCGACCACCTTCTCGCCCCACTGCACCGAACGGTTCGACGCCGTGCGGCTGCCGTCGCATTCGAACTGGGTCGAAATCGGCAGGAGATAGGTGTTGTCGGTGCGATCATGCAGCGCGGCGAAGGTCGTCGGATGCGGATCGGCCACGACCAGAAGGTCGAGCGCGTTCATGCCCTTCAGGGAATCGCCCATGCGCGGCACCGTGTTGCCGCCATGGCCGAACACGATCATCGCCTTGAGATTGTCGCGCTGGTCGACATCCTCGGCATCGAGCGTGGCCGCGTCGAACCAGCGCGTCGAGGGAATGCCGGCGACGTTCATGTTCTCTTCGGACGTGCGCGCGTCGCGCCCACCCTTGGCCGGCACCGCGTCGAAGCGCGAGACGAAATACTCGTAAGGCATTTCCCAAACGCGCGACCAGTGCCGCCAGCCGCCCGCCGACAGGCCGTAATAGCAAGGCAGGCTGCCGATATCGAGGCCGAAATCGGTCGCGCCCTGCACGTTGCAGTGGCCGCGGAAGATGTTGGCGCCGGTGCCCGTCGAGCCGACATTGCCGGTCGCCAGCAGCAGGTTGCAATAGGTCCGCACATTGGCCGTGCCGACGGTATGCTGCGTGCCGCCCATGCACCAGATGAAGGTCGAGGGGCGCTGGGTCGCGAACGTCTCGGCGACGCGCCGCAGCTGCGCTTCCGGAATGCCGGTGACGCGCTCGACTTCCTCGGGATGCCACTTCTTCACCTCTTCGCGGATCTGGTCCATGCCCCAGACGCGCTGGTCGATGAAGTCGTTGTCTTCCCAGCCGTTTTCGAAGATATGCCACATGATGCCCCAGATGATGGGGATGTCGGTGCCCGACCGCATGCGGATATAATCGGTGGCGTGCGCCGCGGTTCGGGTGAAGCGCGGGTCGATGACGATGACATTGGCCCGGTTCGTTTCCTTGCCGGTTAGGATGTGCTGCAGCGACACCGGATGGGCCTCGGCCGCGTTCGAGCCCATGAACACGATGGTCTTCGAGTTGCGGATGTCGTTGTAGCTGTTGGTCATCGCGCCGTAGCCCCAGGTATTGGCAACCCCGGCAACGGTCGTCGAATGGCAGATGCGGGCCTGGTGGTCCACATTATTGGTGCCCCAGAAGGCCGCGAACTTGCGGAACAGATAGGCGCCTTCATTGGAGAACTTGGCCGATCCGAGCAGATACACGGAATCGGCGCCGCTCGTCTCACGCACCTCAAGGAGCTTGTCGCCGATCTCGTCGACGGCCTGCTCCCAGGAGATCCGGACCCATTCGCCGTTCTCCTTCTTCATCGGATACTTCAGGCGCCGGTCGCCATGCACGAGCTCGCGCACCGAGGCGCCCTTGGCGCAATGGGTGCCGCGATTGATCGGGCTGGCCCAGGCCGGCTCCTGGCCGACCCAGACGCCGTTCTGGACTTCCGCCTTGACCGTGCAGCCGACCGAGCAGTGGGTGCAGATATTGGTCTTGATCTCGACGGGCTGACTGAAATCGGTCGGCCCGGCCTCGGCGCGCCGCACCGTGCCGGCACCGACGGCGCCGATGGCCGCGAGACCGCCGATGGCGAGCCCCGACGTCCTCAGAAAACTACGACGGTCGACCGGCTTGGCAGCAACCGTTTGCGCGAAACCGGACAGGCCGCGACGTGCGGTCTCGGATGACCTGCGCTTGACCAGCATGACTTAGCCTCCCTGATAGTAGCGGTTGGTGCGGTAGAACGCCTTGACGTGTTCCGTCTCCTGATAGCGCTGCTTGGTGCGCTCATCGCCGGTTTCCTCGGCGACGACGGGACGGGCGCCGGCCGTCAGAACGCCGGCCGATGCGGCGGTCGCCGCAAGCGCGCCGAAGAAATCGCGGCGCGCGATTCCCTTCTTCTCCGTTTTGCCAACCATGTCATCCTCCATTCAAACTCTCCTCGACCCGCCCCGGCGATGCCGGACGGGCCCTGAATTCATGCCTTGGCGGGTCTGCCGCCGGCCTGCTGATGGTGCGCCTTGTCGAGACTGAAGGCGCGGGTTTCGATATCGATGAGAAGGTTGCCGATCTCGGCCACAGGACGGTAGAAGCAGGCGCTCGGCGCGACCGCCAGATCGTCGAAGAACTGTCCCGCCCAGGGCTCCAGATGGCGCGCGAAGAAGCCGGCCTGCCCGGCGCCGCCGCAGCCCAGGACGCCAGCGTCGAACGTGCCGGCCGCGAGCCCCGACATGACCTCGGCGAGCGAGGCGATATGGTCCTCGGGCTCGTAGCGTCCGGAGACGCGCTCGACCCGCATCACCGCGAGATCGCGTCGCAGATCGGCCAGCGGCCGCTCGTTCAGGAAACCGGTCAGATAGAAGGAGGCATAGGGCAGGAGCTCGCCGCGCCCGACGCCGACGAACAATTCAAAGAACTCCCGTTCGGCCGCTTCCGGCGTGGTCTCGGCCGCCGTGCGCGCGAGCACGCGATAGGCTTCGCCCAGCGCGGTGTCATTGCCCGTCAGACCGGCGAGCGCCTCGAGCATCGGGGCATCCGGCGCCGCCGACAAAAGGCGCGCCAGAAGGCCCCATTGCTGGGACCGCAACACTTCCTGATCCGAACCGGACGGCGCATTCTCTGCCAGATCGGCAGCACCCACGTCGCTTCCTCCAGATTCCATTTATTCTTATTCCAATTCCAAATTGTCATGGAACTGTCTTCGGATCAACGATTTCCGGAAAGAATCGACGCGGGCGATGCAACCGGCACGTTCATTTCTCACGACGGCGGCCATCGCCGAAAAATCGGCACAAGATATTGTTTAAAAGGAAGTTTTCACAAAACAGGGCAACCAGCCGGGGCGATTTGCTCCAAACCGTCACGTATCCTGATCAATCTGGAACGGCCCCGCCGTGCCGCCTGAGGCTGAGGCGCGGCGTGTCGGCGGTCGCCTCATCGTCGAGACGATTCTCGGCCACTTTGTCGTCCTCGCCTGGTGAATCGCCCGCATCGGACGCCAGTGCCATTGCGTCATCCCGTGCCGCCAGCACCGCGGGATCGCCGCTATCCGCGCCGTCGGCGGAAGCGGCCGCAACCTCCTCCCGCTCGGTCCGTTCCGGCCCGTCCCTGTCGCGTCCGGGCGCGCCCAACAGATCGTCGACCATGCGGGCGACCCCGTCGGCGTGCAGCACGCCGCCGCCACCCGGCACGCCGCCCGGCGCGTTCCAGTCCCAGGCATAGTCGAGTGCCGGGTCGACATGATCGCGGATCAGCGGATTGGCCAGCCACATCCGGCGCATCGCCGCATTGCGCAGCTTGGCGGGAACCCCGCGCTGCATGAAGGGCGCGAGATCGGTCTCTGCCGTGATGTCGTCGAGCGACGGCAGGTTCTCGATGATGTCGGGATCGGCCTCCTCGGCCACGACATCGGCCTGCCGCGCGGCCGCGAGGTCCTGGTCGGGAGCGATGGCATCATCGGCCGGCTCGATCGCTTCCGGCGCGTCGTCGGTCGCCTGGCCCCGCTTGGCGGCCAGCTTGCGCCGCGACCAGCCGCTGAGAAAGCCGCCGCCCCGCGGCGCGTCGTCGTCGACCGTCATCGCGCGCTCCGTTCCGGCCCGCCGCCGCGCTTGCCGCCAGGCCCGCCATCGGGTCCGCCGCCACGCCCGCGCGACTGAACCCATTTTTCGTCCTCGCGCAGGATACGTGGCGCGCGCGGATCCGACGCGGAGGTCGCGGGCTTGCGCTTGCGCTTGTGGAAGACTTCATGGACGTGATGGGCGCCGACGAAGGCCGAGATATGCTCGGCGATCTGCGGCGGCATCGGCAGTGCCTCGACGACGCGCTCGACATCGCCGGCCAGCGCCTCGCCCTCATAGGGATCGACGGTGACGATCTGGACGGCCCCGCCCGTCATCGCCACCCAGATCGACGGCTGGGCGGCATCCAGATTGTCGATGTAGTGAGCCGTCTCGCCCGAATGCAGAACCAGCGCGTAGTCGCCGAGATAGACGGTTTCGACGCCATCGCGTTCGGTCATCAGCGTGCCGGCGTCAAGGGCCGGCAGGTCGGCCATCACGGCGGCCGGTCGCACGCTGCGCGTGGCCCATCTGTTGGCCGGCGGATGCGACACGCCGACGACGGCGACACGAAGAACGTCCTGCGGCACTAGGCCCTCCCCGCCGTCATGATGCCGGCGCCCGCGGCACCCGGCTGGTCGAGCGGCAGGCCCATGACAAGGTTCTGCGGCTTCAAGCGTATCACATTGTCGCCGCCCATGCCGATCAGCAGGTAGACCGGCGTCCCGTCGAGGCCGGGCAGCAGGGCGTCGTGATCGGCGAAGCGCAGCGCGAACAGGCCGACCAGGGTCTGCAGCGGCGTCTTGCCATGCCACAGCGCATTGCCGATCGCGGTGCCGACGGGATCGAGGCCGACATACCAGCGGAGATCGACATCGGCGGCCTCGGTCAGCGGCGTGACGTCGACGGCATGGCCCAGGAGATGGCCGACGAAACGGGCGATCGCCGTCGCCAGGCCGGCGCGCGCCCTGGGATCGGCGCCGAAGGGCAGCACCATGGTGTGCGCGTCCGACCGCCCCC
Organism: Tepidamorphaceae bacterium; assembly: GCA_965250105.1. Classification (GTDB taxonomy): domain Bacteria; phylum Pseudomonadota; class Alphaproteobacteria; order Rhizobiales; family Tepidamorphaceae; genus JBCBSK01. The sequence continues at coordinate 1,320,460 of OZ252290.1, forward strand.
AATAGGTCCAGGCGTTTTCCTCGGTCAGGACGTCGAGCGCCTCGACCCCGCCGCTGAGCATCGCCGACAAGGGCGAGACATGCTTGTCCTGTTCGAGTTCCTCGACGAGTTCGTCATCGGCCAGAAGCAGCGCGCCGTCCTGGATATGGGCGCGCTGCGGCCGGAACAGCATTTCCCCCGCCCGCAGCACGAAGACGTCCTGGCAGCCTTCCAGCGCATTGCGCAGGACGAGCTGGACGAGTTGGTCGTAGAAGACGAGCGGCAGCCTGACTCCGTCGCGGACGAGGGACAGATAGCCCGCCTCGATCGTGCCCGCCCGCAGCAGCGCGTCGCGCAGGCTGATGAGCAAGGTCCAGTTCTCGCGCGCGTCCGGATCCGCCATCTCGGCGATCGCCTCGGGCGCGACCGGGGCCCTGGGCGAGGCGAGCAGGCGGGCATGCAGATCGCGCTCGGCGGCGCAGGCCTCGGGCGGCGGCAGGACCTCCGGCCGCGCCAGCCAGGCGAGGATCAGTTCGTCCGTCACCAGCATGCGGCCCGAGGCGTCGAGCTGGGTCAAGTGGTGGCCGGAAGCGACCCAGAATTCCCTCACGAGCCCGTCTCCCGCCGTCCGAGCGCCACGAGATCGAAGGCGTCGGCCTCCGCGTCTTCCGTCTCGTCATCGACCTCGACCACGTGAAACGCCTTGTCGTGGCCGCTGAGATAGCCGGCCGCGAAGCCCGTGTCCTGGCGCGGCTTCAGCGTGCGGAACTGTTCGCGAATCTCGCCGGCCTCGGCCGCGCGATGCAGCGCGATCAGCGTGCCGATGTCGTGTCCCCGGCACAGCTCCTCGGCGAGGCCGATCTCCTCTTCCGCCGCCGGCAGCGCTTCGGCGAGCCCCGGCGCGCCGAGATGGGCGACCAGCTGCCGGGCCAGCAGCGACACCGCCTCGGCGCGCTCGTCGGCCCGCGCCTCGGTGACCACGACGAGCGTCGACCAGCCGAAGCTCGACAGGCCGAGAAAGCCGGACCGAAAGGCGATCTGTTCCTTGCGCCCGAAGCCAGCCGGGTCGCGGCCGGCGAACAGGAAGGTGCCCGGCACCGACCATTCGCCCGGTTCGGCGGCATTGGCGAACACGACCGTATCCGACGGGTCGAGCCTGATGGTGCGCGGCAGAAGCGTCATAGGCGCGGGCCCTCGGCGTCGCGCCAGTCGGCACCGCCAAGCGCGTCCGCCAGCGCCGCCTCGCTGTCCCCAGTCGTCAGATCGCCCATCTCGGTCAGCTTGCCCTCATCGGTCAGCCGGCGGTCATAGCGCTCGGCCACGCCGGCGAAGCCCTCATGTTTCCAGCGGTCGAAGTTCAGCATCAGATAGGACGCGAAGGTCTCGAGAACAGCCGGCGGGTCGTCGAACTCCTCTTCCTTCAGCGACACCGAGTGGGGATAGTCGCCGGGCCGTTCCAGGTGATCGCGGTCGGCGATGAGTTCGACGCCGAGCACCATCCAGTCGGGCACCGCGTCCTCCGCCGTGCCGGGGGCGATGGCGAGGCGCATGCCGCCGAGCCGCGAGGTATCCAGGATGATGCCGCCGGGCCAGCCGAACCGCACCTCGCGTTCGGGCGGGCAATGCGCGGCGAGCGCCTGGCCGAGCGCGACCATGCCGATGATGAAGGCGCGCCGCGCCTCGGCGAGCGGAGTTTCCGGTTCGAGGACGACGGCGAAATCCAGCCGACCCGCCCGCGCCTTCGACGTCACCCATCGCCAGACGAGACAGCCGGCGCCCTCTTCCGGCGCCAGACGGCAGGCCTCGGACAGGACATCGTCGGTTTCGGCGTGATAGGGCGTGAAGGGCGGCGGCAGAACGAGCGAACGGGTAAGCGAAACAAGAGTCACGGGAATTCCTTGCGTGGACAACGCAGCCTATGGAATTCTACATAGGCCTGTGCGCACGGCAACCTTATCTGATAGCAAAGCTGTCCGATACAGATATGACAGGCGGGCGCGCGGGTCGGACGGACCGGCCCATCGTGGTATCCGGCGCGCCCGACCCGTTGGAGAGTTACGCAAGAGGCCCCGGCAATGACCGATCCGCGTCAGACGCGCACCGTTTTGACATGCACCTGCGAGGGCACGATGGCGCCCGACACGGCCGCCCTGACCCAGGCCGGCTGCGACGGGGACGGCCCGGTTCACCAATTGTGCCGCGCCAATCTCGACACGTTCCGGGCAGCCCTCGCCGACGGCCTTCCGGTCACCGTGGCGTGCACGCAGGAAGCGCCGCTGTTTCGCGAGGTCGCCGAGATGGAGGCGCCGGACACGGCGCTGGCCTTCGCGAATATCCGCGAAACGGCCGGTTGGACCGCCGAGGCGAAAGACAGCGGGCCGAAGACCGCCGCCCTGATCGCGGCCGCTGGCGTCGCCCCGGCCGGCTTCGGCATCACCTCGCTGGAAAGCCAGGGCGTCGCCCTCGTCCTCGGTGTCGACGAGGTGGCGGTGGAGGCCGCGAAGGATCTCGCCGACACGCTCGACGTCACCGTTTTGCTCAGGCCCGGCGCCGAGGTCATGCCGCCGCGCCAGACCGTGTTCCCGGTGCTGCAGGGGGCGATCCGCACCGCCACCGGCCATCTCGGCGCGTTCACCCTGACCGTCGACGCCTATGCCGTGCCCGACCCGTCGTCGCGCCGGCATCTCGTCTTCGGCGACAGCCGCGACGGGGCGACCTCACGGGCGGATCTGGTGATCGACCTGACAGGCGAGACCGCGCTGTTTCCCGCCGCCGATCTGCGGCCGGGTTATCTGCGCGCCGATCCGGGCGACCCGGTCGCGGTGGCCCGGCTGGTGCGCCAGGCGAGCCATATGGTCGGCACCTTCGACAAGCCGCTCTTCATCGATTTCTCGCCCGATATCTGCGCCCATTCGCGCAGCGAGATCACCGGCTGCACGCGCTGCCTGTCGCTGTGCCCGACGGGCGCCATCGAACCGGCCGGCGACAGCGTGGCCATCGATCCGGCGATCTGCGCGGGCTGCGGCCAATGCGCCGCCGTCTGCCCGACAGGCGCCGCCGCCTATGCCGTTCCCGATGCCGCGACGCTGGTCAACCGGCTGCGCGCGGGCTTGCGCGCCTGGCATGCCGCGGGCGCCGATACGGGCCCGCTCGTATTGTTTCACGATGCCGATCATGGCGAGGCGCTAATCGACGCGGCCGGCCGCTACGGCAATGGCCTGCCCGCCCATGTCGTGCCCTTCGGCGTCAACGAAATCACCCAGGTCGGGCCGGAGGCCATGGCCGCCGCGCTCGCCTATGGCGCGGGCCAGGTGGCGCTTCTCGGTCGTGCCAGGCCGCATCACGACCTGTCCGGCCTGAAGGCCAGCCTGGTCCTGATGAACACCGTCGCCGACGCCGTCGGCCATCCCCATGCGCACCTGATCGAAACCGACGATCCCGACATGCTGGAAGCGGCGCTGGCCGATCTGCCGCCGATGCCGGTGCGCGGCGCACCAGCGAGCTTCCTGCCGCCCGACGACAAGCGCACGCTCCTGGTTACCGCGTTCGCCGAGATGAACCGGTCCGCGCCCGAGCCGACCGATGTCATCGCCCTGCCCGACGACGCGCCCTTCGGCACGGTCAATCTCGATCTCGACGCCTGTACGCTGTGCCATGCCTGCACCGGCGCCTGCCCGACCGGCGCGCTGATCGACAATCCCGAAGCGCCGATGCTGCGCTTCACCGAAAGCGTTTGCGTGCAGTGCGGCCTGTGCGAGGCGACATGCCCTGAATCGGCGATCACCATCGAAGCCCGGCTCGACTTCACCGCCTGGGACACCCCGCGCCGCATCCTCAAGGAAGAAGAGCCGTTTTGCTGCACCAAATGCGGCACGCCCTTCGCCACCCGGTCGGGGATCGAGCGGATCACCTCGCGGCTGGCCGACCACTGGATGTTCACCGGCGAGGAGGGCGCGGCACGGCTGAAGGTGCTCGAAATGTGCGAGGACTGCCGCGTCGAGGCGGTCGTCAATGAGGGCTTCGACCCGCATGGCGAGAATGTCCGCCGGGTGACCACCGCCGAGGACTACGTCCTGCCCGACGACGACACCAAGCTGCACTAAGCCTCGCGGCCAGCAGCACGCTTCCACGCCTTGATCTTGTCTGGGTGAAGCCCCCGAACGCCGCTCCTGGTCGTCATTGCCGGACCCATTCCGACAATCGGGTGCCGCGTGCCCGTCCCCCCAAGCCCGGGGGGCGACGACGCAAGGACCCGAGCTGTGCGAGGGCTTCGGCCGGATACCCGCGCCGTCACGCGGCGACGAACAGATCGCCGTAGCGCTCGCGCAGGACGTTCTTCTGAACCTTGCCCATGGTGTTGCGCGGCAGGCTGTCGACGACGATCAGCTTGCGCGGATGCTTGAAGCGGGCGAGCGCGCGGCCCGCGGTCGCCTGAATGGCGTCGAGATCGAGGTCGCGGCCGGGTTCCGCCACGAGGAAGCCGAGCACGGTTTCGCCGAAATCGGGATGCGGCACGCCGACCACCGCGCTCTCATGCACGCCGGGCTGGGCGTCGAGGACGAGTTCGATCTCCTTGGGATAGATGTTGTAGCCACCAGAAATGATCAGGTCCTTGTTGCGCCCGACGATATGGACATAGCCATCGGCGTCGACCCTGCCGAGATCGCCGGTGATGAAGAAACCGTCGGCGCGCAGCTCCTCGGCCGTCTTGTCCGGCATCCGCCAATAGCCCTTGAAGACGTTCGGGCCGCGCACCTCGATCTGGCCAACGTCGCCGGCGGGCAGGTCATGCCCGGTCGCCGGGTCGGTGATCTTCAGCTCAACGCCCGGCAGGGGAAAGCCGACGGTTCCCGCGCGCCGCTCCCCGTCATAGGGGTTCGACGTGTTCATATTGGTTTCGGTCATGCCGTAGCGTTCGAGGATGCGGTGGCCGGTGCGCTCCTCGAAGCGGATATGGGTCTCGGCCAGAAGCGGCGCGCTGCCGGACACGAAAAGCCGCATGTGCGCGACCAGATCTCGGGTCAGGCGCGGATCGTCGAGAAGACGGGTATAGAAGGTCGGCACGCCCATCATCGCCGTCGCGCGCGGCAGTTCGGCGATAACCTGGTCGAGGTCGAATTTCGGCAGGAAGATCATCGACCCGCCGGCCGCCAGCGTGACATTGGTCGCGACGAACAGACCATGGGTATGGAAAACCGGCAAGGCATGCAGCAGCACATCCGTGTCGCCGAACGCCCAATAGCCGGCGAGCGTTTCGGCATTCGACAACAGATTGCGCTGGGTCAGCATGGCGCCCTTCGACCGGCCCGTCGTGCCCGAGGTGTAGAGAAGTGCCGCGAGATCGTCGTCAGACCGGTCGACGGTCGCGAAGCGTGCCGGCTGCGCATCGGCGAGATCGATCAGCGTGCCGGTGCCGTCGCCGTTCAGCGTTTCGAGCCGCGCGCCGAGCCGATCGGCCACCGGCATCAGAGCGGCCTCCTGCCGGCGGTCGCAAACGACGAGGCGCGCACCGCTATCCTCGATGAAATAGCGCAGTTCCTCGACCGTATAGGCGGTGTTCAACGGCAGGAAGACGATGCCGGCCTTGACGCAAGCGGCATAGAGCGCGAGCGCGTCGGGCGATTTCTCGATCTGGGCGGCCAACCTGTCGCCGGGCTCGAGCCCACGGGCGGTCAGCGCATGGGCGAGGCGGGCCGCGCGGGCCAGAAAGTCGGCATGGCTAATCGACGCCCCGCCGGCGAGATGCAGAAAGGGCGTGTCCCGACCCTCATGCGGCTTGAACAGGCTGTCGTAGAGCGGGTTGGGCATGGACACCGTTCCTATGCGGCGGTTTTGGTCTTGATCTGTCCGAGCGCCTTGATGTCGGGGGCGGCGGCGACGTCATGCGACGCGGCGAAGCGTTCGTGGTTGGCCGACACTTTCGCGAGGTCATAGAGATAGTTGACCATCGTGCCGGCCGATTGGTCCAGCCCCCGGGCGGAGCGGTCGGCATCGGCATGGATGGCGTGGATCGCGGCCCCGTTGCCGAGATGAAACCGGGCGACCGGATCGAGCGGCAGGCCATCACCGCGCTTGGCCGAGAGGAGATAACGCGCCGCGAGCCGGCGCATCGCCTCGCCATCCTCCGGATCGTAGGCGATCCCGCTCGCGTCGAGCCATTTGCGGAGACCGGGGATCGGCGACAGGGTGATGTAGGTCCGGATCTGCGGCAGGTCGACCGACAGATCGCCGGCGACCTGCTTGATCAGGAAATTGCCGAAGGAGATGCCGGCGAGCCCAGCCTGGCAGTTCGAGATCGAATAGAACACGGCCGTGTCGGCGCTGTCGGAGGAGATCGCGCGGCGGTCCTCGGCGAGAAGCACGGGAATGGATCCAGCACTGCCCCTGGTCAGCGCGACCTCGACGAAGATCAGCGGCTCGTCGGGCATGGCGGGGTGGAAGAAGGCAAAGCAGCGCCGGTCCTCCGGTTCGAGCCTGCGCCGCAGGTCATCCCAGCTGGTGATCGCATGCACCGCCTCATAGGCGATGATCTTCTCGAGAATATGCGCCGGGCTCTCCCAGCTGATCGGCCGCAGGACGAGAAATCCACGGTTGAACCAGGACGCGAAGAGATGGCGGAAATCGAGATCGAGCGCGCCGAGAACCGGGTCGTCGGCGCTTAGCCGCAACAGATCGGCACGCATGCGCACCAGAAGGGCGGTCGCGCCCGGCACCATGTTGAGGCGCCGGATTAGTTCCTGGCGCGGCGGTTCGGCGGCCGCCATGAAGGCGCGGTAGCTGACCTTGCCCGGATCGGCCTGATAGCTGTCGAGGGCTTCGCGCAGGGCGGCGAAATCGATGTCCATGCCGCCGACGAGATGGGCGAAGAAGGCCCGCTTTCCGGCGTCGTCGCAAGCCGCGTAGCGGTCGAGGATGTCGCGCGCCAGCGACAGCCCCGCCACTTCGCCGCCGGCCCGGACGAGATCGACGGTCAGTTCCTCGATCGTCCTTGTGTCGCGGCCGGCGCCGGAGATGAACCGCGCCGGCCGGTCGAACACCGTGGCGAGGAGATCGGCCAGAAGCGTCACGTCATCGGCCCCATGACGAGATCCGGCAGCCAGGTGGCCAGTTCGGGGAAGAAGCACAACAGGATGATCGCGATCACCATGCAGGCGACATAAGGCAACGACCCCTTGAGGATCGTCTTGAGCGAGATGTCCGGCGCGATGCCGTTGATCACGTAGAGGTTGAGCCCGACCGGCGGCGAGATCAGCCCGATTTCCATGTTGATGGTCAGCACCACGGCGAACCAGATCGGATCGAAGCCGGCGGTGGTGATGATTGGCAGCAGGATGGGTGCCGCCATCAGGATGACCGCGACCGGCGGCAGGAAGAAGCCGGCGATCAGCAGGAAGATGTTGATCGCGCCCATCAGCACCCAGCGATTGACGTCGAGCGTGCCGATCCATTCGGCGATCGACTGGGTGATGAACAGCGACGACAGCATGTAGGAGAACACGCCCGCCGCCCCGATGATGAACAGGATCATCACCGATTCCTTGGTGCTGTCGCGCAGCACGTTCCACAGGCTCTTCAGGTTCCACAGCCGGTAGATGACGATCGCGATGAGCAGGCAGAGCAGCGCGCCGACCGCCGCCGTTTCCGATGGCGTCGCGATCCCGCCATACATGGCGTAGAGCACGCCGATGATGATCGCGATGAAGGGCAGGACGCGCGGCAGGATCTCGACCTTCTGGCGCCAGCTATAAGTGCCGGCGCTGAGCACCGAGGCATTGCCCGACCGCCAGGTCGAATAGAGCGACCAGGCCATGAACAGCCCGACCAGCAGCAGGCCCGGGATGACGCCGGCCAGGAACAGCCGGCCGATCGAGGTTTCGGTCGCGATCCCGTAGACGATCATGGTGACCGAGGGCGGGATCAGGATGCCGAGCGTGCCGCCCGCCGCGATGGACCCCGCCGCGACCGTGTCCGGATAGCCGCGCTTGCGCATTTCCGGAATGCCCATCTTGCCGATCGCGGCACAGGTCGCCGGCGACGAGCCGGACATGGCGGAAAACAGCGCGCACGCCCCGAGATTGGAAACGACGAGCCCGCCCGGCATCCGGGTGAGCCAGCGTTCCAGCGCCTCGTAGAGATCGGCGCCGGCGCGCGTCGAGGCGATCGCCGCCCCCATGATGATGAACATCGGGATCGACAGGAGGGCGAAGCTGTTGAGCTTGCCGAACAGGATCTCCGGCATCAGTTCGAGCGAGCGGAAGCCGTCGAACACGATGAGGAAACCAGCGGACACGATCACCAGGCCGAGCGCCACCGAGACGCCGGAGAACAGGACCAGGACCGTGGCGATGGCGACGAGCGCCCCGAGCAGCAGCGGATCCATCAAGCGTCCTCCAGCCCGAAGGGCTTGTCGACGCCGATGATCACCGCCACGAGATCGGCGATCAGCTGCAACAGAAGCAGGCCGAAGCCGACCGGCAGGGCCAGATAGGGGATCCACAGCTGGATGCCCCAGACTGTGTCGGACCGCCAGCCGCGATCCCAGGCGAAATGCCAGAATTCATAACCGTAGAACAGAAGCACCGCGACGATGGCGATCGACAGGCTCAGCGTGACGAGACACATGTAGAAGCGCGCGCGCGGCGGCAGGGCGATGGGCAGCAGATCGACATTCACATGGCCGCGCAGCCGCTGCACATAGGGCAGGCCGACCAGCGTCGCGCCGATCATCAGATAGACCACCGCTTCGGTCTGCCAGATGGTCGACCCGTTCAACACGAAGCGGATGAAGATCATCTGGCAGGTGATCAGCACCGCCGCGACGATCATCGCCGCCGAGCACCAGCCCGCGACCGTCGAAATGGCCGCGATGAGGCGCAAAAAGGGGTTGCGGCCGGCTTGCGCGACGGCCGCCGAACTCTTGACCGCCATGAGGCTCTCCGATCTGGCAGGAAAGGACGGGGCGGCGCGCGCCGCCCCGATCTAGGGTCTTGGGATCACTCGACGGCGAGCGCCTTGTCGAGCAGGTCCTGGCCGCCCGGCACTTCTTCGACGAAGGCCTGATAGGAGGTTTCCTGGGCGATGGCGCGCCAGGCCTCGAAGTCTTCCGGCGTCATCTCGGCGATCTCGACGCCGGCATCGCGGAACACCTCGACGGATGCCGCGTCCTGCTTCTTGGCCTCTTCGAGATAGAAGGCTTCGGCCTTGGCGGCGGCGGCGAGAAGCGCGTCCTGCTGCTCCTGGCTCAGCCCCTCGAAGGTCGATTTGTTCATCAGGAGCGGCTGATACATGAACCACAGCGCGACATCGCCGGCCGGCGTGTAGCAGGCGACCTGTTCATAGATGCGGAAGCTGACGAAGGACGAGGACGAGGTATTGGCCGCGTCCAGAACGCCGGTCTGCATGGCGTTGTAGATTTCCGAGGACGCCATCGAGGCGATCGAGGCGCCGGCGCCGGCCAGCATCTGTTCGAACGCCTTGCCGGCCGCCCGCGTCTGAAGGCCCGCGATGTCATCGGGGCTGGTGATGCATTTGTCCTTGCCGGCGAAGCCGCCCGCCAGATAGCCGTGCACCAGGACCATCACGTCGTCATCGGCCATCTTGGCCTCGAGCTCTTCCATGAAGGGGCTGTCGGACAGCCGCGCCGCATGGTCGTGGTTCTTCACCAGGCCCGGCATCAAGGTGAGGTTGAAGGCCGGCTGCTGGCCGCCGGCATAGCTCAGCGGCAGGACGGTCATGTCGAGCTGGCCGCGCGACAGCGGATTATACTGCTCGCGCGCCTTGAACAGCGACTGGGTCGGGAAGATCGTGATGTCGAGCCCGACATCGGCGGCGGCTACTTCATCGGCGACGATCTGCGCCACCTGGTGGCGGATGTCCTGATCGGACCATTGATGCGACAGGCGCAGTTCGGTCGCCTGAGCGGCGGTGGCGCCGGCCAGGAGCGCGAGCGCCGCGACGCTGGATGCGAGTGCTTTGGTCATGCGGATCCTCCCTTTGACATTGTCCGATTGGCCACCGGATCGGGCGAAGCCTTCCACCCTTTGCACGCCGGGTCAACCGTTTTGTATACAAGATATACCATTATTGCATGCCTCGTGAGATCTGGTAGAAACGCCACATGGAGAAGCGCCGCGCCGACAGCATCGCCAACGAACTCGAGGAAATGATCTTCAGCGGGACATTCGCCGATGGCGACAGGCTCGACGAGATCCGGCTGGCCGAGCAGTTCGGCGTGTCCAGGACGCCGCTGCGCGAGGCGTTTCAGCGGCTCGCGGTGTCGGGCCTCGTCGAGCAGATCCCGCGCCGCGGGGTCTTCGTCCGCCAGCCCGGCCCGGTCGAGCTGATCGAGATGTTCGAGGTCATGGCCGAGATGGAGGCGATCTGCGCCCGCCTCGCCGCGGTCCGCATCAGCGATGCCGCGCTGGATGATCTGCGCGCGGCCAACCAGCGCTGCGAACAGGCCGTGGAGCGCCAGGACGCCGATGGCTACTACACCGCCAATGAGCGGTTCCACCACATCCTCTATCGCCAGTCGGGCAACCGTTTCCTCGAGCAGGAATGCCTGCGCCTACAGAAGCGGCTGAAGCCGTTCCGCCGCATCCAGCTGCGCCTGAGGGGCCGGATGCGGCAGTCGCTGACCGAGCATCAGGACATCGTGACGGCCCTGTCGGACGGCGCGGCGGAGCGCGCGGCGGAGATCATTCGCGGCCATGTCGCCGTTCAGGGCGAGAAGTTCCACCATCTCATGGCGAGCCTGACGCCTGTCTCGGAGTGATCCGCCGAGGCGGTGAAGCGGCCGTCCGCGACACGATCCCGTCCCGTCAGACCCGCGCCATCATCTCGTCGACCCGCGCCAGATAGCGCTCGTGGTCGGGGCTGTTCTCGGCGGCATAGTTGAAATTCTTGAACACGCCCGTCAGCTCGACGAAGAAGTCGCGCGCGGCCTTCTTGTCGTCGAAGGCCAGCGAGCGCGCGGTGGCGAGCCGGTAGATGCGGTCGAGAACGCGCTTCTGGCGATCCAGCGACACGCTCTGGTCGACCGGATCGAAGGCGTCCTGCTGCAGATAGACCATGTCGAGGAACAGCGCCTTCTGATGCAGGATGAAATCCTCCATCGTGATGCCTTCCTCGCCGGTCACCTGCATCATCTGGGCGATCTGGTCGCCCTTGACCAGAAGGTCCTGCAACTCACGGATCTTGGCCGTCCAGCCGGCCTCGACATGGTCGTCATACCAGTCTTCGAGCTGGCCGAGATAGCGCGACCAGGACAGGAGCGGATCGACGGCGGGGTAGAAGCGCTTATAGGCGCGTTCCGAGGACAGGCCGAGAAAGCACTTGACCGTCGACAGCGTCGACTGCGTCACCGGCTCGTCGAAATTGCCGCCCGCCGGCGACACCGTGCCGATCATGGTCAGGCTGCCGGTCGTCCCGTCATTGGTCTCGATCGCGCCGGCGCGCTCGTAGATGCCCTTGATCGCGCTTTCGAGATAGGCGGGGAACCCTTCCTCGCCGGGGATCTCCTCGAGCCGGCCCGAGGTCTCGCGCATCGCCTGCGCCCAGCGCGAGGTGCTGTCGGCGATCAACAGCACGTTGAGCCCCATCTGGCGGTAGTATTCACCGAGCGTGATGCCGGTGAAGATCGACGCCTCGCGGGCCGCCACCGGCATCGACGAGGTGTTGCAGATGATGATCGTGCGGTCCATCAGGCTGCCGCCCGAGACCGGGTCGGTCATCTTGGGGAATTCGTTGATGGTCTCGACCACCTCGCCGGCGCGTTCGCCGCAGGCCACGACGATGACGATATCGACCTGGGCATTGCGCGCGATCAGGTTCTGCAGGACCGTCTTGCCGGCGCCGAAGGGCCCCGGGATACAGGCCGTGCCGCCGCGTGCGATCGGAAAGAAGGTGTCGATCAGCCGCTGCGAGGTCAGAAGCGGCTCGCTTGGAAACAGCCGCCGCGACGCGGCCTTCTTCAGAAGGCCTTCCGGCAGCGCCCGGCGCACCGGCCAGCGCTGCGCCAGGGTGACGATGCGCTCATGGCCGCTGCCGTCGTCGAGGCGGGCGATGCGATCGTGGATGCGCGACGCGCCCTCCTGCACCCAAGCCACCCGATAGGTGCCCGGCCAGCCGAACGGCACCATGATCTTGTGCTGGAACCGACCCTCCGGCACCGTGCCGATGACGTCGCCCGCCGACACCTCGGCGCCGACCTTCACCGACGGCGTGAACGACCATTTCGCCTGGGTGTCGAGCGACGCGATCTCGGCGCCGCGCGGCAGGAAGATGCCGTAATCGGCGGCGAGCTTGGGCAAGGGCGCCTGAAGCCCGTCGAAGACCTGGCCCAACAGGCCGGGCCCGAGTTCGACGGACAGAAGCGCGCCGGTCTGCTCGACCGGATCGCCGACGGTCACCCCTTGGGTGCTTTCATAGACCTGGGCATTGGCGGTGCGACCGCGCACCCGCAGCACCTCCGCCTTGAGCCGCTCCTGGCGGCCGTCCGCGCTCGGCAGGGTCGGCAGAACGTGGATCACCTCGTTCTTCATCAGCCGGCCCGGCGCACCGTCCGGCATGTCGAGCGCCTCGATCTCGACGAGATCGTCCTGCACCGCGACGATGCGGGCGGTCGGTGCCGTCGGGTCCGGCGCGGGCTTGGGTGCTGAAGGTTTCGACGCGCGTGCCTTGGAGGCGGGCACATTGGATGCGGCAGCTTTCGCCATCAGGCAGCTCCCTGAAGAGGCGCGCCCGTCGCGGGCGCGAGTTCCGGAAAATCGGCCAGCGCCGCCTCGGTCATGGCGGCGAAGCGGTGGCGGGCGGTTTCGCCGCTGCCATGCGCCCAGCGATCGAAGATGTTCCACTTCAGGACGTAGATGACCACGGCCTCGAAATCGAACAGATGGTGGTCGGCATGGCGCTGCAGCTGGCGGAAGGTGACGTCGAGCATGAACCGTTCAAGCCCCTTGGGATCGTCCGCCTCGATCATGGCGGCCGCCTCGGCGAGCCATTTGAAATGCCGTTCCAGCCGGAAGGTCGGCTCACCCCAATTGGCGGCGATGTGCCGGGGCCAGCGCCCATGCCCCCAGCGCCCGGTCGGTGGCCCCTCGCCGCGCGCCCGCCGGCGCAGGGCGGCGACAAGGGTGCGCAGTTCCATGCGTTCGGCGATGATCGCGCGCAAGGTGGGCTGGCGCACATGGGCCATCACATGATCGACCCGATCGAGGACATCGCTATCCGTGGCGTCCATCGCATAGGCGTTCCAGCGCACCACGCTTTCGATCAGCGCCAGCGTTTCGGCGTCCGCCTCGGTCAACACCTTGAGGCGCCGTTCAAGCCGGATGCGCGACAGCGGCGCCTGTTTGGCGAAGAACAGCCGCTCCGAGCTCGGCAGGCTGGCGATCAGCGCGACATAGGCATAAGCATCGGCCATCGGTCAGCGGATCACGCCTTCGAGGACCGCGCGGAAGCGCGGCTGGAGATGCTGCATCAAGAGCGAGGCGACGGCCTCGTCGGAGAGGTCGATGATGATGTCACGGTCCTTCAGATGAGCGCGGATACCGGCCTGCAGATCGTCGGCGGCGTGCAGCGTCACGCCCTCCTGGAGCATCTTGTAGGTCAGGCCGAGCACGAATTTGGTCAGGGCGCCGGACTGGATGTCCTCGGCGTTTTCGCGGATCGCGTCGGGGCCGACGATCTCGGCGGGCAGGATCACCTCGGTCTCGACGCCATCGGCGGCAAGCTCGCCCGCCCGCCCGACAAGTTCGAGCACCATCTTCTTGAGCATGTCCGGTTCGGCCAGCGCCTTTGACACCATGCGCTGGACATCGGCCTCGAACTTCGTCATCAGGCCCGACTTCATCGACAGGACCGCATCGCGCATCGCGGCGTTCAGCGCCGCCTCGCCGGCGGCCCGGTAGCTGTCGGCGGATTTGCGCGCGTCGTTGAGGTGCTTTTCGGCGTCGTCGCGCGCCGCCGAGACGATCTGGGCGGCGGTCTTGCGGGCCTCGTCGATCAGCCTGTCGGCCTCCGCCTTGCCGGCAGCGACGCCGTCGTCGCGCAGCTTGGCGATCAGTTCATCGACGCCGCGCGAGACCGCGTGCGGTTCGCTCATCAGCTCGCCCCCCCGATGCCGGCGCTGACGACGAGCGCGAAGACGAAGGCGAAGACGCCGAAGCCCTCGATGATGGCCGCCGGTGCCAGCGAGATGCCGAAGATTTCCGGCTTTTCCTTGGAGGCGTTGATCGCAGCGGCGCAGACCTTGCCCTGCCACAGCCCGCAATAGAGGAAGGCGATGCCGGACAACAGGCCGATGCCGAACAGCGCGCCGGCGTTTTCCGGCGTCACCTCACGGTTCAGCGTGAACATGACGACAATGCCGTAGATGACGAAGGTCGAGGGGAAGACCGACACGCCGACGAAGCGGCCATAGCCGCTTTCGGTCTCGGTCATCGCCCCGATACTGGCCTGTCCGGCGAGCGCGCAGCCGATCGCGCTGGCGATGGTGCCGAGCGCCATCGGGAAATAGATGCCGAGCCAGCCGAGCGTCACAATCAGGTCGGACATGTCTAGATCTCCTTGCGGGCGAAGGGGCGGAAGGCGGTTCCCTCTTCCGTCAGCCCCCATCTGTAGAACTCGATGAAGTTAAGCCTCAAGCCGTGGATGACGCCGCTCATCACCGCCAGGGCGAAGTTCAGCGCATGGCCGACCAGAAGCAGCATCAGCGCGGCCAGGACGCCGAGGCCGGGCATCGCATCGACCATGCCGACGGCGAGATGGTTGAAGGTCAGCGCCAGCGAGGCCGAGGCGAGCCCGAGCGCGAAGAGCCGCATATAGCTCAGCACATCGCCGAAAGCCGACATCGCGCCGGCAAGCCCCTGGACCCCGCCCAACAAGCGCCACAGCCAATCGGTCCGGCGGGTGATCGGCCGGTCGCTCGAAAAGAACAGGATGGCCACGACGCCGGCGCCCATGAGCGCTATGCCGATCTGCGCGGCGAGCCCCGTCTGACCGCTCAGCCAGAGGATCAGCGCCCCACTCATGGCGGCACTCCAACCGACACTGGCGAGGCTGCTGCGCCGGCGCCGCCGGGCCCAGGCGCTGGCTAGGTTGGCGATGACGAGATGGGCGACGCCGACCACGACCGACAGCGCCATCATGGTGTCGAAATCGTTGAGATCGAGGACTTTGAAGCGGGCGAGCAGGCTGTCGGCGGGCGGGCCGGCGCCGAAATAGCTGCCGACCAGAATGCCGTAGATCACCGTCATCACCGAGACGATGATGCCGAGCCCACGCCACGACCTTAGATGCGGCGTCGCGCCAAGCCGCTTGTGGAAGAGCAGGAGCCCGACGAGCATCAGCGCGCCATAGCCCGCGTCGGCGACGATCATGGCGAAGAAGATCGAGAAGGACAGGGCGAGAATGACGCTCGGGTCCCAGTCGCGATAGCTCGGCGTCTGGTAGAACATCGCGAGATCGACGCTGGCGGCGCGCCGGTCGGGCTGTTCGAGCAGGGTCGGCGGGGTTTCGGTCCAGGCCGGATCCTCGATCATCACCGCCAGCCCGGCCTGATCGGTATAGGCGGTCAGCGCGGCGGCGCGCTCTTCCGGCACCCAGCCCTGCAGCACGAAGAGGGCCTCGTCGTCGCGGGTCTGCTCCTGGGCGAAATCAAGCTCGGCCTGGGTCGCCGCCTTCGACATGTCGTGGCGCAACAGCGTCAGATAGCGCGTCTGGGCCAGCCGGTCGGCCTGCAGACTTTCGAGTTCGATCTCGGCCTCTTCGAGACGGGCGCGCAATTCGGTCAAGGGCAGCGCGCCGGTATGCGTGCGCTCGACCGGCAGCAGATCGGTGGCCGGCTCCTCGGGCGACAGCGCCACGACATAGAGAAAGCGGCTGTCGCTGTTGACGATCTCCCAAGGCAGCGCGAGACCGTCGAGCGCGTGGCGCTCCTTGATCGGCAATTGATAGAACCAGAAGCGTTGCCCGGCGAGCTTGTCGCGCGGCGGGAAGACCAGATTGCCCCAGGGTTCGACGGCGGCGATGCGGGCGGCGAGAAAGTCGCGGCGGTCGCTCGTGTCGCGGATCTTCTGCTTCAGCGCCAGGACGTCGACGACGAAGGCGTCGACGTCGAAATCGGGATCGCGCCGTACCTGGCGACGCGGATGCGGCACGTCGGTGAGAAAGCGCAGCGCCTTGAAGGCGTCCTTGGCATCGCGGTCGGCGGCGGCTTCCGGCTCGGCGACGGGCGGGGTCAGGGGGATCAGATGCAGGCAGCCGAACGCCTGCAACTCGCGCAGCGTCGCCGTCTTGGCGTCGATCGGGCCGATCACCGTCAGCTTCTTGAGCGGGGTGATGCTCATCGGCCGACCCGCTTGCGCTTGGCGATCTTCGACCGCACCACCGACGCCAGTTCCTGGTCGTTGAGATAGACGCGGATCTTCTTGATGTTCGCCCGCGTCGTCGGGATCAGCACCTTGTCGAACAGGTTGAGCCGCTGGGTGACGGTGGCCACCGCATCATCGAGCAGCGCAAGCCGCCGCCGGGCGACGAAGGCCCTGGCGCGCGCTTCCAGCATATCGTGCAGCAGGCTGGCGACATCGTCGACCCAATGCGGCTTGGCAAGCGCCGAATAGGGCCTGACCGCCACATCGACGCGGTCGAGAACCGGAAGCTCGATGCCGACCACGTTCTCGCTGCCGAGTTCGTAGCCTTCCAGCTTGGCCAGATGCTCAAGCGCGACACCGTCATTGCCGAGCATCGGCACCTCATGGGCGATGCGGTCGTAAAGGCCATCGATCTCGGCGTCGATGGCGCCGAGCGCCTTCCTGGCCTTGGCGCGCTCGGCCATCAATTGCTGGCGCTTCAGGTCGAGCGAGGGCAGGAACCGCTCATAGGTCTTGAGCCGGGCCGCCTGATGGGCGAGCGAGGACTTATTGAGCTGCAAGCGCGCCATGCGACCGCTCCGCCTCATCGTCCTTGGGGAAATACTTGTTGACGAGCGCCTGGCGCATCAGGAGCTGTTCGGGGCGGAAGCATTCGGCCAGCGTCCGCCAGCACAGGTCGAGCGCCTCTTCGAGCGGCATGGAGACGGCGATATCCATGAACCGGCGGCGAAACAGGTCGCCGAATTTCAGCAGCTGGTGGTCGTAGTCGGAGAGATCGAAGGCCATGGCCTGTTTCTGGGCGGCATCGAGCGCGTCGGAATAGAACCGGATCATGGTGTTCATGATCTGGCCGTGATCCTCGCGGGTGACCTTGCCGATGACGTTCTGCTTGAGCCGCGACAGCGAACCGAACGGGTCGATGACGCCGCTGTGCAGATAGAACTGCCCCTCGGTGATGTAGCCCGTATTGTCCGGCACCGGATGGGTCACGTCATTGCCTGGCATGGTGGTGACGCTGAGGATCGTCACCGACCCGCCCTTGGCATAGTCGCAGGCCTTCTCATAGCGCCGGGCGAGTTGGGAATAGAGGTCGCCCATATAGCCCCGGTTCGACGGCACCCGCTCCTGACTGATGCCGACTTCCTTCAGGGCATCGGCATAGGCCGTCATGTCGGTCAACAGGACGAGCACGCGCTTGCCTTCCTCGACGGCGAATTTCTCGGCGACCGCGAGCGCCAGATCCGGCACCAGAAGCCGTTCCACCAGCGGGTCCGACGCCTGGTTCACGAACATCACCGTGCGCGAGAAGACGCCGGCATCCTCGAAGCTCTGGCGGAAGGTGTAATAGTCGTCGAAGACGAGGCCGAGCCCGCCGAACACCACGATATCGGCATCGGCCTGAATCCCGATGCGCGCCAGGAACGGGTTGTAGGGTTCGCCCGAGACCGAGAATATCGGGATCTTCTGGCTTTCGACGAGGCAGTTGAAGACATCGATCATCGGCACGTCGGTGCGGATCATCTTCTTCGGGATGACCCGCTCGGCGGGGTTCACCGACGGCCCGCCGATCGTCACCTTGGGTTCCGACGACAGATCCGGCCCGCCGTCGATCGGATCGCCCGACCCGTCGAAGACGCGGCCGAGAATGTTCGCCGAATAGGCCGCCCGCATCGGATGGCCGAGAAAGGTGGCGCTGGCGCCCGTCGAAATGCCCTTGGTGCCGGAAAAGACCTGGAGGCTGACCTCCTCGCGGTCGATGCCGATCACCTGGGCCAGCGACATCTGGCCCTCGACCCCCTCGATGACGGCGAGATCGCCGAGCCGCACCTTCACATCGTCGGCCGCCTCGGCGGCGACATGGATCTTGATGATCTCGCCGACGATTTCGAGAACCCGCGAATACTTGACGAGATCGCTTATCATCCAGATCGCCTCATGGACGGCACCGACGGACGGAACGACGGGACGGGCCTAGCTAGCCAACAGCCGATGGGCGGAGCCCTTCGTGCTACGCATCCAGGGTACCGGTCCTACACATCTTTCGAGACAATATCACGAATTGTGCATGTCCATTTCCGCGATATCCACCGAGACGGTCGTGCCCTTTCGGCCCTCGAGGATATCCTCGATATCCGAGAGTGCACCTATGGCGGCCGTTTTCCCGGTCAATGTGGCGAACTGGCAGGCGGCGGCGACCTTTGGACCCATCGAGCCGGCGGCGAACTCATAGGCCGCGAGATGGTCGGGGGAAGCGCGCCGGATCGCCCGCTGGGTGTCCTTGCCCCAGTCGAGATAGACCGCGTCGGCATCCGTCGCCATGATGAACAGATCGGCCGACAATTCGCGCGCCAGCAGTTCGGTGGCGAGATCCTTGTCGATGACCGCCTCGACGCCGCGCAGCTTGCGGTCGGCGTCATAGACGGTCGGGATGCCCCCGCCGCCGGCGCAGATGACGACGACGCCCTTCTCGACCAGCCATTCGATGGGGCGGATCTGGAAGATCCGTTTCGGCAGGGGCGACGGCACGACACGGCGCCATTTGTCACCGTCGGGCTTGATCGACCAGTCCTTGTCGGCGGCGAGCCGCCGCGCCTCGGCCTCCTCATAGACCGGGCCGATGAACTTGGTCGGATCGGCGAAGGCAGGATCGCCGGCATCGACCTCGATCATGGTCAGGATCGTCGCCAGCGGCACTTCGGTCGGCAGGACATTGCCCAGTTCCTGCTCGATCATATAGCCGATCATGCCTTCGGTCTCGGCGCCGAGAATGTCGAGCGGATAGGCTTCCTCGGGCTTGTAGGCGCTGCCCTGCAGGGCCAGGAGCCCGACCTGCGGGCCATTGCCATGGGTGACGATCAGCGCATGATCGCGCGCCACCTTGGCCAGCGCCTTGGCGGCGATGGCGGTATTGGCACGCTGATTTTCCGCCGTCATCGCCTGGCCCCGGCGCAACAGCGCATTGCCGCCGAGCGCGGTCACGACCCGCATGGTCAGCTCCCGACCGTGGCGACGAGCACCGCCTTGATCGTATGCATGCGGTTCTCGGCCTGTTCGAACTGGATGCCGGCCGGCCCCTCGAAGACCTCTTCGGTGACCTCCATTTCGGTGATGCCGAATTTCTCGTGGATGTCCTCGCCGACCTTGGTCTCGGTGTTGTGGAAGGCCGGCAGGCAATGCATGAACTTGGTCGTCGGCTTGCCAGAGGCCCGCATCAGCTCGGCATTGACCTGATAGGGCTTGAGCAACTTGATGCGCTCTTCCCAGACCTCGGCCGGCTCGCCCATTGATACCCAAACATCGGTGTGCACGAAATCGACGCCGTCGACCGCTTCCCTGGGATCCTCGGTGACGGTCAGCTTGGCGCCGTATTTGGCGGCCGCCTCCATGGCCGGGCCATGGAATTCCTCGCTCGGCCACAGGCTCTTGGGCGCGGCGATGCGCACATCCGTCCCCATTAGGCAGCCGGCGATCATCAGCGAATGGCCCATATTCGACCGGCCATCGCCGACATAGGCATAGCTGATGTCATGCAGCGGCTTGTCGCCATATTCCTGCATGGTCAGGAGATCGGCCAGCATCTGGGTGGGATGGAACTCGTCGGTCAGACCGTTGAACACCGGCACGCCGGAATAGTCGGACAGGACCTGCACATTGTCCTGGGAAAAGCCGCGATACTCAATGCCGTCGAACATGCGGCCAAGCACGCGGGCAGTGTCCTTCATCGATTCCTTGTGGCCGATCTGCGAGCCCGACGGGCCGAGATAGGTGACGCCGGCACCCTGGTCCATGGCGGCGACCTCGAAGGCGCACATGGTCCGGGTCGAGCTCTTCTCGAAGATCAGGCAGATATTCTTGCCCTTCAGCCGCTGCTGTTCGGTGCCGGCATATTTCGCCCGCTTCAGATCGCGCGACAGTTCGAGCAGGAAGCGCAGTTCGCGCTGGTTGAAATCGAGCAGCTTGAGAAAGCTGCGCCCCTTGAGATTGAAAGCCATCCTCGCCTCTCCCCTAATAGCTGACGGCGTCGCGGGCGACCGGACAAGTCATGCAATGGCCGCCGCCGCGGCCGCGACCAAGTTCAGACCCCGGGATCGTGATCACCTCGACGCCGGCCTTGCGCAGCAGCGTGTTGGTGTAGGTGTTACGGTCATAGGCGACGACGACGCCCGGTTCGAGGGCGACGACATTGTTGCCGTCGTCCCATTGCTCGCGCTCCTGGTTGTAGCTGTCGCCACCGGTCTGGACGATGTTCAGCTTCTTGATGCCGAGCGCCTCGGCGGCGAGATCGAACAGGTGCCGGTCCTCCTTGCGGAAGTCGATGGCGTGTTCCTTGTCGCCGGGCCGCAGCGTGTAGCATTGGATCTCGTCGCACACTTCGACGAAGGCCGTCGCGACCTCGTGATTGCAATGGCTGAACACGGTGTCGAGATGCATCGCGGCGCGGCTGCGCGGCATCTGGCAGGCAATGACGCGCTCGGCCGCCTTCTTGGCGAAGAGCGCCTTGGCGACCTGGCCGACGGCCTGCGGGCTCGTCCGCTCACCCATGCCGATCAGCACCGTGCCATTGCCCCAGGGCATGACGTCGCCGCCCTCGACGGTCGCCGGGCCGTGATCGACATCGGGATCGCCCCACCAGATCTCGAAATCGCCGTCCTTGAACAGCGGGTGGAAGCGGTAGATCGCGGCCACCAGAAGCGTCTCCGGCCGCCGCGCCGGCCAATACATCGGGTTCAGCGTGACGCCGTTATAGATCCAGCAGCTATTGTCGCGGGTGAACTGGGTATTGGGCAAGGGCGGAATGACGAAGCCGGTGCGTCCGAGATAAGTGCCGAACATGCCGTGCGGCGTGAACGGCAGTTCCTCGACCGCGATGCCGCCGATGAGATGGACCGCGAGATCCTTGGCCGGCATTTCGTCGAGCCAGGCGCGCAATTCGTCGAGCATGCCGACGCCGACCGAGTTCTCGGTGATGCGGCGGTCGAGCACCCAGTCGCGAGTGGTCTTGTCGGCTAGCGTGGTTTCGAGCAGGTCGTGGAACTCCAGCACCTCGACGCCGCGATCTTCCATCTTCATGCGGAAATCGGCGTGATCGGTGCGCGCCTGATGCACCCACAACACGTCGTCATAGAGCAGTTCCTCGGCATTGGCCGGGGTCAACCGCGCATGGGCGAGACCCGGCTCGCAGACGATGACCCGCCTGAGCTTGCCGATTTCGGAATGAACGCCGAACCCAGTCATGTGACATCTCCTCTCAGATTGTCCTTGGCGCCGCGCGTCCAGCGCAGCAGAACATAGAAGGGCAGCCCCGCCATCAAGAGCAGGAAGCCCCAGAACACGACATCCTGGCCGGCGCCGTAGATCGCCCACAGCGTGTAGGCGAAGCCGATCGCGCCGAGCACCACCACCTTGATCAGTTCGCGGCCGGCGACCGTCCGGCCGCGCGCCAGATAGATCATCAGTTCGGCCAGCGCGCAGACGAGATAGGGCACCAGTGTCGACAGCGTCGCTAACAGGATGATGAACTCGAACTGGGCGGCCAGCGTCTTGGAATAGTTCATCAAGATCAGGCCGCTCGCCAGCGCGCTGGACAGCAGGAGCCCGAAGGCCGGCGTGCCGGTCGCCGACAGGCCGGCGAAACGGGACGGAAACACGCCGTCGCGGGCGGCCCCCAGCGGCACCTGCCCGGTCAGCAGGATGAAGCCGTTGAGGGTGCCGATCGTGGCGATGCAGGCGCCGACGGCCACGAAGACGGCTCCCGCCGCCCCCCACATCTGCCGCGCCATGTCGGCAAGCGGCGCGCTGCTGCCGGCGAGGCTCGCGACGGGAACGACGCCGAAGGCGACGAGCGTGACGGCGATATAGATGACGCCGGCCACCAGCGTGCCCATCACGGTGGCGCGCGGGATGGTACGTTCGGGATCGATAACGTCGCCGGCCGGCACGGTGGCCGATTCGAGGCCGAGAAAGGCCCACAAGGTCAGCGCCGCGCAGGCCGCGATCGCCGATATCGCGCTCTGCCCGCTGGTATTGACCGGGGTGAAATTGGCCGTGTCGACATAGGCGATGCCGAACACGACCAGCACCAGGAGCGGGACCAGCTTCATCACCGCGGTGACGAGCTGGAAGAGGCCTGCTTCCCGGACGCCGCGCACATTCAGCCAGGTGAGCAGCCAGATCGCCCCAAGAGCGGCCGCGAGTTCGGCTATCTGGCTGCCGTCGATGCGCGGGATCAGCACGCCGAGATAGCCGGCGAAGGCGACGGCCACCGCCGCATTGCCCGACCACAGCGCGATCCAGTAGCCCCAGGCGATGAGGAAGCCGGCGAAGTCACCAAAGCCCATCCGCGCATAGGCATAGGGCCCACCGGTCGCCGGCGCGAGGCGCGCCAGCCGACCGAAGATCAGCGCCAGCGTCAGCGCGCCGACCGCCGTCACCATCCAGCCCGCGACCGCGATGGGCCCGAAGGCCGCCAGCGCGGACGGCAGCAGGAAGATGCCGGAGCCGACCATGTTGCCGATCACCAGGGCCGTGCACATCCACAGGCCCAGCGAGGCCGTCCGCTCTGGCACCGTCTCCGGCGGTCGGGCCGTCACCGACACCGGCTAGCCGATCGTCGCGATACTCAGCCCGGCCATGATGATGACGGCCAGGATGAGGAGAAGCGGCCACATGAACTTGATCCAGCGTTCATAGGGCACGCGACCGAGCGCCAGCCCGCCCATCACCACCGCGAAGGTCGGGTTGATCAGGTTCACCAGACCGTTCGCCGACTGATAGGCGGTGACGATCAGCGACCGGTCGACGCCGGAGAAGTCGCCGAGCGGCGCCATGATCGGCATGGTCAAGACCGCGAGGCCAGACGAGGACGGCACCAGGAAGGACAGCAGCGCCTGCAGGCCGAACATCGTGTTGATGAAGGCGATATTGCCCATGCCGCTGACGATACCTTCCGACCAGTGCAGGATGGTGTCGGTGATGTTGCCGGCATCCATGATGACCACGATGCCGCGCGCCAGGCCGATGACCAGCGCGACGCCGAGCAGGTCGCGCGCGCCGTCGACAAAAGTACTGGTGAAAGTTTCCTCGCCCATCCAGGTGATGACGCCGACGACGATGGCCGAGAACAAAAACAGCGCCGACATTTCGGCCATCCACCAACCGCCCATCGACACGCCCCAGATCATGACGCCGAAGGTAGCGGCGAAGATGAGCAGGATGATGCCGTGCAGCCGGGTGAATTCGGGGATCGAGTCCTGGTCGGTGCGGCCTTTCAGGAAATGCGCCTCGTTCTCGGCGCGCCGGTCGGCGACGATCGACAGGTCCGGATTGGCCTTGACGCGTTCGGCATAGCGCATGACGTAGATCACGCAGGCGAGCCAGCAGGCGATCAGCAGCACGAAGCGCAGGATGATGCCATCAGTGAAGGGCACATCCGCGGCGTTCGAGGCGATGACGGTGGCGAAGGGATTGATCGTCGAGCCGAGCGTGCCGACGCCGGCGCCGAGCATGATGATGGCGACGCCGGTCACCGCGTCATAGCGGGCGGCGATCATGACCGGGATGATCAGCGCGTAGAAGGCAAGCGTTTCCTCGGCCATGCCATAGATCGTGCCGCCGGCGGCGAACAGGCTCATCAGGATCGGGATCATCCATTTCTCGTTTCCCTTGAGCCGCTGCATGGCGCGCGCGATGCCCGCATCGATCGCCCCGGTCTTGGTGACGACGCCGAGAAAGCCGCCGATGATCAGCACGAAGAGCGCGACGTCGATCGCCCGCGCCTCATAGCTGCCGGGATCGTAGAAACCCGCGATGGGCGCCAGAAGGACATCGAAGAAGCCTTGCGGATTGGCGTCGACCTCCTTGTAGGTTCCGGGCACCGGAACCTCGCGACCGAGTTCCTGATTTTCGACCCTGTCATACTGGCCGGCCGGCACGACCCAGGTCGCCGCGGCCGCGACGATGATGAGAAAGAACAGGATGCTATAGGCCGTCGGAAACTTGAACTTCACGGCTGAGACCTCCCCCGAGACTCCGTTGCAAGACCCACCAAGACTCTGTTTTGTAACAGTTTTATGAACTGTTGCGTACAGAATAGGCAGGTGGCAGCGAGAACTTAGAGCACCCGAAAATCTCATCTACCCGTAGGGTTACTACCCGTGGAGTCACGTATATCGAACGTCGCTCTCGAGCGATCACCAGAAAGCGCGGCGCCGGCCAAGAACCGATATGACGCCAGAACTCGGCGGCTTGATCTACTTGGGATGTGACGTTCGCACGGGAGCAATCACAAGCTGCAACCGTATCAAC
The DNA here is from genome assembly GCA_965250105.1 of Tepidamorphaceae bacterium. Taxonomy (GTDB): domain Bacteria; phylum Pseudomonadota; class Alphaproteobacteria; order Rhizobiales; family Tepidamorphaceae; genus JBCBSK01. The sequence continues at coordinate 1,345,116 of OZ252290.1, forward strand.
AAGGCACGCCACATCCAATGCGCGCATTAATCAATCAAAAGAACATAAGTTTCAATACTTATATGTATTTATCAACGACCTAAAGTAATATTAAACAATAAAATGATGTTGAATAAACATCAGAACAATATGAATTTCATCTAATACACATAGTATGATCGACTTTTAAACGATTTAAGCGTTTTATTAACCATGAAAAGCTTCTCATCCTCTCGCAATTGACGACACCTCGTCGATCACACCGATCGCTGCGCTGGGGGTAAGAACTGATGCTGAACAACGTACCGATTTCTCGCAAGCTGATGTCAGGCGTTCTGATTTTGTCGGCATGTGGCCTTATCGCCGGCATTGTCGGCATCTTCATGCTGCTGCGGATCGAAGCCGGTGTGAACCAGATCACCGACTATGCGGCACCGATGGTCGAGACAGCGGACGATCTGATCCAGGCCACCGCAGAGTCGCACAAGGTAACGGTTGAAATATTGGCCGATGAGGAAATGGCCGACATCGTCAATCGCGAGGCTGAACTCGAAGCCGCGATCACCGATTTCGACGAGAACTATGTCGTGCTCGATGCGATCATCGACGAGCCCGAGATGCAGCGCCTGCTTGACGAAGCTGCGAACATGCGGCGGGACTACCTTAATGCCGTAGGCGAGATGATCGCCGCTCATCGGGTCGAACTGAACGAAGAAATCGAAGCGCACCAGCTGATGCGCGGCTTCGACGAAGCTGGTGACGCTTTCTCGAACCGGCTCGAGGCATTTGCCAGTCGCAACGAAGCTGAAATGCAGAATGCCGAGGACGAGGCCGATCGCTTGGTCGCGACCGGTAATGCTTCGGCGCAGGCAATCAACAATCTCCTCGGCCTTGTCTTCGAGGAGGACTATCCGGCCGTCGAGGCATCGAAGAACCTTCAGATCATCATCGAACAGATCGAAGGTGCCGCGATGCGCTATTTGTCGATCGAATCGCCCGACGACTTGGCTCCGGCGCGTGACGAATTCGACGCCGCCGTCGCCCGAGCGGACGGCAATTTCGACATCATGCATCGCGTTGCCGAAACAGATGCGGATCGCGCCGAGGTCGCAGAGCTTCGCACCCTGTTCGACGACTGGGTCGCCCGTGCCCAGGAACCCGAACAGGTGTTCGACACCCATAACGACATGCTCGCCGCCGAACTGGCAGCTGATGCGCTGTCGGAACAGGTCGATGACTTCGCCGACAACCTGATCGGTCAGTTGAACGACATCGCCAGCCGCGGAGATGCCATTTCGTCGTCCATGGATGAGGTCGCCGCCGCCCAGGTCCAAACAGCCCTGATGGTGATCATCGGTTTGTCGATAGCCATCCTGCTTATCTCGATCATACTCTTCATAATGGTGCGCCAGACGATCGTCGGGCCGCTGGTTCGGATCATTCGGTCGATGGGCGCGCTGGCCGATGGCAATCTGTCGATCGAGACGAAGACGACCGCCCGACGCGATGAGATCGGCCAGCTGACCAATGCGCTGCAAGTCTTCCATTGCAACGCACTGGACAAGGTCGAGTTGGAGCGCAAGCAGGCCGAAAGCCGGGCTCAGGCGGAGGCGGAGCGCAAGGCGGCGATGAACGCCTTCGTCGATGAGTTCGAAGCAGCCATCGGCGTCGTGGTCGACACGGTGTCGACCGCGTCTCAAGACCTGCAGGTCGCGGCAACGCAGATGAACGGGATTGCCGACAAAACGAGCGAACGCTCGGCGGTCGTGGCAGCGGCCTCCGAAGAGGCTTCCGCCAATGTTCAGACCATGGCATCCGCAACCAACGAGATATCGGCATCCGTATCCGAGATCGGACGCCAGGCCAGCGATTCCTCGGCCAAGGCCGTGGCCGCCAGCGAAGAAGCGCAATCCACTACATCCACGGTCAGCACCTTGTCCGAAGCCGCTCAACGGATCGGTGATGTGGTTACGCTGATCCAGGGCATTGCCGAACAGACCAATCTCCTGGCGCTGAACGCGACGATCGAGGCCGCTCGCGCCGGCGAAGCAGGCAAGGGCTTCGCGGTCGTCGCCAGCGAGGTCAAGGCGCTTGCCGAACAGACCGGTCGGGCAACCGCCGATATCTCGGAGCAAATCACCGGCATTCAGCAAGCAACCGAAATCTCGGCAAGCGCCATCTCAGGCGTCGCCGACACGATCGAAGAACTGAGCTCCATTGCCACCGCCATCGCGAGCGCGGTGGAGGAACAGGCGGCAGCGACCCAGGAAATCGCCGAAAACGTCCACATGGCGGCCGAGGGCACACAACAAGTGTCGCAGAACATCGTCGATGTCAGCACGTCGGCGAAGGAATCGCAGGACGCGGCTTCAAGTGTCCTGAATTCGGCGGGCGAACTGGCGCAACAAGCCGATCACCTGAAACATGAAGTGACCGAATTCGTGAAGAAGGTGCGCGCGGCCTGACCTTGTCGCAATGGTTTCCTTGCAAACTCGCACGACGCCACTCCGACCACCCCCGGCCCAGGCCGGGGGTTATCCATGTGATCACGCCATTATCTTCGGACTAGCGAAAGCGGAGCGGCCAAAGCCAGCGAACCCGTCCTAGTCCCGGAACAGATAAGCCGGGCTGGTCCAGGCCTGGTTGCCGTCCTCGAAGGTAACGCAGATCCAGACCGGCGTGTCGCCGGTCTCGGCGATCGGGATGGTCCGCTTGAGATGGGCGCTGCGCGGCAGGCGGCCATTTGGCAGGCGCTGGACGCGGAGTTGCTTGGCAAGCCCGCCGGCATCGAGCACCACCGGCTCGATCCCGATCGCATCGAGCCCGAGATCGAGATCGCCCTGATTGGTGCGGATCTCCAGCGTGGCATCGGAAGCCGGCACCGTCGTCCAGGCGTCGAACCCCATCATATTGCCGGTCGTCACCGCCTTCCAGACCACGTCCGCGCGGCCGACCTGCTTCAGCAGCAATTCGGGGTTCAGCTTGTTGACGGCCTCGAACCGGTCGACGGCACAGCCCCTGAACTGCGCCCGGCCCTGCCAGGTCGTGTTGCGGCCGCGACCGCGATATTCGGCGCCCGACCACATGACCCGGACCCGGTCGCCGAGGTCGTCCGCGCCATAGGGCCGCCAGATCTCGCGCGTCGATAGGCCGTCGCGCAGTTCGATGCTGGCGATGCCGACGGGCGCGTCGACCGTAATCTCGACCTCCGCGTGATCGCCGGCGGTCCGAACGATATCACCCATCATGCAGGCGGTGACGACGCGGGTTTCGGTGTCCGGCTCGCCGTCGGGATTGCGCAGGAACAGCGTGCCGCCGCCGGGCAGCGTCACATCGAGCGAGACCATCGCGCGGCAGCCCGTCGTGCCATAGGTGTGGCGCCGGCGAATGGCCTCGAAGACCGCGTCGCGCGTGTTCTCGGCCATGATGAAGCAGGTCAGCCCGCCATAGGCGCCGAAGATCGACGCGCCCGGATAGCTCGACCCGGGCCGGCCCTTATGGCCGTCGCTGTTGCAGACCACGCCGACGCGGCGGCGCTTTTCGAAACCGTCGGTCAGGATCCATTCGAACGTGCCCCAGGCGGAATGGACTTCGACGGCGGCTTCGAGCCGGGGGTCGTGATCGTAATGGATATCGGCATAGCGCCCGCCGACATGGGCGTAGAGCACCGCATCGACCGGTTCGGCATGAAGCTTCGCATAGAGGTCGGTCAGCGTATGGGCGTCGTTACCGGCGTCCGAACGGTCCGCGATCAGGGCGTGCGAACAGCGATAGATCGCCGCCCCCTCCTCGCGATAGAACACGTTGTGGTCGCCGCCCACGGCGGTATTGCCCGACCATTCATAGCCCGGCAGCACGGTGAACCGGCCCGGCGCGTCGAACCTGGCCGTCAGATCGTTCAGCTGGGCCCAGAACGCGGACTTGATCTGGAAATCATTGCCCTGATGGCTCGACACGTCGAGAAAGGACTTGTTGCGCGCGAAATCGAAGTAATGCTCTGCGGTGTTGGTGCCGACGGTCTCGCCGGTCTGGCCATGCAGATCGCCCCAGAAATGGGCGACATCGCCCGCCCTGACGTGGAGCGGGCCGGCCTCGACGCTCTCGCCTATGTCATCGGTCAACGCGATCCACAACACGCCTTCCCGGTCGATCGTCAGGTCTTCGAGCGTCATCGCGCCGCCGACCGGATCGAAGTCGATCCTGTCGGGCAAGCCATTGACGGGAAGCGAGGCCGCGACCGTGAAACTGCGCGCGCCGAGATTGGTCGGATTGCCCCAGCGGTCTTCCGCCTTGAGGCCGAGCGTGAAGGGTTCGCCCGGACGCCGGAGGGTCGGCAGAACCGCGAAATGCCGATCGGCCATGCCGGGCACCACCGCCACGCAAAGCTGGGTATCGGGCAGCGAAACATAGTTGCCGGTCGCCTGGACATCCGCCATGACGCGAAACTCGCGACCGGAATCGACGAAGGTCGGCATCAGAAGGCCGGGCGACCCACCCGCTGTGTCGCCGAAGACGATCTCGATCGTCTCGCCCGGCTTCAGATAACCGCCGCGCTGGAACACCGTCAGCGTCTCGTTCCACGGTCTTTGGCCGCCGATCTTGTCATATTTGAGTTCCAGCGCGCCCTCGCCCGAACTGCGCGCTGTCACATAATTGGCACCCGCCGGATCATGGGTCTGCAACGGACCGGCATCGGAGATCAGCCGGAACGCCACCCGAATGCCGCCAGTATCGTCGAGCCCCAGCGCGCCGACAGTATAGGTCAGCCGGAAGGTCTGATAGCTGCGCACCTCGACCTCGGCGGGCCCCTCCAGCACCGCGCTGCCGTAAAGGCGCGGATCGTCGCCCGGCTTCGTCGCGGTCTCCGCCTCGCCGATCAGTTCTGGCCGCACGGGGGGAAACTGCAGGGTCCGGGTCATGGGGTGCCTCCTTGTGATGGTTTCTCTTGGACGCTAGGCATAACTGCGCAGTTTTCGCAAGCTGAAGCGCGCGCCATCCGCACGGCAGGGTTGATCGGGCAGGCGCGTGAAAGCCGATATGTTTCGGCGGGTCCGAGGATCGCAAAACCAGGCTTAGCAAGCGCTGCGCCCGGGCACTGGCGCGGTCGACGTGGGTTGCCAAGGCAAAACTATTAAGTTTTGATACCGCCCAACCACTCAGAAGGGGAGTATGAGATATGCAGAAATGGGCAGTGTCCGCGGCAGTCGCGCTCGCACTCGGTCTCGGTTCAGGCGCCGCCCTGGCCGACACCTATCCGACCAAACCGGTTACCCTGGTCATTCCCTATGCGGCCGGCGGGTCGACCGAGACCATGGCGCGGGTCTTCTCGAAGGCGCTGGCCGACGAACTCGGCCAGAACGTGCTGGTTCGCACCCGGCCCGGTGCCGGCGGCGCGATCGGCGCCACCGAGGTCGCCAATGCCGATCCCGACGGCTACACGGTCCTGTTCGCGGCGACCGCCTCGCTGCTCTGGCCGCCGCTCACCCAGGAAGTCGAATACGATCTCGAGAGCTTCGACTATGTCGCCAAGATCAGCGAATACCAGCAGGCGATCGTCGCCGAGGCGAATGCCCCCTTCGATACGATGGAGGAGCTGGTCGCCTATTCCAAGGACAACCGGCTGAGCTTCGGCGACCAGAGCACGCTGTCGCGCGCCTTCATCAACTATATCGGCACCGAGGAAGACGTCGAATGGACCGCCATCCCGACCAAGGGCGGCGGCGAGATGGTGCCGTTCCTGCTCGGCGGTAAGATCGACTTCGCCTGGTCGGGCGGCGTGCACACCCGCTATGGCGACGACATCAAGGTGCTGCTGTCGATGAATGCCGACCGGCTGGCGTCGAGCCCCGACGTACCGTCGATCGCCGAACTCTACGGCGTCAGCATGCCGAGCCAGGCGGTGATCGTGGTGCCGGCGGGCACGCCCGAAGACGTCATCGCGCTCCTGGCGGAAAAGACCGAAGCCGCCATGCAGGCGCCGGAATTCGTCGAACTGATGACCGACTCGCTGAAATTCCCGCTCGCCTTCAAGGGGCCCGAGGACATCACGCTCGAAATCGGCGACAGCGTCACGGCGCTCAAGCAGGTGACGGACATCGCCCAGTGATCCCAGGCATCGGCAGCGACACGGATCGAGGCGCCTCCGGGCGCCTCGACTTCCTGTCCGGCCTGGTTCTCGCGGTTCTGAGCGTCGTGGCGCTCGTCTGGCTCATTCCGGGCTTCGTGCCGAGCGCCGACATACCGGGCCAGATGTCGGCCCGGTTCTTCCCCTCGCTCACGGCCTGGGTGGTCTTGGTCTGCGCCGTCGGGCTGATGATCGCCAACCGCCGCTTCGTCACAGGTTCGACGCAGGGCCGCGGCCGGCTGATCCTGACCGAACTCGCCGTGTGGCTGGTCTGCGGCACGGTGCTGATGGCGCTCGTTGTCTGGGTCGGGTTCATCGCCGCCGGCATCGCGGCGATCCTCGGCGGGGCCTATGTCTCGCGCTATCGCGCGCGGCCGATCCTGATTCTCGCGCTGGCGATCGGCCTGCCGATCCTGCTCGACCAGCTCGTCTGGCACGTCTTCACCGTGCAATTGCCGTGACGGGTGACGGTCCGTGATCGAGCAGATTGTCGAGGCCTTCATCGCGGCGCTGACCATCGGCAATCTGATCGCCATCGCCGGTGGCATCACGCTCGGCATCATGATCGGCGCCATTCCAGGGCTCGGCAGCGTCACCGCCATGGCGGTCCTGATCCCGGTGACCTTCTACATGTCGCCGCTCGCGGCCATCGCCTTCCTGGTCGGCGTCAACAAGGGCGGCACATCTGGCGGCGCCATCCCCGCCATTCTTCTCAACAGTCCCGGCACGCCGGAAGCGGCCGCCACCGCCATGGACGGCTATCCCATGGCCAAGCGCGGCGAGGCCCACAGGGCGCTGAAATTCGCCCTGTTCTCGTCGGTGTCGGGCGACACGATCTCGGACATCCTGTTGATCGTGCTGGTCGTGCCGTTCGCCGCGATCGCGCTGCAATTCGGCCCGCTCGAATATACCGCCGTGCTGATCTTCGCCTTCGCGCTTCTCGCAGGCATCGCGGGCGATTCGCCGCTCAAGGGCACGATCGCGATCTTCATCGGCGCGTTCCTGTCGACCGTCGGCCTCGACCCGGTGCACAGCACCCAGCGCATGACCTTCGACCAGGTCGAACTCTATGACGGCTTCTCGCTCCCCGCCTTGGCGATCGGCGCGCTCGCTCTGTCGTCGGTCCTGTTGCAGCTGTCGGATCTCTTCCGCGCCGGCGGGCGCGAGAGCTTCGTCGTCGATCAGGCCGTCGGCGGCAAGGCCGGCGCGCTGCCCTTCCGCGAATACATCTCCTACTGGCAGACGATTACACGCAGTTCGCTGATCGGCTCGCTGGTCGGCATGCTGCCTGGCCTCGGCGTCACGCTCGCCGCCTTCCTGTCCTATGGCGCGGCGCGGCGTGCCTCGCCGCGCGGCGACAATTTCGGCAAGGGCGAGCCGGAAGGCATCATCGCGACGGAAGCCGCCAACAGCGCCGTCGTCGGCTCCAATCTCCTGCCGACCATCGCGCTCGGCATTCCGGGCAATATCGCCGCGGCACTTCTGATCGGCGCGCTCGTCATGCATGGCGTGGTGCCGGGACCGTTCATGCTGAGGATGCATGGCGAGCTCATCTTCGCGCTGTTCGCCTCGATGATCCTGGCCAACGGGATCCATCTGGCGATCGGGCGCGCCGGGATCAATCTATGGGTGCGCTTCGCGCGCATTCCGCGCGGACTTATTCTGCCCCCGGTCATTCTCTTCTGCATGATCGGGATCTATCTTCCCGCGCAGTCTTTATGGGATGTGTCGGTGATGTTCGTCTTCGCCGCCCTCGGGCTCGTGCTGCACCGGACCGGCTTTCCGCTCGTCTGCGTGGTGATCGGCTTTCTGTTGAGCGATCTGTTCGAGACCTCGCTGCGCCAGAGCCTGCTTCTGTATCAGGAACGCTATTGGGAAATGCTGCTGAGCCCGGTGGCGATGATCTTCCTCCTTCTGTCGGCGGCGGTCATGGCGCGGTCCGTCCTGCGCAAGGCCCGCCGCCAGACCGCGACCGGACACCAGACATGACCGCACCCAAACGCCGTGACACGCCCGAGCCGGATCTTGAAACGGTGCTCCTGGCCGAGATGCGCCACCATCTGAGCGTCGACAAGGCGACCAAGCGCAGCGCGCTCCGGCTCGCCCTGACCAGCGCGATCCGCGACGGCGTGCTAAAGCCCGGTGAGCGGCTGCCGGCGGAAACCGACCTCGCCCGCATGCTCGGCGTCAGCCTCGGCACGGTGCAGAACGCGCTCGGCCAGATCCAGGATCTCGGCCTCGTGGTGCGCCGGCGCGGCGACGGCACCCGCGTCCTCGACGATACCGCCATGGCGCCCTCGGTCTGGCATTTCCGCTTCCGGGTGCGCCAGACCGGCCTGCCCTTCCGGACCGCCAATCAGGAGATCGAGATCCTGCAGACCTCGGCCCGGGGACCGTGGACCGACCATCTCGGCGCGGTGCCGGACTATACCGTCATCCGCCGGGTCTATGCCGGCGAGGATGGCCTGCGGCTCGGCGCGGAGATGTATCTCGACGCGGCGCGCGTGCCGGCGCATGAACTGTCGGCCAGCGAACTGAAATCGACCAATCTGCGCCCGCTCCTGGAGCAGCATTGCAATCTGAAGGTGAAGACGGCCCGCCACGAAGCCTATTGCGACGAGATCCCGCCGCGCGAGGCCGGGCTGTTCTCGATGCCGTTCAAGACCATGTGCTTCCGCATCGAGGCGCGTGCCTTCACCGACAAGAACACGCCGTTCTATTTCCAGAACATCTTCGCGCCCGTCGACAAGCTGGCGCTGATCTTCTGAGGCAGGTAGGCGCTTCTCATCCGAGACTTGAAACGCCGCGCGCCAACCGCCATCAGCCCACCGGCTTGGTCGGCGGCGGGCAAAGACGACTCCGAAACGGTTGCTTCAAGCCGGGGCCGCAAGCGCAGCGACCTGGTCGTGAGGTAGAAAATGGAGGTGAGAGGCGGTGCCTCGAACCGGAACCAGCGCGTTGGGTTGGCGGGCGGCAACGCGCGAACATAAATGGTGGGCGTGACTGGGATTGAACCAGTGACCCCTACGATGTCAACGTAGTGCTCTCCCGCTGAGCTACACGCCCGACCGGCCGGGTTTGTCGAACGCCGGCGATCAAGGAGCGTTGCTATAGCCCTTTCGGGGCGCCCGATGCAAGAGGGCCGCGACGCGATCTTGCAGGATCTCGTCGACGGAACGCGCCGACCGCCGAACCATCCCGCCGCGCGGCGCGCCCGACGGCGCATAACGGGCATAAGCGGGATGCCCTTGGACAAAGGCGTTGAAACTGTCGCCCGCGTCGGCTAGACCACGCCGTCTGATAGGATAGCTATACACGCTTCGTATGTGGATCGTCGCGCATAGCGACCATTCGCCAACCGTTGCAACGACCTCGCGCCGCGAAGAGCCCGGCTTCCGCACCCGGGCGACGACGGAGCTTCGACCGGCCCTGCAATGCCTGGCGACGCGATCCGCGACATCTGGAATTGGAGACGTCCCCGCATGTCCACAACGCTTGACACCGTCGCCGACATCATCTCGGAAACGTGCGACATTCCGCGCGAGGATATCAAGGCCGACAGCCATGTCATCGACGATCTCGGCATCGACAGCCTCGACTTCCTCGACGTGATCTTCGCCGTCGACAAGGCGTTCGGCATCAAGGTGCCGCATGAACAATGGACCGAGGAAGTGAACGAAGGCCGGGCCAATGCCGAGGACTATTTCGTCCTCAGCAATCTGTGCACCCGGATCGACGAACTCGTCGCCCAGAAATCCGCCTGACCCAGGCATCCGACCAGCCGGCCCGCGCGGACCCGGTCCTACTCCCATGAATCTCGAGCGTTTCGAACTCATCGACGACATCGTGACCCTCGATGCCAAGGACGGCATCGTCGAGGCGCGCATGGTCGTGCCCGCCGAAAGCCCGGTCTTCGAGGGCCATTTCCCCGGCTTTCCGCTGGTGCCGGGCGTGATGCTGATCGAGGCCATGGCGCAAACCTGCGGGCTGATGGTGCTGATGGTGTTCGACTTCCAGCGCATGGCGTTTCTGTCGGGCGTCACCTCGGCCAAGTTTCGCGGCCTCGTGAAGCCCAATGACGTGCTGGCGGTGCATGGCAGTCTGGTCCAGGCTGGCCAGGGCTACGCGGTGGCCAAGGGCCGGGTTCTGTTGAACGACCAGAAGGTCGCCGAGGCCGAGATCAAATACGGCCTGGTGAAGTTCCCCAATCCGGCCATCATCGCCGCGCTGCACGACCGCGCCGCCCGGCTTGGCGTGCCGCTGCCCGAGGCGGCCGCGCTGCCGGAAACCCAGTGACGGCCCTGACCATGACCCGCCGCGACGTCTGGATCACAGGGATTGGCATCGTCTCGGCGCTCGGCGACGGGCGCGCGGAGACCTGGGCCGGGCTGAACGATACGAGCGACCCCTTTGCGCTTGTCGACAGCGAGACCTTCGCGCCGTTTTCTTACTACAAGGCCGTCGACGTCGATCTGTCGACCCAGATCCCCAAGCGCGGCGACCAGCGCCAGATGGATGTCTGGCAGCGGCTCGGCGTCTATGCGGCCGGCCGCGCGCTCGACGATGCCGGCGTCAAGAACGATCCCGAACTGCTCGACCGGATGGACATGATCGTCGCCGCCGGCGGCGGCGAGCGCGATCTCGACGTCGACAATGCCGGCATGAAGCTGGTGCGCGAGCGCGGCGCCATTGATGCGGAACTGAACGAGTTCCTGGCCACCAATCTGCGCCCGACGCTGTTTCTCGCGCAATTGCCCAATCTCCTGGCCGGCAATATCTCGATCGTCCACGGCGTGACCGGATCGTCGCGCACCTTCATGGGCGAGGAATTGTCGGGCGCCGATGCCGTGCGCATCGCGTTCAGCCGCATCGCGGCCGGCCAGAGCGAGATGACGCTGGTTGGCGGCGCCTATAACGGCGCGCGGCCCGATATCTTCCTGCTCTACGAACTGACCCGGCGCATGTGGCGCGGCGCGCCGTCGAGCGTCTGGGAGCGCGGCGAGACGGGCGGATTGATGCTCGGCACCGGCGGGATCTTCCTGGTGCTCGAAAGCGCCGATCACGCGGCGGCCCGCGGCGCAAAGCCGATCGCCAGGCTGCGCGACATCGCGACCGACCGGTCGCGGCGCGGCGACGGCGAGGCGCTGGCGGCGCTCGGCGCCCATTGGGCCAGGATGCGCGACCGGGCGTTCGGCGGCGACCTCGGCGTCCTGTCGAGCGTGACCGGCGCCGAACCGGCAAGCGGCATCGAACGCTCTTTTCTCGACAGGCTGTCGGCGGAAGCCGGCCCGCTCAACGTGCGGGCACCGGTGACCCGGACCGGGCATCTCACCGAGAACCAGATCGTGTTCAATATCGCGGTCGCCGCTCTCAGCCTCGATCAGGGCAAGCTCTACGCGCCCAATCCGGTGACGGCGATGGAACCCGCCGGGCAGCCTGCGATCGATCGCGCGCTTGTGCTATGTGTCGGCCAATGGCGCGGCGAGGGCATGGCGCTGCTCGACCGCGCCGAAAGCTAGACCGAACAGCCCGAGGAGGCACAGCCGATGACGACGCGGAGCCTGACGGACCGGCGTGGCCAGCCGATCGTTTCGGTTACCGGCATGGGCATGACCACATCGCTTGGGCGCGGTCTCGACGACAACTGGGCCGGGCTGACGGCGGGTCGCAGCGGCATCCGCCGCATCGACCGGTTCGATCCCACCAATGTGCGCACCCAGATCGCCGGCACCGTGCAGGGCTATGAGGACGTCCACGCCTCGACGCCCCTCCTGTCCGCCAAGGTGGCCGAGGATGTGGTCGAGGAGGCGCTCGGCCATGCCGCGATCGGGCCCGAGGGCGATTTTCCGGGGCCGATGTTCCTCGCCATGCCGCCGATCGAACTGGAATGGCCGGAAAAGCTCGCCCTGTCGGCGAAGCTGAACGGCGACGGTGATCCCGACTATGTCAAGCTGACCACGATCGCCGATCTGGCGCCGCAATCCATGGCACATCAGTTCGAACTGGCGATCGTCAGCGACCGCATCGCCGAACGCTTCGGCACCAAGGGCTCGCCGATCTCGCTGACCACGGCGTGCGCGTCCGGCGCGACGGCGATCCAGCTCGCGGTCGAGGCGCTGCGGCGCGGCGAGATCGAGGCCGCCCTCGTCGTCTGCACCGATGCCTCGGTGCAGGCCGAGACGGTGATCCGCTTCAACCTGCTGTCGGCGCTGTCGACCCAGAACGATCCGCCGGAAAAGGCGTCGAAGCCGTTTTCCAAGAACCGCGACGGCTTCGTCATGTCGGAGGGCGCGGCCGCCCTGGTGCTCGAAACCCGCGAGCGCGCGCTGGCGCGCGGGGCGCGCGAATTCGGTGTCATCGCCGGCTGCGGCGACAAGGCCGACAGCTTCCACCGCACCCGCTCGAACCCCGACGGCAAGGCCATCGTGCGCGCCATGCAGAACGCGCTCGACGATGCCGCCGTCACGCCCGCCGATATCGACTACATCAACGCGCATGGCACCTCGACGCCGGAAAACGACAAGATGGAGAGTTTCGGCGTGTCGGCGGTGTTCGAGGACCGGGCGACATCGATCCCGATCAGTTCCAACAAGTCGATGATCGGCCATACGATCACCGCCGCCGGTGCCATCGAGGCGGTGATCACCCTGATGACGCTGCGCGAGAACCGGCTGCCGCCGACGATCAACTACGATATCCCGGACCCGGCGATCGAGCTCGATGTCGTGCCCAATGTAGCGCGCGACGCGGATGTCGGCGTGGCGCTGTCGAATTCCTTCGGCTTCGGCGGCCAGAATTCCTGCCTGGTGATCGCGCGCGAACCACTAAGCTGACGGCCCGAGGCTGACCCCACCCCGCGCCGCCTCGCGGCGCGACATCTAGGACAAGACTGCCATATGCGTGCATTGAGGCTTCACGGCGACCGCGACCTCCGGCTCGACGAGATCGACCCGCCGCCTGCGCCCGGCGACGGCGAGGTCCAGGTCCGGGTGCGCGCCATGGCGCTCAACCATATCGACGTCTGGGGCTGGCGCGGCATGGCGTTCGCCAAGCGCCAGCTGCCGCTCGTCGTCGGCGCCGAGGCGATGGGCGAGATCACCGCGCTTGGCCCCGGCGTCACGGATCGCGCGGTGGGCGACCGGGTGACGTTTTTCGGCGCCAAGACCTGCGGCGTCTGCCGCGCCTGCCGGGAGGGTCGCGACAATCTCTGCGAGAATGTCGGCGGGGTGATGGGCTTCCACCTCGACGGTTTCTGCCGCGACGCGCTCAATATCGAGGCCAGGTTCACGATCCCCGTGCCCGATAACGTGTCGGACACGCATGCGGCCTGCGCGTCGGTGACCTTCGGCACGCCGGTCCACATGCTCTATGACAATGCCAAGCTCGAAGCCGGCGAATGGATCCTGATCCATGCCGGCGGCTCGGGCGTCGGCTCCTCGGCGATCCGGCTGGCCAAGGATACCGGCGCCACCGTGATCACCACGGTGGGGGACGCGGAAAAGGCCGAAAAGGCCCGGGCGCTCGGCGCCGACCACGTCATCAACTACAACGAAGACCGCTTCGAGGGCGCGGTGCGCAAGATCACCAAGAAGCGCGGCGTCGACGTGGTGTTCGAACATGTCGGGCCGGACACCTGGGCCGGCAGCATGTTCTCGCTGAAGCGCGGCGGCCGGCTCGTCACCTGCGGCTCGACCACCGGCATCAACGCGCAGATCAACCTGTTCCAGCTCTACCAGCAGCAATTGCGGCTGATCGGCAGTTTTGGTTGCGCCATGCGCAATATCGCCCAGAGCCTCGACAAGATGGCGTCGGGCGTCCTGCCGGTCATCGATACCGAGGTGACGCTCGACCGCTTGTCCGACGGCCTGGAACGGCTCGAAAGCCGCCGGGTCTTCGGCAAGATCGTCGTCCTGTTGTAGCGCGGCCGGTCAATGGCGGCGCGGCGCGGCAAGCGCAAGCTCTTTCTAGACTGGATCAGCGCCCGGATCGCGATCGGCGGGCTGGCCTTTCTCAAGCTGCTCGGCCCAGACCGGGCGGGCGCGCTGGTCGGCGGCGCGCTGAAGCGCATCGGCCCGCTGCTCCCCGTTCACAAGATCGGCCGGCGCAATCTCGCCCTCGTCTTCCCCGACCTGCCGGAGACGCGGCGCGAGGAGATCCTCAGGGGGGCCTGGGACAATCTCGGCCGCACGGCCGCCGAATATCCCCATCTCGGCGCGCTCTACGATTTCCGCTATGACGAGACGCTGGATTTCGACGCGATGAACGCCCGCGCCGAGCGGATCGAAACCGTCGGCGGGCAGTATTTCCTCGATATCGCAAAGGGTGATGGCCCGGCGATCATCTTCGCGGCCCATCTCGGCAATTGGGAACTGCCGGCGGTGTCGGCAGAACGCCACAATGTCACGAGCACGGTGCTCTACCGAACGCCCAACAACCGCTTCATCGCCGATTATGTGCGCCGCCAGCGCGCCGGCGTGATGGGCGCGCTGCTCGCCACCAATCGCAGCGCCGTTCACGGCATGGCGGCCGTGCTGGAACGCGGCGAGGTGTTCGGCCTCCTGGTCGACCAGTTCTATTCGACGGGGATAAACGTGCCGTTTCTCGGCCAGGTGACGCCGACCAACACGATCGTGCCGCGCTTGGCGCGCCAGTTCGACTGTCCGGTGCATGGCGTCCGGTCGGTGCGCCTGCCCGGCGGCCGGTTCAAGGTGGAGATCACCCCGCCGCTCGACCTGCCGCGCGATGACGACGGTGAGATCGACATCAAGGGGTCGGCGGCCCTGATCAACGAGGTGATCGGCGGCTGGATCCGCGAGCATCCCGAGCAGTGGCTGTGGTTCCACCGCCGCTGGCGGTGAGGCCGCGTGGCACGACGCGCCTCGTCAGGAACCGCGTCCAGCCGGTGTCAGGCGGCGAGCAGCCGTTCGACCTGATTGACCAGATCCTTGAGATGGAACGGCTTGGACAGCACCTTGGCGTCCTTCGGCGCGTTCGAATCCGGGTTCAGCGCGACCGCGGCGAAGCCCGTGATGAACATGACCCTGAGGCCGGGATCGATCTCGGTCGCCCGGCGGGCCAGTTCGATGCCGTCCATCTCCGGCATCACGATATCGGTGAGAAGAAGATCGAAGCTCTCGTCGCACAGCCGGTCATAGGCGGCCTGCCCGTCGCCGAACGCCACCACCTCATAGCCCGCCGATTGCAGCGCGCGTTCGAGGAAGGCGCGCATCGACTCGTCGTCTTCGGCCAGCAGGATCTTGGTCATTCGCCCCTCTACCCTTCCGCGTCGGCGCCCGCCGACAGGTAAACGTCTTCACCGAAATTCGTCCAGCCGGCCTTGCCGGCGCGGTGGACAGCCACATAACGCCTTGGCACAGTGGCACGAGATTGCGAGTTCCCGAGCCGGCCGCCGCGACGCAGAATGCCTTGCGTCGATTACCGCAAAACCGGCCCGCGCGCCAACCATGTTGGCGACGCCGAACATGTGGGTGAGGTTCAGCCAGGCTATGACGGCGCACAGGCTCTTCGATCCGCCTTTCGAGCTGGTTCAGCCCAAGATCGCGGCCGACCTGCCGGTCATTTTCGATTCGCCCCATTCCGGACGCCACTATCCGGAAAGCTTCGTCGAGGCGACCCG
Organism: Tepidamorphaceae bacterium; assembly: GCA_965250105.1. Classification (GTDB taxonomy): domain Bacteria; phylum Pseudomonadota; class Alphaproteobacteria; order Rhizobiales; family Tepidamorphaceae; genus JBCBSK01. Next base: position 1,360,856 of record OZ252290.1, read on the forward strand.
CCTGACCGCGACCACGCTGCGCCGCTCGGAGGACTGTTTCGTCGACGCCCTGTTCGACGGCTGCGTCGATCACGGCATCCCACTCCTGCACGCCTTGTTCCCGCGCGCCTATGTCGACGTCAACCGCGAGCCCTATGAACTGGATCCGACCATGTTCGACGGCCGCGTGCCGTCCTTCGCCAATACCCGGTCGATGCGTGTTGCCGGCGGGCTCGGCACCATCGCCCGCATCGTCGCCGACAACGAGGAGATCTATGCGCGGCGGCTGCCGATCCGCACCGCCCTCGAACGCATCGAAACCTGCTACAAGCCGTATCACCGGACGCTCGAAGGGCTGATCGACGCGATCCATGCCCGCCATGGCTGCGCGGTGCTGATCGACTGCCATTCCATGCCCTCGCACAGCGCGACACGCGACGACAGGCTGCGCCCGGATTTCGTCCTCGGCGACCGCTACGGCACGAGTTGCACCAATATCATCGCCGATACGGTGCAGAAGGTGCTGCGCGCCATGGGCTACAGCGTCACCCGCAACAAGCCCTATGCCGGCGGCCATATCACCGAACGCTACGGCCAGCCGCGGCGCGGCCGCCATGCGCTGCAGATCGAGGTCAATCGGGGGCTTTATCTCGACGAGGCCCGGTTCGAGCCGAGCGTCGGCTTCGCGCGCCTGCGCGGCGATCTGACGGCACTCGCCGGCGAGATCGCCCAGCTTCCCGTCGACGCGCTGCGACCGATGCGCAACGCCGCCGAATAGCCAGCCGGCGCCCGTCAGCAAGCCTTTGAAGGCGCTATCCGCGAAAAAAAGGCCGCTCCACGAAGGAGCGGCCAAAGTCTAAGGGAGGAAACGCCCAAGGAGGGCTGCGGCGAGACCAACGGCCTCGACGCACTGCAAAAATTATGCGTGCATCGCACAAAAGTCAATCTGACGTGGCTGCTCAAAGAAGCGGCACACCGGCAAAAATTGCAGAAAGCGTGACAATTCGCCCCAAAAAGCCGGAAGGTAACTCATTTGTGAGGTGTTTTGGCCACATTCGCGACAGTTTATGACCGGAAGGCATGATTGTGCATTGCACAAATTACTCGAAGATCCCCGGCCCACGCAGTCCTGATCTGCGCCGCCGAGCAATATGGCCGGCGCGGGGTGATCACTTCTGGGCGCAATCACGGCACAATCACGATGCATGCCCAAGAAAACGGCATTCGCCCGACAACGGCCTTGCCAGCCGGGCCGGCGCTGCCTCAAGAAAACGCCCCATCGGCCGATTCGGTTGACGATCCAGGGCACGTAGACATCAGGCCAGGGGATCGGCGATAGGACCGTTTCCCGCCCCCCGACGACAGACCGGAGCCCGACGCATGACGGCCCAGCTTCCCCCGCAAGCCTTCTTTCACGACCTCGCCGATGCGGCGGGTGCCGCGATCCTGCCGCTGTTCCGGACGCGGATCACCGTCGAGGACAAGGACGGCCGCGCCGGTTTCGACCCGGTGACCGAAGCCGACCGGGCCGCCGAAGCGGCCATGCGCCGGCTCATCGAGGCCAGCTATCCGGAACACGGCATTTTCGGCGAGGAATATGGTGAAAAGCCCGCGCAAGGGCCGTTCACCTGGGTGCTCGACCCGATCGACGGCACAAGAGCCTTCATCGCCGGCCTGCCGACCTGGGGCACGATCATCGGCCTGACCCGCGACGGCGCGCCGGTGGCCGGCCTGTTCGACCAGCCCTTCACGGGGGAAAGGCTGTGGGCCGTCGACGGCCCGACCCAATATCGCGACCGGAATGGCGCGCGACAGGTGACCAGCCGGCGGCGCGACGCGCTCGCCGATGCAACCCTGATGACGACGACGCCGGCCTTGTTCGACCGGGGCGCGGAACGCGCGGCCTATGACCGCATCGAGGCGCTGAGCCGCAATGTGCGCTATGGCGGCGACGCCTATGCCTATGGGCTGATCGCCCAGGGCCATGTTGATCTCGTGGTCGAGGCCGGGCTACAGCCCTATGACGTCGTCGGTTTGATCCCCATCGTCACGGGCGCAGGCGGCGTCATGACCACCTGGACCGGGGCTAGCGCCGCCGGTGGCGGACGGATCGTCGCGGCCGGCTCGGCCGCGCTCCATGCGCAAGCGCTGGCGCTTCTGGCCGATACGCCTGCGGGCTGACGTCGATCACACGTCGTCGCGCTGGCCGGGAATGAAGGCGTCGAAGGCGGCCCAGAACTGGCGCCGGATGCTGTCGCGCTCCATCAGCGGTTCGTGCCGCGCGCCGGTCAGAAAGATGTGGCGGCCGACCCGCATGCCGATGCCGAGCTTCTCGATGGCCCGATTGTCGATCACCCGGTCGAGCGAGCCGCCGACCAGCAGCGTCGGCACGCGCACCTGATCGGCGAAACCAGGCGCATCGATGCGGTCCATGGCGCGCGCGGCGGCACTCAGCCAGCTCGCCGTCGGCATGCCGATGCTGAGATCCGGACAGGCCTCGCGCATCGCGGCATTGCGCGCATAGCGGTCGGGATCGGAGGTCAGCGGATTATTGGCGAATGTCGCCGACAGCCGGCCCGGCAGGCGCACACCGCCAAGGCCAAGGGCGGTCATGCCATGCACCATGGGCAGGATGGCGCGCCAGTTGCGCGTCGGACCAAGCGCCAGCATCGGCGTGCTCAGGACCATCCGCTCATAGGGGCAGGTCCGCTTGCAGGCCATGTTGAGAAGGACGGCGCCGCCCATGGAATGGGCCAGCGCGAAATAGGGTGGTGGGCAGTCGGCGAGCAGGATCTCGCCATGAAAGGCGGCCGCATCGCGTTCGTATTGCGCGAAAGTCTCGACATGCCCTTTATGCGGATCGCGCAACAGCCGGTCCGAACCGCCCTGCCCGCGCCAGTCGATGGCCGCGACGCAGAAGCCCCGGTCGAGGAGATCGCCGACGGTCTCGTAATAGAGTTCGATCATGTCGCGCCGGCCGCCGAAGATCACGACGGTGCCCTTGCGCCCCTTGCCGCGTCGCCGCCACAGCGCATAGCGGATCCGCACTCCATCCTCGGCGGTGACATGGCCGCTGACGGCGCCGTCCGGGATCTGGTTGCCGCTTATCTCGCGCAGCGCGCCTGACTGATGGACCGCGTGCGTCGCGTCCATGACGAACTCCCGACATTTGGGCAAGAACGGCGAGACGCCGTCGAGATGTGCCTGTCAAAAAGGAGAACGGCCGGCAGGTCAATGCCTGCCGGCCGCCGCCCGGGCACCCCGGGGGCAATTATGGTGCCGGGACCCTCGCCTTGGAACCATCTTCGGGCGGCTGGCCCGGAAGCGGCCCGGCTCGCGAGGCTGACCGACCCTGGCATGCGAGCGCTGAACCGAAACCCAACCGGCCATTCATGTCCGGTTCATGTTCGGAAAGCCCGCGCCGAAAACGCGCGCTCCATACCCCTCTTGAAACGCCGCCGGGGCGTTCCCACCTCAATGGCCGCACGGGCCTCAGGGACGTGCGCTTCCATGGCCCGGCCGACTGGCGGGCCGCATGTCGCTTATGAAGGAGGATATGCCATGCGTAGAGTTGATTTTGCCCCCTTGTACCGGTCGACTGTTGGCTTCGACCGGATGTTCTCGATGCTCGACGCCCTGCACGGGCCGGACGGGCAGAGCGGTTTCCCGCCCTACAATATCGAACGCACCGACGAGAACGCCTATCGGATCACGATGGCGGTGGCCGGCTTCGCCGAGACCGATCTCGAGCTGAGCGTCAAGGAAAACACGCTGACGATCCGCGGCGAGAAGGCCACCGGCGACGACGCCGAGGAGCGCCAGTTCCTGCATCGCGGGATCGCCGAGCGCACCTTCGAGCGCCGCTTCCAGCTCGCCGACCATGTCGAGGTGCGCGATGCCAGCCTGCAGAACGGGCTGTTGCATGTCGACCTCGTCCGCGAAGTGCCCGAGGCCATGAAGCCGCGCACCATCGCGATCAAGTCGGCCAATGATCAGCCGTCGCTGACCCTCGACGCGGCCTGATCTTTCGTCAAACCTGGAAAACATGATGGCGGCGCCCCGGGAGATCCCGGGGCGCCGTCGTCATTTGTCGGGTCTTACCAATCAGGCTTGGGTTGACTACGTCAGGCCGCATGCTGCGCGGACAAGGCGGCCGCGAGCGCATCGATGTCGGTTTCCGAGGTGGCGAACGACGTCACGAAGCGGAACAGCGTCGCGCCCTCCGGCGGCGGGTCGCCGGTTTCGGGATCGCCCGGCCAGTCATAGTAGCGTGCGCCGGCCGCGCGCAGCCGGACGTCGGCATCGGGCGTCAGCCAGCAGAAAAGCTCATTGGCCTCGGGTTCCAGAGCGAGCCGGGCGCCGTCGAGGCCGGCGAGAACCCGGCCGAGCCTCGCCCCCATCCGGTTGGCATGGCTGGCCAGCGCCAGCCAGTGCCCGCTATCGAGCATGGGCAGAAGCTGGGCCGCCAGGAACCGGTGTTTCGACCACAGATGGCCCGACCGCTTGCGGCGGTAGCGCAATTCATCGGTCAGGCCGTCGTCGAAACTGATGACGGCCTCGGTGCAGAGCGCGCCATTCTTGGTGAAGCCGAAGGACAGGACATCGACGCCGGCCCGCCATGTGAGATCGGCGGGACGCGCGCCGGTCGCCGCCGCGGCATTGGCGAACCGCGCGCCATCCATGTGAACGCGCAAGCCAGCGTCCCCCGCCGCGTCGCACAGAGCGGCGATCTCGTCCGCCCCATAGACCAGCCCGTATTCGGTCGCCTGCGTCAGGCTGAGCGCGCGCGCCGGCACTTGATGCGGATCGCGACCGTCCATCGACGCCAGGCCGGCCCGCAAGCCATCCGGCGTCAGCTTGGCGCCGCGCCCGTTCAGGCCGACCAGGCGGTTGCCGCCGGTGAAGAATTCGATACCGGCGCATTCGTCGACCATGACATGGCTTTCGCGATGGCACAGGATTGCGCCCCAGGGCGGGGTCAGCGCCGACAGCGCCAAACCGTTGGCGCCGCCGCCGGTGGCCACAAGAAAAACGCCGACGGGCCGCTCGAAGAGATCGGCGAATAGCTCGCCGAGGCGCGCCGTCAGCGCGTCATTGCCATAGCCAGATGCCGTGCCCCGATCGGCCGCGATCAGGGCATCCATCACGCCCGGCGCCGTGCCGGCCGCATTGTCGCTGGTGAAATCCATATCCGCCTTCCGCCAGGCCGCCCCAGGCGCATCCCATGTTTCGACCGGCCCCATCAAAACACCGAAAGATGCTCGATCTTGAGGAGATAAAGCAACCCGCGCTGTTCAAGGCGCGGGTTGCTTTGGCGCGGGGTCCCTCCACCCCGACGCGGGATGTTACGGCGCTCGGAGATCGGCGCGTTTAGCTGTTGCGCTTGCGCGTGCTGGCGACGAGATGGTCGACCGACAGCTTGCCGCCGCCATAGACCATCAGCATCAGCGCCATCGCCGCCCAGGGCAGATGGAACGACCGCCAGGCATCGGGATAGACGAACTGGATGACGACGGTCATGCACAGAAGCCCGAGGGCGGCGAAGCGCGTGCCGAAACCGAGGATCAACAGAATCGGCAGGATGATCTCGGCATAGGCCGCCGCATGAGCCATGACGTCCGGGATCGGCATGCTGGGCGGGTTTTCCGGATTGATCCAGCGCAGCTTGTATTCGTTCTCGAACAGGAACACCGCCGTCGGATTGATCGTCATGAAGCCCGTCCACTTGGTCAGGCCGGAGAAATAGAATGGCAGGCCGAGCGCCAGCCGCGTCGCCAGAAGCGGGATCGACGCGGGCACGAGCTGGAACAGCCCGTTCAGCCGCTCGACCAGTCCGCCGACGCCCGATGCGGCCTTTTCGTCAGCGTGAGACATATCCGACATGACAAGCTCTCCTTGCTAATGGCCCATGCCCCGACCGGACATCCGGAAGACACTAGGTTGTATCGACATCGATCGCCGCGATGGCGCCGGACTGGATGAGCCCGGACAGATTGGCGGCCAGATCGAACTGATCGTTGGCGGCCAAGGCGGCGGACGCGGCCGCGCCGATGGTCGCCTTGTCGGCAAGAGCCGACACGAATGCAAGCCCTCCCGGCGGTATCGTGCGCAAGCTCACGTCAAGTTGTGGACGTGTCAGCAGAACGTCCTCGCCGTGATCGAGCGCCACCTGCCGCACCTCGGCATCATGGGTATTGGTGTGCCAGATCGACAAAACCGGCCAGTCGGACCCGACCCAGCGGACGGCCGGATGCAGAACGAGCCGCGCCGCCGCCCACGCATCCGCCGGCACGCCGGCGAAATCCTCGGCCTGAAGCGCGCGGGCATCGGCCGCGTGATAGCTCCGGCCATGCGCCCATTCGAGAGCCGCGACATCGCCGAGATAGGGCACGGGGCGCGCCGGTTCGAAGCCCGCGACGAAATCGGGAAAGGTGTCGCCATAGTCGATCAGGATCTTCGAGCGGGGCGGGTTGGCCGCGACGAAGACATTGGCCATGGCGTCGAAGAAGGCGTCGCCGACCAGGCGCTTCGATACCGGAAACTGCGCGCCGAGCGCCCCGATCAGGCTGGTGCGGACATTGTTGCGGTAGACATTGAAGCGCTTCGGCGGCTGGCCCGACACATCGGCCGGCACCGCCCGCTCCGGCGCCTGGACGGCATCGGAAAACGCCGCCTGGCTGTCAGCCAGCGAGGACCCGGCGGCCATGACCGGCCTCCCCTGTTGCCGACAGAGGCGTCGAAGAACATGACGCCGCGCGCGCGGCCCCGGCCCGTTGGAGAATGGCGTCCGCGGCCTCGGCCTCGGCCAGCAGCACCGGCCAGTCGGGCACGTCATTGTCCCATTCGATCAGCGTCGGCAGCGGCCCGGTCCGCTCGATGACGCTGTGGTAAAGCCGCCAGACCGGATCGGCGACCTCCCGATCATGGGCATCGATCAGAAGCGGCGCGCCATGGTCGTCGGCGTCCTCGGCATGCCCGCCGAGATGGATCTCGCCAACCGCGTCGAGCGGGAAATCGCGCAGATAGGCCTCGGCGTCATAGCCGTGATTGGTGGCCGAGACATGGACATTGTTGACGTCGAGCAGGAGGCCGCAGCCAGTGCGGCGCACGATCGCCTTGAGAAACTCGATCTCGCTCATCGTCGAACGGTCGAAGACGACATAGGTCGAGGGGTTTTCGAGCAGCATGCGGACGCCGAGCGTATCCTGCACTTCGGCGATGTGATCACAGACGCGCGCCAGCGTCTCCTCGTCATAGGGCACCGGCAGGAGGTCGTTCAGATAGGTCTCGTCATGGCTCGACCAGGCGAGATGTTCCGAAAAGGAGGCCGGCCGGTAGCGCGCGACGAGCGCCTTCAGGCGACCGAGATGGTCCTTGTCGAGCGGTCCGGCGCCGCCGATCGACAGCGCGACGCCATGCAGCGACAGCGCGTAACGCTCGCGCAGCCGGGCCAGATTGGCATGCGGCGCGCCGCCGGCGCCCATATAGTTCTCGGCATGGACCTCGAAGAAGCCGAGATCGAGCTCGGTGTCGAAGATCGCCGGCAGGTGCTGGGCCTTGAGCCCGACGCCGGCGCGTCGTGGCAGCGCCATGACATGCCTCCCGTGGCAGAACTTAAGCCGGTGCCCGGACGGCACGCCATCGCGCCGCCCGGAAACCGATCATGCGGTCATCGCCTCACGCGAAGGGGCTGAAGCCCGGAACCGGCTTGAGATCGTTGGTCGGCGTGCCGGCCGGCAGGTCGCGGGCCAGGCCTTCGAAGCCTTCACCCTCGAGCGCGGACGCGCTCTCGCCCTTGCGGCCGCCCGGCAGTTCCATCGTGTCGCAGGTGCCGGTGGGAACGAGCGTCCAGGCATTGCCCTGATAGTCGACGGTGGACGATCCAGCGCAGGTCGTGCCCGGGCCCGCGGCGCAGTCGTTCTGGCCGGCCAGCGACACGCCGAAGCACTTCTCCTGCGAGGCGGCGGCCGGTGTCGTGGTCATGGCCATGCCGGACAGGGCGGTGGCCACGGCGCCGGCGATAACGGCTGCGGAAAGCGCGATATTCTTGCTCATCGGTAGTCTCCCTTGCTTTTCGATAGCTGTTCGAACCCCCGGCGGATGGCATCAAGCTCCCAGCCGAGCCCAGCCGTTGGACAGTTTACATCCACACGGCCCCATCGGCCATGCCTGCGCCACGAATGTGTGAGCCCGCCGGCTCGCGAACAACTCAACTCGCCGTGACGCACGCGTTATGCCGGTTATCGGAAAGTCGGCGGATGACGGCGCGTCGCCGGCGCCCCTTCTGGACCGGCCCGCGCGACCGGAAACTACGCGCGAGCCCCCGCCGGCGCAATAAAACTGCGCGAACGGCTTGCAAAAGGATCGCCTGTTTGGCATTTTGCAAAAAGGGACAGCAATGCTGACCGATTGTGATCACGAATTGGAACCGTTCCATTCTTGCTGGTCGGTCGACATGACGCAGGCGCGCGGCCCCGAGGCGGGTTGACGGCGCTTCTGTCCGGCGGCAGCACGATGCCGCGTGTCCGGCCCGGGCGATCCCCGGCCGGGCTCAAGGGGGAGGCGGCTCGACGTCCGGTTTGACCGGACCGGCCGGGATCGGGCAAAACGGCCCGACACTCCAAAGATCACGAGACCGCCGGCATCTGACGGACCGGCCGTGATACGTGCCGGCTGTGTTAAGGTTCTTGGGGACCGCGCAGTCGCGGCGGTGCCGGCGGGCGGCGAGCCCCGGGGCGCCGTCCGGACAGCGCGGAGACGGACCGCCCGGCCGATGGCCGGCCGGAGGAATGGGAATGCGAGCAGGGATGCGAGTATGAGCGACGTGGGACAGACCAGGACGAGGCGCGGCACGGACCAGGCTTTGGCAATGGCCAAACCGGGCTTGACGCGTCATGATCCCGCCCTGCCGCCGCGCCAGGGGCTTTACGACCCGAGCCGCGAGCATGATGCGTGCGGCGTCGGCTTCGTCGCCGACATGAAGGGCCGCAAGTCGCATGGCATCATCGCCGACGGGTTGAAGATGCTCGTCAACCTGACCCATCGCGGCGCGGTCGGCGCCGATCCCGGCATGGGCGACGGGGCCGGCCTTCTGGCCCAGATCCCCGACGCACTCTACCGCGAGGACTGCGCCCGGCTCGGCTTCGACCTGCCCGAACCCGGCCATTACGGCGTCGGCATGATCTTCATGCCGCATGACGACGAGACGCGCGGCAATATCGTCGACATCGTCGAACGGGTCGTCGCCGAAGAGGGCCAGACGCTGATCGGCTGGCGGCGGCCGCCGACCGATAACGGCGACCTGCCCGACAGCGTCACCGTCACCGAACCGGTGCACCGGCAGATGTTCATCGGCCGCTCGCCCGACATCGCCGATGACGACGCCTTCGAGCGCAAGCTGTTCCTGATCCGCAAGCGGATTTCCAACGACGTCTATTTCGGCGATCTCTGGGAGACGACGAATTTCTACATCGTCTCCCTGTCGTCGCGGACAGTGGTCTATAAGGGCATGTTCCTGGCTGGACAGCTTGGCCCCTATTATCGCGACCTGACCGATCCACGCTTTGAAAGTGCGCTGGCGCTGGTGCATCAGCGCTTTTCGACCAACACCTTTCCCGCCTGGAGCCTGGCGCATCCCTACCGCCTCGTGGCCCATAACGGCGAGATCAACACGCTGCGCGGCAATGTGAACTGGATGGCGGCGCGGCAGGCCTCGGTGTCGACGCCGCTGTTCGGCGACCGGATCAGCCAGCTCTGGCCGATCTCCTATGAAGGCCAGTCCGACACCGCCTGTTTCGACAACGCGCTCGAATTCCTCATGAATGGCGGCTATTCGATGGCCCATGCCGTCATGATGCTGATCCCGGAAGCGTGGGCCGGCAATCCGCTGATGGACGAGGACCGCCGCGCCTTCTACGAATATCACGCCGCCCTGATGGAGCCATGGGACGGCCCGGCCGCCGTGGCCTTCACCGACGGCCGCCAGATCGGCGCGACGCTCGACCGCAACGGGCTCAGGCCGGCGCGCTATCTCGTCACCGATGACGACCGGGTGGTGATGGCGTCCGAAGCCGGGGCGCTCGTCGTGCCGGAAGAGAAGATCCTCACCAAATGGCGCCTGCAGCCTGGCAAGATGTTGCTCATCGACTTCGAGCAGGGCCGGATCATTTCCGACGACGAGATCAAGCATGATCTCGCCACCGCCAATCCCTATCGCGACTGGGTGTCGCGCACGCAGATCGTGCTCGAGGACCTGCCGCCGGTCGGCACCGCGGCGCCGCGCACCAATGTGGCGCTGCTCGACCGCCAGCAGGCCTTCGGCTACAGCCAGGAAGACCTCAAGCTCCTGATGGCGCCGATGGCGATCACCGGCCAGGAGGCGATCGGCTCGATGGGCACCGATACGCCGATCTCGGCGCTGTCGGACAAGCCGAAGCTGCTCTACACCTATTTCAAGCAGAACTTCGCCCAGGTCACCAATCCGCCGATCGACCCGATCCGCGAGGAGCTGGTGATGAGCCTGGTCTCCTTCATCGGGCCGCGGCCAAACCTGTTCGATCTCGAAGGGCTCGCCACGCATAAGCGGCTCGAAGTGCGCCAGCCGATCCTCACCAATGAGGATCTGGAGAAGATCCGCGCCATAGGCGACATCGCCGACAACCAGTTCCAGACCAAGACGCTGGACATCACCTACTCGGTCGATAAGGGAGCCGCCGGCATGGCGCCGGCGCTCGACATGCTGTGCGAGCGCGCCGAGCGCGCGGTCAATGACGGCAACAACATCATCGTCCTGTCCGACCGGATGGTGAATGCCGACCGCATCGCCGTGCCGGCGCTGATGGCGACGGCCGCCGTGCACCATCACCTGATCCGCAAGGGTCTGCGCACCTCGGTCGGCCTCGTGGTCGAGACGGGCGAAGCGCGCGAGGTGCACCATTTCTGCGCCCTGGCCGGCTATGGCGCAGAGGCGATCAACCCCTATCTCGCCTTCGAATCGCTCGCCGAAATGCACGGCCGGATGGAGTTTCCCGAAGAGGTCGACGAGCGCGAGGTCGTCGAGCGCTACATCAAGTCGATCGACAAGGGCATTTTGAAGGTCATGTCCAAGATGGGCATCTCGACCTACCAGTCCTATTGCGGCGCGCAGATCTTCGACGCGGTCGGGCTGTCGAGCGCCTTCGTGCGCCGCTATTTCACCGGCACCGCGACCACGATCGAAGGCGTCGGGCTGGCCGAGATCGCCGAGGAAACCTTCCGCCGCCACCAAGCCGCCTTCAGCAAGGACCCGGTCCTGCGGGACGCGCTCGATGTCGGCGGCGAATATGCCTATCGGATCCGCGGCGAGGTCCACTCCTGGGACCCGGAATCGGTGGCGGCCTTGCAGCATGCGGTGCGCCTTCAGGCCGATGACCGCTATCGCGACTATGCGCGGATGATCAACGCCCAGTCCGAGAACCTGTTGACCATTCGCGGCCTGTTCAAGATCCGCGCCGCCGAGGAGACGGGCCGCGTGCCGGTCGATCTCGACGCGGTCGAACCGGCCAGCGAGATCGTCAAGCGCTTCGCCACCGGCGCGATGTCCTTCGGCTCGATCAGCCGCGAGGCGCATTCGACGCTGGCGCTGGCGATGAACCGCATCGGCGGCAAGTCGAATACCGGCGAGGGCGGCGAGGAGGCCGAGCGCTTCGAGCCGCTGCCGAACGGCGATTCCATGCGCTCGGCCATCAAGCAGGTGGCCTCGGGCCGGTTCGGCGTGACGACGGACTATCTCGTCAATGCCGACCAGATCCAGATCAAGGTGGCGCAGGGCGCCAAGCCCGGCGAGGGCGGCCAGTTGCCGGGCCACAAGGTGGACGCGGTTATCGCCAAGGTGCGCCATTCGACGCCCGGCGTCGGCCTGATCTCGCCGCCGCCGCATCACGACATCTATTCGATCGAGGATCTGGCCCAGCTGATCTTCGATCTCAAGAACGTCAACCCCGAGGCCGACATCTCGGTGAAGCTCGTCTCGGAGGTCGGCGTCGGCACGGTGGCCGCCGGCGTCGCCAAGGCGCGCGCCGACCACATCACCATCGCCGGCTATGACGGCGGCACCGGCGCGAGCCCGCTGACCTCGATCAAGCATGCCGGCAGCCCGTGGGAGATGGGCCTGGCCGAAACCCATCAGACGCTGGTGCTGAACCGGCTGCGCGGCCGCATCGCGCTACAGGTCGACGGGGGCCTGCGCACCGGGCGCGACGTCGTCATCGGCGCGCTGCTCGGCGCCGACGAGTTCGGCTTTTCGACCGCGCCGCTGATCGCGGCGGGCTGCATCATGATGCGCAAATGCCACCTGAATACCTGCCCGGTCGGCATCGCCACCCAGGACCCGGTGCTGCGCAAGCGCTTCAAGGGCGCGCCCGAACATGTCATCAACTATTTCTTCTTCGTCGCCGAGGAAGTGCGCGAACTGATGGCCGAGATGGGCGTGACGCGCTTCAACGACCTGATCGGCCAGACCGACTTCCTCGACAAGAAGCCGCTGATCGATCACTGGAAGGCCAAGGGGCTCGACTTCTCCAACGTCTTCTTCAAGCCCGAGATGGCGGACGATGTGGCGGTCTTCCATTCTGAACGCCAGGACCATCCGATCGACGACGTGCTCGACCGCAGGCTGATCGCCGAGGCCGCGCCCGCGATCACCGCCGGCACGCCGGTGATCCTGGATCATGCGATCGGCAATACCGACCGCTCCGCCGGCGCCATGTTGTCGGGCGAGGTCGCCAAGCATCACGGCTATGACGGGCTCGCGGAGGACACGATCGTGGTCCGCCTCAAGGGCACGGCCGGCCAGAGCTTCGGCGCCTGGCTGTCGCCCGGCGTCACCTTCGACCTCGAGGGCGAAGGCAACGACTATGTCGGCAAGGGCCTGTCGGGCGGGCGCATCGTCATCCGCCCGGCGCCGGAAGCGCGCATCGTGCCGGAGAATTCGATCATCGTCGGCAATACGGTGCTCTATGGCGCGGTGTCGGGCGAATGCTATTTCCGCGGCGTCGCGGGCGAGCGCTTCGCGGTGCGCAATTCTGGCGCCATCGCGGTCGTCGAGGGCTGCGGCGACCATGGCTGCGAATACATGACCGGCGGCATCGTCGTCGTGCTCGGCCAGACCGGCCGCAACTTCGCCGCCGGCATGTCGGGCGGCGTCGCCTATGTGCTCGACGCGGACGGCAGCTTCGCCCAGCGCTGCAACCTCGCCATGGTCGAGCTCGAACCGGTCGAGGAAGAGGACATGCTGCTCGAACGCCTGCATCATCATGGCGGCGACATCGACTGGAAGGGCCGTGTCGACGTCACCAATATGACGAGCCATGACGACGAGCGGCTGCACCAGCTGATCTCGAAACATGTCCATTATACGGGCTCCGAGCGCGGCCAGGCGATCCTCGACGAATGGGAGCACTACCGGCCGCAATTCGTGAAGGTGATGCCGGTGGAATACCGCCGCGCGCTGCGCGAGATGGAGGAGCAGCGCATGGGCATGGCGGCGGAGTGACGGTGATTTGTGCCGTCAGACGCGCGTCTTAGGCCACGCAGCCCCGTCAAGCGACTATTAGGCCTCTTGGCCAAAGCCCGACTCTAGGGACAGGACGAACATGGGAAAAGTCACCGGATTTCTCGAAATCGACCGGCAGGACGCCAAGTATCAGCCGGCGTCCGACCGGATTCGCCATTTCCGCGAATTCACCCTGCCGATGGAAGACGCCGATGTGCGCAAGCAGGCGGCGCGCTGCATGGATTGCGGCATCCCCTACTGCCATACCGGCTGCCCGGTGAACAACCAGATCCCCGACTGGAACGACCTCGTCTACGAAGACGATTGGGAAGAGGCCGCGCGCAACCTGCATTCGACCAACAACTTCCCCGAATTCACCGGCCGCATCTGCCCCGCCCCCTGCGAGGAGGCCTGCACGCTGAACCTCGAAGACGTGCCGGTAACCATCAAGTCCATCGAACAGGCGATCGCCGACAAGGCCTTCGAAAAGGGCTGGGTCAGGCCCGAACCGCCCGAACAGCTGACCGGCAAGAAGATCGCCGTGGTCGGTTCCGGCCCGGCGGGCCTCGCCGCCGCGCAACAGCTCGCCCGCGTCGGCCACGACGTCCATCTCTACGAGCGCGAGCCCTATGCAGGCGGCCTGCTGCGCTACGGCATTCCCGACTTCAAGATGGAAAAGCACCATGTCGAGCGCCGCGTCGCGCAGATGGAGGCCGAAGGCGTGACGTTTCACTACGGCGCCAATATCGGCATCAACCTGCCGGCCCGGGACTTGATCGACCGGCATGACGCGGTCCTGCTCGCCTGCGGCGCCGAACATCCGCGCGATCCGGAAATCCCCGGCATGGATCTCGCCGGCGTGCACTACGCGATGCCGTTCCTGGTGCCGCAGAACCGGCGGGTCAATGGCGAGGTGTTCGACGACAAGGACCCGATCCTCGCCGGCGGCAAGCATGTCGTGGTGATCGGTGGCGGCGACACCGCCTCCGACTGTATCGGCACGTCCTTCCGACAAGGAGCGGTGGCGGTCAGCCAGCTCGACATCCGGCCGATCCCGCCGGTGACCGAGGACAAGATGACGATCTGGCCCTATTGGCCGACGAAATTCCGCACCTCGTCGAGTCAGGCCGAGGGCGCCGAGCGCGAATTCTCCGCCGCCACCGTCGGCCTCGTCGGCAAGAATGGTCGGGTCACCAAGGTGCATTGCATCCGCGTCGACGACAGGCGCCGGCCGATCGAGGGCACTGATTTCTATATCAAGGCCGATCTAGTGCTGATCGCCATCGGCTTCGCCCGGCCGGTGCATGAGGGCCTCGTCGCCGAACTGGATCCGGAGCTCGACGGCCGCGGCAATGTGAAGGCCGACGATCTGAGCTATCTGACGAGCCACCCCAAGGTGTGGGTTGCCGGCGACATGCGGCGCGGACAGTCGCTCGTCGTCTGGGCGATCCGCGAGGGTCGCCAGGCCGCCCATTCAATCGACAAGACGCTGATGGGCTCGACCACCCTGCCGCGGTAAACCGCCCTTCGCGCCGATCAATTCGAAGACGGTGTGTCGACGACAAGCGTGCCGACAAAACCATCGAAACGGGCGCGGGAGGCGGCCGGCAGTTCGGCCTCGTTGGCTTGGATGGCCGAGTGCAATCGACGCGCCAGGCGCGGCGGCAGGCCCTGGGCCTGGAGACCCGCGGGCGTCATCAGGCTCTCGCCCGACAGCAATGTGAGTGCCCAATCGTCGCCCGTCTTGCGCAGGAACGCCCGACCCGCTTCCTGCCCGGTCCGCCAGCCAGCGACGGCCCAGCGGTCGACGACCGTGATGGGCGCGACCACGACATCGGTGTCGAGGCGGCGGGTCATCAGATCGGTGATCGCCTTGTGATCCGCCTTGGATGCCAGGCTCGGCTTGGCCGGTTCTGGTTCATTGTCGCGCCCCGCGTCGCCGGTCAGGGCATCAGCCATGGGATCGATAAGGGCCTCGGTCAGTGGCCCAGCTGCGCGCCCTTCCACCCAGACCTCGACGGCGACATCCCCCAGCCGCTCGAAGACCAGGGTGGCCGCGAACCTATCGCCGATCCGCAAGGGCTGATCGGCCTGGCCGATAAACAAGACATGCGTGCCCCCCGGCACCAGCGCCACCGTTTCGCCGGGCGGGATGTCGATCCCCTCGACCACCGTCATGCCGGCGACACCGCCGGCCGTCGGGACATCGCGCAGTTCAGCCGCTACGCCATCCTTGATGATCGCCAGCAATCGCTCGGGCTCGCTCCCGAGATTGGTCAACGCCATATAGCCTTCGGTCGTCGATGACCCCGGTGGCGTCGGATGGCTGTGCGGATGGTAGATGAAGAGATCGCCGACGACATATTCATGCGCTGTGGCCGCGCGCGCGAGGCCCGTCACGGCGACGAGCAGGGCGAAAAGCGCCAAGGACACGCGCCGCATCAATTCACCCCTCCCCTGACGTCACCCGGCATGACCCGGTTGGCGCGCGCCGGATGGCCTTCCGGCCAGGGATCCGCATAGGCCGGATTGGCGAGGAAAGTCTCATCGGTCAGGCTTTCGAGAAAGGCGATCAGATCCTCGATCTCCCGATCGGTCGCGTCGAAGCCGATGAGAAGACCGCTCTTGTTCGGGTGTTCGGCGCCGATGCCGGCATGCGGCCCCTCGGCGATCGTCCGGCCGCCGGCCGCATAATGCGCGAGCACATCGCGCAGGCTCGCGATCGATCCGTCATGCATATAGGGCGCAGTTAGGGCCACATTGCGCAAGGACGGCGTGCGGAACTTGCCGATGTCTTCAGGACGGCCGGTGAACTCGGCCAGCCCCTCGCCGCCCGGCGGATAGGTCCCCGTGCCGCCGATATTGTAGAGCCCGTTATTGTGGAAGGCGGTTTCGACGAAGGGCGAGCGCGCGGTCTGCATATTGTCGGTGAACATCACGCCCATATGGCAGTGATAGCATTCGAACCGGTGGTCGAAGAACAATTGCTCGCCGCGCTTGGCGGACGCTGTGATCGCGTGCTCGTCGCCGCCATATTTGAAGCGGTCATAGGGGCTGTCGACCGAGATCAGGCTGCGCTGGAAGGCACCGAGCGCGCGCGTGACGGTGAAGAGATCGACCGCGCCGCCGCGTTCGGGGAAGGCCTGCCTGAAAGCGTCGGCGTAATGGGGATCATCGGCGAGCAGGGCGAACAGCTCCGCTTCCCGGCCCGCCATGCCCATCTCGACCGGCTCTGTCCCGAAGATCGGAAACAGCGACTGGAATTCGAGCGTATCGGCATGCGGATTGGCCCAGGTAAGCGCCGGATTGTAGCCGACATTGGCGAGCCCCGGCGCATTGCGCCTGCCGGTGATGCCATGGACGCCGACCGAAACGGCGCGCCCATCGGTGAAGGCCAGGTCTTGCACGTGGCACGATACGCAAGCCACGGTGCCGTCGGCCGACAGCCGTGAATCATAGAAAAGATGCCGGCCGAGTTCGACCTTGGCCGGGGTCATCGGATTGTCGGCGGGCACTGGCGGCGGCGCCAGCCAGGCCGGCATCAGCCAGCGATAGCCCAGCCTGTCGAGATCGGCGGCGGCGGCCGTTGAGATGGCCGCCACCGCCAGGATCATCGACGCCAGACCCAAAAGGTATCTCGGCATCGGATCGCCCATTCTTAGCGCGTCGAGACAAGCTCCTGCGTGCCCGCCGCGATGTCGTTGAAGGACAGGCCGAGCTTCGGAAACACCGTGTCGCAGTCGGGATCGTCGGTGAACGACATGCAGCCCGGGCTCGTCTCGGGCGTGTTCATCGTCAGATCCGCCCCGGCGATGACCGGTGCGGGGTCGATGACGACCGTATCGGTCGCGGGATCGAAACCATCAAGCGAGATCGCCATCGTATTGGGGTTCTTGCAGGGCGCTTCGGGCGCTTCCGTGCGCGAGGCAGAGGCGCACATGGTCGATCCGAGATGCAGGAACCAGCCCGAGGCGTCGCCGCCATGCCCCCCGTGATCGCCGCCTTCGCTATGGGTTTCGGCGGCCATGTTCATGCCATCGGCCATGGCCGGGCTGGTCTCGAACTTGATGAACTTGTAGCCGCCGCGCCAGTTCCAGAACATCGCCGTCAGATTGAGCGGCGACGGCGCCACCGTCGGATCGCCATGGTTCCAGTCGAACGGCACGCCGACCAAGAAGGACAGCCCGACATAATCACCTTCCGGCACAGTACCGCGGATCGTGGTGTTTTCGGCCGCGGTGCCGTTTGTGCAGGAGCCGGTGGCGTTCTCGAAATCGAGCAGCGCGATGTTCTCGACCTGCCAGGCGCCATCTTGATCAAGCGTGATGGGAACCTGAGTGCCATCGGCGGTGATCAGCGCGGGCTCGGCGACGAAAAGCCGGTAGTCGAGCACCTGAACCGGCGCTCCGGTGGCACCCAGACCGTCATAGGTCTCGGCGCAGGAGAAAGGCTGGCCGCCGAGATCGGCGGCGAAGTTGATCTCGACCGGTTGGTTGGCAAGCGCGGGGGTCGCCGTAAGAAGAGCTGCGAGAAAGAAAGGATATTTCATCAAGTCCTCCACAGGCATCGGATCACACCGATGGCGATGGGTGAGAATGGGCGTTTCGATTGGGATGAGTGGCCGATCCGGCGGCGCGGCGGCGCCCGCGATTTGATCGCGCGACCTCGCACCTAGTTCAGGAATTGGACGTGCCGGGAGGACCGGATTGGCCGTTCAGGCGATCGGTGGTGCCCGCGCCGAACGAAGCCCGACGCCGCGCGGCGCAACGGCCGGCGCAACATAGAAGGCGAAAACCGGATCGCGCGCCAGGATGGCCGGCGCGCAGGCGATGTCCGGCGGCAAAACGGCGACGAAATCCACGTCGCGGCAGAACGGACAGTCCGCGTGATCGTGCCCCTCGGTGCCGGTCAGGCAGAGATCGTCGAGCGATCCTCCGGAGGCGAGATAGGCGGCAAGCGACGGATCGACGACGTCGGGCCGGATCGAATGGGTGGCGAACTGCACGCTCGCCAGCGCGATGACGCACGCCAGGACAAAACCCACACAGCGCTGCATTCTCGTGGGCCGCATCGGATCCCGTGTTTCCCCATTCAAGCGACACAAGGCCGGTCGTCGCCGCCCTGTCGCACGTCAACAGTCTTAGCCGACCATCGCCCAATGATCCATCGGGGGAACCGTTTAGAGTGCGAGGGGCCTATTGCCGCAGGAGGATGCAAGCCTGCGGAGGAGCTGTCCTCAGGCTTTGCGAGGCGGGCGCGTATTGCCCGCCCCTTTTGCGTTAGAACCTGATGGTCAGGCTTGCGGTTCCCTGATGGTCGTTGCCGGTGTCGGCGAAGGCGCCGTCATAGCGCAGCTCGGTCGAGATCGTGTCGGTGAAGGCGATCGCCGCCCCGACGCCGACCGCCAGACGATCCCGCGATACCGGCGCCGAGCCGGACGTGAACACCGCATTGGCCACCGGGATCGCCGAAACCGTGCTGATCGACCGGTCGCCGAAGACATGCTCCCAGGCCACACGGCCATCCAGCGACACGAGCGTCGCGCCCATCGCCCGGTCCACGCCAAAGCCGATACCGAGCCCCGTCACCACCTGATCGGCGCTGGTCCCCGACACCGTCAGGTCGAGGATCCCGGCCCCGGTCTCGGTGAACCCGTCCTGCTCGCCATGGACCGCATCGATCGTCGCCAAGGGCCCGAAGCGCAGGCCTTGGCCTGGCCAGCCGGCCCCAAGATGGTGGGACATGTCATAGAAGGCCTCGGCGGACGCCACGAAGGTCTGGCCATCGGTGTCGCCCTCGGCGATGACGCGGGTGCCGGCGACGGGAATGACGCGCTCGAACGCATAGTCCTGCCAGGCATAGGCGAGGGCGCCCGACAGCGTCAGCGCGCCGGCCCGCGTCGCGGCATAGGCGCCGATGTGGAAGGCGTCGATATCGGCGTCCGACGCGCCGCTGTCGACCGAGCTACGGGCATAGCCGAAGGCGAGGCCGGCCAGCGTCGGGAAGGCGAGGCCCTCGAAATGGCACTCGAAGCCGAAGGCCAGCCCGCCGGTCTGGGCGTCCCAGCCCGGTGTCGCGCCGTCGGCATCGACGGACAGGTCCTGCCCCAGCACCGCGCCCCACACGGCCCAGCGGTCCCGGGGGGCCGCGAAGGCTTCGGAGGGCAGGCTCGGCATGTCGGCCGCCAGCGCATGGGCCGGCAAGGCCCGGCTCTCCGGCGCCGGCCGCTCGACGAAGCCGAGCAGGGCCGACCGGGCCGTGGCACCCTGGCTGCTGCCACTCAGCTGGTTGGCAACCAATCCACCGCGCCGGCGCAGCGTCTCGCCGAACAGGACAGCCCCCTGCATGCCCGCGCCAAGCGCCGAGGGATGGATCTCCTTGGGCGACAGATTGCCGTCCGTCGCTCCCTCGAAGACAAGCTGAATCTCCGTCGCCGTATAGCGGGCAACGAGATCGAGGTCCGGCAGCGTGGCGTCCGTCACCGTGGCGAATTGCCCCGTCACGCCGCCATCGGCACGCAGCACCGTATACACCGGCGCCGTCTGTGGCGGCGCGCCCGGCAGGATGGTGACATCCAGCGTGGTGCCGTCACCGGAGATGGTCGCCGCGCCGCCGACCGCCAGAAGATCGCTGGTGCCGTCCGGCGCCACTTCGACCTGTAGCGTGGAGCCTGTATTGAACGCCACATCGCCCGCCACCGTCAGCGTCCCGATCGAATTGCCAGGCGAAACAATGCCGGAAAACGCGGCATCGCCACCGACACCTCCAATCCCGTTCAGGATGCCGGCGTCGTCGACGACAAGCATTGACCCGGTACCGCCGAGCACGCCGTCCAACCGCAGCGTGCCGCCTCTAACATGCGTCGTGCCGGAGAAACCGGTTCCGTCGTCCGTAACGGTCAGCACGCCGTTCCCGGTCTTTTCCAGGAACTCGAACCCGCGAAACTGTCCCGAGGCACCGATCAGGAGAAGCGACAGGTCGGCCTCGGCATCGACGTCGAGAACCAAATGATCGTTGCCCTTCCCTCCCTGCACCACGCCGTCGATCACGGACGTCCCGGCATCCAGAACAAGCCGGTTGGTGCCATTGCCGAACATGATGGCTTCGGCGCCGCCCGTATTGGCAATGGCGCCCGAGTTCTTGATGGTGGTGTCGCCATCGCCGGTGACGATCGCGGCCTGTGATGTCGAACCGGACGTCACCATCCCGGAATTCATCAAGCTGTTCGTGGTGCCGTCCAGTTCCACACCGGCCCAGGCCGCGGTGACGGTTCCGCTATTGGTCACGCTCACGGCACCATCGGCGCTCAGTGCCTGGATTCCTTGCTGCGCCGCCATGACCTGCCCGGCTTGGACAATCGAAATGTCCCCGGATTGGCGGACCTCGCCCCGAATGCCGACCTCGATGGAATCGACCTTGCCTGCGGCCATGTTGGTGATCGACACGTCACCCACAGCATTGGCCCGGGCGAACAGACCATGCTGCCCAGTGGTCTCATTCTGTTCGTTGGGGTTGTCGCGAGATGTCGCCGAACCGCTGTTGACGATTATTGCCGGGCCATCGCTGGAAATGGCCTGAATGGCGTGATTGTCGCGAGAGATCACGGTGCCGGAATTGGTGATCGATGAGGTGCCCTTATTGGACCAGGTGATCAGGGCCTGATTGCGCAGGGCGTCGACTGTCCCGCTGTTTTCAATAGCGGACAAGCCCAGCCAGTTGGCTGTCCGGATGCCGCGGGTTGCGGCCTTGACGTTGCCCGAATTGATAATCCGGATATCAGCCGGTGCGATACCACCACCGCCCGGAGCGTTCGCAAGGCCGTTGCCATCGGCGTAAAGCCCTCGGTCCTTTTCCGAGGTCACATCGCCGCTGTTGTTGAGTAGAACCGCCCCTTCACCGCTTCTCATCCATATACCGTTCTGTCCGTCACCTTTTGCGAGAACCGTTGCGGCGGTTTCAAGGGAGACGGGACCTGTGCCGCGATTGTTCAGAAATATCGCGCCGAATTGTCCGTCTCCCGTGATCTCGACATCCGGACCGGCAAAGACCGAAATGCTGGCTTGGTCCCGGCCGGTGCCGTCTGTGTTGAACAATACTGCCGAATAGTCAGGCCGATCGATTTTGGTTGTCCCGATGATATTCAGCGTTGCATTGATTGGACCGCTGGCACCGCCGTCCGGGAGGAAAACCAAGCGTGCCGACGTCACCGAATCGACGGTCAGGGTGATGTCCCCGGCACCAAGCCGGTAATCAACCTCGGTGCTGTCACACTGACTCTGAACAATATCGCCGGTCGATGAACAGCCCGCGGCCACGGCACCGCCGACGGATCCGACGGTCGCTAATGGCACGAGCGATGTTGTCGCCAGCAGCAGCAGCGATGGCCGCCACCTCACTGTGCGGCGCGCGGTGTTGTTGTTCATCTTCAGCCCCCTGTGCCGGCCCGGGCCCCCGCCGCAGCCGATCGATCGCCTTGTGTGTGCCTTTTACGGCGGCTAGCAAAGAGTTTTAGCCGGCATAGTTTCCGCTGGTTGGCCGGCGGTCAATGCATGTTGGCGTAGACCAGCCTTGCAGCCGGCGATCGCAATTGACCGAATGCCGGAAAAGCGCCGGCACGCGTCCGTCACGGCGCCGGGGGCTCATGTAGCCGGCAACATGGCATCCGATGACCAATGGCACGATGCGCAGCGGGTAACGCCTGTTCCCGCGCATCAGCATTGTGGATGGCGACGGTGCGCCGCGCGGCATCCACCTATCGCCGGAGGTTGCCGATTTGATGCATCGCACGGATATGAAGGCGGCCAGGGTTATCGGCTATCCCCACGCGTTTCATGAGCGACGCGAGTTACCCATGGTCAAGAAAGAGGGGATCCCCGAAGGGCCGAAACCCGCCGCGCCAAAACCGCATCCGGTCAGAACGAGCCGACATTCCCGAGGGTCGAGCGCAGGGCCGCTCTCGCCGCCGCGATGCCGCCGCCGATGGCGCCGGTGAACCCGCCGAAGCCGGTATAGGCCGAGGCGATCCACAGGCCGTCGACCGAGGTCTCGATGGTGCGCGGCGGGTGTCGCGGCAACTGCTTGGGCGGCACCATTGCGAAGCCATAGGTCGCTCCGCCCGGTGTGTTGAGATGGTCGTGCATCGAACGCGCCGTCGCCATGCTGGAGGCTTTCACCGCACCAGCGACACCCGGCCATTCCGCATCGAGCCGCGCGATGATCGCCGACAGCCAGGCATCGCGGCGCGCCCGATAGGCGGTGTCGTCCAGCGCCTCCCAGTTCTCCAAACGATCAGGGCAGACGATGTTCATCGGATGGAGCCCATCGCCGCCGAGGCCACTGTCGATCTGCCCGTAGTCGACGACGCAGATGACCGGCATCCGCCCGTCCGGATCGGCGCCGAACAGGGGCGTGCCCTGCCTGAAATCGCTGAAGCGTTGCATCCAGTCGGGCACCAGCATGGTCGAATAGCTCGACACCCCGAAATGGGCCGGCGGGCGGTCGAGTCCCAGCGCGATCGACATCAGCGAGATGGACAGCCGGCGCCCCTCGAAACGTTCCATGAAGGCCGGCCGGGCCCGGTCGGGCAGCATGTCGCCCACGACGTGCGGCGCGGCATTGGCGAACACATTGCCGGTCGTCACGGCGGTGTCGGCGGTGTCCGATGCCGCGCGGTAGCGGACGCCCGCGACCTTGCCGTCCGGGTCGAGATCGATCCCGGTCGCGGGGCTTTCGGCGAGCACCGCGCCGCCGGCCTCGCGGATCACCGCGACGAGCCGGTCCGTAAGGCGCTGCGATCCGCCATGGATGTAGTAGCCGCCGGCCTGCATATAGCTGCCCTGGGCCATGGCGAAGGCCATCCACCAGAGTTCGTCCGGGTCGTCGGCGTAATAGGCGAGATTGGCGCATAGCGCGAGTTTGAGCGCTTCATTGTCGCCGAAATAGCGCTCGAAGACCGCGCTCAGCGACGCGCGGATGTCGCGCAGCCCGGCCCACAGATCGAGCGGCAGGTCGGCCATGTGCCGCAGCCGCCACCAGGCACCATGTTCCGGACTGGCGAATTCGGCGACCTGAAGCGTGCGGCGCACCTGGGTCAGAAAAGCGCGGATGTTGGTACGTTCTTCGGGAAACCGGTCGACAAGCGCCGTTTCGATCCTGTCGAAGCCATGCGGCAACCGGAACGGCGCGCCGAGGCCCCGCCAGCGGATCTCGTGCAAATTGGGAACCGGGATGAGCCGGATGTGATCCTCGAGGTCGAGGATCTCGAAGAGCGCCCGTTTCGGATCGCCAGGCGCCGATGGCGGTGTCGTCTCATGCAAGGACGCTTCGATGGTGAGCGGCCCGCGATGATAGGTCGTCGCCGCGCCGCCGAGCGCGGCATTGCGCTCGAGAACGAGGACCCGCGCGCCGGCATGGGACAGAAGCGCGCCCGCCGTCAGGCCGCCGAGCCCGGATCCGATGACGACGGCATCATAGTCCAAAGCGTCCGGGTCGTCTGGCGCGCGCTGGTCCGCGGGCATGGCGCATCACCCCATTTGGCGTCGCGCCGGACCTCGCCCATCGGGCGATGTCGAGCCATGATCTGGGTCATGCGCGATGCCGGCGCGCCCAGGGCCAGACCGGCCAGGGCACGGCGATCGCCGCGAGCAGGCCGAAGGGGCCGGTGAGCGCGACGAGCAGTCCGGGCGCCAGCGCCTGGCGCAGGCTGGCCTGGCGATAGACGGCGAGAGCCACGAACAGGACCAGCGACAAGGCGATGCCGATCAGCGCCACCGGCCCGTTCCAGGTCACCTGCCAGGCGAGATAGGGTCCGTTGTTCTCGCCGAGCGACAGGGTGAAGGGGAACAGCGCGTCGGCGATTCGCGCCTGCATCGTGTTGGTGGTGCCAGGCATGGGGCGGGAATAGTCGGCGAAGGGCGCGAAGTCCCGTGTCATGGCGACCGCGTGGATCTGCGACCGGTCGCCATAGACGGCGGTGGCTTGCACCGGATTGAGCAAGAGCTTGTAATTCATGCTGTCGGGCACATAGCCCTCGACCGGCAGGTCGATCAGTTCGTAGTCGGGCATCGACAAGAGGAACAGACGATCGTCCCGCGTCAGCACTAGGCCGAGGATCTCGCGCTTGGTGTTCTCCGTGATCTTGATGTGGCGGATGTCGAGATCGGTCGGGATCGGCGTCCGCACCACATGCGGCGTGTCGCCGGTACGCCACAGGTGAAACACCGCGCCGGTGGCATCGATCAGGAACACGCCGGCATCGAAGGGCTTGAGGATCGTCTGCCGGCCGGCCACGAGCCGGGCGGGAAAGACGAAGCCCGCCTCGGTCAGCGCCCCGGTGAAGCTCTCGGTCAGCGCCGGGTCGGACCGGTTGACGTCGACATTGAGAAAGGCCATTCGGCCCTCTTCCATCCGGAAGACGTCGGTCGGGAAGACGAGGCCGGCCTGGCCAGGATCAGCATTGAGCAATGCATAGACCGGGATCCCGGGCTGGCGGTCGACGATCTCGCGCGCCTTGAGCTCGAAGACCTGGCGGGCATCGCGGATCGTCTCGCGGTCGAAGGACCGGCCGTCGATCTCGATCGGCAACAGGCCCCAGAGGTCCATGTTCTTGTAGTAGATGAACGGCAGCAGCGTCTCGAATTCGCGCCGGTCGAAGCTGTCGCCGGCCGCGCTCAGATAGCTGAAATCGTGATTGCCGGCATGTTCGCGGAAGATGAACGTTTCGGCGACGGGGCTGTAGAACATGTGCGTCGGCGCGATCTTCGGCTCGAACACCATCGCGTAGAGCTTGGGCAGCGCGATGGCCGACAGCGCCGTCACCATGAGGGCGCCGGCGGCCCATGATAGGAAGCGGCTCATGCGAGATCTCCATGCCGGAACCGGTGGGCGGCGAGCAGTGTCCAGGGCACGACGGCCGCCGTCAGCACGACGACGCCGGCCAGCGCCTGGTCATAGGCGTTGTAGTCGCCCGACAGATGACACAGCCAGACGAGACCGCCGACGATGGCCGCGTTGACCGCCTGATAGAACCGGTCGGGCTCGATGAGAACGAGCGCGGTGCCGAGATAGGCGGCGATGCCGGCCAGCATCCAAGGCAGCGCGGTCGCGACCGCGCTCGCGACGAAGGGGCCGGGAAAGAAATTGCCGACGCTGATGACGAGGATCGCCACATCGAGCGCGAGCAGCGCCAGCAGGACCGCGAGGCCTATCCCGAGATGGGCCAGGATCAATGGCGCCAGCCCGATCGGCAGATGCATCGCGAGCCGCAGCCGGCCGCGAATGATCTCGGGCAGGAACTGCGCGAGCCCGATCGCGATACCGGTCACCAGCGGCACATAGCGCATGTCCTCGTAGAACAGCCGGCCGATCTGGTTGGCCTGATAGAAGATCATTTCCGCATGTTCGACGCGGAACTGATGCGCCATCTTCAGATAGAACCAGATGCCGAACAGTAGATGCGCCGCGAGGATCACCCCGATCCACGGCGCCATCTTGATCCATTCCTTCATGACGAGCGCGCGCATCAATACCTTCCCGTATAGCCGATGAAAGCGTCTTCTAGCGTCATGGAAACCGGCGCCGGCACGGCGCCGTCGATGCCTTGCGCCCGCAAGGCCGCCGCGACGCGGTCCGCGTCGTGAAAGGAGAAAACCGACAGACAGCCATCCGCGTCCCGTTCGACCCGGTGCATGACGTCGTCGGGCACGGGCTCGCGGCCGGCCGCGTCGATGCCCGTCAGGCGGTATTGGCGGAAGGAGGTGGTGAAGTCGGCCAGCGAGGTCTTGAAGGCATCGCCGCCCTTGCGCAGCAGGATCACGTCGTCGATCAGCCGTTCCATGTCCTGAACGACATGGCTCGTCACCAGCACCGTCTTGCCGCCATCCCGGGCATAGTGGTTCAGATAGTCGAGGAACAGACGCCGATAGCCGGCATCCAGCCCCATCGTATAGTCGTCGAGGATCATCAGATCCGGGTCCTGCGCCATGACGCTGGCCAGGACGACCTGGCTGCGCTGGCCTTCCGACATATGGCGGATGCGATGGCCGTGCGGCAGGCCGAGCCGGTCGACGAGATCGTAGAACACCTCGCGCCGCCATTTCGGATACCAGCCGGCGTAGAAGCGTTCGGTTTCGGCGATCGACAGGAAGTCGTAGGCGAGATGGCCTTCGAAGACGAGCCCGATCCGCCGCTTGGCCGCCGGCGACAACGCGTGCGACGGCTCGCCGAGCACCCGGCACGACCCGGCGCTCGGCGTCAGGAAGCCCATCAGGATCTTGATCAGCGTGGTCTTGCCGACGCCGTTCTTGCCGAGAAGCCCCATGATGCGGCCGGGCGCGACGGTGAAGGACAGGCCGTCATGCACGGTGCGCCCGCCATAGCGATGCACCAGACCGTCGACGGAGATCGCCGTCGCGTCCGCGGCGTCGGGCGCCGCCGCGTCCTCCTCGCCGCCGCGCCCACGGGCACCGCGAAACGAAAACAGGTCACCTGGAATGAGACGGGCCATATCGGGTCATACCGGATCGTTGGGGCTCGGGATCTTGATCATCGGGCAACTTCCGGACCGGCCGCAGCTCGAACAGCCCGCGCAGCCGCCGCCCGCCGCCCGGCGCCTGAGCACGCCGCGCAGGAGAAAGCCGAGCGCCAGCGCCAGCACGATGATCACCAGCGCATAATCCTGCATCGCGACGGCGGCTTCCAATCCGAGATCGACGGATGGGGGCAGGGCAGTCTCGGTCATGCTCATTCTCCAGGCGACAGTTTCGACGGTCTGACCCAGGGCAACGGTCTCCACAGGCCGACGACCAGCAGGAGCGCCAGCGCCATCAGATAGATCGCGGTCATCGCCTGCAGTCCGGTCAGATCGAGCAGACTGCCCAGCGTGAAGACGGTGCTGGCGACGGCGAGGCCGAGGATCGTCGGGAAGATGATCGAGAACATCATCCACCCCGTGCTCGCGGTCTGGACGCGGATCATGATCACGGTGGCGAGGCAGGGCGGGTAGAGCGCGAAGAACAGCATCAGCGCCACCGCCGACAGCGCCGTGCGGCCCTGTTCGGCCTGTTCGGTGCCCATGCGCTGTTCGAGCGGCAGGTTCTCGCCCTCGTCCTGGTCGAACAGGACCCCGAGCGTGGCGACACTGCTTTCACGCGCGGCGAAGGAGGCGAGCAGCGCGACATTGATCTTCCAGTCGAAGTCGGCGAATTGCGTCACCGGTTCGAGCCCGCGGCCGATCATGCCGAGAACGCTCGCCTCGATGCGGTCCTGGCGCATCTCGCGGCGCAGGTCGGTGCGTTCGCCGGCCAGCGTCTTCAGCGCCGACGCGGCGGCCCGCGCCTCGGGCTCGCGGCTGCGCAGGATGAACGGCGCGAAGTCGGGATAGTCCTCGGCAAAGCGGGCATCGATGGCCTGGGCCGCTTCCCGCCCGCCGGCGTTCAGCCTGGCGGCGCGATAGGCGCTTTGCGCGTTGAGCAGCGCGACGAGCGCCTGTGGGTCGGCGACGGCGTCGAGATGCCGATTGCCTGCGAGGCTCGCATAGAAGTCGGCGATCGCCGCCTCGCCGCGCGCCTCATAGCCGATCTGCCGCTCTTCGGGCACGCCGGGAAACTGCAACAGCGCGAAGATCACCACCGCGATGGACACGACCACCGTGCCGACCTTCTTGATGTAGAGCCAGGTCCGGTCGAAGGACCGGCGCGCCACGCCCGACAGCGTCGGCAGGTGGTAATGGGGCAGTTCCATCACGAAGGGCGCGGTCTCTTCGTCGCGCAGGACCGACACCGTCAGAAGCTTGGCGACCAGCAAGGCGGCGATCACCGTGATGGTCGAGATGTAGAACAGCATCAGCCCCTTGGTGTCGGGGAAGTAGATCGTGATGAGCAGGGTGTAGAGCGGGATCTTGGCCATGCAGTTCATGAACGGCACGGTCAGGATCGTCGCCATGCGCGCGCGTGCGTCCGGAATGCCCTTGGTGGCCATGACGCCGGGCACCGCGCAGCCGCCGGCGAACACGCCGGCCAGGATGAACGGCAGCGTCGACTGACCATGCAGGCCGAAGCGGTGCAGGATGCGGTCGAGCATGAAGGCGATGCGCGCCATGTAGCCCGAATCCTCGAGGATCGCGATGAGCGCGAACAAGATCAGGAAGATCGGGATATAGTTGAGAAGCGTGTTGACCGAATCGACCAGCCAAAGCCCGAGCGACCGCATGACCGGATCGTGCAGGAAGCCGGCTTCGGGCAGGACGGCGGCGGCGAAATTGCGGAACCCGGCCAGGAACGGCCAGGTGACCTTGGTCAGTTCATAGCCCTGGACGATCGATAGATGGTAGACGGCCCAGATCGTCAGGACCAGGAAGATAGGCGCTAGCCAGCGGTTGAGCAGGACGCGGTCGACGCGCTCCGACAAGGGCACGGTGCCCGCCTTGCGATGGGTGGCGCATGTTTCGACGATCGCGCCGGCGCGCCGGTCGCGGGCCGCGCTGATCTGGTCGGCGGCGCTTGTCCCGGTCGCGGCATGATCGTGGCGCATCCGACGCGCCAGATCGAGCACGCGGCCGGGGGCGGCCAACCGGTCCGAGACGAGGCTCCGCGCCTCGCCATCGTCTTCGAGAAGCTTGATCGCGAGCCAGCGGCCGGCGACGTCGTGCAGCGTGTCCTCGTTGTTGAGCGCCGCCGAGAGCTCAGTGATCGCCGTTTCGAGCGCGCCATAGTCAACCGGGAAATCGGGTTCGGTGGGTGCCGACGTCTCTGCCTGGGCCACGATCGCCGCGCGCAAGGCGCTGGCGCCGGTGCCCCGCCGACCGATGATGGGCACGACGCTGACGCCGAGTGCCGCTTCGAGGGCCGCGACATCGATGTCGATACCGAGGCGCTCGGCGACATCCATCATGTTCAGCGCGACGATGACGGGAACGCCCATTTCGAGAAGCTGGAATGTCAGCAGCAGGCCGCGCCGCAGATTGGCCGCGTCGAGCACGTTGACGACGAGGTCGGGCCGGTCCTCCAGAAGGACCGAGCGGACGACGCGCTCTTCCAGCGAGAACGCGGTCAGCGAGTAGCAGCCGGGCAGATCGATGACCTCGATCGTGCCGCCGTCGTGGGAAAAGGTGCCGAACTTCTTCTCGACGGTGACGCCGGGATAGTTCGCGATGTGCTGCGACAGGCCGGTGAGCAGGTTGAACAGCGTCGACTTCCCGCAATTCTGCTGGCCGACGAGCGCGACGCGGCGGCGGTCAGTCATAGGCGACCTCCACCAGGGCAACCTCCACCAGCACCGCCTCGTGCCGGCGCAGGGCGACGAAGCTGTCGCCGATGCGCAGCTCGATCGGGTCGAACAGCGGCGCGGCGCGGATCATCGTCACCGAATGCCCGGGCTGCAGGCCGAGATCGATCAGCCGTTGGCGCACCGGCCCCTCGCCGGCGATACGCAGGATCCGGCATGCCGCGCCGGGCGCCAGATCGTTCAGACTGATCGTGGTCGAGGCCATCCGGTTCGTCTCCCGGGTCGTTTTGGGGGTTTCTTGGGTCGCGTCACGCCGTCCGGGGGGCACCCGGGGGGCGGTCCATGGGCCCGACTGGCGACCCCATGGACCACGCCCCTCCGCGCGAGGGCCTATTGCGCCATGTCGTAGGCGGTGATCCAGATCACCGCGTCCTGGCTCAGTTCCTTGCCCTCATGTTCGGTGACGGGCCCCGAGCCGAGCGCGGCGAAGCCCCACTGGCCGGCGCGCGGGATACCGAAGGTGAAGACGCCGTCGGCATCGGTGATGGCGACGATCGAGCCGCCCGGCTGCTCTTCGAGCGTGCCTTCTCCGGCGGTGTTGTTTTCCATGTCGGGCTCGACCGGCATGAACTCGATCTCGATCTCGGCACCGGCAACCGGCTCGCCATCGGCGACGACCTGTCCGCTGAAGGTCGATCCGACGACCACGTTATTGGGCTTGTTCAGCGGCACGATCTCGGTCGCGAGGCCGAGCGGTTCGTTCCAGCCGGTGGGGATGCCGCCCTTGTTGAAATAGACCTTGGTCAGCTGCTGGATGTAGATGTCCTCGGCTTCCTCGTAATAGGGCTCGGGCACGAGGCCGACGATGTAGTCGCCATTGCGCCGCACCGGCAGCGTGGCGGCATAGCCGGCGCCCTCGTTCGCGCTGCCCTTGAAGGTGATCGGCGACAGGGTGTCGGTCAGATCGGTCCGCTCGCCGCGGAACACGTAGAAGAGTTCCTGCGGCGTGCCCATGTCCATGACATGGCCGTTGTCGCCCGGATGCCAGAACAGAAGCTTGAGCGGCACCGCGCCCGGCACGTCGAGATTGGCGTCGGGGCTGTAGACGCTCTGGAAATGCGCCTGCGCCGGCATCACGAGAAGGGTCGCCAGCGCCGCGCTCGTCAGAAGACGGTTGATCATTTGAGTCATCCTCATGGTCACTGATGGTCAGAAGATTTCGTCGGCGGGAATCTCGATCTGATGGCCGTCGCCGGCATCGAACAGGACCGAGTAGTCGCCATCGGGCATGTCGAAGGTGAACTCGCCATTCTCGTCCATGGCGGCCTCGATCAGGGTGTTGCCCGACCCGTCTATGACCGCCATGCGCACGCCGGCTGCGGACGAGCCGTCCGAGAAGCCGCCCTCGCAGAGAATGGTGCCGTCGCCATTGTCGTAGCAGGCGCATAGCGGCGTATGGGCCTGTGCCGGCCCGGTCATGCCAAGCGCCAGCAGGCCCGCCGCCAGCGCTGTCGTTCTCAACCAAGTCATCACGTCGTCGTCCCTTTTTTGGGTCCATCAGCCGGGTCCGCGGAACCGGCCGTCACTTCGAAACGACGCGACTATAGAAGAAAAACTGCAGAAAAATTCAGTTCTAATATCTACAAGAGATTCCATCACTATCTTTATTCAAGTATAATAATTCTAGACTTGAGATTATTATTTTAAATTAGAAAAATTATAAATAAGTACGTATAGAACACAGGGTATTTTGTCTTGGCCGCGCGCGTGAGTGGAGGGTCGAGCATCGGGATTTTCATGGGTCCCGGCGCGCGACACATCGGCGCCATGCCGCGTCTGGCGCGACACCGCGCGAGCGCGGATGAAACGAACGAGATGAAACGGTTGGGTTGGCGCGTCTATGCCGCGCCCGAGCCCGGCGTCACATGCCTGTGCGGGCCGAACGTATCGAGAAGTGCCAGCCGGGCGGCGGCGCCGGGCTGGGTGATCGCGGGATCGGTGGAGACCAGCGTCACGACCGCCGCGGCCTGGCCCTGCAGATCGAGAACCGGCGCCGCCAGCGCATAAAGGCCGGGGATATAGGTCTCCTGCGCGATCGCCACGCCGTCCTGGCGGATCTGGTCACCCAGGCTTGCGAGACGGTCTTGATCGACCTCGGGGATGAGCCCGTCGAGCAGCCTGTGAGGGCTCCAGCTCATGAAGGCGAGCCCGGTCGCCGATGTCGTGAGCGGCAATATCGCGCCAACGCCGAGTGCGGTGACCAGCGGTGGATTGGCGCGTTCCCAGCGCACCACCGTCGGCCCCTGCGTGCCCCAGACCGACAGCATGACGGTGCAGCCGGTGGCCTCGACCAGATCGGGCAACGCGTCGGCGGCCCGGTTGACGACATCGAAACGGGCAACCGCCGCCATGCCGACCTCGGCGGCCGCGCGGCCGAGATCATAGGTGCCGGTCTTGCGATGCAGGACCATGCCGGCCTCGACCAGGCTCGCCAGATAGCGATGCACCTTGGCCGGCGGGATATTCACCGCCTGCGAGATCTGCGTCAGCGACATCGGCCCGCGCGCCTGGCAGAACACCTTAAGGATCCGCATGCCCGTCTCGACACTCTGCACCCCCTTGCTGCGTTGCGGGGCGTCTTCGTCGGCGAGGCTATCCTTCCGGCTCGTCAAGATGTGGCTCCAGTCTCCTGCGGATCGGCTCGGGGATCTCGGCCTTGCGCAAGGCGCCGCCATCCACTTTGGCCACGAAGGCGCGGATCTCCTCGCCTTCGGCGATCACCGTGTCGCCAATCGAGAAGCGATATGCAAGCGTCACGCTGCTTCGCCCCAGCGCGCGCACCGACAACGCGATCGCTAGATCGTCATAGAAACGGCCCGGCGCGAGAAACCGGCAACGGGCATCGACAAGTGGCGTCCCCATGACGCCGAAATCACGCAAAAGACTTTTCTGATCAAAGCCTTCCGAGCGGGTAAAGGCATGGAACGCGGCGTCCATCCAGCGGAAGAAGCTCGGGTAGAACACGATGCCGGCGGCATCGCAATCACCCCATTCGATGGATCTTGCAGTCGTGAACATGCGGCCTCCTTCGTACGTTTCAGCTTGACGATTTTCGCAAAACGTAATTAGTTACGTAAAGAGAAAAAATGAACAGGCGATTGGGAGGTTGCCATGAGGGTCGCCGTTGTCGGCGCCGGTCCGGCCGGGCTGTATGCCGCCATCCTGCTGAAACGAGCGCGGGCCGATCTCGATATCCAGATCGTCGAACAGAACGCCGACGATGCGACCTTCGGCTTCGGCGTCGTGTTCTCCGACGACGCGATGTCCTTCCTGCGCCATGACGACCCGGAAACGGCCGACCTGATCGAGCCGCATATGGTGCACTGGTCGGACATCCATATCGCCCATCGCGGCGAAACGGTCGTGATCGACGGCATTGGCTTTGCCGGCATCGGACGCCTCGAACTCCTTAAATTGCTGCAGGAACGCGCCGCGGCGATCGGCGTCATGCCGCGCTACGAAACCCGCATCGACGACGTCGATGCGCTCGACGCGGATTTGATCATCGGCGCCGACGGTCTTAATTCGCGTGTCCGAACCACCGGGAATTTCGGCGAGACGGTCAGCCATCAGACCAATCATTTCGTCTGGTATGGCGCCGACCGCGACTTCGACGCGCTGACCCAGACCTTCATCGAGACCGAACACGGCGCGATGAACGCGCACCATTATTCCTACGCCCCGGGCCGCTCGACCTTCATCGTCGAGGCGAGCGCGGAGACCTTCGCGCGCGCAGGCTTCGGCGCGTTGAACGAACCCGCCTATCGCGCGCGCTGCGAAACCGCCTTCGCCGAAACGCTCGACGGCGCGAAGCTGATCCCGAACCGATCGGAGTGGCGGCGCTTTCCGAACCTCGACTGCGCGACCTGGCATGACGGCCGCAAGGTTCTTGTCGGCGACGCGCTGCATACGGCGCATTTCTCGATCGGCTCGGGCACGCGGCTCGCCATGGAAGACGTCATCGCGCTCGTGACCAGCCTGCGCGATCACGACTGGGATATCGCGGCGGCGCTGCCGGCCTATCAGGCAGCGCGTTCACCCGTCCTCGCCAAGCTGGTGGGTGCCGCGCGCCGGTCGTCGAACTGGTACGACGATTTCGCCGATCATATGCGCCTCGCGCCCTGGCCGTTCGCCCTGTCCTATATCCGCCGCGCCGGACGCCTAAGCGCCGATCGCCTGCGGGCCATGTCGCCCGGTTTCACCAGTCAGCTCGAAGCGCGCGGCATCCCCGTGACGGATGCGGCATGAGCGATCTGATCGACAGCCTGGCGGCCGGGATCGGCTTCGATCTACCCGAGCGTTACAACGCGTCGCGGCTTCTATGGGACAACCTGCCCGGCAATGCCGACCGACCCGCCGTGTATCATGCCGACGGGACGCTGACCTATGCGGACCTTGCCGCGCTTGCCGGCCGCATCGGCAACACGCTGCTCGCCAAAGGGTGCCGACCCGGCGACCGAGTGATGCTGCTGATGGATGACGAGCCGGCCTATCCGGCCGCCATCATGGGGACGATGCGCGCCGGCCTCGTGCCACTTCTGATCAACACCCAGTCGCCCGCCGACCTTCTGGCTTTCTACCTGGCCGACAGTGGGGCCGTGGCCGCCGTGGCGAGCGCGAACCTCGCCGCGCATCTGGACGGTTTGGACGTGCCGCTCCTGCGGGCCGACAGCCCCGACATCGTGACGGCCGCGCCCGATCTCGCCGAAGCACCGACCCGGCGCACCGACATGGCGTTCTGGATGTATTCGTCGGGCTCGACCGGCCGGCCCAAGGGCGTCGTCCACAAGCATGAGGACCCGGCCTACATCGCGGCAAGCTATGGCCGCCACATGCTCGGGCTGCGCGGCGATGACATCTGTTTCTCGGTGCCCAAGATCTATTTCGCCTATGGCTTCGGCAATGCGGTGGCGTTTCCGATGAGCGTCGGGGCGGCGGCGCTCCTGCTGTCCGGCCGGCCGACTCCGGAACGCATCTTCGCGGCCATCGAACGGCACCGTCCGAGCGTCTTTTTCGGCCTGCCCACGGTCTACACCGCCTTGATGGCCCATTCGTCGGCGGAAACGGCCGATCTCTCCTCGGTCAGGCTGTGCATTTCGGCCGCCGAGGTTCTGTCCTCTGAACTGGCCGAGGGCTGGCGTGCGCGGTTCGGCCACCAGATCGTCGAGGGGCTCGGCTCGACGGAGATGCTGCACATCTATCTGTCGAATGACGCGAACCTGCAAAAACCCGGCTCGGCGGGGCGCGTCGTGCCAGGCTATAGCGTGCGCCTCGTTTCCCGCGACGGCACCGAAGTGGCGCCCGGCACCGAAGGCATCATGGAGGTCTGCGGGCTGTCCGGCGCCGAATACTACTGGAACAGGCCGGACAAGACCGCAGAGACGATGCGCGGCGGCTGGCTCCACACCGGCGACCGCTTCACATCCGACGCCGACGGGTTCTACTTCTTCAAGGGCCGTGCCGACGATCTGGTGAAGGTGTCTGGGCAGTGGGTCTATCCGCTCGAAATCGAACTGGCGCTCGCCGAACATCCGAAGGTTCGGGAAGTCTGCGTTCAGGCGCTGCCCATGGCCGATCAGCGCATGACGCTGACCGCCTGGGTCACGCCGAAGGATCGCGGCGATGCCGGCGAGGCGCTGGCGCGCGAACTCAAGGACTTCGCCAAGACGACGCTGCTGCCGCACAAATATCCGCGCGACGTCGTGTTTCTCGACACCTTGCCGAAGACCGGCACCGACAAGATCGACCGCCAGGCCCTGCGTGCCCGCGCCCTGTCCGACACAAGCCCCGACCGACAAGACAACGCCCGCTAAGGAGGACATCATGAGCCTTGACGGCCCGCCGCCCAATACCGCCGAGCGCCAAGCCTTCTATGACGCCATCGAACCGGAATCGATGCGCGCCCTGTGGTCGGTCATGTCCGGCATCATCACGCCAGAACCGAAATCCGACTGCCTGCCCTTCAAGTGGTCCTATGAAGGCGTGCGCGCCCGGCTTGTCGAGGCGGCCGGCCTGATCACGGCCAAGGAGGCCGAACGAAGGGTCTTGATCCTGGAAAATCCGGGCCTGCGCGGCACGTCGAAGATCACGACCAGCCTCTATTGCGGCATCCAATGCGTGATGCCCGGCGAAGTGGCGCCGGCCCACCGGCACAGCCAGAGCGCGCTGCGCTTTGTCCTCGAGAGCGACGGTGGCACGACCGCCGTCGGCGGCGAGAACACGACGCTGTCCTTCGGCGATTTCGTGATCACGCCGAGCTGGGAATGGCATGACCATGCCAATCAGGGGGATCAGCCCGTCTTCTGGCTCGACGGGCTGGATATCCCGGTCGTTCAGTTCCTCGATGCCTCCTTCGCCGAAGGCATGGGCGACGACCAGCAGGAGATCACGACACCGGCCGGCGACAGCATCGCTCGCTACGGCGCCAATATGATGCCGCTCGGCTATGAGAAGACCGCGCCGACCTCGCCCATCTTCAACTACCCCTATGACCGCTCGCGCGAGGCGCTCGACCAGATGCGCCGACGGGAGGAATGGGACCCCTGCCACGGGCTGAAGATGCGCTACGTCAACCCGGTCGACGGTGGCTGGGCCATGCCCACCATCGGCACCTTCCTGCAGCTCCTGCCCAAGGGTTTCTCGACCATGCCCTACCGGTCGACGGATGCGACCGTCTATGTGCCGGTCGAGGGCACCGGCCGGACCAAGGTGCGCGACCAGGTCATCGAATGGGGGCCGCGCGACGTCTTCGTCGTGCCGTCCTGGCACGAGATCAGCCATGAAGCGGACGCGGACGCGGACGCGGTGTTGTTTTCCTATTCCGACCGGCCGATCCAGGAAAAGCTGGGCCTGTTCCGCGAACGTCGGGGCAATGCATGACCGACTATGTGATCGCTCCGCCGCAGCAGGCCAGCATCGCCGTGCGCGGCACCACGGCACGCTTTCCGGTGCGCCGCATCTTCTGTGTCGGCCGCAACTATGCGGCGCATGCTCGCGAGATGGGACGCGACCCGGATCGCGAGCCACCCTTCTTCTTCACCAAGCCTGCCGACGCGGTGGTCGAGAATGGCACGACCGTTCCCTATCCGCCCGATACCGGAAACCTGCACTACGAGATCGAGCTCGTGGTGGCGATCGGCACCGGCGGGCGCGACATCGCCGATATCGACGTGCCGGCCCATCTCTGGGGCGCCACCGTCGGCATCGACCTGACCCGCCGCGATCTCCAGCTCGACGCCCGCGACAAGGGGCGCCCCTGGGACTGGGGCAAGGCCTTCGACCGTTCGGCACCCATCGCACCGCTGGTCCCGATCGCTGACGTGCCGAGCCTCACCGAGGGGCGCATCTGGCTCGCCGTCAATGGCGAGACCAAGCAGGATGCCGACATCGCCGACCTGATCTGGTCGGTGAACGAGCATGTCTCGATCTTGTCGCGGTCGATGGAACTGGCAGCGGGCGATCTGGTCATGACCGGCACACCGGCCGGCGTGGGGCCGGTCGTGCCGGGTGATGTCATCACCGGCGCGGTCGACGGGCTGGCCGATATCGCGATCACCATCGGAGAGCGGGTGTGACCCTCGTCCTGCACGGTTTCTTCCGGTCGTCGACCGCGTTCCGCGTGCGCGCGGGCCTCAATCTCAAGGGGCTCGATTACAGCCAGAAGACCTATGTGTTGCGCAAGGGCGAGCACAGGGAGCCAGGTTACCTCGCGCTCAATCCACAGGGGCTGGTGCCGGCGCTCGAGACGCCGGACGGCACCCTGACCCAATCGATGGCGATCCTGGAATGGCTCGACGAGACCCATCCCGAACCGCCCTTTCTGCCGGACACGCCGCGCGACCGGGCGCGCGTGCGCGGCCTGGCGCAGATGATCGCGCTCGACATTCATCCGATCAACAATCTGCGTGTCCTGTTCTATCTGCGCGACCGGTTCGGCGCCGATGATACGGCCCAGGCGAACTGGTTCCGCCACTGGGTGACGGAGGCCTTCCGGGCTTTCGAACAAAGGCTCACGCAGGAGCCGCAGACCGGCCGCTTCTGCCATGGCGACCGGCCTGGCCTCGCCGACATCTGCCTTGCCGCGCAGGTCGTGAACAATCGCCGTTTCGATGTCGATCTCGCGCCCTATCCGACCATCGCGCGGATCTTCGAAGCCTGCATGGCGCTCACGGCCTTTGCCAACGCCATGCCGGACAAGCAACCCGACGCGGCCTGAACCCGCGCGGACAGAAAACGGGAGTGGAACAATGAGGAATCTGATGCTTGCCGCGGCGGTCTCCCTGGGCGCCGCCCTGACCATGGCACATCCCGCCACGGCGCAGACGGTGTCCATCGCCACGCTGCCGCAGGGGTCGGTCTGGAACACGATGGGCAATGTCATCGCGGGCGCGGTGCGTGACGACGGCGTCCGCATGGTCGTTCAGCCCTATGGCGGCAACCTCGCCATGATGCAGGCGCTCGAACAAGGCCTCGCCGAATTCTCGATCAACGACATCAATGACGTGATCGCCGCCGGCGAAGGCATCGACCACTACGAAGGCCAGCCGCAGTCCAATCTCAGGGTGATCGGCAAGATCAATCCGCTGCCGATCGGCCTCTATGTTCGCGATGACAGCGGCATGACCGAGATGAGCGACCTCGCCGGACGCCGGGTGTCGTCGGGCTGGGACGGCTTTCCGCTGGCCAACTCGCATGTTTCGGCGATCCTCTCGACCGGCGGGCTGACCTATGACGATGTCGAGGGCGTGCCGACGCCGGGCCTGATCCGCGGCTCTGACGACCTCGCCGCCGGTCGGACCGAAGCCGCCTTCTTCGCCGTTGGCGGGCCCAAGGTCGCCGAGGTGGATGCCACCGTCGGCGGCGTGCGCTTCCTGAAAGGCGCGAGCGACGATGCCGCGCTGGCCCGGATCCAGGCGATCCGCCCGGCCTTTTATTTCTCCGAAGTGATGCCCGCGCCGTTCCGCGTCGGCATCGACGAACCGATGATGATGGTCACATGGGACAATGTCCTGCTGGCAGGCGCCCATGTGCCCGACGACACCGTCAAGGCACTGCTGGCCTCGATGGCGGACCGCAAGGCGGACATGGCGGAAGCCTTCCCGCCCTTCGGCGCGTTTTCCATCGAAAACGCCTATGTCGACTATCCCGGCGTGACCTACCATCCGGGCGCGGTGGCGTTCTACGAGGAGCGTGGGATCGACCTCAAGCCGTTCTGATCCGAACCGGTCGTCTCTGCCATGTCGGATGCGGCGGAGAACCGTCCGCGGCGGCCGAAGGGCGTTGCCCATGTGAGCAGCGCCCTCGCGGCGGCCTTAACGCTCGTGGCCATCGCCTGGGCGGCAGATCTACCGCGCATGGTCGGGCTCGCGCCTTATACCGAGCAGTTCCTAGCCCTGGTGCTGGCGCTGTCGCTGGCGATCGTCTTTCTGATCAAGCCGTCGCGCTGGCTCGCCCTCGATGCCGCCCTGAGCCTTGTCGGCCTCGTGACCGCGCTTTGGGTCATGTGGGAATACCCCCGACTGATCTTCGAACAGATGAGCCTGCCGCTGGACGGGCTGGCGGCCGGTGCGATCCTGATCCTTCTGATCCTCGAAGCGCTGCGCCGCTGCACCGGCTGGCCGCTGGTGATCGTGGTGAGCGTGATCGGCGTCATTGGCCTTGTCGGCCACACCATTCCCGGCGCGCTCCAGACCCGTGAAGTGCAGCCCGAACGGATGCTGATCTATGTGTCCTATGACGCCAACGGGCTGTTCGGACTCACCCTGAAAGTGGCCGCCACGGTCGTCATCGCCTTCGTACTGTTCGGCCAGCTTCTGCTCAAGTCCGGCGGTGCCGACTTCTTCAACGACAGCGCGCTTGCCGTCATGGGACGCCGGCGGGGCGGGGCGGCCAAGGTCGCGGTGGTCGCCTCCGGCCTGTTCGGCTCGATCTCCGGCGTCGTCGTGTCGAACATCGTCGCGACCGGCGTCGTAACGATCCGCATGATGATTAGCGCCGGCTATCGCCGCCATCAGGCCGCCGCCATCGAGGCGGTGGCCTCGACGGGCGGACAGATCGTTCCGCCGGTGATGGGAGCGGTCGCCTTTCTGATGGCCGATATCCTGCAGCGGCCCTATGCCGAAATCGTCCTGGCCGCGATCGTGCCGGCGCTTCTCTATTATGTCGCCGTCTTCGCCCAGGTCGACCTGCAGGCCGGCCGCGACGACATCGCGCTGGTTGACGAAGCCGACATCCCCGATGGCCTGTCGGTGATCCGGCGCGGCTGGCCGTTCGTCGTGCCCTTCGCGGCCATTGTGCTGGCATTGTTCTGGTTCGGACAACGCCCCGAGACCGCAGCTCTTTGGGGCGCGGCCACCGCGCTCGTCATCGGTCTGATCAAGGGCTACCGGCAGCGGATCGGTTTCGGAAAGATCTGGCGGTCGCTGTGCGACACCGGATTTTCGGTCGTGGATATCATCATGATCGCCGCGGCCGCCGGCTTCATCATCGGTGTCCTTAACATCACCGGCCTCGGCTTCGGCCTGACCTTCGTGCTCGTCTCGCTGGGCGGGGAGAACCTTCTGGCGCTGCTCATCGTCGGCGCGCTGGTCTGCATCGTTCTCGGCATGGGCATGCCGACGGTCGGCGTCTATCTCCTGCTGGCGGTTCTGATCGCGCCGTCGCTGATCCAGAGCGGTGTCGATCCGATCGCCGCGCATCTGTTCATCTTCTATCTCGGCATGATGTCGATGGTCACGCCGCCGGTCGCCATCGGCGCCTTCTTCGCCGCGGCCATCGCCAAGGCGCCGCCGATGCAAACCGCTGTCGTCGCCATGCGCTATGGCTGGACGGCCTATGTGATCCCGTTCCTGTTCGTCCTGTCGCCGACGCTGATTCTCAAGGGTGAACCGTGGGCCATGGCGGTCGACGTCACGACAGCGGTTATCGGCGTCTATTTCATCTCCGCGGCCGCCGTCGGCTGGCTGACGGTGGCACTGTCGATGCCGGCCCGCCTGCTCATGACGCTGGCGGGGATTTGCCTGCTCGTGCCCGTCGTCCTGCCGCATGCGGGCCTGATCAATTCGGTCGGCGGCGCTGCCGCCCTGATCTTCGCCTTCGGCAACCGGCTCAGCCTGTCTCAGCTTATCGCCGCCAGCCCGCCGAAGGATCCGGCCTGAGGCGCGGCGAACCGATCACCCGAGACCAGGCGGCTATTGCCCGGCGTCTCCTACGTTCGGGCGTTGGTCGTCTCACCCGCAAACTTTGTAGGCCAACATGGCTTGCGGTCCGGAGGAATACAGGACCATACGGAGAACGAAGCATCTGGAGCGTATCCAGTGAACCTCGGCTCACTGGATACGCTCCAACCCGTTGATTTCACGCAATTCCAGATGCGAAACCGGTTCCCGCTTTCGTCGGAATTGCTCTAGCTGACTTCGGACCGCGGTCCAATAGGCCGTAATCCAAATTGGCAGGATCGGCGCATCGTTCCATTTTCCGCCTCTACCAATTTCATAGCCGCGCGATAATTGGTGTGGATGTCCGCATCATTATCCCATTGGCCTACCGACCGCTGGCCGGTATCTCCTCGCGATAGGCGAGTGCCGGGCGGCGCAAGGCGGCGTCCACAGATACCGACACGCGCAACGCCGATTGCCTCCGCGCATCGTGCCATCGACCATCGGATGTCATCTTGCCGGCTACATGAGCCCCCGCGCCATGGTGGACACGCGCCGGCGCTTTTCCAGCATTCGGTCAATTGCAATCGCCAGCTGCAAGGCTGGTCCCCGGCAACAGGCATTGACCGCCATGGAGCCAGTGGAAACTATGCCGGCTAAAGCCCTGTGCGGGCGGTCGCAAGGGGTGAGCCGACAACGTGATCGATCAGCCGTGGCGGGGGCGTGCCGGGCAATTGGGGGGGATCTTCGTGACGAATTGGACACATGGGGCGACCACAACCTCAAGGCGCCAGCTTCTGCTCGCGGTATTGTTGTCAACCACGGCGTTGGTCGGCGGTCTCTCGGCGACCGAGAGCCATGCGCAAGTCGTGATCGATGGTCCACCCGGCACGCAACAGAGCGTGCCCGGCTCACAGACCAGCCCTTGGGCAATCCCCGGCAATGGCGGTCTTGGCAGTCTGACCGTCGGATCGTCTCAAAACGGCCGGCTCGAGATCGGCACGGGCGGTCGCGTCGAGAGCAATTCGGGAACCGTCGGTGACAATGCGGGCAGCATTGGTGAGGTCGATGTTACCGGCGCCGGCGCGATCTGGGATAACCAGAGTAGCTTGCGCGTGGGCGTGGACGGAACCGGCACGCTGAGGCTGGAGAACGGCGGCACGGTCACTACCGACGGCACGGTTTTCCTCGGCGTTGGTTCGCAAGGCAGCGGAACGGTCATCGTGACCGGAACCGGTTCGACCCTTCAGGCCAACAGCAATGTCCAGATTGGCGACTCCGGAACCGGAAACCTGCAGGTTCGAAATGGCGGTGCCTTCACCACGACGGGCGCAAGCATTATCGGTGCACGAACCGGCGCGGAAGGCACGGTGACGGTGACCGGGGTCGGGTCTTCCTGGGCCACGGGACGTTTCGCCCTTGGTCAAGACGGCACCGGGAGATTAATCGTCAGTGACGGCGCGACGGTTGATACGACGGATGCTATCTGGGGCGTGATCATCGGGAGCCAGACCGGTTCGAGCGGCGAGGCACTCATCACCGGTGCCGGATCGCGTTGGACGAATACCGGTCCGATGCGCGTCGGGAGTTTGGGGCGGGGCAGCTTGCGGGTCGAAAATGGTGCCTCGGTCGAGACGGATTCCTTCGTCTCCA
Organism: Tepidamorphaceae bacterium; assembly: GCA_965250105.1. Classification (GTDB taxonomy): domain Bacteria; phylum Pseudomonadota; class Alphaproteobacteria; order Rhizobiales; family Tepidamorphaceae; genus JBCBSK01. The sequence continues at coordinate 1,403,456 of OZ252290.1, forward strand.
TCGGAGCTGGGGCCGATGCCGAAGGTAGCGTGACCGTATCCGGGGCCGGCTCAATCTGGTCTGCTGCCAGCTCGTTCTCCATCGGCCAGATGGGTACTGGCGATCTGACGGTGTCCGATGACGGTCAGGTCGAGGTCGTGTCGGGTACGGGGACGATCACGATAGCCCAGCAAGCCGGGTCGACCGGTGTTCTCAATATCGGCGCGCCGGCGGGACAGACCGCTGCCGGCGCCGGCTCGGTCAAGGCGCAGACCATCAACTTCGGTGCGGGCGACTCCCGACTGGTCTTCAACCATACCGACGAAAGTTACGTCTTCTCGGCCGATATCAGCAATGACGGCGTCGTCGAGCATTATGCCGGCACGACCATCTTTACCGGAGCGCTGCAGCATACCGGCGGAACGCTCCTGAAGGGCGGCACCATGCTGATCAATGGTGAGATCGCCGGCACCGTCGATGTGAGCGGCGGCGTGCTCGGCGGGTCGGGATCCTTCAGCAATCTGACGGTTGAGAATGGCGGCATTGTTTCGCCTGGCAATTCGATCGGGACGCTGACGGTTGCGGGCGATGTGGCGTTCAATGCGGGCTCCACGCTACAGGTCGAGGTGGCGCCGGACGGCACCAGCGATCTTCTGGCGGTCGGCGGCGCGGCAACGATCGCGACGACCGGAACCACCCTCGACGTGCTCGGCCTGCCGGGCGATTTCCCGCAGGCCTCGCCGACTTACGTGGTGCTGCGCGCCGATGGCGGCGTGACGGGGCAATTCGCGACGGTGCGGGACAATCTGCCGGACCTCGACTTCACGCAGACGGTTGCCGCCACCGAGGTGCAGCTCAGCTATGTCCAGACCCAGACGCCAGGTGGCGGCGGGAACGGCGGCACTGGCGGTGACAATGGTGGGCTGTCGCCCAAGGAGATCCATCCCTCGGCGCTTGGCGCGGGCATGCAGGGGGCTGTCCTGTTCGGCGAGACGCTGCGCCGGCGCGGTGGATTGGTTGCCAACCAGCTGAGTGGCAGCAGCCAGGGTGCCACGGCCCGGTCGGCCCTGCTCGGCTTCGTCGAGCGGCCGGCGCCGGAGAGCCGGGCCTTGCCGGCCCATGCGCTGGCGGCCGACATGCCGAGCCTGCCCTCCGAAGCCTTCGCGGCCCCCCGGGACCGCTGGGCCGTGTGGGGCGCGGTGCTGGGGCAGGACCTGTCCGTCGATGCCGACGGCGCGACACCGGGCTGGGACGCCCAGACCGGCGGGCTGGCCTTCGGCTTCGAGCGCCATTTCGAGGGCCTCGCCTTCCCGACGCTGGCCGGCCTCGCCTTCGGCTATGCCCGTAGCTCGGTCGACAGCGGCGCGTCGGACGCCGATATCGACGCCTTCCACATCGGCGCCTATGCCGCGACGCGGGCCGGCGCGCTGACGCTGTCGGGCGCCCTCGCCTATGCCTGGCAGGACTATGCGTTCGAGCGCGTCATTCCCGTCGCCGGCACCCGCGTCATCGCCGAGGGCGACACCGATGGCCAGACCTTCGTGGCGTCCGCCGAGGCCTTCTATGACATGTCCCACCATCTTGGGGCCGGCTGGCCAGGCCAAGGCCTGCGCTTCGGGCCCTTGGCGACGATCGATGCGGTCCATGGCGAGCAGGACGGGTTCACCGAGACCGGGGCCGGGATCCTCGACCTGACGGTGTCGGGGACCAGCGCCGATCAGGTGGTGACGGGGCTCGGTATCGGCTTTGGCGTGGACCGGGCGATGGGCGCGACGCTCGTGTCGCTGGATGGCCGTGTGGCCTGGGAGCATGTCTTCGGCGACCGGTCGATCAGCACGGTTTCGGCGATCCCGGTGGCCAATGCGGTGTTCACGTCCGGCTCGGCGCCGGTATCGCGGGATCGTCTGGCGGTCGGTGTCGGGGCGGCGATCGCCTTCACCGACACGATCTCGACCGAGCTGCGCTATGACGGCGCCTTCGCCGACACCGGCAACGACCATCAGGGAACCGCAAGCCTGACCATCAGATTCTGACGCGGCAGGTTCCTTAAATCGGAGACCGTGGGGGTCTCGCCGGCGTTCAAGAAGTAACAGGCCACCGGCACCCATCGAGACGGGGACTGGCTCGGTGGTCAAAGCCCCGCCGTGATGTCAGCGGCGACCCGCCGCCGGCCTCGAGAGACCGCGCTAGACCGCTCCGCCGCTGTCGATCAACTCGAAGACCGCGACGATGACGGCGTCGACCGCGACGGCGGCGAGGATCATGCCCATAACGCGGCTGACAATGGCCGCGCCGCCGAGGCCGATCAGCCTGAGGATCGGCGTCGCCAGCAGCATGAGCACGAAGGCGATGGCGATGACCGACAACATGACGGCCGCCGTCACCGCCTGTTCGGCGACGCTGAACCGATGGTTGTCGGTCAGGAGAACGATGGCCAGCATGGCGCCGGGCGAGGCCAGGGACGGCACGGCGAGCGGGAACACCGCCGGCGATGCCTTGGCCGGCCGGTCCGTTTCAGTTTCGGCGTCGTCCACCTCGCTCTCGGGCTTCGATTCGCCGAAGATCATCGTCAGCGCGAACAGGAACAGGACGATGCCGCCGGCGATCTGGAAGGCCGGCAGGCTGATGCCGAGCGCATCGATCAGGAACTGCCCGGCCACCAGGAAGAACATCAGCACGCCGGCCGAGACCAAAGCCGCCTGAAGCGCGATGCGCGGGCGTTTGGCCGCCGCCATGCCGGCCGTCACCGCGACGAAGACGGGCACCGTGCCGATCGGGTCGATGACGACCCACAGCGTGATGAACTGCTCGAACACGTTATCCATGCGACACCGCCGGTTTCAGCCAGCACTGCGTCTAACGCAAAAACCGTATCGACGGAACCGGACCGGCGTGCTCGGCCGGACCGAGCCGCTTCGGGACCGATCCGGCCGATCTGACTTACGCCGCGGCCACGTCGTCGAGGAAGCGGCCGACCTCGCTGCGCAGGCTCACCGCCTGTTCCTCGACCGCGCTGAGGGCGGCGAGCACTTCGGACGCCGTCACGGCGGTCTGTTCGGCATCCTTGGTCACGCCGTCGGTGTTCTCGACGACGTCGCGGGTGCCGTCGGCGGCAAGCTGCGCGTTGCGGCTGATCTCGCTGGTCGCGGCCCCCTGCTCCTCGACCGCCGCCGCGATGGCCGCCGTCGTGGTGTCGACCTCGCCCATGACCTCGGAAATGTCCTCGATCGCCTTGACGGCGGCACCGGTCGATTCCTGCACCGCATTGATCTGGGCGGAGATCTCCTCGGTGGCCTTGGCGGTCTGATTGGCCAGGCTCTTGACCTCGGACGCCACCACCGCGAAGCCACGGCCCGCCTCGCCGGCGCGCGCCGCCTCGATCGTCGCGTTGAGCGCCAGGAGGTTGGTCTGTTCGGCGATGTCGGAAATCAACCGCACCACATCGCCGATCCGCTGCGCCGCCTCGGCCAGGCTGCCGACCTTGCCATTGGCGTCATTGGTCATGTCGGCGACGCGCGACACGGTCTCGGTCGTGGTCGCCACCTTACCGGCGATCTCGGCAATCGTCGCCGCCAGTTCCTCGGCCGCCGCGGCGACGGTCTGGACATTGGACGACGCCACTTCGGAGGCGCTCATGGCGCCGCCGGCCCGTTCGGACGTCTGCTGCGACATGCCGGTCATGGCATCGGCCGCCTGGCGCATCGCGCCGGTGTTCGACAAGACATTGTCGACCGCGTCCCGGGCTGTGGAGCGGAACCCGTCGATCAACAGCTCGACACGCTCCTGCCGGGCGCGGCGGGCCGCGTCGTCCTCGTCCGCCTGCCGTTCGAGCCGGGCGCGTTCGGCGATACCGACCCGGAAGGCTTCGACGGCGCGCGCCATGGGGCCGATCTCGTCCTGGCGTTCGGTGCCGATGACGGTGACGTCGGTATCGCCATCGGCGAGCGCGTCCATCGTCCCCGACAATCGCGACAGGGGCCGGGTGATCGAGGCGGCGATGGCCATGATCGCGCCGGCGATCAACAGGACGCCGACCAGCGCCGTCAGACCCGTCGACAATATGCTGTCGATCAGAATGGCGCGCAGGTCGTCGATATAAACGCCGGTACCGATGAACCAGCCCCAGGGCGCGAATCCGGCGACATAGGACGTCTTCTGCAGCGGCACCTCGCCGCCGGCCTTCGGCCACATATAGTCAACGATACCCGCACCGTCGGCCTGCACCACGTCGCGCATCTCCTGGAACAGCAGAACCCCGTTCGGATCGGCCAGGCCGGACAGATCCTGCCCGATCAGGTTCTCGGCGACGGGATGCATGACCATGGTCAGGTCCATGTCGCCGACGAACAGATATTCAGATCCGCGATAGCGCATCGCGCGCATGGCGTTCAGCGCGTTTGCCTGGGCATCGGCTTCGCTGATCTCGCCGGCCTGGAAGCGGTCATACTCGGCCTGGGCAATGGTCAGCGAGGTATCGACGATGCTTTGCAGTTCGGCCTGGCGCGCCTCGACCAGGCTCTGGTGCTTGGTCGCCACATTGATGCCGAGAAGAACGGTCAGTCCGACCACGACGAGCAGGATGATCCCGCCGAGCCGGGCCTTGATCGACAATCGAGACAGCATGGAAGAGCCCCCTAAAACCTCTTTCAAAGAGGTCATACACGGGCAAATCGATATGCTTGGTTAATCGGTCAGCGGAAAAGGCACAAAAAAGACGTAATATCCATTACGTACCCGAGACTTACGGGAAGAAGCCGCGGCGCCGAATTGCCGGCCTATGCCCGGCCCCGGCAGCCAGGGGCGGCAACCCAAGAAGCCTGGGCTTTTCGTCCGACACGAGACATCGGACACGGGTTCAGGAATCGTCGAACAGGCTCGAGACGGAGCTTTCCTGCGCGGTGCGGCCGATGGCCTCGCCAAGCAGCGGCGCGATCGACAGGACGCGCATGTTGTGCGCCACCCGCACGGCCTCGGTCGCCTGGATCGAATCCGTGATGATCAGTTCGCTCAGGCTCGACGCGCTGACCCGCGCCACGGCACCGCCCGACAGAACGCCATGGGTGATATAGGCGCGCACGCTTTTCGCGCCCTCGGCCAGAAGCGCGTCGGCCGCATTGCACAGCGTGCCGCCGGAATCGACGATGTCGTCGACCAGGATGCAGCGCCGCCCCTCGACCGAACCGATGATGTTCATGACTTCGGATTCGCCAGGGCGCTCGCGGCGCTTGTCGACGATGGCCAGCGGCGCATCGATCCGCTTGGCGATCGACCGCGCCCGCACCACGCCGCCGACATCCGGCGAGACGATGGTGACATTGCCGAGCTCGAAGCGCTCGCGCATGTCGCGCACCATCACCGGCGCGGCGAACAGATTATCGGTCGGAATGTCGAAAAAACCCTGGATCTGGCCGGCATGCAGGTCGACGGTCAGCACCCGGTCGGCACCGGCCTCGGTGATGATGTTGGCGACGAGCTTGGCGGAGATCGGCGTGCGGCCGGCCGACCGCCGGTCCTGCCGCGCATAGCCGAAATAGGGCAGGACCGCCGTGATCCGCCTGGCCGACGAGCGCCTCAGCGCGTCGATCAGGATCAGAAGCTCCATCAGATTGTCATTCGCCGGAAAGGACGTCGACTGCAGGATGAAGACATCCTCGCCGCGGACGTTTTCCTGGATCTCGACGAAGACCTCCATGTCGGCGAAGCGCCGGACCTGGGCTTTCGTGAGCGGCAGATTGAGATAGGCGGCAATCGCCTCGGCGAGCGGGCGGTTGGAATTCCCGGCGACGAGTTTCATGGCCAATGAGACGCTTTGAGGAGCCAGAAGGAGACGCGACGGCTTGTAACAGCGCGGCCGGCGGGGCGCAAACGTGGAAACCGCGTAGACACGGCTTTCTGACAGTTTCTTGACGCCTTCTACGCCTTACCGACGCGGCCGGGACGGTTCCGCGTCACGCCATGGCGGATTACAGGCCTGTCAGCCCTCGCTGGCCAACAAGACGATGCCCGGCGCCGCGGCTGTCGCCGCCCGCGTCGCGGCGGCCCCCCAGGCATCGGACAATTCGGCGGGCGCGAGCTTGTTGACCTGGCGCACGGTGCCGAGCGGCCGGCCCGCCGCATCGGCGATGGTCCAGATGATGCCGACGGTGTGGCTGGCGCCCTGGCGGGCGCCGTGGGTCGCCTCGCCGGAAATGCGAATGGCCGCGTCCGACGGCGCGGCGACGGGGCGCAGGCCGAAGCGGCGCAGTTCGGCCTGAAGCGCGCGCGACAGAACGGGCCCCGCCGCGCCCGACAGCCCGGAAACGCCCGCGATATGGACGGCCGTGCCGGCGCCGGAGGCCTGGCGGCTGAGATCGGCGACGCCGATGTCGGCGCTGCTCGCGCCGCGTCGGTTCGCGGCGCGTTCGGCCGTCCCGTCCGGGGCCGACAGCGCCAACGCTGGGGTGGCGATCGGGGCTTGCGCCGTCGCGCCGCCCGAATTGACGAAACGGGCGATCTCGGCGATCGAGGCCCGCGCGATCTCGGTCATGATCTGGGGCGTCGCGCCCGACCAGGGATCGCTGCCGTCATTCGTCACGATGCGCTCGCCCTCGAAGCGGTTGGTGCGCTGCCCGGACGCATCGAAAATGTCCCAGACATAGAAGATGCGGCTCTGCCCGCCCTGCGGAATGGCCGAGAAATAGCCCTTCACCTTGTAGGAATTGCCGGTGTCGTCGCGCGGCACGACGGCGAGATTGGCGCCGGCGGCCTGGGTGCCGAGATCGGCGGCGAATTGCGGCGCCAGACGATCGGGCAGGCCGGTGATCGGCTCGAAGGCGACGACGCGGCTGGTGACCACCTGGGTCTGCGGACTGACGGTATCGAGCGCGTTCATGCCGTCGGCACAGGCAGACAGGACAAGGGCGCCGGTGAGCGCGACGCCAGCGGCGCGCAAACCGCGCACGGGCCGGGCCAGGCCCCGGCCAAGGCTCCGAAGAAGGCAGCCGAGAAGGCCATCGCGGGCGGACATCGCCGATCTTGGACGGGCTTCGTCAATCCCAGGCATCATGCGGACCGATCCATTGTGCATCGCATTCGGGCGCCCCGTTCCCGCCGGCGTTGGTAGCGTCATTTCACGATCAGGTCCAGCGCGGCCGCCGACAAGGGTTCGGGGCCGTTTTCGGTGACGATCGAGGTGCGCCCGAGGGTCATCGCGGTGCCGCTGTCCGAATCCATGATGATCATATGCAGGAACATGACCATGCCGGCCTCGAGTTCCCACGGATTGCCCTCATAGAACATCGGCGGGTCCATCCAGGACGGGGTGAAGGTGGCGCCGAGGCTGTAGCCGCAGGCATTCAGCCGGTGCGCGCCGAGGCCGTGACGGTCGAGCACGCGGGCATGGGCGGAAAACACGTCACCCGCCGTCTTGCCCGGCCTGAGCGCGTCCTCGCAGGCCAGAAGCGCTTCGCGCGCGGCCTCGAAATAGGCGAGATGACGGCGCGACCGGGTGCCGATCGGGATCGTGCGCATCATCGCCGCGTGATAATGGCGGAAGGCGCCGGCCCATTCCAAGGTGAGCTGATCCTCGGCCGACAAAGCGCGCCGGCCCGATTTGTAGCGGCACAACAGCGCGTCCTCGCCCGATCCAATGATGAACTCGTTGCCGGGATAATCGCCGCCGCCGTCGAACACCGCGCCCTGCATGGCCGCCAGGATGGTGCCCTCGTCGGCGCCCGGCCGGGCCAGTTCGACCGCCCGGTCCCAGGCCGCATCGGCCAGCTTGCCGGCCTTGCGGGCATAGGCGAGTTCCGCCGGCCCTTTGACCGCGCGAAGGCGCGCCACGACGCCGGAGGCGTCTTCCAGCACCGAGACGCCATCAAGTGCCGTATCCAGCGCCTTGCCATTGGCCGCCGTCAGGCCGTGCGAGGCATATTCGACCCCGAGACGCTTTCCGCGCGCGCCGAGATCGTCGAGCATGGCGCGGAGATCCTCGGCGGGCCGCGCCTCGGCGCCGTCCTTCCAGACGCGGATGTCGTCAATCGTCGAGGTGTGTCGTGCCTGGCGCAGATCGGCCGAGCGGGTCAACAATGCCAACCTGCCGTCGGCGCCGAGATAGAGGCACTGGAAGAAGCAGAAGCCGAACGTGTCGTAGCCGGTCAGCCAATACATCGATTCCTGATCGAACATCAGGAGCCCGTCGAGCCCGCGCGCCTCAAGCGCCGAGAGCAGCCTTGTCTTGCGGCCATCGAACTCATGGGTCGAGAAATGCAGCGCCATTCGGAAATCCCCCTCCAGGCAATCAGGATCGAGATCCTAGATCACCTCAAAACAATCAGACCAGCGCGATGGTCGAGATCTGGCGTCCATAGTCGGGTTCGCCGCGATGGGTGGTGCGGCGATAGCTGAAGAAACGGTCTTCGTCCTGATAGGTGCAGAGGCCGACATCGCGCACCGCGCCCGTGCCGGCGCGGCGCAAGCGATCGGCGACATAGCCCGGCAGGTCGAAATAGGCATGGCCGTCGCGTTCCGACGGGGTGAGCCATGTCTCATTGGCGGCATCGTCCCGAACGAGCCGCTCGACGAATTCGGGTCCCACTTCATAGGCATGGCGGGAGATCGTCGGCCCGATGACGGCAGCGACGCGGTCGCGGCGCGCGCCCAGGCTTTCCATGGCATCGAGCGTCGCCTCGGCGATGCCGGTCATCGCCCCCTTCCAGCCGGCATGGGCGGCGCCGACGACGCCGGCGTCGGGATCGGCGAACAGGATCGGCGCGCAATCGGCGGTGAGGACGCCGATCGCCAGGCCGGGCATCGCGGTGACCACCGCATCGGCGTCGGGCGGGGTGGCCTCGAAGGGGGCGTCGATGGCGACGGCGGTCGCGCTATGCACCTGGTAGAGCGTGACGAGGCGGCCGCGATCGATGCCGAGCCGGTCGGCCACCGCATGCCGGTTCATCACGACCCGGTCGCGGACATCGTCGGAGCCGAGGCCGCAATTGAGGCTGCGATAGAGCCCCTCGGAATGCCCGCCGGTGCGGGTGAAGAAGCCGTGCCGGAGGCCGACATGCGTTTCGAATGTGGGATCGACGATCACGGCATGCGTCCTCCCGAAGCGGCGGATGGGAAAGGCGGCGGGACGGCGAGGCCCGGCGACCGAAGCGCCATGACCTTGAACAGCGCGCCCATCTGATCCGGCGAGATCAGCCGGGCGAGATCGGTTTCGATGGCGGCGCGGTGCGCGGGCTGGGCATCCGCGATCAGCCGGTCGGCGCGTAGCGAGATGCCGAGCTGGGTCAGAAAGGCGGCCTGGGTCAAGGGACCGTGCGCCAGCGCGCCGGCGTCCTCGGCCGCGGCGCGCAGCGCGCCGAAACAGACATGGCTCGTCAAATCGGACATCCCCGGCTGATCCAGCGGATCGACGAAGCCATGGCCCCGCATGGCCTGCAGCGTATCGCCGGCTGCCGGCGCGTCATAGCCGTAATCGACGATCAGCGCGTAGCCCGGATGACGCGACAGCCGGCCGGCGATCAGGCGCGTCACCGCCTCGGCCGCGTCACCGATCTCCACAATGTCGCCGGGCGCGAGAGGGCCAACCGCCGGAAGCGGTTCGGCATGGGTGTTTGCGCGCCCCCTGCCACAGGTGGTGAAGATCAGCTCACCGGCCTCGGACAGGCCGACGCAGCGCTCGCGCAGGCCCTGCTCGGTATGGACGAGTTGACGGATCGGCAGGGCATCGAGGAACTCGTTGGCGACGAGCAGCATCGGCCCCTCGTCGAGATCGTCGAGCCGGTCGATCCAGGTCTTGCGGCCCGGCCAGTCGGCCAGCGCCTGCTGCTGGGCCTTGCGCAGCGTCGGACTCGTCTCGACGAGCACCACTTCGACGGCCGCCAGCGTTTCGGGCCGCAGCGTGAAGACGCGCAGGATATCGGCCATCAGCGTGCCGCGCCCGGGGCCCAGCTCGACGAGCCGGGTGCCGGACGGACCGCCGAGGCCTAAGAACATGGTCATCAGCCAGGCGCCGATGATCTCGCCGAACATCTGGCTGATCTCGGGCGCCGTCGTGAAATCGCCGGCCGCGCCGATTGGCGCGCGGGTCGTGTAATAGCCGTGTTCGGGATCGGTCAGGCAGATCCGCATATAGCGGTCCACGGGCATCGGTCCGTCGGCCGCGATCGCGCGCCTGAGCCGTTCTTCGAGGGGCGTCATGCGGGATCGCTCGACACGGGCCGGTCGTCGGACGCCGGGATGACGGCCGGGCGGCGCAGCGCGCGTACGATGAGATAGACGCCGATGACGATCATCGGGAAGGACAGCAGCATGCCCATGGTCAGCCCGCCGGCGAGAAAGCCGATCTGCGGGTCGGGCTCGCGGAACAGTTCGACGAAGCTGCGCGCCGCGCCATAGCCGGCGAGAAAGACGCCGGTCACGAAACCCGGCCTTGTCAGCGCGCCATAGCCGATCAGGATGCGCAGGATCACGAACAGAAGCGCGCCTTCGAGGACGGCTTCGTAAAGCTGGCTCGGATGGCGCGGATCGGGACCGGCATGCGGGAAATAGACTCCCCAGGGCACGGCGGTGACGCGGCCATAGAGTTCGGCATTGATGAAATTGGCGATGCGCCCGAAGAACAGGCCGATCGGCGCGGCGGCCGCCAGGAGATCGCCCAGGACGAGCGCCGGGATGGCGCGCTGACGGGCGAACAGAAGGGCGGCCACGACGACGCCGGCGAGCCCGCCGTGAAACGCCATGCCGCCCTGCCACAGCATCGGGATCTGCAGCGGATTGGCGAGATAGTAGTCGAGATTGTAGAACAGCACGAAGCCGAGCCGCCCGCCGATGATGACGCCAAGCGTAACCCAGACGAGGAAATCGTCGAGCGCGTTGCGGTCGACCGGCGGCGTGCCGCCGCCATAGTTCAGCGCATTGCCGGCAAGCCGCATGCAATACCACCAGCCGAGCAGCAGCCCCGCGATATAGGCCAGCGCATACCAGCGCAGTTCGAACGGGCCGATATCGATCAGAACCGGGTCGATGAGCGGGAACTGAATGGCATAAAGCGGCATGGGCGCGAACCGGGATTGGGGGATGGCGGTAGATCACCGCGCGGCCATGGCCTGTCAAGCGGCGATCCGGTGACCATTTCATGGCCGCGCCGTCCCGGTCGCGCGTTCTTGAGCGACCGCCTTGTCGATCACGCCGTCTTGAAAGGCCGGGCGGCGCGGGCCATGTTGCGGAGCAAGATAGCAGGAGGCGCCTGTCATGACCCAGACTTCGAACCGCGTGCTCGACGATCTCGCCAAGCTGATGACCGATGCCGCCGGCGTCGCCCGCAGCGTGCGCGACGAGGCCGAAGTGGTGTTCCGCTCGCAGGCCGAGCGCATCCTGCAGGACCTCGACGTGGTGCATCGCGAGGATTTCGAAGCGCTCAAGGAGCGCGTCGACATGCTCGAAGCGCGGCTCGCGGCCCTCGAAGACAAGAAGTGACGAGCGCGGCCTGATCGCCCCGGGGCCGCGGCGTGACAGCCTGTCGCGGCGCGCTCCGCGCGTCATGAAAGCTTAATCAACGGTTAACGGGTCGTTTACGTTTTCCCTACACTGTGTGGTGAACGACACATCGGGCGCGATATATTGGTGCCATGTCGAGATTCGGGCCGCCCCCTTTGCCAGCGCTCAGTCCTGGCGCATACTCTGCCTGCCACGATCGCAGGCTGGCCTTTTCCGTTACGCCATGTCATGACGTCCGGCCCCCGCGGCCGGCGTTTTCGTTTCCCGGCCGGGGTTTTGATGTCCGGCGGGATCGTTTCCCCGGAGCGTCGTCTCCCGGGAAGCCGTTATGGGACGGCCCTGTCGTGCCGCCCGCTCCCGAAGCTTCCGTCATTTGCGAGGTGCTGCCATGTCGCTTGTTGAATTCGACTATGACCGCGAACCCAATCCGGTGGACACGGTGGAGCAACTCGCCTCCTTCAACGACTGGTGCTTCGACCGCAGCGGCGATCACGAGATCACTATCAGCGTCGACGGCCAGTGGACGACCTATCATGTCTCCTTCACCTGGCTCGACGAATTGGAGGCGCTGCATGTCGGCTGCGCCTTCGACCTGAAGATCCCCGAGACCCGGCGGCGCGACGTCGTCGATCTCATCGCCCAGATCAACGAGCAGCTGTGGATCGGCCATCTCGACCTGTGGGCCAAGGAAGGCGTGGTGATCTTCCGCCACGGCCTGCCACTGGCCGGCGGCGCCGAGGTCACCGAAACCCAGTGTCACGCCCTGCTCGAAGCCGCGATCGAGGCGTGCGAACGCCATTTCCAGGCCTTTCAATTCGTCGTCTGGGCCGGCAAGTCGCCGCGCGAGGCGCTCGACAGCGCGCTTCTGGAAACCGCCGGCACCGCATGACGCTCGCAACGGTCGGCTCCGTCCTGCTGCTCGGCTGCGGCAAGATGGGCGGGGCGATGCTGGACGGCTGGCTGGCCGGCGGCCTGCCGGCCGGGAGGGTGACCGTGGCCGATCCCGGCCCGCCCGACGAGATCGCCGATCTCATCGGACGCCACGAACTCCATCACGTCACCGATGCCGGAGTGGCGGCACCGGCCGATATCGTGATCGCCGCCGTCAAGCCGCAGATGATGGATCAGGCGCTGCCGTCGGCGGCGCGGGCCATCGCGCCGGGCGGCATGGTGCTCTCGGTGGCGGCCGGCAAGAGCGTCGCCGACCTCGCCCGCCATCTGCCGGCCGGGACCCCGGTCATCCGCGCCATGCCGAACACGCCGGCGGCCGTTGGCAAGGGCATCACGGCCTGTTTCGCTGGCCCCGGCATCACCGCACGACACAAGGCGGACGCGACCGATCTGCTCGACGCGGTCGGCGAGGTGGTGTGGGTCGCCGACGAAACGCTGATGGATGCCGTCACGGCGGTGTCGGGCAGCGGACCGGCCTATGTGTTTCTGCTCGCCGAAACCCTGGCGGCGGCAGGCCGGCAGGCCGGGCTGCCCTCCGATATCGCCGACCGGCTTGCCCGGGCCACCGTGATCGGCGCCGGCGCGCTGCTCGACGGATCCGATCTCGATGCCGCCCAATTGCGCCGCAACGTCACCTCGCCCAACGGCACGACGGCGGCCGCGCTCGACGTGCTGATGGCGGATGACGGACTGGAGCCGCTTCTCAAGCGCGCGGTGGCCGCCGCCAAGCGCCGCTCCGAGGAGTTGTCGGGCTGATCGAGCCCGGCGCGTTCGTCGAGGAGAGACGTCGAGCGGGCGGAACAGTCTCAAGGCATGGCCCGAAACCGCCTGCGACACCGCCGCGCTTTGCGTCAGTGGCCGCTTCGCCCTATCCTCGCCGGCGACCGCCTGATCACCGAGCGACGGGAACTGCCGCATGACCGCGACCGAACCGACACACCGCGACCGGATCATCGACGCCGCCTTGGCGCTGGCCGCCGACATGCCCTGGGGTGAGGTGCGCATCAGCGAGATCGCCGCCCGGGCCGAACTGTCGCTGGCCGAGGTGCGGGCCGAATTCTCCGGCCGCACTGGCATCCTGCTGGCCTTCGGCCGGCGCGTCGATCTCGCCGTGCTCGACCGGATCGATCCGGAAATGCGCGACGAGCCGCCGCATGACCGGCTGCTCGACATCATGGTGTCGCGTTTCGAGGCGCTGCAGCCCTACCGGCTGGCGCTGAAGTCGATCCTCGACGATCTGCCGCGCGATCCCCGGTCGCTGTCGATGTGGAACGGCGAGGCCATCCGCTCGATGAAATGGATGCTGGAAGCCGCCGGCATCGACACCTCGGGCACGATGGGGGGCTTGCGCGCGCAAGGCCTCGTCTTCGCCTATCTCGGCGCCATGCGCGTCTTCCTCGAGGACGACGATCCCGGCATGGCGCGCACCATGGCCAATCTCGACCGCAGGCTGCGGCGCGGCGCGCGCCAACTCAAACGCGCCGACCGGGCCTTGCGCGCCGGCGCGGCCTTCCGCGAGGCCCTGTCGTCGCGCCGCCGGCGCCGGCGCGACCGCCATGACGATGGCTGGGACGACGACATGCGCGACGACCGCTTCGGCGATAGCGGACCCGCCGCGGAAGGCGCGTTGTAACCGGTTCTCTTGCGGCATTGGGGCGCAAGTGCTAGCGGCGGAACAAAGGAGACCGCCATGAGCACCCCGACGCGCGCGCCGTCCCCGGCAATCACCATCGACGATTTCCTCAAGGTCGACATCCGGGTCGGCACGATCGTCGAGGCGGAGCCCTATCCGGAAGCCCGCAAGCCAGCCTACAAGCTCCGCATCGATTTCGGCCCCGATATCGGCATCAAGAAGACCTCGGCCCAGATCACCGCGAACTATGCGCTCGACGACCTTGTCGGCCGGCAGGTCATGGCCGTCGTCAACTTCCCGCCGCGCCAGATCGGCAAGTTCATGTCCGAAGTGCTGACGCTCGGCTTTCCCGATGACACGGGCGAGGTCGTGCTGGCCGCGGTCGACCGTCCGGTGGCGAATGGCGGACGGCTCTACTGAGCCTGGCCTACCGCGCTTTAACCCGTTGCGCATCGACCGCCGCAGGTCACGCCGGCACGCGCACCGTCGCGCGCAGGCCGCCCAAGGGGCTGTCGCCGAGTTCGATATCCCCGCCATGGCTGCGCGCGATGTCGCGGGCGATGGCGAGCCCGAGCCCCGTGCCGCCGCGTTCGGCGTCCTGGTTGCGCGCTTCGTCGAGCCGGTGAAACGGCCGGAACACCGCCTCGCGATCGGCTTCGGCGATGCCGGGGCCGTCATCGTCGACATGGATCGTCAGCCAGTTGCGGTTGTGGCGTCCGGTCAGGCGGATCTCGTCGCCATAGCGGCAGGCATTGGAGACAAGATTCTGCAGGCAGCGCTTGAAGGCGTTGGGCCGGACGATGGCCATGGGATCGCCGGAAAAGCGCGTTTCGGTCCGGTCACCGAGGCGTTCGGCGTCGCGTTTCAGCGCGTCGAGCATCTGCGCCATGTCGGTCGACGCCGTCTGTTCACCGGTATCGCCCCTGGCAAAGGACAGATAGTCCTCCAGCATGTGGCGCATCTCATCGATATCGGCCTGCATGTCGCGGGCCGTATCCGGGTCGTCGACCATCGCCGCCTGAAGCTGCAGCCGGGTCAAAACGGTGCGTAGATCGTGGCTGACGCCCGCCAGCATGGTGGTGCGCTGCTCGATCTGGCGCTCGATGCGGTCGCGCATTTCGAGAAAGGCGCCAGCGGCGCGGCGCACTTCGCGGGCGCCGGCGGGCTTGAAGTCCTCCGGCACGGGCCGCCCCTTGCCGAAGGATTCGGCCGCGTCCGCCAGGCGCTGGATCGGCTTGATCTGGTTACGCATGAAGATCACCGCGACCAGGAGCAGAACGAAGGACGTGCCCAGCATCCAGAGCAGGAAGATATGCGAGTTCGACGCATAGGTCTGGCTGCGCGGGGCGAAGACGCGCAACACCGCATCGTCGAGCCGGATGCGGATCTCCACCAGGTTGGAGCGCCCCACCGTGTCGATCCAGAACGGACGGCCGATCTGGGTCGAGATCTCCCGGCTGAGCGCCTGGTCGAGCAGGCCGAAGAACGGCTTCGGCCCGGCTGGCGGCAGCGCGTCGGCGGGCAGGAAGGCGATGTTGAGATCAAGCGCCTCGGCCGCGATCCGGGTCAGTTGCGTCCGGTCGGGGTCCTGCGGATAGCTCTCATAGACGTCGATCACCACGCTGATCGACCGCGTCGTCGCCGCCGACAACCGCTGGGTCACCGTTTCCCAATGCCGCTCCATGAACACAAACGCGATGACCGATTGCAGGATGACCATCGGCATGACGATGATGATCAGCGAGCGGCCATAGAGGCTCTTCGGCATGCTGTCGGACAGCCAGTCGAGCACCTGCTTGATGCCCGGCCGGCTCTTCACATAGCGCAGGCCCTTGCGGAAGCGGTGGCGGGCGAAGCGCAGCACCCGCAACGCGGTGTCGACGCGCAGCGCGGCCGCGGCGCGGCGCAGCCAGCCTTTCCACCGCGCGCCCGTCCCGGCTTCGGGCGGAAGGCCGGCGGTCTGGTCAGGGGTCGACATTGAGCCGGTAGCCGAGGCCGCGCACGGTCTGCACGATGCGCGGGTTCTGCGGATCATCCTCGAGCTTGCGCCGCAGCCGGTTGATCTGAACGTCGACGGCCCGCTCGCTCGACTGGCCGTCCTGTCCGGTCAGGTCGAGCCGGCTGACGGTCTCGCCCGGCCTGGCGGCGAAGGCCATCAGCATGTCGCGCTCGCGGTCGGTGAGCCGCACAGGATCGCCGTCACGCGTCAGTTCGCCGCGCATCGGATCGAAGGCGAACAGGCCGAAGCGGACGATGCTGTCACTCGGCTCGGGCGGGGCGTTGCGCTTGAGGATGGCGGCGATGCGCAACAACAGTTCCCGCGGATCGAACGGCTTGGCGAGATAGTCGTCGGCGCCGCTCTCGAGCCCCTCGATCCGGTGTTCGAGATCAGCCCGCGCGGTCAGCATCAGGATCGGCACGTCGGAGCTTTCGCGCAATGACTGGGCGAAGCTCGTGCCACTTTCGCCCGGCATCATCACGTCGAGCACGATGAGGTCGAAATCGAGCCCGTTCAGCGCGTGCCGCGCGGTCGCCGCATCCTCCGCCGTCGTCACCCGATAGCCCTTGCCGCCGAGATATTTGCCCAGCAGATCGCGGATCCGCCGGTCGTCGTCGACGACGAGAAGATGCGCCGCGTCGTCGCCGACCGGCACGGCGGCGCCGTCCGTCCCGGCGGCTACCGCGATATCGGCCGTCATGTCCTGTCTCCGTCGCTGTCTCCGCCGCCTTCTTTGTCGCCGCCATCGCCCGCCGCCGAGGGCGCCCGGCTCGGATCGATCCCCGTCCGGATCAGGTCGAGCACGGCCGCCTGTTCCACCGGCTCGATGACATGGCGCAGGACGGATTTCGCCGCCTCTTCATGCGCCGGGCCGGCATCGTTGAGCGCGCGCGTCAGCCGGCGTGTCTGGAGGCGCGCGAGATCGAGCGCCAGCGCCCGTCCCTTGTCGGTGACGAACAGGAGCCGCTGGCGCCGGTCGCTGCGACCTTCCCTCTGCACTACGAAACCGTCATCGATGAGCGGCTTGAGGACGCGGGCCAGGCTCTGCTTGGTGATCTTCAGGATGTCCAGAAGCTGCGCCACCGAGAGCCCGGGATGGCGGCTGACGAAATGCAGAACCCTGTGATGCGCCCGGCCATAGCCGTAGCCGGCCAGGATCTGGTCGGCGTCGCCGATGAAGTCGCGATAGGCGAAGAACAACAGCTCGATGAGATCGTAGCAGATATCGTCCGGCGCGGCCGTCGCCGGTTGCGGCGGCTTGCCCGATGCCGAGGGCGCATTCCTGCCATGCGCGACATCGGCGATCTGTTCGGCGAATTTTATGTCAGCCATGTTGACATATTTTTTTGCATTTGTTACGCGTCATCCTGCCGGCGCGAAATATATGAACGATTTGGCGCCGCCGCACGAACATATCCTGTCGATCCGTGTTTCCGGGCGTTCCATGATCGCGACCCGGGTCCGGTTCAAGCGCCGCGCCGCGGTGCGCAGAATAGCCGGTTGTGCGGTGATTGGGAAAGTCCGTGGCGGGAGATGGCCGGGCCGAGGTGGCCATGATCGTCCGCCCGCGCACGGTGTCGCGTTGAATGGCGGGTCCGGCGTCGGAGATCGGCGGACGGCCGGGCCGGCGGTTGGACTACGGTTGAGACTGGACGTCGAAACTGGAATTCGAGATCGGAAGTTGAGGATTGTGTGATGGCCGGGATGTCTTTCGACCAGCGGGATGGCGAAATCTGGATGGACGGCGCGTTCGTGCCCTGGACCGAGGCGCGGCTGCATGTATTGAGCCATGGCCTGCACTACGGCAGCGCGGTGTTCGAGGGCGAGCGCGCCTATGGCGGCGAGATCTTCGAACTCGAGGCGCATACCACCCGGCTGCATGACTCGGCCCGCCTGCTCGGCTTCGAGATCCCCTATTCGGAAGAGACGATCAACGCGGTCTGCCGCGAGCTTCTCGTGCGCAACAAGCTGACCAATGCCTATGTCCGCCCGGTCGCCTGGCGCGGCAGCGAGATGATGGGTGTGTCGGCGCAGCAGAACACCATCCATTGCGCCATCGCGGTGTGGGACTGGCCGTCCTATTTCGATCCCGAGGAGCGGCTCAAGGGTATCCGGCTCGACATGGCCGAGTATCGTCGGCCCGACCCGCGCACCGCGCCCTGCAAGTCGAAGGCAGCCGGTCTCTACATGATCTGCACGATGTCGAAACATGCCGCCGAGGCCAAGGGCTATGCCGATGCACTGATGCTAGACTGGCGCGGCTATATCGCAGAGGCCACCGGCGCCAATGTCTTCTTCGTGCGCGACGGCGTGATCCACACGCCCCTGCCGGACTGCTTCCTCGACGGCATCACCCGGCGCGCGGTCATCGACCTCGCCCGCCGGCGCGGCATCGAGGTCGTCGAACGCCACATCGTGCCGGAGGAAATGGCGCATTTCAGCGAATGCTTCATCACCGGCACGGCGGCCGAGGTGACGCCTGTGTCGGAGATCGGCGCCTATCGCTTCACGCCGGGGCAGATCTCGCAACAGATGTTCCAGGACTATATGGACGCCGTGCAACCGGCCGCCGAACAGGTGCAGATGGCCGCCAGCCTGGGCTGACCCGGCCTTGCGCCGATAGCCCGTGCGGTAAGGATAGGTTGGATCCGGAAGTCAGTCGGTCGCGGGCCTGACGGCAGGCTCGGCCGTCCAGCGTTCGGCCGCCCGGTCGTCCCGCTCCGCCGCCGCGACCCAGCCGCCTTCGGTCCCGTCGGCATGGTGCTCCTTCTTCCAGAAGGGTGCTCGGGTCTTGAGATAGTCCATCAGGAATTCGGCCGCCTGGAAAGCCGCCTCGCGATGGCGCGAGGCGGCGACCACCAGAACGATCCGCGCGCCCGGCGCGATCCGCCCGTGACGGTGGATGACCGTGAGGCCGGTCAGCGGCCAGCGCGTTTCCGCCTCCACCGCGACACGGCCGATCTCGGCCTCCGCCATGCCCGGATAGTGTTCGAGTTCGAGCGCGGCGAGCCGCCCCGCCTCGTCGCGGCACAGGCCGGTGAAGGTCGCCACCGCGCCGATATCGGTGCGCCCATCGGTCAGCCGCGCGATCTCGGCATCGAGGTCGAAATCCTCCGCCTGAACCGCGACGCGCGCCACGCTCAGCCTCCCGTCATCGGCGGGAAGAAGGCGATCTCGCGGGCATCGGCGATCGCGGCATCGCGTTCGGCATGGACCTGGTCCACGGCGACGCGGACCAGTTCGTCGGTCTCGAAGGCGTGCTCGAATTCTGGCCCGCGCGTCTTCAGCCAAGCGATCAGCCCGGCGATGTCGACGACATCGGCGGGCAGGTCGACTTGCTCCTCGGGCAGGCCGGTCCGCTCGCGCAGCCAGGCGAAATAGCGCA
Organism: Tepidamorphaceae bacterium; assembly: GCA_965250105.1. Taxonomy (GTDB): domain Bacteria; phylum Pseudomonadota; class Alphaproteobacteria; order Rhizobiales; family Tepidamorphaceae; genus JBCBSK01. The sequence continues at coordinate 1,422,887 of OZ252290.1, forward strand.
ATGTGACCTGTGCCATGGCCGGTTCTCCCGCTCGCAAAGGGGTCAGGCGTCGACCCGGCCGAGATGACCGATCCCGGCGCGAAAATATTCGACACCTGTATAAAGGGTTAGAACGGCCGAAATCCAGAGGGCGGCGAGCGCGGCCAGCACCATGCCCGGCGCCAGCATTTCAAGCGCCGGCGCGATGATCAGCGCACCGATCGCGACGAGTTGCAGCGTCGTCTTCCATTTCGCGAGCCAGGTCACCGGCACGCTGACCTGAAGGCCCGCGAGATACTCGCGCAGGCCCGACACGAGGATCTCGCGGCACAGGATGATCAGGGCGGCGGCGATGGCCCAGCCCGAAATCGTGCCGACAGCGGCGAGCGCGAACAGAGTCCCCGCCACGACGAGCTTGTCGGCGATCGGATCGAGCATCGCGCCGAGCGCCGATTGCTGCTTGTAGCGGCGCGCCATCCAGCCATCGAGATAGTCGGTGACGGCGGCGGCGACGAACAAGACGAACGCGATCCACGACCCGGCCGCGCCGTCCATCACGATCGCCGCGACGATGACGGGCACGGCCGCGATGCGGCCATAGGTCAAGAGGTTCGGGAGCGACAGCGCGTCGCGCTTCAGGACATCCGGTGCCATGGCCCCGTGTCAGCATGGCCGGGCGGCCGGGTCAACCGGCCGCGAGCGGTTAGGCTTCCAAACCGCCCGGGGTCAATCCGTTGCGAAGCTCGCGACCTCAGCCCGTTTCATGGAAGAAATCATAGACCTTGCGCGCCATGGCCGCCGACACGCCGGGCACCGCTTCGAGATCGGCCAGCCCGGCGCGGCTAATCGCCTTGGCCGAGCCGAAATGGCGCAGAAGCGCCCGCTTGCGCGCCGGCCCGATGCCGGCGATCTCGTCGAGCGGGTTCCGGGCGATGTCCTTCTTGCGCCGAGCGCGGTGACTGCCGATGGCGAAGCGATGCGCCTCGTCGCGCAGGCGCTGGATGAAATGCAGCACCGGATCGCGCGGTTCGAGCCGGAACGGTTCCTTGCCGGGCAGGACGACATGTTCGCGTCCGGCATCCCGGTCATGCCCCTTGGCCACGCCGACCATGACGACATCGTCGCGGATGCCGAGATCATCGAGCACGGACAAAGCGGCGGAAAGCTGGCCCTTGCCGCCGTCGATCAGCACGAGATCCGGCCAGGGCGGGGCGTCCTGCGGCGCGGTGGCGGCCGCCGCCGCGTCGTCGGCCGCGACTGTTTCGGTCGTTTCCGCCGGTTCGGCGTCGCGACTCTCCTTGATCAGCCGCGCGAAACGCCGGGTCAGCACTTCGCGCATCATGGCGTAGTCATCGCCCGGCGTCAGATCCTCGGACTTGATGTTGAACTTGCGGTACTGGTTCTTCTCGAAGCCGTCGGGCCCGGCGACGATCATGCCGCCGACCGCGTTGGTGCCCATGATATGGCTGTTGTCATAGACCTCGATGCGGCGCGGCGGCGTGTCGAGCCCGACGATCTCGGCCAGCGCGGCCAAGAGCTTGCCCTGGGCCGAGGCTTCGGCGAGATGGCGGCCAAGCGCTTCCTTGGCGTTGGACAGCGCATGATCGGCGAGTTCCCGCTTCTCGCCGCGCCGCGGCACGGTTACCGCGACCTTGTGGCCCGACCGTGTCGACAGGGCTTCGGCCAGAAGCGCCTGATCGGCGACGGGCTCGGAAATCAGGATGAGCTTGGGACACGGCTTGTCGTCATAGAACTGGGCGAGAAAGCTCTCCAGCACCTCGGCCGCCGTCAGCGCCTTGTCGGCGCGCGGGAAGAAGGCGCGGTTGCCCCAGTTCTGGCCGGCGCGGAAGAAGAACACCTGGATGCAGGTCTGCCCGCCCTCCTGATGCGCGGCGAAGACGTCGGCGTCCTCGATGGTTTTCGGATTGATGCCCTGATGCGACTGGACATGGCCGAGCGCCTGAAGCCGGTCGCGCAGCAGCGCGGCGCGTTCGAAATCGAGCGCTTCGGCGGCCTCTTCCATCTGCCGCGCGAGATCCTCGCGAATGGTCTTGGAGCGACCGGAGAGAAAGGCCGTCGCCTCGTCGACCAGGGCGGCATAATCGTCGAGCCCGATCTCGCCCGTGCAGGGCGCCGCGCAGCGCTTGATCTGATAGAGAAGGCACGGCCGGGTGCGGCTGTCATAGACGCTGTCGGAGCAGGACCGCAAAAGAAAGGCGCGTTGCAGCGCATTGATGGTGCGGTTGACGGCGCCGGCCGACGCGAAGGGGCCGAAATATCGGCCTTCGGTCGCGCGCGCGCCGCGATGCTTCATGATCCGGGACGCCGCGTGGTTCGCCGTCAGCAGGATATAGGGGAACGACTTGTCGTCCCGCATCAGCACGTTGTAGCGCGGCCTCAGCCGCTTGATCATATTGGCTTCGAGCAGCAGCGCCTCGGTCTCGGTCTCGGTCGAGACGAATTCCATGGCCTCGGTGTCGAACACCATGCGCGCGATGCGGTGCGGCTGGCCCTGCGGCCGCGTATAGCTCTGCACGCGCTTCTTGACGCTGCGCGCCTTGCCGACATAGAGCACCTTCCCCGCCGCATCGAGCATGCGGTAGACGCCGGGTCCGGACGGCGCATGCTTCAGCGCGGCCGCGACCGCCGCCACGCCCTTGGGAAGCTGTGCGAGACCGTCATCGCCGGCACGATCGGTAAGCGGCGCAGACGGTGACGCTGCCTCGGACGCATCGGTTACCGCCTTGCTGTCGGGTGAGTCGCTCATGGATTAAGGATGGCCCCGCCCGGCATGCGGGTCCAGCACCGTGTCACGGGCTGGGTCAGGCGCTGGGTCACGGGCCGGCCGGCCCGCCGCCGCTGCCGGCCACGTCGGGCGTTTGCCAGGCGAGATGCTGGCCACCGTCGAGCGCGATCATCTGGCCGGTCAGCGACGGCGTGGCGAGGATGAAGGTCAGCGCCGAGACGAATTCCGATAGCTCCGGGCCACGCCGCAGCGGGACGCTCGTCGCCTCATGGGCGAAGTCCGACGGGTCCTGATGGATGCTTGGCAGGGTTGGTCCCGGCGCGATGGCGTTGACCCGGATCTTCGGCGCCAGCGCCTGGGCCAGCGTCCGCGTCATCGTCCACAGCACCGATTTCGACAGGGTATAGGAGAAGAATTGCGGCGTCAGCCGCCAGACCCGCTGGTCGATGATGTTGACGATCGCGCCCTCGGCCGCGTCGGGTAGCTGCGCGGCGAGATCGCGCGCCAGGAAGGCCGGCGCCTCGGCATGAACCGCGAAATGCCGGTCCCATAGCGCCGGCGTCACGTCGCGCGCCGTGTCGGGCTCGAAGACCGAGGCATTGTTGACCAGGACACCGACCGGGCCCAACCGCTCGCGCGCCATGGCGACCAGGGATGCCACCGCATCGCGGTCGGTCAGATCCGCCCTGACGACCGCCGCTCGGCGCCCTCGCCCGCCTCCGCGGATCTCGGCGGCGACCGCTTCGGCCGCCTCGGCCGATCTGTTGGCATGGATCGCGACGTCGAAACCGATCTCCGCCAGTCCAAGCGCCAGCGCTCGGCCGATGCGCCGCCCCGCGCCGGTGACCAGCGCGGTGCGCGGGATCGCATCGGAGATGGCGGCGGTCATGGCGTCGTCAGCATTGTCCATCGGCGCCGTCCCCGACCGCTACACCAGCGCGGTCAACTCAAGCCGAGCCAGATCCGCCTCGGCCAGCGCCGTCCAGATATAGATGGCATAGGCGATGACGAAACCAATGCCGGCGACGCGCCCGATCGGCTGGCGCCACCAGATGAACGGCACGATGAGCAGCGAGGCGCCGAGCATCACCCAGAGATCGACGCGCAGGAATTGCGGATCGACGGGCACGGGAGCCACCAGCGCGGTGATGCCCATGATGGCCATGATGTTGAACAGGTTCGACCCGATGATGTTGCCGACCGCGATGCCGCTATGGCGCTTGAAGGCGGCGATCAGGGTCGCGGCCAGTTCCGGCAGCGAGGTGCCGATGGCGACGACCGTCAGTCCGATCGCCGCGTCGGACACGCCCCAGGCGGCCGCGATATCGCTCGCGCCGTCGACCGTGAAGCGCGCCCCGATCGGCAGCGCGATGACGCCGGCGATGACCAGCACGACCGCCAGCCAGAGATTGCTGACGCCTTCCTCGCCCGGATCGATCGGCTCGCGGCTGTTGAGCGCGCTGCGCGCCGATTCCGCGAGAAAGATCAGCAACAGCGTCACCAGGACGAGGCCGTGCCAAACGGTCAGCGGGCCGACGAAACACAGCCCGATGAAGATCAGCGTGACGAGGATCATGAAGCTCGTATTGCGCCTGACGAAGGGCTGCGCCGTCGGCGTCGCCGCGATCAGCGCCGGCAGGCCGAGCACCAGCAGCACATTGGCCACGTTGGAGCCCACCACATTGCCGAGCGCGATGCCCGGCGCCCCGCCGAGCGTCGCCGTCAGCGACACGATGAGTTCCGGCGCCGAGGTGCCGAAGGCCACGATGGTCAGGCCGATGATGATGGGCGAGATGCGGAACCGCTCCGCCAGGCCGACCGCGCCGCGGATCAGCGCATCCCCGCCGATGACGAGAAGGACGAGACCGGCGAGGAGAATGAGATAAGGCAGCATGAATGACTTTCGGCGACGCGGCGGAAGCCGGTGCGGACACTCAGGGATCGGGCGGGTCGACCGCATATAGGACAGCCGCCGCCGCGACAAAAGAGGCGCGCCGCGATCCGTGTCGCGATCCCGGCCGCCATGGCGCGGTCTCGACGCCCGTCCCGGGCGTTCTGTGGCGCCCGCGCAACATGTGCGATCTGTCACATTCCGAGCACAATTTCGCCCGTAAGTTGCCCATGCTTCATCCGATCTGGCAGGCCAGACGTAGCTGATTACGTTTCTTCATGCCGAGCTGTTCGGCAGCGTTTCGAGAGACCTTTTGGAGGTTCCAATGACTGCTCGTTTTGTTTCGCGGTTGACCGCGCTGGCGGCCGTGGCGGCCGTCGCCGGTTTTACGGGTAGCGCTCAAGCTGCCGACATGCCGACTGGCCCGGTGGACTTCGCGCCGCCGCCCGTCGCCGCCTTTGACTGGACCGGCCCCTATCTCGGCATCCATTTCGGCTATGTGACCGGCGACTACGACACGTCGCTCGCCGGCGTCGAATCCGACGGCGACGGCTTCGTGATCGGCGGCACGGCCGGTTACAATGTCCAGATCGACCAGTTCGTCATCGGTATCGAGGGTGACCTCGGCTATCTCGGCGCCGAGGGAGACGACTTCGGTGTCGCCGGCGTCAGCGCCGAAGCCGATTTCTACGGCACGCTGCGCGGTCGCGGTGGTATCGCCTTCGACCGTTTCCTGGTCTATGCAACCGGTGGTATCGCCTTCCTGAACGTCGATGTGAATTCCGGCATTCTGGGCCTTGGCACCGACGACAACACGCATTTCGGTTACACCGTTGGTGGCGGCGCCGAAGTGGCGCTGACCGATGCCATCTCGGCCAAGCTCGAATATCTCTATGTCGACTATGACGACAAGAACTACTTCGGCGTGTTCGACGCCGATTTCGACGGCCATGTCATTCGGGGCGGCATCAACTACCGCTTCTGATCGTTAGGCCGGCCGCCCCACGAGCGGGCGGGCCGGAACACGACATCGTGACCCAAATGCCGTCATGGCAATCAAGGGGCGTCCGGAAACGGGCGCCCCTTTCATATTGGGTTCAGCTTCGGACGCATTACATGATGGCGTGGACGATCCGACGTGATGTGGCCTCGTGGGGAGATCGTCACGAAAGGAACAGAGTCTTCATCGGTTTCGGCCATGATCCGGTCGTACCGCTCCGGCCAAGGATGTCTGAAGCGATCATGATGCGTGTGCTGACCCCTCTCGCCGTTCTCGGCGTGCTGTTTGGAACGGGCCTGTCGGCCGGTGGCGCCCATGCCGCCGATCCGGCGGGCGTCGGCGTGATCACCGCGCCCGACCCCGCCCCAGCGGACTGGGAAGGGTTCTATGCCGGCGTGTTCGGCGGCGCCTTCGTCATGCAGGGCGACAGCACGGCGCCGGCCTTCGCTTCCGACGACGACGGCAACGCCTTCGGCGGTGCGCTGATCGGCTATGGCCTGCAATTCGACCGCTTCGTCTTCGGGCTCGAAGGCGATATCGGCTTCACCGACACCGAGGCGCGCTTGGGACCGGCAACCGTCGGCACCGACTGGATCGCCACCATCCGCGGCCGCGCCGGCGTCACCTTCGGCGACGCGCTGGTCTATGGTACTGGCGGCATCGCCTTCGCCGACAGTTCGGTCGACCTGCCGACCGGCCAGGCCGACGACACGCTAACCGGCTTCACCGTCGGCGGCGGCGTCGAGGTCGAATTGTTCGACAATTTCACCGCCCGCGCCGAATATCTCTACAGCGATTTCGGCACGTCGTCGGGCACTGCCGGTGGCGCGCCTTATGCCTATTCCTTCGACGGCCACACGCTACGCGCCGGCGTGACCTATCGCTTCAACTAAGCCCGGCGCCAAACGGGAAACAGCCTAGGCGCGCGCATCGACAACGCCGCGCGGGGTCAGTTCGAGCCCGCTCAACGCCCGGTCGAGATGCCGCGCTCGCCAGGACAGAAGCTCTTCCGCCATGTCCAGCCGCAGATCGCGATAGTCAGGATCGCCCGCGAGATCGCGCGTCTCGCCGGGATCGTCGACGAGATCGAAGAGAAGCGGCGGCAAACCGGCGAAATGGACATATTTGAACCGGTCGCCCCTGATCGCCGCCATGTTGCAGGCATCAAGGTCGAGGCCAAGCGCCTGCTGTGCCGTGCCGGTCGCCACCTCGCGGAAGTCGAACTCGAAATGCGCCGCCGCGCGCCAAGCTCCGGGCCGATCGCCATCGAGAAATGGCGCGAGCGAGCACCCGTCGAGATGGGCCGGCACCGCGCCGCCGGTGCGCGCCACGATGGTCGGAAACAGATCGACCGATTCCGTGAAGGCGTCGACCGTGTTGCCGAACGCCCGGGGCGCCGACGGATCGCGGATGATCAGCGGGATGTGATAGCTCGCATCGAACGGCCCGCCCTTGCCGAACAGATGATGGTCGCCGAGCATCTCGCCATGGTCGGAGGTGAAGACGATCAGCGTGTCGTCCCAGGCGCCGGCCGCGTCAAGCGCCGACCAGATGCGTCCGAGTTGGACGTCGACCTCGGCGATCATGCCGAAATAGGTGGCGCGGATCTGGCGCACATCCGCTTCCGACCAGTCGCGCACCAGGCCGGACGCGCCGGCCATGAAGAAGGCCTTGGGCACGCTGCCGATGAGATAGGCGAGCAGTGGATGGCGGGCGGCCGTCGCGTCCGGATCGCCGAAGCCGGCCGGTGCCGGAACATCGGCGGGCGCGACCATCGAGGCATAGGGCTCCGGCACCACGAAAGGCGGATGCGGGCGCAGGAAACTCAGATGCGCGCACCAGGGCCGGCCGGCGGGCTGTTCGCCGAGCCAGCGGATGAACTCGTCGGTGAGAAAAGCGGTCTGCGTGTCGTCCGCCCCATAGGTCGGCACCGCGCCGCGCGGCGGATCGGCCGGACCGGAGGCGGGTTCGTGGATCCCGGGCGAACCATCCACCGGCACCGCGACGCCCCGCTGCCGCAGCCAGGATAGCCAGGCGCGCTCGTCCTCGGGCAGCTGGCGGCGCACCGAAAAGCCCGGCAGGACGCCCTCATAAGTCGTCAGGGCCGGATCATTGGCCGGCAGGCCGCGCGGATCGGCGGCCTGGTCGGTATAGCCGAACAGGGTCGGCTCATAGCCCTGCCGACGCAGCGCCAGAGCGAGATTGTCGTGGCGCGCATCGAGCGGGGTGCCGTTGCGGCACACCCGATTGGTCATCTGATAAAGGCCCGTATAGAGACAGGCGCGCGCCGGCGAACAGGGCGCGGCCTGGGCGAAATGCCGGCGAAAGGTGACGCCGGCCCGAGCCAGCCGGTCCAGATTGGGGGTCGATGCATTGCGATGACCGAGGCTGCCGAGCGCCTCGCCGCGCCATTGATCGGCGGTGATCAGCAGGATGTTGGCCATGCGCGCCTTCGGTCGGTGAGAGCCGGTCCCTGTTAGCCGGCGATAGGCCGTCGACATGACATCGGGATGACACCGAACGGGGATACAGCCAAGGGCGAGGCCGCTCGCATCGCGGTCATCGATCAATCAGTCATCCATAGTCATCTATTCATCTAAACGTCATCCAGGCGTTAACGAACTGTTACCGCGCAGCGCTACCGAAAAAGCGGTTCGGGCCGGGGTTTACAGGGCGTTCGACGTGGATATCAGCCCGTCCGGCGCGGGCCGCATGACACGCTTCGGCACCAGGCCCGTGCGTGTCCGATCCAGATGCAAGACAGGACCCAAACGCAAAACAGGAGTGGTGTGCGATGACGAAGCTGTCTCGGCGCGGTGTTCTCAAGGGGTCGGCTGCGGCCGCCACCATTGTTGCGGCCCCCGCCATCCTTAAGGCCAGCGACGCGCTGGCCTCGTCCGGCCAGGTCAATGTGTTCGCCTGGGGCGACTACATCCAAGAAAACCAGATCGACGCCTTCGAAACCAAGACCGGCATCAAGATCAACCTGTCGACCTACGGGTCGAACGACGAAGCCGAGAACAAGCTGCGGGCCGCCGGCGGCAAGGGCTTCGACGTCATCTTCCCGTCGATCACCAACCGACCGAACTATGACGATTCGAACGCGCCGGGCGGTTCCTGGCTGTCACCGCTCGACGAGGCGCGGATCGAGCTCGACAAGGTCATCCCGTCGATGCTGCGCGATTCGATCCAGCTCGGCGCGGTGCGCCGCGGCGACCGCTATCTGGTGCCGTTCAACTGGGGCACCGAGGCGATCACCTTCGACCATTCGGTCTGGCCGATGGACGATGCCGATGTCTCCTATGGCGCCCTGTGGACGCCGGAAGCCACCCGCTCCGCCGCCTTCCGCCAGAAGTCGGTGATCATGGGTGTCGGCCTCTATCTCGACGCCATCGGCGAAGTGCCGTCCGACCGCATGCTCGACGTCTACAAGACCGAGGAAGACGCCCGCCGGGTGTGGAGCGCCTGCACGTCCTTCATCATTGATCGCAAGGACAATATCGCGGCCTTCTGGAACAACGCGACCGAAGCGACGGCGGCCTTCACCGACGCCGGCGCGACGATCGGCCAGACCTGGGACACGACCGGCCTGCTGCTCAGCCGCCAACGCTCCGACTTCCGTTACCGCATGCCCAAGGAAGGCGGCATCACCTGGATGGACGGCGTCGGCATCCCCTCGGGCGCCGAGAACATCGACCAGGCCTATGCCTTCATCAACGCGCTCCTGGAGCCGCAGATGGGCGGCATGATGTCGTTCAACACCGGCTACAATTCGGCCGCCATCGATGCCGCCGACTATGCCGGCGAGGAATACAAGCTCCAGTTCAACCAGGTCTACACCGAAGAGACCCTGGCCAATCTGTGGTGGTGGCAAGCCGACACGCCCTGGTTCACGCCGGTGACCCAGGAATTCGTCGAGCAGATCACCAACGCGTAACCGACGTCACGGACAGGGGCGCCAGACGGCGCCCCTGTCCGGTCCGTCGCGGCGTCGACCCAGACGGGTCGACCGGATGGGATGGGGAGGTTCGGATGAACGGCAAGGAAATCGAACTCGACAAGGTGGTGATGCGGTTCGGCGACTTCACCGCCGTGCAGGAGACCGACCTCGTCATTCGGGCCGGCGAGTTCTTCTCGGTGCTTGGTCCGTCCGGCTGCGGCAAGACGACGATCCTGCGGATGATCTCGGGCTTCATGGAGCCGAGCGAGGGCCGCATCCTGATCGGCGGCGAGGATATGGTCGGCCTCGGCCCCAATAAGCGGCCGACCGCGCTGATCTTCCAGAACCTGGCTCTGTTTCCGCTGATGACCGTCTGGGAGAATGTCGCCTTCGGGCTCGAAGCACGCGGCGTCGACAAGAAAACCCGCAAAAAGCGCGCCGAGGACCTGCTCGACATGGTCGGGCTGACCGGCCAGGGCGGCAAGACGCCGGGCCAGTTGTCGGGCGGCCAGAAGCAGCGCGTCGCCATCGCCCGCGCGCTCGCCGTCGAGCCGAGCGTCCTGCTGCTCGACGAACCGCTCAGCGCGCTCGACCTGAAGCTGCGCCAGCACATGCGCGGCGAACTCAAGGAAATCCAGAAGAAGACCGGCGTCACCTTCGTCTTCATCACCCATGACCAGGGCGAGGCGCTGATGATGTCCGACCGCATCGCCGTCATGAAGAAGGGCGTGGTCGAGCAGATCGACAGCGCCGACGCGATCTACGACAATCCGCGCACCCCCTTCGTCGCCACCTTCGTCGGCGAGAACAACGTGTTCCGCGGCCGGGTGACGCGCGCCGAGGCCGGCTTCGCCGAACTCGACACCCCGCATGGGCCGATGCGCGGGCGCAACCGCGACGGGATCGGCGAGGGCGCCGAGGCCATGATCATGATCCGGCCCGAGCGCATGGCGCTGAAGAACGGCGCCGCCCTCGACAACATGCTCCAAGCCAAGCTGGACCGGCGCGACCTCGAAGGCGCCTTCATCAACCTGTTCCTGCATGCCGGCGCCGACGAGATCGTCGTGCACCGCACCAATGACGGCCGCGCCCTCGGCCATGAGGACCTGCACGATATCGGCTTCATGGCCGAGGACGCGCTGGTCCTGCCGGCGGGGGAACTGGCCGATGACTGAGCTTCTGCGCACCTATGGCCGCGGCCTGACGGCGCTATTCGTCGGGCTCACCGGCGTCTGGGTCCTGATCCTGATCGTGGTGCCGCAATTCACCATGATCGAACAATCGCTGTGGTCGCAGGAGCGCAGCAGCGCCATCTCGCTGGAGATCGACCGGGCCTATACCGATCTGTCGATGCTCGAATACGACCTCGACCAGGCCACTGACGAAGAACTCAAGGCCGCTAAACAGGCCGAGATCGGCGCGCTTCGGACGCGCATCGGCGACCTCGAGGCCCAGGAGCAGGATCCGCCCAAGATCTACGGCCTGCAGAACTACACCCATATGAGCGCGCTGCATTTCGAGATCTTCGTCAAGACGATCTTCTACTCGATCCTGGTGACGATCCTGGCGCTCGTCGTGTGCTATCCGATCGCCTATGTGATCGCCCATCTGTCGACGCCCAACAAGGCGGCGATCCTGCTGCTCGGGCTGACCATTCCCTATGCGATCAACGAATTGCTGCGGGTCTATGCCTGGCTGATGATCCTTGACTATCAGGGGGTGATCAATTCGCTGCTGGCGGTCATCGGCCTCGTCGATCTGCAGGCGCGCGAATGGATTCCGTTCCTGGAATATTCCGGCTCGGTCTTCGTCGCGCTGATCTACGCCTACATCCTGTTCATGGTGTTTCCGATCTACAATACGATGGAAACGCTGGACAAGAACCAGATCGAGGCGGCCAAGGATCTCGGCGCCTCGACCTGGCGGACCCATTGGCGGGTGATCATTCCGCATGCCAAGCCGGGCATCGCCGTTGGCTGCATCATGACCTTCATGCTGTCGGCGGGGTCCTATTCGGTGCCCCAGATCATGACGCGCGGCACATCGGGCGACTGGTTCAGCCAGCTGATCTACCGGCAGTTCTTCGAAAGCTTCAACTGGAACCAGGGATCGGCCTATGCGTTCACGCTGCTGATTGCCTGCATCCTGTTCATTTTCCTGATGATGGCCCTGTTCCGGGTCGGCATCCGCGACATCGCGAAGTGATCTTGGGGAGGGTGGTGAGATGAGCGTCACCGCGGCGGCGAGCCCGACCACGACGACCGGCGCGGCGGCGGCCGCGCCCGCGCGGCGCGCCACCGGCGCGACATGGTCGGACGCGATCCTGAACGCCTATCTGGTCCTGTTCTTCATCTATATGTTCGCGCCGCTCCTCGTCATGAGCCTGGCCGCCTTCAACGCCTACGACTATCCCTCGGTCACCCAGTGGCACGGCTTCACGCTGAAATGGTTCGGCGAACTGGCCCATGACCAGCGCATTTTGGAAGGCTTGTGGAACTCCTTCATCGTCGCCTTCGGGGTCATCGCCCTGTCGCTGCCGCTCGGGCTGTCGGGCGCGTTCATCCTGACCCGGCTGCAATCGCGCTGGAACGGCCTGCTCTATGGCGTCATGGTGTCGCCGATCCTGACGCCGGGGATCATTCTCGGCATTTCGACGCTGATCTTCTGGCGCAATTTCGACGTGCCCGGCGGGCTGTTCCTGACCGTGCTGGCGCAGTCGACCTTCATCGCGTCCTATTCGATGCTTCTGTTCATGGCGCGCCTGCAGCGCCAGGACCGGATCCTCGAGGAAGCCGCCCTCGACCTCGGCGCGTCGAGCGTCATGGTGTTCCGCCGCGTCACGCTGCCCTTCCTCTATCCGACCATCGCCACCGCCGCCGTCATCGCCTTCCTGCAGTCGATCGAGAACTACAACACGACCGTCTTCGCCATCGGCGGCGACTGGACGCTGGTCACCGAGATCGGCTCGCGCTTCCGCTTCGGCCTGTCGCCGGTGATCAATGTGATCGGCGTGATCTTCGTGGTCGTCACCGTGCTCTGCGCGATCGCCTACACCGTCTACCGCCGCCGCGAACAGGAGCGCGCCAAGGCGGGTTGAGGCCGGCCGGCCACTTGGTCTAAAGCAATTCCAGCGAAAGCGGGGGGGGGGGGGGGGCCGGTTTCGCGTCCGGAATTGCCAAGAATTAAGGGCTTCGGCATGTTCCGTGAACCGAGGTTAACTGGACACACCCTAGGTCATGGTGACCCTCGCCGGAGGCGCCGTTTCATGCGGGCAGTGTTCCATTCCATCATCACCGCGACCGGGCATGCGCCATGCGGCTGACCTGCCGCTGCCTGCCGGGCTATGAGGGCATCGTGCCAGAGCCCGTGCCCGCCAGGGCCGCGCTGCCCGACTGGCTGACGGCGATGCCCTCGACGGTCGCCTCGGAGGTTCTCGGCGGCGCCGAAGTGCGCACGCTGAAGCACTGCCCGCCGATGATCGATGCCATGACCTCGGGCATCGTCTTCCCGCTCGCCACCGACCTGACCGTGACCGATGGCGAACTGTCCTGGGACTGGGACCTGCCGCGCCACGACACCGCGCGTCCGACCCGTTCGCCGATCGGCCTGCATGTGCCGGAACAAGCGTCGGGCGCGCCGTTCCGCCTGCCCCCCGACCAGTTCGTGGTGAAGTTCACCAATTTCTGGACCGTCGAGGCGCCCGAAGGGTGGTCGCTGTTGTTCACCCATCCGGTGAACCGGGCGGATCTGCCGTTCCGCACCCTGTCGGGCCTCGTCGCCTGCGACCGGTTCCGCGACGGACTGGTGCATTTCCCCGCGCTGTGGACCGATCCCGATTTCGACGGCGTGCTGCCGGCCGGCACGCCGGTCGCCCAGGCCTTCCCGATCCGCCGCGAAACGATCGAGATCGTCACCGAACCGATGGACACCGAGCGCATGGCGGCCCATGTCGCGATACAGGACGGCTTGCAGGACGATCCGGGGCTCTACCGCAAGAGCTTCCGCGCCGGCCCCAAGAGCTGACCGACATGCCCTGCCGGTCATCATGGCCGGATGGCGGTTGTGCTAGATTTCGGTTCGATGATGTTCCGGCGATCAGCGGAGGGTTCGAGATGAGACTTGCCGACGCGCTGCTGCAGGCGCTGAAAGACTATGGCGCCGAGGATATCTTCGGCATTCCGGGCGATTTCGCGCTGCCGTTCTTCAAGCGCATCGAGCAGTCGAACATCCTGCCGCTCTATACGCTGAGCCACGAGCCCGGCGTCGGCTTCGCCGCCGATGCCAGCGCCCGCTACCGGCGCGCGCTCGGCGTCGCGGCGGTCACCTATGGCGCGGGCGCGCTCAACATGGTCAATCCGGTCGCCACGGCCTATGCGGAGAAATCGCCGCTGGTGGTCATTTCGGGCGCGCCGGGCGCGGGCGAAGCGGCCATGGGGCTCGGCCTGCATCACCAGGTCAAGCATCTCGATAGCCAGCGGCTGGTCTTCAACGAGGTGACCTGCGCGCAAGCCGTCCTCGATGACGCGCGCACGGCTCCAGCCGAGATCGCCCGCGTCCTGAGCGAAGCCCGCGACCGGTCGCTGCCGGTCTATATCGAATTGCCGCGCGACATGGTCGAGGCCGAGGTCGACCCTGTGCCAGCCTATCGGCCGCCCGAGGCCGACGCCGAGGCGGCGCGCGCCTGCGCCAAGGAGATCCTAGATCGGCTGGAAGCGGCCAGGGCGCCGGCGCTCTTGCTCGGCGTCGAAGTGCGCCGTTTCGGTGTCGAGGCCGATGTGGCGAAACTCGCCAGCCGCCTCGACATCCCGACCGCGACGACCTTCATGGCGCGCGGCGTCGGGGCGGATGCCGACATTCCCGTCATCGGCACCTATCTCGGCCTGGCCGGCGATGCCGCCCTGCGCGCCGTCATCGAGGACGCCGATGCGCTGCTCATGCTCGGCGTCATCCTGTGCGACACGAATTTTGGTGTCTCGAACCGGCAGATCGACATGCGCAGCGCCGTTCACGCCTTCGACGGCGAAGTGCGGTTTCCCAACCACCTCTATCCGCGCGTCACGCTGCCCACCTTGCTGACCGCGCTGAACGAGATCGCCCGGCCGATCGGCCGCAAGGTCACCGTCGACACGGCCCCGCCGCCACGCGACATGCCGCATGACGACGAGGTGATCACGCCGGTCGATGTCGCGGCCGCCGTCAACGACATGTTCGACCGCCATGACCGGCTGCCGATCGCCTCCGACATGGGCGACTGTCTGTTCACCGCCATGGACATGACCTATACCGAACTCGCGGCCCCCGGCTATTACGCGACCATGGGTACCGGCGTGCCCTTCGGCCTCGGCTTCTCCGCGGCTTCGGGCAAGCGGCCGCTGGTCCTGGTCGGCGACGGCGCCTTCCAGATGACCGGATGGGAGCTGGGCAATTGCCGGCGCTATGGCTGGACGCCGATCGTGCTCGTCTTCAACAACGCCGCCTGGGGCATGCTGAAGGCGTTCCAGTCGGACACGCGCTACAATGATCTCGATATGTGGGACTTCGCCAAGCTGGCCGACGGGCTCGGCGGCCGGGGCCGCCGCGTGACGACCCGCGCGGAACTGGCCGAGGCGCTCGACGCGGCGGTGGCGGACCAACACAACTGGCAGTTGATCGACATCGTGCTGCCGCGCGAGGAGTTGTCACGCACGCTGGCCCGGTTCACCGGCACGATCAAGCAGCGCAGCGCGCTGGCCGACGCCTGAGGCTTGGCGCTGGAGTTCCTGCGGCCTCGTCCCGGGGCCGAGCCATTCCGTCCGTGACACCTTGCGTCGTCACGCCCGCGATTGTCCTGGGCCGGGCCAGGGATGCGGGCACCCGGCCGCCAGTCCCGGATTGCCGGAACAAGCCCGGCAATGACCGCGAGGCATCAAACAGCGTTGACCTGAACATGACGCGATTTCGGAGAAATCCCAGATCGCGAGCCGCTGGCGCTATTCGCTGCGCAGCCACACCCAGCCGACCGAGCAGAGATGCCGGCAATCGTCGGCATCGCGTCCGCGGTCCTGCATCAAAAGCATGTGATCGACCCCGAAGCCGGCAAAACGCGGGTCGTCGCAGACCCCGTCATTGGCCCATTCGCTCGAATTATCACCGAAATCGATGGTACTGCAGGTGGTGGCAGCCATTTCGAGCAACGGGTTGCGCTCGGCGATCCGCCCCGCTTCGAGAAGCGCGCGGCAGTCGGACGCGTCGCGGCCGACATCCATGGTGCCGAGATCGGTCGCCATGCCCTCGCCGAAAAAGCGCGGGTCGTCGCATTCCCCGTCATTGGCCCATTCGCTTGAATCGTCACCGAAAATCGTCCGCCGCAGCTCCCACGCCTGGACAGGCGTGAAGGGCGCCGCCGACGCCTGATCGACGAGCCGACCGGCTTGCGCCGGGGGATTGGAAAAGCTGGTGAACATCACCAACGCCCCCGCGGCAATGCCGATACCGAGTGCCATCCGACCGCGAGACATCATTTTTATCGTTCTCCATATCGCGTTACGCACCAACACCCCTGCCAGATCAAGTGTAGCCGATCGCCAGCCGAGACCCCATCGGGAATTTTCCTTTGACGGCGAAAAAAGCACTAAAAACGAGAAAAACATCCGATCAAATTGTGCCGAGTTGCATCGTTTTGGGACACAAGGCACGGTTCGGGTCGGCAATGGCGCCCACGCTTGAACCGTTCCAAGGCGTCGACCATATAATGGGTCAACGCACCGCCTTGCGGAGATGCCGAATCGGGTCTTCGCATGAAGTCGCTTCGAGGAGGACTACGTGTCGCGACAACAATCCCTGTCGAGCCCGTTTCTGCTCGGTTTCGACGAAGTCGAGCGTGTTCTCGACCGCATCGCCAAGACGACCAGCGAGGGCTATCCGCCCTACAATATCGAGCGGCTGACGCCGGGCGACGGCAATGCCGCGCGGCTGAGGATCGTGCTGGCCGTGGCCGGCTTCGCCCGCGACGATCTGGACGTTTCCGTCGATGAAGGCCAGTTGATCATCGCCGGCCAGCAGCAGGAGACGCCCGAGCGCGACTATCTGCATCGCGGCATCGCCACGCGGCAGTTCCGCCGCGCCTTCGTGCTGGCAGACGGTTTCGAGGTCACGAACGCAGAACTGAAGAACGGGTTATTGTCGGTGGAACTGGTCCGTCCCGAACCGCCGCGCGATGTCCGCCGGGTCGACATTCGCGACCTCGGCTGACCCCTTTTCCCACGCCGTGGACGGCAAGGACAACGAACATGACACAGGACAAAGCGAAATCGGCCGAGCTGTCGCGCGCCCGGGAAGCGGGCATTGCGCTGGCGCGGCTCGGCGAGAATTCTATCGCCTATATCAAGCAGATCACCTCGGACGAGGTGCGCGACATGTTTCCCGAAGCCCCCGACATGGCGCCGGGATTGCAACTGTTCGCGCTGCACAAAGCCGATGGCGAACCCATCCTGCTGACCGACAGCCATGACACCGCCCGCGTCGAAGCCCAGCGCAACGATCTCGAACTGGTCAGCCTGCACTGAACCGGCGCGCCGCCGGATCAAAGCCCTGCGGCATCACCTCTATCCGATGCATGGATAACGGTAACGAGGCCGGGCCGGATCGTGCCGGCCGGCGGCGAACCGTCGCTTGGCCGAACGGTTGCTCTTATGCCGCGTGGGTCTGCGTGCCCGTCGGCGTCGCCAGGATCGCGTAGAGCGTCGCCGCGTCGCGGGTGGCGCGCAGCTTGTCGGCGGTGGCGCTGTCGCGCAGCATGCGCGCGATCCGCGACAGGGCCTTGAGGTGATCCGCCCCCTCGCCTTCCGACGCTAGAAGCAAGAACAACAGATCCACCGGCTCGTCGTCGACGGCCTCGAAGTCGATCGGCTTATCGAGACGCGCGAACAGGCCGACGATATGGTCGAGACCGGCGAGCCGGGCATGCGGAATGGCCACGCCGTGGCCGATACCGGTCGAGCCGAGGCGCTCGCGCTGCAGAAGCTGATCGAAGATATCGCGCGACGGCCGCCCAAGCAGCACCCCGGCATGTTCGGCGAGAAGCTGGATCGCCTGCTTCTTGGTATTCGCCTTCAAGCTCGGAATGATCGCTTCCTGCGAGACGAGGTCTTCTAGGCTCATTGCGGTCATCCGTCTGCGGTGGCGAACACGGCGCATGCCCGTTGCATGGCCCAGGTTCCAACCCCTGTCGAAGATCATCATGGCCGTTCGCGGGCCATCTGGCGGCGCCGGCCTGGCTTGCGTCGACACGCCGCGCGGTCTCGCCGTCTGCACCCCGTCCGACCCTGTCCGGTCGACGCGAAAACGACGCGGAAGCTAGGCATGCGGGCTGGCGAAGTCAATGGATGAGCGATCCGTTTGGCTCGATTTTCAACCTGTTTGATAGGCCCGCCCGCGGCGTCGACGCCATCACAGGGCAGCCGCCTTCTCCCGCCGCCTCTGTACCGAGGAGGGAATGCCAAGCGATTCCCGATATTTGGCCACGGTGCGCCGGGCGATGTCGATGCCGTTGCCGCGCAGCGCCTTGACGATCTGGTCGTCCGACAGAACGCGATCGACCGGTTCGGCCGCGATCATCTCGCGAATGGTGTCGCGGACCGCTTCGGACGAATGCGCCTCGCCGCCGCCGGTGGCGGCGATCGCATTGGTGAAGAAATAGCGGAAGTCGAACAGCCCGCGCGGCGTGGCGATGAACTTGTTCGAGGTGACCCGGCTGACCGTCGATTCATGCATGTCGATCTTGTCGGCGATGGCCTTGAGATTGAGCGGCTTGAGATGGCGCACGCCATGGGTCAGGAAGGCGTCCTGCTGGCGCACCAGTTCCTCGGAGACCCGCAGAATGGTGCGGGCGCGCTGGTCAAGGCTCTTGACCAACCAGTTGGCATCCTGAACGCAGCTCGACACATAGGACCGCGCGGCC
Source organism: Tepidamorphaceae bacterium (assembly GCA_965250105.1). Taxonomy (GTDB): domain Bacteria; phylum Pseudomonadota; class Alphaproteobacteria; order Rhizobiales; family Tepidamorphaceae; genus JBCBSK01. Next base: position 1,441,381 of record OZ252290.1, read on the forward strand.
GCATCGCCCGTCGCCGCCAGCGTCGCCTGATAGGTCTCGTTGACCAGCAGACGCGGCAGGGTGTCATTGTTGAGATCGACCCGCCAGCCGCCGTCCGGCGTCCGCGTGACGATGACATCGGGCACGACGGGGCGGATCGGCTCGCCGCCGAAGCTCAGGCCGGGCTTGGGGTCTAGCGCGCGGATTTCGGCGATCATCTCGGCGAGATCCTCGTCGTCGACACCGCACAGCCGCCGCAACCCATGCAGGTCGCGGCGCGCCAGAAGCGGCAGATGGGCAACCAGCGCCTGCATCGCCGGGTCGAACCGGTCGCGCTCGATGAGCTGGATCATCAGGCACTCGGACAGGTCGCGCGCCATGACGCCCGACGGCTCGAAGGTCTGGGTGCGCTCGAGTATGGCGGCCACCCGTTCCGCCGCGATGCCGAGCCGTTCGGCGGCTTCGGCCACATCGCCCCGGAAATAGCCGGCATCATCCACCTGGTCGATCAGATAGCCGCCGATCATGCGGTCGACCGGGTCTTGCATGGCGATCGCCAGCTGGCTTTCGAGATGATCACGCAGGCTCGGCGCCGCGCTGAGCTGCGCCATCGGATCGAGGTCACCGTCCGGCGGCGCTTGCGAGATGCGCCACGGGCCGCTCGCCTCGGCGCCGATCGCGGGCGCTTCCCGGGCCACGACCGCGCTCGCGTCGGCTTCATAGGCATCGGCCGGATCGGCATCGAGATCGCGCGCCAGCGCCGTGAGATCCTGGTCCTGCGCGCCGATCAGATCGGTGATGCCGTCCTCGGCCGGGATGTCGCCGGCATCCCCCTCTTGCCGGCCCGCGTCATTGTCGTCGTCGGCGCGTTCGAGCAGCGGGTTCTTTTCCAGTTCATCGTCGATATAGGCGGCGAGATCGAGATTGTTCAGCTGCAGGAGCTTGATCGCCTGCATCAGCTGCGGCGTCATCACCAGCGACTGCGCCTGCCGAAGCTGGAGTTTCGGCGCCAGCGCCATCAGCCCGCCATCCGGCCGGCGCCGAGGGCATGGCCCGTCACAGCGAGAACTCCTCGCCGAGATAGTGGCGGCGCACCGATTCATTGGCCACGACCTCGTCGGCGGTGCCTTCCATCAGGACCTGGCCGTCATGGATGATATAGGCGCGGTCGATCAGGCCGAGCGTTTCGCGCACGTTGTGGTCGGTGATCAAAACGCCGATGCCGCGATCGGTGAGATGGCGCACGAGAGAACGAATGTCGCCGACAGCGATCGGGTCGATGCCGGCGAAAGGCTCGTCGAGCAGCATGAAGGTCGGCCGCGAGGCGAGCGCGCGCGCGATCTCGCAGCGCCGCCTTTCGCCGCCCGACAGCGCGATGGCCGGCGATTTGCGCAATCGCGTGATGTTGAACTCCTCGAGCAACTGGTCGAGCTGCTCGCGGCGCTTCTTGCGGTTGGGTTCGACCACTTCGAGGACCGCATTGATGTTCTGCTCGACCGTCATGCCCCGGAAGATCGACGGCTCCTGCGGCAGATAGCCGATGCCGAGACGGGCGCGGCGATACATCGGCAGGCGCGTGATGTCGTAGCCGTCGAGCTCGATGGCCCCTTCATCGGCGTGAATGAGCCCGGTGATCATGTAGAAGACCGTGGTCTTGCCGGCCCCGTTCGGACCAAGCAGCGCCACCGCCTCGCCGCGCCGCAGGCCGAGGGAAACGCCCTTAACGACCTGGCGCCGGCCGAAGCGCTTTTCCAGCCCATAGGCCGCGAGCCACTCGACCGCCGTTCCGTTGTCGACAGCGGCGGACGCCTCGATGGCGGGCTGAGGCGGCCTCTGCCGCACCGGCTGAGGAGCGGACGACACGGGATCGGCGACAACCCGCTCGGTACCAGCGGCAATCGGCGGCGGCGCGACCGGGCTCGGCACGGCTATTGTCGGCTCCGTTATGTGTGGCTCGGAAACCGGCTGTCGCGGCTCGGCCCAGGACGGTGCCGGGGACTCGACCGGCCATGCCTCGGGCGGGGGCGGCGGGACGGCGGCGCCATTGGTCGTGGGTACTACGGGCACCGACGCCGCCGCCGGCTGTGTCGCGGCCTGCCAGGCGCGTTGCGCCGCCGTCAGTTCCGGCTCTTCCCAGCGCGAAGCGGATGGCACGCCATGGTCATCATGCGGCGACATCGGCGGATGGGCCGCCGGCACGCTGGCATCCCCGTCGGCCGGTGCCACGGGCGGGTCGTCCGAGGCGCGGGCGCCGCTAAACGGCGAGAATCGGCTGACGATGCGGCGGTCTCCGCCCATTACCCCTCGACCCCGATCACTCTTCGAGCGGATTGCCCTGTCCGGGAACGAACAGGCCGCGCACGCGGCCGCCGGTGCCGGAGGCATCCGACACGAGCCGCGAGGAATTGGTTGCCAGATCGACGATCAGCTCGGTGCCGCGCAGGACATTCTCGCCCTCGGCCAGGACCACATTGCCGGACAGCCTGATGGTCTGGCTGTCGACCTCATAGACCGCGCGGTCGCCGCGCGCGGTCTGATCGGCCGAGATGATCTCGACCCCGCCAACGGCCGAGATGCGCGAGATCTGCCCGGCCCCCGGCGCGACGGACGCCCCGGCGCCTGGCCCGCCGCCGCCGAGATAGTCGACCTCGAGCCGCGGCGCGCGCATTTCGAGGTCTCCCTGGCGCACGATCACATTGCCCGAAAAGATCGCCACCTTGCGGTCATCGAACACTTCGAGGCGGTCGGCCTCGATATCGACCGGTTCGTCCGAATCGGGCGCGAATGTGTTCGGCGCCGGCAATTCCGTCTCCGTTTGCGCGAAGACGGGCGAGACAGCGACCGACACGCCGGCGACAACGAGACAGAGCGCCATCGTCGCGACGACGTTGGACAACGGGGATCGCAGGCCGCGCACGCTTTCGCGGCACTCTCGCGCGGACGATTGGACCAAGGCGTTGATGCGCGACATCGTCAGCCCGCCCCGCCCGGCCGATCGTCGCGCGCCCGCGTCGCCTGATCCGGCGCGACTTGGCCGGGTACTGCCTGGCCTGTGGTAGCCTGCCCTTGGGCGGTGCCGGGGTAGATGGTCATTTTGACGCCGCCTTCGAACAGGAGATATTTGCCGCCATCGGTGATGTTCAGGCTGTCCGCCGTCAATTCCGCCCCATTGGCCAGGATCCGGACCGGATCGGACGTTGTGACCGTGCCCGCCGCCATATCAACATCGGCATTGTCGAGAAAGACCCGATAGCCGCCATCCATGTCGATCTCGATGCCGTCGGACAGGGTCATGAATTCCTGGTTGCCGTCGAAATGGCCGCGATCGGCGGTCAGCCGGGTGCGACGACCAGTCACCTCGGTCATTTCGCCGCTGATCTCGAAAAGCTCCAGCACTTTCGGATTGGTGACGACATGGACCGCGCGTTCGGCGCGCACGTCATAGCCTTTGCCGTCATTGCCGAAGCCCGTCAAATGCGGCCCTTCCATCGTCACCCGCTCGCCGTCGAAGCTCAGCCCGTCGAGATTGACGCCCTCGGGGAGGAAATCGAGCGGCGAGCGCAGGCCCGACAGGAACATGACCGCGACCAACAGCACCGCCACGGACGGCAGCGCATAGCGCAGCATCCGCACGCGCCGCGTATTGCGCTGCGCCGAACGGAACTGGCGCGCGCGCTCGTCGCTCAGCGCGACACGCGGTTCTGTCGTTGAAAGCCAAGTCATATACGACCTTGGGGTCCACCCAATCCTCGCCACCACCTCTTGTTACGCGCGGCGAAAGCAGAAACCATGCCATCTGCAGTACAAATCATGTAACGCAACGTTACACCGAAACACGGACATATTGCGACCACGGCCGGTGGCCGTGCGGATCGGCGACAAACCCGTGCCGTGCCGGTGGCCACGTCGCCCATGCCAAGCTCCATCCTGGCGATTATGGTTAATGCCGCCTTAACGCGCGCGCGTTATGGTCCATGCGACACGCGTCTTCCTCCCGGAATGCGAGATTGGACCAGCCATGTCGCCCGAAAAGCCGCACCGGTCATACCTATCCGCGCTGTTCATGCGCAGCCAGCGCGCGCGCGCCACGGGCCGGCATCCGCCACGGGCCTTGCTGTGGCGGGCGCTGGCATTGCTGCCGATTTTGATGGGCCTTGCCGCACCGGTCGATGCCAAGGCCGAACCGGCGGCCAAGGAGCTGTTTGGCGCGATGCAGGCGCCGGCCCCGCTCGAAGCCCGGTCGATCGGGTCCTACGCGCGCGGCTGTCTCGCCGGCGGCCAGGCACTGCCGATCACCGGCCCCCACTGGCAGCACATGCGCCTGTCGCGCAACCGCAATTGGGGGCATCCGGCGCTGATCGCCTATCTGGAACGGCTCGCCGAGGACGCCGTCGAACAGGATGGCTGGCCGGGCCTTCTGGTCGGCGACCTGTCGCAGCCGCGCGGCGGGCCCATGCTGACCGGCCATCGCAGCCATCAGATCGGTCTCGATGCCGATATCTGGCTGACGGCGATGCCGGACCGGGTGCTGACACCGGAGGAACGCGAGGAGATCAGCGCCATCTCGATGCTGCGTCCTGGCGAACTGACGGTCGATCCCGAGATCTGGACGCCCGGCCATCACCGGCTTATCCGCCGCGCCGCCTCCTATCCCGACGTGGCGCGGATCTTCGTGCATCCCGGCATCAAGCGCGCTCTGTGCGACGGGGCGGAACGCTCGGGCGAAGCGGCCACCTGGCTGCGCAAGGTCCGGCCCTGGTATGGCCATCACTTCCATTTCCATGTCCGGCTCGCCTGTCCCGACGGCATGACGGCCTGCGTCGACCAGGCGCCGCCGCCAGCGGGCACGGGCTGCGGCGCCGAGCTTGCCTGGTGGTTCACCGAGGAGCCCTGGGCGCCGAGCGACACGCCAGCCCGTCCGCGCCGCGAGCTTCTCGTTAGCGATCTGCCCAATGACTGCCGGCGGGTGTTGCGCGCCGCCGACATCCCGGCCGGCGCCGTGCCGCTGCCGCGCCGCAAGCCGGACTAGGGTCGAGCCATGCGGCGGCCGCGCCGGATGTCTTGGCGGTGGCGGCCGCGCCTGCTATCCCCGCCTGGTCGCCGCGCCATCGCGGCCGGACGGGAACAAGATGAGGATCGGGTGACGCTATATCTCCACAGGGGCGATCTGCCGCGCCATGTCGACCTCGGCGCCGAGATCGCCGTCGATACCGAAACCCTCGGCCTGTCGCTGACCCGCGACAAGCTCTGCCTGGTGCAGCTGTCGTCGGGCGACGGCAGCGCCCATCTGGTGCAGCTCGACCGCGCGACCTATGACGCGCCGCATCTCGTGACGCTCCTGTCGGACCCGGACCGCCTGAAGCTCTTTCATTTCGCCCGTTTCGACCTCGCCATGCTGAAAAAGCATCTCGGCGTCACCGTCGGGCCGGTCTATTGCACGCGCACCGCCTCGCGGCTGGTGCGCACCTATACCGACCGGCACGGGCTGAAGGATCTGTGCCGCGAACTGCTCGGCGTCGACCTGTCGAAACAGCAGCAGAGTTCCGACTGGGGCGCGGACATGCTGACCGACGCGCAGCAGGCCTATGCCGCCTCCGACGTGCTCTACCTGCACGAATTGCGCGGCAAGCTCGACGCGATGCTCCAGCGCGAGGGCCGTGCCGAATTGGCGCAAGCCTGTTTCGATTTTCTGCCCAACCGCGCCGATCTCGACCTGGCCGGCTGGCAGGACGAGGATATCTTCGCCCATAGCTAGAGCCCCGCATGCCCAAGGACTGACCGCTTATGGCGAAAACGATCGCGTTCCTGCTGGCGCTTGCGACGCTCGTGCATATGATCCGGCCGCTCGGCCTGCCCGGCCTGAGAACGCGCAAGGATGCCTGGAAGATCGCGCTGTTCGGCATCGCCGCGATGCTCGTCGCGGTCCTGCTGCAGGCCTGACGATCACGTTACCGCCACGAGATTGCGCAGTCGCCCGGATGTGAACCGGCAAGCGCGAGCCCTTATCCTGTCCGTCGAGCCTGTCGTCATTTTCGGCTCGGGAGGACATCATGCGCCTTGCCATCCTGCCGCTCGCGGCCGTCGCCGCCATCCTGTCGGGGGTCGAACCGACCCAGGCCGCGCCGTGTGATCTCGACGTGACGGTCGTCTTCGAGGAAGGCGCGCCGCAGGACCGGTTCTCGATCTACAATGACAGCGCTGGCGACTGGACGGTCGGCGCCATCACCATCGATCTCGGCAGTTCGGCCGGTGGGCTGTTCTTCGATACGTCGGGCGGCGGGGCGGGCTTCGCCGTGTTCCAGCCCTTCGCCCCGCTGGCCGCGACCGACGTCAGGCTGCGCCGCATCACCGATCTGCGCGACGGCGGCAGCCGCATCACGCTCGACTTCGACGAAATGCCGCCCGGCCGCGTATTCCGCTTCACCCTCGACGTCGACGATCCGGATCCGGCCTCCGCCGCCGGCGCGACACGGATCGCCGCCTCGGAACTCGCCGGCGCCGAGGTGCGCGCCATCATGCGCGGACCGAACGGCACGCTGAGCGCCAAGGAAGGCGTCTTCGGCGACGCGGCGCGCGCCCGCATCGCGCCGGCATGGTGCCTCAAGCTCGGCTGAGACACGACCGACACGATGGGCGACGGCGCGGGACCTGGAGCAATTCCAGCGAAAGTGGGGAACGGTTTCGCGCCCGGAAACCGCCTCTAGACAAGAAGACCGGCGATATCCGTCAGCGACTTGACGTGGGCGGCATAGGTCCCGGGCAGGCGCTCGGCCGGCAGGCCGGCGCGGTCGATCCACACCGAGCGGATGCCGAAATGGGCGGCCGCCTTGCCGTCCCAGCCATTGCCCGACACGAAGAGGATTTCTTCCCGCGCCACGCCCAAATGATCCACGGCAAGCTGATAGACCCGATGGTCCGGCTTGTTGACGCCGACACTCTCGACCGACAGCACGCCGTCGAGCAGGACGTCAAGACCCGATGACCGGGTCGCGGCCTCCAGCATGTCCGGCGAACCGTTCGACAGGATGGTGGTCGTGATCCCCCTGGCGCGCAGGTCTTCGAGGCAGGGGCGCGCATCGTCATAGGCGTCGAGCGCGACATAGAGCCCCATGAGATCGCGCTTGAGAGCGTCATCGGTGATGCCGTGCAATTCCATGGCATAGTCGAGCGCGTCCTCGGTGACCTGTCTGAACGATACATATTCGCCCTGCAGGCTGCGCAGCCAGGTATATTGCAGCTGCTTGTCGCGCCAGGCGCGACCGAGCGCCTCGGCCTTGTCGCCGAGCCGCGCCGCCGCCCGGCTGGTTGGCGCCATGATGTCGAACAGCGTGCCATAGGCGTCGAACACCGCCGCCTTGATCCCATCGAGCCCGCTCATCGCCTGTCTCCTCCCGCTCCACCCTGCGCCGCCTTTACCCCGCGGCGCGGCACTTCTACCATGATCGCCCCTTTGGCAGACCATAGCGGACAACGCATGACGCAGGATCACGACCATGAGAGGCATGGCTCTCATGCGGCTCGCCATCACGATCATGACGCGGGCGATGGCCACGATCACCACCACGACCATTTCCATCTCGACGCGATCGATCTCCGGGTGCGGGCGCTCGAATCGCTGTTGATCGAGAAGGGCTATGTCGATCCCTCAGCGCTCGACGCGCTGATCGACACCTATGAAACCAAGGTCGGGCCGAGGAATGGCGCCAAGGTCGTGGCGCGCGCCTGGTCGGATCCGGCCTATCTCGACCGCCTGCGCCAGGACGCCACGGCGGCGATCGCCGAACTCGGCTTCACCGGCCGCCAGGGCGAGCATATGGTGATCGTCGAGAACACGCCCGAGGTGCACAACATGGTCGTCTGCACCCTGTGCTCCTGCTATCCCTGGCCAGTGCTCGGCCTGCCGCCCACCTGGTATAAGTCGCCGCCCTATCGGTCCCGCGCGGTGATCGATCCGCGCGGCGTCCTGGCCGAATTCGGCATCACCCTGCCCGAGGACACCGAGATCCGGGTCTGGGATTCGACGGCCGAAGTCCGCTATCTCGTCATCCCGCAGCGCCCGGCCGGCAGCGACGGGTTGGACGAGGCCCTGCTCGCCGACCTCGTGACCCGCGATTCGATGATTGGCACGGGCCTGGCGCGCGATCCCGGAGCCGAGGGAAGTGCCGCATGAACGGGGCACATGATCTCGGCGGCATGCAGGGGTTTGGCCCCGTCGCGCCGGAAGACGACGAACCGCCCTTCCATCACGAGTGGGAACGGCGCGTCTTCGCGCTGACGCTCGCCATGGGCGCGAGCGGCAGCTGGAACCTCGACATGTCGCGCCATGCCCGCGAGAGCCTGCCACCGGCGCGCTATCTGTCGTCGAGCTACTACGAGATCTGGCTCGCCGCGCTCGAAGACCTCATGCGCGAGCGCGGCCTGGTCAGCGCCCGGGAACTCGATACCGGCACGTCCGATACCACCCCCGCCACGCTCAAGAGCGTGCTGAAGGCCGAGGACGTCGCCGCGCGTCTGGCGGCGGGGGGCCCGGTCGCGCGAGAGCCGTCCGAACCGGCGCGCTTTCGGGTCGGCGACCGGGTCACGGCCCGCAAGCTCAATCCGACCGGCCATATCCGCCTGCCGCGCTATGCACGCGGCATCGAAGGCCGGATCGCGCGCGTGCATGGCTGCCACATCCTGCCGGACGCGCATGCCCATGGTCGCGGCGAAGCGCCGGAATGGCTCTACAATGTCGCCTTCGAAGCGCGCGATCTCTGGGGCGCGGAGGGCGGCGCGGGGCAGGTGCATGTCGACCTGTGGGAGAGCTATCTTGACCCGGCCTGAGCCGCCACGGGCGCCCACCCTGCCGATCGGTCCGGACGACGAGCCGGCCTTTTCCGCCCCCTGGCAGGCGCAGGCCTTCGCCATGACGGTGCGGCTGCATGAGGCGGGCCTGTTCACCTGGCCCGAATGGGCCGAGACGCTCGGGCGCGAGATCGCCAAGGCAGGTGACGACACGGTCGATGGCGCGGACCCGACCGATGCCTATTACCGCCACTGGCTCGACGCGCTGGAAACGCTGCTCACCGAGAAACAGGTAATCGGCGAAGCGGAACGGCAGGACCGGATCGCGGCCTGGGACCGCGCCGCGCGCGCCACGCCGCATGGGGCGCCGATCGAACTTGGCGCCGAAACGCGGCTCGAGTCCAAAGGCTAGTCCGATTTAGCACGCTGGTGAAGAAGGCCCTGCACCCGTTGCCCATCCTTCGAGACGCTCGCTGCGCTCGCCCTCAGGATGAGGAACATCAAATTCTTGGCCCTCACCCTGAGAAGGCTCGTAGGGCCATCTCGAAGGGTCAGATGCCTTTTTTGACAGGCTGTCAGCCGTCTTTCCATTCAAGCTTGAGCGCTTGATCCTTCGCGTATCAATGCCGGGCCGGGGCAGAGAACCCGCAGCCCTGGACCCAGGGACAAGCGCGGGGGTGACGGCGTCAGAAGACACGCCTCACAACCGCGTCAATACCGTTCTGAAAAAGCCTAGAGCCCCGGCACGCCGCCGGCCAGCGCGCCGCCGAGAAGCAGGATGCCAAGCACGAGGACGAGCGCGGCGGCGGCGATCTCGATCGATGCCGAGACGATCTGCCCGACCCGGCTCTTCTCGCCCGCGACCTGGACCGCGACATCGCGCGCGCCGACCGCCAGTGCGGCCAGAACCGACACGGTGATCGCCGTGCCGAGCGCCATGGCCAACACCGAGCCGACCCCGAGCCACCAGAGCCCCTGGGAAATGCAGAAGACGAAGACCAGGATCGCGCCCGAACAGGGCCGCATGCCGACGGCCAATACCGCGCTCCAGGCACCGCGCAGCGTCAGCGGCTGGGCCATGTCGGCGGCACTCGGCATATGCGCATGGCCGCAGACGCCGCAACTGGCGTCATGCGCATGATCGTGATCATGTCGATGCCCATGGTGGTGATCATGGGCGTGATCGTGCGCATGGCGATGCGGCTGCGCCACCGCCGCGCCGACCGGATGCGCCGGGCGGGCGGGAAACAGGTAGTGGCGCAGGCGGGCGATCAGCATCCACGCGCCAAGCAGCGCGATAAGGCCGAAACTCAGAACTTCGAGCCAGGCGGCCGTCGTCGACATCTCGGCCGAGGTCGCGCGCAACAGGCCGATCATGACGCCGACCACGGTCAGCGCCACCGCGCCCTGCACGAAGGCGGCGAGAAAGGCCAGGACGACGCCGCGCCGGACGGTCGCGCGATTGGCCAGGACATAGGACGAAATCACCGCCTTGCCATGGCCGGGGCCGGCGGCATGCAGAAGGCCGTAGACGAAGCTCATGCCGATCAAGAGCCAGCCGGCGGACGGATCGTTGCGGAAGGCGCGCACGGTGTCGGCGAGCCCGCGATAGACCATGCGCTGCTGATCGGCGACCCAGGCGAACAGCGGCGCGAGCGGCCCGCCGAAGCCCGGCGCGATGCCGGTCGAAGGCAGCGCCACGCCGAAGGGCCGGCTGATGTCGCCGCGTTCGGCGGCGGCAGGCGTCGCGGCCGCCGGCGCGGCGCCCGCCGCGCAGGTGAAGACCACACGGTTGGCCAGGGTCTGGGTGTAGATCCTGAGTTCGTCGGGCACATCGGCATCGATCGGGATGTCGGCCAGCATCATCTCGATGGTCGGGTTGAGCGCGTCGGGTTCGTTGACCTCGAAGCTACACCCGTCGGGCAGGCCCTCGACCGCGATCGGATCGCCCTCGGCGAAAGCGAAGGCAACGAAATAGGACGGATCGAAGATATCGACCATGACCCGTTCCGAGCCAAGCGGCACCGGCTGGGCCAGCGGCAGCGTGTAGTTCAGCGTCAGGAGACCGTCGGCCATGTCGAGCCAATAGTCGCGCGGCCGGCCGACCCGCACCGCCTCGCCCTCGGGGCCGGCGAAGGTGAAGAAGCCGAAATCCTCGAGCGAGACGACATTGATCTCGGCCAGATCGGCCAGTTCCTCGCGCGAATAGGTCCCGTCACCATTGGCATCGAGCCCCTCCACCGCATAGGCCGAGAAGAACTCGTCGAAGGTCCATTGATGGCGGATCGCGGCGAGACGGCCCGCTTCGTCGATCTCGATGACGCCGCGCGCATCGACGAAGACATGCGGATGCGCCTCGGCTCCGGTGACCGCGGCAATCCCGCCGACAAGCGCGACGAGCGCGGCCCGCCCCAGCCCGGCCAGGCTGCGGCGGCAGCGCGCGAGACAGCGCGGCAGGGCGGTGTCGGCGGCGAAGCGACTCATTGTCTCCCTTCTAACCGGTTTTCGGGCGAAAGGAAGGCGATCGCGGGTCACGCCCCATCACAACACCGCGGTGAGTCCAGAGCGTCAGACCCCGAGGGCGCGGCGGTGCGGCGCGCCTATCCGCGCCGCTCGACGAACACGCTGCCGGTGAAGGCATAGACAAGATCGCCATCCTGGTTGAGCCCCTCATTGCGATGGGTCAGGAGCCCCCATTCGGGCCGGCTCGCCAGCGGGCGCTTGTCGATCAGCGTCGAGGCGTAGTGGATCTCGTCGCCGGCATAGACCGGCCTCTTCCAGACCAGATCGGAAAAGCCCGGCGACGGGCCGAGCTTACCGACGGCTTCGCCGGTGCGCGCCGCGTGCTCGGCCGCGGCCATGCGGTGATCGACCATCAGCCGCATCCACACCGCCGCCGTATGCCAGCCCGAGGCGCAGAGCCGGCCGAAATGGCTGTCGGCGGCGCCTTGCTCGGACATGTGAAAGCGCTGCCGGTCATATTTCGAGGCAAAGGCGACGATCGCGTCGGCGGTGAAGACATGGCTGCCGAGCTCGATCCGGTCGCCGATCGTGTAGTCCTCGAAGAAACCGGTCACGACGCGGCCTCCGACGACGGGTCCCGGGCGGCCCCGCGACCGGCGGCCTTGCGGCCGAACATCATCGGGTTTTCCATGACCATGACGGTCTCGCCGCGCTGGTTCATCATCTCCCAGCGGAACTGGACGACACCCATTTCCGGCCGGCTGCGCGACGGCTTGGCGGCCAGAACCGTGCGCCGGCAGGACAGGACGTCGCCGGCCAGCACCGGGCGCAGCCATTTGCAGCTGTCGACGCCGGGCGCGCCCCAACTCGCCGCATCGAGGACGAAGGCGTCGCACATCATGCGCATCAGAATGGCGCAGCTGTGCCAGCCCGAGGCACCAAGCCCGCCGAGCAGCGAGGCTTCGCCCGCTTCCGCGCTGAGATGCATCGGCTGGGGGTCGAATTCGGTCGCGAAGGCGATGATTTCCTCGGCCGTCACCTCATAGGCGCCGAACACCCATTCGGCGCCCGGCTCGAAATCCTCGAAGAAGATGTGCGGCTGGTGCATCGGCGGCATGACGCTCAGGCGGCGAAGCGGAAATGCATGACGTCCCCGTCCTGCACCACATAGTCCTTGCCTTCAAGCCGCATCTTGCCGGCGTCCTTGGCGCCCTGCTCGCCCTTCGCGACGACGAAATCGTCATAGGAGATGGTTTCGGCCCGGATGAAGCCCTTCTCGAAATCGGTATGGATGACGCCGGCGGCCTGCGGCGCGGCGGTGCCCGACGGCACCGTCCAGGCGCGCGCTTCCTTCGGCCCGACGGTGAAGAAGGTGATCAGGCCGAGCAGCTGATAGCCGGCGCGAATAAGCCTATTGAGACCGGGTTCGTCGAGGCCGAGGGTTTCGAGAAATTCGGCCCGTTCCGCTTCCGGCAGGGTCGCGATCTCGCTTTCGATATGGGCGGAGATGACGACGCATTCGGCGCCTTCGGCGGCTGCCCGCTCGGCGACGCGGGCCGAATGGGCATTGCCCTCGGCGGCCGCCCCTTCATCGACATTGCAGACATAGAGAACCGGCTTCGAGGTCAGGAGGTTGAGCGCCCGAAACGCCTTTTCCTCGTCCTCGGCGCGCGCGACATGGCGCGCCGCCTTGCCGTCGCGCAGCAGGGGCAGCGTCCGCTCGATCAGCGCCGCCGTCAGCTTGGCTTCCTTGTCGCCGCCCCTGATCTTCTTTTCCAGCGCCGGCAACCGTTTTTCCAAACTGTCGAGGTCGGCCAGCATCAATTCGGTCTCGATCGTCTCGGCATCGGCGATCGGATCGACCCGTCCCTCGACATGGGTGATGTCGTCATCCTCGAAACAGCGCAGCACGAAGGCGATCGCGTCGACTTCGCGGATATGCGACAGGAACTGGTTGCCGAGACCTTCGCCCTGCGAGGCGCCGCGCACCAGGCCCGCGATATCGACGAAAGTAAGCCGGGTCGGGATGACCTCCTTGGAGGCGGCGATGCCGGCCAGGGCGCCAAGGCGCGGATCGGGCACCGCGACCTCGCCGACATTGGGCTCGATGGTACAGAACGGATAGTTCTCGGCCTGTGCCGCGGCCGTCTGCGTAAGCGCGTTGAACAGCGTCGACTTGCCCACATTCGGCAGGCCGACAATGCCGCATTTGAAGCCCATGATCTTGTCCGTCGCTCCGGTTTCACTGGTCGGACGCAAGGGCCCGCTCGCCCCTTGATGCGCGGGGCCTTGGTAGCGCAAATTCAGCGTTTAAACAGCCCGCGCAGCGCGCTGGCCAAGGGCCCGTCGGCGCTCGACGGCATCGCCGAGCCGGGTTTCCGCCCGGCGGGCCCGGGATCCGTGGCCCCCGCCTTGCCGCTCGGTCCGGCGGGACCTGCGGGCTGCTCGGTCGGCGTCTCCACGACGTCACCGGCGGCCGCCCGCTGCGCGAGATGCACCTTGTTCATGAAGGTCGCGTCATCGCCATCGGCGATCAGCCCCGCCTGATCGGCGAGCGCGTCGAGCAGGGGGTCGAGCCAGGCCGCCTCGGCCTTGGCGAAATCGCCCAAGACATGCTTCTGCACCAGCGCCTTGTGGCCGGGATGGCCGATGCCGAGGCGCACGCGGCGGAAATCCGGGCCGATATGGGCGGCGATCGAACGGATGCCGTTATGCCCGGCCGCCCCGCCGCCGGTCTTCACCCGCACCTTGCCGGGCGCCAGATCGAGTTCGTCATAGAAGACGACGACCTGACCGGGCTCGAGCTTGTAGAAGCGCGCGGCCTGCGAGACCGCATTGCCGCTCTCGTTCATATAGGTTTGCGGCTTGAGCAGGAAACATTTGCCGGCGCCGATGCGGCCTTCGGCGAACTGCCCCGAAAAGCGGCTCTTCCAGGCCGGCAGGCCATGGCGCCGATGGATCGCATCGAGCGCCATGAAGCCGATATTGTGCCGGTTGCCGGCATAGCGCGGTCCGGGATTGCCGAGGCCGACGAGAAGGGTCATCGCGGTCTCCCGTTACCAGGCCGTGCCGTCGCGCGACGCGCCCCGAACCGGCGCGGATCCTACTCCGCGTCGTCTTCGGTCGCTTCGGCCTCCTCGTCGCCTTCGTCGGTGTCTTCCTTGAGACCGGCCGGCGCGGCGATGGTGGCGATGGTGAAGTCGCGATCGGTGATCGTCGGCACGACGCCATCGGGCAGCGACACCGCCGAGATGTGGATCGTGTCGCCGAGATCGGCCTCGGCCAGATCAACTTCGATCGCATCGGGAATGGCGTCGGCCGGCGCTTCGACCTCGACCTCGTGGCGGACGATGTTCAGCACCCCGCCACGCCGGATGCCAGGCGCGGTTTCCTGGTTGAGGAAGGTGACCGGCACGGCGACCGCGATGCGCGAATCGGCGGAGACGCGCAGGAAATCGACATGCATCGGCAGATCCTTGACCGGATCGACCTGGAAATCGCGGGGCAGCGCGCGGGTCTTCTTGCCGTCCACGTCGATTTCGAAGACGGTGGTCAGAAAGTGACCGGAATTCAATAGCTTGAGCGTCTCGTTATAGGAAATCGAGATCGCTTCGGCAGGCTTCTTGCCGCCATAGATAACGGCGGGAACAAGGCCCTGACGGCGAACAGCACGAGCGGCCCCCTTGCCGACCCGAGGCCGCGCCGCGGCCTTGAGCGCAACGGTCGTGGACATAAGTCTCTCCTTTAATGAAAGTGCCGGCCACATGGCCGGCAACCCCGCCGTCCCCTCCAGGGGTGCGGACGGCGGACTGGAGTGTATAGCGCCTGATCGCCCGGCGCGCAATGCTCGCCGACCTTTGCAAATCATGCGTCATCGGGAGCCGCCCGGACCAATAGCGGATCACGATCGCGTGCTCCATCTTGGCTCCTTCCGGCCCGGCGCGATATGGCGATCGGCACGGCAACGAGACAAACATGAAGGGTCGGACATGTCGCATGCTCCGCAAAGCGCGCTTGAGCGCGACGGCCATCTCGGCAGGGACTTTCTGGCGCTGATGATCGCGGGCGGTGTCGCCGAGATCATCTTCGAAATCCTGGCCTGGGGCGTCATGCCGGCCCTGTTCGGCTTCGCGCTGCAGCCGGCCTTTCTGGTCGATGCGCTGTCGACCGCCTATCTCGGCCTGCCGCTCGGCTATCCGGCGGCTTTCGCGGTGCACGTGCTGGCTGGCGTCGTGCTCTTTCCAGTTCTTTACCGGCTCATGACTGGCATGCTCAACCGGCCAAATACCTGGATCGCCGGCGGTTTTTTCGGAGTGCTGCTGTGGTTCCTGGCCCAGGGCATTCTGGCGCCCTTGGCCGGCCGGTCCTTCATGATGGGCTGGGGCGCCTTCACCTGGGCCTCGCTGATCGCGCATGTCATCTACGGCCTCGTGCTGGCGCTGGCTTATCGCCAGACCCGAGGATGGTGCCTGTCCCGGCCGTGAACCATGTGCTACCCGATCACCGCTGCCTATATTGGGCAAGAACGAGGATCGCGGGGGCCGGATGACCAGAGCAACGACAGACGCGCCGAAAGCGGGCAAACCGACAAAGCGCAAACCGGCGGCCCGAAAGCCGAAGACCTATGAGGGCGGCTGCCTGTGCGGGCATATCCGCTACAGCGTCACCGCCGAGCCGGTGTTTCCGCATCTGTGTTCCTGCACCCAATGCCGCAAATGGAGCGGTGCGCCGACGGTCGCCTGGGTCGAGTTTCCGCTCGACGATTTCGCCTGGACCGGCCCGGGCGGCGAACCGCGACTGTTCCGTTCCTCCGAAAAAACCCAGCGCGGCAGCTGCCCGGTCTGCGGCAGCGCGCTGTGCGCGATCGATGACGGCTATGAGAACATCTCGATGGTCATTGCGAGCCTCGACCGGCCGAACGCCATCGTGCCCGACGAGCGCCACAGCTACAAATCGAAGCGCCCGCGCTGGTGGCAGGTCGACGTGTCGACCTGACCATCTGTGTCGCCGCATATCCGCATAGCACAGCGAGCCGACGGGCCATGGTATCGTCACCGATGGTGATCGGCGTCGCTCACATGTGACGAAGGATTGGAGAAGGAGAGATCGGAAGAGGGAAACTGGAATGGCCTTGGCAGACCCGGCGGCGACCTACTCTCCCGTGCCTTGAGACAAAGTACCATCGGCGCTGGAGCGTTTGACGACCGAGTTCGGGATGGGATCGGGTAGAACCACTCCGCTGTAACCACCGGGTCGGCAAAGACCATTCCGGAAAGGCGCCATGGGCGCCGTTCTTGCAAACCGGATTTTCTTCGTCGCTTGCCGGCGACGTTCCGTCAGTATTCCGGATGGCGTTTCATGGCTGAAACCATCCGATGAACATGGACTAATGAGAGTAATCAAGCCGATCGAGTTATTAGGACTGGTAAGCTTCACGTGTCGCCACGCTTCCACATCCAGCCTATCAACGTGGTGGTCTGCCACGACTCTCAAGGGAGAACTCATCTTGAGGCCGGTTTCCCGCTTAGATGCCTTCAGCGGTTATCCGTTCCATACATAGCTACCCTGCTATGCCGCTGGCGCGACAACAGGTCCACCAGAGGTATGTCCATCCCGGTCCTCTCGTACTAGGGACAGATCCTCTCAATTCTCCTACGACCACGGCAGATAGGGACCGAACTGTCTCACGACGTTCTAAACCCAGCTCACGTACCACTTTAATCGGCGAACAGCCGAACCCTTGGGACCTGCTCCAGCCCCAGGATGTGATGAGCCGACATCGAGGTGCCAAACAACGCCGTCGATATGGACTCTTGGGCGTCATCAGCCTGTTATCCCCGGCGTACCTTTTATCCGTTGAGCGATGGCCCTTCCACGCGGGACCACCGGATCACTATGACCGACTTTCGTCTCTGCTCGACTTGTCTGTCTCGCAGTCAGGCAGGCTTATGCCATTGCACTCGTCGAGCGATTTCCGACCGCTCTGAGCCCACCATCGCGCGCCTCCGTTACTCTTTGGGAGGCGACCGCCCCAGTCAAACTACCCACCACACACTGTCCCGGGCGTTGTCGCGCCGCGGTTAGACATCCATGACGATAAGGGTGGTATTTCAAGGATGGCTCCACAAGAGCTGGCGCCCCTGCTTCAAAGCCTACCACCTATCCTACACATGCCGACACGAATGCCAGTGTGAAGCTATAGTAAAGGTGCACGGGGTCTTTCCGTCTGACCGCAGTTACCCCGCATCTTCACGGGGAATTCAGTTTCACTGAGTCGATGCTGGAGACAGTGGGGAAGTCGTTACGCCATTCGTGCAGGTCGGAACTTACCCGACAAGGAATTTCGCTACCTTAGGACCGTTATAGTTACGGCCGCCGTTTACCGGGGCTTCAATTCGGTGCTTGCACACCTCCTTTTAACCTTCCGGCACCGGGCAGGCGTCAGACCCTATACGTCGCCTTACGGCTTCGCAGAGCCCTGTGTTTTTAGTAAACAGTCGCCACCCCCTGGTCTGTGCCCCTCGCCCTCATGGACGAGGCCTCCTTCTCCCGAAGTTACGGAGGTATTTTGCCGAGTTCCTTCAGCATCGTTCTCTCAAGCGCCTTGGTATTCTCTACCAGTCCACCTGTGTCGGTTTGGGGTACGGTCTCATGTGGAGGCTATTTCCTGGGACTCCTACCCAGCCGCCCCAATCCAATAAGGGACGACAGCTCTCGGAATCCGTCACCATCCACTGGCCTGGGAATATTAACCCAGTTCCCATCGGCTACGCCTTTCGGCCTCGCCTTAGGGGCCGGCTAACCCTGCGCCGATTAACGTTGCGCAGGAACCCTTGGACTTTCGGCGAGGGGGTCTCTCACCCCCTTTGTCGTTACTCGTGTCAGCATTCGCACTTCCGATATCTCCAGGTCGGCTCCCGCCTTCCCTTCACAGACTTACGGAACGCTCCGCTACCGCTCATTGCTGAGCCCGCAGCTTCGGCACATGGCTTGAGCCCCGTTACATTTTCGCCGCAGGGACCCTTAACTAGACCAGTGAGCTGTTACGCTTTCTTTAAATGATGGCTGCTTCTAAGCCAACATCCTGGTTGTCTTGGGATCCCCACATGCTTTCACACTTAGCCATGATTTAGGGGCCTTAGCTGGCGATCAGGGTTGTTTCCCTCTCCACGACGGACGTTAGCACCCGCCGTGTGTCTGCTGGATAGTACTCCCGGGTATTCGGAGTTTGGTTAGGATCAGTAAGCCTGTGGGGCCCCATAGCCCATCCAGTGCTCTACCCCCCGGGGTATTCATCCAACGCTCTACCTAAATAGATTTCGCGGAGAACCAGCTATTTCGAGGTTTGATTGGCCTTTCACCCCTAGCCACAGCTCATCCCCGTCTTTTTCAAC